>CAVVAK010000004.1:0-737944 GCA_963746335.1 uncultured Actinomycetota bacterium | reverse complement strand
CGATGGACGATCCCACCGGCTACCTCTACCGGACGGCGATGAACGGCGCGCACAGCCGCTACCGGCGCTCCGTGCTCGCGTTGAAACGACAGCTCCGACCGCGCGACCACAGGGACGAACTGTCGATGGTGGAAGAGCGGGACGTTTTGCTCCGGAGCCTCGGTCGCCTCACCCACAAGCAACGTGCGGCCATCGTGCTGCTCGACCTCCTCGACTTCTCTTCCGAGGAAGCCGGCACAGCGCTCGGCATGCAGCCCGGCGCCGTCCGGACGCAGGCATCACGAGGCCGCGCGGAGCTTCGACGACAGGCAGGTGAGGACGATGGATGACCTTCGCACCAAGCTTCGGGACGCCTCCGGATCGTTCGGCCACCCCGGCTTCACCCTCGATCACGTCGAGGGCATCAAGAAGCGGAGAGGAAGGAACGGTCGTGTCGCCGCGGCCGTCGTGGCTCTCGCGCTCGTTTCGCTCTCCGGATCGTTGCTCTGGGGCGCGTTCGTCGGCACGTCGCCCGACGGGCGGGTGAGAGGCGGATCGTCCGGCGTCGAGAACGGCCGCATCTCGTTCGTCGTGGGACGGCTCGGAGGGAACACGGAAGGCATCCAGCTCGCGACCGCAGAGGCGGACGGGTCCGATCTCCGGACCCTGATCGACGGCGTCCCCGAATACCTCACCGGTGGCTGGTCTCCCGACGGCTCGACGATCGTGTTCTCTCGCGGTCCGGGAACCGATCCCGGCGATCACGTTCACATCTGGAGGATCAACGCGGACGGATCCGGCCTGGAGCAGCTCACGCACGGCGACGCGGACGACTTCGACGCCCAGTTTTCGCCCGACGGGACCCGGATCCTGTTCCGGCGGACCCCGGACGGCCGGCTTCCGGGGACGGAGGGGATCACGTTCGGCGAGGCGCCCGCGATCTTCGTCATGAACGCCGATGGATCCGGATCTCGACGCGTGAGCGTCGAGCCGAAGCAGATCGTCCTCGGCGCGCGATGGTCGCCCGGCGGCAGCGAGATCCTGTTCATCGGGGACACGCCGGCAGACGACGGCCACGAGGGCTTCGGGATCTACGTCGTCCGATCGGACGGAACGGGTCTCCGGCGGATCGTCCCCGAGCTGAACGGAACGCCGCAGTGGTCACCCGACGGAGATCGGATCCTGTTCCAGTCGGGTTCGCGCCTCGTGACGGTCGATAGCACCGGCTCGGACCTGCGGCCGGTCGTCCGCCTCGACGGTCTCACCCGCGACGTGCACTTCCGGTGGTCCCCGCGCGGAGACCGCCTCCTCTACGTGCAACCGGTAGGTCCGGGTCGGGAGAACGAGCTCTGGGTTGCGGCGGCAGACGGCTCCGGAGAGCGGCTCGTTGCGAAGGATCTGCAATGGCCGGATGCGGGAGCGGCGTGGTCGCCCGACGGCAGGCTCGTCGCGTTCACCCGCGACGGCGACATCTGGACGGTCGACGTGGAAGGCGGCGCGGAGCAGCAAGTCACCGACACGCCGACATATGAATCCTTGCCGGCTTGGGGCTCCAGATAACTCTCGCTAGTTCCTCGACAGGACCCGGAGCGGTCCGAGCTTCACGAAGAGCATCAGGCCGACCAGCCGCTCGAGCTCGCGGGTGGATTTCAGCGGGCCGACGTCGACGGGATGGAACCCCATGTCCCGGGCGAGCGCGAACACGGTGTCCTTCGCCGCTGGGTCGTCGCCCGCGATGAGGACCGAGGCAGCGATCCCGTCGACCTCCGGCTCCGTCAGGTGGCGAGCGTGGACGTGGTTCCAGCCTTTGAAGACCCTCGCGTTCGGAAGGCGCTTCTGGATCTCCTCCGCGGTCGAGGTCCCGTTCAGGGCTTCGCGCACGGCTTTCTTGTAGGGATAGGAGACGTCGACCACGATCGTCCCCTTCAGGTCACCGAGCTGAGGCAGCGTCTCCTCCATCGCCTCCCAGGGAACGGTCAGGATCACGACGTCGGCGTCGACGGCCGCATCCCCGTATGTCGCGCCGCCAGCCGCGCCGACCTTGGAGGCGGTTGTCACGGCCCGGTCACGATCGCGAGACCCCACGACGACGTCGTGCTTCGGGGCGAGTGATGCCGCGAACCCTTTGCCCATCTTCCCCGTGCCGATGATCGCGACCTTCATCGCTCGACTGGCTCGGGGCTTCGGAAGGTGAGCGAGTAGACCTCTTGACCTTTCGGATACTCCTTGGTCGGACGGCTCTCACGCGTGGCGCTCATGCCCAGCGCCTCGTAGACCCCGTTCTGTTCGTCGTGGAGGTGCTCACCCAGATAGACGTTGGCGAAGATCTCCTGCGGCCTCGAAGCCGCGTTCACCATCCGCACCGCGCCCACGACGGGAGGCCCCACCAACGTCAGCTCGCCGGCGATCTCCACGAGGAAGCCCGGGCCCGCGTCGAGACCGATCGCGAGGCCGACGCCGTCGGACAGGTTCCGCGAGTTGCGACGGAAGTCCTCGAGCACGCGTCGATGGAAGAGCTCGATGAGCTCGTGGGCGGTGTGCGCGAGGTTCCCCGCCGCCTCCACGAACCGCTGCTGATACTCCTTCTTGGGGGTCGAGGGAGCGATCCAGTACGCGAGGAACCCGTCGCCGGTGAACTTGTCGAACCACCCGCCCGGCGTCCCGATGCCGCTCCGAACGGCGGACACGAACTTGTCCATGATCTTGGCGAACTGCTCGAATCGGACGGCTTCCTTCATCAAGAGCGTCGATTCGCGGATGTCCGCGGCCATCACGAACATCTGCAACGGCGTCGTGTCGATGATCGCGTCGAGCAGCTGGTCCCGCTCGAAGCGCTCTTCCCAGTCAGGCGGCGCGTGGGACTCCAGGAGCTGAGCGATCCGTGCTCGCTCCTGGTCGCGGTCGGGTTCCGGCTCGATCGTCTCTTCGTCGGCCATGCCGAAGGAGCCTAGCCGGGGTCCTCGGGCTCAGCGAGGGCGGCCCTCATGGAGCGCGGCGACCGACTTCGCGATCCGTCGCTGCCGCGTCTCGTCGGTCTTCGCTCCCTCGATCGAGGACACGTGCCATCCCTTGTTGCTGGTGGACAACGCGTCGAACGTCTTCTTCGCCTTCGCGTCCTTCTTGAGCGCGGCGGCGAAGTCCTTCGGCACGGTGACCACGCGCGGCGCCGTGTCGAGCTCGATGTCGACGTCGATCACGTCGCCGCCGGCGACCTTCGCCCCGGCACGGTTCTCGGCGCTGACGCCGACCATGAACCGGCCGCCCATCGAGGCGATCGTGTTGCGGTAGGTGAAGCCGTTGATAGTGACGCGGACCGCCGGCCGCTTCCCGGCGCCGAGGCCCTCGACCACGGTGGAGGGGACCTCGAAGCCGGTCGCCGTCTTGCCCGCCTGCTCGAGCGTGGTTCGGAACCTCACGCGGGCGTCCTCACGCGAGCGCCCTCACGCGAAGAACTCCTTTATCACCGGCGCCAGAACGGTCGGGTCCACGTTGTGCCCCTGTCCGTCGAGGAGCCGGACCTGGCCGTCCGGGAGCGCATCCGCGAGCGCCTGGGCGGTCTCCCGCATGAACGGCATGTCCGCGCCTCCGGCAATCACGATCGTGGGGACCTTCAGGGAGGCGGCCTGATCGGTCGGCACGGAGTAGTCGCCCATGATCCTCGCGTCGTACGCGAGCGTGTGGGCGAGCGCCTCCTGGTTCGGCCACCACGGCTCGGTCCGCGCCTGCGCAGCGAACTCGGGCGGCATCCCCACGACCTTGGTCATGAAGTACTCGGCCGCGTCGCCTCGGCGTCCCTCCGCGACCATCGTCTCGTACTGCTCGACCTGGTCCTTCGGCGGCCGGGCGTTCTCGTCCAGGATGAACGGCGGCTCCCAGAGCGCGAGCTTCGTGACCGGCAGCCCATCCGCCGCGGCGCGCAGGGCGAGCGCCGCACCCGACGAGGTGCCGTAGAGGTTCGCCGAGCCGCCGGCGGCCTCGAGCATCGCCTCGATGTCCTCGACCTCGCGCTCGATCGCGTACGGCGGCGTGTCCCCGCTGGGGCCGCGGCCGCGGCGGTCGTAGTTGAGGACGGTGAAGTCGGACGCGAGCTCCTGTGCGAGCGGCACGTTCGACATCCGGTCGACCGACCCACCGGTCACCAGGACGATCGGCGGTCCCTCGCCGAGCCGGTCGAACGCGATCGTGGTGCCGTCTCTCGACGTGACGTTCTCCATCTCCCTCTCCATCTCCATCTCCCTCTTCGACCCGAGCCTACGAGAACACCTTCGTGACCCAGGACTCCCAGGCCTTCTCGGTCTCCTGCTGGTCCAACCCTTCGACGAAGATGTGATGGCCGACGCCGACCGGACCGCCGAACACGCTGATGTGCATGAACCGGTAGATCCCGTCGTCGGTGCGAACGCCGAGGAAGTCCCGCGAGAGCCAGTCCACCTCACCGTCGAGCTGCGGGAACCCCTCGGGCGTCAGCCGGACGCGGTCGCCGAGCGCCGGGGGACCGTCGAGCCCGAGCGCACGATGGAACGTCGCCCACGCCTCGTCGCGATCCGGGACCACGGCTCCGCCGAACACGTTCACCGGTGTCGCCTTCCGCCCGCGGAAGTACGTGAGGTAGACGCGGAGCTTGTCGAAGTACATCGGGTCGCCCTCGGACAGGCCCTCGTACTCCCGCTCCCAGTTGTCCCCCAGGAAGCCGCTGTGCACCCATCGGACGACGGTGCTCCCCTTCCCGCGGCCCTCGACGAGGTACTCGAACGCGTGGACCGAGCCGTCCTCACCTTCGTGCGTGCGGCTGGCGAGATGCGTCGGCGGCTCCCACGCCGTAACCGTGGCCTCCTCGGAAGAATCGCGGAACATCATGCGGGTCGTGCCGCCCTCGCCCGGCTCGATCTCGTTCCGGCCCATGAACCACGCGTCGACGCCGGGCCCGGTCGCGATCGCCTCCCAGACCTCCTCGGGCGTCGCGGAGACCTCGATCTCGTGGGTCAGCTCGAACGGGTGTGCCATCTCAGGGCTCCTTCCTGGTGTCGTGTCCGTCGGTCTCGGCTTCTGGCTTCAGGGTCGGATGCACCGCCACGATCACGCGATGGTCGCGTCCGCCCTTGGCGGACTCGTCGTGATACTTGCCGACGAGCCGGGTCACCGCCTTCGCCAGCTCCTCGGCGAAGGCGGCGCGATCGGCGGCGGAGGCGAACCGGATCTCGCCGTCCATCGCGAACGTGGCGAGCCGCTTGCGCGCCTTGGTCGCGCCGGCGACGAGCTCGCCCATCTCCCGGACGAGCCGTGAAGCGACGGCGATCAGCCAGCGGGCGGACAACCGGTCGGGGGAACGGGAGGGATCGGGCTGCACCGCGGCGAGGGCGGCCGGTGAGATCACGTACGACGCCGCGGTGGCGGTGAAGAGCCGCTCGGTCATGTTGCCCTTGCGGCGCTCCTCCACGAGCTCGATCAGGCCGTGCTGCTCGAGGGACTTGAGGTGGTAGTTCACTTTCTGCCTCGCGAGCCCGACCCTGCCGGCCAGCATCGTCGCCGAGCCGGGCTCCGCGAGCTCGGCGAGCAGCCGGCTCCGCAGGGGGTCGAGCGACACCTCGGCCGCGGCGGGATCCTCGATCACGGCCACCTCCAACATGGCGTCAGTTTGCCACCGACAACTTTTCTTGTCAAGATGCGGGCCGTCAGCCAAGAGCTGGGTCGAGAGGCCCACCGACCGCACGAGAAGTCTGGCAACCTACAGAAGGAGCCTCCGATGAAGACCTCGCCCCCACTGTCGATCACGAAGCTCCGCGAAGACCTGACCGGCCGCGTGATCGTGCCCGACGACCCTGAGTACGACGAGGCTCGCACGGTCTTCGTCGGCGGGATCGATCGCCGCCCCGCGGTCATCGCCCGGGTCGCGAACGCCGCCGACGTCTCTCGGGTCGTCTCGCTGGCGAGCGAGACGGGGCTGGAGCTCGCGGTACGAAGTGGCGGACACAGCATCCATTGCGTCTCCGAGGGAGGGATCGTCCTCGATCTCTCGGACATGAAGGCGATGGACATCGATGTCGAGGGGCGCACCGCGTGGGCCGACACGGGGCTGACCGCGGTCGAGTACTCGACCGAGGCGGGTGCCCACGGTCTCGCGACCGGGTTCGGCGACACGGGCTCGGTCGGGATCGGCGGGATCACGCTCGGCGGCGGCGTGGGGTTCCTGGTTCGCAAACACGGCCTCACGATCGACGACCTCCTCGCGGCGGAGATCGTCACCGCGGACGGCGAGGTCCACCAGGTCGACGCCGACTCCGAGCCGGACCTCTTCTGGGCGATCCGCGGCGGAGGCGGCAACTTCGGCGTCGCGACACGCTTCCGGTTCCGGTTGCACGAGGTCGGCACGATCGTCGGCGGCATGCTGTTCTTGCCGGCGACTCCCGAGATCGTTGCCTCGTTCATCGCCGAGGCGGAGTCGGCTCCCGAGGAGCTGTCGACGATCGCCAACGTGATGCCCGCACCGCCGATGCCGTTCGTGCCCGAGGAACAGCACGGCAAGCTCGTCATCTTCGCGCTCATGGCGTACGCCGGTGCACCGGAGGAGGGCGAGCGAGTCCTCGCTCCGTTCCGTGCGCTCGCGGAGCCGATCGCCGACATGGTTCGGCCGATCCCCTATCCGGAGATCTACATGCCGGCCGAAGAGGACTACCACCCCGTCGCGGCCGGGCTCACGATGTTCGCCGACGCGGTCGGCCCCGGGACGGCGGGGACGATCCTCGACCACCTCGAGACCTCGACGGCGTCGATGCGGGTGGCACAGCTCCGGGTGCTCGGTGGCGCGATGGGTCGGGTGCCGGTCGAGGCGACCGCGTTCGCCCACCGCAAGAGCCGGATCATGGTGAACCTGGCGGCGCTCTACGAGGATCCCCACGAAGCGGCGACGCACGAGGCGTGGGTTGCCGGTTTCGCCGGAGCGCTGCGCCAAGGTGACACCGGGGCGTATGTCAACTTCCTCGGTGACGAGGGCGAGGCGCGCGTCCGCGACGCCTACCCGGGACCGACGTGGGACCGCCTCAGGGAGATCAAGAGCCGCTACGACCCCACCAACCTCTTCCGATTGAACCAGAACCTGCCGCCCGCGTAGGACGGGGGCGCGGCGCCTGTGGCGCGGCGCCGCGCCCCGCCCTTGACCCCTACTCCGCGTAGAACGACGAGCCCGTTTCCAGGAGCGTCTTCAGATCGCTCAGAGCCTCGGCCCAGCCACCACCGGCGCCGATGCTCTCCATATCTCCGCCCACGAACGTCGCGAGACGAGGGGCTCCTTCGAGCTCATGCGTGAGCGTCAGCTTGCTGACGCCGGGGCGGGTCTCGACGATCTCGTAGGTGAGACGCGTGAAGCCCTCGGCCGTGGTTCCGGGATCCATCAGCATCCGCCAGGTCTGGACCAGACGGTGCGGTGGGTCCGCTTCGATCACCTCGCCGTCGACGATCACGTCTGGTGTCGGAGCCCCGCCCATCTCGGCCCGAGCCGCCTTCATCTCCTCGGTCGAGAACGCGCGGTAGCGGCCGCCCGGGCGCAGGTCGAACTCCACGCGGCTGCCGTAGCCGTACCGCTCGGTCCACTCGGGCTTCGTGATCGCGTCCCACACCGCCTGGGGCGCCGCCTTGATGTACACCCGGTAGACCTGCGTCGTCACCATCGTCTCGGTATCGGTCGTCATGCCGTGTCCTCCTTCTCGAGCTCGTGCTTCAGGTCGGCCAGCGCCGAGACCTGACGCTCCCGGTACTTGTCGATCCACCGGTCGTGGATCAGCCGGATCGGCACGGGGTTCAGGAAGTGGAGCTTCTCCCTGCCTGCCCGGCGGGTGACCACGAGATCGGCCTCTTCCAAGACCCGCAGGTGCTTCATGACCCCGAACCTCGTCATCTCCAGCCCGGACTCGAGCTCGGTGAGCGTTCGGCCGTCACGCTCGAAGAGCCGGTCGAGGAGGAGGCGTCGCGTGGGGTCGCCGAGCGCCTTGAAGACCCGATCGTCGTCGGTCATGGACGAGAGGATAGGTGACCGAATGGTCACATGTCAAGACGGCCCCATGAGCCGGCACCACGCCTTCGCCAGCGCGCGGAGCTCCTTCGTCTTGGCACGCACGTCCGCGAGATCGTCGAACCGCATGAACCGAGCCGTCGGGCCGTCGCCCTCGAGGTGCGGGAAATCGCCCGGGACCTTCGCGCCCCGATAGAACATGAGGGAGACACGCTTGCCCTTCGGCTGCACGAACGCGGCGAGGTCGCCCTCGTACGCGAACTGCACCGTCCCGTTCTTCAGGTACGCGGTCAGACGCGGATCCGAGGCGAGGATGAGCTCCGTCACGCGCCGGAACGTCGACTCCAGCGGCGGGTTCGTCTCACGGAGCCACCGGTCGACGTCGGACCCGAGCGTCATCGCGTTCCTTCTTCCTCGAGGAGCTCGCCCGCGAGCAATTCCATCAGGAGCCCGTCGTGGAACGTTCCGTCGGGTCCCAGCTCGTAGGAGCGCATCACCCCGACCGGGCGGAACCCGACCTTCTCGTAGGCGCGGATCGCCGCGCGGTTGGCGGCCGCCGGATCGATGGTGAGCCGATGGTGTCCGCGTTCCTCGATGAGGTAGCGGGCGAGCACGCGTACCGCCTCGGATCCGAGCCCCTCCCCGTGCCGCGAGGCCGTGAGGTAGACGTCGATGTTGGCGTGCCGATACATCGGGTCGTCCTCCTCGCCGTACTGGACGGCGCCCACGACCTCGCCGTCGACCACGATCGTGAGCGAGTGTTCGTCGGCGACGAACTCGTCCATCTCTCCGGGCGCGAGGTGACTCCACCAGCGGAGGATCTCGGGCTCGTTGCGGATCGGGGTGAGGGTCGCCGCGTCCTCCGGGGTGGTGCTGCGGAGCGTGACCCGTCGACCCGTGAGTCGGATCGGCGTCACGGCTCGATGTTCTGGTTGAGCCGGAACACGTTGTCGGGGTCGAACGCACGCTTCAGCGCGACCAGCCGCTCGTACTTCGCATCGCCGTAGACGCTCCGGACGACGTCCCGACCGGTCTCGACCACGTCGTTCACGTAGTGACCGGCCGCCGTGAACGGCTCGAGCGCGGCCATCGTCATGCGGCCCCATTCGATCATCGCGTCGTCCTCGGCGGCGTCGTCCCAGTCGGCCTCGACCCCGAGCCAGAACGGCGCCTCCCGGCCCGTGAACGCCATCGCATCCTCGGGGACGCGCGAGATCGCGCCGCCCTGGGCCCAGAGCGTGATCGCGCCGTGCGATGTCGAGACGTTCGCGAGCGCGGCGTCGACGAAGTCATCGGACAGCTCGGCCAGGAACCCGCCCTTCATGTAGAACCGCTTGCCCCACGCCATGTCTTCGTCACCCGACGTCTGCAGCTCCAGGTAGGGGACCTGTCGGAACGTGTCGACGACGGGCCCGAGGTCCCGGAGTGGACGGAGTGCCTCCTCGGCGTCGTCGATCCGCCCGGAGTGGGTCGCGCCGACGAAGACGACGGGACGACCGACGAGGTCCTCGCCGTCCTCCTCCGTCCCCGTCGTCACCCCGAACGACACGAAGACCTCGTCCGGCGCCGTCTCGAGGTAGTCGCGGACGCGCGCCGCGATCTCATGGCCCCGCCCGGCGGGGTAGTCGACGAACCCCTGCGTGACGACGGGACCGAGCTCGTGGAGCTGGAACTCGAACGACGTGACCACCCCGAAGTTCGGCCCGGCGCCGCGGATCCCCCAGAAGAGCTCGGGCTCCTCGTCCTCGCTCACGGTGAGCACGCGGTCGTCCGCCGTGACGAGCTCGACGGAACGGAGGTTGTCGATCGAGAAGCCGAAGTGCCGCTGGAGCCGCCCCATCCCACCGCCGAGCGTGAGCCCTGCGACGCCCGTGTGCCCGACGACCCCGACCGGACAGACCAGTCCGTGGGCCTGGGCGGCAGTGTCGAGCTGCGACAGCAACGACCCGCCGGCAACCCGCGCGGTGCGTCGCGTGGGATCGACGTGCACGTCCCGCATCAGCGACAGATCGAGGACGACGCCGTCGTCGCACGTGGAGAACCCGGCGAGGCTGTGCCCCCCGCACCGCACCGCGATCGGCAGGTCCTGCTCGCGCGCGAAGCGAACGGTCCTGCGGACGTCCTCCACGCCGGCACAGCGCGCGACGGCGGCGGGACGGCGGTCGATCAGGGCGTTCCAGACGACCCGTGCCGCGTCGTAGTCGGCGCTCCCCGGGAGGACGAGCTCGCCCTCGAAGTCCTCGCCGAACGACGAGGCCGCAGCCACGCTCACGCCTGAGATCGGGTCGCCCGCCACCGCCGACAGGATGCCACAGGGGTTCGCGCATCCGTGCCCGACCCCGTCGTGCTTGTCGTCTTCGTCGGTCGCGTCGCAAGCTGGTCGCGGAGAGGAGGAGCGAGAGATGAGCGTGTTCACAGAGGCAGAGATCTCCTACCTGCGGGAGCACAAGCTCGGACGTCTCGCCACCACGAACGCGGAGCGCCAACCGCACATGACCCCGCTGACCTACGTCTACAACCAGGACGAGGACACCATCGACGTCGGCGGACTGAACTTCGGCGCTTCGAAGAAGTGGCGGGACGTCAAGGAGAACCCGAAGGTCGCGTTCCTGGTCGACGACGTGATCGGGCCGCCGCGACAGGCACGGGCCGTCGAGATCCGAGGTGAGTCGGAACTGCACGAGACCGGCGGGGAGGAGATCAATCCGCGGTTCCCGAACTTCGCTCCGCAGTTCATCCGGATCCGGCCGAGCCGGATCGTGAGCTGGGGCATCGAAGAGGACGCCACGGCGGCGGCGGCAACGGGAAAGGGCATCGACCACAACGCCCGCGACGTGAGCTGACCTGCGGCGAAGCGCCCGTTTGTCAAACTCGCGGGCTCCTGGCAAGAATCCTTCAGTACACCCCCCGATCTAAGGAGGAGCATCGTGCGGCTTCGTCGTGCTTCCGCCCTCGTGACCGGTCTCTCCCTCGTCCTGATGATGCAGGGCGGCATCGGACGGTCTGCCCCGGTCGGCCCGAGAGCGACCGATCGTTCCCAGAGGGTCGCGGAGACGACCCTCCGAGAAGGGTTCCTCCCCGCAGCCGTTCGAGCGCGCCAGCTCGGCCGCTACTTCGTCGAGATGGAGACCGACTCTGTTGCGGACGTGGTGCGTCGCGGCCAGCGGTCCGGCGACGGCGTGACCGTGGCCGCGCAGAAGGGTGCCGCCGCGGCAGCGCTCAGCTCGCAGGGGAGCGCGATCGCCCAAGCGAGATCCCAGGGCGGGCGAGTCCTGTTCCGCTACAAGGTGGTCGCGAACGCGTTCTCCGCACGTCTGTCGGCGCAGGCCGCCGCGGCCCTCGCGGAGCGCGCGGACGTCCGGTCCGTCCAGCCGGTGGCGATCGTCAAGAAGTCACTGAGTTCGAGCGTGCCGTTCATCGGGGCGCCCGAGGTCTGGGACACCTTCGGCGTTCGTGGTGAGGGCATGCAGGTCGCGATCGTCGACACCGGGATCGACTACACACACGCCTCCTTCGGAGGCGCGGGCACGGTCGCGGCCTACGAGGCCAACGACCCGACGTTCATCGAAGCGGACAGCTTCCCGACCGAGAAGGTGATCGGTGGCTTCGACTTCGTCGGTGAGAACTACGACGTGCTCGACGCGGACGCGACCAACGACACCCCGCACCCCGACTTCGACCCGCTCGACTCCGACGGGCACGGCACGCACACCGGCAGCACCGTGGCCGGTTTCGAGGTGCCCGGCGAGGTCGGATCGGGTGTCGCGCCGGAGGCCGAGCTGTACGCCTACAAGGTGTGGGACGAAGGGAACTCCACCGACGACGTGTTGGTCGCCGCGTACGAGCGGGCGGTCGACCCCAACCAAGACGGCAACGTGTCGGACGCGGTGGACGTCCTGTCCTTCTCCGGCGGCGTCTCCTACGGCACCTTGAACTCGCTGGAGGCGAGGGCGGCGCAGCGCGTCGTCGACCTCGGGACCGTGTTCGTGGCCTCGGCCGGGAACGAGGGCAACCAGGCCGCGAACGGCTCCGCCTACATCGCCGGCACGCCCGCGACCGCGCGAGGCGTCGTCGCCGTCGCGGCGTCGATCGATCAGTTCCTCGCGCTCGTCCTGGCGATCAACAGCACCACCGCCCCGCCCGCACCGACGCTCCCTGACAGCGGGCAGACGGTGCATCAGTCATGGTCGGCCGCCATCCCGTCCGGAGGATGGACGGACGACCTGTTCGACGGCAGGGCGGTCGACACGAGCAACACGGCGCAGTTCTGCAGTCCGTTGACGCCCGGCTCGCTGACCGGTCAGACGGTCCTCGTCCGCCGAGGAACGTGCGCCGGCTCCCTGAAGACGTTCAACGCCCAGAACGCCGGGGCCGCGGCGGTCATCATCATCAACAACGTCCCCGGCGCCCCGGTGGCTCTGGGGAGCGGCGGAGAGGCCGTCACGATCCCGGCCTTCATGATCTCCCAGGAGGACGGGGCGGCGCTCCGCGGCGAGATCAGCCCGAACGCTCCGCCGTTCAACTCCGTCACCGTCAACGCGACCATCGGCGACGTGCCCCAGCCCGTTCCCGGATTCGAGGATGCCCTGACGGGCTTCACGTCCGAGGGACCCGGCCCGGCTCACGCACGATCTGAAGCCGGACATCTCCGCGCCGGGCCTGAGCATCGCGGCTGCGGCCGTGGGCACCGGCAACGAGTCGATCCAGTTCTCGGGCACCTCGATGGCGGCGCCGCACGTGTCGGGTGTCGCCACCCTGCTCCGCCAGCTTCACCCGAGCTGGACCCCGGAGCAGATCAAGGCCGTGCTCATGAACCAGGCGGAGACGGCGATGAAGAACCCCGACAAGACCTCGCCCGCTCCCGCGACCGCCATGGGTGCCGGGCGTGTGCAGGCCTTCGAGTCGGCCACCGCCGACTCGGTCGCCTATCCGGGGAGCCTGTCGTTCGGGTTCGCTCCGACCCCGACCGAGTGGTCCGACGTCCGGCGCTTCCAGGTCAAGAACTTCTCCAAGAAGCAGCACGGCTACACCGTGAGCGCCGCGGATCGCTACTCGGACTTCGACCCTGCGGTCACGTCAGTGGCGTTCTCGCTGGACGGCAGCTCGTTCAGCGCGAGCCAGTCGTTCACGCTGAAGAAGGACTCGACGCAGCAGGTCTGGGCCCGGCTCACGGTGGACCCGGATCCGATCACCGAGCAGCAGCAGCAGTTCGGGTGGTACTACTTCCACCCCAACATGGACGGCACCGTCACGGTGCAACAGAGCGGGAAGCCGAGCGACGTGCTCCGACTCCCGTGGCACGTGGCGCCGCTGGCCACCTCGGACAACGGGCTCTCGGAGTCCTCCCTCGACCTCACCGACGGCCCCGACACGATGGAGCTGACCGAAGGGGCGGCCGCGGGGATCTCCTACGCCGACCTGTACCAGCTCGGGACGACGGATCCGGCGGGGAGCCGCAACGAGGCGGACCTGGTTGCCGTCGGCGCCCGCTCGTTCACCGGTGAGACGATCGACGGCGAGGCCGAGGGCGTTCCGACGGGAACGGACGAGACGTTCGACATCACGTGGCTCGAGTTCCTCACCAGCGACGACGAGCCGAGCGAGCCGGTCGAGATCGGCGTCCAGACCTGGGCCGAGCACAACGTCACGGAGACGCTCGAGGTCGACGTCTTCATCGATGCCGGCGCCGACGGTGACTTCGCCGACCCCGATCTGCAGGCGGACTACATGGCCGTGAAGCTGGCGGAGCCGGGGGGCGAGGTCTGTCTCTTCGACCTCTCCGCGGACGATCCGTTCGCCGAGTGCGCGGCCCTGTACTTCCCCGACTACAACAACTACAACAGCAACCTCGTCGGTCTCGTGCTCGACGCGGGGGCGATCGGGCTGACCGACGAGAGCTCGGCCTTCTCCTATCGGGTCGAGGCGTGCACGGGCACGTTCACCGGTGACGTCCCTGGATTCATCTGCGACTCCGCGGGTGAGATCGACGGCGACACCGGGACGTGGGACCTCGTGCTCGACGCGACGAACCCGGCCCTGGTGATCGACCCGCTCGTCTGCCAAGGGTTCTGGGACGGAGGCGCCTGCGACAGCTCCGATCCGATCGAGGTGAGCGCCGGTTCGGCCGAAGAGGGCGACGACCCGTCGGTCCTGGCTCTGTTCCCGAACGACGCGCCGGGATCCACTCCCACCGTCGTCGAGACGAGCACGTAGCCGGAGGTTCATCGGCCCGGGAACGGCCTTCGGCCGTTCCCGGGCCGCCACCCGACGTAGCTCTCGGCCGGCGAGCCGTCACCCTTGTCGTTGGTCTCCCGGCCGGGTGAGCGGGGGGACCCGTCTTCCGGCGGCGGAGTCCTCGATCAGGGTGGCGAGGCGCCGTTCTCGGGTCTCTTCCTTCTTCGCGGTCATGACCCATCGGATCGCCGCCTGTCGGTACGACCTGGGCATCGCTTCGAAGGAGTCCCACGCCCGCTTCTTGGCGCGGAACCGCTTCTCGAACGCGGGCTCGAGCACGGCCTGGTCGCGCTGCTCGTAGGAGTAGATGCCGGAGCGGTCCTCGCGACGCGCTTCGAACGCCCTCAACCCTGCAGGCCGCATGCGGCGCTGTTCCGAGAGCGCGGCGACACGCCCGATGTTCACCGCGCTCCAGACGCTCCCGGTGCGGCGGGGCGTGAAGCGGATCATGTACCGCTCCGCGTCGATGCTCTTGCGCACGCCGTCGATCCAGCCGAAGCAGAGTGCTTCGTCCACGGACTCCGGCCACGTCATGCTCGGCCTGCCGGATCCCTTCTTGAAGTAGCCGACCCACAGCTCCCGCTCGCTGTCGTGATGTTGCTCCAGCCACGTGCGGAAGTCCTCGGGCCGCTCGAACGTTGTCGGTTCCATGGGTCCGGAGTCTCGCATCGCCGCCCCCGGGGCGCGGTCCCACGCGCCTGCGGGGTCAGCGGTGCCTCCTATGCTGGTTTCCATGGAATGCGATTTCTGCGGGCATCCCCTCCCCGAGGGCGCGCGCTTCTGCCCCAACTGCGGCACCCCGCTGTCGACGACCCTCGGAACCGAGGAACGGAAGATGGTGACGGTCCTGTTCGCGGACCTCGTCGACTCGACCGGACTCGCCCAGCGGCTCGATCCCGAACGCGCCCGCGAGGTCCTGGGTGGGTTCTTCGACGCCGCCAGCGAGGAGCTTCGCGCGTTGCGTGGTCACCCCGAGAAGTTCATCGGCGACGCGGTGATGGCGGTGTTCGGCCTGCCCCACGTGAGCGAGGACGACGCGGTGCGTGCCGTCCGCGCCGGCCTCGCGATCCGCGACCGGATGCATCGGCTCCAGGAGTCGCTCGGCCTGGACGAGCCGCTCGAGATCCGCGTCGGGATCGAGACCGGCGAGGCCGCCACGGGCGTCGGGCCCACCGGGCAATTGCTCGTCACCGGCCAGGTCGTCAACGCCGCGGCTCGCTTGCAGACCGCGGCCCAGCCGGGGCAGGTGCTGATGGGTGCGACCACGTACGCCCTCACCGAGGACGCGGTCTCGTTCGGCGACCGGCAGGAGGTCGAGGCGAAGGGCTTCGCCGACGCCCTGCCGGCCTACCCGGTGGAGGCGCTCACCACCCGGTCGTCACGCCGGACGATCCCGTTCGTGGGACGCGCGAACGAGCTCGACATCCTTCGCGGGAGCGTCGCCCGAGTGAACGCCACGTCCAGCCCGCTCCTCGTCTCGATCCTGGGAGAGCCGGGTGTGGGCAAGTCCCGGCTGGCCGATGAGCTGATCGCCGGACTGGGCGCAGACGTCACCGTCCTCCGCGGGCGCGCGGAGGCCTACGGCGACACCGCCACGTTCGCGCCGGTCACGGCGATCGTCCGCGACATCGCGGGCATCGACGACGAGATGCCGCCCGAGGAATCGATGCGGCGCCTCCAAGAGGTCGTCGACGGTTGCTGCGAGCCGAGTGAGGCGGAACGGATCGCCGGCCGTCTTGGGCTCACCATCGGGCTCGGCGCGCCCAAGCGCGAGGAGTCCGTCTTCGTCCAGGACGTCCAGAGCGGATTCCTCAGTTTGGTCGAGGGCTTGTCCGGTCGCGGGCCCGTGGTCCTGCTGTTCGAGGACGTGCACGGGCTTCGCCCCCCGATGCTCGATCTGATCGAACGCGGCGTCACCACCACACGGAACGCACCCCACCGCGCGCTCACGATCGCCCTCGGCCGCCCGGAGCTCTTGGAGGAGCGGCCCGCATGGGGCTCGGGTGTCGTGAACGCCGTCACGCTCCGTCTCGATCCGCTCCCCGGGCCCGAGGCCCTCGAGTTGGTCCGCGAGGCGGCCGGAGGGCATGTCAGCGAATCCGAGGCCGCCGAGATCGCGGACCGGACCGGCGGGAACCCGTTCTTCATCGTCGAGACCACCGGCATGGTCCTCCGCGCCCGCCAGGACGGGGCCGCGAGCTCCGGGCGCGCGCTCCCCCCGACCGTGCAGGCCGTCGTGGCCGCGCGCCTCGACAGCCTCCGTCACCGGCTGCGGGATCTCGCCCGGCGCGCCTCCGTCTTCATCTATTCCTTCGACCTCGAGGAGCTGGCGACGGTCTCGGACGCCGACGCCGACGACATCCGCGGCCTCGAAGACGCGGAGATCCTCGTGCGCGAAGACGGCGGCAGGATCTCTCGCTGGCGGTTCCGTCACGAGACCGTCCGCGAGGTCGCGTACGCGAGTCTCCCCAAGCGCGAGCGCCTGAGCTTGCACGAGCGGATCGCGGACGCGCTGATGGAGTCGGGGCACCGCTCGTACGCCGCAGACCATCTCGAGCGCGCCGCGCAGGCCTCGATCGACCTGGATCCCGCGGATCGTCGCGTGCCGGACCGGGCGGTCGACGCGTTGATCATGGCCGGGGATCGCGCCCGCCGACGGATGGAGAGTCGCTCGGCCGTGGACTTCTACGAGCGCGCGCTCGCGATGGCGGGTCCCGAGAGCTCGTGGGGGGCGCGTGAGGGGCGCGCGCTCGCGGGAACGGGCGAATCGCACTACTGGCTGGGCGAGTACCCGACCGCGAACCAGGCGCTGGCACGCGCGGTCGAGCTCGGCGAGAAGTTCGACGACGCCTGGACGCTCACGCTCGCCCTCCGCTACCAGGGGGACATCGCGATCAACGTGGACGGGGACCTCGAGAAGGCGGAGCAGCTCCTGGCAGACTCGCTCGCCGCGGCCGGCGAGCTCGACGATGCCTGGGCGATGGCCAGGTCGCTGCTGTTCGCAGGCTGGGTGCCGTGGACGCGGGACGACTTCGAGGAAGCGGACCAGATCTGGCGCCGGGCGCTCGCGCTGGCCGAGGAGCACGACGACACGTGGGCCCGTGTGCGAGCGCTGACCGCGCTGTCCATCAACTTCGCGCAACAGAACAACACCGAAGATGCCGCCGCGTTGATCGAACAGGCCAGGGAGCTCGCCGACGAGATGGGCGATCGCTTCAGCGTGGCGGTGACGATGGTGCAGCGTGGACGGCTCGACGCGGATCTGGGGAACTTCGAAGAGGCCATCCCTCGGTTCGACCGGGCCATCGAGATCTTCAAGGAGCTCGGCGCCCGCTGGGAGGTGGCGGACGCGCTCGCGGAACGCGGGATCAGCTACCGCGACCTCGGGCGCCTGGACGAAGGCGAGGAAGATCTCCGGAGCGCGCTCCGGATCTCGGGCGAGCTCGGCGAGCAACAGATCGCAGGATGGAGCGGCCGCGCGCTCGATCGTCTCGCGCAGATCCGAGCGGAGAGCGCCGACGAACGCGTCAGCGGTACCTGATCACAGCAGCGAGGATTGTCCTCGGGTCGTCTTGCGCCCCGTCGGCCGGCCCATCGCGGGCTCGTCTTCGGCCGGGTGCTCCACGAGCGCGACCACGCGGGCCGACATGAAACGGCCCGTCCGCACCGCCTTGCCACCGCGCGTGACCTCGGAGACTTCCACGACGCCTCGCCCGGTCGAGACCTCGACTCGGCGTCCCGCACGGGTCGCCTCGATCTCATAGGTCTGGACGCCGTTCCCGATGTCCACCACGATCTCGACCCGGTCGCCCCGCATGCCGACCATGATATGCGGGGGCCATGACCCACGATGATCGAGCTCCCCGGGTAGACATCACGATGGATCGCTCGACCCGAGTGTGCGCGGCGAGCCGGCCGGGTAGAGGGGAAACGACCCGAGGAGGCGAGTGCATGACGAACGCCGAGGGATCCGAACGCGACACGATGGACGTCGGCCAGCCCGAGGAGGCCGAGCTCGCGGACAAGGAGCTCGGACTGGGGAAGCCCTCGCAGGTCGAGAAGCCCGACGACGAGAAGGCAGAGGACGAGCTCGAGCCGCTCGAGGGCGGCGCCGAGACCATGGCCGATCTGGACGAGGAAGCCGGCCAAGCCAACCGGCCCGGGACGGAACGACCCCCCGTCTGACCGGGAAGCTGGGGGTCGCTTGCGTTTCGCTTGCCCTTGCGTTCCGCTTGCGGTACCCTGCGAGCATGACGGTCGCGACGATCGAGCTCCCCGGTGACCTCGTTCGCGAGGTGGAGCGTGCGCTGCCGAAGGCGCTCCACGGCGACGCCGCGGCCGCACGCCGCTACGCGAGGGCATGGCGAGGACTCGTTCGGTCGCTGCTCGCCTCGAACGAAGCGGCGGCGGCGGCGGCCGACGTGCTCGACCACGTCGCCCTGACCGCGCCCTTCCACCCGGACGGCCCGATCGAGGCACTGTTGTCGGCGGCGGCCGGCATCATCGACGGCATGCGCTCCTCCCCCGTCTCATCGGCTCCCGCCCCGGTGCCGACGCCCCTCCACTACGAGCGATTCACCCTCGCCGTGCTGGACGAGCTCGCGGGCCGTGGCTCGGATCTCGGGCGGCTGATGGCCGGCTGGCAACTCTCCGTCTCCGACCTCGCGCGGCTCTTCGGCGTCACGCGGCAGGCGGTGCAGCAGTGGCTGGAGGATGGCGTCCCGCCGGCGCGGCAGCCCAAGCTGCTCCAGATCCTCCGGATCGCGGACCTGCTCCAGGGCAACCTGCAGCCCTCGCGGATCCCGGCCGTCGTGCGTTCCGACGCCGGCGCGTACGGCGGCCGATCGATGCTCGAGCTGATCGCCGACGGCCGCCACGACGAGCTCCTCGGTTCGGTCGAGCGCTCCTTCGACTGGGCGAGCACCGCGTAGTCGTGCGGTTCCGCCACATCGCGCGTTCCGGCCGGTTCGTTCGGGTCGCCCATCCGGACTGGCGACGGCCGCTCGATCCCTCGTTCGCGGCCCTTCGAGGCGGCCGGTGGAACCCGCCGGATTCCTTCCCGGTCCTCTACCTCTGCGCCACTCCCGCCGTCGCGCGCGCGGTGGTCCTGGGCCGGTTCGAGGGTCTTCCCTACGGGCTCCTCGACCTTCGCCCCGACCGTCGACCGGTCTTGATCGAGACGGATGTCCCTTCGCATCGAGCCGTCGACGTCATCACGGAGGCCGGGTGCCGCGCCGCCTCGCTCCCGGCGACCTATCCCTACGACTCACGGGGCCGGAAGATCGGATGGGAGCGAACCCAGCCGATCGGGGCGGCTGCCTGGGAGCGAGAGGAACGATCGATCGCCTGCCGCAGCGCCGCCTTGCCGAAAGGCGGAGACGGCGAGGAGCTGGCCTGGTTCGTTCGCGAACGGAACGACCGCCTCGCCGTCTCCGTCAGGCGTTCCTTCGACGACTGGTTCTAGCGAGATCTCCGGAGGGCCTTGACCAGGTCCCACTTGCCCATGCTCGAGCGGCCGGGGATCCCCTCCTTCTTCGCCTGCTCGTAGAGCTGCTCACGCGTCCGATCCTCGAGGGCGCGTCCCGGGGCGCCGCCGCGCCGTCTCGCGGCGGCCGCCTGTCGTCCCAGATCCTGCCGGACCGCCTTCGGGAGCTTCGAGATGGTGCGCTTGCTCCGCGCAGCCTTCTGGGCGCTCTTGATGTTCCGCTTGGCGGCTCGTACCTGCTTCGTGCTCGCCATGACCTCACCTCCCATGAGGGTCCTCATCTCACCGGTACCCGGCCGACCCGGCGGCAACACAACGGAGGTTTGGAGGCCGCGAGATGGGGGTACCCCGGGATACGGTGAACGGACGCAAGGCATCTCGCATGCGCGCCCTCGTAGCGCTGGCGGCCATCGTGATCGCCCTCGGGATGCAACCCGCAGAAGCCATCGGGCCGGGCCTGCCTCCGCTCGCGAAGTCATCCAACGTCCAGCTCCTGGGCAACGTGCCGACCGGCCCGGCGCTCGGCATGGTCTTCAAGGATCACTGGGCGTTCGTCACCGGTCCGCAGGGCCTCACGGTCCTCGACATCGCCGTGCCGGCCGCGCCGGTGATCGTCGGGGGGCATCCGCTCCCGCACTTCGAGAACGAGGACGTCGATCTCTGCGGGAACACCCTCCTCATCACCAACGACCGGGAGTACCGCGACCTCGGATCCGTCCTGTACGCGTTCGACATCTCGACGCCTTCGCTCCCCGCCCTGGTATCCGCCACTCCCGTCGGGCTGACGGGCAACGGTCGCGGTGCCGGCCACATCGCGAACTTCGTGAGCGCGGACTGCTCACAGATGTGGCTCGACGGCGGCGATCGCGTCGAGGTCTTCGACATGTCGAACCCGGCGGCGCCTCGCTCGCTCGGGAAGTTCGAGTCCGAGGCCTCCAAGTCCGCCAACTTCCGGGTCTCTCACGACACGGAGCGCGACTCGAAAGGCGTGCTCTGGTCAACCGGCGGGGGCGGCGCCGCGGGGTACCAGCTCACGGCGGACCCCCTGGCGCCGAAGCTCGTCTCCTCCACCGGCGCTGCGGCTGTGAACCCCTCGCCTTACAACGACTTCATCCTCCACAACTCCAAGCGGACCGGGAACACGTTGCTCATCACGGAAGAGGATTACATCGACACCGACGAGGTCCCGCCGGGCGGCTGCCGCGGCCAGGGCAAGTTCGAGACGTGGTCGATCGGGATGAGCGTCGGCGGGCTCAAGCCCCTCGACACGTGGATGACCGAGCTGAACGGCTCGGACTCGAAGGCAGCCGCCACCGTCAACTGCTCGTCGCACTGGTTCGAGGTCTCGAAGGACCTCGCGGCGGTCGGCTGGTACGAGCAGGGCACGCGGTTCCTCGACGTGCACAACCCCAGAGACATCCGGCAGGTCGGCTTCTACCTCCCGGCCAACGGCTCGACGTGGGGGGCGTACTGGTCGCCGACCGACCCGTCGCGCAGCATCGTCTACACCGCGGACGCGTACCTCGGCGTCGACGTGCTTCGCATCGACCGGAAGGCCGACCTCTCCACGATGTCGACCCTCACCGCGCCCGTTCCCGCCTCCTGGTTCACCGCCACACCCGCGTACGTCGCCTCCGACACGTGGCAGTTCGCGTGTCCGGTGACCGACGTCGTCGTGGGCTGACCGACCGGCGCCTCCTCGCACGATCTCTGCTCGTCGCACCCATCCCCGATATCGTCCGTCCATGCGCTTCGCGCCGACCGACGTGGGGTTCATCGCGGACCCGTACCGCGAGTACGAGGAGCTCAGGCGCTCCGCACCCGTCGTCTACGACGAGGCGACCGATCACTGGCTGGTCTCACGGTATCGGGATGTCGACAGGCTCCTGCGTGATCGCCGGTTCGGCCGTACCTACCTCCACATGGCGACGCACGAGGAGATGGGCCGTCCCTCGCCGCCCGAGCAGCACGACCCGTTCTGGGACTTGATCAACGCCGGGATCCTCGACATGGAGCCGCCCGATCACACGCGGGTGCGGAAGCTCGTGTCGAAGGCCTTCACGCCGAAGTTCGTCGAGGCCCTCCGACCCCGCGTGCAGGAGATCTTCGACACGCTGGTCGACGACGTCGCGGGGACGGGAGCGTTCGACATGCTGCCGACGCTCGCCGAGCCGCTCCCGGTCACGGTGATCGGAGACATGCTCGGTGTCCCCCGGTCCGATCAACAGCTGCTCCGGCCGTGGTCCGGCGACATCGTGAAGATGTACGAGCTGAACCCGCCGATGTCGTCGCAGCAAGACGCCGTCCGGGCGAGCGTCGAGTTCTCCGAGTACCTGCGAGGACTGGCGCGCGAACGTCGAACGCAGCCCGGCGAGGACCTGATCTCGGCCCTCGTCCACGTCGTCGAAGAGGGAGAGCACCTCACCGAGGACGAGCTCGTGGGCACGTGCGTGCTGCTCCTCAACGCCGGCCACGAGGCGACCGTGAACTCCACGTTGTTGGGATGGTGGGCGCTGTTCCGCCATCCCGATCGCCTGAAGGAGCTGCGCGCCGACCCGTCGCTCATCCCGACGGCGGTCGAGGAGCTGCTGCGATTCCAGACGCCGCTCCCGATGTTCGAGCGATGGGTCCTCGAGCCGTTCGAGCTCCACGATGTCGCGATCCCGAAGGGTGCCGAGCTCGGGCTGCTGTTCGATTCCGCGAACCGCGACGAGGATGTCTTCGACGATCCCGATGAGCTGCGTCTGGACCGGAAGCCGAACCCGCACCTCACGTTCGGTGCCGGGATCCACTTCTGCCTGGGCGCCGCCCTCGGCCGGATGGAGCTGCAGATCTCGTTCCGGACGCTGCTGGAGCGCATGCCGGACCTGGAGCTGGTCGAGGAGCCGGCGTACAGACCCAACTACATCATCCGGGGGCTCGACGGCCTCCGGGTCAGTCCATAGGCCCGAAGAGGCCCGGCGGAAGGAGCACCGGTGAGCGAGGAGCGGTACGAGCGGGGGCGGGAACGGTTCCTCGAGGTGCACGACGAGAAGGCGCTCGCGACGGTCGAGGGCCTCGGTGATCTCGGACGAGCGATCGTGGAGTTCGCCTACGGCGACGTCTACTCGAGGCCGGGACTCACGCTTCGAGACCGGGAGATCGCGGCGGTCGCGGCGCTGGTGGCGACGGGGCGCTCCTCGCAGATCCCCCAGCACCTCCGCGCATCTCTGAAGGCCGGACTCACCCCCGACGAGCTCCGCGAGATCATCCTGCAGACCGCGACGATCGCCGGTTTCCCTCCCGCGATGAACGCGATGTCCACGTTGAAGACGGTGCTCGGCCCCGAGTCCTGATCCGGTTCCGACGTCAGTCGGGGCGGACGGGCACGGCGTCTTTGACCGGGAGCGGGACGCGCTCGTACTCGAGGATCCGTCCCCAGGGCACGTGGATCTTCTTCAGGTGGATGGTGGCGGCCTCGATGTTCACGGCATCGACCACGAGGAGGTCCGCCGTCCACGGACCGGGATCGAAGCGATCCGCGCGGACCCGCAGCGTCTCGCCGGACTCGGAGCCGTCATCCAGCCAGGCCCGGACCTCGGCATGCGTCATGAGCTCCGGCTCTCCGAGCGGCTGCACGACGTCGCGGACGTATCGGATCACCCGATGCCACGGCACGATCGTCCTGCCGTTCAACATGATCCCGCGCTCGGTCGCCTCGAACGAGTCCGTCGGCACGTCTTGGATCGCGACGCCTCCGCCCGGATCGGCGAGGTGGACGCGGTAGACATGGTCTTCGCTCATCTCGGATCGAGACTATCCCCCGAACGGGATGCGGGCATCGGCCAGAAGACCCAGGCCAAGAGACCGGGATCGGACCACGGTCGGATGGTCTATCCGGTTAGTTCACACCCTCGTCGAGCCGGAAGACGGTGTTGGAGAGGAAGTCCACGGTCCAGAGGTTCCCCGCGGCCGGGAAGGGGCCGAAGCCGACCAGATCGAAGTGGTCGACGACCTCGCCGCTGCCGGCCTCCAGTCGGAAGATCGTGCCGTTGTTCCCGGACACCCAGTACGAGTCTCCGATGACGACGCCGCCGAACAGGGAGCCGTCGACGGGGAGACGGTCCCGAACCTTCCCCGTCCGAAGGTCGACACGCAGGACGTTTCCCTCGAATGAGCTCGAGACCCAGAGGAAATGCCCGCCGATCGCGAGCCCCTCCGGCTCGTAGGAGTCGAGTTCGATCCGATCGGCGATCGAGAGGCTCCTGGGATCGATCCGCACGAGCGCGCTCCTGGCCGCGACCGTCCACATCTGGTCGCCGTCGACGGCGAGGCCGCCGATCGGCCCTTCGACGTCGACGCTGCCCTCCACGCGCCCCGACGCGGGGTCGATCTGGACGACCTGCTCGCCCTGTCCCGCGACGCCCCAGAGCCCCGTCGGGGTCGAGGTGACGCCGAAGACGCCACCGGGGATCCGAGACCTGTGGATCACCTCGCCGCGTTGGGGGTCGAAGGCGACGAGGGCGTTCTGGGTCTCGATCCACAGGGTGCCGTCGCGCTCGACCATGCCGCACGGGCCACCGGGCATCCGGTGCGTCCGGATCACCTCGTTCGTCGCGGGGTCGATCTCGTGGAGCTCGTCGCCGTCGAAGCCCGTGACCCAGATGCGATCTGCCGCCTCGGCGAGGTAGCACGGGCTTCCGTCCACCGCGATCTCGGCCAGGATCCCTTCGTCGAGCTCGGGCGTCGGCGACGAGGTGATCGCCGGCGTGGGTGGCGACGGGAACTCGCCGATCACATCGCCCGAACAGGCGACGAGGACGCCCGCGAGCACCGGGAAGGCAAGGAACCGCACCGGGAAGGCAAGGAACCGCAACGGTGGTCTGCGTCCCGTTGCCGCCGGCCTCACGTCACTAGTACGTCGAGACGCCGCCGGGGGGCTCTTTCGCCGTGAGGTCTATGCTCGAAGCGTGAGCCTCTACCGACTCCAGGACCCGATCCCGATGCTCTCGGCGCCCGTCCTGCTCGCGGCGTTCGACGGATGGATCGACGCAGCGGGCGCGGCGACCGCGTGCGCCAATCACGTGGCGGAGGAAGGCCGGGTCGTCGCCTCCTTCGACGTCGATTCGCTGAACGACTATCGGGCCCGCCGGCCGGTCCTCGACGTCGTGGACGGGGTGCTCGCACGCATCCAGTGGCCGGACATCTTGCTGAGGCACATCCGCGTGGGCGATCGCGACATCCTCGTCCTCGTCGGACCCGAGCCCGACTACAAGTGGAAGCAGCTCGGCGACGACCTCGTGGAGCTGGCGCGCCGGCTGGGCGTCGTCGAATGGATCAGCCTCGGCGCGATCCCGGCGGCGGTGCCCCATACACGGCCGGTGCCCGTGCTCGCGACGGCCTCGACGGGCGCGTCGCTGCGGGACGGAGAGCAGCAGGGCCCGGGCGGGGTCCTGCGGGTGCCCGCCGCCGCGCTCTCGGCGGTGGAGATGACGGTGGCGGGGGCCGGCATCCCCGCGATCGGCTACTACGCACAGGTGCCGCACTACATCGGCGCCGCGGCCTACGCGCCTGCCACGCTGGCGCTGCTCCAGCATCTGGAACGGCGCCTCGGGGTGACGATCCCGCTGGGAACGTTGGGCGACGACGCCGTCGCGCAGCGTCAACGTCTGGATGCGGCGATCGCGGAGGACGAAGACTCGCGCGAGTACCTGGCACGGCTGGAAGCGCTCGCCAGTGAGGAACGGATGCCGACCGGCGACGAGCTGGCCACGGAGATCGAGCGCTACCTGAAGGAACAGACCTAGGCATGAAGGTCCACACGAACCTGTCAGGAAGCTGACACCGAGAGCACGCATACCCTCCTGGCTGACGCGTCCGGAAGCTGAGGACTCGTACTCACCACCGCCTTCTTCAGTCCTCGACGATTCCGTCCGACGACCGCCCGAGCCTTCAGCGGAACGCGAGGGCAGCGGTCAATGCCAGCGTCTCGGTGAGCTCGACCGTCGCGCCGAGCGTGTCTCCGGTCACGCCGCCGAGGCGGCGGCGTGACCATCGTCCGATGACGGCCGCCACGACCACGCCGGCGGCGGCCATCGCGCCGAACGCCGGTCCGACCGTGAGGAAGCCGACGACCGACGCCGATGGCGATCCCCACGAGGCAGGGCGCGAGAGCCGTCCCCCGGATCCACCCGCCGGTCCCGGACTCGGGACCGGCGTACGGGAAAGCGGTCATGAGGGCGATCGCGGCGGCGCGCCCGAGGGCGCTTGCCGCGATCGCCTCGATCGGGAACCGGGGTCCGGTGACGAGCGCGCTCAGCACCGAGACCTTCAGGAGGAGGTCGAGGGCGAGCGCGGCGCCGCCGAACACGCCGAGCCTTGGATCGTGCATCGCCGCCGACGGATCTCCGCCCGCGAGCGCAGCACCCATCCCGTCGGCGGTGTCGGCGAGGCCGTCGAGATGCATGGCCGCGGTGACGAGGGCTCCGGCGGCCACGCCGAGCGTGGCCGCCGGGAACGGAGGAAGCGCGATGGCAGCCCCCCAGGCGACGGCCGCCGTCAGCGCGCCGATCAGCGCGCCGATGGCGGGGAACAGGATCAGGCTGCCACGGAGCTCTGCTGCACCGATCTCGGTCCGCCGACCGATCGGCACGGCGGTGAGGAAGGTTACGGCGGCCACGGCCGAGCGCAGCACGTCACGCACGGCTGACACCCGCCGCCTCGAACGTCGCCATGTCCAACAGGATCGCGATCGCAGAGCGGATCAACGGCAGCGCGAGCGCGGCGCCGGAACCCTCCCCGAGCCGGAGCCCGAGGTCCAGGAGCGGCTCGAGCCCGAGTCTCTCCAGGACGAGCAGGTGTCCCGGCTCCGGCGAGCGGGTCGCCGCGATCAATGAGCCGGCGACGTCCGGCGAGAGGGCCGCGGCGACGAGTGCCGCGGCACCGGTGACGAAGCCGTCCAGCAGGACCGGCACCCGCCGCGAGGCGGCACCCAGGATCACGCCCGTGAGATACGCGATCTCCAGACCGCCGATCGAAGCGAGCACGGCGATCGGATCGGACCCTTCCGCGCCGCGCGCGTTCACGGCGAGCGCCCTCCGAACGACCTCCACCTTCCTGGAGACACCCGCTTCGTCGAGCCCCGTTCCCGGCCCGCATGTCTCGACAGGATCCGCCGGCAGGAGGGCCGCACACAGCGCGCTCGCCGCCGTGGTGTTGCCGATGCCCATGTCGCCGACGGCGAGGATCCCGACGCCGTCGTCGGCGAGCTCGTTCACCAGGACCGCTCCTCGATCGACCATCTGGTACGCGACATGGGGCGTCATCGCCGGACCGACCGCGATGTTACCGGTGCCGCGAACGCCATCCACGACATCCGATCGGATGCCGTCGACGGCGGGCGGGCCGATGACGCCGGCATCGACCACGACGAGACGAGCCCCCGCCTCGCGTGCGAGCACGGCCACCGCGGCGCCGCCGCTCGCGAAGTTCGCGAGCATCTGACCGGTCACCTCCTGCGGGTAGGGACTCACCCCCTCGCTCGCCACGCCGTGATCGGCGGCAGCGACCACGATCGCGGGCGGAAGCGGGCCGACGGGCACCTCGCCTCGGATCGCGGCGAGCCTGCAGGCGAGTTCCTCCAACCGGCCGAGGCTCCGCGGGGGCTTCGTCTTCGCATCGAGCAACCGTGCGGCCTCTCGCGCCACGTCCCCGTCCGGTGGTCGGATCCGCGCCACCGCCTCCTCGAACCCGCTGCATCACGCGAGTGACACGTCCTCGAGTGCCAGCGCCTTCCCTCCGACGACGAGATACGCGCGACCCGCCTCACCGACGAAGGTCGCGTTCACCCGGCCGAGCGTGTCCCGGTAGCGACGTGCGAGCGCGTTGACCGGCACGATGCCGAGGCCGACCTCGTTGCTCACGACGACCGCACTCCCTTGACGTTTCGCGAGCGCCGCCGCGATCTCGCGCCCCTCATCGGCGATCCGATCGTCGTCCCACCCCGACTCCATCGCGTTCGACACCCAGAGCGACAGGCAATCCAGCACGACGAAGGCATGCGGTTCCAGGTCTTCGACGGCCGCGAACAGGTCGACGGGCGTCTCGACGGTCGACCAGGCTGCCGGCCGCGCCTCTCGATGGCGCCGGATCCGCTCCGTCATCTCCTCGTCCCGAGCCTCGGCGGTCACGATCACGACGACCGGCCGCTGGGCCTCGGACGCGAGCCTCGAGGCAAGCTGCGACTTCCCGCTCCGAGCGCCTCCGAGCAGCACCGTGAGGCCCATCAGAACTCGATCCCGCGCATCGCACCTACACCTGCGTCGAACGCGTGCTTCACGCTCGCCATCTCCGTCACGGTGTCGGCCACCCCGCAGAGCGCTTGCGACGCATCGCGTCCGGTGGCGACCACGTTCACGTGCGGCGGCCGGTTCCGGATCGTCTCGGTCACGTCCCGTGCATCGATCCATCCCCAATTCATCGGGTACGTGATCTCATCGAGCACGACGAGCTCGTGCTCGCCCGCCTGGATCAGGCTCCGTGCCGCAGCCCAGGCCTCACGAGCGATCGCCTCGGTCCGATCCATGTCGGTCGAGTCCCAGGTGAACCCGTCGCCGATCGACCACCAGTCGGCACCCAGCTCGCGGGCCGACGCTTCCTCGCCCGTCTTCCACCGGCCGTCCTTCACGAACTGCACGACCGACACGCGCCATCCGCGGGCGACCGCGCGCATCACGACACCCATCGCCGCCGACGTCTTCCCCTTGCCGTCGCCCGTATGCACGAGCACGCGCGACGGAACGCGCTTCGGAGCCCGGGCGGGTCCTTCGGTGGGCGGATCGTCGGGCCTGTCGGTCACGACGCACCCCGCTGGGAGACGGGCACGACCGCCCACCCGATGTCACCGTCGCCGATCACCCGGACGCTCGCGCCGAAGTGCTCCAGGATCACCGCGGCGTCGAGCACCTCGGTTCGAGATCCCTTCGACACGAGCCGTCCCTGCGACAACAGCGCGAACCGATCCGCGAACCGGCCCGCGAGCGTGAGGTCGTGCATCGTCGACAGGACCGTCAACCCATGCTCGCGGCGAAGCTCGTCCACGAGCTCGAGGACCCGGATCTGATGGCCCAGGTCGAGCCCCGTCGTCGGCTCGTCGAGAAGGAGGAGGGGCGCTTCCTGCGCGAGCGCACGGGCGAGCACGACCCGTTGCAGCTCCCCTCCCGAGAGCGTGTCCAGTCGGCGTTCCGCCGCCCAGGCGAGTTCGAGTCGATCGAGGGCTTCCTCCACGGCGATGCGATCCGACCGTCGCTCGGTCCCGAGCACGCCGAGGTGGGGCGTGCGACCGAGGAGCACGTAGTCCTCCACCGAGACTCCTTCGGGGATCACCGGCTGCTGCGGGACGAGCGCGACCAGGCGAGCTCGTTCGCGTCGTGGGTACGCGCCGAGATCCCTTCCCCAGAGACCGACGCGGCCCTCGAAGGGCACGAGGCCCGCCACGGCGTGCAGGAGCGTCGTCTTCCCGGCGCCGTTCGGTCCGATCGCACACACCCACGATCCCGTCGTGACGTCCAAGGTCACGCCTCGCAGGATCTCCTGACCGCCGAGACGCACGCCCAAGCCCTCGACGTCGAGCGCGACCGCGTGGCCGTTGCGATCGGGCAGCGCCGTCACGCAGCACTCCTTCCGCTCCGGCGGAGCGCGAGCACGAAGAACGGTGCGCCGACGAACGCGGTGATGACGCCGATCGGGATCTCGGCCGGCGCGACGGCGGTGCGAGCCACCACGTCGACGAGGATCAGGAACGCGGCGCCGAACAGGATCGAGAGCGGGAGGACCTGCCGGTAGGAGCTCCCCGCGAGGAGCCGGACCGTGTGCGGGACGATGATGCCGACGAACCCGATGAGTCCCGCCACCGAGACGGCTGCTGCCGTCGCCAGCGAGGCCGCCACGACGACCACCAGGCGGAGGCGACCTACGTTGAGGCCGAGGCTCTCGGCTTCGAGGTCGCCCACCTCGATCACGTCGAGGAGCCGGCGGACGAGCCAGAGGGTGGTCACCGCGATCACGACCGACGGCAGCGCCACCCGAGCGTCGTCCCATCCGGTGGTTCCGAGCCGCCCGAGGATCCATGAGTACACCTGACGGAGGGTCTCCGCGTTCTGCTGCTGGATGAACGTCTGCACGGCGGTGAGGAAGGACGCCACGGCGATCCCTCCCAAGATGAGGCTCGTCGACGAGCGGCCTCCGAGGCTGGACCGGCCGAGGCCGTAGGCCATGCCCACGCCGGCGACCGCGCCGATGAAGGCGGCGAGCGGGACCGTGACCGCGAACGCCGCGGAGGGCCCGAACACGACAGCGATCGTCGCCCCGAGACCCGCTCCGGCGGCGGCTCCGAGGAGGTACGGGTCCGCGAGTGGGTTCCGGAACACGGCCTGGTACGCCGCGCCTGAGGCAGAGAGCGACGCCCCTACCAACCCCGCCACGATCACGCGAGGCAGACGGAGGTTCGCGAGGATCGCCGCCTGCTGCTCGGACATCTCCGATGGCTGATCTCCGAAGGAGATCAGCCATCGGAGCGCCGCGCCGGGGACGATGTGGACCGGCCCCACCAGCAGACCCGCCACGAACGACGCGGCGAGCACCACCACGCCCAGCGCGATCGCGCGGGATCGCCGGCTCACGCTGCCTTCTCCTCCAGGACGTCCGCCACCGCTTCCGCGATCCGGCGCAGATAGTCCACGACGCGTGGTCCCCAGCGCGATGCCACGTCGTCGTCCAGGGAGATCACCCCCCCGTTCTCCACCGCGGCGATGCGATCCCAGCCCGGACGCTTCGCCACGGTCCCAGGCGACTGGCCGCAGCACTTCGTGTCGGCGAGGAAGATCAGATCGGGATCGGCGTCGACGATGTACTCGGCCGAGAGCTGCGGATAGCCGCCACCGGCGCCTTTCGCCTCGTCCGCGATGTTCTCGAGGCCGACCAGCGAGTACAGCTGTCCGATGAACGTTGACGACGTGACCGAGTAGTAGGTGTCGTCGAGCTCGTGGAAGAAGGTCAGCGGCGGGTCGGGCGGCTCGATCGAACCGACGATCGCCTCGATCTCCCCGCGCATCGTCTCGACCACCTCCTCCGCCTCGGAGACGTTTCCCGTCGCGACGCCCAGCTGGTCGATCTGTTCGTAGACAGCATCGAGCGTGGCTGCCGCGTCCTGCCAGAGGGCCGGGATGCCGAGCCCCTCGAGCGATTCACCGAGGTTGCCCGGCTCCGTGGAGTAGACGACGAGGTCGGGTTCGTAGGAGGCGATCGCTTCGACGTTCGGCTCGAACCCGGAGAGATCCGTGACCGGCGCCTCGGCCGGGTAGTTCGACTGGTCGTCGACCGCCTCGACCTGCTCGCCGGAGCCTATGGCGAAGAGCATCTCGGTCGCCGTCGGCGAGAGCGAGACGATCCGCTCGGGGCGCTCGGCGATCGTCACGTCTCCGTTCGCGGCTTGGATCGTGACCGGGAACGCCGCTACCGGCGACGGCGTCTCCGGCGAGGCCTGCGGCGTCGTGGACTCCCCACAGGAGGCGAAGAGGAGGAACAGGACGGCAGCGATGCCGCCGACGGAACGATGAGACATGGCGCGTCTCCCTTCACGCGAAGGCGACGGTCCTCTCGCGCTCGGGCAGGTCTCCTGACTTCCGGATCCTCGCTCCCCCGACCCTTCCCGGGCCCTTCCAGATGGTTCGGGCCCAGTGGTTCGTGTCGGGTTCGCTCCCCGGTCACAGTGGCGCGACCGTGCCGGATTCCCACCGGCTTCCCTCTTCGGGCTCGAACGGGATACGCCCGCCGAGCCGTCCGGCCGCTCGCGCTATCACGCTCGCGGCCACTCGGGCACGTGAACCTATGTGCGGCGGATTCTAGCGCGAGCGCGACACGACCTGTTCCTGTCCGGAGTGCGCGCCGACTGTGGGATGCTCTCCCGCATGTCTGCGCCCACCCAGCGCACCCAGGTCCACCGTCACCCCGAACGGGGGGACTACGACCGCGCGACGATCGACGCCATCCTCGACGAAGCGTTGATCTGCCACGTCGCCTTCAACGATACCGAGGGCGCCCCGCGATGCCTCCCGACGATCCACGCCCGAGTCGGCGACACGGTCTACCTGCACGGCTCGAAGGCCGCTCGTGCGTGGAAGGCGCTCCGTGCCGGCGCCGAGGTCTGCATCGTGGCGACCATCGTCGACGGTCTCGTCATGGCGCGGAGCGCCTTCAACCATTCGATGAACTACCGCTCGGTCGTGGTGTTCGGCACGGCGAGGGAGGTCACCGATCCCGAGGAGCTCCACACCGCCGCCACGGCGATCACCTCCCACGTCGCCCCCGGGCGTGAGCACGAGGCCCGGATGCCGACGGACGCCGAATACAAGCAGACCCTCCTCCTCGCGGTTCCGCTCGAGGAAGCCTCCGCCAAGGTCCGCACAGGCCCGCCGAAGGACGACGCCGAAGACATGGAGCTCCCGATCTGGGCGGGCGTGCTGCCGCTCGATACGCGGCCCGGTGAACCCGAACCCGATCCCCAGCTCAGGGACGGACTCGAAGTGCCCCCGTCCGTAACGGCGTACCACCGACCCGGCGGGCAGTGAACTCACCCGCCGAGCGAGGTCCACGGCTCCGCGACAGCTTCCGCGCGATGCCGCGCACCGCGTGGATCCTGTTCGCGGGCACGTTCGTGCTCCGACTCGGAAGCTTCGTCTTCCCGTTCCTCGCCCTGTACCTCACCAAGAACGGCCTCTCGGTGACCCAAGCCGGTCTGGCGATCACCGGCTACGGGGTGGGAGCGATGCTCGCGCAGCTCTCGGGCGGTCTGCTCACGGATCGGATCGGACGTCGGAACGCGATCGCGATCTCGATGATCACCTCCGCAGCGCTCGTCTTGCTCCTCCTCCAGGCGCGCTCGCTCCTCGCCGTGCTCAGCGTGGTGATCGTCTATGCCTACTTCGCGGAGCTCCATCGGCCGGCCTCGGGCGCCCTGATCGCCGACCTGATCCCCCCGGAGCATCGCGTGGCCGCCTACGCGTTCAACCGGTTGCTCTTCAACCTTTCCTTCGCGATCGGACTCGCCATCGGCGGGCTCCTCGCCGAGGAGCACTTCCGCGAGCTGTTCATCGCCGACGCCGCCACCTCGGTGGTCTTCGGCGTGATCTCGCTCGTCGCGCTCCCGCACGGCACGCGCAGCACGAAGGAGCAGGACCGGCAGATCGGGAGCGCGCGGGCCGCGATCCTCGCCGACAAGGGGTTCCTCCTCGTCCTCGGGGCGATCCTCGCCGGAGGGCTCGTCTACGCGCAGGGGTACTCCACCTTCCCGCTCTGGGTCCGCGACCTCGGATTCCCGGAGCGCGTGTACGGGTTCCTCCAGGGCGGGAACGGCATCATCGTCGCCGTCTTCGAGCTCGGGGTGACCGCGATCGCGATGCGACACCCGAGGATCCGCATGATCGCCCTCGGGGTGCTCCTCACCGGACTCGGGTACGGCGGCTTCGGCGTCCTCCTCACCGGCGTCGGGATGGCGGTGGCGGTGACCGTCTGGAGCTTCGGCGAGATGTTCGGGTCTCCGAGCACGGCCGCGTTCATCGCGGACCGCGCGCCCCCACATCTCCGAGGGCGCTATCAGAGCTCCCTCGGGATCACCTACTCGCTGTCGTTCACGATCGGGCCGATCGGTGGCACGGCGATCTACGGGTGGTCGCCGCGTGGCCTCTGGATCGTCTGCGCGGCATTGGGTCTGATCGGAGCAGCACTTGCCCTCGCCGGCGAGCGGTACCCCGTGCCCGCCCTCGCCAAGCCGCCTCCGGGTTGACGCTCCCCTTCTGGCAGGTTATATATCGCTTCGATATACCGGGCCGATATATCGGTTCGCTACGACGAAGGGAAATCTCAATCATGCTCGAACTCGCGGTCCTCGGCATCCTGAAAGAGCGACCCATCCACGGCTACCAGCTCTCGCGGGAGCTCGGCGACTCACTTGGCGGCCTCTGGCGCGTCTCGTACGGCTCGCTGTACCCGACACTGCGCCGCCTCGAGCACGACGGCGCGATCGAGTCCGAGGCCGGCGACGAGCGGGGCGCTCGCCGGAAGAAGGTCTACCGGATCACGCCCAAAGGGGAGCAGATCTTCCTCGAGCTCCTCCAGGAAACGCCGAACGACACACAGGGCGAGGACGCCCGTTTCCGGATGCGTCTCGCGTTCTTCCGGTACCTACCGCCGGAGACGCGGATCCGCCTGCTGGAACGGCGCCGTCAGGCGCTGCAGGACCGGCTCGCAACCATCGCGGAGTCGCTCCGTGCCGGCCGAGGGAGCACCGACGACTACGGTCGCGCGCTGATCGAGCACAACCGCAGCGTGACCGAGTCCGACATCACGTGGCTCGAGCAGCTCATCGCCGCCGAGCGCATCAAGAACGTCCCGACCGGGGGGTTGAAGCGCCGCCGCGCGGCGCTTCGGGGACGGGCGGGCTCAAGTAGCGAAGCGGTAGCCCATGGAAACGCGGGCTCAAGTAGCGAAGCGGTAGCCCATGGAAACGTGGGCTCAAGTAGCGAAGCGGTAGCCCAGCGAAACGTGGGCTCAAGCAGCGAAGCCGTAGCCCGGCGAAAGGAGCGCATCTCGTGAACAAGGTCCGTATCGCGATCGTCGGCGTGGGGAACTGCGCATCCTCGCTCGTCCAGGGCTTGGAGTACTACAAGGACGCCGATCCGTCGGCGAAGGTCCCGGGGCTCATGCACGTCGAGCTCGGTGGCTACCACGTCGGTGACGTCGAGGTCGTGGCCGCGTTCGACGTGGACGCCAAGAAGGTCGGCACGGATGTCGCCGAGGCGATCTTCGCCGAGCCGAACAACACGATCCGGTTCGCCGAGGACGTGCCGCCGCTCGGCGTCGTCGTGAGCCGCGGGCGGACACTCGACGGCCTTGGCGCCTTCTACCGCGAGGTCATCACGGAGTCGGACGAGCCCGAGACCGATGTCGTGCAGGTCCTCAAGGACGCGCAGGCGGACGTCCTCGTCTCCTATCTCCCGGTCGGCTCCGAAGAGGCCGCGCGGTTCTACGCGCAGTGCGCGATCGACGCGGGTGTGGGCTTCGTGAACTGTCTGCCGGCGTTCATCGCCTCCGACCCCGCGTGGGCTCGGAAGTTCGGCGAGGCCGGCGTGCCGATCGTGGGCGACGACATCAAGTCGCAGGTCGGCGCCACGATCACGCACCGTCTCCTCGCGAAGCTCTTCGAGGACCGGGGTGCGGAGCTCGACCGGACCTACCAGCTGAACTTCGGCGGCAACATGGACTTCATGAACATGCTCGAGCGCTCCCGGCTCGTATCGAAGAAGATCTCGAAGACGCAGTCGGTGCAGTCGCAGCTCGACGTGCCGCTCGACAAGGACTCGATCCACATCGGCCCCTCCGACCACGTCCCGTGGCTCGAGGATCGCAAGTGGGCGATGATCCGCCTCGAGGGCCGGAACTTCGGCGACGTGCCGATCTCGATCGAGATGAAGCTCGAGGTCTGGGACTCGCCGAACTCGGCCGGCGTCGTGATCGACGCGGTCCGCTGCGCGAAGCTCGCGAAGGATCGCGGGATCGGCGGACCGCTGATCGGCCCGAGCGCCTACTTCATGAAGTCCCCGCCCGTGCAGTTCTCGGACGCGGCGGCGCACGACATGGTGGAGAGCTTCATCCTGGGCAACGGTCACGCCGAGGACCAGGACTGGACGCGATTCTTCGACGCCCAGGCTTCCGAGGCCTGACAGGGCTCACCACCGGGCTCGGCTAGCCTGACGGCTCGGTGAACACTGGGCCGGGGACGCGCGAACGCATCCGTGGGGCTCTCGCGAGCCCCGACTTCCGCAAGCTCTTCTCCATCAGGCTGGTGAGCCAGTTCTCCGACGGGCTCTTCCAGGCGGCGCTGGTGGCCTCGGTCGTCTTCCTCTCGCCCGAGCAGCAGGACACCGCGGTCGGGTTCCTCAAGGCGACGCTGGTCATCGCGTTGCCGTATTCGATCCTCGGGCCGTTCACGGGCGTCTTCATCGATCGGTGGCGGCGGCGGCGGATCCTGTTGCTCGCGCCGTGGGCGAAAGCGGCCCTCGTCGGCCTCGTGCTGTTCGATCCGATCGCGCAGGCGATCCCGTTCTACGCCGGCGCGCTCGTCGTGCTCTCCGTCAACCGGTTCTTCCTTTCGACCGCGGCGGCGGTCGTCCCCCGGCTCGTGCCGCACGAGGACCTCTTGGTCGCCAACTCGCTCGCCACGGTGGGAGGCACCGTGGCGCTGCTCACCGGGATCTTCGCCGGTGGTCGCGTCGTCGATGCCATCGGCGGAGACACCCCGACGATCCCCGTCGTCATCGCCGCGGGGGTGGGCTGGATCGGGGCGTCGTGGATCGCCTCGAGGATCGCGAGTCCTTTGAAGCCCCACACCAAACCGGAGGACCCCGACCTGCTTCGGCATCAGCTGAAACGGGTCGGGGTGGAGTTCGCCGATGGTGCGCGGCGCCTCCTCCGGAGCCCGCGCGCCATCGGCCCCATCACCTCGATCACGCTCGACCAGATCGGGCAGGGGATCGTCCTCACGCTCTCGTTGGTCGTGTTCCGCCACGCGTTCGGCGAAGGGGTGGCGTCGTTCTCCAACCTCATCGGCGCGGGCGGAGTCGGCGTCCTCGTCGGGATCCTCACGGTGGGCGAGCTCGAGGAACGGTTCTCGAAGCCGAGGATCGTGGCCGGCGCGTTCGTCGCCGGCGGGGTCGTGCTGATCGCCGTCTCGTTCTTCATCCGGGACTGGAGCGTCCTGCTCGCGAGCTTCGCCGTGGGACTCACGTTCGCGTGGAAGAAGATCCCCGTGGACACGATGGTGCAGGAAGCGATCCCCGACGGATACCGCGGACGCGTGTTCAGCGTCTACGACGTCGTCTACAACATGGCGCGGGTCGTAGCGGGTGCCCTCGCGATCTGGATGATCCCCGGGCTCGGACGCGCGGGCACCCTCGCCGCGGTTGGCGTCGCGTTCCTCTTGTGGGTGCCGGTCATCGGCCGTTGGTACGGGCGGGAGCCCGAGCTGACGATCCGGTTCTACGCGGGCGGTCGCGCCGACGAGGAACCGCGGTCGATCGTCTGGGGCGGCGTCGAGGAACCGGTCGAGGTGATCACGACCTGGCGTGAGGAGCGTGACAGCGAGCGCAGGTTGGCGTTCCGCCTGGCGCTCCTCGACGGCACGGAGCTGGACGTGAGCCGCCTGGAGCCGCACGGCCCGTGGCGCCTCGACCGCGAGGCCGACCGACCTGGCACGCCCTCCTCGGCACGTATGGTGTCCGACCGAGAGACCCGGGAGCAGCCGTGAACGAGCGGACCAAGAGGAACGCGATGATCGCCGGCGCCATCGCGCTGGCGTTCCTCTCGATCGTCGCCGGCGCGCTGATCGCACTCTCCGATGACGACGAACGGGGAGCGACGACGAGTCCGACGCCGAGCACGACGCCCACGCAGACCCCGGAGGCGACCGAGTCTCCCGACCCGACCGAGTCGCCCGAACCATCCGCCTCGCAGGCACCGAGCCTCCAGGACGGGCGCCACTTCGTGTACGTGAAGCGCGCTTCCCGGTTGGAGAACGGGACGACGAGGGTGCGGTTCGACCTCGCGTACTTCTATCAAGGGGACCGCGCGGAACGGGAGGCGGCGGAGCGCGGCGACGAGGTCGTGAGCGGCTACTACATCGTGAACGACAATCCTCGGATCCGGGCCCTTCCTGTGGCCGACGACGTCGCGGTCGAGTACATCCCCGCCACCCAGTGTTGCGAGTTGCAGACGGGGGAGATCGACGCGTGGGTGGAGGCCGTGCTCGAGACCAACCCCACCGACTACGCGGGTACGAACGCTCCCTGGTGGTTCACGATCGAAGGCGGCGAGATCACGCGGATCGAGCAGCAGTATCTGCCGTAGGAGCATCCGCGGTCGCCGTCGCGGCCCCGCGCGCCCGCAACGCGATCAACCCCGCCGCGACGGCGACCCCACCGCTCGCGACGAGGGCCTCGGGCGCCCCCCAGACCTCCGCGACCCATCCGGCGATCGGCCCTCCGATCGCGCTGCTCCCGAGGAAGATCGTCGTGTACAGCGACATCACGCGTCCTCGCATGTCCGCCCGCGTGAACCGCTGGAGCGTGGAGTTCGCCGTGATGGCGAACAGCATCGAGGCGTACCCGACCGGCACCATCGCGATCAGTCCCAGCACGAACGTCGGCGCCCAGCCTGCGACGGCGAGGAACACGCCGAACGCGACCGAGAAGCCTGCCAGCCGCCGAAGCGTCGGCTGGGTCTGTCGGTTGGCCATCGCGATCGCGCCCAGGAACGCTCCGAGTCCGAGCGCGGCATACAGCCAGCCGAGCTCCATCCCCGAGCCTTCATAGGTCCGATGCGCCTGGAGTGGGATCAAGACACTGAAGTTGAACGTGAACAGGTACACGAGCGCCATCACGACGAGCGGCACGCGGAGGGCATGGGAGCTCCAGACGTACCGGAGCCCGGCACGGACGAGGCCCGGTTCGTGCTCGGCCTTGCGTTGCGGGTGGAGCTCGCCGATGCGCATCGCCATCAGGGCGACGATCACCCCCACGTAGGACACCGCGTCGAGCAGGAACGGTGACCACAGGCCGAAGGTGTCGATCATCGTCCCGGCGATCGCGCCCCCGAGCACGCGGGTGCCGGTGAAGACGGCGCTGTTCAGGCTGACCGCGTTCGTGATGTGCTCCTCCCCGACCAGCTCGACGTAGAACGACTGCCGTGTCGGGGGCTCGATCGCGAGGATCAGCCCCGTCAGGAACGCGATCACGAACACCATCCAGATCTCCACGACATCCGTGGCGACCAGCGCGAACTGAAGGGCGGCGAGCACGGCGTAGCCCGCGTTCGACCAGACGAGGATGCGGCGCTTGTCGAACCGATCGGCGAGGGAGCCGGCGTAGACCCCGAAGAGCAGGACCGGCAGGAACAGGAGCGCGGCCTCGATCCCGAGCGCGATGCCGCTGTCGGTGAGCCGCAGCACGAGCACGGCGCCGGCCGTCCAGTTCACCCACGTGCCGGTGACCGAGATCAGCTGTCCGGCGAAGAAGAGCCGGAAGTTCCTCGAGACGTGCATCGATGCGAACGTTTTCCGCATCTCGTCGGCCAGCCGGGACATGCATCCAGACTACGAGGCGCACCGAGGACCGTTGATACCGGCGGTCGATGCTGTGCGCGGACCGCTAGATGAAGAGGCTCACTGCGGCGTCGCGCATCTGGGCGATCGCCGTGGCGGCGCCGATCGGCTCCTCGAGACCGTCCAGGAGGTCCTCCCGCTTCAGGCCGAGCAGGTCCATCGTCATCTGGCACGGGATCAGGCGGACGCCGAGGTCCTTCGCCGTCTCGATCAGCTCCTCGGGCTTGGCCACCTGGTGATCGTTCGCCAGCTTCTTGAACATCGCAGGCCCGGCGCCTGCGAACTGGTACCGGCTGAGCTTCGCCTTCTGGGCGGAACCGGGGTTCATCACCGACATCATCTTCTGCATCCAGTTGGAGCCCGTGACGCGCACGTCGGGCTTCACGATCGCGAAGAGCCCCCAGAACGTGAAGAAGACGGTCGACTCCATCCCGGAGGCGGCCGCGGTCGTCGCGAGGATCGTCGTGGGCCAGATCCGGTCGAGGTCACCGCCCCAGGCGATGATCGTCAGCTTGTTCTTCTTCTCGATGCGCTTGCCGTCCTTCTCTTCGAGCGCCTCGACGCGCTGCAGGAGGTCGGCGAGCTGGAGCTCGGCGGAAAGGTCTGTCTCGGTTGTGGCCATCGGTCTCAGCTCTTCCTGACGACGAAGCGATAGACGCCGTCCGACTCGCTGGTCTCGAGCAGGTCGTTGCCGCTGATCTCGGCCCAGCTCGGGACGTCGCTCTTCGAGCCGGGGTCGGTGGCGAGAAGCTCGAGGAGCTCACCGCTCCGGGCGTCTTTCAGGGCTTTGGCGAGCGACACGAGCGGCCCCGGGCACGACTGACCCTTCGCATCGACGGTGGCGGAGATGGTGTCCATGACGGAACCTCCTGGCTTCTGTCTGGGGAGCGAACGGTCGGTCTGGGGTGGTGCGCGGAAGGGTGGCTGCCGTCCCCGGTCAGGCCGGACAGCAGATGCGGTCGGGGATCATCGCCCCCACGGTGCCGGCTTCGCGCGTGCAGACCATTCGCAGGTGCAACGACCCTAGCCCAGGCGTCTGTTCCCGACAAGGCCTTCGCTGCGCTGCAAGGCGTCCCAGGCGCTATCCGGTCAGGCGTCGATCGGCTCCATCACCGGGAGACAGCCTTCGGATGCACCCAGCTGCCGGAGACCCTCACGATCGCCCGGACCCAGGTCGACGGTGCCGCCGCCGGAAGGGTGCATGAGCTCCCCGACCGTCCTCACGTGTCCGAGCCCCATGAGGTGTCCGAGCTCGTGCAGGATGACCGGCCCCTGTTGTCCCGGATGGTCGAACCCCGGCAGGTTCGGGTCGTCCGCGTTGAGGGCGAGCCATCCGCTCACGTAGACGTCCTCGAACCGCGTGGGTGGGATGACGGGCACCGCGACGCCGGCCGCCACGTGGTTGTCGCGCTCGAACGGGATGTCCGAGTCGTCCGGATCCGCCCACGCGATCAGCACGGGGGCCCACCGGTCGCCGTACCGATCGGACTGGAAGATCTCCCGGTAGACGGTGGCCTCCTCGTCGGTGGGGCCCTCGTACTCGAAGACGATCCCCGTGGCGGCCGAGATGCGCCGGATCGCCTCGTGAACATCGGCGATCGAACCTTGGGGCGCGAGCGAGGCGTTCACCACATACCGGATCGGCTGACATGGGTTCCAGCGAGTGGGGACGCCGTCATCGGTCCGGTCGAGGAACTGGAAGCCGGGACCCTCTTGAGACTCCGTTTCCTGGAAGAGCGGCGCCACGGCGACGGCCCCGAGGCTGAGCGCGAGGAGCACGCAGACGGCGACGACCCAGACGGGGAACCGGCGGCGGGGAAGGAACTCATCGGTGACGAGATCGGGCCGGATCGGAACCGGCGGCGGGGGAAGGTGTTCCATCGTCCAATCCTAGGTGGGGTTCTGTGAAGGGCATCGGCGTCCCCGGAGCCCCACTACAGCTACAACCGCTCAGATGGATAAGGTGACGCGCCAGATGAACAAGCACGGGGGCAGGTCCGTGTCGGTCGTGTGTGCCGGCTGGCTGATCGTGCTGACGATCACGGCGCCCTCCGCTCTCGGCGCCCCGAACCTCACGGTCGACACCTTCGAGGACACCTTCGACGGGAGCTGCGGGGACAGTGATTGCTCCCTCCGCGATGCGATCGCGGCGGTGGACGACGGAGGCACGGTGCGAGTCCCGCCCGGCTTCTACGCGCTCTCGCTCTCGGGGCCGGGATCCGCGGCCGGCGACGTGGACATCGTTCGCCCGATGACGATCGTCGGGATGGGGGAGACCGGGAGCTTCCTGGACGCCTCGGGCCTCGGCGACCGGGCGTTCGACGTGCGAGCGGACGCCACCCTGCGCCACCTGACGCTGCTGGGCGGAAGCCAGGCCGGGACGGGCGGAGTCGTTCGGGCGACGGGCGGCACGTCGCGACTCCTCGAGTCGACCATCTTCGGCGGCCGTGCGCGGGACGGTGGCGCGGTCGCCGTCGGCGACGGCGCCACCGTCACCATCGCTCGCTCGTGGATCTCGTCCAACCTGGCGAGCGCTCGAGGGGGAGCCCTGTCCATCAGAGGGACGGCGCTCGTCTCACGCTCGACGATCTCCGGGAACAGCGGCGACGAGGGTGGCGGCGCGTTCGTCGCACCCTCCGGCTCGCTCTCCCTCAACGACAGCACGGTCTCGGGGAACACCGCGGCCCGAGGAGGGGGTGTGCAGGCAACCGGCGACGTCGACATCTCCTCGTCCACGATCGCGGCGAACCGGGCGGAGTTGGGTGGGGCGGTGCTACTGGGATCGTCGTCGGCGAGTTCGGTCTCGAGCTCGGTGTTCGGACGCAATCGTGCCTCGGTTCGTGGGCCGTTGTGCGTGGGAACGCTCCTCTCCCTCGGTCACAACGTCGCGGAGGCCAGGGGATGCGGCCTCACCTCGCCCAGCGACCTCACGGGGATCGATCCCCGGATCGGGAACCTCGGACCGCACGGGGGGCCGACACCGACCCACGCACTCAAGGTCGACAGCCCTGCGGTGGGGCTCGGCGAGGGATGCACCGGCGCCGACCAGCGAGGGGCGCCTCGCCGCGACTGCGACAGCGGGGCGTACGAGCTCGTCTTCTGCCTCGGCCGACCGGTCACGATCGTCGGCACACCGGACGAGGACGAGTTCTCGGGCGGACTCGCCCGCGACGTCTTCCTCGGCCTCGGAGGGGACGACGAGTTCCAGGGCTCGCTCAACGTCGACCGCGTATGCGGCGGCGACGGCGACGATCTCCTGATCGGCGGGCCCGGCGACGACCTGCTCACGGGCGGCGGCGGCCGGGACGTGCTGTTGGGTGAGGGTGGCGATGATCTCCTCATCGGAGGGACGGGCAGCGACGTCTGCCGCGGCGGCGAGGGTCGCGACGTCCACCGTCGTTGCGAAACGGTTTCCTGACCTCACCGGAGCCGGCGGCGTCGCTCCTTCGGCCAGTAGACGAGCAGGACGCGCGCTTTGAGGTGGTCTCGACGGACAGGGCCGAAATGTCGGCTGTCCGTGGACGCATCCCGGCGGTCGCCCTCGATCCAATACTCGTCGTCGTCGAGGGTTCGCTCGCCGACCCGCTGACCGGGCACCGCCGTGACACGTTTCACCATCTCGTAGCCCGGTCTCCCCGGATGCTCGACCACCACCACGTCACCCCTGCCGGCTCGTCGCGCCGACACGGCGAGTGCCCAGTCGCCCGGCAACAGGGTCGGCACCATGCTCGCGCCCTGGATCTCCACCCGGGTCGGCCTCCAGCGGACGAGCGCCGCCGCGATCGCCGCGATGGTCCCCGCAGCACTCAGCGCCGCAAGCGCTCTCCGGGGCCGATGGTAGGGTTCCTTCTCATCCCACGTCGGAGGAGGCGGATCCATGTTCGAAGCATTCCTCAAACCGCGGCGGACCGTCCACGCGCACTGTGACCTTCCGTGCGGCATCTACGACCCGGCGCAGGCGCGCATCGAAGCCGAGTCGGTCAAGGCCTGTCAGGAGAAGTACCAGGGCTCCGACGACCCGATCTTCAAGGACCGTGCGATCTCCATCAAGGAGCAGCGCGCCAATCTGGTCAAGGAGCACCTGTGGGTGCTGTGGACCGACTACTTCAAGCCCGAGCACCTCGAGAGCTACCCGCAGCTCCACGAGCTCTTCTGGAACGCGACGAAGGAGGCGGGCAACGCCAAGCGGTCGGAAGACCCGGCGCAGGGACAGAAGCTGCTGGACGCGGTCGACGAGCTCTCGAAGATCTTCTGGGAGACGAAGTCCGCCTAGCCACGGATACGGACCGAAGTGATCGAGGGGCCGGGCCGCTGACGCGGCCCGGCCCCTCACTTGCACCCACCCACCCTTGGGAAGAGGCCGACGGGCGGGGCCGTCGGAAACACCCGCCCGCCGGCGACGCGCACCGATGAAGGTGCACGATCACGTCCTCCGTTCCTCCGCACCGCGACGGAGCGAAGGAAACCGGCGGTACCGGGGCGGGTCTGGCGGCACCCCGGCACCCACCGGTCTCGTCGGAAGCATCGGACAGAGACCCACTGCGGGATAGTGGTCGAAGGTCGAAAGTTCTCCGACTTCCGGCTGATACGTTGGCCGACTTATGCGCGACATCGGTCTGGTCGGCGTGCCCTTCTCGGGGAAGTCCACCCTGTTCACCGCCCTCACCCGGGCCGGCTCGCACGGCGGACAGGCGAACGTCGCGGTGGTGCCCGTCCCCGACCCACGTCTCGCCGTCCTCACGGAGATGGAGTCTTCGAAGAAGACCGTGCCGGCGCAGGTGCGCTTCGTCGACGTCCCGGGCGGCGTGTCGAGCGCGCAGGGCCTCGCGAAGCTCCGGGAGGCGGACGCGCTGGCGGTCGTCCTGCGGTGCTTCGGCGCCGATCGGAAGCCGACGGAGGAGCTCACCGACGTCCGGAACGAGCTGCTGCTCGCCGATCTCGCCGTCGTGGAGAGCGCCGTGGAGAAGGCGGTGAAGCGGGCGAAGGGCAAGCCAGGGCCGGAGGTGGAGGCCCTGCAACGCGCGAAGGGGGCGTTGGACGATGAGCGGCCGCTCCGCGAGGCGGATCTCGCGGACGAGGTGCTCGGGCACCTCAGGGCGATCGCTCCTCTCACCCTCAAGCCGGAGGTCGTGATCGCCAACCTCGAAGAAGGCGAGGAGTTGCCGGCCGAGCTCGGCGAGGCAGTCGGTGTCTACGCCTCGATCGAGGCCGAGACGACCGAGATGGACCCCGACGAGGCCCGAGCGCTGCTCGAAGAGTTCGGCGTCAGCGAGCCCGGCCTCGAACGGGTGATCGCGGCGGGCTACGGAGCGCTGGACCTCATCACATTCCTCACGACGGGCGACGACGAAACGCGCGCGTGGGAGGTACGTCGAGGCGCGACTGCGCCGGAGGCGGCGGGAGCCATCCACACGGACCTGCAGCGCGGGTTCATCCGCGCCGAGGTGATCTCCTACGACGAGCTGGTGGCGGCCGGATCGATGGAAGCGGCGAAGGCCTCCGGCAAGCTGCGCGTCGAGGGCAAGGACTATCTCGTGCAGGAAGGCGACATCCTGCACGTCCGATTCGCCGTCTAGGTGTTCAGGCCGTCCCATTCTTCCCCAGGAGGAACCGCGCTGCCGTCGGACCCTTCCCCTTGAGGTTCACGACGTGCACGTCGGAGAACACGTAGCGGTCGCCGAGCTCCCGGTACACAGACTCTGAGACCTGGATCTCGCCCGGGACACCATTCGACTCCAGTCGCGCCGCGGTGTTCACGGTGTCACCCCACAGGTCGTAGGCGAACTTGCGCTGCCCGATCACTCCGGCCACGGCGGGGCCCGTCGCCATACCGATCCGGACACGCATCGGATCTCCGCTGGGCCACCGTACCTGGGCGATCGCGTCCCGGATCGCGAGCGCCATCTGCGCGGCGACCTCGACGTCGTCCTCGCGAGGTTCGGGAACACCGGCGACGGCCATGTACGCATCACCGATCGTCTTGATCTTCTCGAGCCCGCACCGCTCCGCGATCTCGTCGAATCGCGTGAAGACCTCATCCAGCACCGCCACGATCTCCGGAGGATCCGTCGTGCCGGACTGTTTGGTGAACTCCACGAGGTCCGCGAACACGACCGTGACCTCGTCGTAGGCCCGGGCGATGTGCCCGTGCTCGGTCGCCGGGTCGCGCTGCTTCAGCCGGTCCGCGATCTGCTCGGGCAAGATGTTCCGCAAGAGTCCCTCGGACCTCCCCCGCTCCCGGTCGAGCTCGCGTTCGCGGAGGAACAGCAGTCGCGTCGAACGCTCCAGTACGTAGGCGCCGACCGTCCCGATGAACGCGGTGATGAGGAGGAAGAAGTCACCGAAGATCACGTCGGTCGTCGTCTCGTTCGTGAAGAGGAACGCACCGACGTTATGCATCACGATCAAAGCCACACCGACGAGCGCGGCGTACCGGAACTGCAGTCTGCTGAGGATGTAGGCGAAGATCAGGATCAACATGTTGCCGGCGTAGCCCCAGTCCGGACGCGCGTCGTCCTCCACGAGGGCGCGGTGGATCACCCAGACGAGACCGCTGCACAGGATCGCGGTGGAGATCGCCAGCTGCCAGATACGCCGATAGTTCGGCAGATACGTGAGGGCGAAGCTGGCGAGGCCGATCGGCACTCCCAGTCCGTAGCGGATCACGGCGTCGCGGACGAGGCCCTCGTCCTTGACGACGAGTGGGACGAGCGGGCCGAAGAGCGCCCACGTGATCGCTCCCAGGAACGTCGCGATCCGGATGTACTGGAGGTTGGTGTCGAAGTACTCGTCCTGGAACCGGCGCTCGAGCCACCCGTCCTTGAATCTGAGGGACCACGGCTGGAGCTCGGGTGCTTGATCCCGGAAGTTGCGGAGCGCACGCAGCATCAGCGCCCTCTTCGGGTCGCGTGGACGCCGGGGAACAGGGGAAGCGGCATGGGTGCGGAATGGTGCCACACGACGCGAACCACGGCTACGGCGCGATCAGGACAGCAGGGCGTAGGTCACGAGCCCGAGAGCCAAGATGAGCAGCCCTCCCAGGATCAAGCGCCACATGAACTCGCCACGCTCGGATAGCGGGGCATCGCGGTGAGTCTGGCCGGGGCCGCCGTAGATGTTCGGATCGACCCGTGCTCCGGGACATAGCCGGACTGTGCCGGGAGGGTACAGGCCTACCGCATACTTGGTTTGTCAAGAGATAGACAATAGGTATACCTACCGTCTCTGACGATTTCTCTATACACTCCATCTCTCATGGCGGACTACCGGATCGGGCAGGCGGCTGAGGCGATCGGCGTGCAGGTCGAGACTCTTCGGCGCTGGGAGCGGGACGGGAAGCTCACAAGCGTACGAACCTCGGGAGGGCAGCGACTGATCCCCGCGGAGGAGGTGGCGCGGCTCCTCGCGGCGCGCAGAGCTGTGCGACCGCAGGGTGGCGTGAGCCGACGGAACGCCTTCGCGGGGGTGATCACCAAAGTCACGCGCGACAAGGTCTCGACGCTCGTCGAGCTCCAGGCGGGTCCACATCGGATCGTGTCGCTGATCACGCGCGAGGCGGCCGACGAGCTCGGCCTCGAACCGGGGATGGAGGCCGTGGCCACCGTGAAAGCGACGAGCGTCATGGTCGAGGTCCCTCGGTGAGAACCACCACGGCGACGGTCGCCGAACGCCGCGCCCCGTTCAGGATCGGCGTGGGCGAGGTGACCGGCGCCGTCGCCGACCTGGGCGTGATGGTGCCGCTCGCCACGGCCTTGATCCTCGTGAACGGACTCGATCCGAGTGCGGTGCTCGTGTGTGCCGGTCTACTCATCCTCGCGAGCGGGATCGTCTTCCGGATCCCGTTTCCGGTGCAGCCGCTCAAGGCTCTGACCGCTGTCGCGGTCGCCCAGCAGCTCTCGCCCGACGTGATCCACGCAGCCGGGCTCGAGATCGCCGCGGTGCTGCTGCTGCTGTCGGTCCGCCACGTCGCCGACATCGTCGCCCGCGTGTTCACGAAGCCCGTCGTTCGTGCGCTCCAGCTCGGCGTGGGCGTCCTGCTCGTGATCACCTCGGTCAAGCTTGTCCTCGAGCCGCCGACGCTGTTCGCCGCGACGCCTGCCGCTCCTTGGCCATGGATCCTGATGATCGCCGCGTTCGTCGGGGTGGTGGCGGCGGCGCGGACGCGTCACTACTGGATCGCGCTCGGCGTGCTCGCGGTCGGCGCGGTTGCCACCGTCACCGCCGCGAGTCCCTCCGTAGGCGGCCCGTCATTCACGTTGCCGGATATCCATATCCCGGCTGGCGGCGCGTTCGCGACGGCGTTCTTCCTCCTCGTCGTGCCGCAGCTCCCGCTCACCTTCGGCAACGCGGTGGTCGCGGTGAACGACCTCGCGCACGAGTACCTGGGACCTGCCGCATCTCGCGTATCGCCCTCGCGAGTGTGCCTCTCGGCCGGGATCGGCAACGCCGTGTCGGGTGTCCTGGGCGGTATGCCGATGTGTCACGGCGCCGGTGGGCTGACGGCGCACGTCCGGCTCGGCGCCCGCACCGCCGGGATGAACGTGCTGCTCGGCGGTTCTCTCATGGTCCTCGGAGTCTTCTTCGCCTCGCAGGTGCCCGTGATCCTCGGCCTGCTCCCGGTGTGGGGTCTCGCAGCCTTCCTCGCATACGCGGGACTCCGGCACGCGTGGCTCGTGGCGGACCTCCGAGGCGTCGACCTGATCCTCGCGATCGTCGCGGGCGGACTCGGGGCGTGGTTCGGCAACCTCGCGATCACGGCCGGTCTCGCCCTCATCGTGGTCCACGGGGGGCGAGCGTCCCGCTTGCTCGGCGTGCGCGCCGGTACGCTGGAGAAATGAGAACCGATGAGCGCCGTGTCCATCACACGGACGACGTCCCCGACCGGCCGAAGAAGAAGCGTCACCCGGCGCTCACGTTCCTCGGGGAGCTGCCCGGGCTGATCCTGATGGCGTTCGCGCTGGCGTTGCTGATCAAGAGCCTGCTGCTCCAGGCCTTCTGGATCCCGACCGGATCCATGGAGCCCACGCTCGTGCCGGGAGACCGCGTGATCGTGGCCAAGGTCCCGTACTACTTCCACGACCCGGCGCGCGGCGACATCATCGTGTTCGAGGAGCCCGATCCGGCGAAGGCGCCCGAACGCGGCATCTGGGGAGGGCTCACCCACTGGCTCGGACAGGGACTCGGCTTCACGCCGCCGGACAACCCCGACTACATCAAGAGGGTGATCGGCGAGCCGGGCGACGTCGTCTACGGGAAGGGCGGCCACGTCTTCGTGAACGGCCTCCAACTCTCGGAGCCCTACCTCGAGCAACGGACCGATCGCTTCCCCAAGACCAGGGTTCCCGACGGGAAGCTCTTCGTGATGGGCGACAACCGATCCAACTCCCTCGACTCACGCTTCGGGCTCGGATTCGTGCCGATCGACCGCGTGATCGGGAAGGCCGTGATCGTCGTCTGGCCCTTCGACCACCTGGACGGCCTCTAACGAACTGGAACTCTCGATGCGCTGGCTCTTGATCGCGGCGCTCGTGGTGGTGGTCGTGTGGCTGGTCGCGGTCATCGTGTTGCTGTTCCTGGGACGCAAGACGCTCGCTCGCGAGTTGATCTCGTTGCTTCCGAACCTCGTTCGCTTGTTCCGCGGCCTGCTCGGCGATGAGCGAGTGCCGCGCTCATCGAAGGCTCTCCTCGTGCTCGGCGGCTTGTGGCTCGCCTCGCCGATCGACCTGATCCCCGAGTTCCTGCCGGGGATCGGCGGGATCGACGATGCCGTCGTGGCCGGCCTCGTGCTCCGGCATGTGGTGAGACGCGCCGGGCCGGATGTGGTCCGGGATCACTGGCGAGGGGATCCGCGGACGATCGGAGTCCTGCTCCGCGTAGCCGGCATCTCTTCCATCGAGAGCCAGGCTCGACCGCCCTAGGCTTTCGGGGTATGCGGAAGCCCCCAGAGCAGGAATGGCTCCCTTGGGAGAAGGGGCCGAGGCTCCTCACTCCCGCGACCGGCGGACTGGGCGTGCTCACGGCGTACATCGTGTCCGCCTATCTCGCCTATCGGGCGCTCGGAGCCTTTCCGACTCCCCGCGCGTTCTGGACCCTGGTCTCGCTCGTGCCGCTGGCCGCCATCGCGGGAACCTTGGCGGGCGCGATCGATCGCCCCGGGGCGAGAGGTCCCGCCGTCGCAGGCGCGATCGCCCTCGCCCTCGCGATCCCGTTCGCCCTGACCGCCTGGGTTCCCGGTATCTCGCAGCCGCAGCAGCACCCTCTCCCCGGCGGGATCGACGTCGTGATCGCTGCGGCGCCGGACGGGAACCTCGACCTGTACCTGGTGCCGGAAGGCGATCCGGAGCGCACGATCGAGCTGACCCGGACCCACGACGCGAGCGAGCGCTTCCCTGAGCTCTCACCCGACGGGCGGTCTATCGTCTACGCGGCCGATGCGGTCGATGGGTCGACCGACCTGTATCTCATGAGCCTCGACGAGCGCGGTCGGCCCGAGAGATCTCGACTCCTCCTCGACGGTCCCGGAAACCTCTCAGAGTCGAGTTGGTCGCCCGACGGGCGTCAGCTCCTCGTTCGTTCGGACACGGGACGCGAAGCAGATCTCTATCGCTACGTCTGGGCGACCGAGGAACTCCACCTCTTCGAAGAGGACGCGGCCAACCCCGCCTGGTCACCCGACGGGACCGCCGTCACGTTCGCAGGGTTCCGCGCGCGGGATCGCACCGACAGCGACATCTTCGTGGTCGACTCCCATGGGGAAGGTCGACGCTCGGTCGTGGACACGGGATACGACGACGTCTTCCCGATCTGGTCACCGGATGGTGAACGGATCGCGTTCTCGAGCGACACTCTCGGTGTCGGCCTCGACGTCCTCGTCGTGGAGATCGACGGCTCCGGACTGCGGTTCCTCACCCCCGGCCGCCCTGGTGATGACGAGCCGTACCTGTGGGGACCTCGCGGCGACATCGTCTTCTTGTCCGAGCAAGCAGACGTCGGGGGAGTGTTCACGTATCTGATGAGGCCCGACGGATCCGACGTCAGGCTGTTCCTCAGGTTGTGAGGCCCTCCGAGGCGATCCCGCGTTCCTTGGCCCAGTCCTCCAGCAACCCATACGCCTCGTCTTCGGGGAGCTCCCCTCGCTCCATCCGGATCTCCATCAGGAACTCGAGCGCCTCCCCCACGATCGGTCCGGGCTCGAGGCCGAGCCGCTCCATCACCTGACGGCCGTCGAGTGACGGGCGTATCGCCTCGATGTTCTCCTGCTCCGCCAGGCGAGCGATCCGCTCCTCCAGCTCGTCCTGCAGGCGCGCGAACCGCTCAGCGCGCTTCGGATCGCGGGTCGTGCAGTCCGCCCGGGTAAGCAGGTTCAACTTGTCGAGCAACGGTCCGGCGTCGCGCACGTACCGGCGCACCGCGGCGTCCGTCCAACCCTCACCGAAGCCATGGAACCGCAGGTGGAGCTCGACGAGCTTCCGCACGTCCTCCACGACCGCGTTCGGGTAGCGCAGCTCTCGCAACCGTTGCTCCGCCATGCGCGCACCCACCACCTCGTGGTGATGGAACGAGACCCCGTCGGGCGTGATCTCGCGCGTCGAGGGCTTCCCGATGTCGTGGAGCAGCCCCGCCAGGCGGAGCACGGGATCGGGCTCCAGCCGTTCGACGACAGCGAACGTGTGTCGCAGGACGTCCTTGTGGCGGTGCACCGGATCCTGCTCGAGCTGCAATGCAGGCAGCTCGGGCAGGAACTCCTCGGCCAGGCCCGTCTCGACCAGCAACGCCAGCCCGGCACCCGGCGCCTCCGCGACGAGCAGCTTGTCGAGCTCCTCGCGGATCCGCTCGGCCGACACGATCGCGAGGCGATCGCGCATCCGCGCGATCGCCTCGATCACGCGTGGGACTGGCGTGACCCCGAGCTGCGCGACGAAGCGCGCAGCTCGCAGCATCCGCAACGGGTCGTCCGAGAACGCGACGTCGGGTTCCAGCGGCGTGTCGAGTCGCTTGACAGCGAGGTCCTTCACCCCTTCGAAGGGGTCGACGAACTCCCCGTCGGGCAGCCGGACGGCCATCGCGTTGATCGTGAAGTCGCGCCGGGACAGATCGGTCCCGATGTCCTTCGCGAAGGTGACCGCGGGCTTCCGCTCGTCCTTCGGGTACCGCTCCTCCCGGAAGGTCGTGATCTCGACCACCCGGCCGTGACGGCGCGCTCCGACGGTCCCGAAACGCACGCCAACCAGGTACTGGGCCTCCGCCCATCCGCGGAGCAAGCGAGACGTCTCCGCGGGTGAGGCATCGGTGGCGAAGTCGGTGTCCGCATCGGGCGCGAGGCGACCCATCACCAGGTCGCGGACGACACCCCCGACAAGGTACAGCTCGTGCCCCGCGGCCTGGAATCGGTCGCCGAGGTCTTTCGACAGAGGGTCGATCTCGATCGTCGTCACGGCCTTCTCACCATACCCCCGCGCTCAGCCGCACCCGTCGCGATACGGTGCCGCGGTGCCCGTCTGGCTCGGCTTCGCGTGGACGCTTCCGAACACGCTCCTGGGCATGATCCTCGGCCTCCTCACCTTCCAGGCACCTCGGGTGCGGGAGGGATTGGTCCTGTTCGATCGGCAACCGCGAGGCCTCACCCGGTTGATGCCTCGGTTGGGACGCTCGGCGATGACCGTCGGGTTCGTCGTGCTCTCGTCGAAGCCGCTCGAGGGCCGACTGTTGGCACACGAGCGGCACCACGTCCATCAGTACATGGTGTGGGGGCCGCTGTTCATCCCGGTGTACTTCCTGCTCGCGATCCCGTTCGGCTACCGGCGGCATCCCATGGAGCGAGGGGCGATCCGCGCGGAAGCCAACGGGTCGGTCGAGGGACGAGAGCGCTAGTAGGGAAGGCTGTCGGAAACCGACGCGTCCTCGAACGCCGCCCGCCGCTCGAACGTCCCGTGGAGCGCGATGTCGAAGTCGTGCGGGTTGGTAGCGGTCCGGCGTGCTTCGTCCGGAGAGACGATGCCTTCCTTGACGAGGTTGACGAGCGCCTGATCGAAGGTCTGCATCCCGTAGAAGTCGCCACCGGCGATCACCTCGAGGATGCCGGCCGTCTCCTCCGGATCCACGATCCTGTCGAAGACACGGCCGGTGTTCACCAGGACCTCGACCACGGGAACGCGCCCTTTGCCGTCGGCCCGGGTCACGAGCCGTTGCGAGACGATCCCGCGCAGTGCCCCTGCGAACGAGGACCGCATCTCACGCTGCTGTTGGGGCGGGAACAGGTCGAGCACTCGGTTGATCGTCTCCATCGCATCGATCGTGTGCAGGGTCGAGATCACGAGGTGACCCGTCTCCGCGGCCTGGATCGCGGCCAGCGCCGAATCGGCGTCCCGGATCTCCCCGATGAAGATCACGTCCGGATCCTGGCGGATCACGTGGCGGAGCGCGGTCGCGTACGACTCGGTGTCGATCCCGATCTCGCGCTGCTCGATGATGGAGAGGTGGTCGTCATGGACCACCTCGATCGGATCCTCGACCGTCACGATGTGCGTTCGGCGCGTCTTGTTGATGTGGCCGATCATGGACGCGATGGTCGTGGTCTTGCCGGTACCCGTGGGCCCGGTGATCAGGATCAGGCCACGAGGCGAGCTCGCGAGTGTGGCCATCACCGGTGGGAGGCGGAGCTCTTCGAAGGATGGCACCTCGGCCCGAACGCGCCGGATCGCGAGGCCGACCACCCCACGCTGGCGGAACACGTTCACACGGAACCGCCCGACCCCCGACAGCGTGTAGCCGAGGTCGGCCTCGTTCGTCCGTACGAACTCCTGCTTCTTGTGCTCGGTCATGAGCGCGTGAGCGAAGCGATCCGTGTCGGCCGCGGAGAGATAGCCGAGGTCCGCCGGCGAGAGCTCGCCGTCGACACGAACGAAAGGCACGTTCCCCGCCTTCAGGTGGAGATCGCTCGCACCCCGCTCGACCGTGTACCGCAGCAGTTCGTCGATGTCCATGCCAGGCCGACGCTCCTTTCTCTTTCTTTCTCTTTCTTTGGCACCTCATCGCTGGGCGCGCCTCATCCGGCGCTCGGTTCAAGCATCGGCCGGATCGACCGGAGACCTGAGGAACGGAACCTAGAATCAGCACGGATGGGCGAGGGCGGCGGATCGCGGAAGGGCGAGGGTGAGGGCGGCGGCGGCGGGGGGCGGCGCGAAGCGCCGCCGCCGCCGTCGTCGTCCCAAACGGGCGTCCGCCGAGACGAGCGGTCAGGGGGCGACCCAGAGGTCCGGCCAGAGAGCGAAGACGGGCGGGGGGACGAGCTCGGCCTCCGCCGCTCCGGAGGCGGGCGCATCGAACCGCCGCACCGCAACTCCGACGTCGCGTGCCAAGAAGAAGAAGAGCTCGAGGAAGAAGAAGTCGGCGAACACCAGGCGGAAGGGACCGGCGGTCCCCACGAAGCGAGAGATCTCGGCCGGAGGCGTCGTCTACCAGCGGAACGGCGACGAGATCGAGGTCGTGCTCGCCTCTCGCCGTACCCGGCGGGGACAGCTGGCGTGGGGGCTCGCCAAGGGGGGCATCGAGGACGACGAGACCATGGAAGACGCCGCGGTCCGGGAGGTCCGCGAGGAAACAGGACTTCTCGCCGAGATCGAAGCGTCGCTCGGGGAGACCCGCTACTTCTACGTCTGGGAGAACGTTCGCATCCGCAAGACGGTCCACTTCTTCTTGATGCGCCACGAGGGCGGCGACATCGACGATCGGGACGACGAGATGGAGGAGGTCCGGTGGTTCCCGCTCGAGCGCGCGCTCAAGCGCGCCGCCTACCGCGGCGAGCGCGACGTCCTCGAGCGGGCGGCCGAGTTGCTCAGGTGAGTCCGTTCTCATGACCTTGGCCGACGTCGCGATCGGCGTCGCGATCGGTTTGGCCTCGGGGGTGCTCGCGGGTTCGTTCGGGGTGGGAGGCGGCATCATCATGACCCCCGGCATCCATGTGCTGCTCGGACCTCCGGCGATCGTGGCGCTTGCGACGCCCCTTCCGGTGATCCTCCCGACCGCCCTGGCGGGCGCCCTCGCGTATCGGCGTCGCGGGGAGCTCGACACCAGAGCGGCCGCCTGGCTCGTCGGCCCCGGCCTCGCGGGCTCGGCCCTAGGAGCCTGGCTGACGGAGTACCTGGACACGACGTTGCTGCTCCTCTTCACCGCCCTCCTTCTGGGATGGCAGGCGATCGCGATCCTTCGGGAGACGCGCGGGCCTCGCCGACGCGAGCCCCGCGAGGCGACGGCCCCGATCCTCGGAGGGATCGGGGCCGTCGCCGGATTCGCGTCGGGACTCCTCGGCATCGGCGGTGGGCTCGTGATGGTCCCCCTGCTGGCCGGCTGGCTCGGGATGCCGCTGAAGCGAGCCCTCGGCACCTCGCTGCTCGCGATCGTCGTCCTGGTCGTGCCGGGCACCATCGTTCACGCGCTTCTCGGCCACATCGACGTGAGGATCGGTCTGGCGCTGGCCGTGGGGGCGGTCCCGGGCGCCCGGATAGGAGCCGCTCTCGCCCTGGGTGCCAAAGAGCGGACCCTCAGGCTGGTCGTCGGCGGAGGCCTCCTCGCGATCGCGGTCGGATACGCGGTCGACCAGGCGGTCGCGATGCTGGGTTCCTGACCCCGGCGGCTACGATTGACGATCGGTATGCGCCGCTCGTACGGACCACGCCTCGTCCTGAGCCTCCTCGCGATCCTCTGGGCCGCTTCCCCCGCGCCTGCGCAAGAGCCTGACGAGCCGTCGGCCGTGCTCCGCCTCGTCAGCCAGACACCCTGGACCACGACGAAGGACCCGATGCTCCGGCTGCGGGTCGATGTGCGCAACGACGGGGACGCGACGATCACGAGCCCCGTGATCGGATGGGCGATCGGGCCCCGCGTGACCTCCCGCCTCCAGTACGAGACGGCTCTGGCACAGGGTCCCGCCTTCGCCGCTTCTGCAGATACCGTGACGGTCCCCGGCTCCCTGAGCCCGGGAGGATCCACGGAAGTTCCGATCGCCATCGACGTGTCCGAGATCCCCGTGAGCGTCGACCCCGAGGACTCGGGTGTCTATCCCCTGCAGCTCGCGCTCCGCAGCGAAGCCGTCGATGAAGAGATCGCTCTCCTCACGACGGCTGCGATCCACATCGCGAGGAAGCCGCAGCGCCCGGTCCTGTTCTCGTGGTGGACGGAGATCGCCTCACCGGTGGTGTTCGCGCCCGACGGAACCCTGGTCGATACCGGATTCGAGGCGATCCTCGAGGCCGGGGGTGGCATCGTGGCGCAGGTCGAGGCGATCGCCGACCTCCTCGCCCAACCGAGATCGAGAGCGGCATTCGACCTGATCGTCTCCCCCGCCGCTCTCGATCAGCTGCGGCAAGCGGCCGACGGATACGAGCGGAGCGACGGGCAGGTCGTGCCGGAGACCGACGTCGTCCCTCGGTTCTCGGCCGAGGCCCTGGACCGTCTGCGAGCGATCGTCACGAGCCCTCGGGTACGCGTGCACGCGATGCCGTTCGCGGCCCCGAGGCTCCCGGCCCTGCTGTCCTCAGGGCTGCGGACACATCTCGAAGATCATTGGCGGCTGGGTGACGAAGCGTTCGAACGGATCCTGGAGGAGCGGCCCGACCCCACCGTCGCGCGTCCGCCCGGGCTCCACTTCGACCAGGACTCGGTCGACGTCCTTTCCGCCCGAGGGGTGAGCACCATCCTGGGTGCCGCCGATTCCGTGGATCGGCCCCCGCAGCCCAACGACTTCGCTCCTCCGCCGGCAGCTGCGCTGTCCACGACCTCCGGCGTGAACGTCAACCTGGTCCTCCCCGACCCGGGGACACAGGCGCTGCTGAGCGACCCGAAGCTCCTGGCGGACCCCGTCCTGGCCGCCCAGGCGGTTCTCGGCGAGCTCGCCACGATCTGGCGAGAGCAGCCGGTGCCGGAGGGCGACGCCCGCCGTGGGCTCGCGCTCGACCTTCCCCCGGACCTGCCGGCCGCGATCTGGGGTGAAGCGCTGGAACGGCTCTCCGACGCCCCGTTCCTGGACCCGGTCTACGCGGAAGAGCTCCCCTTCGAGGTGAAACCGAAGCCGAACCCGGCGGCGCTCGAGGCCTCCGCAGCCGGAGGATTCACCTCGTTGTACGCGGACGACCTCGCGGAGACCGGGCGCCGGGTGGCGGCGTTCGCGTCCATCCTCGAGGAGCCGGCCGCGGAAGCGGACAGGCTCCGTCGCGAGCTGCTCTACGCAGAGGCATCGCAGTACATCGACCAGGAGGGATCCGGGCGCGTGTGGGTCGATGCCGTGAACGACGTCATCGACCGGACGTTCTCCCGCTTGGCGCCGGACACCTCGCGCGTGCTCACGTTCACGTCTCGCTCGGGCAAGATCCCGCTCCGTATGGGCGATCCCGGCGGCCGGATCCTGAACGTGAAGGTGAAGCTCGCCTCGGGACGGGTGGAGTTCCTCGGCGACAACGAGCGGACCGTGCGGCTGGACCAGCCCAACCAGGTGATCATCTTCCGAGCGGAGGTGAAGGCGGCCGGCCCCAGCCAGATCGACGTCTCACTGATCGCCCCGAACGGGATGACGCTGACGCGACGCGAGCTCCTCGTGAGCTCAACCGCGGTCAACCCGATCGCGATGATCATCACGATCGGCGCGGGTCTGGTCCTGATCGGGCTCTGGTCGAGGAGGCTGTTCCGACGACGGAACCCGTGACCTCCGGAGAGGAACCCGTGCAGGAGGACACGCGGGGATCGCTGATGCATCACACCGCCGTCATGACGGTCGGGACCGCCCTTTCCCGCCTGACGGGCTTCCTTCGCCTCACCGCGATGACGGCAACCATCGGCGTCACGATCAGTGAGCTGGGCTCGACCTACACGATCGCCAACCTCACACCCAACATCGTCTACGAGCTGATCCTCGGCGGGATCCTCACGTCGGTCTTCGTGCCGGTCTTCATCGACCGGATGCAGTCGAGAGGACGTGAGAACGCTCGCGAGGTGGCGGATCGGGTGATGACGCTCGTGCTCGTGATCGCGGTCGTCGTCGCGGCGCTGGGGGCGCTGTTCGCGGAGCAGATCATCCGTCTGTACCTGGTCGCGTCCGACGACCCGAACAAGGAGGCCCAGGTTCGGCTCGGGGTCTTCTTCCTCCGCTGGTTCATGCCGCAGATCGTCTTCTACGGCGTCGGCGCGGTCGCGATAGGACTCCTCCAGGCACATCGCCGCTTCGCAGCCCCGATGTTCGCACCGGTCTTGAACAACCTGGTCGTGATCGGGACCTTCGTCGCGTACGCGATCGTCCGAGGGGACCGGCCGCCGCGGGTCGTCGGCATCACGGGGGCGGAGCAGACCGTGCTCGCCGTGGGCACGACCCTCGGTGTGATCGCGATGACGGTCGCGTTGTGGCCATCCCTGCGCTCGCTCGGGTACCGCCTCCATCTGCGGTTCGACTGGCGGCACGAGGCGGTGCGACATCTCGTGCGGCTCGCCGCGTGGGTGGCTCTCTACGTGGCTGCCAACCAACTCGCATATGTCGCCGTGATCGTGCTCAACAACCGGTTCAAGGCTGGTCCGCAGATCTACACGACGGCCTTCACGGTGTTCCAGCTGCCCCATGCGATCTTCGCCGTGTCGATCTTCACCGCGCTCCTCCCGGGGATGAGCGAACGGTGGTCGACCGGGCATCCCGAAGGCGTGCGCGCGCTGGTCTCTCGCGGCCTCCGCGACACCGCCGTCGTGACACTCCCGGCGGCGGTGGGCCTGCTGGTGCTGGCCGAGCCGATCACGCGGCTCCTGTTCGAACACGGAGCCGCCGTCTCGCGCGACTCCCTCGCGATCGCCCGGACGCTGCAAGGGTTCGCCGTGGGACTCCTGTTCTTCTCGACGTTCCAGCTCCTCACCCGAACGTTCTATGCGATGCAAGACACGCGGACGCCCGCGCTCGTCAACCTGGTGGCGGCGACCGTGAACGTCGGCGCCGCCCTCGTGTACGTGGGACCCTTGGACCTCGGCCTCGGTGGGATGGCCCTTGCGCACGCCACCTCCTACGTCGTGGGAGCGACCGTGCTCCTCCTCTTGCTCCGCAGGCGCCTCGGATCGATCGACGGTGCTCACATCGCCCGCACGGCCGCCAGGGCGTCGATCGGAGCGATGACCTCCGCGGCGGCGGCCTTCGCTGTGATCCACGCGTGGGAGGTGCCGCCGGATGCCAACGTGTTGGTGCAAGCAGCACACGTCGGGGTGGCCATCGTCGTCGGGGTGCTGGTGTTCCTCATCACGGCACTTATCCTGCGAGTCGGAGAGGTCGATGACCTGAGGCAAGCCGTCGTCAGGAGATTCCGCGGGTGAACATGCGTGACGAGACCGGACTGGTCGGGAAGATGATCGTGGTGTGGCTGCTCGTCCTCGCGCTCCTCGCGGTCGCCGCGATCGACGCCGCCTCGATCGCATTCACGACCTACAAGCTCTCGGACGTGGGCGCGGCGGCGGCCAGCGAGGGTGCCCTCGTCTACAAGCGGGGTCGTGATGTTCGCGACACCTGTGAGCGGGTCGCCCAAGTCCTGACGAGAGAGGAAGCCGCCGCACGGTTGGCGCGCGGAGGCTGCAGCGTCGAACGGCCGACCGGTCTGGTCACGGTGAAGATCAGGAAGAAGGCGAACACCTTGGTGGCGCACCGCATCCCCTGGACGGAGAAGTTCGCCGTCGTCGTCGTGACGGAGACCGCCGGGCCACCCTCCCTGTAGCGTTCGAAACGGTGGATGCCTCCGACACGGACGCGCAGCTCGTCCGGCGTTTCCAGGACGGAAGCGCCGACGCCTTCGAGGTTCTCGTCCAACGTCATAGCGCTCGTGTCTACAACCTGTGCCTGCGGATCCTCGGGGACCCCGATGAGGCAGCCGATGCGTCGCAGGAGACGTTCCTGGCGGTGCTCCGGAAGCTCAACACCTTCCGGGGCGACTCCGCGTTCACGACCTGGCTGCATCGCGTCACGGTCAATGCTTGCTACGACACCCTGCGGGGGAAGCGCCGGCGGCCGCTCCTCCAGATCGTGAGGGACGAAGACGACGAGAGAGCCGAGACGTCCCTCCCCTCCCCGGATCACGCGGACCAGGTGGTGTTCTCCGTCGATGTCTCGCGTGCGCTCATGGAGGTCCCCGAGGAGTTCCGCGTGGTCCTCGTGATGGCAGACGTGCAGGATCTTCCGTACGACGAGATCTCACGCGTGCTGGAGATCCCGGTCGGAACCGTGAAATCGAGGGTCTTCCGAGGCCGAGCGGCGCTCGGGCGGGCGCTGGGAGCGTCCCGAGGGGAACCCTCGGTTGCGTCACCGGCGTCAGAGGAAGAGGCATGAATCATCCCTACGAGCTGCTCGCCGACCTCGTGGACGGCACCCTGGACGAGGGCGACCTCGCCCAGGTTCAAGCACATCTGGATGTCTGTCCCGCGTGCCGCGACGATGTCGCCCACGGGCGCGCGGGCCGGGACGCCGCTCGGTCGCTCCCGCAGGTCACCCCGCCGTTGGGTCTGCACGGGCGCGTCCTCGTCGCAGCGGCTGGTGGCCGCCAGGGGACTCCCGGCCGGGTTCCGGGCTGGTATCGGTGGGCGGGGGTGGCCGCGGCGGCCGCCGTGGTCGTCGCCATCGCGATCGCCCTTCCTAACGTGGGCGGCGGGGGGAACGAGCGCGCCGCCACTGACTCTCGGGAAACGATGGCTGCAGGCGCGCAGGCCGAGGACGCCTCCTCCCCCGACCAGGTGGAAGTCCAGGATGTGAACTACGACGCCACCGAGCTCGAGCAGCTCGCTCGCGCCGGCGGCGCAGATCCGGCCGCACTGGTCGAAGCCGACGCGCCCGAGACCACGAGAGCCGACCCCGCCGCCGCCCGATGCGTCCGTCGAGCCTTCGACGAGCAACCGGTCGGTCACCTGACTCGGTTGATCCTCGCCAAGTTCGAGGGACGTGACGCCTATATCGCGGTCTACCTCGAGGGCCCCGGGGCGAACGAGCCCGCCGACACCGCAGCGGTGTGGGTGGCCGCCAAGGACGATTGCAGCGTCCTGTCCTTCGCGTCCGCGCGCATCTAGAGCGGCGAACGAGGCTCCAGCGCCGGTCGGCGGACCCGGTCGGTCGGGTCGAAAGGGGAAGGAACCGGCTCAGGCTCAGCGTTCAGGTCCTGTGGGAGGATTGAGACGCATGAGCACCGAAGACCCAGCCGACATCCGAAACATGATCGTGCTCGGCTCCGGCCCTGCAGGGTTCACCGCCGCGCTGTACGCGGCGCGAGCCAATCTCGAACCTCTCGTGCTGAAAGGCCTCGAGGCCGGTGGCCAGCTGATGCTCACCACCGACGTCGAGAACTACCCGGGCTTCGCCGACGGCATCCTTGGTCCGGAGCTGATGGATCAGATGGAGAAGCAGGCGGCTCGCTTCGGGGCCGAGATCCTCTCGGTCCATGTGACCAGGGTCGACTTCTCGTCTCGGCCATTCGGCGTCTGGGCCGGAGACCAGGAGTGGCGAGCCCGCACGATCGTGATCGCGACGGGCGCGACGGCCAGGTGGCTCGAGGTGCCGGGCGAGGAGAAGCTCCGCGGCCGGGGAGTCTCCGCGTGTGCGACGTGCGACGGATTCTTCTTCCGCGACCGCGAGCTCGTCGTGGTGGGCGGCGGCGACTCTGCGATGGAGGAGGCGACGTTCCTGACGAAATTCGCCTCCAAGGTGACGATCGTGCACCGGCGGGACGAGTTCCGGGCATCGAAGATCATGCAGGAGCGAGCCCTGGCCAACCCGAAGATCGAGGTGATCTGGAACACGGAGATCGTGGAGGTTCTCGGCGACGACGCGGTGACGGGCGTGCACCTGCGCGACACCGTCAGCGGTGAGACGCGGGAGTTCCGGACCGACGGCGTCTTCGTCGCGATCGGCCACACCCCGAACACGGAGCTCTTCCACGACTGGTTGGACCTCGATCCCGACGGGTACATCGTCGTCGCGGAACCGCGGACGCACACCTCTCGTGAGGGCGTGTTCGCGGCGGGCGATGTCACCGACCGGATCTATCGTCAAGCGGTGACCGCTGCAGGACAAGGGTGCAAGGGTGCGATGGACGCGGAGAAGCTTCTCGAGGCCGAGGCGCACGCCGCCAGCTGAGACCAGGGGATCGCCGCAGCCATCGCACGTTCATGGCAGCACGTAGACCGCCGGGATCACGCCGGCGGACCCGAGAGGAGAATGAGATGGCCAACATCGGAGATGTGACCGACACGGAGTTCCAAACCAGCGTGCTGGACTCGGAGACGCCGGTCCTCGTGGATTTCTGGGCCGAGTGGTGCGTGCCCTGCCACATGGTCTCTCCGGTCGTCGAAGAGATCGGCCAGGAGAAGGGCGTCGATCTGAAGGTCGCGAAGCTGAACATCGACGACAACCCCGACTCCACGCGGACATACGGTGTGATGTCGATCCCCTCCCTGATCCTGTTCAAGGCAGGCAAGGAGGTCGTCAGGGTCACCGGCGCGCGACCCAAGGACGCCATCCTTCGCGACCTCGACCCGCATCTGGCGTAGGAGAACTCCCCCACACGGGGCGCTCACGGCGGTTGCCGTCGCGTTGTGCGTCCACGCAGACTCCGACCGATGCGCATCTACCACATGGGCGATCGAGGTCCGGAGATCACGGACATCCAATCGAGGCTGCTTTCGCTCGGTGCCGACGTCGACGGCGTCGAATGCGACGGGACGTTCGGCCCCTCGACGGAGGCGGCCGTCCGCTGGTTCCAACGAGAGCGTCACCTCCGGGTGGATGGCCTCGTCGGACCCGACACGTGGGAGCAGCTCGTCGAGGCCGGATGGCAGCTCGGCGATCGCACGCTGTATCACCGCGCTCCCATGTTCCGCGGCGACGACGTGCGAGAGCTCCAGCGGATGTTGAACGCCCTGGGCTTCGACAGCGGGAAGGAGGACGGGTTCTACGGTCCCCGCACCGACGCCGCGCTCCGACTGTTCCAACGGAACGTGGGCGACGAACCGGACGGGATCGTCGGGCCGCACACGCTCTCCGTCCTCCGTCGGATGCGTCCACTCGAAGCGGTCCCCTCGCGAGCGCTCGTCCGTGAACGCGAGGAGCTGCAGGCATCTCGAGGACCGATCGAAGGTCGCGTGATCGCGGTCGACGTGGGCGACGGCCGGGACGAAGGCAGCGATGTGAACCGTCGCTCCGCGCTGGCGCTCGTCGCCGCGCTCCAAGCGGTCGGTGCCGACGCCCGGCTTCTCGTGACCGGTGACGACGCGGCCGCGCCGTCGGACCGGGCCCGCCTGGCCAACGAGGCCGGCGCAGCCGCGTCGATCACGGTCGAGATGGCAACGCGGGACGATGAGGGAGATGGCGGTCCGGTGTGTTCCTACTTCGGCAGCCGGACGACCCACTCTCCGTCTGGATTGGTTCTGGCCCAACTTATCTTGGAGGAACTTGAAGCCGAGCTCGGACTCTCCGGCAGGCTCAGGCCCCTCACGATCGCGCCGCTCCGCGAGACCCGGATGCCGGCCGTTCAGGTGGAGCCGTTGACGGGAGTCGGGGCGCAGGAGCAAGAGATGCTCGGTGATCCGGGGCTCCCGTCACGGATCGCCCGAGCGGTGGCAGCCGGGGTAGGCCGCTACTTCTCCGGTTAGCTCCTACGTCGGCCACCCGCGAGCAGCGCCAGCAACAAGCCGAGCATCGCTCCGAGGAGCGAGGCTCGGACGGCTCGCTCCTGCTCGGTCGGATACGACCTCGGCTCAGTCATCGCCACTAGGCTATCCGGGGACGCTCCACCGAATGGGGTCGACCATGGCATGGGACGCACTCGTCGTCGTCATCATCCTCATCGTCGGACTCGCGGCATCCGCCTTCTGGATCTGGGCGATCGTGGATGTGGTCAAGGTACCTGACGATTCCATGTTCAAGGCCGGCACCAAGCTCGTGTGGGTGCTCGTGATCGCGCTCACCCACGTGGTCGGCGCCCTCATCTACCTGGTGGTCGGACGACCCGAGTCGGGCAGCAGGAGCGGTGAGGCGTCACCTCAGGCGGATCCGGTTCGGCTACCGCCCCCACCTCCCGGCTCGATCGGGTGACCCGAATCCGAACTCGACCTGATGATGCCCGGCGTCGGTCGACGCCAGGGTCACTGTGTGATGGTGTCACTCAATCAGGGGCCAGCCCCGGGCCGGAACCGACGATCTCCGACACGATCCGCTCGAGATCGTCCGCGGATCCGAAGTCGATCACGACCTGGCCGCGCTTGCGCCCCATCCGGATCACGACCCGGGTCGCCAGCTGCTCCGACAAGATCTCCTCGACTTCGGCCAGGTCCGATTCTGTCGGTTCCGATTGAGCTGTCTTCTTCTTCGGGGGCGGCTCGGCCGGCCCCTCGATGAACCTTCGCACGATCTCTTCGGTCTCTCGGACCGAGAGCTCCTCGGCCGCGACCCTGAGTGAGAGCGACGTGATGGCGTCGGAATCGGCAAGGGCCAGGAGAGCCCGGGCATGGCCTGCGGAGATCTTCTCGTCGGTCAGGAGCTGCTGCACCTCGAACGGGAGCGCCAGCAGTCGGATCGTGTTGGCGATGTGGGAACGCGACACGCCCACGCGGTCGGCGAGCTCCTCCTGTTTCAGTCCCAGCTCGTCCAGCAGCTGTCGGAAGGCCTCCCCCAGCTCGATAGGGTTGAGGTCCTCTCGGTGGATGTTCTCGATGAGGGCTTCCCGCAACAGGTTCGAGTCATCCGAATCCCTCAGGACGACCGGCACCGTCGCGAGGCCGGCGAGCTTCGCGGCACGGAGTCGCCGCTCCCCCGTGACGACTTCGTAGCCCTGGCTGGTCCGGCGCACGACGATGGGCTGCAGGATCCCGACCTCCCGGATCGACGCGGCCAGTTCGGCCAGCGTCTCGTCATCGAACCGGCTCCTCGGCTGCTTCGGGTTGGGAGCGATCGCGTTGGCAGGAACCTCAAGGAGTCCCGTGCTCGCCTCTCCAGCTTCAGGAGCACCAGGGATCAGCGCCGAGAGCCCTCTTCCCAGACCGCCTCGCTTCGACATCAATCGCCTCCCTTCCGGAACATCCGCCAACGGCGCTTCCGCCCCGGCTCGTCATCGAGTGTCGCCCCGATGTCCGCCATCCCATCCGGCTGCTCGTTCGAGCCCGGCGGTGGAGGTGGCTCCTCGCGCGCGGCATCGATGTCGAGATCGCGGTTCTCGTCGATCACCACCACCCTCCGGCGGGGCAACTCACCGGGAGCGGCGGGGCTCGAGGGCCGCTTGACCCGGGGCTCGGGTTCGGGTGGAGGCTCCTCCCACAGATCCTCATCCGAAGCTTGTGGGTTGGCCTCCTGCGGCGGCGCCGGCGCCGAAGAGGCCTGAGACGCCTGCTCGACCGGTTCGGCCTGAGACACCTGCTCGACCGGTTCGGGCGGTACCGCCTCGACCGGTGTCCGGGTCGCTTCCATGGATCCAGGTGCCGAGGCCGGTTCGGCCGGTTCGGCCTCCGGCTCCGATCCGGATGTCATATCCGGCTCACCGGAGGGTTGCGCACTGTCGTTCTGTTTCGCGGCGCCCACCTCGTCCACGGTCACAACCTCGTCGACCGGAGTCATCACGGCGATCGGCATGTCTTCGAACAGTGGCATGGGCGCGTCGGGCGGTGGGCGGAGCGCGACCTCCTGGGCGAGCTGGCGATACGCCTCCGCACCTTTGGACTTGGGGTCGTACACGGTGATCGGCTGTCCGAAGCCGGGAGCCTCTGACAGCCGGACCGTCCTCGGGATGATGACGCCGTAAACGAGGTCCCCGAAGTAGCGCTGCACCTCTTGGACCACCTGCTCGGAGAGCTTGGTCCGGGGATCGAACATCGTCATCACGATGCCCGAGAGCCTGAGGCCGGAGTTGATGTTCTGTTGGACGAGAGAGACGTTTCGGAGGAGCTGCCCCAGTCCCTCGAGGGCGTAGTACTCACACTGGATCGGGACGATCAGCTCCTCCGCCGCGGTGAGCGCGTTGATGGTGAGGAGGCCCAAGGATGGAGGGCAGTCGAGGAGGATGAAGTCATACACGCCGTCCGAGACCGGCTCCAGCGCCTTCTTGAGTCTCGTCTCGCGAGAGAACTGAGACACCAGCTCGATCTCGGCGCCAGCGAGGTCGATTGTGGCGGGCACCGCATGGAGACGGTCAACAGGGGTCGGAACGATCGCCCGATGGATATCGGCTTCTGAGACCACGACGTCATACACGCTGATCTCACGGGCATCGTGACGGATGCCCATCCCCGTCGATGCGTTGCCCTGTGGGTCAAGGTCGGCGACCAGCACGCGGTAACCTATGTCCGCGAGCGCCGCCCCCAGGCTGACCGCGGTCGTGCTCTTCCCAACCCCGCCCTTCTGGTTCGCGATCGCGATGATCCTCGCACGGCCCGGGAACTCGGGGACCACGGGGGACTCCTTCCGCGACGGGCGTTTCGACTTGGCAGGGGCTGGCGCATGGCGGGTGGAAGGCGCCTGGGGCTTGGACGTGCTGGCGGAGGCCTTGCTCACTGTCGGGTCATGATAACGATGGGTCCGCCGCTTTCAAGGGTTGCTTCGCCCGTCGCCGTGACCTGGGCGTCCTCAGGCACATCTTCTACCGAGAAGCTCCGGCCGGCCCAGTAGATCAAAGCTCCCCCAGGCCCGAGGAGGTCGCGGGCAACGCCCCATGTGCGCGATGCATCCCCGAAGCCCCTCGCGAGACACAGATCGAATCCAGGGCTGAGCTCTTCGGCGGGTCCAGGGAAGACGTGGGCGTTCGGGAGATGGAGCTTCTCGAGGGCCAACTCGAGGAAGGCTGCTCGGGCCTGCCTGGGCTCGCTGAGGGTCACTTGCAGCTCCGGTAGCGCTACGGCCACGGGGAGCCCGGGGAATCCGGCTCCTGATCCCAGATCGACGATCCGTTCGGCGTCGGGCGGGATGTGCGGGACCGCCCTGAGGCTGTCCAGGATGTGCCGGGTGCGCAGGTGGGCGCTGTCGGAGGCCGACACGATGCCTCGGGGGACGGCCTGACTCAGGAGGAGCTCCTCGTAGTGCTTGAAGGTCGCCACCTGCGCAGGCGAAAGGTTCTGCTGGGTCCAACCCTCATGTTTCACGTGAAACACGGCCCTTCTGGGAGCTGTGCGATTTCGGGAGGCTCTAGAGAGCTCGCACCACCACGAACCTATCGGGATCGACACCCTCGGAAGAGCTTTCCAATCCTTCGAACTCGGCCACGACATCGTGAATCAGCTTCCGTTCGTAGGAGTTCATCGGATCGAACCGCTCCTCGGTGCCGGTGGCCCGCACCCGCTCGGCGACGTCTCGAGCATGCTCGACCAGTCGTTCCTCCTGGCGCTTCCGGTAGTCCCCCACATCGACGAGGACCCGGATCCGATCGTCGAGCCGCCTCCCAACCGAGGTGCGGGCGAGTTCCTGGATGGCGTCCAGCGTCTGCCCGTGGCGGCCGATCAGCAACGCCATGTCGTCCTCGGGCCCATCGACGATATCGACATAGACGTGTCCTCGGTGCGTGACGGGTTCGGCGATCGCATCGATCCCCATACGTTCCAGGAGCTCCTCGACGAAGTCCGCGACGGCGTCCGCCTGCTCCTCGAGGTCGGCACCATCCATGGGGTCAGAGACCTGGTCTTCCGGCTCCCGCGTGGTTACGTCCGGTTCGTCTTCCATCCCTACCTCCCGGGCCGCTTCGGACGGTTCGGCCCAGAGCCCTTGGGTCGGCCCGAACCACCTCTCGTTCCCTTCCCGCCGCCACCTTTCCCCGCGCTGCCCTTCCCGGTGCCTGGAGCGCGCGGTGGGGGCTTCTTCAGGGTCGTCTCCTCACCCTGGCGCCGCTTCCGCTCCTGCTCGGCTCGCTCCATCATCCTGCCCATGAAGCCACCTCTCGGCTTGTCCGACTTGGTCGAAGCTTTCGACTGCACTTCCGTGAGCCGGCGGTTCATCGCCTCGGGCCCGATGTGGCCCAGCCGGAGCATGACCCCCTGCTGTCCGATCTGGAAGAGGTTGGACACGGTCCAATACAGGATCAGGCCGGTCGGGAACCCGAAGCCGAAGATGCCGAACATCACGGGCATGACCTTGGTGATGATCTGCGTCTGCGGATTCTGGGCCGAGGCCGGGGTCGCTTTCTGGGTCTGGCGGCTCGAGTAGTAGGTCGTCCCGATCATCAGCGCGAGGATGAGGTAGTAGGGGATCCGATCCGGTGTCGAATCCCCGCAGTTGAGCGAATCGGCGGTCTCCTTCCGCTCCGTGTTCAGCACCGGGACGGTCTTGCCGGCTTGCTGTGGAGAACACTGGAGGTTCAAGAAGAGGAAGTGCTGTCCTCGGCCCTCGTGCTGGGTGATGTCGACGAAGAGCTGAGAATCCTCCGGGAGGTGGTTGTCCTTGTACTGCACGACGCCCGGAGCGCCGGGGTCGGCGGGGAGGGGGACCGGGGCGCGGATGACCGAGTACATCGCGATGAGGATCGGGAACTGCAGGAGGAGCGGCAAGCACCCACCCAGCGGATTCACCCCGTACTCCTGATAGAGCTTCATCGTCTGCTCTTGGACCTTCTGCTTGTTGCCCTTGTACTTCTTCTGGATCTCCTTGATCTTCGGTTGCAGGGCCTGCATGGCCTGCATCGACTTGATCTGCTTGATCCCGAGTGGCAGCAGCACGATCCGGAAGACGATCGTCAGGATGATGATCGCGAAGCCGAAGTTCCCCGTCAGGTCGTAGAGCCAGGCGAGCAGCCACCCGATCGCATCGAGGAGGGCCTGAAACGGACCGATCTCAGCCAGCATGGTGCTCGCTCAGTGCGGGGTTATGTATGGCATCATCATACGACGGCTTGGGCGGCACGGGGTCGAGGCCGCCTCTCCCGAAAGGGTTGCAGCGCAGGACACGCGCGCCCGCCAGCAGGGTTCCCCGCACGGCTCCGTGGATCCGGATCGCGTCCGCAGCGTAGTGGGAGCAGGTGGGGGAGAACCGGCACTGCCCGCCCAACCAGCCGGACAACGTGCGTTGGTACAACGAGATCGCACCGAGCAGGAGCAGTCGCGCAGGGACGCCCGCATCCCACAGGAGCCGTCGGACCGGCCTCATGAACGAACCTCCGCACGCGTGAGCAGCTCGGTCATCTCCCCGATCAGATCTGGGGTTCGGGCATCTCGTATGGCCTCGCGTGCCACCAGGACGATGTCGCGTCCCTCGACCCCGTGCGGGGCGACGTCGCGGAGCGCCGCCCGAAGGACCCGTCGGGCTCGGTTCCGCTCCACGGCACCGCCGACCTTCTTGCCGGCGATCAGCGCGAGACCCCCTGAGCCGGGTGCGGTGAACAGGACGACCCGTTTCCCGTGCACCGGCGTGCCGTCACGGAAGACCCTCCGGATCGCCGCGGTGCGCACCGTCTCGCTCAGCCGGAGACGCTGAGACGGCTGCGGCCCTTGCGCCGCCTCGCGGCAAGGATCGCCCGTCCGGCTCGCGTTCGCATCCGGAGACGGAAGCCGTGGGTCTTCGCCCGGCGGCGGGTGTTCGGCTGGTACGTGCGCTTCCCCTTGGCCATCGTCAGATCCCTTACGAAAGGAAGGCCGGCTGCCCGCCGGCCGAAGAGGGAAGTATACGGAAACATCCCAGGATGGAGGGGTTGACAAGAGAAAGTGCGTCAAGAGGGCAGCAGTGCCTCGCGTTGTGGAAAAACCCGGTGCTATAGTCCGCCCGCACTTCCCCGGGGTGATGGGGCCCCCGGCGACCTCCGACCCCGATGCCTCCCCGGATGTGGGTTATCCACCGGTGTGGAAAGGTTCTGTGGAATCTCAGATGGCCGTCGCGTTGCCCGATCAGGAAGCTCGACGGACGTGGTCGGTCGTCTTGGACCGAGCTCGAACCGAGCTGCCTGAGACCACGTTCCTGATGTGGTTCACCGACGTACGGCCGATCGGCCTGCGCGAAGAGGTCCTGTCGCTCGCCGTTCCCAGCCAGTTCGTACGAGAGCGTTTGCAGCACAATCACCTTGGGCTCATCGAGGAGGCGGCCGAAGAGGCGTTCGGGCGACCAGTGAAGATCGAGATGGAGGTGGACGAGGCGATCCGCCACGAAGAGGGGCCACTCGTCGATCTCACCTCGGTGCCGCCGGCGGCCTACGCGGCGATCGGCGCACCGCCAGCTCCCGCGCCCGTCTCGGGGAGACCCCTCGGCGCGCCCGGCCTCCCGTTCCCCAACTACACGTTCGACGCGTTCGTGCCGGGTCCGTCCAGCAGGTTCGCGCACGCGGCCGCCATGGCGGTCGCGGAGGCGCCGCTCTCGACGGCGTACAACCCGCTCTTCATCTACGGCGGCACGGGGCTGGGCAAGACCCACCTGCTCCTCGCGATCGGTCACCACATCTGGCGTCTGATGCCCGACACCCGCATCAAGTACGTCACGTCGGAGCAGTTCGTGACCGAGTTCATCAAGGCGGTCCGCGAGCGACAGGGCGACGCGTTCCGTCACAAGTACCGCGAGGTCGACATCCTGCTCGTGGACGACATCCAGTTCCTCGCCAAACGCGAGGAGACGCAGACCGAGTTCTTCCACACGTTCAATCACCTCCACGGCGCCGGCCGTCAGATCGTCATCGCGTCGGACCGGCCGCCGCACGAGCTCTCGGGACTGGAGGAGCGGCTCGTGAGCCGTTTCCGATGGGGGCTCTGCGTCGACGTCCAGCCGCCGGACCTCGAGACCCGGATCGCGATCCTCCAGCTGAAGGCGGAGCGCGAGAACATCCCGGCGGTCGTGCCCGAGGTGATCGAGTTCGTGGCGTCCAAGTTCGACCAGTCGGTCCGTGAGCTCGAGGGTGCGCTGGTGAGGGTCGTCGCCTGGTCGGAGCTCACGCGGCAGCCGATCGACATCGAGCTCGCGGAGCGGGCGCTCCAGGATCTGATCCCTCAAACGGAGCACGAGATCCCGCCCCCGCTGATCCTCGAGGAGACCGCGACGTACTTCCATCTGTCGACCGGTGATCTGGTGTCCAAGTCCCGCTCCCGGCCGCTCACCCAGGCCAGGCACATCGCCATGTACCTGATGCGGGAGTGCACGGGCCTCTCCCTGGTGAAGATCGGCGAGATCTTCGGTGGTCGTGACCACACCACGGCCCTCCACGGCATCAAGAAGGTCGAGGACGAGATGCGGTCTCGCGACGACACCTTCCGGCAGGTCCAAGATCTGACGCGGATCATCCGCGGCCGTGTCCGCGGGGTGGTGTGAGGCCGGTGGATATCGTGGCGCGGACCGGCCCCGGATCGCACGCTCCAGGGGCTCTCGCTCGGAGCGACAAAGACCTTCCACCGTCCGTCCACATGTCGGCCCTGGCCGCTACGCTGGGCAGACCGGCCACTCGTGCACATTTCCACCGCCCCTACTACTGCTTCTCTTCTAAAAAGACCCTAAAAGCATCAGGAGGTTGACGATGAAGTTCCGGTGCGACCGCGACGACCTGTCGGAGGCGCTGCAAACCGTCCAACGCGGTGTGTCCTCACGCCCCGGCATCCCCGCGCTCACGGGTGTGTTGCTGGACGCGTCGGAAGACGGCACGCTGACGCTCACCACCACCGACCTGGAGGTCTCGGCCAGACTCACGATCAGCGTGCAGGTGCAGGAGGCAGGCGTCGCGCTGGTACCGGCTCGGCTCCTCGCCGATACGGTGAAGTCCCTCTCGGAGGCGCCGGTCGACTTCGAGACGGACAAGTCGCAGGCCCATATCCGTTGCGCCGCCTATGAAGGAGCGCTCCGACTCCTCCCCGCCGATGATTTCCCCGGCGTGCAGGAGCCGTCGGGGACGGCGATCTCGGTGGACCCGGCCGCGTTCGCCGAAGCCGTGACGCAGGTCGCCCGGGCGGCCTCTCGAGACGAGGCTCGCCCGGTCCTCACGGGGATCCTGCTGGAGATCAACCGAGAGGGCGTCGTTCTGGTTGCCACCGATTCCTACCGGCTCGCCGTGCGGGATCTCGTCGCGACGGCCGACGGTGAGGCCAAGGCGATCGTCCCGGAGCGCGCGTTGTCCGAGGCCGGACGGGCCGCGGTCGATCAGAAGGCGGAGGTCCAGGCCTCGACCAACGGGTCACAGATCGCGTTCCGCGTCGGCTCGCTGACCCTGACGTCGCGGCTGATCGAGGGCGAGTTCCCCAACTACCGGCAACTCTTGCCGGAGACCTACGAGAGCCGCCTCACCATCTCGCGGCAACAGTTCCTGGAGGCCGTCCGCCGCGTCGGGTTGCTGGCGCGCGACACCACGCCCGTGCGCGTGGAGTTCAACGCCCTCGGCGTGAAGCTCTCGTCCTCGAGCCCCGATCTCGGACAAGCGGTCGAAACGGTCGAGGCCCGGTACGAAGGCGAGGATCTGACCGCCGCGTTCAATCCGCAGTACCTGGTCGACGGCCTCACCGCAGCCACGGGGGAGAGCGTCCGGATCGACGTCCGTGACGGGCTGAAGCCCGGCGTCATCCGCGGCGACGGCGACGAGCTCACCTACCTGGTGATGCCGGTCCGGCTCCCCGCCGCGGTCGGCTGACGCGCGCGGTCGAGCGCGAGCTGGGATGCACCTGGAGTGGCTCGAGCTCCGGGACTTCCGGAACCATCGGCGGACCGCCGTGGAACAAATCCCCGAGGGCCTCGTGGTCGTGGTCGGGCCCAACGGGGAGGGGAAGACCAATCTGCTCGAGGGGATGTTCTTCCTGTATTCGCTCCGTTCTCCGAGGACGTCGAGCAACGCGCCGTTGGTCCGTGAGGGTGCCGACGTCGGGTACGCCAGGGGCGAGTTCGAGGGGAGGGAAGGGCGAGCCCTCGTCGAGGTGGAGATCCCGCGGAAGGGTGCGAGCCGAGTGAAGTTGAACAAGAGCCCGATCAGGCGGAAACGAGAGCTCCGCCGGCAGGTGCGGGCGGTGCTCTTCGGCCCGTTCGACCTGCCGGTCGTGATCGGTGATCCCTCCAAGCGGCGCGACCTGATGGATGAAGCCGTCGTCGCGCTCTGGCCCTTGAAAGACGGCATCGCGTCGGCGTACGAGCGGGCGCTCCGCCAGCGGAATCGGCTCCTGAAGGAGTGGGAGGGCGGCCGCGGGGGACCGGCGGGGATGGATGCGTGGGATGAGGAGCTCGTGCGCACCGGCGTGCCGGTGATGGAGGCGCGCGACGAGGCGGTCGCGCGTCTCGCCATCGGCGCCTCCTCCGAATTCCAGGAGTTGAGCGGCTACGAACTCCTAGTGACGTATGCGCCCAACGTGACGGGGGCGGGATCCGCCGACGAGGCGTTCCGTGAGCAACTGGCCGCTCGGCGGGCCGACGAGCTCGTCCGCAGGACGTCGCTCGTCGGCCCGCACCGCGACGACCTCACGCTCGCGGTCCGGGACCTCGGGGCACGGGCCTTCGGGTCCCACGGAGAAACGTGGGCGGCGGCTCTGTGCCTGCGCCTCGGTCTCGCGGCGGCGGTCGCCGCCGAGACCGGGGAACCACCGCTCCTGCTCGTCGACGATCCCTTCAGTGCCCTGGACCCCAGCCGCCGCGACCGCATCGCGCAACGCCTCGCCGATCGCGGCGGGCAGGTCGTGATCAGCGTCGCGGACGAGGCCGACGTCCCGTCGGCCTCGTCCGCCGTCTGGCAGGTCGAGGCCGGCGCGGTGACAGTCAGGACCTGACGATGCCGCATTCGAAAGGGTTCCGGCGACGCAGCGGCGATCCCAGCTCGGAGCCGGTCGAGCTCGGCGATGTGATCGACAACCTGATGGCCGAGCAGGTCTTCGCGCGGGGCATGCCGGTCGCCCAGCTGGCGGCCGCCTGGCCCTCCGTGGTGGGGGAGCGGCTGGCGTCGGAGACCGCCCCGGCCACCCTCGAGGGGGGTGTACTGACCGTCACGGCGACCTCCGGGCCGTGGGGAGCGCAGGCCCGATTCCTCCACGAAGAGATCCGTCGGCGGGCCGATGAGGCACTCGGCGGCGGCCAGATCACCGCGGTCCGGATCGTCGTAAGAAACCGCAGGTAGACGGCCTATTTCCACGCCTCGAAACGCCGTTTCCGTCACCCCTGATTGGTAGAATCTAGGGGTTCGTGCGACGGCCCCGCGCACGCCCCCAGCTCCGACGCGTGGGGCGGCCTGCGCGGGGCACCGACAGGAGGACGATTGGCCACCGCGAAGGCGAAGAAGGACACCTACGACGCACATGACATCCAGGTCCTCGAGGGCGTCGAGCACGTCAGGCTCCGCCCGGGGATGTACATCGGCACCACCAGCTCACGCGGCATGCATCACCTCGTTTACGAGGTCGTCGACAACTCGGTCGACGAAGCGATGGCCGGCCGGGCGACCAAGATCGTCGTCACGATCCATACCGACAACAGCGTGTCGGTCCAAGACGATGGCGCGGGGATCCCCGTCAAGCCGATCCCCAAGGCGAAGGACCGTCGTCCCGCCGTCGAGGTCGCGCTCACGACACTGAACGCCGGCGGGAAGTTCGGCGGCGGGGGATACAGCATCTCCGGCGGACTCCACGGCGTGGGTGTGTCCGTCGTGAACGCGCTCTCGGCCAAGATGACGGCCGACGTGCAGCGCGACGGCTTCTCGTGGACCCAGGCCTACGCGCGCGGACGCTCCACGTCCAAGCTGATCAAGGGCAAGGCCTCCAAGAAGACCGGCACGGCGATCCGCTTCTGGCCCGACGCCGAGATCTTCACCGAGGAGATCGAGTTCAAGCGCTCGGAGCTCACGGACAGACTCCGCGAACTGGCATTCCTGAACGCGGGCCTCGAGATCCAGCTCGTCGACGAGCGAGAGAAGCCGGTGCACAAGGACGTCTTCAAGTACAACGGCGGCCTCGTCGACTTCGTGAAGCATCTCGCCACCGGCAAGGATGCGATCACGCGGGTCGTCGCCATCGGCGACAAGGCCGAGGACGCCGAGGTCGAGCTCGCGCTGCAGTGGACCCAGGGCTACTCGGAGTCCGTCTACTCGTTCGCCAACACGATCAACACGCACGAGGGCGGTATGCACGAGGAGGGGCTCAAGAAGTCGCTGACCAACGTGCTGAACCGCTACGCGCGCTCCAAGGGACTCCTCAAGGAGAAGGAGGACAACCTGATCGGCGAGGACGTGCGCGAAGGCCTCGTCGCCATCTTGTCCGTCAAGCTCCGCAACCCGCAGTTCGAGGGCCAGACCAAGACGAAGCTCGGGAACGCCACGATGCGTTCGTTCGTGGAGACGACGGTCAATGCGCAATTGGCCGAGTGGCTCGAGGAGCACCCGACCGAGGCGCGGCGGATCGTCCAGAAGACGCTGGCGGCCGCGAAGGCGAGGATGGCGGCGAAGCAGGCGCGCGACCTGACGCGCCGCAAGTCGTTCCTCGAAGGTGGGTCGCTGCCCGGCAAGCTCGCCGACTGCCAGCTGAGCGATCCCGCCTCGTGCGAGCTCTACATCGTCGAGGGCGACTCCGCGGGCGGCAGCGCCAAGCAGGCGCGCGATCCCGCGACCCAGGCGATCCTGCCGATCAGAGGGAAGATCCTGAACGTGGAGAAGGCGAGGCTCCACAAGATCCTCGAGAACATCGAGATCCAGGCGTTGATCACCGCGATCGGCACCGGCATCGGCGACGAGTTCGAGCTCGACAAAGCGCGGTACCACCGCATCGTCCTCATGGCCGACGCGGACGTGGACGGCGCGCACATCCGCACGCTGCTGCTCACGTTCTTCTTCCGGAACATGCCGCAGCTGATCGACGCCGGCTACATGTACCTGGCTCAGCCGCCGCTCTACCTGCTGAAGAACGGGAAGGCGGAGCAGTACTTCTACACGGAGCGCGAGTGGGATCTGTTCCGGAAGAAGAACGGCAACGGAGAGAAGAAGCTCGATCCGCAGCGCTTCAAGGGTCTCGGTGAGATGGACGCGCACCAACTCTGGGACACCACGATGGATCCGGAGCGGCGCACGCTGCTGCAGGTGACGCTCGAGGACGCGACCGCGGCCGATCGCCTCTTCACGATCTTGATGGGCGAGGACGTGCCGTCCCGCAAGGAGTTCATCGAGACCAACGCGAGGTACGTCCAGAACCTGGACGTCTAGGAAGAAGGGGATTCGGGGGACCCAAGAAGCGAGCCGCCAAGGCGAGCGTAGTCCCCTGAGAGGAAGGAGCAGATGGCGCAGGAGGGATTGTTCGCGGGCCGTGTCGAGCCCGTCCAGCTCGAAGAAGAGATCCAGCGGTCGTACCTCGACTATGCGATGTCCGTCATCGTCGGACGAGCGCTGCCCGAGGTGCGCGACGGGCTGAAGCCGGTCCACCGCCGGATCCTCTGGTCGATGCTCGAGCAGGGTTTGCGTCCCGATCGGCCCCACCGGAAGTCCGCCAACGTCGTGGGCGGCGTGATGGCCAAGTACCACCCGCACGGCGATGCGCCGATCTACGACGCTCTCGTCCGGATGGCACAGGAGTTCTCCCTCCGCCACCCTTTGATCGACCCACACGGGAACTTCGGGTCCGTGGACGGCGACCCACCTGCGGCGTCGCGTTACACCGAGGCCCGCCTCGCGCCGATCGCGATGGAGCTCCTCCGGGACATCGATGCGGAGACCGTCGACTTCGTGCCCAACTACGACGGCTACGAGCAGCAGCCCGTCGTCCTGCCGTCGCGTTTCCCCAACCTGTTGGTCAACGGCTCGGGCGGGATCGCCGTCGGGATGGCGACGAACATCCCTCCGCACAACCTCGGCGAGGTGGTCGACGCGGTCGTCCACTACCTGGAGCATCCCGAGGCCACGCCGAAGGACCTCATGAAGTTCGTCAAGGGACCTGACTTCCCGACCGGCGCGGTCATCATGGGTCGCGACGGCATCCGCGACGCGTACGAGACCGGGCGAGGGTCGATCAAGATCCGCGCGGTGGCCTCCGTGGAGGAAGGATCGGGGGGCCGCGGTCGCATCGTCATCACGGAGCTGCCGTACCAGGTGAACAAGGCGCGACTGGCGGAGAAGATCGCCGATCTCGTGAAGTCCGGCAAGGTCAAGGACATCGCCGACCTGAAGGACCACTCGTCGGGGCGGGCCGGCATGCGTCTCGTGATCGACCTGAAGCGCGGCGCCAACCCCCAGGTCGTGCTGAATCAGCTCCACAAGCACACCCAGCTCCAGGAGTCCTTCGGCGTGATCATGCTGGCGCTCGTCGACGGGGTCCCCCGCACGCTCACCCTCGCGGAGATGATCGGCTACTACGTCGACCACCAGATCGACGTCGTCACCCGGCGAACCACGTACGACCTCCGCAAGGCCGAGGAACGCGATCACATCGTCCAGGGCCTTCTGATCGCGCTCGATCACCTGGACGAGGTCATCAAGGTCATCCGCGGCTCGCAGGACGCGGAGCAGGCGCGCACCAAGCTGATGTCGACGTTCAAGCTCTCGGAGATCCAGGCGAATCACATCCTGGACATGCCGCTCCGCCGGCTCACCAAGCTCGCGCGCACGGAGCTGGAGCAGGAGCACAAGGAGCTGCTCGCGAAGATCAAGTACCTGAAGGCGCTCCTGAAGGACCCGAAGAAGATCCGCGGCGTGATCAAGGACGAGATCCTCCAGATCAAGCAGAAGCACGGGAATCCCCGCAGGACCCAGATCAAGGCCGACGAGGGCTCGTTCGACGTCGAGGACCTGATCGCCGAAGAGGACGTAGTCATCACCGTCAGCCGGGCCGGCTACGTGAAGCGGGTGCCGATCGACACGTTCCGACGCCAGGGCAGGGGCGGCAGGGGCGTCCGTGGGGCGACCTTGAAAGAGGAGGACGTGGTCGCCGACGTCTTCACGACGACCACGCACAACTGGCTCCTGTTCTTCAGCACCAAGGGCAAGGTCTACCGGGTGAAGGTGCACGAGGTGCCCGACTCCTCGCGCACGGCTCGCGGGCTGTACGCCGCCAACCTCCCGGGGGTCGCGATCGCCGGCGACGAGCGCGTCTCGGCCGTCCTGCACCTGAAGGAGTACGACCCCAAGCGCTTCCTGCTGTTCGCGACGAAGAAGGGCATGGTGAAGAAGACGCCGCTCTCCGACTACGAGTCGGCCCGCACCGGTCTCGCGGCGATCAACCTGAAACCGGGCGACGAGCTGATCGACGTGAAGCTCACCGACGGCAAGGACGAGGTCTTCCTCGTCTCCCGCAAGGGACAAGCGATCCGCTTCAAGGAGCAGCTCGTGCGACCGATGGGGCGCTCCACGGCGGGTGTGATCGGGATGCGCTTGGCCGACGACGACGAGGTGATCTCCCTGAGCCTGGCCTCGGACGGCGAGGAGATGATCAGCGTCTCGCAGCAAGGCTACGGCAAGCGCTCGCCACTCAAGGACTACCCGGTGAAGGGTCGGGGCGGGAAGGGCGTGATCGGCCATCAGATCACCAAGAAGACGGGGCTGCTCGCCGGCGCGTTCGTCGGCTCCAAAGAGCAAGACCTGTTCGCGATCTCGTCCAGCGGCACGGTCATCCGGGTCCCGGCCGGGGAGATCCGCAGGGTCGGTCGATCCAGCCAGGGCGTCCGAACGATGCGCGTGGAGGATGGCGCACACGTCGTCGCGCTCGCGCCCGTGATCATGCAGATGGACGAGTAGGACGGAGCCGGGAACCCGAGGGCATCGCCGGGAGTTACTGCGATGATGTCGGGACTCCCATGAACAACATCGGGCTCGGCTTCCTGGTCGAGGTCGTCGCCTTCGGGGCGGCCGCGTACGTCGTCGTGGCGCTTCGGCCTCGTTACCCGCGACAGTTGATCGACCTCCTGCTCGCGTCGATCGGCTGTGTGATCGGAGCCGGCGCCCTGCTGTTCCAGCAGGATGTGAGCCTCATCGGCGGCGTGCTCGCGCCGCCGTTCGCGGCGCTCCTGCTCGTCGGCCACGTGCGTGTGTGGGATGTGGTCGGCGTGACGCTCCCGGAGTGGGTGAACATCCCCCCGCTCGGCCGCGGTCGGGCGTACGCTAGCGGCCCAGTCCCACAGACGATCGAGGAACCCATGCAGCAACCGAACTCCACGACACAGCCCGAGCCGATGTCTGGGTTCGATCCCGAGCCCCTGCCCGACCAGGAGCCGTTCCCGGGAGAAGAAGACCTCGGCGCGCCGATGGCGCCGCCGCTCGAGCCGCTGCCGGCAGAAGGTCCGTGGCCGTCCACGGTCGTCAGAGCGCCCGCCCAGACGCGCCTCCCCAAGCGTGGAGCGCGTCGCACGCGCGTCGAGATCCGGCGGGTCGGTCCGGTCTCGGTCCTGAAGTTCTCGCTGATCTTCTACTTCTGCGTGTTCCTCGTGATCTATCTGGCCCTCGCGATCATCTGGGCGATCCTGTCCGCGAGCGGCGTGATCGATTCGTTGGAGCAGCTCCTCGGGACGATCTTCCCGTCCAACGCGGGACTGTCACCGACGGGGCAGGTCAGCACACGGAAGGCGCCACCGATCGAGATCGACAGTGGGACGTTCTTCACCTGGTTGTTCTTGGCAGGGTGCGTCGGGGTCGCGGTCTGGTCGTTCATCAACGTCTTCGTGGCCGTGATGTACAACCTGATCAGCGACATCGTCGGCGGGGTCGAGGTCACGCTCGCCGACCGCCGCGACTGAGGGCCTCTCGATTGACAGGGTTTCCGAGGCCTGACTACCCTGCGGCGAGGGGCTCGAGGCCCTCGGGCCTGTAGCTCAGCTCGGTTAGAGCGCTTCCCTGATAAGGAAGAGGTCGATGGTTCAAGTCCATCCAGGCCCACGCGGTTGGCCAGGCCCACTGCATCGGCCAGGCCCACCCACCCGATAGGAGGCTGGTTCAGATGGGACACGACATCGAAGAGGCGGAGAAGAAGGGCGGTTTCTTCCGGAAGCTCCTGAAGCTCGCCTTCATCGGAGCGATCGTCGCCGGCATCGTCCAGTTCATGAAGCGGCGCCGGGGCGAAGACCTGGACGACGTCGAATGGCAGGAGCTGCCGCCGCCGGCCGGCGGGTAGCCCGAACATCGCCTGCGTAGCAGAAGGCCCGCCTTGCTGGCGGGCCTTTTCGTTTCTCCTCCGAACGCCCGCATCTGGGGTGCGTCTTCGCGGCTATTACACTCGGCCGGTGGACGAGCCCGGACCTGCATGGGCCCTCGCCCGCGTGGCGGCCGTGGCGGCGAACGTCGACCTTCGCCCCCTTTCCGCGCTCGAGCAGTTCGACGACGCGATCGAGATCATGGTCGCCACGTGGGGTGCGTTCCAGCTTCCCCCCCGAGAGGTGATGGTCGCGCTCGCGCATAGCGGCAACGTCCCGCTGGGGGCCTACGACGGCGAGCGTCTCGTCGGTTTCGTTCTCGGCTGGGCGGGAGTGGACGAGGGAGGACTGCACGTGCACTCGCACATGCTCGCCGCGCTGCCGGAGCGGCGCCACCGCGGTGTCGGCTACGCGCTGAAGCTCGGCCAGCGAGCCCAGGCGCTCGATCAGGACATCCACGTGGCCCGCTGGACGTTCGACCCCCTCGTGGCGCGGAACGCCTGGTTCAACCTCGGGAAGCTGGGTGCCGTCGCCGACCGGTTCGGGCGCGCGTTCTACGGGGAGATGTCGGATGAGATCAATCGAGGCGATCGCACCGATCGCCTCGTGGTCAGATGGGATCTCGACCCGGCTCCGGCTCCGCGGGCCGTGCCGGAGAAGCTCCCCATCGTGCTCGCGGCCGAGGGCGATCCCGATGCGCCTCGACCCCGTGCCGAGGTCGGCGCCGGCCGCTGAGGGTGGCGTCGTGGAGGTGCCGCGCGAGCATGCGGCACTTCGCCAGGTGGACGCTGAGCTCGCGTCCCGCTGGCGTGATGCCGCCGCCGACGCGCTGGAGACGTGCTTCGCGACTGGGCTGATCGCCGCCGCCTTCGATCGGGACCGTTCCGCATATCTTTTGGTGCCGGAGGCCTCGCGGTGACCCGAGTCCGGACGGTCGAGCTGCTCATGGCGGAGCTACCGCTTGTCCGACCCTTCCGGACGAGCTTCGGCGAGGTCAATGACAAGCGTTGCGTCCTGGTCCGCGTGGAGACCGATGGCGCCGAGGGCTGGGGGGAGTGCGTCACCGACTCTCGGCCGGATTTCAGCGGGGAGTTCAACGAGGGAGCGTGGATCGTGCTCCGCGACTTCCTCACCCCCGCGCTGTTCCGCGCGGGGGACGTGGACGTCGAGGGAGCGGAGCGGGCCTTCGCCGAGGTCCGCGGCAACCCGATGGCGAAGGCAGCGCTGCTGGATGCGTTCGCCGATGCCGAGCTGCGGGCGAGCGGATCGTCTCTGGCGTCCTGGCTCGGCGCCGAGCGCGACCGGGTCGAGTGCGGCGTCAGCATCGGGATCGCGTCCTCGACCGAGGTGCTCCTCGACCAGGTAGCCGAGTACCTGGAACAGGGCTACCGCCGCATCAAGCTCAAGATCCAGCCAGGGACCGACGTCGAGCGTGTGCGGGCCGTCCGCGGCGCGCATCCGGACATCCTGCTCTCCGTCGACGCGAACGCCGCCTACGCCCCTGCCGACGTCGACGTCTTCCGATCGATGGAGGACGCGGATCTCCTGATGATCGAGCAGCCACTTCACCACGAGGACCTCGTCCGGCACGCGGAGCTGCAGGCGCTCCTGCGCACCGACCTCTGCCTCGACGAATCGATCCGATCGGCCGCCGACGCGACCGCCGCCCTCGACCTCGAGGCCTGCCGGGTCGTGAACATCAAGCAGGGGCGGGTCGGGGGCGTGCTCGAGGCGAAGAGGATCCACGATCTCTGCCTCATGCGTGGTGTCCCCGTGTGGTGCGGCGGGATGCTGGAGACCGGGATCGGCCGAGCGCTGAACCTGGCGCTGGCGAGCTTGCCGGGCTTCACCCTGCCCGGCGACACGAGCGCATCGGCGCGGTACTTCCACGAAGACCTGACCGAGCCGTTCGAGATGGCTCCCGACGGGACGATGGCCGTCCCCAAGGGTCCGGGGATCGGCGTCGCGCCACGCCCGGATCGGTTGCAGGCCTGTGTGACTCGCAGGGAGACCCTCCACCCTTCGGACTAAAGAGTGACAAAAGCATCCACCCGGCTTGACGGGAGAAGCGGGGGCACCGTATCGTTCGTGTTGAGAAGCCGCTGGAGCCCTCGGGTTCCGGCGGTTTCTCACTTTCCGGCACCTCCCGGGCCCCCGCGAACCCCCTCCACTCGTGCTCGTCTCGTGCTTGCTTGTGTAGGGCGCCGTCGCAGGCGACGATAGTGCGACGCCGACAATGCCGGGGTCGACCATCCGATGAAGAAGCGTGTCATCAGAGCCGAGGAGTTCGAGGTCCTGGATTCCGCGGGACGGGTTCGACTGCGGATCGGCTTGTCCAACGACGATTCCCCGTTCTTCTCGATGCTCGACCCTCACGGCCAGGTCCGCGCTCGATTCGGCTTGTCCTCTGACGGGTCCGCAGGGCTCGCGATCGGCGATGACAACGGCAAGGTCCGGGCGACGCTCGGCCTGTCCACCGACGGGTCGGCCAGCCTCGCGTTCGGGGACCGCAACGGCAAGATCCGCGCGAAGTTCGGGCTGGCCTCGGACGCCTCGCCCACGCTCGGCGCACACGTAGAAGGAGACGAGGTGACGCACCGCTACACCCTGGCGGATCAGGGTTCGCCGACGCTGGGGTTATACGACCGCGCGGGGCGGGTACGCATCCGGCTGGGACTCGCGGCGGACGGATTCCCGATCCTGCGGCTGCTGGACGCCGAGGGCGAGCTCCGCGCGCTGGTCGGATTGACCGATGACGGGAGCCCGCTGATCCAATTCATGGACGAACGCAAGCAACCGACATGGACGATGCGATGAGCGGATGGTGGACGGCGGCGTTCGTAGCCCAATGGGTCCTCCTCGTGGTCCTGTGCGTCGTCGTGGTCGCATTGGCACGGCAGGTGGGCACGCTCCATCTCCGGATGGGTCCGCGAGGCGCGCTGGAGATCGACACGGAGGGACCCGCCCTCGGCGAGGCCATGCCACCCGTCGATGCACGTGACGCCGACGGGGCCGCGCTCATCCTCGGGGGCACAGGGGAACGGCGTCTCGTCCTGTTCTCTTCGCCGACCTGCATGGTCTGCCGCGAGGTGGCACCGGCGCTACCGGCTGCGGCCCGAGCGGGAGACCTCGTGCCGCAGGTTGTCCACGACCCTGAGGCGGAGCGCGCGTTCGAGATCCCCGGCACGCCGTTCCTGCTGGTGCTCGACGAGCTCGGGATCGTTCGGGCGAAAGGCACCGTGAACAACCTCGAGCAGATGGAGGGCCTGGTGGACACGGCCCAACGGCGGATGCGGGAGGAGAGCGAGCGATGGGCGAGCTGACGACCATGGAGCGCGCACAGCGGGCACTCGCGCAGCGCACCAGCCGGCGTGGCTTCCTCGGCAGGGTCGGTCGCGGCGTCGTGGCTCTGGCCGGGGGCTCTCTGGTCGCCACCGCGCTCGCACCCGATCGCGCCGAGGCGTACCACATCTGCGGCCACACCTACACGACGGGCTCGTGTCCCCACCCGTTCTCTCCCCTGTCGCGGACCGACCGCTACGGCTTCCCCGTCCACCCGACGTACGGCTATCCGGTCGACGACCGAGGGAAGCTCTACCGCAACCCGGACACCCAAGAGCGATCGAAGACGTGCCAGCAGACGGTTCGCGAGGTCTATCCATTCGCGAACGACACGCGGTACGGCGGGGGTTGGACACGCTGCTGCTCCGGCCGGCTGCGTCACATCCAGGACTGCTGCTCCCGGTCGAACATCAGGATCAACGGGGACTACGCCGTGCGCGGCTACTGCCCCTTGGGGTTCAAGGTCTTCTGCATCACGTACCGGGAGCTCTCGAAGACGTGCTGACCGACGTCGGGGTTGCGGCGCTGGCGGTCGCCGCGGCGATCGCAGGCTGGTCCGCGCTCTGGGGGCCGTGAGGGCTCTCGATGGTGGAGACCATCAGCCCCGTCGTGTACGGGACGCGGACGAGGTGGGCCGGGGCCGTGGCGCTCCACGCGGTGGGGGCGGCGGCGACCGCGGCCGCCTTCGGGGCCGCGGTCGCCGCCGCCGGCGCCCTCCTGGGCGCTCCGTGGGGCAGAGCCGGTGCCGTGATCCTCGCGGGGGTCGCCGTGGTCTACGTGGTGCGTGAGCTCACGGGCGTCCGGATCCCCGTTCCGCAGCTTCGGCGTCAGGTGCCCGATTGGTGGCGCACCTACTTCGGTCGTCCACTCGCTTCGTTCCTCTACGGCGCGGGCCTCGGAGTCGGGTTCCTCACGTTCCTGGGTCACGGGACGCTCGTCGTCGTCACCGTCGGCGCCGCGTCGACCGGCAGGCCTCTCATGGGCGCCCTCGTGATGGCGCCCTTCGGTCTCGCGCGGGGGTTGGCGCCGCTTGTCGCGGCCGGATCGAAGGCCCCCGAGGACGGCGCCCGTCTCGTTGACCGGCTCAGCTCGATGTCCGGGCGCCTCCGGTCGGGGCTGAACGCATCGGCGTTGGTGGCAGTGGGTGCCGTGGCGGCGGTCTCCGCGTCGCGCGCGGAGGGGGGATGGGGTCGGGCGGCGGCCGCGCTCCTCGCCGTCGCGTTCACGTGGGCCGCCCTATCGAAGGTGGCCGGGTGGAGCCGATGGCGCCGCACGCTTTCAGCACACACGCTCCCTTGGAGGGTGGAGCGGCTCGCTTCGTGGGTCGTCCCCGCAGTGGAATCCCTGGTGCCCATCCTCATGGTCTTCGGGCGAGAGCGCGCCGCGGCCGCCGTCGCTCTTGCCTCGATCGTCGTGTTCTCGCTCGCCCTCGTGCGACTCGCCGTGCGCGACGGCGTCCGCGTCGCCTGTGGCTGCTTCGGCCGGGCCACGATCGACGTGCGGGTCGCCCTCGCCCGCAACGCCGCTCTCGCGACGACGGCGTTCATCGCATGGTCGCTCGCTGCTCGCGACCCATCACTCGCGCTTCCGGATGCCGGCGACACCCTGCCCGCCCTGCTCGTCGCGGGCGCGCTGGCAGCGGCGGCGATCACGGCTTGGCGGACCACCGCCTGGCTGGGAAAGGGCCGAGGGTGAGGTCGTCGCATCTCCTTCGGGCCGCAGCGCCGTTCGCGGCCGCGCTCGTCACCGTCGCGCTGGTGGCCGCCGTCGCCGGCGCGCACCACACCGATCGCCTGGATCCGAACGACACCAGTGGCAAGCTCGACGTGAGCGCGGTGCGTCTCGCACACACCCCGGGTCCGCCGCGATGGACGATCGTGACGTTTGCCGAATGGGGGACACGCGAGATCTGGGACCGTGGCTATCTCATGGTGATGCTCGATACGGCGGGCGAGGCGGGGGCGGAGCACTACCTACTCGTTCGCTCGAGCCGAGGGCTGCTCGTGGGCTCCCTCTGGCGAGCCCGCAGCGTTGGCCCCGACTCCTATCTCGGCTCGCTGGACGTGGATCGATTCTCGCGCCGGAGCGCCACGGTCAAGGTGGCCCTGACCCGCTTGACGTTCGGTGGGAAGCGAACCTTCTATCGGTGGTGGGTCGAGACGCTGTTCACCAGCGACACGTGCCGCCGAACGTGTCACGATCGCGCCCCCAACCAGAACGGGATCCTGCAGTGGAGGCCGGGGAAGTCTCCGACGCCATCTCCCACGCCATCCCCCACACCGTCTCCGTCCACGTCCCCTTCCACGTCCCCGTCCGCGACGAGCTCTCCTTCGCCCTGAGGTAGGTGGCCTCGCGGACGCCGTCAGGCGGTGCCGGTCGATGTCACCGCCTCGACCGAGCGGTGGTCGTCGCCGCGGCCCATGCACCATGAGCAGTCCTCGTAGCGGAGATCCGCCTGTGCTTCTTCGACGGAGTCGTACCAACGACGGTGCTCGGTGGCGATCTGGCCGAGTCGGCAGTTCGGGGTCTCGTGGTCCGCATCGTGGACATGAGCGCTGAGCGTGTTGCCCAAGTAGCGCCTGATCTCAACCACCATCCATTTCCCTCCAGGCTGGACCACAGGCCGCGCTTCTATTCAGGTATTGCCGGGGGGGCGTCATCCGGTTCTCGTGAGCTGAACGGGCTGGGCGATCACCCCGACGGTGCGGAAAGGGTCGCTCGACTCGACAGGGGACCATCCCGCCTGCCCGACCACCACCCCGCTTGCCTCCGATCGTGCTCGAGCATCTTCGGGGAATGATTGGGAGCATGATCTTGGAAAACGGCCGGGAGCATGACTTGGAAAACGGCCATCGCAGCCGTCGCCTCTGTTCCGACCGCGATCCTTTCGTCGCCCGACGGTGGCCCTATCGGGCGAGGCGAACCGGCCGTTGATTTGCGCCGAAACCCTCTCAGGGCTACAGTCCGCGCCGGAAGGAGACAGTCATGGGCAGGGCGTCCCGAAGCAGGGCGGTAAGAGCGCTCGGACTGGGAAGTGCCTTGGCCATCCTTACACTCGCTGCAGGTAGCGTCGTGGCCGGAAGCTCCGAGGGGATCGAATGCGCCGATACCAACAACGTCATCACGGTGACAAGTGAACCCAGAGCGTCTGACATTTCAGCGACAACTCCTCGGGCCGCGGTTGACGAGATGATGCGCGAGCGCGGCCCTGGGACCTCTGCCCTTGAAATGCTCACGGGCAAGCCCTTGAGCGAAGTTGCGAGCAGGCTTACTGCAGCGAATGAGCAGTCTACCGACGCGGCCCGGCGCGAGTTTGAATATCAGGCGTCGAACGGCAACACCATCGCTGAGCTAGCGGTGGAGGCAGTGGGCGACGGACGGTACTTCGTGACGAGCATGCGCTACTGCGAGCCTCAACCAGGGCCATGATGAGCGCGCTCGACCGACTCGCGCTCGGAGCATTCGTTCTTTTGTTGCTGGTTGTGGGCGCTTCGCCAGGCTTCGCGCATACAAGCGAGGACTACTGGTCCGACACATGGGCCAACGGTGACATTGCATACAACATGACCATCGGTGTTCCTGGCGGTCTCGGAAGTAACCAGCATGACCAGATTGCCGCAGGCGGTCAGAAGTGGAACGCTCTGACCGGCCGAATCACATTCAAGCGAAGCGGGAATGAGGTAGGCAACTTTGACCCGTTCGCCAGCTGCAGCCCTGCGAATTCCATTCACTGGATTCCTCTGAACGCGGTCGCTTCGACGATCGTTTGCGAAAACATCCTGCGCACGGCGATCATCAGGTTCCGGACCGCTTTCAACAGTAACGAGACTTGGTACTTCGGCACATCGGGCGTCCCAGCTGGCTTGATCATGGTAAGCGGAGCTTCGGGGCACGAGTTTGGTCACGCCGCTGGCGGATGGAGGGAGTGCTGCAACGACATCGGGCACTTCGACGCCACAAACAACCCAAACCTTTGCGCGAACTCGGTGCCGCTCGCGGATCTCCACACGATGTGCCCCTTCGTGGACCGCTTCATCGGGAACAACCATCAAGGCAGCCTCGAGTTCCACGATGGGGAGACGTTCCAGCACTGGTATCCATAGGACCTCAACCCAGGGCACATGGCTCGCATGACGCCCTGCCAACATTCACCTGCACACCGGATGTTGGAATGTGGCGCTTGTTCTTCGCTCGCAGCGAACGGAGGAACGACGCTAAGAGGTCCTGTACCCTGATACCCGTGACCTGCTGGTCGCGGCTCATGACGCGACGAATCATGTGCTGTTAGCGGTACGCGTCGACGGTCAGAGATACTTCTGCAGGTCAGCGCGGGGACGTAGCTCAGCTGGTAGAGCACCTGCTTTGCAAGCAGGGGGTCGGCGGTTCGAGTCCGCTCGTCTCCACCAAGAGATGGCTAGGTAGGGAGCTGAGCGATGTTGTACACCTCGCGTCCGTGCGGGGACAATTCGATCCGTTCTACGTCGAGTGTTTCCAGGTCAAGCTCGCAGATCGCAGCGAGACCCTCGTCCCCGTAGTCGCCCCGGTAGGGGGAGAATCGAAAGCGGTTCCGAAGGATGCCGGTTCCGGCTCGTCCCCACGTACAGCGTGCCTCCTGCTAAGCACAGACCGCGTGCATATCCAGGCAGAGGGGAGACTCCTTCACGAGCAGTCGGAGCGGGCCTCGCGTTCCTGCGCGGTACCGGCACGGTAGAGGCACGAAGGAACGTCCGAGGTCTTTCGCCCACTCCGCGACATCGATGGCCATACGCGCTGGTCCCGAGTGTGGGATCGCCCTGCATCATCACGACTACTCCACTCCTGCCCAGCCGCTGACGCCCTTTCGAGCCTGAACGCGACCAGCCGGCACGACCATGGACTCTTCGGCGAGGAGGTCACCGAGGTCGTCGGTACTGTGATGTGGAGCGGCGGGGGAGTCGAGCCCGGTGAGTTCATGGAGTTCGGCTTCTCCGCTCGGATGCCCGAGGAGGCCACGACGTTGGAGTTCCCCGCGATCCAGACCTACGACTCCGGTGAGGTCATCCGGTGGATCCGCCCGGCCGACGCCGAAGAACCTGCGGCGAGGGTGCAGGTGCTGGACATCGGGGCCGGGGAAGAGGAGGGCCAGCTCGCCGTCCTGGCGGACCTCCGCTCCTCGGTGGACGCGCTCGACGATCCGCCCGATACGACGCTGCCACTCGTCCTCGGCATCGTCGGCGTGGTCCTCGGTGGAACAGCCCTCGCTGTCGTCACCCGGAAGCGGGTTGGAGGGACGAGTTCTCCACGGTGAAACCGATCCTCGCCCACGTCCTGAGCGGTGGCGGACCACTGAACGTGGTCTTGCTCCTGCTGGGTGCTTGTCTCGCACTCGCCGGCGTTCGTCTCCGCGAACGCAAGCAAAGCGCGGGGACCTTGGGGCGAGTGCTCACCGTGCTCGGTATCGCGTTGTTCGGACTGGGGCTCGTGGTGGACGCGAGCCCCGGTCCGACGGCGTCGAACGCGGCCGTGCGGATCGTTCGGCCGCGATCGGGCGATGAGGTCCCCGCCGGTCAACCGGTAGAAGTAGAGGTCCAGCTTGAGAACGGGACGATCGCGCTCTCCCCTTCCGACACCAACGGGGGGCATCTCCATCTGTATGTGGATGGAAAGCTTCAACAGATGCCCTACTCGACGGACGCCCGGATCACGCTCGATCCGGGCACCCACGAGATCAGGGTCGAGTACGTGGACTTCCGCCACCTCTCGTTCTCCCCGGAGGTGGGAACAACGATCGAGGTCACCGCGACGTGATCTCAGCAGCCCGCACTGAGACGATGAGAGGGCGGCCTCGGGGGCCGCCCTCTCAGTCACGGTTCCCTATCGGAGTGGTTACATAGGTCCTGCCTGCTTGCAGAGGCCGGGCCTGTTCTCCGTTCGACCGAGGTCCTTGACCCATCGGTTCGCAACCAGCGCGGGCGGGTTGTATGTCCCGGTGGAGCTATCCCGACAATCGAACCTGCCGTTCTCGAACGACTTGTTGTATGCGATCAGGTTCTCGGCCGACTGATCGAATACGACGATTCCATCGGTCGTGTTGTTGCGGGAGTTGTTGTACGACACCTCCGCGCCTCCCGTCGGGGTCGTGAAGATGCCGATGCCGTCCTCGTTCAAGAAGACGTCGTTGTGATGGACACGGGTCGGCCCCGGCTGAGAGCTGAGGAGGATGCCCGTCGCTACGGTTCCGGCCGGCAGGTACACGTTCCGCGAGACCTTATTGTGGTGGATGTTCGCCAGGACGCCGGCGCTAGCCTGGATCCCGTTCTGGGCGATCGTCTCCGACGGTGTGCCGATGATCTCGTTGTATGCCACTTCAGCTGTGGAGCCATCGTTGCTCACGAGCACGCCGGTCTTCTGGTACTTGTCGATCAGGTTGTGGACTACGGTTCCGCTTCCGATCCCCGCATCGGCCACACGGCCGATATTCACGGCGTGACCGTTCTGACAGCCGCTCAGCGCCCCGCCCACCGAAAGGGCATCGTGGATCTCGGTGATGTGGTTGTCCGTGATCAGCGCCGAGCCGCCACCGTCAACGCGCACGCCATAGCGGATGCTGTCGCAGCCGCCGCTTCCCGGGCCTGTGACCGTGAAATGACGGAGCGTGACATCTCGCGCCCCGTTCACTCGAACGATCGCCTTTGGGTCTGTCATCACCGGTGGGGCCTTGATGACCGCTTGGAGGGCGGTCTCGGCGAAGAGCGTCAGGCCGTCCTTGTCCGCCGGGATCGTGACTTGCTCCACATAGACGCCTCTGCAGACCTTGATCTTGTCGCCAGGCATCGCTGCATCGACGGCCGCTTGGATCGTCGGGTACTCCCAGTTGGGACAGTCGAGCCCGTCGTCGACGATGAGCATGTCGTCGCCGCCCCCACCTGACAGCAGGTTGAGCTGTGGTCCGACCGTGAGGAGCTCCGTCGGACTGACGCCGAGTGTCGAGAGATCTACCTCGCCAAGCGCGAAGAGAGCAGTTCGGAGCACATCCTCCGGGCTCTCGTCCGACGTACCGGCACCATCTGTCGGGGAGGGGCCGGCGTATGCAGTGCCTGCCCCGAGGATCAGCAGACCAAACAGGATCACGAAAAGGGATCGCCGCATGTTCTCGTCCTTCCCGTAGAGGGATGTTGATCTGAGCTGGGCGTTCCCGGCAGCGGGGGGACCTCGGGGTGCTTCGGCCCCACGAGCCTCTTCATCGGGTCTGGCATCTACCCGTGCCGTCCGAAGGGGGGCGGGTGTCGGTTGGGTGAACGCTGCCCGACGAAGAGATGCGCGAAAGTGCACGCTGGCCCGCTACCCGGGTGAAGGAGGCTACAAACGCTGTAAGGAATTTTCCCGACCGGAAGAACAAACCCCGGACTTGCTTGCGGTGGAACTCCTGGTCAGAAGGTCGCTACGAGCTCGTGGCGCGTGAAAGCGCGGGGAGGCGCGGCGCTCCACCGACGGCGGGGTCTGCCATGAGGAGCTGGAGGTCGTCGGCGGACATGGGGGGCGCGAAGTAGTAGCCCTGGCATTGGTCGCATCCGAGTCGTGCGAGGTGCTGGTGCTGTTCGACGGTCTCGACGCCTTCGGCGACGACGGTCATACCGAGGAGGTGAGCCAGCTCGATGATCGCGAAGACGATGAAGTAGCTCGCCCGGTCCAGCTCCAGATCGGCGACGAAGCCCTGGTCGATCTTGACGACGTCGATCGGGAACTGCTTGAGATAGGTGAGCGAGGAATACCCCGTCCCGAAATCGTCCAGGGCGAGCGCCACGCCGAGGTCTTTCAGGTCGTTGAGCACGAGGAGAGCCCGCTCGGTGTCCTGCACGAACACGCTCTCGGTCATCTCCAGGGTGATGAGCCCGGGGTCGGTGCCCGTGTCCGACAGCACCGCTTCGACCGTGGCGGTGAAGTCGGGGGCCATGAGCTGATGGGCAGAGACGTTGACCGACATCCTGAGGTCGTCGGCAACGGCCTCACGCCAGCGAAGCCGGTCCCGGCAGGCTTGCTCGAGAACCCATCGCCCCATCTCGGTGATCAGGCCGGTTTGCTCGGCCAATGGGATGAAGGTCGTCGGGATCACCGGCCCGTGAGACGGATGGTCCCAGCGTAGCAAGGCCTCCGCAGACACGATCCGCCCGTCGCTCGTGTCGACGATCGGCTGATATTCGGTTCGGAGCTCCCCACGCTTGGACGCGCCGCCCAGGTCGTGTTCCAGAGTCGTCCGCTCGGCGGCCCGATCCAGCTCGCGCAGGTCCACGATCTGATGACGAGCACCCCCCTGGCGTTTGGCCTGGTACATGGCCGTGTCCGCGTCCTGGAGAAGCTGCTCGGAGAGCTGATCGCCTCGACCCGAGAAGGCGATGCCCACGCTCGCCGTCACGGTCACGGAGCCACCCGAGAGTTCGAACGGCGCCGCGACCACCTCGACGACTCGGGCGGCGATCGCGTCGACCTCTGCCGCCTCGTTCAGGTCCTCGCAGAGGATGACGAACTCGTCGCCGGACAGGCGAGCCAGCGTATCGCCCGGCCGCAGGGCGACCATGAGCCGTTCGGCGACGGCGATCAACAGCTCGTCGCCGATGGCGTGGCCGTACAGGTCGTTCACTGATTTGAACCTGTCCAGATCGGCGAAGAGGACCGCGGCTCGTTTCCCCGACCGGCGTCCCCGGCGAACCGCGTGGTCCAGGCGCTCGATCAGAAGGGTCCTGTTCGGCAGACCGGTCAGCGGGTCGTGGAGCGCCATCTCGAGGGACCGGTCGGAGGACTCTCGAAGGTCGGCCCGCGCCTGCGCGTTGAGGAGGTAGGCGGCCGCGACGTCGGCCAACGTCTGGGCCGCACCCATCGTGGCGGTGTCCAACGCTCCGGGGGAGTCCCGGTAGAGGTCGAGCGCTCCGAGCTGCATATCGCCGTGGCGCAGCGGGAAGGTGAACACCGCGACCAGCCCTTCCTCGAGCGCTCGTCGCGTGAAGTTGGGGAATCGAGGGTCATCGTGGAGGTCCGCGACCGAGACGGACTCGCCAGTCTCGTAGGCAACGAGGCATGGCCCCTCGCCGAGCTCGGTCTGCAGCTCCTCGAACCGCAACGCCGCGTCATCCGACGCCGCGACGTAGCGAGGGTCCGTGTCCGGCGTGATGAGGGTGACTCCCGCCCCCGTGATCGGGAGAACGTCGACGATGCGAAGCACGAGGTGGTCGAGGATGCCCTGGATGGGGAAGTCCGTGACCAGCGTGCGAGCGAACTCACTCAACACGCTCGACAACTGTTGCTCGTTCGGCATGACCCTCCGTCCACCTCGTGCTTCCGTGGCCGCGGGGTCTGGGCGGCGCGCTGATCGAGATCACGAATCGTAACGCGGAATCGGGGGCGTTTCTCTAGGGGACAACTACTGATTCGCGTTCCTGCGGAGCCCTACCCGTCTTGGCCCGTGCTGCTCAAGCACGACTCGAGAAGTTCCGACGTTGACAGGAGAAGCAACAGTTCTGAGAAGAGGGAATGGTTCTCTGGAGTCCCTTCGGAGCCCGGCTGTTCCTCCCAGGTCAAAGGAGGGCACCATGCTCGAGCGGAACCTCGGCACTGTGCCTTCGCTCAGGAGGAACATCGCCCTCGCCGCGGTCGCCCTGTCGATCGGCGTGCTCGTCTTGAAGCCTCTCATCGCGAACGCTGCCGAACTGCCGGTCGATCTCGGAACAGCCGACAGCTTCGCCGTGCTTGCCGGCCAAGGAGTCACCAACACGCTCACCGGCTTCGCCGTGATCAACGGTGATCTGGGCACATACCCGAACGCGTCGGTGACGAGATTCCCGCCGGGTATCGTGAACGGGGAGATGCACCAGGCGGACGCGGAGGCACTCCAGGCACAGACCGACCTGACCACCGCGTACAACGATGCGGCAAGCCGTGTCGTGACTGAGCGCATCGGCGTGGAACTCGGCGGGAAGACCCTGACACCGGGTGTCTATGACTCCGAGGCGGGGTACTTCGAGATCACGGGGACGCTCACCCTCGATGCGACCGGTGATCCCGATGGAGTCTTCATCTTCAAGATGGCATCGACGCTCGTCACCGCGTCGGGGAGCAACGTGGTCGTCTTGGGCGGCGCGCGACAGTGCACGGTCTTCTGGCAGGTCGGGAGTTCCGCGACGCTTGCCACCTACTCCGACTTCACGGGGAATGTCCTCGCGTTGACATCCATCCAGGCGCAGACGTCCGCAGAGGTGGACGGCCGGCTGCTCGCCCGAAATGCCTCGATCACGTTGGACGGCGCCATCGTCACCGCGACGGCATGCGCGGCAGCTCCGAGCCCGAGCCCGAGCCCGAGTCCGAGTCCGAGTCCGAGTCCGAGTCCCGAGTCCCGAGTCCCAGCCCCAGCCCCAGCCCCAGCCCCAGCCCCAGCCCCAGCCCCAGCCCCAGCCCCAGCCCCAGCCCCAGCCCCAGTCCCAGCCCCAGCCCCAGCCCCAGTCCCAGCCCCAGTCCCAGCCCCAGTCCGAGTCCGAGCCCCAGTCCCACCACGACGCCTCTTCCGATCCGGGGACCAGGGCAGCACACCACCGGGCACGGCGGGACGCCGGCCCGGACCACGGGAAGGAGACACAGGACGCCGATCCACACCGCATCGCCACCTCGGAGGCAGGTCACGTTCGTTCCCCGAGGTGCTCCGCAGACAGGCAGGGCGCCCATGCCCGACGGTCTGCGTGAAGTCCGATGGCTCGATCACGAGGACACACGCCTATGAGTCGCGTCCAACGGAACGTCCTCGCCGCGGTCGGGGTCGTCCTTGCGCTGAGCGGGACGACGCTGATCGCCGTCGCGATGGCCCCACAAGATCGGGCGCCGCTCGCCCCGATGGTGGCTGCCACTTCTGACCGACCCCTGCTCTCTCCGCTGCGCGTCGGCCCGAGCTCGGATCCGACGGGATCGGTGATGTCGAGGTCGAGGCCAGTGTCGATAGACATCCCTTCGATCGGTGTCCACTCATCACTCCTGTCTTTGGGAGTGAACGCGGACGACACGGTCCAGGTTCCCTCCGGCCCTGAGTACGACCAGGCCGGGTGGTACAGGTTCTCGCCCACGCCCGGATCACTCGGGCCCGCCGTCATCCTCGGCCACGTTTCGGGGACCGGGGGTGCGTCCGTCTTCTTCGAGCTGGGCCGGCTCCGCCCCGGCGACAGGGTGAAGGTGACTCGCCGGGACGGGTCGATCGCCATCTTCGAGGCCACCCGCGTTCGTCGCTATCCGAAGGACCGCTTCCCCACCCAACTCGTGTACGGCAACACCGACCACCCGGCGCTTCGACTGATCACGTGCGGAGGGTTGTTCGATTCCACGACCGGTCATTACGTGGACAATGTGGTCGTGTTCGCCTCACTCGTCGGCTCCCGGTAGACGCCGCAGCACGTCCCCGAGTCGCGACGCCTCCCTCACGCCCGGCGTCGGGCTCCGGCGGTCCACCAGCCCCGGATCCCGGAAGCGTTGTCCCGCAAGCACAGGGCGTCCCCCGGATGGGGCCGGGAAGCATCCCCCGGGATCGCGCTCAGGTCGGCGTTCGGCCCTGCCGAAAGAAGAGGTGTTGAGCAAGGGGCGGTCCCTCCAGCCGTTCCCCGAGGAGGAAAGGTGTCCAAGAAGCAGTTCTCCGTCGGCCGACCGAGGGTATGGGTCGGTGTCGCCGTGCTGTCGGCGGGCCTCGCCGTGGGCGCGTGGTTCTTGAAGTCCTCGGGCGTGGAAACCGGAGTGAAGAGCGCGAACAAGGCCGCCGCCGCCTCCGTCAAGAAGCATCTCGTCCCTTCGCTGAGTGCATCCGATGTTCGGGAACCCATGTCGGAAGAGGCGTCGGCAGACCTCCAGGAGATCGTCGAAGATCGCATCCTCGACGAAGACACCACCACCGTTCGGATCTGGACGGCGAGCGGCACCCTCGTCTACTCCTCGACCGGAGAAGAGACCGGTACACGAGGCGGCGACGAGCGTGGGATCCGTCTCGCGACATCGGGCGAGGGCAAGACCACCTCTCTCGTGCCCGCCAGCCAGCTCGGCGTCCTGGACATCTACACCCCACTTCGCGTCGGCACCGGTCGTCAGTCGGAAGCGGCCGTCGAGGTGGTCGACGAGTACGCACCCATCTTCGAGGCCGCCGGCCAGCCATGGAACCTCGTGCAGTCGATCGCCGGTGGCCTCGCGGCCATCGCGCTCCTGCTCGCGGGCGTCTCGTTCGCACTCATTCGAGTCGGGCGGGCCGGAGCGCGCGACGGAGGCTTCACGCGTCCCGGTGGCTCCGGCGACGAGGAGAAGCTCCGCCGCACGATCGGAGCACGCGACGAACAGCTCACGCAACTCCGCGCGCAGCTTCACGAGCAGGAGTCCGAAACCGTCGAGCGCATCCGGGAGCTCGAGATCAAGCTGCAGGACGCCGCCGCGAGGGCGAGCGAAGCTGAGACGCGGTCGGGCGACAGCGCCGGCCTGTCGGATGCAGCCCAGGAGGCGAACCGCCGCGCCCAGGAACTGTTGGACCGAGCGGTGCGCGCCGAGGGCGAGCTCTCCTCCCTCCGCGAACAGCTGAAGGAGGCGCCAGTCGCCGGTGACTCGAAGGAAGCGGAGCACCGGATCCAGGTGCTCGAGGAGCAGCTGCGAACGGTCGGCGAGGAGCGCGACCGCGCGGCAGCCGACCTGAAGACGCTCGAAGCGACGGCGCTCGATACCGAGGCTCGGTTCGAGGAGCTCGCCCAACGGGCGGAAGATCTGAAGGCATCGATGGCCACGAAGGGCCAGGGCGACGATCAGGTGTCGAACGAGCTTCGCCGGGCCCTCGAAGAGATGAAGGTCACGCTGGCCGAGTCCGAGCGCGCACGTCACGAAGCGGAGTCGGTCGCGACGGAGGCGTCCACCGCCCTCGCGTCGGCCGATGCTTCGATCGCGGCACTGAAGGAAGAGCGCGAGCTCCTCGTGGGCAACGTGGAGAGCGACAATGGCGAGACCGCGGTGCGCCTGGTCCAGGCCGAGGCTCGGGTCACCGAGCTGGAGCGGTCGCTGGTGGAAGCACGCGATCGGACGGCCGAGATCGGACGCGAGCGGGACGAGGCGACGGCTCGATCCGCTGGCCTGGAGGCTCGTTTCCGGGAGGCATCGAGCAAGGCCGACGAAGCAGACGCGCGGTCGCAGTCGCTCGAAGGCCGGATCCAGGACATGGCGAAGAACGCAGGCAGCGCGACCGAAGGGCTGAAGCTCCAACTGGGCGAGCTGGAGACGAGGGCGGCCGACGCGGAGAGCCAGCGGAACGCGCTCCTGGCGCGCGCGGCGGAGGCCGAGGCAGCGGCCGAGGAGCTGAGGGTGCTCGTCTCGGCCGCGGAGGTTCGCGAGGCCGAGTTGATGGAACGCCTGGAGTTCGCCGACGGCGAGAAGGCTCGGACGAACGCCAGCCTCGACGATGCACGCCGCGAGCTCGAGGAGACCCGGGATCATCTCGAGACCGCGAAGCGCGAGGCGACCCAGGCCGCAACGGAGATCGAAGTTCGTGAGGCCGCGATCCGTGCAGACGCGGATGCGCGCGCCGAAGCACGCGCCGAAGAGCGCGCCGCAGCCGGTCGCGCGGAATCCGAGGCCCGCTTGGCGGCCGGTCTCGCCGAGGCAGAGACCCGCGTGGCCGCAGCGGTCGCGGATGCGGAGACCCGTGAGGCCGTGGCACGTGTCGAGCTCGAGGCGCGGCTGGGCGCGGTGCGAGCGGAGCTCGAGGCCGGCGCAGCCGCCGGGCGCGCGGAGCTCGAAGCTCGAGCGAGCGCGATCCGCGTGGAGCTCGAGGATGCGAAGTCGGGACGCTCGGCGCTCGAGGAAGCGAACCGGGCCCTCGAGAGCGAGAAGGCGGAGCGAGAGCAGACGATCGAGACGCTGGAGTCGAGGTTGGGCGAACACCGCGGCGTGCTGGAGGAGGCACGCTCGCGACTGGCCGCAGCGGAGGAGCGGACGGCCGACCTCGAGCTCCGGCTCTCGGAGGGATCGAACGAGGTCACCGGACTGCGGTCGGATCTGGCCGAGGCGACGGAGCGAGTGGCCGGCGCGGAGTCGCGCGCTGCGGAACGTGACGATGCCCTCGCACGGGCTCAGGAGGAGCTCTTGGCCCTGCGCGATCAACTGATGCAGAAGGAGGCCTCGTCCGCTGCTGCCGTCGAGGAACTGGGAGCGCTGAAGACCGCCGTCGAGGGCCACGAGTCCGAGACCCGGCGGAAGGAAGAGGAATTGCACGGCGTCCGTCAGGAGCTCGAAACCACCAGGCGAGAGCTCGGCGCCGTTCGGGAGGAGATCTCCCAGCGCGAGCAGATGGTCTCGGCGAGCTCGGAAGAACTGGACAGGCTCCGGGCAGTCGAAGCGCGGAGCGCGCAGGTCCTCGAGAAGAAGGAAGAGGAGCTCCGCGGAGTCGTGGAGCTGCTGGACGCCGCCAGGAACGAGCTCGAATCTCGAGGTCAGGACGCGAACACCCGACTCCAGGAAGCCGAGGCTCGCATCGCCGAAGCCCAGGCCAAGGCCGGGGAGGCTCAGGCGCGGATCTCGGACACCGAGCGACACCTCGCCGAGCGCGAGGCAACCGCCGTCCGCCTGCAGCAGGAGCTGTCCGAGCTCACCCAAGAGCTCGCGAGGCGAGACGCCGGCTTCGCCTCGACCAGCGAAGAGATCGAGTCGCTGCGGGAGCAGCTGTCCCGTCTCGAGGCGGAACGCGACGCCCGGGAGACGGACGAGACCTCGCGAGCGACGACGTTGGAGGCCGAGCTGGCCGAGCACAAGAGCGTCTTGCAAGAGGCCCGCGACCGGTTGGCGGTGGCGGAGTCCCGGGCATCGGATCTCGAATCGCGTCTCGAGGCTGCCTCGTCCAGCCAGGGTGAGGCGCTCCGGACCACCGAACAACAGCTCCTCGCCAAGGAGCAGGAGCTCGCCGAGAAGGCGCAGGAGATCCAGGCGAAGGACCAAGAGCTGAGCGCGGCCCGTGAGGAGCTCGAGTCCGCACGCCTCGATATCACGGCGACGGCGGCGAACAAGCAGACGTTCGAGTCCCAGCTCCGCGTGGAGCTCGAGACCGCTCGTGCCGAAGTCTCCTCTCGTGATGAGGAGCTTCGATCCCTGCGCCAGCAGATCGCGGAACACGACGATGCCCTGTCGGCGCGTGAGGCTGCCTCGGGTGACGTGACCGAGAAGATCGCCGCGCTCGAGAACGAGCTCGCCGTCGCGACGCGACGAGCCACGGAGCTCGAGTCGGGTCTGGCCGAGGCGCGTGAGGCGACGGCGCGAGCAGAGGAAGCAGCCCACCAGGCGACGGCGCGAGCAGAGGAAGCTGCGCGTGAGGCGATCGAACGAGTCGAGCAGGCGGTCACGCAGCCGACCGACGCTCCCCTTGCGGGGGTGATCGGTGATGCCGGCGTGGGCGAGCTGCAGGCGGAGATCCTCCAGCTCGAGACTCGCTTGGAGCAGACCGAGCAGCGAGCACGGCGCGCGTACGCAGAGGCGGAGAACGCACAGGCGGAGCTGCGGTTCGCGAGAGAGCGCGGCGACGCACCGGAGACCTCGGTCGACAACGGACGTCTCCGCAACGAGCTCGCCGCTGCCCTGGAACGAGCCCAAGCCGCGGAGGAGAAGACGGCCGCCCTTCGCGCCGAGCTCATCCTCGTGAAGAGCGGCGTGGATACCTCACTGGAGGCCGAGGACGGCCTCGAGGCGGAGAACAACTTCGTCGATCCCGAGGAGGACGGGGTCAGCCTCCGCACGCGGCTGACCCGGGCGGTGGACAGCAAGCGCGCTTCCGGGGATGACGACACCCATCAGTGGCGCTGACTCGTCTGACGGTACCCTTGGCCTCATGCGCCGAGTCGTCCTGATCGCTCTCGGAGTCGCGCTCCTGTGGGCCGGCACGCCCGCGGCACCTGTGCTCGCCGGGGAGCGTCCCGAGTACACCGCCACGATCGAGCCGTTGCCCCGCGGCATCAAGCGCTGGATGAACGGTGTGTCCTGGCGCCCGGGATGCCCTGTGCCGCTCTGGGATCTCCGACTGTTGAGGCTCCGCTACTGGGGTTTCGATCGCACGGCACACACTGGGAGGCTGGTCGTCCACAAGGATGTCGCTCAGAAGGTCGTCCGCATCTTCGGTCGTCTCTACCGGGTGGCGTTCCCGATCCGACAGATGCGGCTGGTCGACTACTACGGGGCCGACGACCGCACCTCGATGGAGCACGACAACACGTCGGCCTTCAATTGCCGATGGCGCGCGGGGCAGCCGGGCGTGTGGTCGCAGCACGCCTTCGGTCGAGCGATCGACGTGAACCCCGTGGAGAATCCCTACGTGTGGAGCGGCGGCGTGTCCCCGTCGAACGGCGCGCCGTACGTGGATCGCTCCCGCCGGCGTCGCGGCATGATCTACCACGGCGACGACGTGTGGTGGGCGTTCCGGTACCGCGGCTGGGAGTGGGGCGGGGACTGGACCGACGTCAAGGACTATCAGCACTTCTCTCGCAACGGTCGGTAACGACACCAGCGGTGGTCACCGAGCCGGGAGAGCAGCGGGTCGAACGCTGATCAGTCGCAGGCGAGGGAGAGCAGGTAGTACGGGTCGACCGCGCCTCCATACCCCGGGTGCCACTCGAAGTGGTCGTGCGGCGCCGTGGAGAGCCCGGTGGAGCCGACATAGCCCACGATCGCACCCGCGTCGACCCATCCGAGGTTCCCGTAGCCGATCAGGTGTGCGTTGAAGACGTATCCGCGATCGTTCCGCACTCGGACCTGGTAGCCGCCGAGCGGTGAGTAGGACCCCCACGCGTACCCGTCGAAGGGAGCGCGGATCGGTGTCCAGGTCGGCGCCTCGATGTCGCTGCCCATGTGCACGTGCGGCTCGACGTTCTCCACGGTGACGATCTCGCCGAAGTCGTTGTGGATGTAGTGAGGTGCGTCCACCGGGCAGACACGGAAGATCCCCCAGGTGGACAGCCAGGCTCCAAGCTCCTCCCGCTGTGCTTCGAGCTGGTGGAGGCGCCTCGTCGCCCACGAGGTGAACCGTCGCTCCGCCCGGCGGACCTGCCGGAGGACGGAGAGGGTCGAGTTCCCGGGACGGGCGTCGGTGTCTCGTTCCGCGACGGCGACGGCCCGGCGCAGCTCGCGGGATCGCTGGTGGGAGAGCTTGGTGAGCTGAGTGATCTGTCGCTCGACGCGCTTCTCGGCTCGGATCTTGTCACCGACCTCGGAGGCAGAGGCAGGCGTGGCCGCGCCGACGAGCACGGTGAGTGCGATCGCCGCGACGGCGCCCATGGTGCAGAGACCTCGTAGCCCCCTCAACCCATCCACCCCCCGGTGCGTTCACCGCCAGAGTTCTCCTATCGACCCCGGGGCTCGTTCGCTTGAGGGCGGCGCCGATCGCGCGGGACGGCTTGCCCACCCGTCGATGGATGGCGCAGTATTGCGGGTTCATGGATTCAGCGAGCCGTTCTTCGAGCACCCGACGCGTGCTCATCCTGTTGGTGGCGCTTGCCGGAGCGCTGCTTGCGATGTCCATCGTGCAGCGGGACAGGGCTCTCGAGCAGCAGTACGAAGACGGCCAGGAACGAGCGGAACTGTACGCAGCAACCGTCTTCCGCACCGCTCTCGATCCCGCCGATGTCGCGGCGCCGCTCGATAGCGAACGTCACGACTCGCTGTTCGCTGAGGTGCAGGCGTTCGTGCTCACGGACCCGACGGTCGCTCGCGTCCGGCTGTGGAGCCCCGAAGGCACGCTGCTCTTCTCGACCGATCCGGCCGAGAACCCCGGCGACACGAGCGAGGATCCCGCCATCGGCAGCGCGGCCGGTGGTTCGGTGGAGAGTCGGCTGGCGCTGGAGGTGCTCTCCCCTCCGCCTGCCGAGGATGCGACTCGTCGACCCACGCCGCTCTTCCAGACCTTCGCGCCGCTCCGGATCCGCGGCTCGGCCGATGTGGTCGGAGCGGTCGAGGTCGAGCAGTTCGCTGCGGCGCTCGAGGAGAAGGCGGACGAACCGTGGTGGATCGTGCAGGCCGGTGCTTCCGGCGTGACGGTGTTGCTCGCGCTGCTGGCGCTGATCTCGGTCGCTCGGGGGTTGCGGCGACCCGCTGCTCCCTCGCGCAGCCGAGCGAAGGGGGACCGGTCGACTCGTCGAGGGCGCCGCAACACAGGATGGGACAACGCAGACACCGCCGAGCTGAAGGAGCGTCTGGAGAAGGCGACCGCGAGAGCGAAAGAAGCCGAGGAGGCCGCCCAGTCGTTCGCCTCGAGCCTTCAGCAGGTCTCGAACCGCCTGGAGGCCGTCGAGCGTCAACCGTCGGACGAGCGTGTCGAGGAGCTCAAGGAAGCGCTCCGCCGCTCGGAGGCGGAGCGAGCGATGCTGCGTGCCGGACGGCCAGAGACCCTCGTGGAGGCGGAGGTCCGAGAGCTCCGCGCGCGCCTGCGCGACGCGCAGGCGCTCGCCAAGGCGTCGGAGGCCTTGGTGGCGGGGGGAGGGGATCTGACCGTCGTCCAGGAGCAGCTGTCCACCGCGGCTCGGCACGTCGACGAGGCGGTCGAACGAGCGAAGATCGCAGAGGGTCGTGCCGACGCCGCCGAGGACCGGGCCCGAGCGACCGGCGATCTGGCGACCGCGGCAGAGCAGCGGATCGACCTGCTCGAGACGAAGTTGCAGGAGATCACGGCCGCAGGGGTCGACTCCTCCCCGTCACCGGAGGCCGGGGAGCTGCAGCGCGAGCTCGCCGAGGCTCGTCAGCGGGCCGACGAGATGGTGGAGCGGGCGCTCGAGGCGGAGGGCCGGCTCTCGATCGCAGGGTCGCTCGAGGGCCCCGCCGAGGAGCTCCTCGAGGCGCTCGAGGAGCGTGTGCTCGCCGCCGAGACGCGGGCTGCGGAAGCGGAGGCTCGGCTGCACGCCTTCGAGGAGGAGTCCGCCGAGGGCGGGAGCCGGTTCCGGCAGCGCCTCGGACTCACGGCGGCCGGCCGCAAGCTCGCGGCGCCGGCGCCCACGCCCGCCGATCGGGACGAACAGCCTGAGATGGATCTGCGTTCGGCGATCGCGCGAGGCCTCCGCGGCCCGCTCACCCGAGCGTCGGGCCTGACGCTCTCGCTCCAGGGAACGATCGAGTCGAGCGAGGGCAGGGCAGCCTTGCGACAGCTCTCGTCGTCGCTGCGTCGCCTGGACCAGCTCGCCGCCGACCTTCACGATGTGCAGCGGATCATCGACGGGAGCTTGCCTCTCAACCGCAAGCGCACCGAGCTCTCCGCGCTCCTGTCGGCCACCCTGGAGGACGCGGTGACGATGGAGGAACGCCTCATCCGGCTCGACGCGGATACGGTCCACGCGCGTGTGGATCCGGCTCGCGCCAGGCAGATCGTCGAGGGCATGCTGGACGCCGCGCGAGAGCGAACCCGGGCGGGCGCGGCGATCGTCGTGCGGGTCCGTGACACGGATGCCGGGGCGCGCGTAACGGTCGAGGACGACAATCGGATCCCGGCTTCGATCGAACCCGGGATGAGCCTCGCCGTCCGGCTCGCCGAGCTGCACGGGACCGAGGTGACCGTGGACGGCTCATCGTTCCGGGTCGTCTTCCCGAAGGACGACCGTCCGTAGACCGGCTCAGATGACGAGCGCGTCCACCGCGTAGGTCTCTCGGAGCCGGAGATCCACCAAGCCGGCGGGCAGGATGCGGCGGGGTCGCATGCCGTTCGCCTCCGCGACGCCGAGATGGTGCACGCACATCGGCACCAGCAGGTCCCGCGCGTACCAGGAGACGACGTCGGGCTTGGACACCGCCGGGCTTCCCTGCCAGAAGCAGAACTGACAGATGAGGCGAAGTCGCTGCGGGTAGGCGAACCTCGCCCGATAGCCGTGCTCGTGTTCGATCACGCGGCCCCACAGCGCGACCCGCCCGAGGACCGCCGGGCAGCGCGTCCGCCGGAGCAGATCGACCTCGCGGGTGGCATGCAGTCCGCAGCTGCAGTCGGCGTTGGGGGCCTCGTGGGACCAGGCCAGCCGGCAGGTCGCCTGCGCGATCTCTCGGGGCCGCCACGCCCTCGATCCGGCCGTGACCGGCCGCAGCAGGAGTCCCTCTCCGTCTCGACGCCCCGTCAGGGTCCAGGAGCGCCACGCGAGGATCGGCTCGACCTCCACTTCGACGGGGAGACCGTGGACGACGGAGACGGCGGCTTTCATCGGGGCACCGACTCAGGGACGGGCTCGGGATCGGGCGATCGCTCGGGCACGTGCACCGGCTCCGGCGACGGGCCGGGTTCCGGTAGCGGGTCCACCGAGGGCTCCAGGATCGGCGCGGGTTCAGGCACCGGCAGCGATGCCGGCTCGATCTCGATCACCCGCTTGGGAAGGCCGATGTCCACGGCAGTCCTCCGGTGGAGGTCGTCGGCTTCCCGACGTCCCGCCACCCAGCTCGCCGTGAGCGTACCCCGCCGGGGCCTTTCCGCGCGAGGGCCTTTCGGCTACCCCTACGCCGGTGCCAGCCGGTAGATCCCTTCGAAATCACTGAAGAAGATCCGTCCGTTGGGACCGACCTCGAGCGACAGCACCGGTCCGGGCCGATCCAGCACCAGCAGTGGGCCGGCGTCGAAGCCGTTCCTTGTCCCCGTCAGGTCGAAGCGACGGATCCTTCCGTCGTTCACCGCTCCGACCAGGAGATCTCCACTGAAGCTCGCCCCCAAGCCGCAGGTGCCACAGAACGCGAGCCCTGTCAGACCGACCGGGTTCGCGAACGTGTGCTTCGGCTGGATCCTCGGGGTCGGTCCGCTGTTGTTCGTGTTCGGGCAGCTCGCGTTCGGTCCCCACCCGTAGTTCCCGCCCTTCACGATGCGGTTCATCTCGTCGTTGCAGTTCGGTCCGTTCTCTGATTCCCAGAGCCGGCCGTTCTGCGGATCGAACGCGAGACCGATCGAGTTCCGGATCCCGTACGCCCAGATCCGGCTGTTGAACGGGTTGGTCGCGGGGATCGATCCATCGGGGTTCACGCGGAGGATCTTTCCCCGCAGGTTGCGGGACAGATCTTGGGAGTTGGACGGAACGGCGTTCTCTCCGATCACCACGTAGAGCTTCTTGTCGGGTCCGAACTCGATCCGCCCGCCGTTGTGGTTGCTGGCGGGACCGGCTCCGGCCGAAAGAAGCGTCCGAACCGCCACACCCTTCCCACCCTCCACCTTGATCCGTAGTACCTGGTTCCGGAGACCGGCGCTCGTGTTCCTCGTCGCGAACGCGTAGACGTAGCGTGCGTCGGGCCAGTTCGGATGGAGCGCGACACCGAGCGCCCCTCGCTCTCCGTCGGAGTTGACGTTCGTGATCCGGTAGACGCGGTGGTCCGAGCCCGTCTGGAGGTTGCGGAACCGCACCCACCCCGTGTGCCGTTCGAGATACACGAGCCGACTACCCCCCGGCGTGAACGTGAAGCCCACCGGGCTCGCCAGGTTCCCCGCGACGCGGACGGCCCTGATGCCGGTGCCCGCGACCGCGGGTGCGGCCGCCGTTCCCACGAGCCCTACGACCAGGAGCGGCATCATCGCCGCCAAGATCCCCATCCTCCGCATGTCGTCCGCTCCTTCCGCTGCGAGTATCGGCGCCGTGGCGACGGCGCCTCCCTCCATGTTCGGCGTGCCGGCCCTCCGCTCCGAAGACCCACGGTTCCTCCGGGGCCGAGGCCGATATCTCGAGAGCATCGAGATCCCGGGTGCGCTGCACGCCGCCTTCGTCCGCTCCATCATGCCGCACGCGAAGGTCGACGGGATCGACGCGACGGCCGCCCTCTCCCTCCCGGGGGTCGTAGGTACATACGTCGCAGGCGATCTGGCCCTCGCGCCGCTTCCACCCTCGGGCACGGTGGAGGGTGACCACGCAGCGGACCTCGAAGGATTGTTCAGCCGAGAGCCCTTGGCCCGAGAGGTCGTTCGGTTCGTGGGCGAGATCGTCGCGGTCGTGGTCGCCGAGACGCCCGGCCAAGCGGTCGATGCCGCAGAGATGGTGAGCGTGGACTACGACGAACTGCCGGTCGTGGTCGACGTCGAGGCGGCGGTGGGGGACGGCGCGCCGCTGCTGTGGCCAGAGTTCGGGACCAACGTCGCTCACGCGTTCGGCTCGACGCGCGACGACGAGGATCCGCTCGACGATGCGGAGGTCGTCGTGCGAGGGCGGTTCGTCAACCAGCGGGTCGCACCGGCGCCGATGGAGACGAACGGGATCGCCGTGGTGCCCGAGAACGACGGCACGTACACGATCTGGGCCTCGACGCAGATCCCGTTCGACGTCCGCGACGACCTGGCCGAGACGCTGGGGGTTGGGCGCGATCGGGTGCGCGCGATCGCGCCCGACGTCGGCGGGGCGTTCGGGGCGAAGCTGCAGATCTACGCGGAGTACCACGCGGTGGCCGCCGTCGCGGCTCGGGTCGGCCGTCCCGTGCGCTGGCAGGAGACGCGTTCGGAATCGATGCTCTCGCTCACCCACGGGAGGGCGCAGGTCCAAACGGTGGAGCTCGGCGCACGCCGCGACGGCACGCTGGTGGGGCTCCGGGCCGACATCCTGGCCGACATGGGCGCGTACCCGATCGGTGCGTTCATGCCCGGGACGACCCAGGAGATGCTGTGCGGCGTCTACCGGATCCCTCGCGTCGCGAGCAGCGGGCGGAGCGTGGTGACCAACACGACGCCGGTGGCTCCGTACCGAGGCGCGGGGCGACCGGAGGCGACCGCGCTCATCGAGCGCGCGATGGACATGCTCGCCACCGAGTTGGACATGGATCCCGTCGAGCTCCGACGCAAGAACTTCATCCCACCCGACGAGTTCCCCCATACGACCGTCACGGGCGTCACATACGACTCGGGCGACTACGAGAAGTCCCTGGACGAAGCCCTTCGGCTGGTCGGGTACGACGCGATCAGGGTCGAGCAAGCCGCGCGGCGGGCACGAGGAGACGAGCTCTGCCTCGGTGTGGGCGTCGCGACCTACGTCGAGATCACCGCGTTCGGCGGGCGCGAGTTCGCCGCCGTCGAGATCGGCGGGGACGGCCGCGCGAGGGTGTCCGTCGGCACGACGCCGGCCGGACACGGGCACGAGACCGCCTTCGCCCAGCTCGCCTCCGCGTCACTCGGGATCCCCTTCGAACACGTCACCGTGGTCCATTCGGACACGGGATTGGTAGCGCGTGGTGAGGGCACGTGGGGCTCGCGCTCGTTGCAGGTCGGCGGCTCGTCGGTCTTCGAGCAGGCCGAAGCGGTCGTGGAGAAGGGTCTCGAGGCTGCCGCGACCCTGTTGGAGGTCGATGCGGCGGACGTCGAGCGCGTCGAGGGCGGCTTCGCGGTGGTCGGCGCGCCCGATCGCACCATCGGGTGGGGCGAGGTCGCCGCGGCGAGCGAGGGGGGCTCGCTCCGTGCGGAGGGACGATTCCGACAACGTGGGTCGACGTTTCCGTTCGGAGCGCACGTCGCGGTGGTCGAGGTCGACACCGCGACGGGGCACGTGCGGTTACTCCGCCACATCGCGGTCGACGACTGCGGCCGCATCTTGAATCCGGCGCTCGTACAGGGACAGCAGCACGGCGGTCTCGGGCAGGGGATCGCGCAGGCACTCTTCGAAGAGGTTCTCTACGACGAGAGCGGGAACCCGGTGACGTCGACCCTCGCGACGTATCAGATGCCGAGCGCCGCCGACCTGCCGGCGTTGGAGACGTCGAACACCGAGACACCGACGGACCTGAATCCGCTGGGGGCGAAGGGTATCGGCGAGTCGGCCACGATCGGCTCGACGCCGGCCGTGCAGAACGCGGTCGTCGACGCCTTGTCCCATCTGGGTGTGCGCCACATCGATATGCCGCTCACCCCCGAGCGGGTCTGGCGAGCGCTTGAGGTCAGAGAACGGGCGTCGTCGACATGATCGAGGACCTCGTCGAGACGGTCGCGGGGATCGCGGAGGGCATCCTCTCGGGTCTGGAAGGCCGAGGACCTGCCGCCGAGTTCCGGGGACCGAGCCTGTACGAGTTCATCGACGACCTGGTGCATGCCTATCCCGGTTCGGGAGTGCAGCGGGTCGACGACCACACGCTTGGGCTCCGAGATGCGGTCCTCGTGTTCGAGGTGATCGACGAGGCATCGGAGCACGCGGCGGGAAGCTCCCTCGATGAGCTCGAACAGCGAGGCATCCACGTGGTGGTTTCCCGTCCTCCCGGCACCACCCTCATCTCGTTCCACGGCGAGAGCGACGATGGTGGAACGTTGGAAGGTCGGATCGTCCCTTCGCGCGGCTGGGCCCTCTTGATCGCCTCTTCGAGTGAGGGCGCGGCCGCCGAGCTGGCAGACATGGTGGACGAACGCCTCGGAGCTCTCGATCGGACGGGCAACTGAAGGGAGAGGGCAAGGATCGGCTAGTTCCGAGCAGGAGCCGACCTGGCGGAGCGCGCATCGGCCCTCGCTATCGTGGTGCCGTGGCGACGGTCATGCCGATCAGCGACCGGCGGGCTCGGCTCGCGCTGATCCTCGCCGTACTCGGTGTGCCTTCCCTGGGCATCACCGTGCCGTCGGCGATCTGGCTCGGACTCCGCGCCGTTCGCCAGCGACGGCTCTCGAGCGGTGCGGAGCCGGCGATGGGATTCATGGCGCTGGTGATCGCCGGGCTGGACATCCTGACGCTCAACTCCGTGCTCCTGAAGACGCTCCACATCATCGATCCGCGACTCGCGTGGACCGGCATCGGATGGGGCGTCGCGCTCGCGACGGCGGTCGCGATCTGCACCGCCTCCACCCTCCGGATCCACCCGGAGCGATGGGGTGCTCTTCTGGTCGCGAGGGCCGGATTGGTCGGCGCCATGGTCGGCGGGAGCGCTCTGTTCGTGCAGTTGATCGCCGTCATCGACTGACTCGCGCGCTGCTACGGTTGGTCGCATGACGACGCGCTGGGAACGCCGCTTCCGCGCGCCGATGATCACGCACCCGGACTGGTCCCCCGCCGCTCCCGAGCGCCTCGCCTACGAGTCGACGGAGAGCGGCATCTGGCAGCTCCACGTGGTGGATCTCGACGTCGGCGTTCGCCGGCGCGTCACCGACCATCCCGTCGGTGTGATGTCGGCCGCGTGGTCACCCGACGGTGCGGTGATCTGCTGGTGGCAGGACGAGACCGGGGACGAGTCCGGCCGCTGGTACGCGCAACCCTTCGAGGGAGGCGAGTCGCGCCTCCTGTTCCCGGAGCTGGAGCGAGGATGGAACGAGGGCATCTCCTGGGTCCCGGGGATGCTCGCCGCCTCGATCAGCGGTCACGACGGGTTCGCGGTCTACGTGAGCGAGGACGACGGTGCCACCGTGAAGGAGGTCGCACGAAGCACCGAGCACGTGCGTGTGGCGGGGGAGCCGGGCGGCTACAACCGCGGAGGGCTGTCCGCCGACGGGACGCTGCTCTGCCTGCAGCACGCCGAGCACGGCGACGAGATGCACGAGGCCCTGCGTGTGATCGACCCGCGGACGGGGGCGACGGTCGCCGACCTGGTCGATGAAGGGAAGCAGCTCCTGTCCTCGGCGTGGTCCCCGATCGGCGGCGACCGTCGCCTGGCGGTCGTGCACGAGCGGAGCGGGATCCCGCAGCCCGCGCTCTGGGATCCGGTGACCGGCGAGTGGACCGAGGTCTCCACGGGGCTCGACGGCGAGGTGTCGATCGCGGACTGGTGGCCGGATGCGACCGCCTTGCTCCTCTCTCAGCTCCACGACGGCCGGCACCGGCTCCACCGCTTCGACCTCGCGAGCGGCGAGTTGACGGCGATCGAGCACCCCGAGGGCCAGGTCGAGTGGGCGCAGGTGCGGCCGGACGGCGGCGTCTGGTACCGCCACGCGAGCGGCGCGTCCCCGCAGCGGATCCTCGACGACGCCGGCACTGAGGTGCTGCCGCTCGATGGCGAGCCGGCGCCGCCGGGCCGGCCCTACCGGTCGTTCCGGTTCGACAACCGGCACGGCGACTCCGTGCAGGGGTTCATCGTGACCCCCGAGGGCGAGGGGCCGTGGCCGATCCTGGTGCGCCCCCACGGCGGTCCAACCTGGCTCGACGAGGACCGTTGGAACCCCGAGGTGCAGTCATACGTCGACGCCGGGTTCGCGGTGGCGGCCGTCAACTATCGGGGCTCGACCGGGCGGGGCGCCGAGTGGCGCGACGTGCTGATCGGCGACATCGGCGGCCCCGAGCTCGACGACCTGAACGATGGGCTGGATCACCTCGTGACGCAGGGCACCGCGGACCCGGCCCGCGCCGTCATCGGCGGATGGTCCTGGGGCGGCTACCTGACGCTGATGATGCTGGGCAAGCATCCCGAACGGGGTTGGCGATGCGGGATCGCCGGGATCCCCGTCGGGGACTACGAGCTCTCCTACGAGGACATGTCGCCTCTGTTGCAGGCCTACGACCGGGCCCTGCTCGGCGGTCGTCCCGACGAGGTCCCCGAGTTGATGGCCGAACGGAACCCGATCAACTCGGCCGACCGGGTCGAGGCACCGGTGCTGTTCCTGATCGGCGAGCACGACTCGCGGTGCCCGCTCCGGCAGGCGATGGCATACGTGGACCGGCTCGCTGCCCGGAACCATCCGCACGAGCTCTATCTCTTCTCGACGGGCCACGGGTCACACGACATCGACGAGGAGATCCGCCAGCAACGGGTGATCCTCGACTTCCTCGCCAAGCACGTGCCGGGCGTCACGGTCCCACGGGACTGAGTCGATATCGTGGGTCCGTGCCCACGTGGTTCGTCGTCACCACTGCGCTCCTCGTCGCGTTCGTGATCTGGCGCGTCGGCATCGCGATGCTGCGCTCTCTCACGCTGACGACTCCGGGATCTGTGTCCGACGAACCTGCGCCAGCCGAGCCGGAGGACGTCGACGATCTTGAGGTCTACCTCGTGTGCGGCGAGTGCGGCACCGAGCTCAAGGTCTCCCGCCTCGGGGAGCTGCAGATCCCACGGCACTGCGGGGAGAAGATGCAGGTCGTGCGCCGTTCGGAGCCCCGATGAGGGCATCTTGTCCACCGATTTCCCCAGCCTTCCCCCTCTATCTCCACGAGGTTTTCCACATCGGCGTGAAAGAAGCGTGAAGATCGCACTGCAACAGAGGGCTTTCTCCACGATGTGGAAATCGGTTGTGGAAGATCACACCGCTGTGATTCGCCCTCTGGATCGCCCTACTTCCAGAAGGTCAGACCGACGAAGCCGGCGCCGATGATGCCGAGGCCGGCCCACAGCACGCCGTTGGTGGCGAAGTCGCCCCGCAGGTAGTTCCAGATGACCACGACGACGCCCAAGCCGATCACCCCGAGAACGAGAGGGCCGTACCAGCGAGGGCTCGCCTTCGAGCGCTTCTTCCGCTGCGGCTCGATCTGATAGCGCTGGCTGGTGCGCTTCTTTCGGGCGCGGGATTCCGGCATGAAGCAGATGGTACCTGCGCGGGGCGGTCAGCCCGGCACGATCGTGAGGTGCTCCGTCGCGGCTGCTTCCACGGCGGCGCGGGTGAACGGCAGCGGTCGGAGCTCTCCCGCCGCCCACGCGCTCGTCTGGTCGTTCCAGTGCGGCGAAGCGGGATCGCCCGACTGTCCCGTCGGGAGGATGCCCTTGCTGTCGTCGAGGTTCGCCAGGTCGTACACCGCCCGCCACGACGGGATGACGCAGACGTCGAAGGGACCGTCGCCCTCGAAACCGGCCTTGTTCACGGTCAGTTCGTCGCCCCCGAGCGGATGCTCGGCGGCGACGAACAACGGCTCGAGGCCGGGCATGCGCCCGAGCGGATGGACGAATCGAGCCCGATGGATGTCGCCCCAGCGCCAGGCCGCGGGCTCCGGCCCCATCGCGTCGGCGCATCGGTCCCAGGCGGTGGCGAGGGCGTCGTCGAGCTGCTCCTTCGAAAGGAAGGCCCCGTCGAGCAGCGCCGGGAGGGCTCGGCTGCGGAACAGCTCTCGATCGGTCAGGTACTCGGCGACCAGCGGGTCCTTCCTCTCGACGGCGCGGCGCGCGAGCTCGTCGACGAAGACCTCCCACAGGGCGGCGGCCGCCGAGTCGGCGGAGAGATCGTGATCCCACCCGTCGAAGAGCTCGCGAGCTCGCTCGTCACCGACGGAGATCCGCGGAAGCAGCTCGCGCGCGGCGAGAGAGACCGTGTCGCCTTGGATCTCTCGGCACGTCTCCACCGTGTGGTCGTCCCGTCTCTCGAGGAGCTCCGTGATCCGGGCCGCGCGGTCGGGCGCGTGGAAGTCGAGGCCGATCAGGTGGGGGTAGTCATCTGCGTGGTTCCGATCGTTGGCGGTCACGAGGAATGCCCGTCCCGGATCGACCGCGGAGGGGAGCTCCTCGAACGGCACGAAGCCGTCCCACTCGTGCTCGGCGGTCCAGCCGGGGACGGGGATCGTGCCGTCGCCGGCCCGGCGGATGGGGTAGAGGCCCGTGCACTGGTAGCCGATCGTGCCGTCGACGTCGGCGTAGACGATGTTCTGGCCGGGGCACTCCAACGCTCGGGCGGCGTCTTGGAACCCCTCGAAGCTCGAGACGTTCGCGACATCGACCAACGCCGAGGGGCGGATGCTGTGCTCGGCGCCGACCCACCGGAGCGCGTAGGTGCCGTCGAGTGGGTGCCTGGCGGGCCGGAGGCGGCCGGTGAGATACGAGTCGAGGAGCGGGCCGTGACGGGTCTCGCGGACCTCGTGGACGATCGGCTCCTGATTGCCTCGGGTGCGGATCTCCTCGCGGTGCACGGTGAGCCGCTCCCACGAGCCCTCGTACCGTGCCGCCGTGCGGTCCTCGTTCAGGCGCTCGAGGTAGAGGTCCTGGACATCGCCGGTGACGTTGGTGACGCCCCACGCGTGATGGGCGGTCGTGCCGAGCACGATCCCGGGCGCGAAGGGTGCCGCCACCCCGCGAGCCTCGTAGCCGGGTGCCCGGAGGTGGAGCTCGACCCAGGCGCCCGGCTGCTGCAGGAGCAGATGGGGATCGTTCGCGAGGAGGGGCTTGCCGGAGGCCGTCTTGGCGCCCGCGATCGCCCACCCGTTCGAACCCTGACCGCGAGGCGGGCGCGGAAGCGCTTGGAGGAGGTCGGTCGCGAGGCGGCCGGCCGCCGGCGCCGTGGGATGCCCGCGGAGTGGTGGGAGGAGGCGGCCGGCCGCCTCCGCGCCCAGCTCCGCGGCGAGATGCACGCGGAGGAGCTCGAGGTCCCAGTTCCCGGACAAACCCCACGAGAACATCGCCCAGCACGCCGCCCACGATGCGTCGTCGTCCGGGAGATCGGGAGCCGCATCGAGCAGCACGTACTCGACGGGAGGGGCGGGCATCGCGGCGACCCACGCGAGTGCCCCTTCCCGGAACCGCGCGATCATCGCCCGTGATCTGTCGTCCCATCCGCCGGCGATCGTCGCGCCGGCGCGGTTGATGCCGATCGTGCGCGTGAAGCGATCGTCATCGAGGGTGAGCTCACCGAAGAGCTCCGACAGCCTGCCGTTCGCCTGCTTCAACGCGAGGTCGATCTGGAACAGCCGCTCGCCGGCGGTCACGAATCCCTGTGCGAACCAGAGGTCGTCGAGGGACTCCGCGGAGATGTAAGCGACGCCGTAGCGATCGCGGAGCACCTCGACGGGATGGCGGAGACCCGGCGCGGTGAGCTCACCGCCGAGAGGGAACAAAGCAGCCTGCGCGCTGGCGCGAAGCTGATCGAGGAAGTCTGCCATGCGGTCGGCAGCCTATCGAGGGATCGTTCTCCAGGCGGACGCGTCACGACCGGTCACTCGAGGCTCCCTCTCGCCACGACGTGTCAAGGGGTTACCGACGAACACCGCGGACGATGTCGGTAACCCCTTGACAGGTCACGCCGAGTGGAGGGGCCCGATATCGATATCCGGTCACCGACTGGGGGAACCCGCAGACGGTGTCCAGATCAGCTCACCCGCACGTTGCCGAGCCAGCTCTCGTACAGCCGCGAGTACGTACCTCCGGCCGCCACCAGCTCTTCGTGCGTCCCCGTCTCCACCAGCCGGCCGGCGTCGAACACGAAGACGCGGTCCGCACCCTCCGCGGTCGACAGGCGGTGCGCCACGGTGATCGTCGTGCGACCTTCGGACACACGACGGAGCGCCTCCGATGTCCGCCGCTCGGTCGCCGGATCGACCGCCGATGTCGCCTCGTCGAGGATGAGCAGGCCGGGGTCGGCGATGTGGGCTCGGGCGAGCGCCACCAGCTGTCGCTCCCCGACGGACAGCGCTTCCCCTCGCTCACCCACGGGCGTGTCCAGTCCCTTGGGGAGCGCCGCGACCCAGTCGCCCAGCCCGAGCTCCTCGAACGCGGTCTGCACGTCGCGGTCGGTCGCCCCGCTCCGGCCGGCGCGGACGTTCTCGCGGACCGTCGTCGCGAACAGGAACCCGTCCTGCGGCACCATCCGCAACGAACGCTGGCGAGACGGCGCGGAGATCTCGCGCAGATCGAGCCCGCCGACCTCGATCCGGCCCGCGGCCGGGTCCGCGAGCCGCGAGACCAGCTTCACGAACGTGGTCTTGCCGCATCCGGTTTCCCCGACGATCGCGACGTGCTCGCCGGCCTCGACGTCCAGCGAGATCCCGTGCAGGACCGGGCCTCCCTCGCGGTAGGAGTACTCCACCCCGGTGGCCGCCACGGAGAGTGCTCCCGCCGGCAGCTCCACGCCCGGCACCGGCTCCACGATCTCCACCGGGAGGTCGAGGACCGCGAGGACCTTCCGCCATCCCGCGATCGCGGTCTGGGTCTCGCTGTAGATCTCCGGCAGATCGGTGAACACGTGCAGGAACGTGTCGGCGAGGAACAGGAACGCGGTCACACGGCCGAACGTGAGTCCCCAGTCCGGGCCGAAGCTCGCGCCCAGGACGACCACCGTGGAGACGGCGAGCGCGTAGAAGACCGTGGACAGCGGGAACAGCGTGGCCGACCGGAAGTGTGCGAGGACCTCCGCGCGGTACCGCCGGTCGATCGCGCCGCGCACCCGCCCGAACGTGCGCTCGTCCAGCCCGTACGCGCGAACGACCGCGGCCCCCATCACGGACTCCGACACCTCCGAGAGCATCTCCCCGACGCGGGTCCGTGCGGCGTCGTACGCGGCGGAGAGCCGATTCTGGAGCGACCAGACGATGAGGATCAACGGCACGACCAGCACCACGATCGCGAGCGTGAGTTGCCAGGAGAACACGAGCATGAGTGCGAGGGAGGCGACCACCTGCACGCCCGCCCAGATCCAGGCGATCCCGCCCCACTCCATGAACTGTTGCATCGCGTCGACGTCGGCGGTCACTCGAGCGACGAACACCCCGCGCTTCTCGTCGGACTGCTCGGCGATCGACAGTCGATGGATGTGGGCGAACGTCCGGATCCGAAGTCCCATCATCGCGCCTTCCGCCGCGCGAACCAGGCGTTGCCCGGCGAGGCGGGACGTCACGAACGTCAGCACGACCAGGGCGAAGGCGGCGGCGCACGCGATCCCCACGTACACCGGGCGGAATCCGCCGTCGAAGCCGTGGTCGAACACGAGCTGGATCAACACGGGCGTGGTGAGGTGCGCCACGACGACGCCCAGCGAGATGATCACCGTGAACAGGAGGCCCGCCCGCAGCTCCGGGCTCTCGCGGATCCCACGGCGCAGGACCGCGAAGGAGCTGCGGAGCTCCTCGGGAACCTCGAAGTCGTCGTCCTCGATGACGACGCCTGGGGCGGTGCTCATCGCTCGCCCCGCTCGTACGCGCGGATGATGGCGGCGTAGCCGGGCGCCGCGGCCATCAGCTCGTCGTGGGTGCCCGTCGCCGAGACCCGGCCTCTCTCGAGGAAGATCACTCGGTCGGCCAGACGGATCGTCGACAGTCGGTAGGCGATCACCACGAGGGTCGTGTGCAGCTCCTCGCGGAGGGCCGCGAGGATCTGCGCCTCCACCGATGCGTCGACCGAGGACGTTGCGTCGTCGAGGATCAGCACCCGCGGCTCCCGCACGATCGCGCGCGCCAGCGCGACGCGCTGGCGCTCGCCACCCGACAACGTGTAGCCCCGTTCGCCGACCACCGTGTCGAAGCCGGCGGGGAGCGCACCGACGAAGCGGTCGACGGCCGCGATCCTCGCGGCACGTTCGACCGCGTCACGATCCGCTTCCGAATCGAGTGCGATGTTCTCCCCGATCGTCGTGGAGAACAGGAAGCTCTCCTGGAACACGATCGAGACCGCACGCCGGAGCGAGTCCGGGTCGGCATGGCGGAGATCGACCCCGCCGATGCGGATCGTGCCGGTCTCGGGATCGGCGAGGCGGACCAGGAGCTGGGCGAGCGTGGACTTCCCCCCTCCGGTCTGCCCGACGATCGCCACGGACTCCTGGGGCCTGATCTGGAGCGACACCCCGTCGAGCACACGTGATCCGTCGAACACGTGGCGGACGTCGTCGGCGTCGAGACCGAGCGGGCCGGCGGGCAGCGGCACGGGGTCCACCGCGGGGACCACGGTCACCGGCTCGCCGAACACCGTCTCGAGCCGGTCGTACCCCACCACCGCGCGCGGAAGCTCCGCCAGGATCCAGCCGATGAACCGCATCGGCCAGGCGAGGAGGTTGAACAGCGCGACGAACCCGATCAGCTCGCCGAGCGTGATGGCCCCGACCGAGACCCGCCACGTGCCGACCACAAGCAGGAGCGCGGCCGCGAGGGCCGGCAGCGCATCGAGCGCCGCCTCGAACGTGGCCCTGATGAACCCGGCCTCGACCCGGTCGTCGCGGAGAGCCCTGGCCTTCACGGAGAGCCGCTCGATCTCGGCCTCCTCGCGCCCGAGCGTCTTCACGACGATCGCGCCGTCGATCGACTCATGCGCGACGGCGGACACCTCGCCGATCCGCTCCTGTGCCCGGCGGGCCGGTACCTCCATCCGTTTCGCGAAGCTCCGGTTCATCAGCGCGAGGGCCGGGAACAAGACGATCGCGACGATCGCCAGGTAGATGTCCGCCTCGAGCAGCTGGATCATGGCGAGTGCGACCAGCACGATCACGCCCGTCGCGAACGGGACGGGCCAGAAGACGTCCACCGCCGCCTTCACGTCCGCCTCCATGTGCGCGAGGAGCTCGCCGGTGGGCGTCTCCCGGTGGTAGGCGAGGGAGAGCTGGCGGTAGCGATCCGCGATCCGGGTGCGGAGGGTGGCCATGACCCGCTCTCCGGCGACGCCGCTGTAGAAGCGGCGCGTCATGATCCCGAGCGCACGCAAGCACCCGAATCCCATCAGCGCGCCCACCGAGAGCCAGATCCTCCGGGAGGAGACGCCTCCCTCGAACGCCGGGCGAAGCACCTCGTCCGTGGCGCGCCCGAGGGCCGTCGTCAGCGCGATCGATGCGAACGCGAACACGATCGCGCCCGCAACGGAGACGAAGAACGGTCCGGGATGCATCCGGACGTAGGACACGATCAGGCGGAGGCCCCGACCGAAGAGCCCCTCGGGCGGCACCTGCGCCTCTGCGGAGTCCTCCCCCGTTGCATCCTGCGTAGGGGTCTGCGTGCTCACGGCCATCACCCTATGATGCGCACCATGACCGACCACCGTCCGTGGTTCCGCATCTGGCGGACCGGCGTCCCCAAGACCGTCGCCCCGTTCCCGCGCCAGAGCGTCTTCAACCTCCTCGTCGATTCCGCCGCCGGATTCCCCGAGTCGACGGCGATCGCGTTCCTCGGCAAGCATCTGAACTACCGCCAGCTGCTGCAGGAAGTGGAGCGCTTCAGTGCGGTCCTCGCCGGTCTGGGGGTGAAGCGAGGGGACCGTGTCGGCCTCCTCCTTCCGAACTCACCCCAGTACGTGATCGCGTGGTACGCGTGCCAGCGCCTCGGCGCCGTGGCGGTCGGGAACAACCCGCTGTACACCCAGCGCGAGCTCGCGCACCAGATCAAGGATCACTCGCCCAGCGTGATGGTCGTCCTCGACCAGCTCTACCCCGCCTGGACGGCCGTCGCGAACGAGGTGCCGGTCCGCGAGGTGATCGTCACCAAGCTGACGGACTACATGCGGTTCCCCCTCAACCTCCTCGCCCCGATCAAGTTCAAGAAGGACGCGAAGCACGAGGGGAAGCCGTGGCCCCCGGTCCCGGCGGACGCGAAGGTCCGGTGGTGGAAGCAGGCGATGGGATCGGCGGGAGCGCCGCCGCCCGTGGCCGAGGTCGACGCCGAGCACGACGTGGCGACGCTCGTCTACACGGGCGGGACGACCGGTCTGTCGAAGGGCGCGATGCTCTCGCACTTCAACATCTCGTCGAACATCCGCCAGGTCGTGCCGTGCATCACGTTCTTCGAGCGAGGCAAGGACGGCGTGATGTGCATCTTGCCGTTCTTCCACTCGTTCGGATTGGTGGCGATGAACTTCGGGATCGCGCAGGCGGGCAAGCTCGTCCTGCTTCCTCGCTTCGAGGTTCACATGGCGCTCAAGGAGCTGGACAAGGAGAAGCCGTCGTTCTTCCCCGGCGTGCCCCGGCTCTTCGTGGCCCTGAACGAGGCGCCCGAGACCGCGAAGTACGACCTGAAGTCCGTGAAGGCGTGCATCTCAGGGGCGGCGCCACTCCCACGTGCGGTCGCGGAGAAGTTCCACGAAGTGACGGGCGGAGCCAACCTCGTCGAGGGGTATGGGCTCACGGAGACGTCTCCCGTCACACACGTGAACCCGTTCGACGAGCCGAAGCACGGCACGATCGGTCTGCCGATCCCCGACACCGACTGCCGGATCGTCTCGCTCGAGGATCCGGACAGCGAGGTGCCGATGGGGGAGCGAGGGGAGCTCTGCATCAAGGGACCGCAGGTGATGCTGGGCTACTGGAACAAGCCAGAGGCCACCGCGGAGATGATCCGCGGCGACTGGCTGCATACCGGCGACATCGCGATCATGGACGACGAGGGGTTCTTCCAGATCGTCGACCGGATGAAGGACATGATCATCGTCTCCGGCTTCAACGTGTACCCGACCGAGGTCGAGGCCGTGATCTATCGCCATCCGAAGGTGCTGAAGGCGTGCGTGGTGGGATTGCCGGACGATCGGACGGGCGAACGGGTGAAGGCCTACGTCGTTCCGAAGGAGGGCGAGACGATCACGGGCGAGGAGCTCGAGGCGTGGGCCCGTGATCCCGCGCAGGGGCTCACCGGGTACCGCGTCCCCAAGGAGTGGGAGTTCCGCTCCGAGCTGCCCGAGACGCTGATCGGCAAGGTCCTGCGGCGCGTGCTCCAGGAGGAGGAGCGCAAGAAGGCGTCGGCTCCTTCCTGAGGTCGTCCTGAGCGGCGGCGGCTAGCCTCATCGGTATGGACGTGCACCTGTTCCGCGACGCCGGCCTGGGGAACGGTTCCTACCTGGTCGAGGTGGGCGCCGGGCGGGCGGTGTTGATCGATCCCGACCGCAGGATCCGTCGGTACCTGGACGCGGCGAAGGACCGCGGGGTGGAGATCGTCGGTGTCTTGGACACCCACCTACACGCGGACTTCGTGTCGGGAGCGCTGGACCTCCGGGCGGAGACGGGGGCCGAGCTCCATGAGCCCGCCGAGGCGGGCGTCTCGTTCCCCCACACGCCGATGACATCGGGCGAGCGGCTGGATCTGGACGACGTCGAGGTCCAGGTCCTGGCCACGCCGGGTCACTCACCGGAGCACGTCTCGTACGTGTTCCGACGCGAAGGCGACGCGGCCCCGGTGCTGTTCAGCGGCGGGGCCCTGATCGTCGGCGGTGCGGCACGGAGCGACCTCGCGGGACCGGCGCTCACGGACGACCTCACGCACCTCGAATTCGAAACCCTGCGGCATGCGTTCTTCGGCCTTCCGGACGAGACCCTGCTGAAGCCGACGCACGGTGGCGGGTCGTTCTGCTCGGCCGGCAGCGGGAAGGAGCATGTCTCGACGCTCGGCGAAGAGCGAGCGACCAACAAGCTCCTCGCTATGGGCGAGGACCAGTTCCTGAAGTCGTGGCCGGCGTCGTTTCCGCGCATCCCCGCGTATTTCGCGCGGATGCGAGAGATCAACTGGGCGGGCCCGCGGCTCCGGACGGACATCGAGATGCCGCGGCCGCTCACGCCGAAGGCGTTCGCCGTCGCGGCATCCCAGGACGGCGCCCTCGTCGTCGACGTGCGGGACGCCGCCTCCTACGCGGAGGGCCACGGCCAGGGCGCGCTCGCGATCCCGTTCCGCGACGCGTTCCCGACGTGGCTCGGCTGGCTCGTGCCCGCGGACGCGCGCCTGCTGTTCGTGTTGGGCGACACGACACTCGAGGACGTGGTCGACGCGAGCCTCCTCGTCGGGTTGGAGCGCTTCGAGGGCTACCTCGACGGAGGGATGGACGCGTGGCGGGAGGCGGGCCTCCCCGTTCGTTCCTTGCCCGCGATCGGTCCCGACGACGTCACGTCCTGGATGGAGAAGGGAGCACAGCCGATCGACGTGCGCGAACCGGATGAGCTCGAGCTCGGTGGTGTCGCGGGTGCCGTGTCGGTGCCGCTCGGGGACCTCCCTGGACGTGCAGCGAGCCTCCCGGCTGGGCGCCCGCTCCTCGTGTATTGCGCGTCGGGGATGCGTTCGACAACGGCCGCCTCGTTGCTCGAGCGAGCGGGCGTCGGCCCGGTCGTGAACCTCAAGGGTGGCTACGGAGCGTGGCAGGAGGCAGGCCGGGACTGAGGGGCACGTGGGCGGGCAGTTCCTCTCGAGGTGCCGCGATTCCCTGGGCCGCCACGTCACCCACGACGAGCGTGGCGGGTGGGCCGATGCTCGCGGCCTCGGCGAGGATCGGCAGGTCGGTGAGGGTCCCCACCACGGAGCGCTGCTCCGGCGTCCACGCCCATTGGACGATCGCAGCGGGCTCGTCCGCAGGACGGCCGGCCGCGATCAGGTCGGCGCACGCCTGCGCCAGCCGCCCCGCAGCCATCAGCACCACCAGCGTGTCGGCACCCGCGACGCGGGAAAGGTCGACCTCGTCGTCGTGCGCGGTGGAGCCGGTCACGACGGCGAACGAGCGGGCGACGCCGCGGTGGGTGACCGGGATGCCCGCCGCGGCAGGGGCGGCCACCGCCGACGACACGCCTGGCACCACCTCGCAGGGGACGCCCGCGGCGACGCATGCCGCCATCTCCTCGCCGCCCCGACCGAAGACGAACGGGTCGCCGCCCTTCAGTCGGACGACGGACACGCCATCGAGCGCGTGATCGACGAGGAGCCGTTCGATCTCCCGCTGTGGCGTCGCGGCCCGGCCCGGCTCCTTGCCCACGTAGATGCGCTCGGCCTGGGCGGGCGCCAGCTCGAGCAGGGCGGGGGCGACCAGCCGGTCGTACACCACGACATCCGCTTCTGCGAGCGCACGCGCGCCACGGATCGTGATCAGCTCCGGGTCGCCGGGACCGGCACCGACGAGGACGACGCGACCGGTCATGAGGCGCTCACGCCGGCGAGCAGCCGAGCATTGAGCCGTGCGCGGAGCTCCTCCCCGCGTCCCTGATGAACCAACTCGGCGGCCTCGTCGAGATCGAGGGCCCGATGCCAGCGCTGAGCTCGCACCGCGAAGTCCGGAAGGGCAGGCAGCGTGTCCCGCCGCACCTCGCCCACGATCCGAAGGACCTCAGCCCATTCGGCGCCGAACTCGACCTGGAGGTGCTCCCGAACGAGCCTCGCGACGGTAGGGGACGCGCCTCCGGTGCCGATCGCGAGCACGAGGTCGCCCCGCCGAACCACCGCCGGCGCCGCCCAATCACACTGCGGAATATCGTCAATCACATTGACGAGTACGCCGCGTGCACGCGCCTCCCGGGCGATCGCGGCGCGCGTGGCGGCGTCGTCGGACGAGGCGACCGCCAGGAACGCTCCGTCCAGGTCATCGGGCCGCCACGCGCGCCGCTCAACCCGCACCGCCGCCACACCGTCGAACCGCTCATCGACGCTCGGCTCCACGACGACCACATCATCGGCGCCGGCGGCCAGCAAGCCCTCGACCTTCCCCTCGCGGATCGCCTGGGCGCCGATCACGACGCAGCGCCGGCCCTCGACCTCGAGCATCACGGGGTAGCCGAAGCTCATCCGGCTGCTCCTTCCGGCTCGCGGTCCTGCTCGCTCGCTGCCGCCCGCTCTGTATCTGATGCCGACCCCAGCAGCTGGACCGAGCAGTGGATCCCGCATTCCTTGTCGGTCTCCTGCTCCCACCACCAGCGGCCCGCGCGCTCGGACTCCCCGCGTGCGACGGGACGCGTGCACGGGGCGCATCCGATCGACGTGTAGCCCTGGTCGAAGAGCGGGTGATACGGGACCTCGTGCTCGTGCACGTACTCCCAGACGCGATCCAGCGTCCAGTCCGCGACGGGGTTGAGCTTCACGATCCCGCCGTGGTCGCGATCGAGCTCGACCTTCGCGATGTTCTTCCGGCTGCGCCATTGCTCCCGTCGGAGACCTGCGATCCAGGCGTCGAGCGTCGCGAGCTTCCGCTTCAGGGGCTCGACCTTGCGAACCTCGCAGCACCGCAGGCGCAGGTCGACGCTGTTGTACATCAGGTTCGGGCCGTGCTCGGTGACCATCGCCGACACGGTGTCCGTCTCCGGGTACTCGAACTCCACGGCGATCCCGTAGCGCTCCCGGACCTTCTCGAAGAGCTCGTAGGTCTCGGGTGGGAGTCGGCCGGTGTCCAGCGTGAAGACACGGACGTCGGGGTTGATCCGCCACGCCATGTCGACGAGCACCATCCCGTCGACGCCACCAGCGGCGCTGATCGCGAGACGAGGGTGGAAGCGTTCGAGCGCCCACGCCAGCAGTTCCTCGGCGGCGGCGTCCTCGAACCGCTCCGCGGCCCGCTCCACCCACACTTCCTCTTCGTCGAAGACGGGAAGCACGGGCTGGTGGATCGGCTGGACCGGATCGCGGTCGGCCATCACGCGTCACCTCCCACCGAGATCAATGAGAGCTCGAAGGTTCGCTCGCACACCTCGCATCGCCACCCCGAGGGATCGGCGGGCCGCAGCTCCTGCTCGCCGCAGAACGGGCAATAGAACGGCACGGCGCGTGGCGTCACGGAGCTCATGGGCGTCCCTCCGGTGTCGCGAACACGGTGAGCTCGTCGTCGTCCAGCCCTCGGACGAACTCCGTGAAGCTCGGTCCCTCCGCGCCTCGCTTGGCGCGGTATCGCCTGACCAGGGCTTCGACGTAGTCGGCGGTGTCCTCGGCGAAGACCCGAACCCCTTTGACCTTCCGTCCGAAGGAAGCCCCGTCGCCGACGGTGCCCCCGAGGTGCACGAGGAACGCATCCGACTTCGTGCCGTCGGGACGCCGGGCGAGCGCCGACATGAGGCCGATGTCGGCCACCTGGAACCGGGCGCAGGAGTTGGGGCAGCCGTTCACGTGGATCCGGATCTCCTCGTCGAGCCCCGGCAGACGCCGATCCAGCTCTTCGGCGAGCCAGCGAGCACGGCCCTTCGTCTCGCCGATCGCGAGCTTGCAGAACTCGATCCCCGTGCATGCCATCACGCCCTTCCGGAAGGGGCTGGGTGCGACGGGGAGATCCAGGTCATCGAGGCGCGCGGCGAGCTCGGCGGTGGACGCCTCGTCGACGTCGACGATCACGAGCTTCTGACGCGACGTGGTGCGGATCTTCCCGCTGCCGAACCGGTCCGCGAGGTCGGCGACGAGCCGCAGCTGGTGCCCGCTCAGGCGCCCCGCCCTCGGCGCGAACCCGACATACGTACGCCCGTCCGACTGGGCATGCACGCCGATGTGGTCACGCGCCTGCAGGGGAGCTGGGAGAGGAGCCGGCCCGTCGGGAAGCGGCTCGTTGAGGAACTCCTTCTCGAGCACCCGGCGGAACTCCTCCGCTCCCCAATCCTTGATCAGGAACTTGAGACGGGACTGGTTGCGCGAGCGGCGGTAGCCGTACTCACGGAAGAGGCTCGTGACCGCCGACCAGGTCTCGGGTGCCCGCTCGCGCGGGACGAAGGCCTCGAGTCGTTGCGCGAACATCGGGTTCGTCGAGAGCCCACCGCCGACCCAGAGGTCGAAGCCCGGACCGAGCTCCGGGTGGGCGACGCCGACGAGTGAGATGTCGTTGATCTCGGGATCGGTGCAGCGCGAGGCGCAGCCACTGATCGAGGTCTTGTACTTGCGCGGGAGGTTCGAGAACTCCGTCGTCCCGATGAAGCGGTCCTGGATCTCGGCGATCACCGGTGTCGCGTCGAGGATCTCGTCGGCCGCGACGCCGGCCAGCGGGCACCCGAGGATCACGCGCGGCGTGTCCCCGCATGCCTCGGCGGTCGTGAGCCCCGTGGACTCGAGTCGCTCCCAGATCGCCGGCACGTCTTCGATCCGGATCCAGTGCAACTGGACGTTCTGACGGTCCGTGACGTCGGCGAGGTCGCGGCCGCAGGTCTCGCTCGCCCACGCGATCGCGCGGAGCTGATCGGACGTCAGCAGCCCACCGTCGATCCGGATCCGCATCATGAAGTACTCGTCTTCGAGCTCCTCGGGCTCGGCGCTGCCGGTTCGTTCCCCGGGCACGCCCTGCTTCCGCTGCGTGTAGAGGCCCCACCAGCGCATCCGGTTGCGAAGATCCTGCTTGCCGATCGATCGGAACCCGCCGGGCGCGAAGATCCGCTCGATCCGCTCACGGACGTCGAGCGGCTCGCCCTCCTTCTTGATCTGCTCGGCGACGTTCAACGGCTCGTGGTAGCCGAGCGCCCACTGTCCCTGTCCACGAGGGCGGGGAGCCTTGCGTTCGGTGAGTGCCATCGGAGATGCCTTCCGGAGATGGGAACGGCCGCCTCGCGGCGGCCGGTGGGTGCTGCGGGATCGGGAGGGCTACGGCCGCGAGAGGGGTACGAGGCCGTGCTCGGCCTCGTTGGTCACTTCGGGACAGCAGCAGAGACGGTCGGGGATCATCGCCGCCACTTGCCCTGCCGTGCGCGTCCGGATCATCAGGTCGAATCCCATCTGGAAGGTCGGAGTTGCAAGTGCAACAAGCTATCGGCGGCCGACCCCCAGCGTCAAGCCTCCGCCTCGAGCGCGGACACGGCGGTTCGTTCTTCCAGGGTGAGGCCGCGGAGCGGAGGCCGAACGTCCGCGTGGAGCAACACGCCGCGATCGGTGAGCACCTGCTTCAGGGCCGCGTGGAACGGGATCCCCTCGAGGCGTTCGCGAAGCTCGGTGACGCGGAGGTGCGCCTCGGGACTGTGGTCGTGCACGAGGGCGGCGACGACATCAGGCCACGCTGAGGCGAGTCCCGAGACCGCGCCGACCGCTCCGCGTTCCATGCCGGCGCGCACCAGCGGCTCCGACCCGATGAACACGTCCATCCCGTCGATGAGATAGGGCTCGATCGCATCGAACGGCGTGTCGCTCACCTTGAGGCCGACGACGTTCATCTGTTCCCGCCCGAGCTGCTGGATGACGTCTACCGGGATCGCGTAGCCGCTGCGAGCGGCGAACTCGTACACGTAGAACGGCAAGGGGTCGCACGCGTCGGCCGCGGAACGGAGGTGGTCGAAGAGCTCTCGCGAGCCCAGCCGGAAGTACGGCGGGGCGATCACCGCGACGGCATCGGCGCCGATCTCACGTGCGTGCGCGGAGAGCGCGACCGTGTCCCGCGTCGTCTGCGCTCCGGCGTGAACCGCGACCTGGAAACCGTCGGGCCTGACGGTGAGGAAGGCTTCGGCGACACGCCGGCGCTCGTCGACGGACAGGAGGACCCCCTCGCCGGTGGTCCCGCAGGCGAGGATGCCGTCGATGCCGCCGTTCGCGAGGAAGCCGACGAGTGGCTCGAAGCCCTCCGGGTCGAGCGAGCGACCCCCGTCCTTCAGCGGCGTCACCGCCGCAGCGATCGCTCCACGGAGACGATTGGGCATCGAGGCAGTCTAGGTTCGGGGACTCAGTGGCGAGCGAAGAGGTTGCGGATCGCGAGCCACACGTTCCTGCCCGGGTGCTCCGCGAGGCGTCGCATGAACCAGGGGAACCAGTGGCTCCCGTAGCTGATCAGCACGCGGATGCGATAGCCCTCGGCGGCGAGCCGCTTCTGGTCGGCGACCCGGATCCCGTAGAGCATCTGGATCTCGTAGGCGTCCCGTCCGAAGCCGGCGGCGGCCGCGCGTCGCTCGATCTCCGTGAGGAGTGGGACGTCGTGCGAGGCGAGCGCGAGGCGGCCACCGCCGGACCACCGGAGGAACTCGAGTGCCAGCTTCTGGAACGTCGCGCGGATCCGACGGCTGTCGTGGATCGCCACGTCGGCGTGTTCGCGATAGGCGCCCTTCACCAAGCGGATCGACGCCCCGGCCGCGAGCAGGTCCGCGACGTCCTGCGGCGTGCGATGGAGATAGGCCTGGATGCAGACGCCGGTGTTCTCGAACTCTTCTCGGAGCCGGCGGTAGATCGCCAGGGTGGGCTCGACGTAGGCCGCGGACTCCATGTCGAGGAACAGGTGCCTGTCCAGCGCAGCGGAGCGTTCGGCGAGACGACGCAGGCGCGTGAACGTGTCCTCCGGGTCCAGGTCGACGCCGAGGTGCGTCGGCTTGACGGAGACCTCGGCGTCGATCCCTCGTTCCTCGATGAGGTCCAGCAAGGCGAGGTAGTGATCCAAGACGCCGTCGGCATCGGCGGCATCCTCGACGTTTTCTCCGAGGTAGGTGAACGTCGTGGGGATGTCGTCGGCGGCCAGTCGTTCTGCGGCCGCGATCGCGTCCTCCATCCGCTCACCCGGCATGAATCGCGCGACCATCGCGCGGATGAATCGGAATCGGGGGAGGTGGTCGGCGAGCCACCGGTTGCGCGCGGCGAGGAGGATCGCGTCGCGGGCCGGGTTCACGGAAGGACGGCCTCGATCTCGCGAGCCGCTCGCAGACCGGTTTCGATCGCCCCGTCCATGTAGCTGCCCCACCCCCGCGCGATGTCCGACCCCGCGAACGCGATGCGACCCTCCATCCGTTCGAGCGCGGGGACCCAACGGAGCCACGTCCCGGGGCTATACGTCGCCCAGGTCTCCCTTGCGAACGGATCCCGAACCCAGTCGTGGCCTCCGACCTCCTCCACGCGAGCTCCCGGCAGCAGATCCTCGATCGCCCGGGTGACGAGAGCCGGATCGGAGAGGGGGAGCGCTGCTGCCGATGGGCCGAACCCGACGACCACCGTGCCGCCATCCGGTGTGGATCCGAACGTCTCGACGAACGACAGAGGGAAGCGATCGGGTGCCGCGGCGAACACCGACGGGAACCCGCCGGCGAGCTTGGCCCAGATCTTGACGCCGAGGCTGACGACCCCTTCTCGTGCCGCCTCCCGTTTGGTGTCGGAGAGCTCGGGGTCGAACCGCACCGAGCCGAGCGTGTTCACCGGGACGGCGACGATCGCCGCCCCGGCTGTGCGCTCACCCTCCGAGGTCTGGAGGGTGACACCCGCATCCCCCTGCGCGATCTGGTCGACCCGCGTGCCCAGGAACACCTCTGCCCGCAGGTCGGCGGCCATCGCGTCCACGAGTGCCCGCGTTCCTCCCCGCAGTGCCCACCGACCGTTCGCCTCGAAGACCCCCTCCCCGGCGAAGCCGGCCAACGCGAACGTCTTGGCGATGCCCAGGTAGCTCACGCGGTCGTTCGGCGCCGAGCTCAGCCCGGCGCAGAGCGCGTCCAGGTAGTCGCGATGGAATGGATCGAGGTCGGTGGTCGCGAGCGCCTTGGCCGTCGATCGGAGGTCGGCCTCCACGGCCTGGGGGCTCTCGGGGATCGCCATCGGATCCGGGATGAGTGCCTCGGCGTCGTGACACAGGCGTTCGAAGGACGTGTTGAAGTCCATGAACGCTTCCGCGCTCAGCTCTTCGATCCCAGCGTCCCGACGCAAGAAGGCTCGATCGGCATCCGGAAGCTCGGTGACGCCCAGACCGTACCGAGTGATCTCGGCCCAGATGTGTGGTTGGGTCCGATGGACGAAGGCGCCGCCCATCTCCACGTCGACGCCCGCGAACGACGAGACCCAGGCTCGTCCCCCGAGCCGGTCGCGCGCTTCGAGCAGAAGCACCTTCCGCCCGCGGCGGCCGAGCTCCCGGGCCGCGGTGAGGCCCGCGAGCCCACCTCCCACGACGGCGACATCCACCGCTGGCTCCATCGAACGCCCCTCCCGCTGCCGGCCGTCGATGATAAGCCCGGGCTCCGCGCTCAGAACTGCGCGCGCTCCGTGGAGCCGTCCAGCGCCGTCGTCGAGGACGTGCCTCCCGAGATCGCCCGCGAGACGAGGTCGAAGTACCCCGTGCCGACCTCCTGCTGATGCCGGGTGGCGGTGTAGCCCTCGGGCTCGAGCTCGATCTCGCGCTGCTGGAGCCGAACGTAGGCGGTCATCCCCTCCTCGGCATAGCCGTGCGCGAGCTCGAACATCGACGCGTGCAGCGCATGGAAGCCCGCGAGCGTCACGAATTGGAACCGGTAGCCCATCGCGGTGAGCTCCTTCCGGAACCGCGCGATCTCCTCGTCGTCGAGGTGCTGCTTCCAGTTGAACGACGGGGAGCAGTTGTACGCGAGCAACCTCTGGGGGAACGCATCGAGGATCGCCTCCGCGAAGACACGAGCCTCCTCGAGATCGGGCGTCGAGGTCTCGCACCACAGCATGTCGGCGTACGGCGCGTACGCGAGTCCTCGCGCGATCGCCGCCTCGATCCCGTCGCGGACACGGAAGAAGCCTTCCGGCGTTCGCTCCCCCGTGAGGAACGGACGATCCCGCTCGTCCACGTCGGAGGTGAGCAGGGTGGCGGAGAGCGCGTCGGTGCGCGCGATCAGGATCGTCGGCACGCCCGCCACGTCGGCGGCGAGGCGTGCCGCCGTGAGCGTTCGCTCGAAATGTTCGGTCGGCACGAGCACTTTGCCGCCAAGGTGGCCGCACTTCTTTTCGGACGCGAGCTGATCCTCGAAGTGCACACCCGCCGCGCCCGCTTCGATCATCGAACCCATCAGCTCGAACGCGTTCAGGGTCCCGCCGAAGCCGGCCTCGGCGTCGGCCACGACCGGCGCGAGCCACTCGCGGTCCGTCGTGCCCGCCGACCACGCGATCTGGTCCGCTCGCCGAAGCGCGTTGTTGATCCGGCGAACCATGGCGGGCACGGAGTTGGCCGGATACAACGACTGGTCCGGGTACGTCTGACCCGCGAGGTTCGCCTCCGCGGCGACCTGCCAGCCGGAGAGGTAGATGGCCTGCAGGCCCGCCTTCACGCACTCGACCGCTTGTCCGCCCGTGAGACATCCGAGGGCGGCCACGCACTCCTGTGAGTGCAGGAGATCCCAGAGTCGCTCGGCGCCCCAACGGGCGAGCGGATGCTCCTCGTGGAACGAGCCGCGGAGACGGGCCACGTCCTCCGCGGCGTAGGACCGGACCACCCCCGCCCAGCGGGGGTTGCTCGCCCACCGGTGCTCCAGCTGCGCCGCTTCCTCTTCGATCCGTATCTGCACGTCCATCTCGCTCCTCCTGAGATCGATGCCGGGAAAGGAAAACGACCTCTCGGCGAGAGGTCGATCGGCGCCCGCCGCGATCGGTCGAAGGGGGGCGCCGCTAGGAGCCGGATACTCGGGAGCGAGAGTTGAACGGCCGTTCAATCATGGCCGCCCGATGTTTCCACAGGCAGGCGCGAGGAGTCAAACCGCGGGCCCCGGAACATGCACCAAATAGAATCCGGCGGTGCAACGGCGAACCGGCACGCGTGGTCTCGGGGCCGCCCTGTTCACCGACATCGTCGGCTCCACGGTCATCGCAGCCGAGATGGGCAACACTCGGTGGGCGGAGCTCCTCACGCGCCATCACCAGATCGTCCGCCGAGAGCTCCGACGGTTCGGCGGCCGGGAGAACGACACCGCAGGCGACGGCTTCTTCGTGACGTTCGAACGACCCGTCGACGCGATCAGGTGTGCCGTCGCAGCGGCCGGAGCCGTCCGTTCCCTCGGGATCGAGATCAGGGCCGGCGTGAGCTTCGGCGAGCTCGAGGTCGTCGACGGCAAGGCCGGCGGGCTCATCGTCAACACCGCGGCCCGCGTGATGTCGGTCGCCGGACCCGGAGAGGTGTTGGTGCCGGCCTCGGTGAGAGAGATCGTGTCCGGCGCGGGCATCTCCTTCGCCGACCACGGGACGCACCGCTTGAAGGGTCTGGAGGACGAGGCCCGTCTGTTCCTGGTCACGGCGCTCGACGACAAGCCGGTGACGCCCCCACTCGAGACGGAAGAGGCCGCGGAGCGGAGACGCGAGATCTTCCCGGGACCGCGCCGTCGGCGTCGGAAGGCGATCCTTGCAGCGGTCGCCGCCGCAGCGGTCGTGGCCGCGGCGGTCATCGCCTGGACGGTCATGAGCGATGGCGAGCCGCCCGCACCCGAGGCGCCACCGCCGGACCAGTTCCTCGTGGAGCTGGACCCCGAGAGCGGCGGAGCGCTCCAGACGATCGACATCCCGCTCCCACGTCGACCGGGGGAGGCGACACCCACGGGCCGCACGGTGGCAGCGGGCCAGGGGGCCGTCTGGATCCTGGCCCCGACGAACCCCGATCCGACGCTCATCCACGTCGATCCGGGCCACGGAGACGTGCGTGAGCCGATCAGGCTGAAGTTCTCGTTCTCGCTCTCGATGGTGAGCGCGTTCGACGCGGTGTGGGTCGCGACGGCGGAAAGGCTGATCAGCGTCCATCCGGGAACGGACGAGGTCCGTCCGGTGCTCGAGATCCCCACCGCGGGTGGGGGATCGGGGAGAGCGAGCCTCGCGTTCGATCGGCAGCAGCTATGGATCGGCAGGTCGGATGGGGCCCTCATGCGGGTCGACCCATCCGGGACGGTCAGCCGGGAACGAAAAGTGGCGGACAGCGTCGACCTGATCGCGGTGGGCGAGGGAAGCGTGTGGGTCCTCGATCAGGTGGCCGGGATCATCAGACGTATCGACCCCGAGACGTTGCGACCCGTCGGCAGGGTCGAAGCACACGGGACCGTCGACCGCATGCTCGTCTCCGACGGTTCCCTCTGGATCATGGACCGGGCGACCGGCGTGGTGACCAGGATCTCTACCGCCTCGCTCGATCCGGCTCGGGCGCAGGCGACGGTGGGAGCGGGAGCGACCGACATGGCCGCCGGCTTCAGATCCATCTGGATCTCGCACGAGGACGGGAGGGTCACCCGTATCGACGCGACGACGCTCGCGGTCGACGAGGAGTTCGCCCGAGTGGACGGAGCCGCCACCGCGATCGCGGTGGACCCGACGAGGGGGTCCGTCTGGGTGGACATCGGGCGTCCGCTGGGCGAGGAGACCCGCCTGGCGTAGTGGCGACTACGGGACGATCTTGGAGATCGGAAGCTCGAGGATGTCGGTGGCGCCCGCAGCTTTCAGCTCCGGGATGAGCTTGTTCACGCCACGCTTGTCGACGACGGTCTCGATCGCATAGCCACCCTCGGACAGCGAGGACACGGTCGGTGCTTTCATCGACGGGACGACCGCGAGGACGGGCTGCAGCAGGTTCTCGCTGACGTTGAGCTTGATCAGCACCCGACCCTCGGCGCGGAGGGCGCCGAGCAGAAGCGTCTGGAGGTCGTCCATCGCGGTCCGCTTGGTCGGGTCGCGCAGCGCGTCCCGGTTCGCGATCAGCACCGGCTCCGAGGTGAGCAGCGTCTCCAGGATCTTCATGCCGTGTGCGCGCAACGTGTTCCCCGTCTCCGTGATGTCGACGATCGCGTCGACGATCTCCGGGACCTTCGCTTCCGTGGCGCCGTAGGACCACACGACCTTCACGGGGATCCCGAGGTCCTCGAAGAACCGCTCGGTCAGCTTGAGGAACTCGGTCGAGATCCGCGTGCCGGGTGGGATCTCCTTCGCGCTGTTGGCCGGGTGCTCGTTCGGGACGGCGAGCACCACCTGGGTGCCGTGCCCGGTTCCCGAGCGGGCGTAGGAAAGCGTCGTCAAGATCTCGACGTCGGCCTCGGTCTCGGCGATCCAGTCCTGGCCCGTGATGCCCATGTCGAAGAGACCGTCCTGCACGTAGAGCGGGATCTCCTGCGGACGCAGGATCGAGACTCGTTCGATGCGATCGTCATCCACCGTGCCGTGGTAATCACGACCCGAGCCGCGGCGCACGCGGAGGTCGGCAGCCTCGAAGAGTCGGAGCGTCTGCTCCTCCAGTGAGCCTTTCGGGATGACGAGCTTGAGCATCGACCGCCCTTCGTGGGCGGCGAGCATACCCGCAGGCTAGGCTCCTCGCGATGCAGGAAGCCCCGACGCCGCGCGACGACGGGTTCGCGATGCCGGCGGAGTTCGCGCCCCATCAGGCGACCTGGATGTCGTGGCCGACGGGTCGCTCGCTGTGGGCCGGTCACCTGGATGCCGCTCGTGACGGATGGGCGGCGACGGCTCGAGCCATCGCTTCGTTCGAGCCGGTCATGATGGTCTGCAACCCGGATGAGGCGACCGACGTGCGGCGTCGCTGCGGGGAGGGCGTCGAGGCGCTCGAGATGCCGGTCGACGATTCCTGGCTCCGCGACAACGGCCCGATCTTCGTGACGAACGCGCGGGGCGAGATCGCGCTCGTCCACTTCGGGTTCAACTCATGGGGCGAGAAGTACCTGCCCTACGACAAGGACGCACGGCTCCCGGAGCTGCTCGCTTCGCACTTCGGCGTCCGGCGCTACGGCGCGCCGTTCGTCCTGGAAGGTGGTTCGTTCTTCGTCGACGGACAGGGAACGGTGCTCACGACGGAACAGTGCCTCTTGCATCCGAACCGGAACCCGTCGATGAGCCGCGAGGAGATCGAGGACGGGCTCCGGTCGTACCTCGGCGTCGACGAGGTGATCTGGCTCCCGCACGGCCTGGTCGAGGACCGCGACACCGACGGTCACATCGACGGGCTCGCGCAGCTCGTCCAACCCGGCGTCGTGATGCTCGCGGTCGCGGCCGGAGACGACGACCCCAACGCCCCGCGGTTCGACGAGGACCGGGGGATCCTGCAGGGAGCCCGGGACGCGCGGGACCGCTCGTTCGAGGTGCGGGATGGCCCCGTCAACGGGTGGGCGGACCTCGAGGGGATCGGGCCGGTCGTGATCCCCTACATGAACCACTACCTCGCGAACGGCGCGGTGATCGTGCCCGTGGGCGATATCCCCGAGGATGAGCCCGCGGTCGAACTCCTGGCGAAGGCCTACCCCGACCGAGAGGTCGTCGGCGTTCCCGGCGCGCTCATCTCGTTCGGCGGCGGGGGGCCGCACTGCATCACGCAGCAGGTCCCGGCGGGGACGTTCGTCGGCTGATCGAGCGGTGGAAACAGGATCGCGCGCCGGTGTGACAGGCGGCGCCCACCTGGTGCACGCGGGCGAGGAGCACGTCGCCGTCGCAGTCCGCACGGAGCTCCTCCCAGTGCTGGGTGTGACCGGACGTGTCGCCCTTGCGCCAGAGCTCCTGCCGCGATCGGCTCCAATAGACCATCCGCCCCTCGGCGATCGTGCGATCGAGAGCCTCGCGGTTCGACCACGCGAACATCAACACGTCACCGTTGTCGACGTCTTGGACGATCACCGGGATCAGTCCCTGGTCGTCGAAGGTGAGGGCGTCGAGGTCGACCTGCTCCATCTAGAGCCTCACCGGGATCCCTCGGGAGGCCAGGTGCTCTTTGACCTCGCGGATCGTGAGGTCGCCGTCGTGCCAGCGCGAGGCGGCGAGGACGGCGTCGGCGTGACCCTCGGTGAGCGCCTCCGCGAAGTGCGCCGGCTCGCCGGCGCCGCCGGAGGCGATCACCGGCACCGCGACGGCACCGGCGATCGCGCGCAGCAGGTCGAGGTCGTAGCCCTCGCCGGTGCCGTCCCGGTCCATCGACGTCAGCAGGACCTCGCCGGCGCCGTGCCGGGCCGTCGCCTCGGCGGCCCACTCGACGGCGTCGCGGCCGGTCGCCGTGTGTCCCGCGTCGACGTAGACCTCCCACCCGCCGTTGCGTCGCTTCGCGTCGATCGCCACCACCATGCACTGCGTGCCGAACCGGTCGGCGCTTCGCGAGAGCAACGACGGGTCGCGCACCGCCGCGCTGTTCACGCTGACCTTGTCGGCCCCGGCCCGCAGGAGGGCCTGGACGTCGTCCTCCCTCCCGACGCCGCCGCCGACGGTGAGCGGGATGAAGACCTCCTCCGCGGTCCGCGACACGATGCCGAGGGTCGCCGCCCGATCCTCGAGCGTCGCGGTGATGTCGAGGAACACCAGTTCGTCGGCACCCTCCCGGTCGTAGTGCGCGGCGAGCTCCACCGGGTCGCCCGCGTCGCGGAGCTGCTGGAACCGCACGCCCTTAACCACCCGGCCGGCGTCGACGTCCAGGCACGGGATCACCCGCTTGGCGAGCATCGGCGTCTCACCCCCTGGTCACCTGCGACAGCTTCAACGTCTTCTCGTACAGGGCCTTGCCGGCGACCGCGGCTTCGCAGCCCACGTCACGGAGGGCCCACACGTCCGCGGCGTTCCGAACGCCACCGGACGCGATCACCGGCCTGTCGGTGAGCTTCAGCACCTGCCGGTAGAGCGTCAGATCGGGCCCGTCGAGGGTTCCGTCGCGCGCGATCGCCGTGACGAGATAGCGGGGCGCGCCCGCGTCGTTCAGCCCGGACATCGTGGGTTCGAGCGCGGGGCCCTCCTCGCGCCAGCCATCCATCATGAGATGTCCGCCCCGCACGTCGACCGCCACCACGACGCGTTCGGCGAACTCCTCCACCGCGCGTCCGACGAACGACGGGTCCGCGGCGGCCGCGGTCCCGAGGATCGCACGAGCCGCGCCGTCCTCGAGCACGGCGGCCGCCGCTTCCAGCGAACGGATCCCCCCGCCGACCTGGACGGGCACGACGACCGCGCGGCAGATCTCTCTCACCGCCTCCCGGTTCTCGCCTTCCCCGAGTGCGGCGTCGAGATCGATCACGTGGAGCCTGCGAGCCCCTTGCTCCTGGAACTGCTTCGCGACCTCGACGGGGTCGTTCGCGTAGGAGGTCTCATCGCTCGGATCGCCTCGGCGGAGGCGCACCGCTCGCCCGCCTCGCAGATCGATGGCCGGGATCACGATCACGCGGATACCGCCTTCACGAAGTTCGCGTAGATCGCGAGGCCCGCCTCGCCCGACTTCTCGGGATGGAACTGCGTCGCGAACACGTTGTCGCGCGCGGCGGTCGCGGCGAAGGACCGCCCGTGCTCGGTCAGGCCGACGGTGTCTTCGTTGGGGTCCGGCGCGTAGGAGTGGACGAAGTAGAACCTCGTGCCGTCGGGGATGCCCTCGACATAGGGGTGTGGTCGCTGCCAGGTGACCTCGTTCCATCCGATGTGAGGCACCTTGACGTCATCGGGGAGGCGGCGCGACCCGCCCGGCAGGACCGCCAGCCCGGTCTCCGGGTCCTCCTCGCTCCGTTCGTAGAGCACCTGCATACCCACGCAGACTCCGAAGACCCGCTTGCCGGTTCCGACCGCCTGAGCGACCGCTCGATCGAGCCCCCTCTGACGGATCGCCCGCACGCAGTGTCCGAAGTGCCCGACCCCGGGGATCACGAGCGCCGCGGCCGCCGCGACCTGCTGCGGGTCGCCGGTCACGACCGGGTCGCCGCCCGCGTGCGCGAGCGCTCGCGACACCGAGTGGAGGTTCCCGCTGCCGTAGTCGAGCACGGCGATCTCGGCCACGGTCCCTACAGCGTTCCCTTCGTGCTCGGGATCCCACCGAGGCCGGTCTGCGCGCACGCATCGCCCAGGGCTTTCGCGAGCGCCTTGAACTCCGCCTCCACGACGTGGTGCGGCGACCGTCCGGATCGCAGGCGCACGTGGACCGTGAGGTCGGCCGCCTGCGCGAACGCGCGAACGAAGTCCTCGACGAGGCCGGTGTCGAACGTGCCGATCGTCTCGGCCGGCACGTCGACCTCGTGGACAACGAAGTTCCTTCCCGAGAGGTCGAGCGCGACCTCGACCGCCGCTTCGTCCAACGGCACCGTGATCGAAGCGAACCGGCGGATCCCGGCCTTGTCACCGAGGGCCTCTGCGAGCGCCTGACCGAGCGCCAGCCCGACGTCCTCGACGGTGTGGTGGCCGTCCACATCGAGATCGCCCTTGCTCGTGACCGACAGGTCCCAGCCGGCGTGCTTCCCGAGCTGCTGCAGCATGTGATCGAAGAACGGCAGGCCGGTGTCGGACTCCGCCGTGCCCTGCCCGTCGAGCGTCAGCTCGACCCGGACATCGGTTTCCTTCGTGGTTCGCGAGACCGTCGACGATCGCGCCATCCTTACGTCAGCACCTCCTCGAGCGCTTTGAGGAACAGGTCGACCTCGTGCGTCGTGCCGGCCGTGACGCGCAGAGCGTTGGGTACGACCTCGGTCAGATCCCGGATGAGTACCCCTCGATCGAGCAGGGCTCGCCACAGCTCCTTCGCATCCCCCGGCGGCTGGAACAGGACGAAGTTGGCCTGCGAGGGGAAGACCGTGACGCCGTCGATCCCCGAGAGCGCCCGAACGATCCGATCGCGCTCGGCCCTGATCGCATCCAGTCCGGCGGAGGCTTCGTCCGCATGCCGCAGCGCCGTCAGCCCCGCCGCCTGCGTGAGCGTGCTCATGTGATACGGGAGCCGGACGCGCTCGAGGTCCTCGACCACCTCTGGCGCCGCCAGGACGTACCCGATCCGTGCGCCCGCGAGCGCGAACGCCTTGGAGAACGTCCGCACGACGGCGACGTTCGGATGTTCGGTCACGAGCGGGAGCGAGGTGTCACCGCCGAACTCCACGTACGCCTCGTCGACGATCACGAGCCCGTCCGAGGTCGACGCCAGCGAACGGATCGCGTCGAGCGGCTGCGTGTTGCCGGTCGGGTTGTTCGGCGAGCAGACGAACACCACGTCTGCAGCCGAGGCGCCCGTCCACGCGACGGCCGCGTCGTCGATCTCGAACGGTGGATCCAAACGGCGCTCCGCGATCTCGGTCTGTGTGAGCCAGCAGAGGCGCCGGTGCAGCAGGTAGGTCGGTTCGAAGAGCGTCGCGCGACGGCCGGCGCCGCCGTACGCCATCAGGAGCTGGGTCAAGATCTCGTTCGAGCCGTTCGCGGTCCACACCCCGTCCACCGGGTGCCCGGTGCGGACGGCGAGCGCTTCCCGGAGAGCGAGCATCTGCCCGTCGGGATAGCGGTTGAGCGGCAACTCGCGCACGGCGGCGGCGAGGTCGTCCGAGAAACCCATCGGCAGCGGCAGCGGGCACTCGTTCGTGTTCAGGCGAACGGCGACCTCGAGTTGCGGAGAGTCATACGGCCCGACCTCGCGGAGGCCGGGCCGGGGGCTGGCAGGTGTGTTCACGCCCGGTCCCTCCGAGCCTCCACCGCCTTCGCGTGACCGACGAGCCCTTCCGCGTTCGCGATCGCGGCCGCGGCGCCGGCATGCCGCGCCGCGGCCCCCGCTGACATCTGCACCACCGAGCGAACCGTCACGTAGTCAGATGCTCGAAGCCCGGAGGAGAAGCGTGCCGTGCCCGAGGTCGGCAGGACGTGGTTGGACGCCACGCCGTAGTCGCCGAACGGAACCGCGCTCCACTCACCGAGGAAGATCGCCCCGGCGACCGAGACGGTCTCCAGGAACGCCTCGGCATCCGCGAGGAGCACCAGCAGGTGCTCCGGCGCCAGATCGTCCACGACGGTGGCCGCGTGCGCGAGATCGCGCACGAGGACCCCGCGCGAACCTGCGAGGGCCGCGTCCACGATCTCGCGCCGGCCGGCTTCCGCGACGGCCTGCTCGAGGGCCGAGCCGACCTTCGCGATCACGGCCTCCTCGGTCGTGATCAGGTAGGTCCGCGCCAGCGGGTCGTGCTCCGCCTGTGCGATGAGATCGAGCGCCACCAGCTCCGGGTCGACATCGCCGTCTGTGACGATCGCCAGCTCGCTCGGACCGGCCAAGGCATCGATCCCCACGGTGCCGCAGAGCTGCCGCTTCGCCTCGGTCACGTACGCGTTGCCGGGTCCCACGATCCGATCCACCTGGGGGATGGTCTCGGTCCCGTAGGCCATCGCCGCGATCGCTTGCGCCCCACCCGTCTTCGCGACATAGGTCGTGCCCGCTCGCTTCGCCGCGTACAGGACCGCCGGATGGATGGTGCCGTCGGCGCGCGGCGGGGTGCACAGCACGATCTCGGGGACGCCGGCGACCACCGCCGGGACGACGGTCATGCACACGGAGGAGGGGTAGAGCGCCCTGCCACCCGGCACGTAGCACCCGACGGCGCGGATCGGTCGGACGATCTCTCCGTAGCGAACCCCGTCGCGGTCCTCCCACCACTCGGTCGGGAGCTGGCGGCCGTGCAGGTCGCGCATCCGCTCGATCAGCGCATCGATCGCCCACTTCAGGTCGTCGGGCGTCTCGTGCTCGGCGACCGTGAACTCCTCCCGGCGCACCATCAAGCCGGTGCGCGTGAGATCCGCATCGTCGAAGCGCTGCGCGAGCTCGATCAGGACCTCGTCGCCTTCGACGAAGACGCGTTGCAGGATGCGTTGCACCGTTTCGAACACGGTGGGATCGATCTCTGGCCTGATGGCCTCGAGCCGCTCCCCCCGCTCGCGCAGGTCCAAGAGCTCGAGCACGTCAGGACCCTTCGGTCGCGTCGGCGCGATGATGGTCCGCCCGCGCCGGGCGGCGGTCTCGGATCAGGATCACCCAGCCGCTGACGCCGACCGCGAGCGAAGAAGCGATCAGCATGCCCAGCGCGAGCAGGAGAGCGGTTTCCCGATCCATGAGGGCAGGAAGGTTACCCGAACCCGCAACCCGGTCGACCGGCTCAGCGCTTCTCGGCCGCCTGCCGCTTCGTCTCCGTGCGGCGTTCGGCCTCGAGTCGTTCGAGGTCCACATCGTCGTAGCTCATGTGCTCGAAGGCTGCCCCGATCGAGGGGTGCACGTCGGAGATCAGCCGATGCATCGCCTGCGCCACGCGTCGGTAGGTGGGATGCCCTTGTGGTTGCGACCGCAGCTCCGTCAGGTGCATCGCCTCGCGCGCGGTCATCTGCATCACGAAGCGGATCCGGAACGCCATCGGCACCGCGTACTGGGCGACGTCGTCGAAGCCCGCGTCGAGGAGCGAGCGCTCCATCGCTCGTCCCGCGTCCATCACCCGGTCCCACCGATCGCGCATCCCCGCCTCGTCCACCTCCGCAGGCGTCTCCTGACCGTGCTCGCTCGTCAGCCTCTGCCATTCGATCGTCAACGGGCGGTGGCGCTGCAGGTCCCGGAACGCCCCGTAGTCACAGAGCACGTCGAAGCGATAGCCCGTGCGTTCCCACGCTCGCCCCGGCTTGTGGCGCCGGTTGGACCGATCACCGACGCTCGCCCGAAGCAGCTCGTCGCGCTCGTCCCGCGACATGTCGCGGACGCGGCGGAGGAGCTGGTCGTCCGGGAGATCGGTGCTCGCGTAGAGCACCGCGGCCGCGACCTTCGTCTCGCCCTCGGGATCGAAGTCGACGAGCGTGACCTCGTCCCGCCGCTCCGGCGACTCGGAGCCGGCGAGCTTCGCCGCCAGCTCCTCGACGCCTTCGCGCGTCGCGCGCCAGTAGCGCGACCAGGCGACCCCTCGATCCTCCACGTCCACTCGCTTCAGGAACGCCGGGATGACCTTGCGCAGCTCCACGAGCATCAGGTCTCCGTACTCGCGCATCTCCGCGTGGGGGTGCACGGACAACCGCATCAGCAGCTGCTCGTAGGACTGCGCCGTCGCGTAGATGCCGACGTTGGAGCGGGTCCCGGCCGGCAGGCACATCCGCAGGGTGTCGCACGTCTTCGCCGTGATCGTGGAGCGGTAGACGAAGTCGGAGTCGCCGGGCTCCTGCGGGAATCGCCGCTCGTACCACGCGTACATCGGGTCGAACATCTCGCCGTAGAGCCCGAAGACCTGGTCGAGGTATCCGCGGTAGCTCGGCTCGAGGCCCGTCTCCTCGAGCTCGGGCGGGACCGTCGCCCGCCAGCGCCCACCCGGCATGTCGTCGTAGCGCATGTACCGAGTCGATTGCTCCAGGTACGCCGCGAGGCGTCCCCACTCGAGGGCCTTCGCCAGCAGCTGCGACGCCTGCTCGCAGGCGAGGTGCACACCTCCGAGCTGCGCGACGGAGTCGTCGCCGTACTCGACGAACACGCGGTCGTAGAGCTTCTCCGCGCGTTCGATCCCCACGCTCGTCACCTCGCCGCTCTCGTCGACCTCTTCGGCGAACTCGTCCAGATAGAGACGGCGAAGGGACTTCGTCGTGCGCGAATAGCGTGCGAACAACGCCCCTTTCACGACCTCCGGCAGGTTCACCAGGGCGAAGACAGGCCCGTCGAGGTTCGTGAAGTGACGCGCGAGCACCTCGCGCTGGTCCGCGGTGAATCCTTCGGTCGCGAACCAGAGGGTCACGGCGAGGGCGACGGAGAGTCCGAGGGCGAGGGCGACGCCGTCGCACGCTGATGGAGCACGATCACGGTCCCCGGCGGAACCGCCGTGCCCGGAGCCGTGTCCTGTTGGGCGACGTAGCTCGGATTGAACGGACAATCGGGGTTCGGCAGCACGTCCTCACCCAGCTGGGGTTGGAGACCAAGGCCCGTAAGCTCGGCTTCTGCCGTCGCGAGCGGCTTGCATTCCACGTTCGGGACGATCACGACGGAGGGTCCGGCCGACACGACCACATCGACGGGGGTGCCCTTCGGCACCTCCGTGAAGGCCTCGGGGGACTGGCTGATGATGCGGTTCTCCGGGACGTCCTCGCTGTTCTCCTCGCGGACCTCACCGAGCTCGAGATCCGCGTTCTCGAGGGCAGCCTGCGCCGCCTCGACGGTCATGCCCTCGAGCGAGGGAACGTTGACCGGTCGTGGCTCCGCGGAGACGACCAGATCGACCTCGAACCCGGGCTCCACCTGCCTCTCGGCCGCGGGTTTCTGCTCGAGGACGATGCCGGGTTCCACGCGATCGGTCCGGCGCCGCGAGACATTGTCCACCACCAGCCCGGCGTCCTCCAGCGTCTGGCGTGCCTCGGCTTCGGGCATGTCGACGACGTTCGGCACGACGACGAGGTCTCCCGCCCCGTCGTCGGAGAGCATCGTGACGACCAGGTACGCGCCCGCCGCGAGCAGGGCCATGATCAAGATCGCGAGCAACGCCCCGACCCAGGCCTTCCGCGAGCCACCGGGCTCGTCGTGCAGGGGCGGGAGCACCGACGTCGGCTGAGGCCGTGAGATCACCTGGGTCGCCTCGCCGCTGGCGGGCAGGAGCGGCGTCGCCAACACCTGGCCGCCGGTCCGCGCACGCTCCAGGTCGTCGGCGAACTCCTTCCCGGTCTGATAGCGGTTCGCCGGGTTCTTCGACAGCGCGCGCATGACGACGGCATCCAGCTCGGGTGGCACGTCGGGGTTGGCCGACGAGGGAGCCGGAGGCGTCGCGTTCACCTGCTTGTACGCGATCGCCATCGGGGAGTCGCCGGTGAACGGCGGCCGCCCGGTCAACATCTCGTAGAGCACCACGCCCAGCGCATAGATGTCGGTCCGGGCGTCCACCGGCTGGCCCTGGGCCTGCTCGGGGGAGAGGTAGGAGGCCGTGCCGAGGACGGCCGACGTCTGCGGCGCGGTTTCGGGTCCGCTGATGAGCCGAGCGATGCCGAAGTCCATGACCAGCACCTTGCCGTCGCGCGTGACCATGATGTTCGCCGGCTTGATGTCTCGGTGGATGACCCCTTGCGCATGGGCCACCGCGAGCGCCTCGGCGATGTCCTTCGCGATCTTGGCCGACTCCATCGGCGGGATCGTCTTGCCGGACGCGAGGTAGTCGGCGAGCGTTCGGCCCTCGATGAACTCCATCACGATGTACGGCGTGTCTCCGTCGGTCCCGGAGTCGTAGACGGAGACGATCCCCGGGTGGTTCAGCCGCGCGGCGGCCTGCGCCTCTCGGCGGAATCGATCGACGAAGCTCGCGTCGCTCGCGAACTGGGGCAGGAGGGTCTTGATCGCGACGGTCCGGTTGAGGACACGATCGTGGCCGCGCCAGACCTCGGCCATCCCGCCGGAGCCGATGCGCCCCTCCACCTCGTACCGGTCCCCGAAGACCCGCTCCATCGTGTGCTTGGCCTCTCCCTTCCTACCGGAGGTATGCCTCGATCAACTGCTTCACGATAGGGGCAGCGACCTGTCCACCAGTGGCTTCGCTGCCCAGGTTCCCGCCGTCGAGGACGATAACCGAGACCGCGATCCGGGGGTTCTGGGCCGGGCCGAACGCGGTGAACCACGCGTTGGGCGCACGGCCCTCTCCGTTCGTGGCGGTCCCGGTCTTGCCGGCGACCTGGATCCCGGGGATCGCGGCGAGATAGCCGCTCCCCTCGTTCACGACCGCGATCATCATCTGGGTGAGCGCCCTCGCGCTCTGGGCGGAGATCGCTCGTCCGACCTCGCCCGGGCCGAACTCCCGCGCGACCCGTCCCTGTGAGTCTCTGATCTCCGTCACGAGCCTGGGTTGTGGCATCACGCCGCCGTTCGCGACGGCGGACGCGATCAGGGCCATCTGCAGCGGATTGACGAGATCGTTGTCCAGCCCGATCGCGGAGAACGCCAGGAGCGGGTCGTTCCGTTCGAAGTACTGGGGCTCCGGGAACCGTCCGTTCTGGAACGGGAGCTCGAAGGTGACGGGGGGTTCCTCGCACGTCGTGCGTCCCGGCGGGAGCGTCCCGCAGAGACCGTACGCGCGCGCCTGGGACGCGAGCCGCTCGGCGCCGAGTCGCAGCCCGACCTCCGCGAACGTCACGTTGCACGATTCCTCGAACGCTTCGATCAGCGTGATCTGCGACGAGCCTCCGTTGCAGTGGTCGTCGCCGAAGTTCTGGAGCTGCTCGTTCGTGAGCGGCAGGGTCAGCCGATGGGGGTTCGGCCACTGGCTGTCCGGTCCGATTCCGTTCTCGAGCGCGGCGGAGGCCGTCACGATCTTGAAACTCGAACCGGGCAGGAAGAGTTCCTGGTGCGACAGAGCGAGGAGCGGCTTGTCCTCGTCGGCGTTCAGACGTTTCCAGGCCGTGCGGATCTCCTGATCGCTTCCGCTCGAGAGCTCGCGGGGATCGAACCCGGGTGTCGAGTAGAGCGCGAGGAGGTCGCCGGTGCGAGGATCCATCGCCACGACGGCGCCTTCGTTGTCGCCGAGTGCGGTGCGCGCCACCTCCTGGAGGTTCGGGTCGATCGTCACGAAGATGTTGGCTCCTCGCTTCGGCCGCCCCAGGAGGAGGTCGCTGAACGTGGAGATGGCGAGCTCCGGCGCCTCCCCCGACAGGTAGGTGTTCATCGACTGCTCGAGCGCGGAGCGCCCGTAGATCCTCGAGTAGAAGCCGGTGATGTACCCGTAGAGGTCCCCTTGCGGGTACCGGCGCTCGTAGCGGTACCGGGAGCCTTCGGGCGCCGGCACGCTTTCCGCCAACACGAGCCCGTCGGCGGTCAGGATCTTGCCTCGCTGGACGTTGTACTCCGCGATCAGCTGGCGGCTGAAGTTCGCGGGGTGGCTCTTGATGTCGTCGGCCGCGAACACCTGGACGTACGCGAGCTGCGCGAACAGGAGCGAGAACAACAGGACGATCGCGATCCCGAGACGACGGATCCGCCGCTCCATCTAGCCGGCGCTCCGGGCTGCGGGCCGCCAGGGACCTGCGGAGATCCGGACCAGGAGCGCGATCATGACGTAGGTCGCGACCCGGCTCGAGCCACCGTAGGACACCAGCGGAAGTGGCACGCCGGTGAGGGGGATCAAGCGGGTCACGCCGGCGGCGATCGTGAACGTCTGCAACGCGATCGTCGCCGTGAGCCCCGTCGCGAGCAGTCGCCCGAACGAGTCCTCGCGATCCAGCGCCACCCGCAGTCCGCGCCCGATGAGCGCGATGAACAGCAACAGGATCGCAGCCGTTCCCAGCATGCCGAGCTCCTCCCCGAACGCCGAGAGGATGAAGTCGCTCGCCGGGTAGGGGATCAGGTCCGGTGAGCCGCGTCCCAGGCCGGTGCCGACCAGGCCGCCGGAGGCGAGCGCGAACCAGCTCTGTGCCAGCTGGCCGTAGCCGAAGTCGTTCACCTTGTCCGGCTCCAGGGCATGGAGCCAGTAGCCGACACGAGCCTGCACGTGGGACAGGGCGAGGTACCCGATCGTGGCCCCGGCGACGAACAGTGCGCCCCCCACCAGCAGGTAGCCGACGCGACCGCTCGCCACCCAGATCATGACGATGAAGACGCCGAAGAACAGCAGCGAGGCACCGAGGTCGCGCTCGAGGAACAGCACGGCGAGCGACGCGCCCCAGGCGAGCAGCAGCGGACCGAGGTCCTTGGCCCGCGGGAGCCCGAGCCGCCCGACGCCGGCCTCCAGCAGCTCCCGCTTCGCCGACAGGTAGGACGCCAGGAAGATGACGACCAGGATCTTCCCGAACTCGGCGGGCTGGAACGTGAGCGGCCCGATGTGAGCCCACAGGCGCGCGCCGTTCCTCGCGATCCCGATCCCCGGCACGACCGGCAACAGCAGGAGGATCAAGCCGAGCAGCCCGATCGTGTACGTGTACGCATCGAGCTGGCGGTCGTCGCGGACGAGCACGAGCGTGAGCACGAACGCGGCGAGCCCGATGAGGAGCCAGAGCACCTGCTCGTCCGCGACGTCGGCGGGGAGCAGCCGGTAGATCATGGCGAGCCCGAGCCCCCCGAGCATCCCGGCGATGGGAAGGAGCACGGGGTCCGCGCGAGGGGCGGTCCACCGCACGACGCCCCATGCCAGGAGATAGGCGCCGGCGAGCGTGAGCCCGTAGACGACGATGTCGCGCGGGACGCGCTCACGGAGCCCGAGCCCGACCATCGCGTGGGAAGCCACCGACACGATCACGGACACCAGCAGCAGCAGGAGTCCGGTCCGCGGTCTCGCCTGCGTCGACGCGATGGCGCTCACTGGCCCGCCTCACCGTCCCGTGCCGCCCTGCGGGCTGCTTGGACCGATCGCGCCATGTCCTCGATGAGCTCGGTCCCGTCCTCGCGGTCGATCACCGGGATGCCGTCATCGAACGCCGGGTAGGTGTCGGCGAGCTCACGGACCTCACCGGCGGGAACGTCCTCGTGCACCTCGACGGGGTGACCGAGGTCGTAGCCGAGGACCGTGAGCGGGATGCCCTGGAACAGGGCGACGCTCCCATCGGAGGGGCCGACGTACCACTGACGGTCCAACCACCAACGACCGGCGAAGAGCAGCCCGACCACGATCAGGAGCGCGAGGCCGGCGCGGAGCCCCCAGCGCCCGAGCGTTCGCCCGGACGGCGGGGCGACCCGCCGGCCGGCGCCGGCCGTGCCCTCCTCGCCGATCGCATCGATCACCACGACCGAGATGTTGTCGATGCCGCCCGCCCGGTTCGCTGCCTTCACCAGCCGGTCGGCGGCCTGTTGCGGCTGGTCGCTGTTCTCGAGGATGGCCTGGATCTGATCCTCGGTGACCATGCCGGTGAGGCCGTCGCTGCAGAGCAGCAGCCGGTCGCCGTCGGCCAACGCGATCGAGTCCTCGTCGACCTCGACCTCCTCGTCGGTCCCGAGCGCGCGGGTGAGGACGTTCTTGTGAGGGTGGACGTCGGCCTCGGCCTCGGTGATCTCGCCAGACTTCACCATCCGCGCCACCAGCGTGTGATCGTTCGTGAGCTGGCGGAGCACGCCGTCGCGGAGCAGATAGGCCCGTGAATCGCCGACGTGGGCGAGCAGGGCGCTGGCTCCTTCGATCCGCGCCGCCGTCAGCGTCGTCCCCATCCCCGACAGTTGCGCGTCCTCCTCCGAACGGTCCCACACCGCGCGATTCGCCCTGCGAACGTGTTCCGCGAGGGAACCCCGGCCCTCGCCGGCGAGCGTCTCCATGGTCTCCAGGGCCACCTGGGAGGCCACCTGGCCGCCGCGATGGCCGCCCATCCCGTCCGCGACGACGTACAGGGGCGGATCCACCAGAACCGAGTCCTCGTTGCGTTCGCGGACGCGGCCGATGTCGGTGGCGGACCCGACCTCGACCTTCACCGTCGCAGCTCCATGATCGTCTGGCCCACGCGAACCTTGTCGCCGGGCTGGAGCATCGCCGGGGCGGCCAGCTTCTGCTCGTTCACGAAGGTGCCGTTCGTGGAGCCGAGGTCCTCCACGAACCATGAGTTGTTCTTCGCGAACAGACGCGCGTGCTGCTGCGAGGTGTAGGTGTCCTCCAGACGGAGCTCGCACTCGGGCGCCCGGCCCACGGTCATGCTCGCCGAGAGCTTCACCGTCCTCGGCTTCGCGTCCGAGTGTCCCTGCACCAGCAGGGTCGAGGGACCGGGAGGGAGGGTCGGGGTGGTGTCGCGGGGGCGTCGGCCGCCGCGTTCAGCGGCGGCCGACGCCTCCGCGACCGACAACCCGCGGACGACCCAACGCATCGAACGCCAGATGAAGAGGAACAGGAGGGCGAACAATCCGTACTTGAGCGCCGACAGGGCGAACGGTGTGATCGCGTCGGCGAGCACCACGATCCGCGACATCTAGGCCCTCCGGAACTCGATCACCGTCGTGCCGATCGTGATCTTGTCCCCGTCGGCGAGGTCCCTCGACTGCACCGTCTGTCCGTTGAGCCGCGTTCCGTTGGTGGATCCGAGGTCGGTGAGCGTCCACGTTCCGTCCCGCAGCTTGAGCTGCGCGTGCTTGCGGGATGCTCCCTTGTCCTTGAGCACGACGTCGCAGTCGGCCAGCCGGCCGATCGTCACCGTGTCGGAGGTGAGTGCGAGGGTGCGCTCGTCGCCGTCCTCGTACACCACGACCGATCCACGCCCACCTCCCGTGCGCTCGTCGTCTTCCCCTTCGACGAGGGACGCGACACAGGCCAGGTCGCCCCTCTTCAGGTTCTCGTCGACCACGAACTCGACCTCGGGCGGACCCACGAGACCCCACCCGTGTTCGGCTGCGGATTCTCGGATCACGCGCCTCAGCTCGGAGACGATGGCCGCTTCGGCCTGCTCGTAGCGAGTGGCGTCCTCGGGCGACAGGGAAAGCTCGAACCGGTTGGGCGCCCACACCTCGGAGACCCCGACGCTGCGACCCGCCTCCATCTCCCGCATGATGAGCTTCGCGATCTCGACGGGTTGCACGCCGCTGCGGAAGGCCTTGGAGAACAGGCCTTCGACGAGTCCACCGAGGCGTCGTTCGAAATCGCGGAGGATCGGCACGTCGTTCCGATGAGCGCGTGGGGTGGAACGCGCTTCGAACCTATCCTACCGCCGGGGTTCCTCGATCCCCTCGCCGGCGATCCGTGCGAAGTCCAGCTCCGACGCGCGGGCGTGCTCCCAGATCGGGCTCGCGAACCCGAACCGCTCGTCGGGTGGGAGGCGCCGCCAGCGCCATTCCTGCAGCTCCCAGTACGTGCGGCGTGCGAACACCAGAACCAGGATCGCCAACAGGAATCGGAGCGTGGCGTGAGGCGAGATCCGCACGACGCCGAGCGCGAGGCCGGTGGTCGATACGACCGTCCAGGCCGTGAGGGCCGCGAATCCCAGCACCATCAGGTGGCGCATGAGTTCGTCGAAGTCGACCCGTGCTCGATCGCTCATCCTTCCTTCGACATCGACAAGACGTGCCGGAGACTGCATAGGTCCCTCGTCGGTAGTCCGGTCCGCCTCACCGTTCGTCCCTTCGGCCGGCCGACCTACGGTCGGCCGGCCGAAGGGCCGCTGCTACGATGAATCGGCCCTCGGGCGAGTGGCGGAATTGGCAGACGCGCACGGTTCAGGTCCGTGTCCGGTAACCCGGGTGGGGGTTCAACTCCCCCCTCGCCCACCAGCGCGTCAGGGGTAGCCCCCTAGCGGAACCCCGGCGACGCCCGCTATCGTCGGACCCCTCTCGCGGACGACCGCGGGACATGCGACAGGGGGTCACCGTGTCGACGCTTCGACGGTCTCCGCTCCTCCTCGTGGCGATCTCGCTCGTCCTTCCGCTCGTCTCCGCTCCGGCGACGGCGGCCCCGCCGGGGATCCCTCGATTGGGACTCAGAGCTGCCTCCGCGTCCGTGGACCTGTTCCGATACGGCAGAGAGCCGGTGTCTCTGGAGCTCCTGGGTGTCTCGCTCTTCGCGCGAGACGCGCCGTTCGAGCTCCGCGTCCGTCGCGAGACGTACGACGATCCCGTCCGCGTCTACCAGGCGATCCACGGTCCGGGTGCCGTGCACCTCGAAGAGCTCCCGGCCGACATCCTCGAAGGGTGGTTCGGCCTGGATCGCTTCCTCGTCTTCGAGCTCTTCGACCGCGGCGGCGTCCAGCTCAGGCGGAGGGTGTCGGACGCGTGCCCCGCCGGATGGGAGGTGGAGCGCGTCGACGACTCGGGGCCGTTCGACCCGACCTACCCGTCGGGGTGTGGCTCGAATCCGCTCACCCTGGGAGCGGTCTGGGGCGTCGATCAAGGGTGGGCCGTCGCTCCGCTGTTGTCCAACGCCGGGGTTCGCGTCCCCGACGGCCGGTACGTGGCGAAGGTCTCGATCGCTCCTCGCTACCGGGAGCTGTTCGACATCGCGCTCGAGGACGCCGTGGTCCGAGTCGCGGTCCGCATCCGGACGGGATCGGATTGCGAGTTCTGCGGCCGGCCGGCTGCGCCGGCGGAGACGCAGGAGCGCCGCGCGTTGACGCCCGCGGTCGACACGTCGGATCCCGATCCGTCCACGCTGCCCGACCTGGTTGCCCTGCCCGCGTACGCGATCGTGACGTCGCACCGACGCGGCCGGGACTACCTCCAGTTCGGTGCCGACGTGTGGGATCGAGGACCCGCCTCACTCGTCGTGGAGGGTTTCCGCGCCGTCGGTGAGGATCGGATGGACGCGTATCAGTACTTCCTCGAAGACGGCGTCGTGGTCGGACGGGCGCCGGTCGGCTCCTTCCACTTCGATCACCGCGACGGTCATCAGCACTGGCACTTCCTCCAGTTCGCTCGATATCGACTCCTCGACTCCGCCCAGGTGGCGATCCGGAGCCGCAAGCAGGCGTTCTGCCTCGCGCCCACCGATCCGATCGACCTCACTGCCGACGGCGCGGTGTGGCAGCCGGATCACCTCGACTTCAGCCGATGTGGTGGCCCCACCTCGATATGGATCCGCGAGGTCCTGCCGGCGGGCTGGGGCGACACCTATTACCAGTTCGTTCCCGGACAGTCCTTCAACATCACGAACGTCCCCAACGGGTCGTACTGGATCGAGGTACGGGCCAATCCGGCCGGCGCGCTGTTCGATGCCGATCCGTCCAACGACGCCGAGCTGCGCGAGGTGATCCTCGGAGGGGTGCCGGGAGCTCGAACGGTCTCGGTGCCACCATGGCATGGGATCGATACCGAGATGTGGTTCGGGTTCGGTTCGTAGATCGACCGAGGCGGTGAGGGCGAGCGGCGTATACTCGGGCTTCCCGCGAAACCCCACGTAGATGCCCACATCCGCACACATCGCCGCGTTGGAGCTGTCGCGCTCCACCCTCACGCTGGTCGCCCTGGTGGCGATCGGCTTGTCCGTCGTGGCCGTGCTGTACGCGATCGCCAACGCCGGGCGAGCCGGAGCGGCCGTCGGTGGGCGGGTCCGCCTCGACGAGACGCTCCGAGGGATCCTCCAGGGCCAGAGCCAGCAGATCCAGCGCCTGGAGCGCGCGATCCGAGCCCTCCACGCGGGCGGCAAGAAGCAGCAGACGCAGATCGAGGGATCGGTGCGGAAGGTGGCCCTGCTCCGCTACGACGCGTTCGAGGACGTCGGTGGCCGGCTCTCGTTCTCGTGCGCGCTGCTCGACGATCATGGCAACGGCGTCGTGCTCACCTCGATCAACGGGCGTCAGGAGACCAGGGTCTACGCGAAACCGGTGACGCAGGGGACGAGCTCGCACAACCTCTCCCTCGAAGAAGAGGAAGCGATCCGCCGGGCGCTGGGTGAGGGTCAGGCGGACGTGGAGGCCGGCTGATGCGGCGGCGGGAAGACGTGGGAGGCCGGGGCGCCGACGGCGGTCCGGCCCACGAACGAACGGAGGCAGTCATGGCAGAAGAGGGAGAGGTCACGATCGTCGGCGCCGGAGCCAGGCTGGAGGGCAACGTCGTCTCGGCCGGGAACCTCCGGATCGATGGGCAGGTGAAAGGGCAGATCAACGCGGAGGGCGATGTCGCGCTGTCTCCCCAGAGCCAGGTCGAGGCCGACATCCGCGCGCAGAACGTCAGCATCGCCGGTCGCTTCAAGGGTTCGATCCAGGTCAAGGGCAAGGCACACCTCGCCCGGGGCGGCCGGATCGACGGCAACATCACGTCCAAGACCCTCGTGGTGGAGGAGGGCGGCGTGTTCCACGGGCAGAGCATCATGGACGGTTCGTCCCCGCCGGAGGGTGGTCGCGCACAGGTCGCGCCCCCCCAGAAGACCGAGGAGAAGCGGGACGAGCCGGAAGTCAAGGTCCCGTAGTTGCTCGACATCAAGCGGATCCGGGAGGACCCTGATCCGTTCCGTGCCGCCCTCGCGAGGCGGAACCTCGCCGACGCGGTCGACCGGTTGCTGGAAGCCGACGAGCGGCGTCGATCGCTGACCGCACGGGTCGAGGAGCTGCGAGCGGAGCAGAATCGCGCGTCCAAAGCGATCGGCGCCGCGGAGGGCGATGAGAAGCAGAAGCTGATAGACGAGGTCGCGAAGGTCTCCGCCGAGCTGAAGGAGCTCGAGCCGCAGCTGGCGGAGGCGGAGGAGGACCTGCGCCGTCTGCTCGCGGAGACCCCGAACGCTCCGCACGAGAGCGCGCCGGACGGCTTCACGGAGGAAGACGCCGTCGAGGTGAAGCGCAACCACGACGAGCCGCCGACCTTCGACTTCGAGCCGCGCGATCACGCGGAGCTCGGGGCGATGCTCGGGGTCCTCGACACCGAGCGCGGCGCCCGGACATCGGGATCGAGGTTCGTCTACCTGATGGGCGACCTCGTCTTCATCCAGTTCGCACTCATGCGACACGCGATGGATATCCTCGTCGAGGACGGCTTCGTGCCGATGATCCCGCCGGTCTTGGTGCGCGAGGAAGCGATGTATGCGAGCGGGTTCCTCCCGACCGACGAGGTGAACATCTACGTGACGACCCCCGATGAGCTGTATCTCGTCGGAACGTCCGAGGTGCCTCTCGCCGCGTTCCACTCCGGCGAGATGCTGGAGGAGGCCGAGCTCCCGATCCGCTACTCCGGCTACTCCACCTGCTTCCGCCGTGAAGCCGGTTCGTACGGCAAGGACCTCGGCGGGATGTTCCGGGTGCACCAGTTCGACAAGGTCGAGATGTTCTCCTTCGCGACGCCGGAGACGTCGTGGGACGAGCACGAACGTCTCCTCGCGATCGAAGAGAGGATCATCGGGAATCTCGAGATCCCGTACCGCGTGGTCAACATCGCGGCCGGGGACCTCGGGAGTGCTGCGGCGAAGAAGTACGACATCGAGGCCTGGCTCCCTCCCCAGGGCAGGTACCGCGAGCTCACCTCCTGCTCGAACTACACGGACTACGGTGCGCGGAGAGCCCAGACGCGCATGCGTCGAGGCGCAGGCGACGTCGAGGTCCCCCACACGCTGAACGGCACCGCGACCGCGATCGGCCGAACGCTGATCGCGATCATGGAGAACCACCAGCGGGCGGACGGGAGCGTCGAGATCCCGGAGAAACTGCACCCGTACCTCCCGGAGCGTGCCCGGGTGCTCACGCCGAGATCCTCTGACTAGCGCGCCGGGTTCTCGACGGACGAGCGCCGATCCCTTTCCTGAGCCCCGTGCCGTGTCTCCGGCTCCGCGTGGGTGGCGGTCACGTCGACCGCGACGCCGTGCCATACCTCCGGGGTCAAACCCGCCGGGGTGACCCGACGACCGAAGGAATGGATCCATCGGATCCCCCCGTCACGCCGGAGGATCCGGTAGGTGTCTTCCCAGATCCCAGTGTCGTTGGAGCGAGACATGTTCTTCCTCACGTGCGCCCGATCGTCGGGATGGACCATCCGAGGGAAATGCTTGCGATCGACCATCAGCTCCTCGGGTGTGTAGCCGAAGATGTCGAACGCCTTCGACCCGATGTACGTGTATCGCTCGAACCCCGTATCCGGATCGATGGTTTCGGACCACGGGATCGCCAGCGCGCCCTCGAGCGCGTCCCGCTGGTCCCGTTCGGAGGCCTCGAGGCGTGCTTTCGCCTCCTCGTCCTCTGTCACGTCGAGCAGGATGCCCTGGAAGGCCCATGGTCTTCCAAGCTCGTCACGCTCCAGCATCCGGCCCGTATCCAGGAGCCAGATCACTGATCCGTCCGAGCGGATCATCCGGTACCGGATCGTCCAGGGCTCGCCGGTCCGCCAGGTGCGTTCTGTGGTGAGTCGCGCGACGCGCTCGCGATCGTCGGGGTGCATCATCTCGAACCAGATCTCGGCCTTGTTGCGCCAGTGGTCGACGGGGTAGCGAACGAGCTCGGCCGCCTGGGGGCTGATGTAGGTCGAACCGAGGGATGGTTGCGCGTCTCCCTCTCGGTAGACCAGCTGGAAGGTGTAGATGACGGCCGGGCCGCGTTCGGTGAGGGTGCGGAAGCGGATCTCTGCCTCTTCCGCTTTCGACTCCGCATCCTTCTGCGCCGTGACGTCGAGCATCACCCCTTGGAACGACGAGGGCTCCCCACCCTCGCCCCGCGAGATCAGGGACGCGTGGTCGAGTACCCAGACGACGCTGCCGTCCTTCGCGAGGAAGCGGTACTCCATCAGGAACGACTCGCCAGAGCGAGAGCTCCGGGCGAGGGCCTCTTCCACCCGTTCTTGATCGTGAGGGTGGATGCGGTTCGAGGCCTGCCATTCCTCGGTCGTGAAGCCGAGCACATCCTGGAGTCGAGGACTCACGTAGCCGAACGCGCGGGGCACACCCGGACGCACTTCCCAGATGTAGGCGATGCCGGGCATGTTCTCGACGAGCCGGCGGTACCGCTCCTCCACCTGCCGAACTTCGTCCTCCATCCGTCGGCGCTCGCCGATCTCGAGGGCCATCAACTCGTTGGCGTCTTGCAGCTCGTTCGTGCGCTCGGCGACGCGTCGTTCGAGATCCTCCTTGTGGAGCTCCAGCATCTCCCTGGCGTCGTGTTCGGTCGTGATGTCGATCATGACCCCGTGCCAGGCGGCACCCCCACGCTCGCGTCCGCCCATCAGGATCGCGCGATCGTGCACCCAGACCACCCTGCCGTCGCTCGCGATCAAGCGGTATTCAACGTCCCATGGCTCTCCCGTCTGACTGTGCCGGTCGTGATGGGCAAGGACGACCTCTCGATCGTCGGGGTGAAGGAGCTCGATCCAGATGTCGGGCTGATCGAGCCATTCCGCTCGCGTGTAGCCGAGCACCTGCTCCACGTGCGGACTGACGTAGAGCGTTCGGCGTTCGTCATCGGGGTCCATCTCGTAGACGACCGCGGGCACCCGTTCGATGAGGGCGCGGTAGCGGGCCTCCGAGGCGCGAACGCCCTCCTCGGAAAGCTTCTCTGCCGTGATGTCCTCGATCACCCCTTGCCACGCCAGCCGGTGTCCCGACTCGCTGAGCACCAGGACGCTGGACTCCCGGACCCAGACCTCTTCCCCGTCGGGGCGCCGCATCCGGTACTCCGCGTGGAACGGGGTTCCTCTCCTCCATGCGTCTTCCCAGCTCCGCCAGAATCCATCCCGATCATCAGGATGGATCGACCGGTACCAGAGCCCGGGGTTCTCGATCACCTTCTCCTGCGGATGACCGAGGACCTTCTCCGCGTTGGGGCTGATGTACACCGTCGCCGACCGGAGTTCGTCGGTGTCGACGAAGACGACCACGGGGAGCTGTTCGACGAGCTCGCGGGTGCGCAACCGCGAGGCGAACGGATCCATCGGCGGCCCGAGCTCCGGTCGATCGTCGGGCGTGTCGGACATCGGGAAAGCGTACCCTGGCCTGCGGTCCGGACTCCAGAGACCTGACGTACCCTCCCTACGGGAGGATGGCCGAGCGGACGAAGGCGACGGTCTTGAAAACCGTTAGCGGGGCAACTCGCTCGTGGGTTCGAATCCCACTCCTCCCGCGCTCGTCCTCCGAGCGATGATGGATCCGATCGTGGCAGCCGCCTTCGAAACGGTCGGGATGGGTAGTTCTCCGTGCTTAATCCCAATGCCGGACCTTCCGATGCTTGTGAGGGAGCCTGATGCATGACGGATGACGAGCGCGTAGCAGAGCGGATCAGGCAGGAGGCCCGCGTGGCCGGCCTGCGCGATTTCCGCACGCCCTCCCTCGAAGCCGTCGAGCGCCGCCGACTGCAGCTGTGGATCCTCACCGCGATCCTGCTCGTTTCGATCTCGCTCGGCGTCGTGTTCGTGTCGACGTGGCAGACGAGCGTCACGCGGGTCTTCGCCGGCACGCCGGTCATGCGGATCGCGATCGTCCTCTTGAGCGTCGCGTTCAGCGTCTACGCGATCGAGAAGGAACGCCATCTCCGCAAGCTCTCCCGCCTCCTGATCGACGAGCGGGTGTTGACGACGGCGCTGTCCAACCGCCTCCGCGAGGTGCAGCTGCTGCTCGAAGCGGGGAAGGCCATGAACGACGTCCTCGAGCTCTCCGTCGTCCTGGACACGATGCTCGGAAGCGCCATCGAGTTGCTGGGCAGCGACAGCGGTTCGGTCATGTTGCGCGAGAACGACGAGCTCGTCGTCTCCTGCGCGCACGGCAACGAGCTCGCGGTCGGTCGCCGGGTGCTGCTCGGCGAAGGGATCGCGGGCCACGTCGCCGAGTCGAGAGAAGCGCTCCTCGTGCAGGGCAAGGCCGACTCGGGCGACTTCCCCGGACTCGTGCCGAACGATCGAGGCGTGCACAGTGCCATCAGCGCGCCGCTCGTCCACCGGGACGAGCTGCTCGGGGTCCTGAACGTGAACTCCTCCGGCGATCGGGTCTTCACGGAGTTCGACCTCCGCGCGGTATCGCTCTTCGCAGAGCAGGCCGCCGCCGCGATCGCGAACGCCCGCCTCTACGAGGTCGAGCGGTCGCAGGTCGAGGAGCTCACGCATCTCGACCGCATGAAGAGCCAGTTCGTCGCGCTGGTCAGTCACGAGCTCCGTGCACCGATCGCCTCGATCATCGGGGCGATCGCCTCCGCCCGGAAGCCCGAGATGGAGGAGCATCGCCGGGAGCTCGAAGACACGGTCGAGCTGGCGGCGTTGCAACTCGGGACCATGCTGGAGGATCTGTTGGTCGCCGCCGAGCTGGAGCGCGGAGAAGCCGCGCGTCGGCTGGAGCCGGTCGACCTGACGAGGGTGGTCCGTGAGGCGGCGGCGGACCAGGAGCTGCTCGATCGAGAGGTCCAGGTCACGTCGCCGCACGCGGCTGTGGTGGTCTGCGATCGCGCGTACCTCCGCCGCATCCTCGACAACCTCGTGGACAACGCATTCAAGTACGGTCGTCCTCCGGTCAGGATCGAGGTCGCCGGCGAGGCCGAGCACGTCTGGCTCTCCGTCCTCGACGACGGCCGTGGGGTCGCGGAGGCGGATCGGGAGAAGGTCTTCGACCGATTCCAGCGCCTCGACGCGATGAACGGACACGGTCTCGGCCTGGGGCTCTCGGTCGTCGAGGGGCTCGTCGAGGCGATGGGCGGCACGATCCGAGCCGAGGAGGCACCGGGAGGCGGCGCCGCGTTCCGCATCCGGTTCCCGCGGCCGGCCCGCACGATCTTCGGAGTCGCCCTCGCCGACGCGGTCGGCTCCGAGAGCCAGGCTCCGGCGCCGACGTCACGCTCCGTATCCTGAGGGTGTGACCGGAACCCCTTCGAACGACCTTCTGTTGCGCGCGCTCAGGCGTGAGGCCGTGGACCGCACCCCCGTGTGGTTCATGCGTCAGGCGGGCCGATACCTGCCCGAGTACCGGGAGCTCCGCGGCTCCACGGACATCCTGGAGACGTGCCGCCGCCCGGAACACGTGCTCGAGCTGACGCTGCAGCCGCTCCGGCGCATGCAGCTCGATGCGGCCATCCTGTTCTCCGACATCATGGTCCCGATCGCCGCGATCGGCGTGCCAGTGCGGATCGAGGCCGGGCGGGGTCCCGTGATGGACGAGCCGATCCGCGATGCCGGCGGCGTGGCACGTCTGCGCGGGCTCGACCCGGACGTGGACGAACCGTTCGTCTCGGAGGCCATCAGGTTGCTCGTGAAGGAGCTCGAGGTGCCGCTCATCGGGTTCTCGGGGGCACCGTTCACGCTCGCGAGCTACCTGATCGAAGGGGAGCCCAGTCGAACCTTCGCCCGCACCAAAGCGATGATGTACGCGGACCCCGCCCTCTTCGATGAGCTCATGGGGACCCTCGCTGACGTCGTGGTCGCACACCTCCGGGCACAGGTGGACGCCGGCGTGCACGCGGTCCAGCTCTTCGATTCGTGGGTGGGAACGCTCGACCGAGACGACTATCGCCGCTTCGTGCTCCCTCACACGGCGAGGGTGTTCGAGGGGATCGCCGGCACGGATGTGCCGGCGATCCACTCGGGGGTGGGGACCGGCCATCTCCTTGATCTGATGCGCGACGCGGGGGGCGACGCCTTCGGCGTCGACCACCGCGTCCCGCTCGATGACGCCTGGGCGTCGATCGGCCACGACCACGCGATCCAGGGGAACCTGGATCCCGCGGTCCTGCTCGGCCCCTGGGACGCCGTCGAGCGGAAGGCACGCGACGTCCTCGCTCGCGCCGCAGGCGGACCCGGACACGTCTTCAACCTGGGCCACGGCGTGCTCCCCGACACGCCGGTCGAGAACCTGCAGCGGTTGGTGGACCTGGTCCACGCGGAGACGGGACGGGCGGGCTCGTGAGCGCACCGGTGGGCGTGTTGGTGATGGCGTACGGCACCGCGAGCGGGCCGGACGACATCGAGCGCTACTACACCGACATCCGCGGCGGGCGCGCGCCCTCGCCGGAGCATCTCGCGGAGCTCACGGACCGCTACGCGGCGATCGGCAACGTGTTCCCGCTGCTGGACACGACCAGGGCTCAGGCGGAAGGACTCGTCGATCGGCTGAACGGCCACGAGACGGTGTATCGCGCGTACCTCGGGATGAAGCACTCGCCCCCGTCCATCGCCGACGCCCTGGGGCAGATGCGCGCCGATGGAGTCGAGCAGGCGGTCGGCATCGTGATGGCGCCGCACTGGTCGGGGATGTCCGTGGAGACCTACGTGGAACGCGTCCGCGGCGCGCTGGATGCGTTGGGCGACGGCCCTATGTTCTCGTTCGTCCGCAGCTACCACGCGCACCCGTCGTTCGTGAAGTTCTTGGCGACACGGGTGTCGGATGTGCTCGCGGGTCTTCCTCCTGAGGAGCGAGACGAAGCGATGGTCCTGTTCACCGCGCACTCGCTCCCGACGCGCGTCCTGGGGGACGGTTCGCTCCGATGCAAGACGTGCGACTGTGCCGACTCCTGCCGCTATCGCGACGGCCTCCAGGAGACGGCCGACCTCGTGGCCGCGACCCTCGGCCTCGAGCGCTTCGGGATCGCGTGGCAGAGCGCGGGTCGCACACCCGATCCCTGGTGGGGCCCGCCGGTCGAGGAGGCGATCCTCGAGGCCGCGGCGATGGGTCGCCCCGCCGTGGTCGTGTGCTCCGCCGGGTTCGTGGCCGATCACCTCGAGATCCTCTACGACCTCGACATCGAGGCGAAGACCGTGGCCGAGGGCGCCGGGATCCGGTTCGCACGCACGGAGATGCCGAACGCCGAACCCTCGTACCTCGATGTGCTCGCCGAGGTGGTGCGCGACCACCTCGCCGAGGTGCCGGGGGCGTGAGCGACCGGATCGCCGTCGTCGGCGGCGGTGTCGCCGGACTCGCCACCGCCTTCCATCTGGAGCGGGCGGGGGCGGATCCCGTGGTGTTCGAACGGGCCGCCTTCTCCGGAGGGATCGTCGCTCCTCCGGTCGAGGTCGGTGATCTCTGGCTGGAGCCCGGTCCCGACTCGCTGGCGGCGAGGAAGCCGTGGGGCGCCGACCTGTGCCGCCGGCTCGGGCTGAAGCTGATCGCGCCGGGAGCCTCGGGCGCGTCGCTCTGGACGGACACGGGGTTGGTCCCGTACCTGAGCGGCACCGCCTTCGGGATCCCGGGAGACGTGGGCGACGTGCTCCGATGGCCGGGGCTGTCGCGGCGGGGACGGGCTCGGGCTCTCGGGGATCTCGTGAAGCGGAAGCGGCGCGACGGTGACGAGGAGACGCTCGGCGAGCTGCTTCGTCGCCGGCTCGGCGACGAAGCCACCGACCTGGCGATCGCGCCGCTGCTCGCGGGTCTCCACGCCGGCGACGTCGACCGGCTGTCGGCGTCGGCGACCTTCCCGGAGCTCCTCGCGTGGGAGCAGACCCAGGGGAGCCTGATCCGCGGCGCGCAGGCGGCGCAGCGGTCTGCGCGACGCGGCGAACCCGGGCCACTGTTCCTTCGGCCCTCGGGCGGGATGCGGGAGCTGGTCGACGCCCTCAGCGATGCCCTGGGGGACCGTGTTCGCACGGGCGCCGAGGTCACGAGCGTCGGCGATCACGAGGTCCGGCTCATCGACGGGTCCGAGCAGGTCGACGCGGTGGTGCTCGCGTGCGGCGCGGACGCGGCGGCCGCGCTCCTCGGTGAGGCGGCTCCGATGGATCTCTCTGCCATCCGCTCGGTCTCGACCGGCGTCGTCTTCCTCGCCTACCCATCCGGGACCGCCGACGCGCTTCCGGACGGGACCGGGTTCGTCGTCCCCCGCGGGAAGGCCCCGATGACCGCCGCCACCTTCCTCTCCCGGAAGTGGCCGGACGAGCGCTTCGGGGACCGTGCGATCGTGCGCTGCTTCGTGGGCGGCGCGGGCGACGAGGATGTGCTCGACGCGCCGGACCGGGACATCGTCGAGGCTTGCGCGCGGCACCTGAGCGCAGTCCTCGATCTCCCTGAGCCCTCGGCGTCGCGCGTCCACCGATGGTGGCGTGCGATGCCTCAGTACGAGCTCGGACACCTCGATCGCGTCCGCCGGATCCGCGAAGCTCTGCCGCCGGGTATCGTCCTCGTCGGGAGCTCCTTCGACGGGGTCGGCGTGTCGGACCTCGCCCGCGCCGCCGAAGGGACTGCCTCGAAGGTGCTCGAAGATGCGGGCGCCCCTCGGAAGGAGCCGGCATGACCGAGACGATCTACGCCCTGTACCCCGTGTTCGCCGCGAGCCCGGAGCTGCGTGCCGAGCTCTTCGAGGACGACGCCCTCGGCAACGCCGCGGAGGAGATCGAGACCCTGTTCAAGGATTGGGCCGGCCGGGTGGACGTCCGTGGTTCGTATTCGACGGTCGGGTTCCGAGCCGACGCCGATCTCGTGCTGTGGCTGACCGCCGGCTCGGCCGAGGATCTCCAGCGGTTCGTCGTCGAGTTCCGGCGGACCCGCGCCGGCGACTTCCTGGATCCGGTCGCGTCGTTGATGGGCCTCGTGAAGCCCGCCGAGTTCACGCCCGACCACCAACCCGCGTTCGTACGAGGTGAGGCCCCTCGCACGTACCTCTGCGTCTACCCGTTCGTCCGCACGCCCGAGTGGTATCTCCTCCCGGCGCAGGAGCGTGGCGAGCTGCTCGCCGAGCACGGCGTGCTGGGCCGGGAATTCCCGGGGGTCCTCGCCAACACGACCAGCGCCTTCGGTCTGGGCGACTGGGAATGGATCCTCGCCTTCGAGACCGACGAGCTGGATGCCCTCGTGGACTGCATCCGGAGGCTGCGTGACTCGAAGACGCGTCTCTTCACCAAGGTGGAGACCCCCTTCTTCACGGGGATCCGCAAGCCGATCGCCGACGCCCTCGACGACCTCCGCTGACCGATGGATCCTCCCGAGCGGATTGACCGGCGGAGGTCGCCCCGGCTACCGTCCCCGCACGATGCGACGCACCGCCCTCGTCTCGATGCTGGCCGTACTGGCGCTCGCGGTGTCGTGGGCGCGCTCGATCGAGCCGCGTCCGCCCAGGCCGGGACCACGATCCCGCGGCATCGCGGCCGTCGGCGACATCGCGTGCAAGAACCCCCCGGCCATGAACCGGAGCGTGTGTCAGTACGACGACGTGGCGGCCGGCATCGGGGCGCGGCAACTACGACAAGGTGCTGCTCCTGGGCGACATCCAGTACGAGTACGGGATCTACGAGGACTTCGTCGAGAACTTCGACGTGTACTTCGGCGACCTCCTCCCGACCACGGCACCCGCGCCCGGTAACCATGAGTACGGCGACCCCGGCGCCGCCGGCTACTTCCGCTACTTCGGCGCGCTCGCCCCGGCCAGCTCCTACTCCTTCGACCTGGGGGAATGGCACATCGTGTCCCTCGACTCGACGATCTGCCGCGCGGGGGGCCTGGCATGCCTTGCCGGGTCGCCTCAGCATTCGTGGCTGGCCCAGGACCTGGAGAACAGCGACGCCCTCTGTACGCTCGCGTTCTGGCATCACCCCCGGTGGGATTGGCTCAAGTACCAGAACGCCGACTGGACGAACGACTACGAGCTCTTGAGGTCGAAGCCCCTCTGGGACCTGCTGTACGCACACGATGCCGACCTCGTGCTCACGGGCCACAACCACAACTACTCGCGCTGGCAGCCGGCCGACCAGCAAGGCCGCTTCGATCCCGACCGCGGGCTCACCCAGTTCGTGGTCGGCACCGGAGGCCGGAATCTCAACGACTTCGGGAACTTCCACACGCGTCCCGAGATCTTCGCCCGAGGGCAGTCGAAGGCGTTCGGGTTCCTCGATCTTTCTGTTGCGCCCCACGGATGGGTCTATCAGTGGATCTCCGCAGAGGGCCAGCCCACGTTCACCGACCGCGGAAGCGGTTCTTGCCACTGACTGCAGTCCGGTGTTTCCTGCCGATGATGGCCTCATGAAGAAACTGCTGGCTGCCCTCGCCGTCTCGAGCGTCCTCCTCGGGGCCTGTGCCGAAGGCTCCTCTCCCGTCAACCCGAGAGACGCCGTGCTGAACGCCATGAAGGCCGTCTACGAGGTCGAGACCCTCCACCAGGAGCTCGAGATGTCGGTGTCGGCGGCCGGAGAGGAACTCTCCTTCTCGGGCGAGGCAGACGTGGACAACGCACACAAGCGGATCGACATGACGATGGACCTCGGGATGCTCGGCGGCGAGATGCAGCTGCTGATGGACGACGGCGTGGTGTACATGCGGTCGCCGGTCTTCGAAGACGCCGGGACGGACTGGGTCAGCATGGATCCGTCGAAGATGGATCCGGCCGCCGCCGCGCAGTTCGGCGGATTCGGGACCGGCACCACGGATCCCTCTAGCCTACATCGGCCTGTTCGCCGGCGTGTTCGACGTGAAGGACTCCGGGGAGCAGCAGCTCCAGGGGGTTTCTACGACGCACTACGTGGGCACGCTCGATCTGAAGAAGGTGCTCGAGGGCTTCACCGACGCCGTCAGCAAGGACGTCGACGCCGCGACCAAGGAGCAGCTCGGCATGGTGGTGGAACAGTTCGAGTCGCTCGGGGTCGGCGAGAAGATCCCGTTCGAGATCTGGATCGACGGAGAGGGACTGCCGCGCCGGCAACGGATCAGCATGGACTTCGGGAAGCTCGTCCCGGGGGCCGAGGAAGCCCTCATGGAGATGACCGTGGAGTATTCGAACTTCGGCGAGCCGGTCGACATCGAGATCCCCCGCCCCTCCGAGGTGACGGACATGACGAAGGCGCTGGCCGACGCCGGGGCTGGGTCCGGCTCAGGCGCCTACGGATAGCAACGGGCGGAGGTCCGGGATCACCCGGTGACCGTTGAGATCCGGCGTGCCGTCGCCCGAGCGGTCGATCAGGAAGGTCTCGATCCCGAGGGCCGCTGCCCCGTCGCAGTAGGCCGGCTGGTCGTCCACGAACACGGTGCGTCCGGGTGCGACGTCGCCGAGGCGCCGGAGCGCTTCCCGGTAGATCTCGGGATCCGGCTTATGCAACCCGACCTCGAACGACAGCAGGATCTCGTCGAACTCCTCGGCGATCTTGAGACGGTCGACGATGGGTCTCGTCGAATGAGAGCAGTTGCTGATCAGGGCCGACCTGACGCCGCGCCCGCGAAGCTCCCGCAGGACCGGTAGGGAGTCCTCCCAGAGCTCGACTCCCGTGGCGGAGAACTCACGCTCCATGACCAACAGCCGCTGGAGCAACGCAGGTTCCGGGTCGAGGCCCGCCGCCTCGACGATCGCGGTCATGTCGCCCTCGACGCTCCCGTAGGTGCCGACTCCCCTGGCCGCCCTGGTCACGTCGTAGGCGCGGAAGAGCTCGGCTTTCTCGATGCCGAGCTCCGCCGTGATGCGCTCGGAGAGCTGTCCCCAGCGGGTGCGGACGAGCGTGTCGTAGAGGTCGAGCAGGACGGCATCCACACGGTCAAGGATAAGGGTGGGTCGGCGGCCCGTTCGGGCCGCCGACACCACGAACCGTGGATGCTCAGCCGAGCTGTCCTCGGGCGGCTCCGGCCGGGAACAGGGTCGTATGCACGTTCACGTAATAGTCCTCGGGGTGGAGGATCAGTCCGAGCGCCAGCGTCCGATCGACGGTCGCGCACCCCTCGAGGACCCCGTCGGCATCCGTCTCACCCGCCGGGATCAGGAAGATCGTGGGCGGTCCCGCGACGTTCGCGTTCCCCGTGTGGATGTGCGCGGCGACGAGCGGCAGGTCGACGCCCTCTACGGAGACGGACCAGCAGACCATCCGGGTCCCGGGGTTCACGGTGACGCGTGCGGATCCCGTGGCGTCGGCATCGCCGGGGTCCGGCCGCTCGGCAGCCCCGGTGAGCGAGGTCGTGTACGGACGCCCGCCCGCGGAGGCCGGCAAGGCGAAGGCCAGTGCCGCCAGCGTGAGGAGCAGGAACACCGCGGCGATGCGGCGATGGGCTCGGTGCATGTGATCGTCCTCCCCTCGATGCGGAAGGCGCGTCCTTCCGCGACGGTAGGGGTACGGACACGGGTCCGAGTGGGTTCACGCGCCCGGCAGATCGTGGACCGTGACCCAGGCGGCGTCGTATCCGATGGCCACGTCGGTGATCGTGCCGCCCACCGGGAGCGCCTCCCGCTGCTCCCCGATCGCCTCCGGGACGATCGCCAGATCGCCGGCCGAGAGCCCGATCCAGAGCTGATCGATGAGCTCCTCCTCGGAAGCGACCATCGCCATCACACAGCAGTCCAACGATCGCGGGGTCCCGACCAGCCGTCCAGTGGCCGGATCGAGTCGCCAGAGCTCCGACGCGAAGAGTCCCGTCGTTGCGACCCAGACGGACCGTTCTCCGACCGCTATCGCCCCGCACAGCTCCGCGGCGTAGGCCAGTCCGACGTCGCGGTCGAGACATCGCGTCTGAGCGGATCCGGCTGGCAATGTGTGCGATGACATCAGCCCGGATGAGGTGTCGATCCGCACGACCGTGGGCTCGAGGCCATCTAGGAGGATCCAGACGGCACCGTCGCCGGCCGCGAGCGCGACCGGTGGGGCCTCCAGTCGGAACCTTCGGATCTCGTTGTCACGGGCCGGATCGAACTCCATGAGTCGGCGGCTGTCGTAGTGGATGGCCCAGACGGACCCGTCGGTAACGACGACGTCGGTCGTGCACGCTTCCTGCTCCGGGCAACCGCCGAGGCGTGACCGGAGCGTCACGTCGTTGGACACGGGATCGATACGGAACAGATCGGTCGACGTCGTCACCCACACGGCTCCCTCTCCGACGCTGACCTCGTTCGGCCGTCCATCGAGGTCCACGTGGGCGGTCGCCTTCGAGGTCGAAGGATCGATGCGGTAGAGGCGTCTGTCGGCGTTCGAGACCACCCAGACCGATCCCTCCCCCGTGGCGACGCTCGTGAGGGCCTCGCCGACGGGGATGCGGATGCGCTCGTCCGTCGACGGATCCAATCGCACGAGGCTTCGTTGCGGCAGTGGCCCCGACGAGGGGCGCTCCCCGTCGCGGATGAGGGCGACGGACGCAACCACGATCGTCACGACAGCCAGGAGGCCGGCGATCACTCGGACCCTGCGGGGTGAAGCCTTCCCTCGAGCGAACCTGCCTCGACGCTCCGCCGCCTCCGCCGGGTCGACCGGAGGCCCCGTTCGACTTCCCTCCACCTCCTCGATGCTGAACACCTGCCAGGTGGAGGGGATCCCCTTCAGTTCGTGTGCGCCGCGGTCGGACACGATGATCCGTCTGCCGGCGACGAGGTCCTTCACGGTCCCCGTGACCAGGACCTCCCCGGGTTGGGCGAGGGACATGACACGAGACGCCGTATGCACGGCGATCCCGCTTACCTTGCCGCCGGCCGACTCGCTCTCCCCGAAATGAACGCCGGCGCGGACCTCGATACCGATCTCTCGAACGGCTCGGGTCGCGTGGAAGGCGCATCGGATCGCCGCCGCCGGACGGTCGAACACCGCGAAGACGCCGTCGCCCGCGGTGTCCACGACGCGACCGCCGCCGTTCTTCACGAGGCGGCGCACGATCGAGTGGTGTTCCTGGAGGAGACGTTTCCAAGCCTCGTCGCCCATCTCCGCCGCCAGCTCGGTCGACCCGACGATGTCGGTGAACAAGACGGCGACGAGGACGTGCTCACGCTCACCCGGAGGAGCCATGGCGCGAAGCGTATCCCTCCTGACGGCGCGACGTGGTCGGAAGCGCTGCTCGCTCAGTCGGCCCAGAGGCCGGCGAGGAACGCGTCGACGTCCGCCGCTGCGGTCACGGGTGCGCCGTCGTCGGGAACGGTGATGACCTGCGGCCCGATCACGTCGAAGTGCTCCAGCACGTCCTCGGGCAGGAACCGGGACCGCTGCGAGTACGAGTGAGGATCCTCGAGGCCCTTGGGTCTGCGGTAGTAGCGCTGCGGGTAGGTCACGTGAAGCGCGTCTCGCGCGCGGGTGAGCGCCACGTACAGGAGACGGCGCTCCTCCTCGATCTCGTCGTCGTCGCCGGTGGACATGTCCGAGGGGATCATGCCGTCGGCCGCGTGGATCACATGGACGACGTCCCACTCGAGGCCCTTGGCGGAGTGGATCGTCGAGAGGATCAGGTAGTCCTCGTCCAGGTGCGGCGGACCCGCGAGGTCCCCGGTGGACGACGGCGGGTCGAGCGTGAGGTCGGCGAGGAACTGCCCGCGTGAGCTCGATTCCGAGGCGAGGAGCTCGAGCTGCTCAAGGTCGCGGACGCGCGATGCGGCGGCGTCGTACTTCTGAGCGATCACGGGCTCGAGGAAGGTCCTGAGCCTCGCGAGCTGTCCTGCCGGCGGGAGCGCGTCGCCGTCGAGGCAGTCGCCGAGGGCGAGGCGCAGCTCCCGGATCCCCTGCGCGGCGCCTTTCGGCACCGCGACGGGTTCGTCGAGGAACCGGGTGAGCGGCGACGCCGCGTCCGCGTCCTCACCGCGCCGCACCTCGAGCTCCTCCATGAGCCGCCGCGCCGAGGCCGGGCCCATGCCGTCCAGGAGCTGCAGCACCCGGAACCAGCTCACCTCGTCCAGCGGGTTCTCCAGGATGCGGAGGCACGCGAGCGCGTCCTTCACGTGCGCCGCCTCCATGAACTTCAGTCCCCCGTACTTGATGAACGGGATGTTCCTCCGGGCGAGCTCCACCTCGAGGTGATCCGAGTGGTACGCGGCGCGGAAGAGGACCGCCTGCGCCTTCAAGGGAACGCCTTGCTCACGGTGTTCCAGGACCGCGCGGCACACGGCATCGCTCTGCTCGGCCTCATCGAGACACGCCCGAAGGACCGGCCGTCCCTCGCCGGGCCGTGTGGGCCGAAGGGTCTTCTCGTGCCGTTGCGGACTGAGCGCGATCACCGCGTTCGACGCCGCGAGGATCGGCGGCGTCGAACGATAGTTGCGTTCGAGCTTGACCATCGTTGCGTCCGGGAAGCGCTCGGGGAACCGGAGGATGTTCTTCACGGTCGCCGCGCGGAAGCCGTAGATCGCCTGCGCGTCGTCGCCCACGACGGTGAGGTTCCGCGGGCCCGCAGCAGGCCGCATCCCTTCGAGGATGTCGGCCTGCAGCGCGTTCGTGTCCTGGTACTCGTCGACCAGGATGTGCTCGAACATCGCGGCGAGCTGCGACCTCGTCGCGGGTGATGTGGCGAGGGCTTTCCAGAACAGCAGGAGGTCGTCGTAGTCCAGGACATGCTGCTGCCGTTTGCGCTCGGTGTACGCCCGGAAGATCTCGCGGATCCCCTCGGCCTCGTCGAGACACCAGGGGTAATGGCGTTTCAACACGCTGGTCAGCTGCTCGCCCGCATTCACCGTTCGCGAGTAGATCGCCGCGAGCGTGTCCTTGCGGGGGAAGCGCCGCTCGCGGGCCGAGTATCCGAGCTCGTCACGGAGCAGGTTCATCACGTCGGCCCCGTCGGCTTGGTCGAGGACCGTGAAGTCGGGGGTGAGACCGAGCGCGCGACCGTGGAGACGCAGCAGGCGGTTCCCGATCGCGTGGAACGTTCCGCCCCAGACGCGGCCCGTGTCGCTCGTGCCCAGGCGAGCCGCTCGCGAGACCATCTCGCGCGAGGCGCGTCTGCTGAACGTGAGGAGCAGGATCCGCTCGGGGCGAACGCCTCGTTCGATCAACGAAGCCACCCGAGCGGCAAGGGTCATCGTCTTGCCGCTCCCGGCGCCCGCAACGATGAGCAGCGGTCCCTCGCCGTGCCGAACGGCGGCTTGCTGCTCCGGATTCAGGTCCTCGAACATGCGTTCGGAGCTTAGCCGTCGTCGCTGACCGAAGCCAGGACCATCCCCGGGGCTGGTCCAGCGATGGCATCGGGCCGGACGACCTCGGCGCCAAGGATTTTCGGATCCACGCTACCCTGCCCGCTGCGGAGCCATGTGGCGTACCCAGGTGATCGACGAGCTCAGTACGGCGGAGTCCCTCCAGGGCGGGTGGGATGCTCTTGCCGTCGCGCGAGCTCGCCCCTTCTCGTCGCCGGGCTGGATGTTGGCATGGTGGCGGCAGGCTCGGCCGCGCAGGGCCACGCTGAGGATCGTCGCGGTGTGGGAGGACGATGAGCTCGCGGGCGTCCTGCCGTTCTTCGCGGAGCGAACCCGCGTTGGGATCGTTAGGTATCGACTGCTCGCGTCGACTATCGCGGCTAACACAGAACCCCTCGCCAAAGCTGGATCCGAGCCTCAGGTCGCTTCCCTCGCTTCAGAGGCACTGGCTGCCGGGAGCCCCACCGCTGACGTGATCTCCTTCCACGGGCTGCCCGTCGGTTCGCCATGGCCGGCCTTGCTGGGGGTCGGCGACGTCTCACCGCGAGGCGCTCGGGTCTGGAGGGGTTCTCGGATGCGGGCTCCTCGCCTCACGCTAGAGCACGGAACCTACGACGACTGGTTCGCGGACCTCAGCCGACATCGTCGCGCGGAGTTCCGACGACGCAGGAGACGTCTGGAGGAGCGTGGCGCCGTGGCTCGATTGGCGGAATCAGAGGAGGAGGTCGTGGCGGGACTTCGTGACTTTGCCATGCTCCATCACGAGCGCTGGGAGAGGAAAGGAGGCTCCGGCGTTCTCACCCCTCGCATCGAAGCGATGTTGGCCGACGCTGCACATCAACTGGCTCCGTTGGGTCGACTCCGTCTTTGGTCGATCGAGGCGGGAGGAGATCCGGTCAGTTCGCACTTGTTCGTAGGAGCGGGCGGCACGCTCTCGTATTGGCTCGGCGGCTTCGATCCTCGCTGGGCTCCCTATGGCCCCGCCATCGAAACTGTCCGGGCTGCCATCCAGCACGCGTGGACAGTCGGTGATCGAGTGGTGGACCTCGGTCCTGGCGGACAGAACTACAAGTACACGTTCGCCGACGGAGAGGACGCGGTAGAAAACGTCGACCTTGCCCCACGGTCGCGACGTCTTCTCCGCACGCAGTTCACCGTGGTCGCTCTTCACACATCAACGAAAGCGCGTGTCATCCGGCAGATGGCATCCCGACGACTATCTCCACGCGCCCTGCGGCGCCTGAAGGCCATCCGGGGACGCCTTCGAGCCCGCCGATGAACACGGACATGCCGGGACAGGATTCGGGTGCCTAGACCGACGTTCGGAGCGAAGCCTTCACGGACGTCACGATCTGTTCCAGATCCACGTCCCTCAGCTCCTGATGCACGGGCAAGCCAACAACGGAGGATCGAAAGGATCGCGAACGTTCGGATCCCTCATCTGGTACAGACGGATGAGGTGTCAACCAGAAGTTGTCGAGCCGTACTCCGCGCTGGCGGAGCTCGCTACGAGCCCTGCGTTGTTCATCGCCGTCCATTCGGAATACGAGAGCGGCCGGGGAGGCGCCGTCCGGGATGGATGAGAACAAGGGATGCAATCGATCACCAAGCTCTCCCTCGAGGAAGCGGTAGTTGGATCGACGACGCTCCGCTGCCGCCGGGTCCACGAGTCGAGGGATGAGTACGCTCGTCATCCGCGCCGCGGGAGTAGAAGGATCTCCAAGCTTCAAGTCCGGGTCCCATTCCCGCTCGAGATCTCCGTCGACCATCCCATGAAGGGTCGACACGAAGCTCGATCGTTGCTCGAGCCACGAACCTGTTCGCCTCATCGAGCTGCGTAGACCCGAAGCCCTTGGAGCTCTCCTTGGCCCCGACATCGATCGGGCCGAACAGATCACCGCTCCGCCATCGGGGAGAGCGAAGGACTTGTACAAGCAGAAGATCGCGAGATCGCCGAACGACCCCACAGGACGACCATCCCAGCTTGCGAGGAAGGCCATCGCTGCGTCCTCGATGAGCAGAAGGTCGTGTCGATCACACCACTGCCGCCACCTGTCTGCGGCTTGAGGGACGCCGAAGTAGTGGATCAAGTAGAGGGCTCGGACATCCGGGCTCAGCAACTCCTCAAGACGGCCTTCATCGGGTTGCAGATCCTCATCCACCTCGTAGAAGCGGCAATGGATCCCGGCTCTTTGGAGGGCCTCGATCTCGGATCCATGATGGTAGGCGGGCGCGAGCACCGAGTCGCCCTGGCCGAGGCCGAGTGCTCCCACTCCCTGCCAGAGGCCGTGGCGCGCGCGCGAATACAAGCGGAAGCCCGGTTCCTCTAACGGGAACGGCAACGGGGATGACTTCCGCCTCCATCTGGTTGGTGGAAGCGTCGGCCAGATGCCGAGTCTATGGGGCTTGAGCACGGGATCCCACGGTGCCACATCTTGTCCCCAACAGAGATCGGCCAATCCTGGGTACGGCTAGCCTGCCCCTCAGAACCATCCTGGTTCGCCTCCGAACTACATGATCCGTGTCGGTGGTGCCGCTCGCCGCGGATGCAATGCTACATGAGGACCAGAGGGCTCTCTCGAGAGAGACCGCGGCGTATCCGAAACTCAGTCGCCCTGACGATCTCCTTCGCACCATAAGAGTCCTCACGTGGCACGCGTATGACGTTCAGCGTCAGCGAGGCGTCTACCATGTGATCGTGAGCCCTGAGAACATTCCCCGGCGAGGGAGCCACAAGTTCCCCATGTCAGGTTGCGGATCGCGGCGTCTCCGGTGCGCTCGCCGAGTCGCTAGGGTGGCTGTGAAGGATCACGTCTTCTACGGGCGACTCGTCGGGCCTTCATGCAACTGGGTGGGTCCCGAACACGGTGCCTGACCCCGGCCCCGATTGGGTGGCGCTGCCATGGTGGCGTTCGCCGCGGTGGTTCCTTCCGAGGCAGCCGCCGACGCACGCGGGGGCAGGCCTCTCCGTCTACTTCCCGGTGACGTTTCGAAGCCGCATCGGCTGGGAGATGGCCCGTGCCCTCGCCGGTCAAGGGGCATTCCGCTTCCTCCGAGGCTTCGGCCTCATACCCAGGGAAGTGTGGGAGGCGGCGGGTCCCCTCGTTCCCCGGGGCGGTGGACTTGCGGTGGCGAGAGCGAATCATCCCGGCCGGTTCCTAGCGCTCGTCTTCGAGCAGGATGGGACACCGGTGGCGTTCGTGAAGGTGGCAAGAGACACCGTAGGCGCCGGAGCCCTCTCGAAGGAGAAAGACTCCATAGAAGTGTCCGGATCGCTGCTCCCACCACCGTTGCTCCCGCCGACGTTGCTGGATCACTCCGAAGGTGTGCTGGTCTTCAAGGCCATCGATTGGCGGCCCCGGGCATCCCCATGGCGACTTCCGGAGGACGTGGCGTTCGCGCTTGGGACCTTCTTCGATCGAACCTCTGTCGATGGCGGGACGAGCGGCGTCGCGCATGGGGACTTCGCGCCGTGGAACCTCATCCCGACGGAGCGCGAATGGGGGTTGGTGGATTGGGAGAGTTCCCATACGGGTGCCCCACCCTATTACGACCTCTTCCACTACCTGGTCCAGTCGAACTCCGAATTGCGAAGGCCTCTTACTCAGACGATCTTGGACGGGCTGAAGGGGAAGGGATGGGTGGGAGCGGCCATCGGGGCTTATGCCGCCGGCTCGAAGGTCGACGCGCGTGAGAGCTCGCACTTCCTGCGTGAATACCTTCGGATCAGCATGGCCACGTCGGATCCGGAGGGCCCGAAGCGTGGCGCACGCGTCCGCACCAAGATGTTGGGCCGGTTGGGACCCTAGCTCTCCAGCGGGTCTCCAGCCTCGCCCTGAAGGACGACCAAAGGTCCGTATCCCTGCTCAACGCCGTGTGAGAGGCTCAGCAGATGCGTGTGCTCGTATTCGCGTATGCGTGTGAACCCGACAAGGGGTCGGAGCCCGGAGCCGGATGGATCTGGTCGCGCATGCTTGCCCGCTTCGCTGAGGTGTGGGTGATCACTCGAGAGAGCAACAGAAGTGTGATCGAGGCGGCTCTTCCGCAAGTCCCTGAGAAGGGGAGACTGCACTTCGAATACGTCGACCTGCCGGAGCGGGCGCGCTCCTGGAAGCGTGGGGCCAAGGGCGCGAGGCTCTACTACCTCCTTTGGCAGGTGGCCGCCCTCCGGCGAGCACGTGCTCTCTCCCGAGGTGTCTCCTTCGATGTGGTCTGGCATCTGACATGGGCGAACGCATGGCTGGGGGCGCTCGCACCTCTCCTCCGTCGTCCATTCATCTATGGACCCGTCGGTGGGGGCGTGGGGATGGATTGGAACCTCGTCAGCGTGCTCGGCATCCGCGGTGCGATCTTCGAGGCGGCGCGGGCTTCCGCGCGAGCCGTCGCTCGGTATGCCAATCCGCTGGCCAGACTGCCCTGGTGGCGCGCCGATCTGATCTTGGTGCAGAATCCCGAGACCCGTACGTGGCTCCCTGCCCGGCATCAGGAAAAGACGGTCGTCTTCCCGCACGTGGTCCTTGATCGGCCGCGACCGATCGCACGCGCCGCGCCGCGTCGGCCACAACCAACAGCCTTGTTCGTGGGACGCCTGCTCCCCTGGAAGGGAGTGGCTCTGGCGCTCCGCGCTCTGGTGAAACTCGATGGATGGGCCCTGATCATCTGCGGAAGCGGCTCGGACCGGCCACGCCTGAAGCGCCTCGCCAGGAAACTGGGCGTGGAGCATCGCGTGCGGTTCCTCGGATGGATCTCTGACTCTCGGGTTGAGGAGCTGATGCGTGGCGAAGCAGGATGTGCTTCTCTTCCCCAGCATCCACGACGAGGGCGGATTCGTCGTAGCGGAAGCCCTGGCTGCGGGTTTGCCCGTCGTGTGCCTGCATCGCGGAGGACCACCCGAGATCGGGGGAACGGGAGTCATCCCGACCGATGTGTCGAGAACCGTTGCCGATCTCGCACAGACCGTGAGGGATGCTGCCCATGCTCCGATCCACGCACACCCCGACATCGACAGCAGCGCCGCGCGCATACGTAAGCTTCTCGAGACGCGCCTGCCTCATCTCTTCGAGGTACATGAGGAGCGGGTCTCGTCCAAGACGTTTCAAGCAGGTCCCGAGGCGCCAGCATCAACCATCGACGGCATCGTGGGCTGAAGGCGAGAGCACGAATGATCAAGTCCAAGGTCCCAGGCCCGAATGGCGGAGGAAGAGACCTGAGCGCGGTTGGTGTGTGGATCGCCGTCCTCGTGGTCGCCGCTCTGGCAGGGATCTACGCTCTCAAGTCTGGGCGGGTGGCCGTCGCGCTCGCGGCGGCAGTGCTCATCACGTCGATCGTCTTCCTCGATGGGCACCGTTGGAAATTCCTCTCCAACTACGGCTGGATCCCGTACGCATGGATAGCGCTATCCCTCACACCTGACTTCAAGTTCGGAAGCCGCGATCCTCTCGACACGAGCATCTCGTCGACGTCTATCGAGAGTTTCATCCAAGTGCTCACCTACATGCTCGTGGCGGGACTCGTCCTGCAATCCAGGAATGTATTGATAGCCCGGGACCCCAGGCGCTTACGGATGGGGCCTGTGGTGATCTGGCCGTTGATCGCGTTGGCGTCGACCGCGTGGTCCCTCGTGCCGTTGTTCACCTTCGTACGAGCGTGTCAACTTCTCGTTCCCATCGGTCTCGCTCTGCTGATGGTTCGGATATGGCTTTCATCTCCGGAACGGGCGGCGGCCATCTGGAGGGAAACGTTCGCACTGTTCGTTCGAGTCGTGACCGTCCTCGTCCTGGTCGGGTTCGCGACAGGCTTCTGGAAGGAGCCACGATTCTCATGGCCGGGGATGCACCCCATCGTCGCTTCGCTGTACATGGGTCTGGCTCTTCTCGTGCTCGGCGCCTGCGGCAGGTCCTTTCTCCGTCTCCGTGCCTCCGGCTATTGGTTCCGTATCTTCTTGCTCGCCGTAGGTCTCTACCTGGGACAAACGCGGACGGTGATGGCGGCTTTGCTCGTTGCACTTGCGGTGATGTTCTGGTGGATGGGCCGAACCAGGCCGCTGACGAAGATCCTCGGTCTTGTCTACTACGCGGTGGCACTCGTCTCGCTCGTCGTCGTCGCAGCGCCCGAGATCGTGGAGTACCTGTCGCGAGGTGAGACGAGCCAAGGTCTTACTTCCCTCAACGGGCGTATCCCCCTCTGGGTGCTCTCGATCGATCTGATCAGCGACGCCGGAAGGTGGTTCACGGGCTTCGGATATGGCGCTGCGAGGGTGATCCTTCCCACTCAGGTGGAATGGGCAGGCACTGCCCACAGCTCCTGGCTCGAGTTGCTCCTCGCCATCGGGATCCTCGGACCGGTGCTCGCGATCGCAGACATCCTCTATCTGCTGATCCACATCCGTTCCCGGCGTTCCATCGTGAATCCAGCCCTGGTGGTCGCCCCTCTTGCGTTCCTGGTTGTCGCATCAGTCGCGTCTGAGACGCTGGCGTTCCCGGGAGTGGGGTTCGTGACACTCGTGTTGCTACACGCTCCCATCCTGGCGCAGCGAAACTTCCTGGGTTCGGACGGCGATGAGAGGTTTGAGCTCGCCCAGTATGCTGACGCCTCGAACTCGGTCGCTCCGGCCCCCGTCGCTAGACGTCTCTAGAGACGCTCCATCAGAAGGGATAGGTCGCTCAGGGATGTCTCGTGACGAGCGTGAGGCTGAGGTGGGTCCTGGTGATTCAGTCTGCTTGGGAACTGGCTGGGCAGGAAACCGGTAGTGAGGATCTTGATCCTCCACTCGCGGTACCGCTCTGGACCGGCTTCCGGAGAAAATCGTGTCGTCGAGGATGAGGCGCGCCTTCTCTCTGAAGCTGGCCACCAAGTCGACCTCTTTACTCCCGCACTCGGTCAGCCATCTGGGCTGGATCTGATCCGTGCAGGCCTTGGCACCATCTGGTCCAACGAGGCTGCCGCTGAAGTGAAGCGCCGCATCAAGGAGCGGCAACCGGACATCGTGCATTGTCACAACCTCTTCCCTGCTCTTTCGCCCGCCGTGATCAGGGCTGTCGGGGGGGCACCCGTCGTCGTCACACTCCACAACTACCGATTCCTCTGTCTTCCCGCGACACTGTTCCGCGACGGGAAGATCTGCGAGGACTGCATCGGCCGTGTTCCATGGCCTGGGGTCCTTCACAGCTGCTATCAAGACTCAACTGCGGCCAGCGCCGCACTCGCCTCATCACTTGTCGTTCACAAGGCGATCCGCACATTCGAGCGTATCCGCCTGTACATCGCTATCAGCGATTTCGTGCGACAGAAGCACGTTGAAGGCGGTTTCTCGACCGATCAGATGGTCGTGAAGCCGCACTTCACGTGGCCGGCTGAGCCGCGAGAAGGGGCGGGTGATTACTTCATGTATCTCGGCCGGTTGACGCCAGAGAAGGGCCTGACGCAACTCGTAGATACATGGAGGCTGATGAAGGCCAGATTGCTGATTATCGGTGACGGACCCGAAGCATCTCGTTTGCGAGGCGCCGCACCACAGAACGTCGAGTTTCGGGGGACCGTTCAGCCTGACCAGGTGCCCGCGCTTCTCAGAGGGGCTCGCGCTGTCCTTTGCCATCCCTCTGGCACGAGGGAGCGGGGAGGGTAGTCCAGGAAGCTTATGCCGCAGGCGTTCCTGTCCTGGCGAGTCGCGCGGGTGGGCTCCCCGAGATCGTTCAGGATGGAGTGACCGGTTTGGTGCTCCCACCCGATCGATCCCGGAGCGTGGATCCGGGGCGCCGATAGGCTTCTCGACGACGCTGAGTCAGAGCGGATGGGCGAAGCGGGGTGGCAGACCTGGTCGAACCTGTATTCGCCAGAGCAAGGACTCCTCAACATCGAGAGTGCGTACCGGAGCGGCTCTGAGTTGACGATATCCAGACCTGAAGAGACCGGAGCCTTCTCCACGATCGATGGCCCGAAACCGGGCCTCCTCGGGACACTGCGGCGGTTCGGTTGGGGTCTGGGTGACCAGTTGCTCTCCAGCGTCACGAACTTCCTCCTCGTAGCACTTGTGGCAAGGGCCGTGAGTCCCGCGGATTTCGGCGCTTTCAGCTTGGCCTACGCGACCTTCACTCTCTCGCTCGGCGCCGTCCGTGCGCTGGCAGGGGAGCCACTCGTCGTTCGATACAGCTCCGTCTCAGAGCTCCGATGGCGCGAAGGTGTGAAGCTGGCGTCTGGCATGGCCTTCGCGGCTGGTGCTCTGGTGGGGCTCGGTAGCCTGATCGCAGGCGGCGTCGTGGGGGGCTCGCTCGGGGTCATCCTTGGTGATCCTCGGCGTCGCGCTTCCACTCTTGCTCGTGCAGGACACGTGTCGCTTCGCGTTCTTCGCTCGTGGACGAGGAGGCGCTGCTCTTCTCAACGATGTCACATGGGCCGTCACGATGCTCGTTGGCTTCTGGCTCGTGACTCTCACGAGCCATCCGACCGTGGCGTGGTTCACACTTTCGTGGGCGACCGCCGGATCCCTCGCATCCCTCGTAGGGCTCGCACAGCTGAAGTTGTTGCCGAACAGTCCCACTGGGTCAATCGAATGGGTCAGGCACCAACGTGACCTCGTCCCGCGATTCCTCGCGGAGTTCGCCGTGACCACTGGCACCCAGAGCCTCACGTTGTTCGGGGTCGGCGGCCTGACCGGATTGGCTCAGCTAGGGCGTTTGCGAGCCGGGCAGACCGCTCTCGGGCCTCTCAACATCTTGTTCGGAGGGGCGGGTTTGGTGACGGTTCCGGAAGGCGTGCGATTGCTCCAGGAGTCTCCTCATCGTCTCCTGAAAGCCAGCCGCTGGATCTCCGCTCGGACTGGCATCCGGTGCGCTGGTTTGGGGGGTGGTGCTTCTGGTTCTTCCCGAAGGCATCGGGAGTGCCCTCCTGGGTAGGAACTGGGATGGCGCGCGGAGCGTTCTGCTTCCCCTCTCGATCGCCATGGTGGCGATCGGACTGGCCTACGGGGCGATGGCGGGCCTCCGTTCGCTCGCAGCAGCGAAGAGAAGTCTCCGAGCGAGGTGCATCGACGCTCTTGCGATCATCACGTGCGCCCTCATAGGGGCTTCTATTGCGGATGCCGAAGGCGCCGCCTGGGGATTGGCAGCCGCGGGTTGCCTCCGGATACCGATCGCCTGGTGGCAGTTCTCTCGAGCGCTTCGTGAGCATGGAGAAACCTCTCATCGGGCGAATGCTCCACCTCGCTCAGAGCTTGCATGAGGTTCCGAGTCGCATTGCGCTTCGGGTGACCCCTCAAGAACTAGAAGCGGACCACCTGGTGCTGGGAGGTTCCTTGGGCCTCGATCGAGCGGAACCAGGTATCGAGATCAGCCGGGATGCGTCGATCATCGTCAAGGGCTCGGTCCACAGGACACACCCGCGCGTGCGCCCTGCTGCGCCAGAGGATCCTTCCGACAAGTTCTCGGGGCCACAACAGCGACCGAGCGAGGGCGCGCACTTCGAGTGAAAGGATCGATGTCGTCGCCCACTCGTCGTTCTGGACAGCCGAGGCCACGCTCAAGACCCTAGGTGCCCCGAGGACGCGAGCCGTCGCCGCAACGCCTTCTGGATCTTCTCTCAGCAAGTCGGGTACTCGTCGTTTCAACAGGGTCGCCGTGTCGGGCCGTGCTCCCCACCGAGTGCCGTTGAGGAGAAGAAGGACCACCCCTTCCGCCCCGGGTCTCACTCGCCTGAATCCTCGCGGATCCTTCGTCATCAGCGGACCAAGTTGCCGCGCCGAAAACAGTGTGCTTCCCCTCCAGTAGCAATCTGAGAAGAGATCGAGCTGAAGGAGAGATTCTTGTCCAGGCAAGACGGCGAGGAGGATGAGTAGACCGGGAGTGTGAGTGCATGCGATCGTCGCGATGGCTCCGTTCGATGACGCCCAATCCCGGTGACAGCGCTCGAGTTGCGCCCAGTCCTCTCTCGGTGCGACGGAGTCGATGTCGCCCATCCCCTCGAGCGCCCTATCGGCGTTCTTCAATACGCCCCAGTGGGTACTCGTCTCCGTCAACGTACGGAGCAGGGGAAGCCAGAGGCTCGATGAGTCATCAGATCTCATCACGGATGGGCTCGAGTTGTCGAAGATAGCTATCGGCAACCGCACTCCATGAGAACACTTCTCTCACGAGCCGAGAACCGTTCAGTCCTATCGATGTCGTGTCCGAAGACCAACCCCGCATCAAGGCAGAGCCGATACTTTCAGCGTTGTCGTCAGCGGGTAGGGCAGCGCCCTCCCTGGCGAGCTGGCGCCCGAGGAACGTACTGCCGGTCGCAACCACCGGCACTCCGATGCCAGCTGCCTCTAGAGCGGCGATACCTTGCGCCTCCCACCTGGATGGAAAGACGAAGAGACGAGCATTGCTCAGGGTATCCCACTTGTCCGCCCCGTAAACAGGAGGACCGATCGTGACTGATCCCTCGAGCCCGAGGGTGCGCACGAGTTCGATCGCCTGTCGCTTGCCACCGCGCCAATCCGGGCCATGCAACCGTGCCGGGGGCCGGGTATCTGCCGGCAGGGACGCCAGTGCGCGGAGGAGGAGATCGATCCCCTTGACCTCGATGTCGAATCTACCCATCCACAGGACGTAGTCTTTCGTCGCTCCCCCATCCGCGGCGAGATCCGGGATGGTCACGCCGTTGGGGGCGACGATCACCTTGCCGGCGTAACCGAGACCCGCAAGGAGGGCGCGTTCCTCTTCGTAGAAGACATGGATGGCCGCCGCATGAGACACGAGCTCCTCTTCCAGGAGCGTCCACCAGAGGCGCTTCAGCACCCTCCGTCTCCGCATCAGGTTCGGGTCGTAGGCGCCATGAGGCGTGAGGACGTAGGGGACCCCGGATCCGCGAGCGATCTTGGCGGCTTGCACGTTGTGATAGACCCACCCTGAGTGAAGCACCAGGAAGTCCGCGCCGATCACCACATCGTTGAGGGCATCAACGGAGCGAAGTCCGCCGCGTCGTCGATGTGGCACCTGTTCCCACTGAACTCCCGGGGCCTCTGGATGCTCTCCAAGCCGATCGAACGCGACGACAACCTGCGCTCCCGTACCGGCGACGGCAGCTGCCCACCCGCGTACTGCATATGAACATCCTCCATCTCCCACAGATGCGCGCGGGTAGTAGTGAACGATCCTCAAGGCTGATTCCCATGTGATGGGTCGCTCCACGCTGCACGCGGCTTCTCATGTGTCGTCGCGGGAGCACACGTGGAGCAATCGGAAACTGGGGCGAGCATCAATGAAACAAACCTACCACTCGCCTTCAGATCGAGAGGGGTGACCGAGAACGAGGCGTATGACACTCCTCGAGGAACTTCTCGCTCCTTGAGCTCGTCGCGTTTCGTCAGCAGCCGCCTAGAGATCTCTCAGTCAGTCGCACATGGACGAACTGGCAGATCTGAGGGCATGACCTCGTCCAAGATCGCCGAGCCCTGGCGCCAGCTTCCGAGTCAGGCGATGGGAGCCGCAAATACGTCGCGTGCTCCCGGATGGGAAGCGGGCTCCGACACCGGGTGCAATGACCCGCTCTCGTCTGGATAGAAGAACCCGTATCCACTCTCTCGCAGGAGGTCTGCCACCGGAGTCCGATCTTCCCCGAGAAGATCCCGGGACAGCGCGTTCCATTCCAATTGGAGCAAGCCGACCCGTTGTTCCTTCAACGCTCGCTCTGCACCCTGCAGGACGAGGCGTTCTGCGCCCTCCACGTCGACCTTCATCCCAGCGATCGGTCGACTTCCCACGATCTCATCGATGGTCTCGACACGGACGTCCCCTTCCCCGTCGTCGAAGATCAGGTGGTTCGCCGAATCGAATGAGTCTGTCATCCGCGCAACTCCTGGAGCCGCCCCGGCAGCGGCGCAGATGACGGTTACCTTGTCGACGTAATCATTGAGCTCGATGTGCTCCCGAAGTCGATCGCATGCTGGACCGTTCGGCTCAACGGCGATGACTTCGGCTCCTTCCTCCGCAGCCCACAGCGTGTACGCGCCGATGTTGGCGCCAACGTCAACGAACAGATCTCCTGGCTGGAGATGCCGGCGCCACGCGTGCATGTCGTTCCAATTGACGGGCCATCCATGGAAGGCGAAGACTGAGCTGTCGAAGGCGTGATCCGCCCACATCCGCGATCTACCAACGCGGATCAGGCGCCGCCGCCGACGGAAGTAGCGGCCATCGATCTCGAACGCAGCGGATCGAACAAGTTGGCGAAGGCGTCGGCCTTGATTCGCCGGGTGGGTCCAGATGAAGCGCGCGATAGCCGTGGTGTTTGACCACCTTCTCTTGATCCTCGTTGCCAGGAACACCACGCGCCTCCGCCCGCCGATACCATTCGCATAGAGAACCGATAGTGCCGCAAGCCGACCACGCTACGCAAGAGCAGGCTGTCTTGATGGGTGGCGGATCGACGAGGCGGCTCTGGGGGTTCCCCTATCCTGGCCGGGGCGGCTGGCTAAGGCTGAGCCGTCACGGTCGAGGGCGACGTGATCTCTCGAAGCGACCTACTCGGCTAGCGAACCGACCCGGTGGGATCGAATCCGAGCGACTGCCATCCCGGGAATTGCCGAGCGTTGCCGACGAACCAATAGTCTGCCGCGGGGTTAGGAACGTCGTAGGCGCCCCGCTCGAATCGGTTGTTGTGGCTCGTGTGGTAGTTGAAGCAGTTGGACGATGTCATGTTCAGACACGTCATCCCGACCGCCCATGTTCCCGAAACCGGCAAGACGGTCACGCTGTTGTCGTGGATGAAGTTGTTCTGGAGAGCGTAGCCGCGAGACATGTCGATGAAGAGGGAGATGCCCTTCTTCAGGGTCTCGACGGTGTTCCCGTAGACCTCCACGCCCGAGGCTTCCGACAGATAGATGTCTTCGCGACTGTTCCGCGCAAGCACGTTGTTGCGGATGATGCCCTGGCCGCTCATCTCGTAGAAGATGCCGCTGCCCTGGTTGTCGGTGATGCGGTTGCCCTCGATCAGGATGGCCGCAGTTATCGAAGTCGAACCAGATGCCCGAGCCATAGTTGTCATGAAAGTTGTTGTCGCGGACGACGGTGTTCGGCGCGGCCATCCACTTCGACGCGCCGGCGTCGCCGGGGAACTCGGAACGACGGGAAGCGTTGAATGAGAAGTCGTTGTCCTCGATCACGGAGCCATGGCACTGTGTAGCAAGCGATGCCGTACTGCCAGTTGTCATGGACGAGGTTGCGGCGGATCTGGAAGGTATTGCCATGGGAGATGGCCGATGCCGTTGTTCACGAACTCGTTGTTCTCGACGACCCATCCATCCGAATAGTCCTGGTAGGCGTGGATACGCCGCGTTCTGGCCGAGTCACGGATGACCAAGTTGCGGATGGTCACGTCGTCGATGTTCTGGTTGTGCGCGTTGATGAGACCTTCGAAGTTGTGGGTGGCTCTGAAGGCCGTGCCGGTCCCATCGAGCACCGCGCCGAACTCGCCCGTGAAGCTGTCGCCGGTCTTGGGCGTGATCGGTGAAGGAACCTGGTGAACGCCGTCGCCCAGACAGAAGGCTGTTCCCGCAGGATTCGCGTTCACCGCGTTCTGGATGCTCGCGCCGGGAGCGATGTGCAACGGCCCCGGCGGGACAGGTGATCGCCGCCTCCGGTCCCCGACCGAGGCTCCCGGTTGGCGGGGGACTCGGCAACGGGCTTGGCAACGGGCTCGGTCTCGGCGACGGGCTCGGGCTCAGCGACGGACTCGGACTCGGACTCGGACTCGGACTGAGCGAAGGGCTCGGGCTCGATGAGGGGCTGGGTGATGGGCTCGGGCTCGGCGACGGACTGAGAGACGGAGTCGGACTTGGCGACGGGATCGGGTTGGGCAGGGGCGCGCACCTGGCGCTGGTTCCCTTGCATGTCGGTCGAGGCTTCTGCACCTTGGTGCCGCGGACGAACAGGACATCGACCGCTTGGGAGATGCCGGTGGGAAGTCCGACGCTGCTGGCGATCAAGACGACGATGACCGCGGCAGCCGCCGCGAAGCGACCTACGGAGATCCGATACGGGGTGTGGACGGCTGCTCGCGTTTCGAGGGCCGGGCTCTGCTGTTCGGGGCTGAAGCTGAAGACTTCTCCGTCGAGAGAACGCAGCCGCTCGAGGTCTTGGACATCACTCGCTCGAAGGAGGAGGAGCCTCGGATCCGCGTCGTGCTTCTCGACCTGCCGGGCTTCGATCCGTCCCGAGCGAACGAGCTCCAAGATCGATGCTTCGCTTTCGCCGGTGAGGAAGGCGGCCTCGGAGAGCAAGATCCACTCTGGAACACTCGGCGAAAAGTCCCTCATGACCGCTTCTCTCCCCTTCTGGCTGTCCCCCTTTCATCGGCCGAGGAGAGTTGATTCTTGATGCGTAACTATCCCGATAGGCGGGCCTGGACTCGACTACGCAGCGGCCCATCCGGGGAAGCCCAGCGGAGTACACGAGGACAGGCCGCGTCAGGGCAGGCGGATCGTGCCGGTGAGGTCCTGACCCGCGACTTGCCACTGGTGCCATGTCTTCGGGGTGTCCTCCCAGTACCAGTACGGCTGCAGAAGCCGCGGCACGACGTAGGAGTTCCCTCTGAATCTGTTGTTCTTCGAGATGGAGTAGCTGAGCGGATCGGTCACGTTCATCGTCGTGATGCCGTTGGAGGTTCCGTCACGCATCCTGATCACGTTGTCGTGGATGGAGTTGTCGGATAGGTCATGACCCGATGCGCCGTCGATGAAGAGGTGGATCCCCCCGTCACGATTGAGTGCCACGGAGTTCTCGAACACCTCCACGTTCGATGAGGAGCTGAGGAGGATGCCGTCCGCCGCCATTGCGGGCGATGTAGTTGCCTCTGATGACGCAACCGTAGGCGTTCTCGTGGAAGATGCCACTTCCCCTGTTGCGCACGACGGTGTTGCGCACGTATCGGGTGTTCACGTTGTCCGTGTCGGTCCACAAGCCGTGATGCCGGTTGTCGTGGACGTAGTTGCCACTGATGGTGAGTCCGGTGGTTGCCACGTACTTGGCACCGCCCGCTTCCCAGCCCGCGAAGCCGCCGATCGCGTTCCACGCGATCTCGTTGTTGAGAACGAGGACTCCGGCCGACCGGTATCCGCTCACGCCGAGCTGGCCGTTGTGATGGATGTGGTTGTTCCTGATCGTCGCTCCGTCGTTGTGCAGGATCCCGATGCCGTGGTTCATGGCGATCTCGTTGTTGGCGACCACCCACCCCGGGTCGTTCGTGTTGAAGATCACGCCGGTTCGGCTGGGGTTCGCGAACCTCTCGATGATCAGGTTCTTGATGACCACGCCCCGTGCAGGATGATGGGTCGCCCGGAATGCGCCCTCGGCGATAGAGGCCTCGACGCGCCTGCCACGGGGGTCATCCGCGATGTAGATCCTGTCACGCGGATAGTCGAAGAAGAACCGTCCCGTCCGGACCGCGGAAAGGGTCGGCACCTGGACGAGTGCCCTGTTCCCGAGGAAGACGCCCTCCGGACGGTTGCACTCGATGCCCGCTTGACACGGCACGCCGCTCACCACCTCGTTCTGTTGCCATTGGCCGGTCGCTACCCAATAGGCCCCCCGCTTCGTCCAGTCCGTGACCCTCTTCGATCCCTTGAGGACCGCGCCGTACTGCCCAACGAACACGTCGTGGCTCTTCGGGAGGAGCGGGCGCCTCAGGCGGTAGGTCCCCGCCCTGAAGCAGAAGGCTGTCCCCCCGGGCTTCGCATCGATCGCGGCCTGAAGACGCCGTCCGGGTCGAAGTCTGACGGATCCCGAAGGACACCCGATGCCCCTCCGGGGTCCCACGGCCGGGAGACAGTTCGTCGGCCCGCACCTCGCGAGGATCTGAGCCCTGATCGCCGACTGCACGGCACGCGTCGTGGCGCCCTGGGGTGCTGAGAGGGCGGGCGCCGGCATGGCGCTCAGACCCAGTGTGAGCACGATGACCAACGTGGTGAGCGTGAAGATCCGAACCAGACCGGGTCTCGGATATGCCATACGCCTCCACGTATCGACGTCGGGGGGAGTGGCTCAAGGCGGTAGCCGAGGAAGGTTGGAGACTACAGCACCGCGCGACTCACCTGCTCGAGGAGTCGATCCGCACTCTCGGAGGCATCCAGGAACAACCTGGTCGTGCGGGCTGGGAACGTGATCTGACGCCAGCGCGCCATCTGCCTGGAGAGCTCCTGGGTGGGAAGCTCTGCCTTCCGTCGGGTTAGAGCTTCGGGCTCCGCGTAGAGAACGACCACGAGGTCCGGTGCGGGGAGGAGGCGTCCGAGCCGCTCCACGAGCTTCCGAGGGAGCGCGAGGTGATATCTCCGCGGGTCGACCGCGATGTCCAACCACCCGCGCTCCATCACGACCAAGCCTCCCCGTGATCTGGCCGGCACGATCCGCAGCCACGTCCCGAGGAAGAAGTCGAGCCAGTGGTACGCGAGCAACAGCAGAGAGAGGAACGATCCGTGTGGCTCTCGCGCGTGCGGATCGGTCGGATCGCCGGCTTCGATCCCGACGAGACCGCCGGGTCGAGGCAGCAAGCCGGGGCGCCAATGCATGTGGATCACATGCGGGAACTCGTGTCTCGTCGCATCCACCAGTCCCTGGGCGAGCGTCGATTTGCCCGTGCCGTCGGGCCCGACGATCAGCACGAACGCACCCTTCCGAGCTGCCTTGCCTGCGTTCATCGGTGCACGCCTGGACGTCAGGCCCATGCCGTCTTCGCCCAGCCGATCGTGCGGGCGAGGCCGTCGGCGAGCGGAACGGCCGGTTCCCATCCCAGCAGTTCTCGAGCCAACGAGATGTCGGGGCGCCTCATCTCGGGATCGTCGACGGGCCGCTCCACGTTCACGATCGGCGACGAGCTGCCTGCGGCGTCCCGGATCGCTTCAGCGAGTTGCATGACGGTGATCTCGTTGGGGTTGCCGACGTTCACGGGACCGACCTGCTCGGACTCGATGAGGCGATAGAGCCCTTCGATGAGGTCGTCGACGAAACAGAGCGAGCGCGTCTGTGTCCCGTCGCCGTGGACCGTCAACGGCTCCCCGGCCATCGCCTGCTGGATGAACGTGGGCACGGCCCGACCATCCTTGCGTCGCATCCGCGGGCCGTAGGTATTGAAGATCCTCGCGATGCTCACGGGAAGCCCATGTGCGCGGTGGTAGGCCATGGTCGCGGCCTCGGCGTATCGCTTGGCCTCGTCGTACACGCTGCGCGGACCGACCGGGTTGACGTTGCCCCAGTAGGTCTCGGGTTGCGGGTGGACCAGCGGATCGCCGTACGTCTCGGATGTCGAGGCGAGGAAGAAGGTCGCCTCCTTCGCCCGGGCGAGCTCCAGTGCATGGAGCGTTCCGAGGGCGCCCACCCGCAGGGTCTCGATCGGCCACCGCAGATAGTCCACGGGAGACGCCGGTGAGGCCAGATGGAGCACGCGGTCGAGCTCGCCGTCGAACGCGAACGGTTCCGTCACGTCGTAGGCCATGTACTCGAACCGTTCGTGTCCGAGAAGCTGTCCCATGTTGTCTTCGCGTCCCGTGAGCAAGGAGTCGACGCACACCACGTCCCAGCCCTCGGCGATCAAGCGATCGCAGAGGTGGGATCCGAGGAAACCCGCTCCGCCCGTGACGAGCGCCCGTGACATCGTGACTACCCTGCGGTGACGGCCGACGAGGGACCGTGACGCTCGTTCACGCGTAGACCCCGGTGGCGACCAGCACGATCCACGCCGCCCCGAGCGCCAACAGCGGGACGTCGCTGAGGACGACCTCTTCCGGAGCAGCCCCTCGGCCGTGCTCGAGGAGGAGTGCGTAGCGGAAGATGCCGAGCACGAACGGGATGATCGAGAGCTCCGACCAGAGGCTCCCGCCGGCGACGCCTTCGAATGCCCACAGCGCGTACGCGGCCATGACCACCGTCGAGGAGGCGTACTGGACGTAGCGGAGGTACGGCTCCGAGTACTCCCGCAAGCTCTTGCGATGGTCGGCGCGCGCGTCGCCGAGCTGCACGTACTCCGCGTGGCGCTTGCCAGCGGCGAGGAAGAGTGAGCCGAAGCCGGCGACCATCAAGAACCACATCGAGAGCGGCACGTCGGTGGCGACACCGCCCGCGACCGCGCGGAGCAGGAATCCACCAGAGATCGCCGCGAGATCGATCAGGGCGATGTCGCGGAGCACGAGCATGTAGGCGACGGAGAGTCCGACGTAGCCCGCCAGGACGCCGAGCAGGGCCGCGCCGCCACCCCACGCCCCGACCGCCAAGCCGACGGCGATCAGCAGGGCACCGAGCGAGGCCGCCAGCGAGCGGGACATCTGGCCCGCCGCGACCGGGCGGAACCGCTTCGTCGGATGCAGGCGGTCCGTGGACGCATCGGCGATGTCGTTGAAGAAATACACGCCGCTCGCGACGAGGCAGAAGGCGATGAAGGCGGCGATGGTGGAGGCGAGCGCGGCGGGGTCGGTGAGGACGCCGCCCGTGGCAGGCGCCCCGAACACCAGGACGTTCTTCGCCCACTGTCGCGGGCGCGCCGTCGAGACGATCGCGCCGGCCGACGCCCTTGCCGGCAACGCCTCGCGAGCAGGCTCGTCGATGTTCCGAGGAAGATCCACCTTCTCGAAGGACACGTCCGATGCTCCCGATTCCGCGATCGTGCGAGGAGGTCAGGATACGCGTCCCGGCGATCCCCCGAGCCGGATCAGTCTGGCCGCATCGTGGCCAGGATCGTGCGGACCGAGGGTACGGACGCTGCGAGGAGTGCCACCAACACGCCGACCGCCGCCCACGTCACCAACTCGTCCATCAGCAGGAGTGGCTCCGAGAGGGCTCCGATCCACAGAAGGGACACGACGATGATCGTCGCGATGCCGGCCAGCCACGCACGAGGATCGCGTGGCTCCGCGGTGACCCAATCGAAGAGCTGAGGAAGTGTGAGAAGCAGGAACACGAGCCGGTAGTCGAAGTTGTTGCCGATCGCGAAGGTCCCCAAGAAGATCATCGATCCCGCGAAGAACGCGAGGCGGGTGGGGGTGTCGGCTCCCCGGTCGGCCGCAGGGCGTCGCCGACGTCCCGGGAACCACACGAGTGGGGCGGCCGCGAGCAGGGGGACGATGACGAGGAGCTGCTTCGTGATCGCTCCACCCTGCCACCGGTCGGGGATGAACCGGTGGTAGATGGCAGCCGGAAGGATCCTGGCCCCGAACGCGTGGAGCTCGCCCTGTGGTGCGACCGCCGCCACCGCCTGGATGTCTCCGATCGTCACCAACGCGTAGAGGGCGAACAGAGCAGCACACACGACGGCGACGATCGCGGCGCTGCGCCGGCGCAGGAAGAGGTAGGCGGGGAGCGCGAAGACCGGGTAGATCTTCGCGGTCGCGGCGACGAGGACGACGAACGGACTTGCGACCTCCGCCCAGCGGCTGCGGACCCGCCAGGCGAGGACCGCGAGAACCATCAGGGTGAACACGACGATGTCCACGTTCGCCCGCTCGATCGCGAACATGACGGACGGGGAACAGACGGCCAGAGCCACCAGACTCCCTCTGCCGAGGCTGACCCGTCCCGTCAGGAGGAGGATCGACCCGAGGAACACGATGATGAACAGGAGGGCGAGGGCGACGGTGTGGGACTGGTTCAGTCCCAACCAGCGGAGAGCGAGCCACACGCGAGGGTAGTTGAGCGGCCTCCCCCAGGGGTCGCAGGGGTTCTGGACCAATGGATCGAAGCCGAGTCGCCGACATTCCAGGGCGGCCGTGAGGTTCCTCGTGTCGAAGAACAGCGAAGGCCCGGAAGGGACACCCAGCCGGGGCCAGACGTCGACGTTCCACAGGAACCGCGGAACGGCAACCACGAGGAAGTACACCCCGAGCACGGCGACGACGAGGAGTCGCCCGTCGATGTCCGGGCGGTACGTCAGGATGGTGAGGAGCCTCCGCTCGAGCGTGCTCCGAACACTCCCGGCACGCTCGACGTTCCGTGTCGTCACGGCAGGGAACCCTCCTCACGCGGCTCGTACACGTGATAGCCCTGGACCCTCCCCGAGTACGAGTACGCGCGCGAGATCGCCTGCACGACCGGAGTGCCGAGATCGAGCTCGCTCCACCAGGTGCGATCGAGGGGCTCGAGAGGTTCGACCAGGATGACGAGGTCGAACTCCTGGTCCTCGATCCGATCGATGAGGTCGGGGACGGCGTCGGGCTGCCGCTGGGCCAACCTGGGCAGCATGAACGGATCGCGCACGACGGGCACCTGACCGAGTGAGATCGGCACGTAGGGATCCTCGGAGAGCACCGACGTGTGGGACGTGGCGAGGCCCGACAAGGGTGTCTTCGTGAACGACGCCTCGGCGCTGACCATCGCCTCCAACTCCGGGGCGAGCGTGACGATGAACCCGCTGAAGGTCGCCCACAGCAACACGAGCCCGATGGCCGTCCCCAGCACCGGCGCCGCCGGTCCGATCCGCGGCACGCCGGCCCGCACCCGAGCCGCGAACTCCCCGACCACGAGCGCGATCAGTACCACGATGTCGATCAGCTGGTTCCCACCGGTCCCGACGTCGGTGAGCACGATCAGAAGGACCGCCGTCGCACAGAGCAAGCTCACCTGATAGATGGACCCCCGCCGGTCCTTGATCGCGACCCACGCGGCGAGACCGGCGAGCGGGATCAGGGCCCAGGCGGCCGTCGCCTCCCCGACCAGCAGGTGCATCGATCGGTACGGCGCTAGCAGGATCGATCGGAGGCCCGTGATGCCCGATGTGGACAGACCGAAGACGTTCTCGACCAACCGTCCGTCACTGAGGCCGATGAACAGGAGCAGGAGCGCTCCAGAGATCGCGACGTACGCGGACGAGAACACCGCCAGTCGCTTCCGATCGCGCCGAAGCAGCCAGATGACGATCGCGACCGGCGCCCACACGGCACTCAACTTCGAAACGAGGGCAAGGGCAGCCAGAGCGGCCGCGCCCATCGTGGCGGCGGGACGGGGCGTGCTCGCGACGATCCAGACAGCCAGTACCTGGAGGACGAGCGGCAGGACGTCGGCGCGCATGTTCATCGAGCCGTCGGATCCCGTCGACGTCGTCAGGACGAGGGCGGCGAGGATCAGGGCATAGGGGAGCGGGCACCGGCCGCGCCGCAGGAGGATCATCATGGTCGCAAGGAGACCGAGCGTCGCCGCGTAACCGAGGAGTTTGCCTGCGACGAGGTATTCGCCCGTCATTCGGGCCGTCAGACCGTGGAGCACGATCGGGAGCGGCATGAACCTGGTGCCCCCGTAGGTCCGACCGTCGTACAGCTCGGGATAGAGCGTGCCGCGATCGAAGGACTGCGCCAGGGCCATCCGGGCACCGGACACATGATCGAGCTGGTACCGGTCGTCGATGTGCGCTGCGGCCAGGAAGAGCCAGGCGACGAAGACGAGAGCGGCGGTGACGATCAACGTGAGTGCCAGCCATCTCGGACACGGGTGGTAGCGGGACACAACGGCGGAAGCGTGTTCCTGCCTCGGGTCGTGACCGGCGTCTGGCGTCTCGCCGAGCACCGGTTCGTTCACCACGTCACCCGCTATCCGATCCGAGTGCTCGTTCATACGCGGATTCGTACCGTTCCGCAACGAGATCCCAGTCGTATCTCTTCGACAGCCCGAGCGCTGCCGCGCCGCGGCGGACCAGTTCGCCTCTCCCTCGATCCTGGAGATCGCGCAGCAGCGGCGCAACCTCACCTTCGTCCGCGGCCCAGCCCGCACCGGCCGCTTCGACGCCGACCGATGGCTCGACGACCGTACTGACGATCGCCGGCTTCCCGAGGCTGAGGGCCTCCAGCAGTGCCATGGGGAGCCCTTCCCAGCGCGACAACAACATGAATACGTCCCCCGCGGCCACGCTCTCCTGCAAGCTTCGACCATGGCGTTCTCCCACGAGGTGGACCCGATCGCCGGTGTCCAGGTCCGCGATCATCCTCTCGAGGCGATCCACATCTCGGAACCGGGGACCGATGAGGGCCAGATGCCAGGGCGGGGCCGCGGCGATCGCACGGACGAGCACGTCGAGTCCCTTGCGGTGGACGTCGAGACGACCGACGAACACCGCCAGCAAGGGATCTGCCGACAGTCCGAGCTCGTGACGGAACGTCGTCGCGGTCGAGATCGTCGGGGGCCGCCTCGACGCCGTTGGGGATCACCTCGATGGGTCCGGTCACGCCCACGGCGCGCAGCTGTCCGAGCTCCTGGTTCGTCAGGGCGACCCGGAGCGCCGCGCGCATCAGCATCGTTCGCTCGAACAGCACGCGGTAGACGAGCTTCCTGCCGCGTCCGCGGGTCAGTGACACGGGGTCGTACCCGCTGTGCGGGGAGAACACGTACGGGCCTCGAAGCGCCCGCGAAACCGCGGTGTTGGACCGATTGAAGGCGCCGTGGAGGTGGACCACGTCGATCTGGCGCTCCTTCGCCAACGACGCCGCTGCGGGGCCGAGCCGCCTCGTCGGCAGCAGTGGAACCTGGGCGACCCCGGCCGCCTCCAGCCGCCGCTGCTGCTCCCGGTACACGTCGGGCGACCATCGATGCAACTGCCAGACATCCACCTGATGGCCTCGTCGGGCGAGTGCCGACGCGAGGTGCACGATGACCGTCAGCACACCCGACCATGGCTGCTCGCCGCGGGGTACCACCTGGGCGATGCGCACGCGGATACCGTAGCAACGGCCGGCGATGCATCCGCGCCGATCCGGTCTGGGCAAGCCGACGCCGCTCAGATACCGTCTCAACCCCGCGCCGAGTCCCCTCGCGCCCAGGAGCTCGTACGAGATGAAGACACCTCAGGCCGTCACCGTTGTCTTGCCCGCCTACGGTGTGGAGGACGCGATCGAAGCCCTCGTCCGAGATCTGGCGGTGGCCGCATACGCGTTGCGTGCACGCGACATCGATCTGGACGTCCTCCTCCTGGACGGTGGGGAGCACGCGGTGCCGGCCGGCAAGATCGCGGCAGAGCTGGGCCTCCCGCTCACATCCGTTCCGGCGCCGGTCTCCGGCTCTGGCGAGGCCTTCCTCGACGGGCTTCGCCGAACATCGGAGGCCGGCAGAGCCGACCTGGTCGTGACGATGGACGCGAACGGGCGGCACGATCCCACGCAGATCCCCGGCCTGATCGATCATCTGATCGCACGCAAGGCCCACGTCGTCATCGGTTCGAGGTGGACCAGCGGAAGCGGCACGCCGGGCCTGAGTTTCTCCCGGTGGTTCCTCGGGCGTACGGCCAACCTGTTGTTCCGGTGGGTGACGGGCAGCCCCAGGATCGGAGACGCCACCACGAGCTTCCGCGTCACGAGGACCGAGCTCATCCGCGAACTCGAGTTGAGCGGGACGCCCCTCAACCCGTACAGCGTCCACACGACGTTCGTCGCGAAGGCGATCGCGGAAGGCTACCGGGTCTCCGAGGCGCCGATCATCTACCGCGAACCACGGGCCGGCGGTGGCGGACTCACGCTCCGAGACGTGGGCGAGTTCGCTTCTCACCTCTTGGCACTCCGGAAGGAGATGCAGCGCGTACGGGAGCGCCGGCTCGCGCCCTCCGGGCGAGTCTTCGATGTGGGCCACTTCGAAGCCGAGGACGACCTCGAATGCCTCGCCGCGAGCAAGTACTTCTTCGACTGGGTCTTGGAGGAGTTCGAGCCATACGTGCGCGGCCGCATCCTGGAGGTCGGAGCCGGCACGGGAACGATCACGCGCAAGCTCGTCGATCGTCACCCCGACGCATCCATCGTCTCGCTCGAGCCCGCCGAGAACCTGTTCGCCAGTCTCGATGCGTACGCCGCGATGACCGAGCGAGTGACGGCGGAGAAGGGAACGCTCGCCGATTCCGGCACGCGGTTCGCGGGTGCCTTCGACGCCGTGCTCTATGTGAACGTGCTCGAGCACATCGCCGACGATGAGCGGGAGCTCCAGCTGGCAGCCGACGCGCTGCGGCCCGGCGGCGCCCTCCTCGTGTTCGGACCCGGCCTGGAGAGCCTCTACAGCGGGCTGGACCACAAGGCCGGCCACTACCGCCGCTACTCCCTGCACCATCTTCGTCGGATCGCAGAGGGAGCCGGACTGCGGGTCGTGACGGTGCGCTACTTCGATCTCTTGGGGGTTCTCCCGTACCTGGTCGTCTACCGATGGCTGCACAGCACCCAGATCTCGGGATCGACCATGTGGGGCTACGATCGTCTGATCGTGCCGCTGAGTCGCCTGATCCAACGGGTCCTTCGTGAGCCGCCCGCCGGCAAGAACGTCATCCTGGTCGCGCTCAAGGACGCGGTGACGACCCCGGAGTGAAGGAGAGGCCGCGAGGCCGAACCCTCGACACTCCCCATGCCAGCATGGGGATGCCGAGGCCGAGGATCCACGTGAGAGCGAAGAACACCCGTCGACTCAGGAGTTCGTGGACGAACAGCAGGTCCAACGGGGCGGCCAGACGGGAGCCGAGCGAGACGGCGAGAAGAACGAGCAACGAAGGGCCGGTCGGCACGAGAGCAAGGAGCGCGACCGGCAGAACGGCATACCAGGGCCAGTAGCTGGGCGAGATGAAGAGCAGGTAGACGAGGGCGAGGGCCGCGCATCCGGTGAGCAGGTCCCTTCCGTCCGCGATGGTCCGGGCCTGGTAGCCCACGTACGCGATCAGCCCGAGGACGGCGAGGATGGGAACGAACGACTCGACCGATGCCGGCGACACGATCCGTGACAGGAGCTCGATGATCATCGTTTGGGTCGATCCCGTACTGCCCGGTCGTCCTGCGAGCCGCACGCCCGTCCACGTATCGGACCCCTCCCAATAGCCGGCGTACAGACCCACGGTCAGCAGCGCCGCCACGGCGGCTCCGGCCAGCACCCGGCCCGCGAAGCGACTCGTGCTCGGGCGTGTGCGCCACATCCATGCGATCTGCAGTGGCAAGAACAGGATCGGCACGTACTTCGTCAGGGCCCCGAGCGACGTGGCGACGATCCCTCCGACGACTCGTCGCTCGATCGTCAGGAAGAGCCCCAGCAGCACGAAGAACACCATCACGGCGTCGTTGTGACCGTCGCCCGCGAGCTCCATGACGATCATCGGGTTCCAGAGGTACGCGAGTGTCCCGAGGAGGCGAAGCTCGGGTCTCACACGGCCGAGGATCGACCAGATGAGCAGAGCCGTCCCGAGGCTCGCCGCCACGACGACGAGCTTCAGCACGACCATCTGGCTCCGCGCATCATCGAACGAACGAGCGGCGGAGGCTTCGACACGTGTCCACGCGGGCCCGTACGGCGATGCCGGGTGAACCGGCCGCCAGCCGTAGCGCAGGAGCTCGGTCCCGAGGGGCGTGCCGGCTACCGACGAGCTCGGCTCCACGAGCGGGTTCCCGCCCATCGTCGTCTCGATGTAGCCGTGTGAGATGTAGGAGAGGAGGTCGATGGACAGGGTCGGGGGAGTGAACAGGAACGCCACGTTGAACACGATCGGGAACGAGATCGCGAGCACGCGCTGGCGGCGGGTGAACGGTCCGTACCTCGCGCACAGAACGAGCAGCGTGATGAAGAGCGCGAACAGGCCGATGGTGACCGCCGTGTAGACGACGAAGGGAGCCAGCGTCGGCTCGGCATCCACAGGCGGGCGATGAAGCGCATCTTGTGCGACCGCCAGAGCGAGATACAGCATCCCGCTCCCGATGCCGATGAGCGGAACCCATCGACCCCGAACCGGACCACCCTTCCTTCGACGCTCATCCGAGTGTTGGGCTATCGGGGCCATCGCGGGCTCGATTATCGTCGTGGCGTGCGAGACGTCCCACCGCCCGAGGGTTCCGAGCGGCGCATGGCCCTCTGGCTGTTCCTGTTCGTGGCGTCGGTCTTCTTGCTGTTCCAGCAGGGCACGGTGACGGGATACGACGGCGGGACCATGTACGCGGTGACGCAGTCGATGGTCGACGAGCACACGTTCGCGATCCCCGATGCGTGGAACACCTTGACCGGACCGGACGGGCTGGAGTACGGCAGATACGGATTGGGATTGTCCCTCGTCGGCGTCATCCCGTACCTCCTGTCGAAACCGATCACGAGCCTCATCGGCCACGGAGGCTTCATCTCCTCCGGGGTGGTTTCTTCCACCATGCCGATCGTCGCGGCGGCGTTGGTGGTGGCGCTCTTCGGGCTCGGGAGAAGGATGGGAGCGGACGTCTGGGCGGCTCTCCTGGTCGGGATAGGGGCGGTGGTCGGGACGTTCATGCTGCCGTACAGCAAGGAGTTCTTCTCAGAACCGCTCGTCGTGCTCTGTCTCGTGGTCGCCGTCGAGCGTTGGCTCGCACGGAAGCCGGCCACCGCGGGTCTCGCGATGGGTCTCGCCGTGCTGACCCGGCCCCAGACGCTGCTTCTCGTACCGGTATTCCTCTTCGTCGCGTGGCGGCGCGACGGTGTGCCGGCATCGTGGCGGGTCACCGCAGGGCTCGTCCCAGGTGTGCTGGCCATGTTCGCCTACAACGCCGTTCGCTTCGGCGATCCCTTGCGGTTCGGGTATCAGGACGTCGGCTTCACCACCCCGTTCCTCACCGGAGCCCGTGGCCTGTTGTTCGAGCCGACGAAGAGCGTCTTGCTGTTCGCTCCAGTGATCGTCCTGCTGCCGTTCGCGCTCCGTCTCCTGTGGCAGCGGGATCGCTGGACGTCCGTGCTCCTCACCGCGAACCTCGCGATCACGTTCGTCGTGGCGGCCACGTGGTTCTCCTGGCACGGCGGGTGGTGCTGGGGCCCCCGTCTGCTCCTGCCCGGACTCATCCCGGCGCTCGCGGCGATCGGTCCGTGGGCGTCGAAGGGATCGCGTCGGATGATCACCGTCCTCATCCTGGTGGCCGGAGCCCTGGTCTCCCTGCCGGCCTTCTTCCTTTCCCCTGAATCTCAGCTGCTCGAGGTGTCGCCCCCTCCCCCCGAGACGCACTTCCTCGATACCCAGCCTCTGTCGAGTCCCTCGGTGACACGCCAGTTCGCACTGCTTCCGAGTGCCGTGCGCTACTCGATCGCCCATCCCTACGAGGATCGTCGAGACGGTCTCAACCGTCTGCGGACGCTCAGCCTGTGGCAGCTCGGGGCCATGAGGGCGCTCGGACGCCAGGGCTTGATCGCGGGCGCCGTCGGGACCACGCTGCTGTTGCTGGCTGCGGTCGTGGCCGGGCGTCGGGTTCGCCTCTCGTTCCGCGAGATCGTCCGATCCGAGCGGCCCGTCGAGCAAAGGCTCGACGCTTCGGCCGCCGCGTATCAGGGGGTGCCCAACCTCGAGGCGATGGAAGCCGCTCGTTCGTACAACGAGTTCCTGACCTCCGCCGTCCTGACGCGCGTCGATGCCTCGCGTCCCGTGCTCGATTTCGGGGCCGGAACAGGGACACACGCCCGCCGGTTGCGCGAGCGAGGCGTCGACGTCCGTTGCATCGAGCCGGACCCGCGGCTCCGCCGGTCTCTGGAGCGAGAAGGGTTCACGGTCGACGCCGGAGTCCGGGATCTCGGACGAGCGTCGTTCGCCTCGGTCTACTCGTTGAACGTCCTCGAGCACATCGAGGACGACGAGGAAGCGCTCCGGCAGCTCTTCGCCGTGACGGATGCGGGTGGCCGACTGATCCTGTACGTGCCGGCCTTCGAGATCCTGTTCTCGGCGATGGACCGCCGGGTCGGTCATCATCGCCGCTACCGGTTGCGGCTCTTGCGCGATCGTGTTCGCGGCGCAGGCTTCCGGGTCGTCAGTTGCCGGTACGTCGATAGTGTCGGATTCTTCGCTGCCCTCGCGTATCGGCTCCTGGCCAGGGACGGTGAACTCAACCCGAAGTCCGTTGCGCGATATGATAAATGGCTCTTCCCGTCCAGCCGAGCGCTCGATCGCATCACCGGTCGGTGGATCGGGAAGAACCTGCTCTTGGAGGCACGCCGTGACTGACGCCCCCACGCCTCGTCCGAACGGCCGCCCGAGCGGCGAGCTGCGCGTCGCGGTGCTCCTGCCCTGTCAAGACGAGGAACGCACCATCGCCGAGGTCGTCGCCGGGTTCCGTTCGGCGCTTCCGAGCGCCCGGATCTTCGTGTACGACAACGCCTCGACCGATGCCACGGCCGAACGGGCCAGGGCTGCGGGCGCCCTCGTTCGGAGCGAGCCACGGCGAGGGAAGGGCAGTGTCGTCTGCCGCATGTTCGCCGACATCGAGGCTGACGTCTACGTGATGGCCGATGGTGACGGCACGTATGACCCCGACGCCTCCCCGGCCATGGTGCGATTGCTCGTCGATCAGAACCTGGACATGGTCGTCGGCTGCCGTCGTCCCGAAGGGAGCGCGTTCCCACGTGGTCACGTCGTGGGCAACCGGCTGTTCAACAGGATCCTCAAGATGTTGTTCGGCACACGGTTCACGGACGTCTTCTCCGGATATCGCGTGCTGTCGCGCAGATTCGTGAAGACCTTCCCGGTCCGATTCACCGGGTTCGAGATCGAGACGGAGCTCACGGCGCACACCGCGGAGATCGGGTTGCCGTACGCGGAGGTGACCACCTCGTACCGAGCGCGCCACGTGGATTCCGCGCGCAAGCTCCGAACGCTCCGCGACGGGATCCGGATCACTCTCGCCGCGGTCCTGCTGTTCAAGGAGATGCGGCCTCTGCGCTTCTTCACGGCGATCGCCCTTGCGCTCACGACCATCGCGGTGGCGCTCGGCGCGGTCGTGGTGGAGGAGTTCCTCGCGACCGGGTTGGTGCTTCGATTGCCGACCGCGGTGCTGAGCGCCTCGATCCAGATCGTCGCGTTCATCTGTCTCACGGCAGGCTTGATCCTCGACTCCGTGTGCCGCAATCGGCGGGAGGTCAGGCGCCTCGCGTATCTCGCGCTGCCTCCGGTGAGCGCTGCCGCGGGCGACGCGCCATCCACCGATGACGAAGGCTGGCCGTCGTTCCCGCGAACGGAGCCTGACGAGAGCGGCGACTTCTTCGACCGGCAGCCCGGAGTGGCTTCGCCTCGGCTCGCCGACCCGTCCAACGTCGACGCGCCATGAGCCTCGCGTCACCCGCGCGTGTGCCCACGAGGGCGGACGGCACGACCACGCGTCTCGCCGGGGTGGAGGGGTTCCGTGCGATCGCCGTGCTCGCCGTGCTCGTCTATCACAACTGGCTCTACACGGCGGCAGGCGGCAGTGCCGCGAACCTGGGCTACCTGAGTCGCTTCGTCCTTCCCCATCTCCGCGTCGGCGTGACGCTGTTCTTCGTGTTGTCGGGATTCCTTCTCTACCGCCCGATCGTGTCCCGGGTGCTCAACGAACGCCCGCTCCAGGACCTCCGGACCTATCTGCGGAACCGAGCCCTGCGGATCCTCCCCGCCTATTGGGTGATCCTGATCGTGACCGCGGTCATCCTCCCCGCAGCACTGGTCCGTGTCTCTCCGACGGAGCTCCAGCTCGGGAGACTGGTCGACCAACCCACCGTCCTGCTCCGGAACGCGGCGCTGATCCACAACTATTTCGCCGATTCCCGCGATACGGGTATCGCCCCCGTGTGGTCCCTTGCCGTCGAGGTCGTCTTCTATCTCGTGCTTCCGTTCCTGGGGATGCTGGCCGCCTTCGCCTCGGCCCGAACCGCGACGAGGAAAGGCAGGACCCTCGCGGTTCTGGCTCCGCCCCTGCTCCTCGTCGGGGTGAGCCTCGTCACGGCAGGGGTGACGTCCACCCTCCTGCCTCCCGACAGCGGAACGGCCCACTCGATCCTGGTCAGAAGCTTCCTGAACTACTGCGATCTGTTCGCCTACGGGATGATCATTGCCATCGTGATGGTGGGCATCGAGGACGGTGTCCTCGAGCTGCCGAGGTGGTGGCGGGTGCCGGTCTACACGTTCCTCGCGGCACTCGTGTGCGTGACGGTGCTTCTCGTCGATCGGGGAGCCATCCCGTCGTACCAGGGCGCCGTCCTCTATGACTCCCTGACGGGCGTCGCCGCGATGTTGCTTCTCGCGGTCGTCGTTCTCCCGTCGGCGGATCTCTCGACGTCGATCGTCACACGGATCCTGCGCACGCGGGTGTTGGTCGCGATCGGTCTGGTCTCCTACAGCCTGTTCCTCTGGCACGAGCCCCTCCAGAGGTGGGCGGATCAACACGGCATGACGTTCGCCGGGGAATCGGGATTCTGGGCGAACCTCTTCATCCTCGGAGTCATCGGTGTGGCGCTCGCGGCCTTGACGTACCGCTACGTGGAACGGCCCGCCTTGGAGCGGAAATCCCGGGGAGCAGGAGCGACCGAGACGAACGCGGCGGCCGGGGCGGTCGCTACAGGATCGGGATAGGACGCCTCCGGCTACGTCTCCTGCTCGGTATCCATCGCGCGCACCCTGGAGAGCCACGGTTCGGCGCGGAGGACCCAATCCGGATGCCTCGGCCCACGTCGGTGCGGGAGGAGGCCTCGGCGTGCGAGCCGCCGACGGACGATCTCGCCGAGGTCACGCGCGACACCGACGATCTCTCCTCGCCCGGCGGCGATCGCGAGATGCTTGAGTGCCGCGCCGCGCCGACCTGCCCGGAGACAGGACTCCGCGATCCAGCGGTGAAGGACCCCGCGGTCGACATCGGTTCCATGGTTCCGTTCGATCAGTTCCACGCCCGCGAGGATCTCGGCGATGTCGAGGGATGCGTTCAACCGGTGAACCCGATAGGCGAGGAGAGGATCGGGTACCCATGCCGGCGGGCCGATCTCGGTGAGACGGATCCACATCTCCCAGTCCTCCGTGTTCCGGAGCCTGTGGTCGAAATGACCGACCCGCCGGAGCGTGTCTCGACGAACGACGACGTTGGACCCGCCACCGGGGACGGCGTTGAAGTGGAAGATGTTCCGAGCAACCCTCTCAGGGGAGGGGGGAGGGGCTCCTCCGACGAGCTCCAGGTCCGCGCCCACGTTCACCGACCCCGTGTACGCCCAAGCCAGGCCTCCGAGCTCGGCCGCGTCGATCTGCCGTTGCAACTTATCCGGAGCCCACAGATCGTCGTCGTCCAGGAACGCGACCCATCCATGGAGCGCTTCGTCGGCGCCGTGATTGCGTGACACGCTGACTCCCAGCGCGCGATCGTGCCGCAGGACCCTGACCCTCGGGTCGTCCAGGCTCCTCACCATGTCCGCGGTTCCGTCGGTCGACCCGTCGTCGACGACGATCGCGTCGACGGTCACCCCCTGCTGCCAGAGAACGGTTGCCAGCGCGAGTCGCAACCACTCTTTCCGGTCGTGGGTGGGAAGCACCACGGATACCGCGGTCACGAAGAGTCCCCAGGGCGATCGTGGAGCGGCCCGTCGCGGTCGTCGGAGGTTCCGCCACAACGCCGACCCGTTAGCATGCGCGGAGCCATCCGTACCCCTCCGGGCGAGGAGACAACTCGGTCCTCGTGGACGCCAAGGTTCCCGATCCCATCTTCATCCTCGGTATCTTGCCGCGGAGCGGGACGAATCATCTATGGGATCTCCTTCGTCTCCATCCTGCATGCGTTCCCGCGAGACCCCCGGTGCGCGAGGACCTGTTCCTGGAACATTCGGACCATCTCGCGAAGTTCGTCGGAGCCGTCGAGGCCTCATGGGACCCCCGGTGGGGCGAGTTCCCGGATGATCTCGCCGACGAGCTCTCCTCTTCGATCGGCGATGGACTTCTCTCGTTCCTCTGGGATGAGCGGGACCGTCGTCTGCTCACGAAGAGCCCGAGCGTTCGCCACATCGACCGCTTCTTCACGTTCTTCCCTCGCGCACGACTGGTGATACTCGTCCGCGACGGGCGGTCGGTCACCCAGTCATGCATGGCGACGTTCGGATGGGAGTTCGAACGGGCAGCTCGCAGTTGGGCCACGGCCGCCGACGAGATCCTCCGGTTCACCTCGACCGACCACGGGGAGCACGAGGGACGGTACCTGCTCGTTCGATACGAGGATCTGATCCGGGATCTGCACGGCTCAATCACGCCCCTCCTCCGCTTCCTGGACCTGGACGAGAAGGATTTCGACTTCGCGGCGGCCGAACGACTTCCTGTTCGCGGTTCATCCACCTACTTCGGACCCGATCATGACTCCGTCCACTGGGACCCCGTTCCCCGGGGCGAGGACTTCGACCCCATCGAGCGGTGGCGATCATGGGATCGAGCACAGCATGAACGATTCGAGTGGATCGCCGGCCGGCAGCTTCGACGTCTCGGGTACGACAGCATCGCCGAGCCCATCCGAACCGCGTATGACATCGCGATCCACCGCGCTCGAGACGGGACCTGGACGTCTCGCACGGCCATCAGAAGGTTGCGATATCGGGCGCGAACGACGATCGGAACGACCACCCGGCCGTTCCGGGAACGTCTGGGTCTCGCGCGGACCGATCGTGATGCCGAGCGGTCGGACGGGGTGTGAGGTGACCGACTCGAGCGCCCTCGTCTCGGTGGTCATCCCGACGCACGATCGGAGCCAGCTGCTGATGAGGACGTTGCGAAGTGCGCTCTGGCAGCGAGACATCGACCTGGAGATCGTCGTCGTGGACGACGGATCGACCGACGACACGGCCGCGACCGTGCGTTCGGTGGGCGATCCTCGCGTCCGTCTCCTTCGCCACGACCAGGCCCAGGGAGTCAGCGCGGCCCGCAACACAGGTATCGAGGAAGCACGCGGTGGATGGATCGCCTTCTTGGACGACGACGATCTCTGGGCGCCGACGAAGCTGGCTCGCCAGCTCCAGGCAGCCGAAGATGCTCGTTCGGCGTGGGTCTATGCGGGCGCCGTCAAGATCGACGAGGCCGGCCGGATCACCGGCGGCACTCCACCCCCCGTGCCGAGGGAGGTCATGGCGCGACTCCCGGGCTGGAGCGTGATCCCAGGAGGCTGTTCTGGGGTGCTGGTGGAGCGAGCGACGCTCGCCCGAGCGGGTGTGTTCGATCTCGGTCTGGTGAACCTCGCGGACTGGGACCTGTGGATCCGACTGGCACGCATCGGCCCCCCCGCGTTCGCGGACGAGCCCCTCGTCGGCTATCGGATCCACTCCGGACAGTCGTCGCTCGACATCGGACTCATCCTTCGTGAGGCGGCCATCCTCGAGGAGAAGCATCGGATGACGATCGACCGAGGGGCCCTGCATCACTACCTGGCGCACAAGTGTCTCCTCTCCGGGAGACGACGGGAGGCGCTGTCACATCTCGTCCGGGCAGCCCTGCAGGGGGAGGCGAGGCAGGTCCTGCGCGCCGGGTGGTCACTGGCGAGAGGGCGGGCACGGCGGCGCTTCCCCGCGATCCCCGCTCGGCCACCTCTCGCGCAGATCGCGTGGCGGCAGCAAGCGTCCTCATGGCTTTCGGAGCTCTCCATGATGGGCTTCGCCCATCATGGAGACGCATAACGCTCGTAGCCGAGCCGACGCATCACGTCGGCAAGAGCGGTCTGGATGACGTCGACCTCGGCCGGCTCGATCAGCTCGCGCCAGTCCTTGGTGACCGGGACGATCTCGCCCCACAGGTGGGGGTCGCCCCGCCACCGGCCGCGATCGGGGTTGGGCTCCCGGACCATCTCAGGGTCGAACGGCTCCCCGAGGGATCCGCAGATGCTTCTCAGCTCCCTCTCCGGATCCGAGGTGAACGCCTCATACCGCACCATCATGAGGTTCGCGCGTTCCGCGACCCATCCGAGCACCCGATAGGTCGATGCTGCGTACGTCGTGCAGAAGTCTTCGGGCGAGAGCCGTGCGGCCCAGGCCGCTTGGGGATCGTCCCTCGCACGGCGTCGGTACGAGGTGAAGACGTCGATCGGGTGTCGGTGGACATATAGGAATCGAGCGTCGGGGAAGGCCTTCTCGAGACGAGGCAGGTTCGCGGTGTTCGTCGGGGTCTTCTCGACGAGTCTGCGGCACCCCCTCGCCCGCCACGCGTGGAAGAAGTAGCTCCGCAGGAGCAGGTGGTTGAGTTCGCCGTACCAGACGAGGTCCGACCGATCACGAACGACCAGATTGAGCGGGACGGACAGCAGGCTCACGAGGCGGATCACGCGGATCGATCGGAGGAACTGCTCATGCCGCACCTCGTCGTGAAGCATGAACTTCGACAAGGACTTCGGGTACGACTTCCCGAACAGGAAGGTCCGTCGGAGATGCGAGAAGATCTCCGTTTCCGTCAGGTCCGGCTGCAGGGGCCGGAAGGACGGGTGCTTCTGCAGCGTCCGATACAGGATGCTCGTGCCGCTTCGCGCCTCTCCCACGATGAAGACCGGTCGGCTCGCTCTCATCTCCGCCGAGATCTTCAGCAGCTGACGCACGGCCGGAGGATACCCAGGTGGTAATGCCTCCCAGTACCTTGGTGCCGATGACTGACGTCTCGATCGTCGTTCCGACCCGGAACCGGCGACAGCTGCTGAGGCTCGCCGTGTTCACCGCGCTCCAGCAGCGCCGCGTGGACGTCGAGGTCATCGTCGTGGACGACGCGTCGACGGATGACACGGCTCAGGCCGTCTCCGACGTCGGCGAGGTACGACTGCTTCGGCAGCCTTCACAGAGCGGCGTGAGCGCTTCGAGGAACCGCGGGATCGCTGAAGCGAAGGGGGAGTGGATCGCGTTCCTCGACGACGACGATCTCTGGGCACCGGACAAGTTGATCCAGCAGCTCGAGGCGGTCACGGCGGCCGACCGGACGTGGGTCTACGCGGGCGACGTCGACGTCGACCGAGCGTTGCGGGTCCTCAGCGCCTCCCGTCCCCCCGGCCCCGAGGAGGTCATGGAAGCCCTACCCCGCTACAACCCTGTGCCGACCGGTGCGTCCAACGTGATGGTGCGCGCCGACGTTCTCGCGGAGGCGGGTCCATTCGATCCGGAGCTGCGGCGCACGGAGGACTGGGATATGTGGATCAGACTGGCGCGGAGTGGCCCGCCCGCGTACGTTCCTCACCCGCTCGTGGCGTATCGGTTCCACCACAGCAACATCCCGGTCGAGACGAACGCCATCATCCACGAACCCGAGCTCTTGGCCGCCAGGTACGGTATCCCCGTGGACCGCGCTGCGATGCACCGCCGAGCGGCCTGGACCTGTCTTCGCGCCGGTGACCGTGGCCGCGCCGTGCGTCACTACGCTCGAGCGGTCGCGATCGGCGACCTCCGATCGGTAGGCAGGGCGGCCGTGGCGCTCGTGCATCCCGCCGTCGGATCCGACCGGGTGTTCCGCCTCATCCGCGGGGAGCGGGACGAGGGATGGGCCGCCGAGGCGCAGGTGTGGCTCGATGAGCTCTCCGAGATGACGGCCGGCCTCTCCCCGGCGTCATGAACCCGCCGCCGGCCGGCGGTGGGTTCCATGCCTTGGTCAAGCGCGTCCTCCGAGCATCCCCCGTCGGGGAGGTGGTTCGAAGGATCGGCGCGCTCCGTGGTCGGAGCCTGGTGCTCGTCTACCACCGGGTCGACCAGGACGGACGCCCCGCGGGCCAGATCGTGCCGTCCGTCTCCGCGAACGTCTTGGGTCGCCAACTCGATGCGCTCGGAGAGGTCGGCGAGATCGTTCCGCTGCGAGCACTCCTTCAGGAGGCGCGCCGGAGCGCGAGGCCGAGGTTCGCCGTGACGTTCGACGACGACTTCGTCACCCATGTCGATCACGCCCTGCCGATCCTGCGCGACCGCGGTGCGCCAGCGACGTTCTTCCTCTCGGGGCGGTCGTTGGTCGGTCTCGGTCCGTACTGGTTCGAGATCCTCGAGCGGCTGATCGATACTCGCGGGATGGACGAAGTCAGCCGTCTCGTCGGCAGACGAGGCGAAGGGGCGCAGTCGCTCGTGACCGCATGCGAGAACGACCCCGCGCTGCAGAGATCCATCGAAGAGGAGAGCCACGACCCATCGCCCAACCTCGATCGCTCCGGGATCGAGGCGCTGGTCGCGGCGGACATGGCCATCGGCTTCCACACCCTGCGCCACGAGATCCTCACTCGACTGGATGATGGGGCGCTCGATGCGGCGTTGGCGCAGGGACGGAAGGAGCTGGAGACCCTCGTCGGTCATCCGCTCCTCCATTTCGCCTATCCCCACGGTAAAGCGGACCGGCGAACCGCGAACAGGATCCGGGACGCTGGGTATGAGGCCGCGTGGACGGGCCAGCCCCGTCCGATGCATCCCCGCGACGACCCCTACCTGTTGGGACGGTGGGAGCCAGGTCGCCTCGCGGTGGACGATCTCTTGGTGGGCGCCGCCATCAGACTGAACCGCGGGCCCCAGGGTTGAGCGAACCGAACGTGAGCGTGGTGATCCCCACCCGCAACCGTTGCCGGCGGCTCGAGATCGCGGTGCGGAGCGTGTTGGCGCAGCGAGACGTCGATCTCGAGGTCCTGATCGTCGACGACGCATCGACGGATGCGACGGAGCGCATGGTGACGAGCATCTCGGACCCACGGATCCGATCCCTGAAGCGAGCTGTGTCGGGGGGAGTGAGCGCAGCCCGCAACGTCGGCATCGCGGATGCGAAGGGCCGCTGGATCGCGTTCCTGGACGATGACGATGTCTGGGCGCCGACCAAGCTCACCCGTCAGCTCGACGTCATGGCGAAGGGCGGACGGATGTGGTCCTACACCGGTGACGTGATGGTCGACGGCAACCTGAGGATCTTCGCGGGCGGTCCCCCACCGCCTCCGGACGAGGTCGTGCGGCAGCTCGAGCGCCACAACTCCGTTCCGGGGAGCGCTTCGAGCGTCGTCGTTCATGTCGACACGTTGTCGGAAGCGGGCTCCTTCGATCCAGGGCTCACGAGCAGCGAAGACTGGGACATGTGGATCCGCTTGGCGCGCGCGGGGCCACCAGACTGGGTCTCCAGCCCGCTCGTGGCCGTCTCCTACCATCGACAGAACGCGGCCGGAGACACGGCCGCGATGCTCCGGCAGTTGGATGTCGTGGCGGAGCGACACGGGATCACCGTGGATCGGGTCAGGCATCTTCGGTGGGCGGCATGGCGTGCCCTGCAGGAGGACCGCCGAGCCGATGCGGTTCGCCTCTACGGGCGGGCCATCAGAGCCGGGGACATCGGTTCGATCGGGCGCGTGGTGGTCGCCGCATCGATGCCCGGTTACGCCAACCGACGGACCCGGCTCGGCGACCCGGCGAACGAGCACGACCCCTGGATCCTCGAAGCCCGCGCCTGGCTCGACGCCCTTGTGGGAGCCGAGGGGAGCCCGTGCGACGAGAGTTGAGCTCGCCCGAGCCGGCAGGGGAAGCACGATCGATCCGGATCGGGACGGTCGTGCTGATCGGCGTCGCCATCCTATTCGTGACCATCTCCCTGCCGGTCGTCCTTCGCGGGGCGCCGCTCGCGGACGACTTCGTCAACTGTCTCCAACCGCAGCGGGCCGGCTTGGGGGCGACCCTCGCCGATTCGTTCGAACGACTCGGTGCGCTGCGTCGAGCGCACCTCGTGGAGATCGTCATCACGACGGAGGTCTGCCAGCATCTGCCGTTCGGCGTGGCGATCGCGATCCCCTTGTTGCTGACGTTGGGGATCGCGGTGCTCCTCCGAGGGCTGCTGCGGGACCTCGGAGTCCCGGGGGCGTGGCCTTCGCTGGGGGCAGCGCTGTGGCTCCTCCAGCCCCTCGGTACCGAGGCTGCATCGTGGCCTGCGGCGATGCACGTGCCATTGGGCTTGCTCATGGCGCTCGCCGCCTTGCGGCTCCACCGGAACGGCCGGCACGTCTGGGCAGCTCTCGCCGTGGCCGGAGCGGGTCTGTCGGTCGAGCAGGTCCTGCTCGCCCTGCCGTTGGCCGTGTGGTTGACGTCCCCGCCCGAACATCGCCGTCGAGCGTTCGGCATCACGATCGCCGTGGTCGCCGCGCTGCTGGTCGCCTTCGTCGTGTGGCCGGGGGGTGATCCGCGGCTCCGCTTGACGCTCGGTGAACGCGTGGCGGGAGCGGTCGGCGACCCCGCATTCCTGGTGGAGTTCCCGGCTGTCGGTCTCGGGTTCCACTCGATCCCGCTGGCTGTCCGGTGGGCATTCCCTCCCAGCGTGATCATCGTCGCGCTCGGCGCCCTGCTGGGCTCCTGGCTCGGTCCGATGCTCCTGTCAACGCCGGGGGCGTCGGAGAGCGACCGAACCCGCGCATGGAGGACCCTTCTCGCCGGTCTCGGGCTCATCGCGCTGATCAACATCCCGGTGTTCCTGAACGTTCCGCATCAAGGGTCCCCGAGGCTCTTCGCCCCCACCTGGCTCGTGCTCTCGGGGATGATCGCGACGATCGGTCCTCTCATGGTTCGGCGGAGCTATCGATCGTGGGGTGCTGTCGTGGGAGTCTTCGCGGCGGGAGCGCTCTTGTCGCTGAGCTTGAGCGTCTGGGTCCGCCTCGAGAGCGCGAGCTTCACGGCCTATGCGTCGAGGCGGATCGCCGAGGAGGTCGCCGACGACGCGGTGGTCGCTGTGTGTGGGGTCCGACGCACGGTGGTCGAGCCGGCGCCACGGGGTGCCTTCGCGCTCCACGAGTTCGTGTACGACTGGGCGGCTCGAGATGCCCTCGACTACTACTCCGGGAGAAGGGCCAGTTTCAAGCTGGCCGGGGAACCCTGGGACGATCGCTCGTGTCCCGATCCCCAGGATGTCGATCGCGTGTTCTCCTTCTCCGATCTCCTCTCCGGATGGGAGAACGATGGGTGACATCCCGCCGGTCGCCGAGGACATCAGCGTCGTCATCCCGACCCTCGGGCGACCGCTCTTGCGTGGCTGCCTCGGATCGATCGCGAGCGGAACGATGTGGCCGGCGGAACTGATCATCGTGGATCAGGGCTCCAACGCGGACGTGGCAACGTGGGTTGATGAGCTGAAGGGCCGAGGCCTCCCGATCACGCACCTCCGATCCGGCGAGACCGGTATCGCCGCCGGCACCAACCGTGGGTTCGAACGTGTCCGAACGCCGTTCGTCGCGACGACCCATGACGATTGCAGGGTCGGTACGGGCTGGTTGGAGAGGATCTCCTCCCGTCTGCCGGAGGTGAGCGGCTCGATCTTGACCGGGAGGGTCGAACCTGAGGGTGATGGCATCGTCCTCACGATCGTGACCTCGCTCGATCACGCCGTCTATCGAAGGCCGATGATCGACCGAGACGTCCTCTTCCCGGCGAACATGGCCTTCGCGCTCCCCTTGCTGGAGCGCATCGGCCATCTCGACGAGCACCCATCACTCCGGCTCGCGGGGGAAGACAACGATTGGGCGTATCGGGCCCTTCGGGCAGGCGTGCCCATCGTGTACGACCCCGACATCATCGTCTCCCATCTCGCATGGCAAGCGACCGACATGCTTCCCGCCTTGTACGAGCGCTACGCTCGCGGACAGGGGGCCTTCTACGGCAAGCATTTGCGCCGCGCCGACCTCTTCATCGCTCGACGCGCCGCTCGCGACTTCGTCCGAGCGCCGTGGCTCCTGCTGCGAGGGTTCCTGACGGGGAATGCCCAGCTCGTGGCGATGGGCCGGGGGGAGGTTCGGGGACTCCTGCCCGGCATCCTGGCCGGGATGAGAGATCGGGCTCCCAGGAGGTCGCGCGCCTGACCTTACCCCCGATCGGGGGTAGGCCATCTGCCCGATGTCCGGTAAGGTAACACCCGGAAGGGCGCGGATTCGCGGGGAGCGGGGATGTCGTCGATCAAGATGGTCGGACAACGGGCGTTGGCGCGCTCCACGCTGGTATTCCTGCTCGCGACCTCTTTCGCCGTGCTTGCTGCCTCGCCAGCTCAAGCTGCTTCGTTCGTGGTCCCAACCCGGATCATGCCACTCGGGGACAGCATCACGTGGGGCACGGGAGGAAACGGTGGGGGTGGCTATCGCCCTCCGCTCGTGCAGAACCTCGTCGTGGGTCGCTACAGCTCCGACATGGTCGGCTCTCAGCGCTCAGGGCCTCCGATCCTCTACGACCGGGATCACGAGGGTTACCGGGGCTACCGCATCGATCAACTCGCTGCCCTGGCCCCGACCTCCGTCACGAATTTCCGGCCGGAGTTCGTTCTGCTCCAGATCGGAACCAATGATGTGTTGCAGCAGTTCGATCTCGCCGCTGCGCCGGCTCGCTTGAGCTCCCTCATCGACCTGATCACGGATGCGAGACCCAGCGCTCGACTCGTCGTCGCGTCGATCACCCCGCTGGCGGATCCCGCGCTGGACGCCGACGCCCGTGCCTACAACGCCGAGATCCCTGGGATCGTGGCCGCCAAAGCGGCAGCGGGAAGACAGGTTTCGTTCCTGGACATGTATCCGGTGATCACGACAGCCGATCTGATCGATGGCATCCACCCGAACCAGGGGGGCTACGACAAGATGGCGGCCGCCTGGAGCTCGACGCTCGCCGGCATGCGGGAAGTCCCTCCGCCGATCTCGAGCCGAAGCTGTCCCTGCAGCGTCTGGGGGCCGGGCGACACGCCCGCGCAGCCACAGGTCGCCTCCACCGCGGCCGTCGAGGTCGGCGTGAAGTTCAGGTCCGAGAAGGACGGTTTCATCGACGGCGTCCGCTTCTACAAGGGCACGGCCAACACCGGCACTCACATCGGGAGTCTCTGGACGGCGACCGGATCGTTGTTGGGTGAAGCGACGTTCACCAACGAAACCTCGAGTGGATGGCAAGAGGTCAGGTTCGCACAGCCGGTGCCGGTGCAGGCACACACGGTCTACATCGCGTCTTACTACGCGCCGGTGGGTCGCTACGCAGCGGACGTCGGCTACTTCCGCGATCGCGAAGTCGTGAACTCGCCCCTGCGACTTCCATCCCAGGGCGCGATCAACGGGAACGGGGCGATCCGTGCCGGCCACGGGTTCCCGATCCCCGGCGATCCCTCCCCGCAGCACGACACGAACTATTGGGTCGACGTCGTGTTCACCCCGAACACGCCGCCCCCGAGTCCGCCTCCGGCCCCGGCCACACTCTCGGCCACCGCCGTCTCGACGAGCCAGGTGGATCTGTCGTGGAGCGCGGTGACAGAGGCGACCGGGTACCGCGTTGAGCGATCGACCGATACGGCAACGTGGAACCCGATCGCGAGCCCGGCCGCGGGGGTCACCTCCTACAGCGACACGGGCCTCGCCGCGAGTACGCCCTACTCCTACCGGGTGGTGGCAACGAACGGTGAGGGAGATTCACCACCCTCCCCGGTCGCCTCCGCGACGACCAACACGCCGCCCCCGACCCCGCCTCCGGCCCCGGCCTCGCTCACGGCCACGGCCGTCTCGGCGAGCCGGGTGGATCTCTCGTGGAGCGCGGTGACAGAGGCGACGGGGTACCGCGTGGAGCGATCCACCAACACGACGACGTGGAGCCCGGTGGCGACCACGGCCGCCGGGGTCACCTCCTACAGCGACACGGGGCTCGCCGCGAGTACGACCTACTCCTACCGAGTGGTGGCCACGGGCGACGGTGGGGACTCGGCGCCGTCGCCGGTCGCGTCCGCGACGACCGCCGCACCGCCGGATACGACGTCCCCCACCGCGCCGTCCGGACTCAAGGCAGCGTCCGCCAAGGGCAAGGTGAACCTCTCCTGGTCTGGGTCAACGGATGCTGGCGGAAGTGGCCTCGCCGGCTACATCGTCTGGCGGGGCACCGCCGGCGCTTCTGGACCCTTCACGTCCATCGCGACGATCACATCTACGTCCTACAGTGACCTCACCGCCGCGAGCAGGGTCCAGTACTGGTATCGAGTCTCCGCGTTCGACCACGCAGGCAACCACAGCCAGCCGTCCAACGTGATCAGTGCCCAGGCCAAGTAGCCGAGCCCCTTCCCGTCAGCGACCGAGACGTCTCACCGGTGCAGGCTGTTCCCGTCGGATCTGGGGGGTGGAGGAGCCGTGCATCGAACCGGCTCACTACGCTGTCCCGTGTGCAGACCGACATCTCTCCTGAGCCGGTCAGGTCGACCGATCTGACGTCGACTCCTCCCACCCTCGCGTTCTTCGGCGGGGGGGACAGGATCGAGGACTGGTTGGACAAGGTCGGTGTCTCGCTCGACACGTTCCGTTCGGAGCTGTCCGGCGGTTGGCTCTTCAACTACGTGCAGGCTCTGCAGCTCGCCGGCGTTCGTGTCGTCATGTGCTTCGCCTCGGCGAGAGCGGATGAGATCGAGCGGTTCGTCCACGAACCCACGGGCGCCCCGGTCTGCCTCTTCCCCAGCCCATGGGCACATCGGAAGGTCCGTGCTGCACAACATCGATTCGAGCTGACATCGCCGGTTGTCTCCTCGGTGAGCTCCTACGTGGCCACGCCTCTCGTTGCCGTGGCTCGAGAGCTGCGCCGACACGGCTGCGACGCCATCCTGTGCCACGAGTACGAGAGTCCCCGATTCGACGAGTGTGTACTCCTGGGGCGCGTGCTCCACCTCCCGGTCTTCGGCACATACCAGGGGTCGCAACGGCCGGTCAGCTGGATCGAGTCCCCTCTCCGCCGGCTCAGCGTCGGACGGAGCGCGGGCTTGATCATCGCGGCCGCGACCGAGATCCAGCGTGTTCGGAACACGTACCGGGTGCCCAGGAAGAAGATCGCCCACATCCCCAATCCGATGGACGTTGCCCGCTGGCGGCCCATGGATCGGCGTGAGGCGCGGCGTGAGCTCGATATCGACCTCGATGCCAAGGTCGTGGTCTGGCACGGCCATGCGCAGATGAGGAGGAAAGGGCTCGACGTGCTCCTCGACGCATGGGAGCTCGTGCGCAAGGAGAGACAGGATCCTCTCCTCTTGCTCGTGGGAACGGGCAGGAACACGGGCGAGCTCAGGCGTCGCGCCGACCAGGACCCCAGCATCCGATGGATCGATCGATACGTGCTCGACCGGGAGGAGCTTTGGCGCTATCTCTCGGCAGCCGACGTCTACACCCTGCCCTCGCGTCACGAAGGCTTCGCCGTCGCGCCGATCGAGGCGATGGCCTGTGGACTTCCGGTCGTGGCGGCGGACGCCTCCGGAGTAGCGGACCTGTTGGGAAGCGGCGACGAGGGGGGCGGGATCATCGTGCCCCGGGAAGCACCCGCCGCCTTGGCCTCCGCACTCCTTCGGGTGCTCGGCGATCCCGGATGGGCTCACGAGCTCGGAGCTCGCGCGAGGCGCAGGGCGGAGGAGCGATTCTCCCTCGAGGTGGTCGGAGGGAGCCTTCGTGACTTCATGTTCCCGTCAGCCTTCAGCGCCGAGTGAAGTTGACGGAACGAGCTCCAGCCACGTCCTGGCCTGCGCCCGCCAGTCGCGTGTCTCGGGTGGCAGTCGTCGGTCCCCTCGGCGCCGAGCGGGTGCGAGGCGTCCGGCGAGAAGAGCGGGGCCGACGACGGACCAGACCTCTGGGGCGAAGTCACCGAGGAGATAGTGCCGGTCTCCGAGGCGGGCCGCCCGGGCGTAGTGGCGAAGAGCCTCGCGTCGATGGCCGCTGCGGAGCGACGCGAGGGCCAGGTAACGGTAGAAGGTCAGGCGATCCACCGGACCTCCGTAGCGCTCCTCGATCAGGGCGAGGGCCGAGAGGAGGCGCTCTGTATCCCTCGTCGTGTTCCGGCCGTGGACCCGATATCCGACCAACGGCTTCGATGCACAGGCGGGGAGCCCGTTTCGAGCGAGGCGGATCCACAGATCCCAGTCCTCCAGGAAGGCCAGGCTCTCGTCGAAGACGCCGACCTCCTCCAGCGCCTCGGCACGGACGATCACCCCTGAGCACCCTCCCGGGACGAGGTTGCGCTTGACCAGTCCCTCTGCCACGACCTCGGGCGGTGCTGGGGGCGCACCCCCGATGACACGATTCCTCGCGGTGATATTCACGGAGCCGGCGTAGGCCCATGCCCGTCCCGCCTGCCGGGCGGCTCGGATCTGAAGGGCCAGCTTGTCGGGTGCCCATAGGTCGTCGTCGTCGAGGAAGGCGATCCATCGCCCTTCGGCTGCGGTGATCCCCAGATTGCGAGCCGAGCTCACGCCGCGGCCCTCCCCGTTCCGCACGAGCCGGATACGGGGATCCCCAAGATCCTCGACCATGTCGGCCGTGCCGTCGGTCGAACCGTCATCCACAACGACGACCTCGAACCGAACGTCTTCTTGCCAGAGAACGGTCACAAGCGTGAGCGCGAGCAGGTCGCGACGGTTCCGGGTCGGGATCACCACCGTGACGTCAGGTGCGACCGAACCGGGATGATGGTTCGCGGATGACGGAACCTTTCGAGTCATGAGGTCGTCTCTCGCGGCTCCATGCGGTTCAGTCGCCAGAGCGCAAAGACGGACGAGAACGCGATCGTCAGCAGGACGGAGTTGCGCATCGCCAGGACCAGCACGGCAGAGGTCGAACCCCATGCCAGCTCGCGTATCAAGAAGGGATAGAGGATCTGCGTGAGGAGCGCCGCCGGCAGGAGCAGAAGAGCTGGCAGTCGAAGCGTAGCCTCCGGGGCGGATGCGACAACAGCTCCGAGAGCGATCAGCCACAGCAGATACTGCGGAGAGAGGACGCTTCCGGTAACGAGGAGGAGGGAGAGCGTGGTGAACATGATCCCTGCGAGCGCTCGGCTATCACGACGATCGATCGATCTCCCTATCACCAGCACGCCGAGGAGCGCCGCGATCGACAAGCCGTTCGAGAGCCACTTGAGGAGAGATGACGCGCCGCTCACCAAGTGCGCCGCACCGAAGTCCTGAACGACGGACACGGGATATCCGAGCCAGCGTGCCGCGTAGAGGGCGCTGCCCCAGGTGCTCTCCGCGTGGATACCTCGGTGCAGGTGATAGCCGACCACAGATGAGGTGAGGCCGGCGAAGGAAGAAGCGAAAGGCAGGATCATGATCGTCGAAACGAGAACGAAGCCGACGGTGAGGGCACGGCGACGGCTGGAACAGAACCACGTGGCCGGGAACAGGAAGGCAGGATAGATCTTCGTGAGCGTTCCGAATGCGAGAACTCCGCCAACCGTGGCCCATCTTCCGGCGTCTGCGGCCACCATCGCCCAGATGGTCGCCACCGCGGGGACGATATCCAGTCGAACCCAGGACAGGGGTCCGAGAAGGGGGAGCGCCAGAACCCACAGCCAGGGTCCTAGTCGGGAGCCCCATCGGCGCGCGAGGATCATCAGGCCGAACAGCCCTACGGCATCCACGAGCATCATCTCGGCCACGAAGCCGAGGAGGTACGGCTGACTGTGCGCGACCAGGTTCGGAAGGAGTATGAAGGGCAGCGCTCCGGGCGGATATTCCATGCGAACCTCTGCATACGGCGTCATCCCAAGATCGATGATCTGTGTGGCCCATTCGCGGTACAGCTGAGGATCCATCGTCACAGGAAGGAGAGAACGGGTGTAGATCTGGGGGCTACCCGCGAGGATGGCGCCGATGAGCCTGGAAGCGAGAAATACGACCACGAGCCAGCCGAGTTGCGCGGTGGAAGAGAAGGGTGGACACGAGATCCTTTCGAGAGCACTGGAAAGACGCCGGAAGCGCCGTCGGATCCAAGGGGTCGCAGGTTCGGACCCAGGTTGGACCGGTTCCATCATTCAGGGAGGTGGAAGTTCTCTCGCTGGTCGACGAGTTCGCCCACCCACTCTCGTCCTTCGTCCCTCCATGCACGAAAGGGTTCGGGTGATCGTATCCGGGGCAGAGGAAGGCCGAAGCCGCGTGCTTTCACCCGGATCACCCTGGCGATCACTTCACTCGTGTCGGGCAGGAACTGCGTCATGAGATAGCGCGCATCCCCTGCCCTCGCCGCGCGACGGTAGAACCGTAGGGCTTCTCGATACCAACCGATCTTCAGCGAGAGTCTCCCGAGGTATCGCAGGTAGCCGACCCGATCGATCGTCCCCCCGTATCGCCGTGCGATCTCGTCCGTCTCGGCCAAGAGTCCTTCCAGATCCAACGACGCGTTGCCCGGGTGGATCCGGTACGCGACGAGAGGTCGGGCGACGCAGGCCGGTGGACCATCGCGAGCCAACCTGATCCAGAGGTCCCAATCCGGTGAGTGGAACAGGCGTCCGTCGAAATGTGGGTCCGGGAGCCGTTCCTTCTCGACGATCACGCTCGAAGGACCGCCGATCAGATTGATCCTGGTCAGGCTCTCTGTGGCCTCCTCGGGAGTGGGAGGGGGTTGACCCGCGATCACGCGATTGTCGATGGCGACATGCACCATGCCGGTGTAGGCCCACCTCCGTCCGGTCTCACGGAGCGCCTCAAGTTGAAGCGCCAACTTCTCGGGTGACCACAGGTCGTCGTCGTCCAAGAAGGCGATCCAGCGACCTTTCGACTCGACGATCCCATGGTTCCGGGCCGCACTCACTCCTTGCGCGACATCGTGACGAAGCATCCGGATGCGTGGATCACCCAGAGCGCCGACCAGGCGCGGGGTGTCGTCCACCGAGCCATCGTCGACCACGATCACCTCGAGATCGACGTCCCGCTGCAGCAGCGCGCTGCGGAGGGTGAGCGACAGCAGTTCGCTTCGGTTGTGGGTTGGGATCACGACTGAGACATCGGGCACGATTGCTCTGAATGTACCGTGTGACGGTGAGGACTCTGACACGTGATCGCCGTCTCGGACGGCTACGAGCGTGGTAACCCGTCCAACCAAGCCTGCGCTTCGGCCTTCCAGGCCGCATGGGGATCGCGCGCCCGAGCATCCTCCCTGCGCTGCCGTGCGCGATCGGAGGGAGGGATGCGAAGCCTCCTTCGCCCGAGCTCCACGGCATGTTCTCTGAGGATCCGCCAGTCATAGGCGAGATCCGCTCGGCGGTAGCCGTCGCGCATGTGCAGCGCGGCGAGCGCGAAATGGCGCAATGCCTCGGAGCGCCGGCCCGACTGAAGGCTCAGGTGCCCGAGATGCCTCTGGAATCGCGAACGATCGGCGACCAGGTCGTACCGGCGTTCCAGGACGTCGAGCTCGCTCAGCATCCCGGCCGTGTCGAGCGAGAAGTTGCTGCCGTGGAGCCGGTAGGCAACGAGCGCGGCATCGGCACACGCGGGCAGGTGGTTCGCGGCGAGACGTAGCCAGAGCTCCCAATCAGCCAGATGCGGCAGGCGTTCGTCGAAGCCACCGACCTCCTTCAGGACGTCCGCGCGGACGATCACGTTGGAAGCTGCCGCCGGCAGGGCATTGAACCTGCGGAGCGCTTCCACGAGCGTGTCCGGCGTGAGCGGCGGGGACCCCCCGCGGACCTGGAGATCGTCGTTGACGTACACCGCCCCCGTGTACCCCCAGTCGCATCGGGATGCTTCAGCGGCGGCGATCTGCCGGGAGAGCTTGTCCGGAGCCCAGAGATCGTCGTCGTCACAGAAGGAGATCCATGGCGCTGACGCCTCCGCTATGCCGCGGTTGCGAGCGGCATTGGGTCCGGATCGCACGGTCTGTCTGACGAACCGGACGGGGAAGCTCGACATGTCGGCCGAAAGAGATGACGGTCCCTCCTCGGAGGCGTCATCGACGACAACGACATCGACCTCCACCCCGCGTTGACGCGAGACGCTCGCCAACGTCAAACGAAGGAGATCCGGGCGGTTGCGCGTCGGGATGACAACGGTCACCTGCTCCGTCATGCGCGGTTCAACCGTCACCCCACAAGAAGCGGTCTTCCAGGCGCCGATAGCGCTGATCGAGTGGGAGGAGGGTGGTTCCGTACCCGGCAGCTCCCCGCGTGCACGGTGACTCCTGGCGTTCGTCCACGTTCAGGAGCCTTCGAGCCGCATCCTCGTCGGGTATCGGCGTGAGGAGCGCGCGTCGACTGTCGAACAAGAACAGATGCGGTCCGAACGCGTAGTGAGCCTCCAGGGAGCCGTACAGGACCGTCGAAAGTCCGTCGTCACCGATCGCAAGGTTCGCACTGGTCACATCTCCCACGAGGGTTGGATCTCCGTACGTGACGTGGAGCGCTCCCGTGACGTCCCAGTTCGATTCGAAGACGATCGCGCCTCCGATGTAGGGGCAGACGCCGTCGATGATCACGACGGTGCCCGGCTGGGGATGGGGCAAGTGGTCCCTCACCTCGTCGAGCACAGCTTCCTGTTGGCTCCACGCTTGACCCCATTGGACGCCTTGGACGTTGACCAGCAGGAATCCGGCCAAGGCGAGCCCCGATACCCCTGCTGCGAACGTCGATGCGCGCCATCCGTTGGGAGGCAGGACAACCCGGCACAACCACCCGAGGACTCCGACGAAGACGAAGGCCACGCCGACCCCTCCGGCGATGCCGACGCGGTTGGCGATGCCCGTACTCGTGAAGAGGATCCGTTCCGTCGGGATGAAGATGGCATAGCTCGCGATGAACACGACGAAGCCCGCAAGGATGATGGATCCCCAGAACGCCGCGCTCGGGAAGGGTTCTGACGATCGCCGGACGGCCCTCCATAGGTAGACGGTGACCATGCCGGCGAGGAGCACACCGATGATGAGGACGGTGGGAGAGGCCTGGCGCGCAGCCCACAGTGCCGCCTGGGGGAGCCCGATACCCAAGCTCCCGAAGTTGATCGCGATCGATCCGACCCCGAGCCGGGCGACATGGAGGAGCAGATCGTCAGGCGTCTCCGGCGCACCGGCGGTCACGACCGCCTTGAAGATCACGACCCCGACGAGGGTGATGACGTTGGCCAGGACGAGCCATCGTCGATGTCGCCACGCCCACCCGCTGCCCTCGGATCCAGGCGGGAGAGCTCGGTAGCGGAGAGCGATCAACGGCGTGCTCAACAGGAACAGAGGGATGGCCACCTCGTAGTTCAGGGCGCTCGCCAACAGAGCGATCAGGGCAAGGAGCTTCCACTTCAAGAGGTTCGACACGCTTCCGGCACCGCGGAGATCCGCGTACAGGCTCAGGAAGAACAGAGCCATGCTCAGCACATATCCGAACGCGGCGAACCAATATCGGTCCGCGGAGTAGTGCGGCAGGAGAGCGAAGACGATCGGGAGGGCGAGTGCGAGTGGTCGCCAGATCGCGAGCTGGCGCAGCACGAGGTGCATCGTCACAGCCATCGCCGTGAGGAGGAAGCCGTTGGTCAGATGGTAGCCGAGCGGCTTCAGCCCGAACGCCCAGAAGAGCAACTGCTGGAAAGGGATCTGGACGGGGCGCTGCCGGAAATACATCGCCCAGTCGATGAGGTCGGAGCGTCCGACCATGGAGTGATCTCCGTAGATGTGCAATGAGCCGAGGAAGGCCCAGTCGTCCGAGTAGAAGCCCAAGTGCCAGACGTAGAGAACGAACGACAGGATGACCGTGGCGGCCACGAAGGCGACATCCCATCGACCCGTGACGGTCGCGCCAGGAGTCTCACGGGTCACCGACCACCGGCGCAGGGTGTCCTGCACCTCGGTGATCGTCATGAGCCGATCCACCCGTCCAGCCATCGTTCGAAAGCGTCCGCTTCCCAGTCACCGACGGTGTTCCGTGGGATACGGAACGGATCGCGATCGATCTCGACGAGCCCTCCCGTCGCGGTGCAGGCGAGGTCGTATCCGGCGTCGCGAACGAGAGCACTGGTCACGTCGTCGAACGTATCTGGACCGCCGAAGGGATAGGAGAACGCATGCACGCGTGTCGCCAGGAGCGCCTCAAGCTCTCGGCGGCTGCCATCGATCTCCCTCCACTGCTCGTCTGGGGGGAGCTCCTTGAGCAAAGGGTGCGTCAGCGTGTGAGAGCCAACGTCGACCAGCTCGCTCTCGGCGAGGGCGCGAAGTTCCTCCGTGTCCATCCAGCGATGACTGTCCGGATCGGAGCGTGGGATACCGACCTGCGTCGCCAGCTCATCCAAGGTGCTGGAGATGACGGCGATCGGCAATGGCCGGAGCCGCCAATAGAGCGCCAGATGGGCTCTCTCTCGAGCCTTCGATGACCGGATGTCGACCCACAGAGGTCGACCGCCGATCTCGAGTTCGACGTGACCGACGGATGGTTCCTGGTCGAGGAGGAGCTTCCCAAGGCGATCCGACCAGAAATCGGAGGATTCGCCGAGGCGGCCCGATGTGATGAAGAACGTCGCGGGGAGCTGGGAATCGGCGAGGATATCCCGAGCGGCGAGACCGTCCGCGTACCCGTCGTCGAACGTGATCGCGACCTCCCCCTTGCCACCTCGCATCTCCCGAAGCGGCACGACGTCGCACCGTCTGCGAAGGATCTCGCACTGTTGAGCGAACCGGTCCGGGCGCACCGCCAGACCGAATGGATCGTTGGTGACGCGCGTCACCCGGTGGTAGAGGAGTACGAGCGTTCCGCCGACGCGAGTCATCGAGGCTCCTCGGCCTTCCGCGCATGTCCGGCGACGATGAGGGGGAACTCCGGATCCACGACTCGCAGCTCTTCGGCACGCAGCTCAGAGGCCGCCAATCCATACAGGAATGCAGAGCACGACAGGACGTTGCCGTAGGTCACGATCGACGTTCGTGCATCCGGGAGCTCTCCCAGGAGACCGCCGAGACCCGACGGTGTCAGACGCCACCGATCGTGATCGAAGCCGGGGCGGGAGTCGTGACGTCCCAGAGCCGGAACGGTCACCAGCAACACCCCCCCGGGCTGGAGAGCCCGCCATACATTCATGAGTGCGATCCGCATGTCGGGGATCAGATGCAGCGTCTGCGTGAGGATGATGCAGTCGAATCGCTGCGCAGGGAGCGAGTCCGTATCGTTCAGGTCGGCGACCAACGTGGCGGAGGTGTTGGCAGGATTGATGTCGAGCACATCCCTTCGACGCACCCGCGCACCGCCGAAGCGCTCCGTGTAGTCGGCGTTGAGGACTTCGAGACACGCACCCTGGATGTCGGTGGCACGGGATGAGAGGAAATCCTCGATGTAGACCCTGTCGATCGGCTGGCCACGCCCGTACCCCCAATCGCGAGCGATGGGTGAGAGCCGCCGGAGGTCGCCCCATCGAACGGTGCCGGGGGGCCTGTCCTTCCCCGTCGCCTCGGAGATCCTTCCGCGCATCGCCGGAGGGAGTCTTCGAGCACTCGCGCGAAGGCCGCGCTGGATCGGAGCAGGCAGTCGCGCGAACAGGGCCCGGAGGAGCTCATGTGGGCGGCTTCGCTGCACCCCTATCACCTCATCCCGAAGCGTCCTGTGGTTCCTCACCCTCACGCAGGACGGTCACATCCCACGGCAGCAAGAGTTCCACGGTGCGTTCGGGCCGGCCCTTCTGGCTGCCGGCGAGGCTGAAGGACGCCGTCACACGTTCGTGGAGGATGGTTTCGTAGGCAGTGCCGGCCCAGATCCCGATCCGATATTCACCGGGTACCAGCACCGCGGGAACCTTCAGCGTGAGCTCATACGCACCCGGCCCCGCCGGGCGGACGTCCTGCACGTCGGACCAGGCTTCGTCGAAGACACGAACGCCTGCGTCGCTCACGACGTACAGAGCGACGTCGAATCCTGGGACGACCTCGTCGAGCGAGTAGCGAACGGTGATCGAGAACGGCTGGTCTCTTCGAAGCACGTCGGACGGGTTCCCGCCGGCATCGACGGTGGCGACAGACCGAACCGTCAGTGCTCCTCCCTGGGCCTTCGCACTCGCGGCCGGAGCACGGTCGAGGGCGGCCCCGACGTACGCGTCCACCACCTCACCCGTCTGGCCTCGCTTCTCCACTTCACCCCGCTCGAGCCAGAGCGCCGTGGGGCACAGTCGAGCGATGGCCTCCAGGTCGTGACTGACGAAGACGATCGTCCGACCTTCTCGCTCCACATCGGCCATGCGGCGGAGACATCTGCGTTGGAACTCCGCATCACCGACCGCGAGGATCTCGTCCACGACCAGGATGTCGGGCTCGACATGTGCGGCGACCGAGAAGGCCAGTCGAAGGTGCATCCCCGAGGAGTACCGCTTGATCGGCGTGTCCAGGAAGCGGCTGACACCAGAGAACTCGACGATGTCGTCGAACCGGTGAGCGATGTCACGTCGTGTCATGCCGAGGATCGCGCCGTTCAGGTACACGTTCTCGCGCCCCGTCAGCTCGGGATGGAATCCCGTGCCGACCTCGAGCAGCGAGGCGACCCGCCCTCGAGTGCGAGAGAGGCCGCTCGTCGGCTCCGTGATGCGGCTGAGGATCTTGAGCGCCGTGGTTTTCCCGGCACCGTTGCGCCCGATGATGCCGAGGGAATGCCCTTCCTCCAGCGAGAAACTCACGTCACGTAGGGACCAGATCTCGTCTCGCTCCCGCCGTTTCCCGCCGCCTCTCAGGCGCCGGAGCCGTCCCATCGTCGCCTCGGCGAGCGAGCGGCCAGGCAGGTCTTCCCCGAGCGAGTACCGCTTGCTGATCCGATCGAACTCTACGGCCGGCCCCGGCATCAGATCACGTCCGCGAAGCGGCGTTCGACGCGCAGGAAGTAGGCGGTGCCTCCCGCAAGCAGCAGGGCGCTCACCGATAAGGACAGCGCGAACCCTCGCCCCGGCCAAGGTCCTCCGAGGACCGCCCACCTGAAGGCCTCGATGACTCCGGCGACCGGGTTGAGGAAGTAGACGGTTCGCCACGCGTCCGGAACGGCGCTCGCCGGATACGCGACCGGACTCACGAAGAGGAGCAGCTGGATGATGAGCGTGATCCCCTGGCTCACATCTCGGTACATGACGTTCAGGGTGCCCAACCACAGCCCCACGCCGAGCGCGGAAACCATGAGAGGGATGATCAGGAGAGGGATGGTGAAGATCCCCCATCCCGGCGCCCATCCATAGATCGGAAGGAGGATGGCGAGCAAGGCGAGAGCGATCGCCAGGTCGACGAGCCCCGGCAGCACGGCCGAAACCGGAGCGATGATCCGAGGGAAGTAGATCTTGGAAACGAGGGGGGCGTTCTGCACGAGACTCTGCGTCGCCTTCGTCGCGGAGCCGGAGAAGTACGCCCAGACCGTCAGTCCCACGTAGGCGAACAAAGGGTAGGGGATCCCGTCGCTGGGTACCCCGGCAAGGCGTCGGAAGACGACGGTGAATACCGCGACCCCGGCGAGTGGTTGCAGCACCGCCCATCCTGCTCCGAACGCCGCCTGCTTGTATCGGACCTTGACATCGCGCAGCGCGAGGAATGCCGCGAGCTCTCGGTATGCCCAGAGCTCACGAAGATCGAGGCCCCGGAAACCGCGACTCGGGCGATTCTCGATCCATCCATGCTCGCCTGTGAGTGCCAACGGCGACCGCTTTCCGTCAACTGATGCCCTGCAGTGTGTACGCCCACGATAGCGGAGAAGCGATGGACACCTTGCGGGCTGTACCGTCTTGACCATGTGCCAGGGTGACCGCCGGTCCGAGCGGAGGATCGAAACGGAGCAGGCGCCCGCTCTCTTCATCGATGCGCTATGACCAACCTGACCGGATTCTTCGGAACCGACTGGGCACTGTTGGCCCTTCTCTTCTTCGGTGTAGCTGTCATCGTCATGTCACGCCGTCGCGATGTCGCCGGCTACCGGATGGGAGGCTTCCTCGTCATCCCGTTCGTGGCTGGGGCGCTCCTCCTGGTGGTGCTGGGGATCCGTTTCGGCGGCGACGTCCGGCGGTTCGCTCCGTTCCTCAAGCGACCGGTGACCGCGGTCCTGGGTTTGGTTGTCGCCTTCATGGTCGGCGCGGTCGCGGACGTCCTCTTCACCCGGTTCGTGGGCCTTCCCAGCAGAGTCTCGAAGGGAGCCGATCGGGATCGTGTCGGGGACGCCGGCCTTGCCATCTTCATCGGGGGTGCCGTGATCGTTGGGTTCGTGACGATGGGGGCGCTGAAGGAGGGAACGAGCTCCGGCGCGCCATCCGGGCGCTCATCGACGCTCACGGTGGAGGCGATCCACCGACTGCCCAGTGCGCCCGTCGGCATCGCACTCCGCAGCGATCGGGATGGTTACCTTTCGCTCGGCGACCGGATTGCGCACTTCGAGCTCGCCGATGACCCTACGGGGCCGATCTCCCTCACGACCGTCGCGGAAGGGTTCACGTTCACCCGTGGGTTGACCATCGCCGGCGACATCCTCGTGGTGGCCGATCTCGGGCCGCTGCCGTGCTCCGATCCCTTCCCCTACTGTCAAGGGGATGACATCCCCGGCCTCGACCTGCTCGAGGGAGAGCGGCGCATCCTGGAGGAATCGAGCGCTCGGTTGGTCGCATACGATCTCCAGCCGGATGGCTCGCTGACGGGCGAGCGAGTGATCCTTGACGGTCTGCCGGTCGCCAACAGCTCGCACGGGGTGAATGGTCTCGCGACGGGGCCGGATGGGTACGTCTATGTGGCGATCGGCCATGTCGATCACCTGCCGATCAGCATCGCGAAAGCCGTAGAGCATCCGAAGAAAGGCCTGCTCGGCACCATCCTTCGGGTCTCGCCGGACGGCAAAGAGGTCGAGGTGTTCGCTCGAGGGTTGCGCAACGTCTACGGCCTCACGTTCGACGATCGCGGTGGTCTCTGGGGTGTCGACAACGACGGCGATACGGTGGGCGGTTGGAGGGCCGAAGAGGTCCTCAACATCGCTCCGGGCCGGAACTACGGGTACCCGTTCGAAGGAAGCTTCGGCCAGCACGAGGTTCGCGACGACGAGGCTGTCTGGTTCGCGGAAGGCGCCGGGACCGCCGGGGTTCTCTGGGCCGGAGATGTCGGCCTGGACCCGGGCCTGCTTATCGGCAGTTGTGGAAGGTTGGACGGCCTTCGACTATCGGACCACGACGGCGGTTGGGGGGTCCAGATGCCCTCGGACTACCGGCGACTGCTTTCGATCCGTGGATGTGTCACCGATATCGAGTCGATCGGCAGTGGCTATCTGCTTCTCTCGTCGCTAGGTCGGGTGAACGCGCTGTACGTTTTGTCCGCAGCAGGCTCGGAGGATTGAGCGCGCTCGACGTGGTCTCCGTCAGGCCTCTCGTTCTCCTCGTCACGAGTCTCCGCTGGTTCGTCCGGGTCGACCCAGACTGAAGCGCTGCTCGCCTCGTCGGCCTCGTCGTGCTCAGACCTCCAGGTGTCCGAAGGGAGCACGAGCGTACCGGGCGAGGCGGACTCATCGTTCTTGAGCCGGATCACGGTTTCCGTCGGAGGATCGAGGGAGGTCTCCTGCGTCTCGGGTGACGGATCCGCGGAGAGCGGTCCTGGGAGCGTCGCGAGGCGATCCAACGAATCGCTCACCGCCATCATCGCTTCGGTCATGGAGTCGACGGCCTCGCGGATCTGGTCGGGGATCCGGATGATCCGTCCTCGTGCCGTTTCGATGCCCTGCTGTACCGATCGGATGAGCGGCTCGACGTTCTCCTGCCAATCCCCGAACCGCTCGATGTCGGCCTGGATCGTTCCTCGCACGAGCTCGGCCTGTGCGAGCTGCTCCTCGTACGCGCGGCGCGCGCGTTCCATGATGCCCGTCACACCTCGCTCAGCCGCGTCGAGCATCAGGGTGAGGTCCTCGGCCTCGGGCAGCGAGACCGTCCCCGGCTCCGTCGCACCCTGGGCGGAGTCGTCCTGGCCGGCTTCCAGCTGAGCCTGCAGCCCGTAGATCCGAGCCTCGGCGGATCGTGCTTCCTCGGCTCGGGCCGCGAGCTCTGTCCGGGCCGTCTCCAGCTCCGGCCGCACCCGGGCGAGCTCGCTCACCGCATCCGCCTGTTGGACCGCGGCGTGGCGCGCGTCCGCGAGCTCGACCTCGAGTGCACTGAGCGCGGCAGCGACGGCAGTTGCGCGCTCGGTCTGCTCCCGGAGCGCCTCCGTTGCCTCTTGGAGCTCGGCTCGCGTCGCTGCGTGGACGGATTCGGCTGCCTCCGTGTGCACGACGAATTCGGACCGGGCAGCATCCAGCTCCGCCTGCAGTTCCTCCGCTTTGGCCTCGGCGGCGTGGGCCCGATCCTGGGCGAAGCGGAACATGGTCTCGCGGCCGGCCAGGAGCTGACGGACGCTCGCACGTCGGAACCCGAACAACGCCCCTTTGAGCTGAGGACTATCCGAAGTCACGGCAACTCCCTCGGCGTCTCTCGACGGCCACCGTTGCAGTATCGACCATCTCCCGTCGGATTCAACGACTCTGGATCGCTCGTCCCGGGGGTGTGATCGTCGCAGGGGGCCCGAGCTGGAGCGGCCGCGACTTGTGGGAAGATAAGGATCTCGCCACGGCCCATCCCATACCTGAAAGTGACGCTTCATGGATCAACCTCTCGACCTGCGCGACTACCTCTCCATACTGTTGGCCCGGAGAAGGGTCATCCTCGCGATCGCTGTCACCACCACGGCCGTTGCCCTTGTCTACTCGTTCTCGCAGACCCCCGTGTTCACGTCCTCGGCCGAGGTGCTCGTGCTGAAGTCGAGCTTCTCGCCGTCGCAGTCTTCGGAAACCTTCACGGCCTTGAACATGACGACGGAGCAGCAGGTCGCCAGCTCCTCCCACGTCGCGGGGCTGGCTCGGCCCCGTCTCGCGTCGCTCGACGTCACCCCCGGAACCGTGTCGGTCTCTCCGATCGAGGATACCGACACGCTTGTGTTCACTTCTGAGTCGCCCTTCCCGAGGGCTGCGAAGGAAACAGCGCAAGCGTACGCGGACGCGTATCTGGAGTTCCGTCGGGACAGTTTCCTGAGTGAGCTGGAAGGCGCTCGTCAACCGTACGAATCTCAGATCGAAGCGCTCGACATACAGTTGGCGGACGTCGCGGAGGATCTGGAGTCGGCCGAGGGGGGGGATCGCGAACTCTTGGCCATCCGGTACAGCAGCCTGCTCTCGGAGCGAGTCTCCGTCGTCACGAAGCTGAATGATCTCGTGGCCCCCGAGAGCGTCGATGTGGGGCGCGTCTTGCGAGCGGCGGACATCCCCGAGTCGCCGTCCGCTCCGAACCACATGCGAGACGGACTACTGGGCGCGATCGTCGGACTCGCTCTCGGGATGGGCGTGGCCTTCTTCCAGGAGCGCCTCGATGAACCGGTTCGCGGACGAGAGGAACTTGAGTCACAAGCGGGAGCTCCCGTGCTCGGCTTCATCCCGTCGGCGGGATGGCAGCGTGCTCTGAGGATGACAGGCCGCTTGACGGTAGATGCGGCCGAGGCATTCAGGGCATTGAGGGTGAGGCTGCTGCACGCCATCGGCGATCGCGACATCACGAGCATCGTCATCACGAGCTCTCTTGCAGGAGAGGGGAAGACGTCGGTTACGGCCAACCTGGCCGTGGCGCTTGCCGTGTCGGGGAAGCGGGTCGTGATCGTGGCTGCGGATCTTCGAAAGCCACAGCTTCAGACCTACTTCCAGGGCTCGGGCGGCGACGGTCTCACCGAGGTGCTGACCGGCACGCGACAACCTGAGATCGCGATCTCCACGACCGCCACGGAGAACCTGTGGGTTCTGCATGCCGGCCGCGAGACCGAGTCGCTGGACCCATCGGAGTACCTCGGGTCGGATTCCATGAAAGGTCTGCTCTCGAAGCTCCGCGAGACCGCGGACTTCGTCCTCATCGACACACCACCGCTCCTGTCCACGTCGGATGTCGTCGCCGTCGCACCCTTAGCAGACGCGATCCTGATGATCGTCGATCCACATTCGGCGCGGCGATCCACGCTCGAGCAGGCCCGACACGAGCTCGACCTCATCGATGTTCCCGTCCTCGGTGTCGTGGTGAACAAGCATGATCCGAGTAGGTTCCGCGGCTACGGCTTCGGCTACGCGTACTACGGGTACGGACACCAGGGAGGGATCGAGACCGCACGATCGAGGACGCTTCGGGCGATCCCAGCCGACTCCGAGGTTGAACCCACCCTTCCCCTGGATGATCGCGAGCCCGACGACCTGTCCCTCCCGTAGGAGGATCGACCGCCAGCCTCGGGTGGTCGCTCACCCCTGCACAGCCAACTCGTACGCCGCCAGCACCTCGCCTTCGAATGACGTCCTCCCGCGGACGGACCCGTGGGCGATAGGTGGAGGGTCGGCCAAGAAGGTGTCGATCGCCGCGGCCATGCTTCGGGCCGTCGCGTCGGGGCCTCTCGGTGACACGAGCGCGGACGGAGTCCCCCGCCACTGCCCGACGATCTGCGAAGGACCTCCATGGTCCAACACCACGACAGGAGTCCCCAGGGTGAGCGCCTCGGCGATGCACAGGCCCGCCTCTTCGTGGAGGGCCGGATGGATCAACACCCCCGCGCGGGCGAGCTGAGGGATGAGATCGGGTCTGCCGATCCAACCCTCGAAGCGCACACGATCCCCGAGGCCCCATGCTCGCGTGGCCGTCTCGAGGCGCGCTTGCTCAGGACCGTCTCCGAAGAAGCGGAGTAGCGCGCTCAGGGTGCTCGACGTACCGGAGCGCCCGAAGCGCGAGGATGGGTGCCTTCCACGGGACCAATCGACCCACGACGAAGAGGTCTGCGGTTCGAGTTCCTGGCTGCCTCACGCCATTCAGCTCGACGGCGAGCGCGTTCGACAGAAGCTTCATGCGTCCCGACCCATGGAGCCGTCGACCCGTATCCGGGTTCTGCACCAGGATGACGGCCGCATCTCGCTGGGTCTTCCTGACGGGCGGCAGCATGGCGACGGCCGGCCGTCCCACCATCCGGGCGGCGGTCTCGAGCATCCCTCGTGGCCCGAGCTCGCGCAGCAGGCGGATCGGCGGGTCCACGCCACCGCCGATCGGGCCCCACACGAGGGGCTTGTCGACAGCCGCGACCCCCGCCCGCGTCCAATAGCTGGCCAGCGTCACGTGATGGATGACGTCGAAGTCGATCTCCCGATCGAGTTGGACGGCTCGAACGGCCGCCTCTTGCTGCCATCGGTCGTACCGCCGGTGGAACTGCCAGGAGGTGAGATCCCGCAGGACACGCTGGGATCCGAACGGGATGCTCTCGATGTGGATGCGGGCGGCCTTCGGATCCCCTTCCAACACTCGTGTCAACGCGGGCATGGATTCGGGAAGGGTCAGCACCCAGACCTCGTGGTGGCTCGCAGCTGCCAGCAGAGCGCGGAACCCCACCTCCGGCTCGGACCCCTTGTCGGGTTCGCAGGCGAGGGCGGAGAGGAGGACTTTCATGCTTGGCCCCAGCTTCGCATCCCCTGCGGCTCCCCACCAGGGAGAGGCGCCGGTTGCGAGTTCTACGTGATCGCGAGCCGCCCGGTCGGGTAATAGGTGAAGCCCAGCGACCGCATCTCGTTCGGATCCAAGACGTTCCTGCCGTCGACCACCATCGGGTAGGCCATCGTGTCCCTGAGGATCGTCAGATCGATGGCGCGGAACTCCGCCCACTCCGTGCAGATCACGACGCAATGGGCATCGGCGGCGGCTGCGTAGCCGTCCGATGCCAGCTCGAGTTCGGGGATCTCCTCCTTCGCGCCCGCCATCGCTTCGGGGTCATATCCCACCACGGTGGCGCCCTCATCGATCAGACGACGAGCGAGCGAGAGGGCAGGAGAGAACCGGATGTCGTCCGTGCCGGGTTTGAAGGCAAGTCCGAACAAAGCGACTCGCTTGCCCTCGAGGTTCCACAGACCCTCTCGCACCTTCAGCAAGACGGCGTCGACTGCCTCTTCGTTGATGCGTCGGATCTCCCGCAGGAGCGGAAAGTCGTAGCCCGCCTGCGACGCGAGACGTTCGAACGCGTCGAGATCCTTCGGGAAACAGAAGCCGCCGTATCCGAGTCCAGCGTCCAGGAACGCGCGCCCGATCCTCGGATCGGACCCCATGACGTCGGCGACCGCGACCACATCGGCCCCCGTCCGTTCGCACACGCGAGCGAGGGCGTTCACGTAGGAGATCTTCAGGGCGAGGAAGGCGTTCGAGGCATGTTTCGCGAGCTCGGCGGTCTTGATGTCGGTCTCGATGAGCGGGGAGCCCTCTTCGATCGATCGCGCATAGAGGCGTCGCATCGCCGCATGTCCGCGAGCTGAGTCCGCCCCGACGAGGATGCGGCTCGGGTGCAGTGAGTCCTCGATGGCCGTGCCTTCTCGCAGGAACTCCGGATTGGAGACCACCTCGATCCCGTCAACCGAAGCACGCCGCTCCAGGGCGATGGTTCTCCGGATGCGGTCTGCGGTTCCGGTAGGCACCGTCGATTTCTCCACGACGATGAGGCCGGATGAGCCATCTCGTGCGACCTGCCTGGCGACGTTCTCGACCGCTACCAGGTTCGCCTCCCCAGATGCACGAGGCGGCGTGCCGACGCAGATGAAGACGATCTCCCGGTCGGCGATCGCAGAGACGGCGTCGGTCGTAAAGGTGAGCCGTCCTTGGCTCAGCGTCTTGTCGAGGAGCTGCTGCAACCCCGGCTCGAAGAATGGAGCCTTGCCCTCTTGCAGTCGGGCGACCTTCTCCTCGTCGGCGTCGACGCCGACGACGTCGTGCCCGAACTCGGCCAGCGTGACGCACGTGACGAGACCGACGTGGCCCGTCCCGATGACGCCGACCCTCATCGCACCTCTTGGCTCGTCGCTCAACCCGTCATCACACTCTCGTCCTCGAGCTCGCTCGAGGGGATGCGCCCCGTTCTCTCGAGGTCGGATCTGATCCATCGGTAGGTTCGATCGAGGCCGACTTCCAAGGTTGTCTCAGGCTCCCACCCGAGAACCTCCCGAAGTCGGGAGTTATCGCTGTTCCGGCCGCGTACGCCTTGGGGCGCGTCGATCTGGTGGTTCTTGACGATGGTCTTGCCCGCGATCCGCGCGACCAGGTCGACGAGATCGTCCACCGAGATGAGGTCGTCTCTCCCGAGGTTGAGGGGGTGGGGGTGCTCGGAATGCAGGATCCGATAGATCCCCTCCACGCAGTCGTCCACGTACATGAACGACCTGGTCTGCTGTCCGTCGCCCCAGACCTCGACTTCATCTCCGTCACCGGCGAGCGCGAGCTTCCGACAGATCGCCGCAGGTGCCTTCTCCCGCCCTCCTTCGTACGTGCCGAAGGGGCCGTAGATGTTGTGGAACCTGGCCACCCGCGTAAGGAGCTTGCTTTCTTCGAGGTAGTACTGACAGAGCTTCTCCGCGTACAACTTCTCCCACCCATACCCTTCTTCGGGTTGGGCGGGAAGAGCGTCTTCTTCCCTCAGCGGAGCGACGTCCGGCGACTCTTGGAGATACATCGGATAGATGCAGGCCGACGAAGAGAAGAAGTAGCGGGACACCTGATTCTCTCGAGAGGCCTCGAGCATGTGCGCGTTGATGAGGACGTTGTTCCTGGCAACGTCCGCTCGGAACTCGGTGATGTATCCGATACCCCCCATGTCGGCGGCGAGCTGATACACCTCATCCACTTCGCGCGTGGCTGTGCGGCAGCCGTCGAGCTCCCGGAGATCGATGAGTTGGAACTCATCGGCCTCCGTCTCTTCGAACCCGGGAAGCTCGATATCAACGCCTCGAACCCAGTATCCGTTGGCCTTCAGGAACTTCACCATGTGGTGTCCGATGAAGCCTCCTGCCCCCGTGACGAGAGCCCGTCGATTCATGGAGCCTCCTGCCGATAGATAGTTGGATGCGCAAGCGGTTGCTTGCGATGAGAGCGCAACTGGCGTGCGAACAGCACGACGAAACGGGGATTCTGACGAAGATACCGCTTCCAGAGTCGCCTTGGCTCGGTCGCGAGCCGAAAGAGCCACTCGAGCCCAGAACGCTGCAGGATGGCTGGAGCTTGTGGCTTCTCGCCCGCGAAGAAGTCGAACGCCGCTCCCACCCCGATCATGACGGCTTGGACCTTGCCCCGCTGACGAGCCATCCACACGTCCTGCTTGGGGGTTCCCAGCCCGACGAGCACGATCCGGGCACCCGAATCGTTGATCTGCCGGGAGATCTCCGCTTCCTCCTCGGCGGTCATCTCTCTGAACGGAGGGCTGATCGTGTAGGCGATGCGCATCTCAGGGAACGAGGCCGTCGCGTTCGCGATCAGCTTGTCGAGGACGTCGGGGGTTCCGCCAACGAAGCCGACGGGGATCCCCTCCTTCTCAGCCAAGGAGAAGATCATCGGAGTGAGTGCCGGCCCGTAGACCCGCGTCGCCGATGGGATACCGAGCCTTCTCAAGCCCCAGACCAACGGCATCCCGTCGGGCGTGACGAGGTCCGCGTCGTTCATCACCGCGAGGAATGAGGGGTCGTCCTGCGCGATCATCACGTTGTTCACCGACGCGACGCAGACCGAACGGGACTCCCGGGCCTTCGCCCATCCCGCGATGCGCCGGGTGGTGTCGTCATAGCTCGTCGCGTCGACCCTCATCCCGAGGATGTGACGCGAGTCGGCAGCCGCGTCCTCGTGTTCGGTCAATATGCGCCTCTCCGTGCGATCACGGCGGCGGCGGTTTTCAGCAGGACGTACACGTCGAGACTCAGCGACCAGTTCTCGATGTAGAACATGTCCATCTTCAGCGCGTCCTTCACGTCGACCTGGCTTCGCCCGCTCACCTGCCACCACCCGGTCAACCCCGCCCGCACCTCATGGCGGGGCTGAAGCAGGTCGTGGTTCGCTCTGACTTGCTCGACGGGAAGCGGTCGAGGACCCACGAGACTCATGTCACCTCGCAGCACGTTCCAGAGCTGCGGAAGCTCGTCCAAGCTGAGGGAGCGGAGCAGTCTCCCGAGAGGAGTGAGTCGCGGATCATGCGGCATCTTGAAGAACGGCTGGGTGAGATCGATGAGCCTGCCCTCGAGTGCGCGTTCCTGATCGGCGACCATCGTGCGGAACTTGTACATCGTGAAGAGGCGCTCCCCCTTCGTCGCTCGTTCCTGGCTGAAGATCACCGGTCCACGGGAAGTCAGCTTGATGGCGACTGCGATGGCCGCCATCACGGGGGAGAGCAGAACCATCCCGAGCGAAGCGATGACCACATCGAAGGACCGTTTGAGGGCGGATTGGGACCGTGTCAGCCGCACGGGGCGGACGGCCAACATCATGAGGCTCTCAACCTGTTGGATGCTCACCCGAGAAGTCAGCACCTCCGGCGCGTTCGCGGACAGCCGCATCTCGATGTCCTCTCGACGGCACGACTGGAAGATGCGGTAGACGTCGTCCGGAGATGTTGCGGTCGAAGCGACGAAGACACACTCGACCGAGCAGCTTCGGATGAGGTCGTCGAGATCGTCGATCGACCCGAGGAGGGGCAGCCCTGGATTCGTGGCGTAGGAACCAGCCGAGGTCACGAATCCGATCGGGAAGAAGCCACCGCTCGGCGGGGACAGAGCGTCGGCGATCATCGCGGCCTCATCGTTCGTTCCTGCGATCAGGGTCCTCAACGTCAGTCGTCCGAGCCGTTTCTGCCTTCGTATGTGCCACCGCGCCAAGCGACGCACGACCAACTCGAAGAAGAGGGCCACCACACACATGAGCGCGAGAGAGGAGCGATCGAGAGCCTCGTTCCACCACACGCTTCCTACGACGATCACCACAACGCCCAGGACCGTCGCACTGATCAGGCGACGGAACTCCTCCGGAGGCGACAGGTGGCGAACTCCGTAGAGACCGAACGAATGGAAGAGGCTGATCCACAGGATGGGAGCGGTGAGCATGACCAAGACGAAGTCTCGCGGGAGTCGGATCCCATCAGGTCCGTTGGCGTGGACCACGAGGAGCGCAGCCACGATGCACCACGCATCCGCGATCATCAGGGCTGCGGCCACCCGCCGGAAACCGGCGAGCGCCGTGGCTGAGACGGGCTCGACGATCGGCGGGTGGATCGGCTCTAACGATGGTGTCGTCTGGTTCCCGGTGGATGGTGAGGCCTCTGCCCCCTCGGGCAGGAGATCGGTTGGGGATGACCCGGGGACGACATCACGCATCGGGTCCCCGGCCGTTTCCTCCCTCGCCGCGCTCACCGAGCGCTCCTTCGAAACCCCCATGGGAGGTGCCCAGACACGCCAAGGGAACGAGCATGGTTCTTCCCTTGTTCTCTCCAGGACGACAAGGTCGCATAAATTACGTAGGGAGTTCGGGGGGATATCGACATCGACACGACCTATCAAACTCGACACTATTCGGCCTACTGCAAGTTATGCAGTGTCCCACCTTTCCGAAACACCAGTCAAGGCCTAAGTGCCTCACAAGGCATCTGGGCCCTTTTGCCTAAGGCGATCGCCCCATCACATCCGACGCGGTTGGTGGCGTCAGGGCACTAGTCACGATCAGACCATAGTCAGGGCTTCTGCATCGTCGGAGAGGCAGTCCGATCCCCGGCCAAAGGGGGGCCGCCTGCGAACGTCCGTTCGGCCGAAGGGTCGAGCCTCTGACCTGGGCGAACACCGTCCAGGACGTCAACGAACGAGCCTGCGAACCGAGACGCTCGGGCACCTCGAGTGATCGAGCGGCTGTTCACCCCCAGGCCCTGTCATGGGAGGATGCCGACCATGTCCGAACCGGAGATCCGCGTCGAGGAGGACGGTCCGTATGTGGTGACCGGCCCGCTTCCGATCGCGCGGACCCGCTCGATCAAGACGGAGTTCGGTGAGCCCGTCGACTACGCACCGTTCGAGCCGCTCGAGGCCGGCGAGACCTACCGCCTGTGCCGGTGTGGTCGGAGCGCGAACAAGCCATTCTGCGACGACAGCCACCTGGAGGAGCCTCGTGTCGACGTCAAGGAACGGGCAGACCACGGACCGCGCGAGCCCCGAGCGGACGTCTTCCAGGCTGAAGACGGCACGATCATCAGCGACGACCTCTCGCTGTGCTCGAAGGCCGGCTACTGCAAGGACCGGTTCACCGGCGTCTGGCAGATGCTCGGCAGCACGGATCCCACGGTGCGTGATCGGATGGAGCGGATGGTCGAGCTCTGCCCGTCCGGACGGCTCGCGTGGGCGGACTCACCGGACACCCCTGACCACGAACCCGAGTACGACCCCGAGATCGGCGTCTTTCGCAACGGACCGCTCTTCGTGCGTGGAGGGGTCAGGGTCGTGGGAGCCGACGGCGAGGCGTATGAGGTCCGCAACCGCCAGGTCCTCTGCCGGTGCGGGTATTCGCAGAACAAGCCGTTCTGCGACGGGTCCCACTCGATCGTCGGTTTCCGCGACGGCTGAGCTACGCGCGGACCAGGCCCAGCTCCTCGAGCAGTCCCGGCGGGATCGCGTGACAGTACGGCTCGTGGCCGTTCTTGAGGTAATACCGCTGGTGGTAGTCCTCGGCCGGGTAGAACGCCACGTGCGGCCGGATCTCCGTTGCGATCGGCTTCGAGGAGCGAGCTTGCGCACGGTCGCGTGAGGTCTCCGCCGCGGTCTGCTGCTCCTCGGAGTGCGTGAGGACGATACTCCGGTACTGCGACCCCTGGTCGGGCCCCTGCCGGTTCACCTGCGTCGGGTCGTGCATCGCCCAGAAGACCTCGAGGAGCTGATCGAAGGACACGACCTCTGGGTCGAACGTCACCTCGACGACCTCGGCGTGGCCGGTCGTGTCGCTGCAGACCTCTCGGTAGGTCGGGTTCTGGACGATCCCGCCGCTGTAACCGGAGACGGCGTCGATCACGCCTGGCACCTTCCGGAACAAGTGCTCGACGCCCCAGAAGCAGCCGGCGCCGAAGGTCGCGGTCTCAGTTGGCATGTCGTGTCCTTTCCAGGGAGCGTTCTCCAAGGAGCGTTCGTCACCTCCCATAGTGCCAGCTACGCGGCGATACGTGGACCGGCGGGCCCGGGGCCTCCCGCAGAAGTCGTAGTCCGCTCGGGGAAGCACGAAATGGGTCTCTTCGCCGATACAGGCAACCCGCCTTTGTACCCGATATCAGGTAGAGCAAGCGGAGAGCCATCGAGGAGGAGAGCACATGCGACAGTGGGAGCTCATCGGCATCACGGACACGGTGGATTGGTCGCCGCCTCGCCGTGAGCCAGCGCCTTCTGCAGAGGAAGGACACCTTCCGGCCGTCATGTGGACCACCGACGGCTCGCTTCGACTGAGAGGGGTCTCCTGGACCGCCTCGCAGCACCTGGGGATCCACCCTCGCTTCCTCGACGGCCGGGACCTGCTCGATGCGTTCGGGATGGAAGGGGAGAACCTCCCGATCCTCGAGGCCCACGCGGCCGCCCTCACGGGGAAGACGGTCACGTTCAGCCTCAAAGGGATCGAGGGGCGGATGTGGTGCCGCGTCGCGCCCACCCACGACGCGGGCGAGCACATCGTGGGGACGTTCTGCATCGCCACCGAGCCCGCGTCCGACGGCGACGAGCCGATGGCGGCGCAGGAGACGACCCTCACGCTTGTGTGAGCTTCGGGGCGGTCAGCCGCGGAAGCGGCTGACCGCCCCGAGCACCATCTCGGTCTCGGCATCGCCGAAGGGCGTGCAGAGCGTCCAGAGCTCGTAGCCCGACGGCGGGAGATACACGCCCTCGCCCAACATGTGGTGGAAGAACCGCGCGAACCGTTCGTGGTCGGCCGCCTTCGCATCCTCGAAGTTCCGTACGGGACCCTCCGTGAAGAACACGCTGAAGAGCGACCCGGCCCGGTTGATCGTCGCGTCGATCCCGTTCGTCTCGAACGCGAGCGCGAGGCCGGTCTGGAGATCCTCCGCGGTCGCTTCGAGCGCCGCGTACGGATCCTCGCGGTCGATCAGCTCGAGCGCGGCGAGGCCCGCTGCGACCGCGACCGGGTTCCCGCTGAGCGTCCCTGCCTGGTACACGGCGCCGACCGGTGCGAGCTGTTCCATCAGGTCCCGACGCCCGCCGAAGGCCGCGCACGGGAACCCGCCGCCCATCACCTTGCCGACGACCGTGAGGTCGGGCGTGACGCCGAAGTGCTCCTGCGCTCCGCCACGCGCGATCCGGAATCCGGTGATCACCTCGTCGAAGATCAGGAGCGCGCCGTGCTTTTCGCACAGGAGACGGAGCCCCTCGAGGTACCCGTCGTCGGGCACCACGACGCCCATATTGGCGGGGACGGGCTCGACGATGAGCGCGGCGACCGTCCCCTCGTTGGCCTCGAAGAGAGAGGCGATCTCGTCGAGGTCGTTGAACGGCGCCACCACCGTGTCGCGCGCGGCGCCGGCGGTGACGCCGGGCGTGCTCGGGATCCCGAAGGTCGCGAGCCCGCTGCCGGCGCCGCGCGCGAGCAACGCGTCGGAATGGCCGTGGTAGCAACCCTCGAGCTTGACCAGCGCGTCCCTCCCTGTGGCCGCGCGAGCGAGACGAACCGCCGACATCGCCGCCTCCGTTCCCGAGGACACGAGCCGTACCTGCTCGACGGAGGGCACCATCGAGACGATCCGCTCCGCGAGTTGGACCTCGGCCTCGGTCGGGATGCCGAAGGAGGTTCCCCGTGCGGCCGCTTCCACGGCTGCCTCGACGACCTCCTTGCGCCCATGTCCGAAGAGCAAGGCCCCCCAGGACTGGCAGAGGTCGACGTATCGGGTGCCGTCGGCGTCCTCGAGGTAGGCGCCGTCGCCTGCGACCGCGAACCTCGGGACCCCGCCGACCGCGCCGAACGCCCGGACGGGTGAGTTCACGCCGCCGGGGATCGTTCTCTTGGCGCGCTCGAAGAGCTCGTCCGATCGGCTCACTGGGCGGTCAGTCTAGGGAAGCGTCCGCTGTGGTTGGATGCGGCCGTGCCCGTGGGAGCCGACGACGTCAGCGCCGCCGCCGAACGGATCGCCGGCCGGGTCCGACGGACGCCCGTCTTGGAGCTCGGAGAGATAGCCGGCGCCTCTGTCGTCGCGAAGCTCGAGCTGCTCCAGCACACCGGGTCGTTCAAGCCCCGAGGAGCGTTCAACAAGCTGTTGTCGAGCGAGGTGCCGCCCGCCGGAGTGATCGCGGCGTCGGGCGGCAACTTCGGCCTCGCGGTCGCGTTCGCCGCCCGCCAGACCGGCGTGCCCGCCGAGATCTTCATCCCGTCGAGCTCCCCGAAGACGAAGATCGATCGCGTGCGCGCGCACGGTGCCGCCGTGACGATCGTCGAGGGCTACTTCGCCGAGGCGAACGAGGCTCTGGGGGCGCGAGCGGCAGAGACCGGCGCGTTGCTGATGCACCCGTTCGATCAGCCCGAGGTGATCGCGGGTCAAGGAACGCTCGGGATCGAGATCGAGGAGCAGGTGCCCGACGTCGACACCGTGCTGATGGGCGTGGGGGGCGGCGGACCGCTCGCCGGGATCGCCGCGTGGTGCGGGGACCGCGTCCGCGTGATCGGCGTGGAGCCCGAGGGGTGCGCCTCGATGACCGCGGCGCTCGCGGCGGGCGAACCCGTCGTCGTTCCCGTCGGTGGGCTCGCGTCCGACTCGCTCGGGGCCGCACGGGTCGGCGACCACACGTTCCCGATCGTCCGCGATCGCGTGGAGCGCATGGTTCTGGTTACGGAGGACCAGATCCGGGAGGCGCAGAGAGCGCTCTGGGATCAGGTGCGCGTGATCGTCGAGCCGGGTGGCGCGGCCGCCTTCGCCGCCTTGCGTTCGGGTGCGGTCGAAGTGGAACCGGCCGAGCGTGTCTGCGTTGTGCTCTCCGGCGCCAACTGCGACCCAGCCACCGTCACAGGCTGACTCGCGTCGACCCTCAGCGATCCTTCGTCTCGACGAGCTCGGCGAGCTTCGTCGTCGTGTTCCAGTTCCGGATCGTCATGCTCTTGTAGATCGGCAGCGAGATGATCCGCGAGAGCCTGCTCTGGGTGGCGCGGCTGGTCAGCCGCGAGAAGTACACGACGCCGGTACCGGGCCAGATCCTGTCGACCTCTTCCTTGATCGGCACGCTCTGCACGACCGTCCGGGCCGTGAGCGGGGGCATCAGGAAGATCACGTCCTCGCGGTAGAGCGCGGGCTCGGTCCCGAAGCCGTCGGGGGCCCGCTCGACGATCGAGCGCATCTGGGCCCGACTCCGCAGCGCCACGGTGGCCTCATAGTGGCCGAACGCCTTGCGGAGCATCAGCTCGATCCGTTGCGTCAGCTCCGCCTGCTTGGACGTCGCCGTGGAGAACACGACGTTCCCGCTCTGGATGTAGGTCCGGACATCCTCGAAGCCGTCGTCCTCGAAGGCGACTTTCAACGCCGGCATCGGGATGAGGTTCTTGCCGCCCACGTTGATCCCACGGAGCAGTGCGACGTAGCGCGCCATGTGGAGCGGCTCAGCCGCGGAGCCAGTCCGCAGCGTCCTTGGCGTGATACGTGAGGATCAGGTCGGCGCCGGCGCGGCGGATCGACGTCAGGAGCTCCAGCACGACCCGCCGTTCGTCGAGCCAGCCGTTCGCGGCTGCGGCCTTCACCATCGCGTACTCGCCGCTCACGTGGTACGCGGCCATCGGGAACCGGGTCTCGTCCTTCGCGCGGCGGATCACGTCGAGGTAGGGGAGCGCCGGCTTCACCATCACGATGTCGGCGCCCTCGGCGATGTCGGTGCGGATCTCACGGAGCGCTTCGTCGGCGTTCGCGGGGTCCTGCTGGTAACCGGTCCGGTCGCCGAATCGAGGCGCGCCCTCCGCCGCTTCGCGGAAGGGCCCGTAGAGCGGCGATGCGAACTTCGCCGCGTAGGCGAGGATCCCCACATCCTGGTGGCCGCCCTCGTCTAGCGCGGAACGGATCGCCGCGACCTGGCCGTCCATCATCCCGCTCGGTCCGACGAGGTGGGCTCCCGCCTCGGCCTGCGCCAGCGCGATCTGCCGGTAGAGCTCGACGGTCGTGTCGTTCTCCACCTCGCCGCGGTCATTCAGCACGCCGCAATGCCCGTGGTCGGTGTACTCGTCGAGGCAGAGGTCACCGATCACGACCGCCTCGTCGCCGAACTCCTCGCGCAGCGCGTGGAGCGCCTGCTGGCCGATCCCGTCGGGGTTCCACGCCTCCGAGCCCTCGGGGTCCTTCCGTGCCGGGACGGCGAACAGGATGAACGCGCGAACGCCTCGCTCCCCGATCTCGACCGCCTCCTTCCGCAAGGACTCGAGCGTGTGCTGGAATTGTCCCGGCATGGAGGCGATCGGGACCGCGTCGCCGATGCCCTCCTTCACGAACAGCGGCGCGATCAGGTCGCCGGGCCGCACGTCGGTCTCGCGGATCAGCGAGCGGAGCGCCGCCGTGCGTCGGAGGCGACGAGGACGCGACTGCGGGAAGCTCATCGGGTCAGGGTACCTCGGCCGAAGAGTCGGCCGAGCGTGAGCCCTGCGAGCGCCCTCGCCTGTCTGCGTCTAAGGGGAAAGCGCGCGCTCGAGGGCAGCGACGAGGGCCTCGATCGTGTGCGGCTTCGCGACGGCCGCCGGCCGGAGGCCCGCCTCACGGGCCGCGGCGGCCGTGACCGGACCGATGCAGACCATCTTCGGCGGCACGCCACCACGCCCACGGGTCGCCTCACCTCCGCGCGCGTTGACGAAGCCCCGGACCGTCGATGCGCTCGTGAACGTCACCGCGTCGACCTCGCCGCCGCGGAGCGCGTCGCGCGCTTCCCGGTGGAGCGAGGAAGCGAAGATCGTCCGGTATGCGTCCACGCGGACGGGATCCCATCCCTTCCGGGCAAGCGCGTCCTCGAGTCCTTCCGGCGCGATGTCGGCGCGGGCGCAGAGTACGCGGCCCGAGCCGCGCGGGAACGCGCGCGCCAGAGCCGCGGTCGTGAACGTCGCCGGCTGCAGGTCCGGATCTCGGCGAACCCAGCGCCGGAACGCCGCCGCTGTGCCTTCACCGATCACGGCAACGGTGGCGCGAACGTCCCGGGCCGATGTCAGTCGCTCGCGCAACACGTCCACCGTGGCGGCGCTGGTGAGCGTGATCCAGTCGAACCGCCCGGCGGCGAGCTCCTTCAACGCCGCCGTGAGCGCCGCGGAGCGCGCGGGCACCAGCCGGATCGTCGGGGCGACGAGGACGCGCGCCCCGCGGCGCTCGAGCTCGCGCACCAACGGCCCCGCCTGTTGCGCCGGGCGAGTGACGACGATCGTCCGCCCGGCGAGCGTTCGCTTCACCCCTGGAGCTCCGCCAGGATCGTGTCCGCGCCGGCGGCTCGCAGCCGTTGCGCAAGGTCCGAGGCGGCGACACCGGGATCGGAGCCCTCGGCCGCGGTTCGGATGACCTTCGCGCCGTCCGGTGTGGCGACGAGGGCGACCATCCTGATCCGGTCGCCTCTCGTGGCCGCGAGCGCCCCGAGCGGAAGGTCACAGCCGCCGCCGAGGAGCTGCACGAGCGTCCGCTCAGCTTCGAACGCCCGCCGCGACGCGAGATGGTCCAGGACGGAGATCACGGCTCGAGTGGTGCGGTCTTCCTCGCGGACCTGCACGGCCAGGGATCCCTGCCCCGGTGCCGGCACCATCTCGTCCACCCGCAGTCGGCGGGCGTGCGGCGGATCGAGGCCGAGCCGTGCGAGCCCGGCCGCGGCGAGGACGAGCCCGTCCACCTCGCCTTCGGCCAGCTTGCGCAGCCTCGTGTCCACGTTCCCGCGGATCTCGGTCACGCCCATACCGGGGAAGCCTGCGAGGAGCTGCGCGCGCCGCCGGACGCTGGAGGTCCCGACCACCATCCCCGGCTGGAGCTTCTCGTTGCGTCCGATCAAGACGTCGAGTGGATCGGCTCGTTCGGGAACCGCGGCAACCACGATCCCCTCGTCGTCTTCCGCGGGCAGATCCTTCGCGGAATGGACGGCGAGGTCGACCTCGCCGGTGCGGAGCGCCTCGACGATCCGATCGACCCAGAGTCCCTTCATGCCCGACGGTGACTCTGCCGTCGTGGCCCCCTCGTCACCCGACGTCGCCATCGGGACGATCTCCGAACGGAAGGCGTTCGCGGACAGGAGCGCGGCGATCTCCTCCGCCTGCGCGAGCGCGAGTGCCGAACGCCGCGTCGCGATGCGGAGGGTGGTCACTCCCCGTCGAGGAGGGAAGGGTCGAGGCCGAGCAGCTCGGCCAGCAGCGTGGCGTGGGTCCTCCCGGAGCCGGGCTCCGAGCGCTCCTTCAACGCGACGATCGGATCGTGCAGGAGTTTCGCGACGATCCCGCGCGTGAGTGCATCCACCGCGGCGCGCTCGTCGGGCGTCAGGTCGGCGAGCCGGCCCGCGTAGCGTTCCATCTCGCCCCGCAGCACCGCGTCACCGCGGCGACGGATCGCGCGGATCACGGGAGCGAGCTCGTCCCCGCGGCGGCGCACGACGAACCGGCGGACCTCCTCGGCCACGATCTCGCGAGCCTGCGCGATCGCGTCGTGCTCCACCGCCGACCCGCGAGAGCGCAGCGCGTCAACGTCGATCAGTGTCACCCCGGCGAGAGCGCCGGCCGCCGGATCGACGTCGCGGGGCACGGCCAGGTCCAGCAGGACGAGCGGCGCCGCCGACGCCGCACGTGCCGCGCGAACCATCTCCACGGGCACCACCACCCCCGTCGCTCCGGTCGCGGAGACGACGAGGTCGGCCTCGCGGAGCGCCGCCGGGAGCGCGTCCAAGTCGCCGTGTGCCGAGCCCGTTCGCTCGGCAAGGGTGCGGGCGTGGGTCAGCGAACGATTCAGGATCCGCATCGGCCCCACACCCCGTTGCCGGAGGTGCTTCACCGCGAGCGACGCCATCGTGCCCGCTCCCACCACCACGACCGAACGACCCTCGAGGTTCCCCAGCACCTCCTCCGCGAGCGAAGCGCCGCGCCCGACGAACGCGTCGGGCGCGGCCCCGAGCGACGTCTCCTGACGGATCCTTCGCCCCGCCCTCGTCGCCGCGTGGAACAGGCCCGTGAGACGGGGTCCCGCCATCGCCTCGCCTTCGGCGAGGCGGAGCGCTTCGCGAACCTGTGATTGGATCTGCGTCTCGCCGAGCACCATGGAGTCCAGGCCACCGGCGACCGAGAACAGATGCTCCACCGCGTCTCGCTCCCAATGGGCGTACAAGTTCTCGGCGAGGTCGGTCTCGGCGACGCCTTTCGTCTCGATCAGCAATCGCTTGAGCGACAGGAACCCCGTGTGGTAGCTCGAGACCGATCCGTAGACCTCGACTCGATTGCAGGTCGACAGGACGACGGCTTCATCGACCCCGTCCAGGTCCCGCGCGCGGCGATACCCCTTAACCAGGTCGTCCTCCGCGAACGCGAGCGACTCGAGGAGATCGATCGGCGCGTGTCGGAAGGAGATGCCCAGGGCGAGGACGGCCATGACCGGGGAATCCTACCCAGCCGACGTTGCGCATCGACGGGCGCGACGCGATCCGCCCCACAGAGGGGCGACCTTCGGCGTGTAGGCCGGGCGCCGCGGACGGTCCTCTAGACTCGTTGACGGAGACGTGGCTGAGTGGCCGAAAGCAGCCGCCTGCTAAGCGGTTAGGGGGGTAAAACTCCCTCGGAGGTTCGAATCCTCCCGTCTCCGCCCAACGGCGCGGGGGCGCACCGTTGCGTCTCCGAGACACCCTGAAGGGTCAAGTCCTGTGATCACTGCAGGTGATTCGATGTGCTCGGAGCGGTAAGGGGACCTTTACCGAGCAACCCTGACCCACGATAATGGCGAGCCTCGGGCCCTTGGGCCCATGAAGGGGGTTGGACTCGGATGCTGACGTCGTCGGCGACGGGCGAGTCGACCTTCCAGGCGATGCTGGATGCCGCTCCGGACGCCATGGTCGGTGTGAACCGCGAGGGGGTCATCGTCATGGTGAACGTCCAGACCGAGGCCGTGTTCGGTTACACGCGGGAGGACCTGCTCGGTCAGCAGATCGAGATGCTGGTTCCGGAGCGCCTCAAGGATGTCCACCCGACGCATCGAACGGACTACTTCCTCGAGCCGAGGACACGTCCGATGGGTGCGGACCTGCAGCTCGCCGGGCGGCGAGCCGATGGGACCGAGTTCCCAGCGGAGATCAGTCTCAGCGCGATCGATACCGACGAAGGCCAGGTCGCGCTCGCGGCGATCAGGGATATCACCGACCGTCTGGAGGCCGAGGACACGTTCCAGGCGATGCTCGACGCGGCTCCGGACGCGATGGTCGGTGTGGATCGCGACGGCATCATCGTCATGGCGAACGCGCAGACCGAGGCCGTCTTCGGCTACGAGCGGGACGCCTTACTGGGCGAACCGATCGAGGTGTTGGTGCCCGACCACGTGAAGGACCTCCACCCCGATCACCGGACCGCGTACTTCCGCGAGCCGCGAACCCGTCCGATGGGGGCGGCCCTCGAGCTGTCGGGCCGGCGCGCAGACGGGACGGAGTTCCCCGCGGAGATCAGTCTCAGCTCGATCCAGACCCAACGCGGTCCCGTGGCGCTCGCCGCCATCAGAGACAACACCGACCGGAAGGAAGCCGAGGAGGAGGCCCGACGGGCCAGGAAGGAGGCGGATCGCGCGAACCAGGCCAAGAGCGACTTCCTGTCCCGCGTCAGCCACGAGCTCCGGACCCCGCTGAACTCGATCCTCGGGTTCGGCCAGCTCTTGGAGATGGAGGCGTTGCCGATACGACAGCGTCGGTCGGTCTTGCAGATCCTCGATGCGGGAGGGCATCTCCTCGACCTCATCGACGAGATCCTGGACATCGAGAAGATCGCCTCCGGCCGGATGACGCTCTCCCTCGAACCGGTCCATGTCGGACAGATCCTCGACGAGGCGCTCAAGCTGGTTCGTCCCATCGCCGACAAGGACGGCGTCAGTCTGATCGAACCCCTCGATGACTTCGAGGTCTACGTTCGAGCCGACCGCCAACGACTGAAGCAGGTGTTCTTGAACCTGCTCTCGAACGCAGTGAAATTCAATCGTGCCGGCGGCGACGTGCGGATCTCCGGCGAACCGACCGGGGAGAACTCCTTCTGGATCACCGTCAGCGACACGGGCGAGGGGATCGTGCCCGAGGAGATGGGCAACCTCTTCACTCCCTTCTCCCGGCTCGGCGCCGAACGCCGCGGGGTCGAAGGGACCGGCTTGGGTCTCGCCCTCTCCAAGAACCTGGTGGAGACGATGGGCGGCTCGATCGTGGCGCAGAGCGTCCCCGGAAAGGGGAGCGCGTTCCGGATCGAGCTCGCGATCGCGGCGCGAGCGGAGGTCCAGGCCGGCGAGGTTCCGAAGGCCGCCCCACCGTCCGCCGGGTCGGCTGAGTCCAGGACGATCCTGTATATCGAGGACAACCTGGCGAATCTGCAGCTGATCGAGGGGATCCTCGCGTATCGCCCCTCGATCGGACTCCTGTCCTCGATGCAAGGCAGTCTCGGCATCGAGATCGCTCGCCTGCATCAACCGGACCTGATCCTCCTCGATCTCCACCTCCCGGACATGTCCGGCGACGAGGTCCTCGAGCGGTTGAAGACCGACGAGGCGACCAGCGCGATCCCGATCTTGATCGTTAGCGCCGACGCGAACAGGGACACGCTCAAGCGTCTCGAGGAAGCGGGCGCGAGCTCGTTCATCACGAAGCCCGTGAACGTGCAGCTTTTCTTGGAGACGGTCGACGGGATACTTGCTCAGACCTGACCCGCTCGAAGCGTCTCTCGGACCATGTCGATGAACACAGCGGCGAACGGGGACTCGTGCTCGTTGAGCCAGGCGAGCCCGTAGTCCACGACGGGCACCGGGTCTTCGACCCTGCGGTAGGCAAGACCCGGGATCTCGAGGTCTGCATCCGCCGGCAGCCCGAGCCCGATGAGTCGATCAGATCGGGTGAGGCGAGTCAGCCGGGTGGCTTGCGTCAGATCTGGCGCTTCGATGAGCGACGGGTGCTCGAGATCGCCGAACAGGGATCGATGGATGTGGTCCATCAGCGGAGGATTGAACGTTCTCGGCCACGTGAGGAACGGCTCCGCGAGGAGCTCGGCCCGGGGGATCCGCTCGTGGGAGGCGAGACGATGCCGCTCCGACAGGGCGATCACGAGCTCGAGCGTGCCGGCCGGCAACAGCGTCAGACCGTCCAACGGCTCGAAAGGGAAGCTCACGAAGGCGACGTCGACGTACCGGCGTTGAAGGGCCTCGAGGTTCTGTGGGCCGGACCCGGGCACGACATGGAGCTCGACCTCGGGGAACCGTTCCCGGAACCCGTCGACGAGATCGCCGGCGAGCGGATGGAGACCTGCCGAGCTGGTGGCCACCTTGAGGACGCCACCCTTTCCCCGGCCGATGAGTGGGAGCGTCTCCTCGACCCGACTCGCACGTGAGAGGAGGGACCGGGCTTCTTCGACGAGATACTCGCCTTCGGGCGTGAGCTCGACCCGGCGCCGGTCCCGAACGAACAGTTGGACGCCAAGTGAGCGTTCGAGTGTCTTGATCTGCTGGGAGAGCCCCGACTGCGCGATCCGAAGCTGTTCCGCCGCTCGTCCGAAGTGGCGCTCCTCGGCGACGGCCAGGAAGTAGCGGAGTTGTCGGAGTTCCATCGGATCCTTCTGCGAGGCGGGCAGTTCAACTGTTGCGCAGACCGGTCTGACTTGGCCGGAAACCGAATCGTACAGACCGACCTGTCTGGCGTCAAAGCCATCGAGCAGGGGTATACAGACCGGTCGTACCCATATACGTTTGTGAACGATCGAGCGCGAGGGATGACCGATGGACCGAGAACCGCGCGGGAAGCGAACACAGTCGCTGGTTTCGGCACGCGACCGCATCCTGTCGAGCGCGGCCTCCTTGTTCGCTGGGGGCCGGGTCCGCGTCACCGGCGTCGACTCGCTCATCGCGCGAGCCGATGTCGCGAAGGCCACGTTCTACCGGCATTTCCCCTCGAAGGACGATGTCGTCGCCGGATGGCTTCGGACGTCTGAAGCTCGCTGGCTGGATGTCGTGGTCGGCGAGCTCGAGGGATCGCCACCGCTGATCCGACTGGTCGACTTCTGGGGAGCGATGGGGAGGTGGGCGGAAGAGGAGCGCTTCCAGGGTTGCCCCTTCATGAACACCCTAGGCGAGATCCGCGACCACGATCACCCGGCCTATCCGCTCGTCAGCTCGTATATCGGCGAGGTGGAGGCCTATCTCTCGAACGCGGCCCTCGAAGCGGGGATCCACGATGCCCCGTCGATGGGACGGCAACTGCGGTTCCTGGCGATGGGGACATGGATGGCGATCGTGTTCGAGGGATCGACCGTGCCGGCCGCGACCGCGCGGACGATGGCCGTGGACCTGCTCGCCGCCCGGCTCGGAACGACACCTGAGGACGTCGAACGCCGGGTCGCGGCAGCGTAGGCACGTGTTCTCGGCGTCTCCCGGTTTGACCAAGGCCGTAGGGGCCGGAGACCGCCGTGTAGGATTGCTCCTCGGCGCCCTTAGCTCAGTGGATCAGAGCGGCTGGCTACGGACCAGCAGGTCGGGGGTTCGAGTCCCTCAGGGCGCGCTTCCGAGGATCAGATCTTCTGAACGATGCCGCTAGTCGCGGCTGAGCGCGTGGCGGTACGCGGGCGGCGCATGGAGCCAGCACACAGGCGAAGCGTTGTACGTGGACAGGATGGTCTGGCATCCCACCTGTTCGCACATCCGACCCTGGGGAGGACGGTCGGTCGCCTTCTTTCCGCGTTCCGGTGGACCGAAGACCCGATCCTTGCGGCTGATGCCTTCCAACTCGGCCTGCCTCTCTGGTCGTGGACCTGTTGATCCGCGGGGCAGGGCGGGAGATCTGCCGATGCCTCCGGGTCGGTTGCCCGACGCGGGGATGCGGAGTCGCTCGGAGCATCAACGATAACACGCGGTGGTCGCGACCCGCATAATCGAGGAGCCGAGACCTCCCGAAAGGACGCTTCATGAGCTCAGCTCCACCCGTCGCCGCTGCTGCGTTCGCGCCGCTCGGCCTCCTCGAATACAGGACCGGCCATGCCGTCGTGGGTCGCCCTGCGGAGCTCGCGGCGATCGAGGACGGCATCAACGCTGCCGCTGGGGGACGCTTGTCCGCGGTTGCGGTCGAGGGTGAACCGGGGATCGGCAAGACCCGCCTTCTCCTGGCCGCTCGGGAGATCGCGGTCGCCCGCGGGTTCCTCACCGTGGCGGTCGGTGCCGACGAAGAGTTGCGAGGCCCGTTCCTCCTCGCACGATCGATCCTCGGGGCTCCCGAGGTGGGCGAGGCCGTTGCAGGCGCCGACTCGGAGGCGGCGATCGTCGCGGCCGCCCAAGCGCTCGGCGGTCGAGACGATCCGGCCTTCGCCGGATTGTCCGCCGACCAACGGCTCCTTCGTTCCTTCGACCTCGCGACGATGGCGGTACGAGCGCTCACCGCGGGGCAGCCGTTGGCCTTGCTCATCGACGACATGCAGTGGTCCGACGAGGACAGTCTCCGGCTGCTCCGGTACGTCATCCGGACCGAGGGCGCGAGTCCGATCTTCCTGATGTTCTCGGTTCGCCCCGAGGAGGTCGCCACGCTCACCGAAGCCGTGACGTTGCTCGCCGACATGGAGCGGATGCGGGTGATCCGGAGGCTCAAGCTCGCCCGCTTCTCGGTGCTCGAGACGTCGGAGTTCCTCCGCCAGATCCTCGGCGGGCAGGTCGAACCCGCGACCGCTTCGACGATCCATGGGCAGGCGGAAGGCGTTCCCTTCATCGTGGAGGAGATCGGCCGCGCGTACCGCGAGGCGGGGATGCTGCAACAGATCTCGGATACGTGGACCCTGACCCGCAACGCCGAACGGCTGGCACCTTCCGCCGTGCGCACGTTGATCCAGCGCCGGGCGGCCCATCTTCCGATCGAGACGAAGACGGCGCTCGCCGAGGCAGCGCTCCTCGGTCGCCATTTCAGCCTGAAGGATCTCCGGGAGGTGCGGATCAGGATCGGCGAGGGAGTGCAAGAGGACGAGCTGGTGGGGCTCGGCGATCTGATCGCGCCCGCCGTCGCGGCCGGGCTGCTCGTCGAGCAGCCGGAGGCCGCGCCGGCGGACTACAGCTTTCCCCACGAGCAGGTCCGCGAGTTCGCGGCCGACACATTGGCGCCGGCTCGCCGGCGCGAGATCCACGCGGCGATCGTCCAGCTCCTGCTGACCGGTGAGCCGGCGCCCGAGACACTCCCGCTTCTCGCGCACCATGCGCGAGCGGCCGGCGACGCGCAGGTGTGCGTCCGATTCTCGACCGAGGCGGCAGCTGCCGCGCTCGCGGCGCACGCACCGGAAGAGGTCCTCCGGGTGGTGGAAGTCGCGCTGCCGCAGGCGGCGACGCCGCAGGAGCGGCTCGGTCTCCTGACCGCGAGGGACGACGCCCTGGCGATGCTCAGGCGACCCGGCGACCGCTTGGAGGGACTGTCGGAGCTTGCCGCCCTCACCGAGGCGCTCGGCGATCCCCACCTGGACCTCGATGTCACGCTCCGTCGAGCGGCCGCGCTCCGGCTCTCCCAACAGGAGGACCGCGCGGCGGAGCTCGCGACCCGCGTGCGAGCACTCGCGGTCGAACGGGGCGACCTGACCGCGGAGCTCGCCGCGTGCCTCGAGCTCGGCCAGGCGCTTCTCCACGCGGGGCTCGGCGAGGGGTTCACGCCTTCGGCCGCCGAAAACGATCTCGACGCCGCCGAGGAGACCTATCTCCGGGCGGCCGCGCTCGCGGAGGAGCTCGGTAACACGTCGATGCTTGCCGCCTCGACCCGTGAGCTGGGTGTGATCGATCTCGGTCGGATCCGCGGGTGGTTCGTGGAACGGCTGGCGGTGGGGGAGCACATCCCGGTGATGACCCGGGTCGCCGCCGGCGAGGCGCTCGAGGACATCGTGGAAGAGCTGCCGATCGCGCCGTGGGTGCGATCGTCGGGCGAGCGCTTGCATCGAGCGCTCGAGCTCTACGAAGAGCTCGGCGATCGGCAGGGGACGATGGCGTCGATCATCGCGATGGCCTATCTGAGCTGGGCGCCGGACATCCACATCGGCTCCGACTCGGCCCGCCACATCGAGGAGATCCGGCGGCTCGCGTCGCAGCTTTCCTCGTTCACCAGCGAGAGCCAGCGCGCCTTCGCGGAGGTGCAGATGCTCTACGGGGTGCACGTGTTCGCCCGCGCGAAGGTCATCCCCGATCTGGCTCTCTCGCGCGGCGCAGAGGCGTACGAGCGAGCTCGCGCGATCGGCGACCGGCAGCTCGAGTTCCTCTCCGCCGGGGGGACCGCGCTCTCGTATCTGCAGCTCGGTGATCCGGACGAGGCGACGACCTGGCTCGATCGAGCGGGCGCCGTCGCCGCGGAGAGCCCGACCCCCGCTCGTGCCCGGGAGTTGGAGCGATGGCGTGGACAGCTGCACGCCGCCCGGGGAGATGCCGACGGGATGCGTGCACATCTCGAGCGCGCGGTGCAGATGGCCGCCGAGCAAGCGCTGCCCGCGGTTCACTGTGAGGTGCTCGCCGCGCTCGCGCTGGCATCGGCGACGCTCGGCAGTGAGCAGAAGGATGAGGAGCTGCTGGCGCTGGGCGAGCGGGCGGCAACCGAGGCGAAAGGACTGCTCGGACTCCTGCCCGGGCACGCTCCGTGGGGCGCGAGGGCCGACGCAGCGCTCGCGACCGTTGCCCTCGCGCGGGAAGAACCCGAACGCGCCGTCGAAGCCGCTCGATCGGCGGTGGAGGCGCTCACCGCCGCACGACATGAAGACCTGGATCTGGAGGTGCTCCTGCCGGTCACCGCAGCCATCACGGCGGCCGGTACCGACGAAGAGCGGACGAGCATGCTGTCCTATCTGCAGCTCCAGACGGCCGTGATCGCGAACCGGATCGTCGACGAAGGCATACGGACCCGATGGTTCCGAGGCCCTTTCGGCAGCGCGCTCGCGGGCCTCGCATCGGATCTCGACATGCCGCTGACGCGCCACACGCAGGAAGGGTCGGTCGAAGGGCTCGACGACATGGACGCGCAGATGCTCAAGCTCGTCGTCGAAGGGCTTTCGAACGAAGAGATCGCCGACCGCCTCGCCGTCGACTCCGGCGAGGTGGCCCGGCTCCTCGCGTCGACGTACGCGAAGATCGGTGCCTCCTCACGCGCCGACGCCACCGCCTTCGCTTTCCAGTCGAGGATGCTGTGACGGAGGGCACCTAGATGCTTCGAGCGAGGGTCGATCGGCCGAGGTGCATCGGTGCCGGCAACTGCATCACGATCGCCCCGACGGCGTTCGACTGGCATCGGGGAGACTTCGGCAAGGCCGACGTCGTGGACGCGGCGAGCGTCGACGAGGAGAAGCTCCGGGAGGCCGCGCTCGCCTGTCCGACACAAGCGATCGTCCTCGAGGAGGTCGCGGAGCTGCTCCCGTGGCAGCTCCGCGGCCGCTCGCCCACGCAACGTGTCCAGCGAACATTCATGTTCACCGACATCGTGGGTTCGACGAACCTCCTCGAGGCGATGGGGGACGAGGCGTGGCAATCCCTCCTCTCTTGGCACGACAAGACCCTGCGCGCGCTCTTCGGCGCGAACCGAGGCGAGGAGGTGGTGGCCACGGGCGACGGCTTCTTCGTGGCCTTCGAGTCGCCCGACGACGCGCTCGCGTGCGCGGCGGCGATCCAGCGAGACCTCGCCGCGCATCGGGCGGCTGCGGGCTTCGCGCCACAGGTACGGATCGGCGTGCACGCATCCGACGCGACGATGGTCGGCCGGAACTTCACGGGTAAAGGTGTCCACGAGGCCTCACGCATCGGGGGTCTCGCGGAGGGCAGTCAGATCGTGGCCAGCACCGAAACGGTGGCCGGTGGGCAGTTCCCCACGCGGGATCCCCGGACGGTGACGGTAAAGGGCATCTCGGATCCGATCGAGGTCGTCACCGTCGACTGGCGGTAGCGGCGGGGTCGGCGCCCGGCCCTATCCTGGGTCCGATGTCGGAGCCCGCCTCGTTCCGCGACCGGATCGCGATCCTTCGGCCGCTCGCGGTCCGCGACTTCGCGTTCCTGTGGACCGGGATGACGGTCTCGATGATCGGCGACGGGATCTACCTGGTCTCGATCGCGTGGCAGGTGCTCTCGATCGAGAACCGGCCCGGCGCGCTCGCGCTCGTCGGGATCGCGTGGTCGCTGCCACAGGTGCTCCTCGTGATCGCGAGCGGAGCCTTGTCCGACCGGCTCGAGCGGCGTCATCTCATGATCGCAGGGGACGTGATCCGTTTCGTGGCGATCGGGACGCTCGGCATCCTGTCGCTCACGGATCAACTCACGATCCCGATCGTGCTCGGGCTCGTCGTGGTGTACGGCGCCGGACAGGCCGTATTCCAGCCCGCGTTCACGTCGATCACACCGGCGATCGTGCCGGCGGACCTGCTCGTGCAGGCGAATTCGCTCGCGCAGCTCGTTCGGCCGTTCGCGATGACCCTGTTGGGGCCGCTGATCGGCGGCCTCTTGATCACGATCGGCGACGGCGAGGTCTGGTTCGCGTTCCTCGTGGACTCCGCGACGTTCGCCTTCTCGGCCGTGATGATCCTGTTGATGCGGACGCGCCGCATCGCGAAGAGCGAGGAGGAGCAGACCTCGTTCTTCGGTGACGTCGCCGAGGGATTCCGGTTCGTGCGGCAGCAACGATGGCTCCTGGTCGCGATGGTCGGGGCGACGGTGAGCCTGCTCGCCGTCTGGGGGCCGTGGGAGACGCTCGTGCCGGTGGTGGTGAAGAACGACCTGGGGGGCAAGGCCTCGGCGCTCGGACTCGTGTTCGGTGCCGGCGGCGTCGGTGCGGTCATCGCGGCGGCCGTGTTCGGCCAGCGAGGGACCCTCCCACGGAAGCCCGTGACCGCTATGTACCTCGCGTGGGCGCTGGGGATGTTCGGGACCGCCGGGTTCGGGATCGTCACCTCCGTTTGGCAGGCGATGATCGTCGCGTTCATCACGGAGGGTTCGATCACGTATCTCGTCGTCGTCTGGGTCACGCTCGTCCAGCGGCTCGTCCCCGACCGGCTCCTCGGACGGGTCTTCTCGCTCGACTGGATGATCTCGACGTTGGGCGTGCCTCTCTCGTTCGCGATCACGGGCCCGACTGCCGAGGCCATCGGTCACGACGCGACCCTGATCTGGGCGGGCGCCCTCGGCGGCTCGTTCACCCTGGCGTTCATGTTCGTCCGGGGTGCCCGGGGCCCCGAACGGGACGGTTCCCTCGCGAGCGCGGAGCCTTCGGCTACAGCTGCGTAGACTCGAAGCGTGGAGTACACGCACGTCGGTCGGCTGGGGCTCGTCGTTTCCCGACTCTGCCTAGGCACCATGAACTTCGGGCCTCACACTCCTGAGGACGAGTCGCATCGGATCATGGATGCCGCGATCGCCGAGGGCATCAACTTCTTCGACACGGCCAACGTCTACGGGCGCCACCTCGGCGTGGGCTCGACCGAGCGGATCATCGGCGACTGGTTCTCGAAGGGCGGCGGGCGGCGCGAGAAGATCGTGCTCGCTACCAAGGTCTACGGCCAGATGGCGGAGTGGCCGAACGAGTCGCGTCTTTCCAAGCTCGCGATCCGTCGCGCGTGCGAGGGATCGTTGAAGCGGCTGCAGACCGACTACATCGACGTCTATCAGATGCATCACATCGACCGGGACGCGTGGTGGAACGAGATCTGGGAGGCCATGGACCAACTGAAGAGCGAGGGGAAGATCCTGTACGTCGGATCGTCGAACTTCGCCGGCTGGCACATCGCGAGGGCGAACGAGATCGCCTCGAAGTGGCACACGGTCGGCCTGGCCACCGAGCAGTCCCCGTACAACCTGACCGAGCGCACGGTCGAGCTCGAGGTGATCCCGGCGCTCCGGGAATACGGGATGGGGTTGATCTGCTACAGCCCCCTCGCCGGCGGTCTGTTGGCCGGAGCGCTCAAGAAGGTCGACGAGGGCCGCCGGTCCTCGGAGTACCTGCAGGACGAGATCGACAAGGACCGAGACCGACTGGATCGGTGGGAGAAGGTCTGTGCAGACCTCGGCGAGCGGCCGTCCGACGTCGCCCTGGCGTGGCTGCTGCATCAGCCGGGAGTGACCGCCCCGATCATCGGACCCCGGACCGAGGAACAGCTCGAAGGATCGTTCCGTGCGTTGGATGTCCACCTGGAAGAGGACGTCTTGCGCAGGCTGGACCAGATCTTCCCGGGCCCGGGGGGACCGGCGCCCGAGGCATACGCCTGGTAGGTGGCCTGCGCCTCGGCTTACACGCCGAGGGCGGCTTCGATCTCCTTGGCCGCTTCGATCACGGCGGGCGCATACCGTTTGGCGGAGATGCGGCCGACGCGCTGCTCCGGCCCTGAGAGCGACACCACGGCGAGGAGCGCCCCGTACGGCTCATGGATGGGTGCGCTGACCGACCCGACGCCGGGTTCACGCTCTCCCGCGCTCGAGGCCCATCCCAGCCGGCGCGCGGTCGCGAGCTGACGCTCCAGGCGGTCCCCGACCGGCGTGACCGGTGTGAACCGATCGGCCGTGGCGAGGAGTTCCGCGGTGAGCGCCGGAGGACCGAAGGCGAGGAACACCTTGCCCGCCGAGCCGGCCGTGAGCGGCAGCGGGGCGCCGATCTCGACGATCGTCCGCAGCTCGTTCCGCGATTCCGCCGCAGCGATGCAGACGCGGCGGTGATGGTCTCGAACGAACAGCTGCACGCTCTCGCCGGTCGATCGTGCCAGCCGATCGAGGACGGGTTGTGCGAGGTCGCGGAGCGGCAGCTCGCGCATCGCGGTCGCTGCCAGACCGAGGAGTCTGGGCCCCAGCCGGAAGCCCTGTCCGCCGACGTACGTCACGAGCCCGTGGGACTCCATCGACTTGAGGAGCCGGTGAGCCGTGGGTCGGGCGAGCCCGGTGAGACGGGCCACCTCCGTGTGCGTTCGTGTGCCTCCTTCGATCACCGCCAGGATGGCCATCGCTCGATCGAGCACGCCCACCGGTGTCCTCTGGGTCTCTGGTAGGGTCATGTCCAAATAATGGTACAGACGTCCACATAGTGGAACAAGGTAGTGGAACAAGGATCGGAACGGGATCCAGCGAGGCCATCAAGGAGCACGGCGCCGGAGATGCCCACCCCACAGACGCTCGCCGAGAAGGTCTGGGAACGCCATGTCGTGCATCGAGCGGCAGGCGAGCCGGATCTCCTCTACGTCGATCTCCATCTCGTCCATGAGGTGACCAGTCCGCAGGCGTTCGAGGCCCTCCGGCTCGCCGGCCGCACGGTTCGTCGCCCGGACCTCACGGTCGCCACGATGGATCACAACGTCCCCACGACCGAAGGCCCCGTCACCGACGAGACCAGCGCTCGGCAGATGGAAGCGCTCGCGAAGAACGCGAAGGAGTTCGATATCACGATCTACCCGTGGGGCTCCGCGGGACAGGGCATCGTCCACGTGATCGGTCCCGAGATGGGCTACACGCAACCCGGCCTCACGATCGTGTGCGGCGACTCGCACACGTCCACGCACGGCGCCTTCGGCGCGCTCGCGTTCGGGATCGGCACCAGCGAGGTGGAGCACGTCCTCGCGACCCAGACGCTCCCACAGACGCCCGCCAAGACGATGGCGATCACCGTCGAGGGCGACCTCCCTTCGGGGTGCAGCGCGAAGGACGTGATCCTCGGGATCATCAACCGCATCGGGACCGGAGGCGGTGTCGGACATGTGCTCGAGTACCGCGGGTCCGCGGTCCGCGCGCTCTCGATGGAGGGAAGGATGACCATCTGCAACATGTCGATCGAGGCCGGTGCTCGCGCGGGCATGGTGGCGCCCGACGACACGACGTTCACCTACCTCGAAGGTCGGCCGCACGCACCCGCGGGTGCCGACTGGGAACGGGCCCTCGACGACTGGCGCTCCCTGCCGTCCGACCCCGGGGCGGCGTTCGACGCGGAGATCACCATCGATGCGGACGCGCTCCGGCCGTACGTCTCGTGGGGCACGAACCCCGCGCAGTCGGTCACGATCGATGACGAGGTCCCCGAGCCGGATTCGTTCGGGGACGATGCGAAGCGCGACGCCGCACGTCGCGCCCTCACATACATGGCGCTGGACCCCGGCACCCCCATCCGCGATATCCGGCCGGACACGGTCTTCATCGGCTCCTGTACGAACTCGAGGATCGAGGATCTTCGGGTCGCCGCGTCGATCGTCGATGGTCGCAAGGTCGCCGACGGCGTGCGTGCGCTGGTCGTCCCGGGCTCGGTCGCGGTGAAGATGACGGCGGAGAAGGAGGGCCTCGACCGGGTCTTCGTCGAGGCCGGGTTCGATTGGCGCGGCGCCGGCTGCTCGATGTGCCTGGGGATGAACCCCGACATCCTGCAGCCGGGCGAGCGGAGCGCCTCGACGTCGAACCGGAACTTCGAGGGACGCCAGGGCAAGGGCGGCCGAACGCACCTGGTGTCGCCGGCGGTCGCCGCTGCGACGGCGATCGCGGGTCACTTCACGACACCTGAGGACCTCTAGATGGAGCCGGTCCGCCGCGTCGAAGGCACCGCCGTTCCGCTCGACCGCTCCGACGTGGACACCGACCAGATCGTGCCGGCGCAGTTCCTGAAGCGGATCGAACGGACGGGGTTCGGACCCTTCCTCTTCTACGAGTGGCGGAAGGACCCGACGTTCGTCCTGAACGACGAGCGGTACGCGGGGGCGGAGATCCTTCTCGCAGGCGCCAACTTCGGCGGCGGATCCAGCCGCGAACACGCTCCCTGGGCGCTGGAGGACCACGGGTTCCGAGCGGTGATCGCTCCGAGCTTCGCCGACATCTTCCGGAACAACTGCTGCAAGATCGGCTTGCTCCCCGTCGAGCTGCCTCACGAGTCGGTCCGGGCGTTGATGGACGCCGTCCTCGACGATCCCACGACTCGGATCGTGGTGGACCTCGATGCCTTGACGGTGACGGCGCCTTCGGTGGAGGAACGCTTCGCGTTCGACGACTTCCGCCGGTGGTGTCTCCTCGAGGGCTTCGACGACATCGACCTGACGCTCCGCCACACGGAGGAGATCGCTTCCTACGAAGCCGGTCGAGCGGCCTGGCTGCCGACGGCCTAGCGTTCGCCGTTGGCGCGGCCCCGGCGCCGCGCATCCTCGGTCGCCTCCGCGGTCAGCTCGGCGAGTGCCGCCGTCCGGTGAGCGACCACGTGTTCGGGGTGGTTGAGCCTCGCGGCCTTGATCGGCAGGGCCTTCATGTCCCGTTCGAAGCGTCCGCGCATCTCCTCGATGGGCGGCGCAGTCGCGAGGCGGCGCCCGGCCCGCATCACCGGTTCGAGCAGGGGCTCGTGGTTCGGGCCGGGCGCCGCCTCATCCCGAAGCCCGAGCACGTCCTCCGACGGCCCTCGCCACACCTGCTTCCTTCCCGGCGCGCTCGCCTTGGCCGGTGAGAGCTTCAGCACCGGACGACCGTCGTACTCGACCAGCTTGTAGACCGCGTCGATGTACGGGGCATCGGCCGACACACCCAGCTGGGTCCCGATCCCGAACGCGTCGACCGGAGCGCCGGCGCGAACCAGTTCCGCCACCTCGTGCTCGTCGAGGCCCCCGCTCGCGAAGATCTTCGCTCGCCCGAGACCCGCGTGGTCGAGCAGCCGCCGCGCTTCCCGCGAGAGCCGATCCAGATCTCCCGAGTCCAACCTGACGCCCACCTCTCCGGGAGGATCCACCTCTTCGATCACCTCGATCGCGTTCCGTACCCCGGTCAGCGTGTCGTAGGTGTCGACCAGGAAGGTCGTGCGATTGGGATGGTCTTGTGCGAACGCACGGAAGGCCTCGCGTTCGTCCTGGAACGCGGTGATGAACGAGTGGGCCATCGTGCCGGCGACCGCCAGTCGGAACTCGCGAGCAGCCTCCACGTTGGACGTTGCCTGGAACCCGACGAGCGCGCTCCCGCGAGCCGCCGCGCGGGCTGCCTCGACACCGTGGGCCCGGCGGAACGCGAAGTCGACGAGCTCGTGACCCTCCGCGGCGATGAGGTAGCGCGCCGCCTTCGACGTGAGCGTCGTGTGGAGCGTCACCTGGTTCAGCAGGACCGTCTCGACCAGCTGCGCCTCGGCGATGGGAGCCGTTACCTCGAGGATCGGTTCTTTCGCGTGGACGATGCGTCCCTCCGGGACGGCCCAGACCTCGCCGGTGAAATGGACCTTCGCGAAGTCCTCGATCGTCCGCTGCTCGAACCCGATCCGCCGGAGATAGGCGAGCTCGTCCTCCTCGAACGAGAACGTTTCGAGGAAGCGCAAGCAGTCATCCAGGCCCGCCGCGACGAGGAAGCCTCGCTGCTTGGGCATGTCGCGCACGTACAGGCTGAACGTCGCCGAACCGTCCATGCCACGACGCAGGTAGCTCGCCGCCATGTTGAGTTCGTAGAGGTCCGTGCGTAGCCCGCCGGGCATGCGACGTAGGCTACAGGCGATGTCGCGCCGCTCCCGCCGCCGGTTCGAGTCGCTCGTGGCCGATGCGCTGGACGAGCTTCCCGGCTGGGTGCAGGAGTCGATGGACAACGTGGCGGTCGTGGTCGAGGATCGCCCGCCCGCGGACGAGCCCGATCTCCTCGGCCTGTACGAGGGCATCGCCCAGACGGAGCGCGAGAACTACGCCGGAGCGCTCCCCGATCGGATCACCCTGTTCCGCGCCACGATCGAGAGCGAAGCCGGCGACGACGACGAGGAGCTCCGAGCGATCATCGCCGAAACGGTGGTGCACGAGGTCGCTCATCACTTCGGGATCTCGGACGAACGTCTCGAAGGACTGGGATGGGACTGACGCGAGGCGAGCACACCGACGACGAGCGGTTCATGCGTCTCGCGTTGCAAGAAGCCCGGCGGTGTCTGGATCACGGCGACGTCCCGATCGGTGCCGTCGTGACCCGGGAAGGGGAAGTCCTTTCGGCCGCGGGGAACGAGCGGGAGCTCGCATCCGACCCGACGGCGCACGCGGAGATCCTCGCCCTGCGCGCCGCCGCCGCCGCCCTCGGATCGTGGCGTCTCGAGGGCTGCACGCTCACGGTCACCCTCGAGCCGTGCGCGATGTGCGCCGGCGCCGTCGTGCTCTCGAGGCTCGATCGGGTCGTGTTCGGCGCCGCGGATCCGAAAGCGGGATTCGCGGGATCGCTCGGGAACCTCGTGCAGGACCCCCGGCTCAACCACACCGTCTCCCTGGCCGGCGGGGTGCTCGCCGAGGAATCCGGGGAGCTGCTGCGCGGCTTCTTCCGGGAGCGGCGCTAGCGGGCCATCCGCTGGCGGATGGCATCGTCGATCCGGAGGGCGACCTCCGCCATCTCGCGCCGCATCGCCGCGAAGGAAGCCGGGCTCATGACGGCCAGGGTCGTCGGCACCGTCGTCACGACCGACGCGGTCCGGCGCCCGTGCTCGATCAGCGCGATCTCTCCGAAGAAGTCTCCGGGCCCCAACGTCGCGAGGCGCTTCCCGTCGTGGAGGACCTCGACCTCGCCGTCCACGATCACGAAGAACTCGTGGGGCAGCCGGCCCTCGTCGAGGAGATGCTTGCCCTCGGGCAGGTCGACGGTGTCCGCCCATCGCGCGACCTTCTCGCGCTCCTTCGGCGACAGGCCGGCGAACAGAGGCACCCGTTCCAGGCTCTTTGCGTCCACGCTCGTGGATCCTCGCACGATCGATCCGCAACGTCGATCCGGGCCCGCTAGACTCCTCGGCGGAGGCGTGCCGGAGTGGACGAACGGGACCGCCTCGAAAGCGGTTAGGGGCCTAATCCGCCCCTCGCGTGTTCGAATCACGCCGCCTCCGCCATCCTAACGGGTTCCCTCACCCGCCCCTCACCCGAGGACCGGACCCAGAGGGGCCCGTTGGGAGGACGACGATGGCGAGCATCCAGCAGCGCCGCGATCGCTACTACGTGCGTTGGCGCGAAGGCGGACGCGACACACCGCAGAAGACGAAGGTGTTCAAGACGGAAGCGGAAGCCGTCGCGTTCAAGGAAGAGAAGGAACGCGAGGCGTACACGCGCCGCGTCCTCGTCGGTGTGCCCGGCATTCCAGGCTGGGACGACATAGACGGCGACGGGTTCCTCAGCATGGCGCCGCAGCCCGACGCGTTCACGGAGTACGCGCGGCGGATCATCGAGCTGGACGACAACCTTCGGCCGGGGACCAAGGCGTTGTATCTACGCATCCTCCGGCTGCACTTCGAAGGGACGGAACTCGGAGCATCACCCATCCACACGATCACGCCCGACGTGGTCGCGAACTGGTGGCGCGCGCTACCCGACACGGAAGCGAAGGGTGTGCGGCGGCAGGCGCATCAGGTGCTCGCCAAGGTTCTGAACCGTGCGGTCGTTGCGGGGGACATCGATGTGTCACCCCTCAAGCGGGTGCCTGAGATCAAGCGACCCCGATCGGCACGGCCCGAGATTGAAGCCCTGACGGTGGAGCAGGTGGAGGCGCTGGCCGAAGCCGCGGCAGAGTCACAGTGGGACCCCTACTCCTCCGCGCGGAACCGGCTGGAAATCCTCGTGATGGCATACGCGGGGCTGCGCGCCGGGGAGGTCGGTGCCCTGAAGCGAGCCGACGTGATCCGCGAGGGCGACAAATGCCAACTCCGCGTCCGTCAACAGGTGACTCGCATCCAAGGCGGGGATGCACACCTGGCCGACGTCAAGACCGCGGCGGGTAGGCGGCACGTGTACGTCCCTTGTTCACTGGCCGACGAGATCGCGGCATTCGTGGAGGAGTACGGCACGGCCCGTGACGGTCGCCTGTTCCGCGGGCGGAAGGGTGGCGCGCTCCGTTACGCCCACCTGATCAACCACTCGGTCGCGTCGGCCGGGCGGAAGATCGAGCTGGACGTGAACGCGCACCAGCTGCGACACACGGCAGCGTCGTTGCTCCGGCGATCGGGAGCCGACATCCGGGCCCTGCAGAAGTTCATGGGCCACTCGGACATCCGGGTCACGCTGCAGACCTACTCGCACCTGTACGGCGACGAGCTAGCTGACCTGGGCGACAGGATGGAGGAGCTCCGCGATCGGCACCGGAACGAGAACGCGGGTTGACGGGTCTAGCCGCAGAAAGTGTCAGTCGCAGGGACTAGCCTCGTTTCCTAGTGGACTCGACAACGGTCGTCGCGATCGTGGGCATCCTCGGCACGCTGATCGCTCCCCTGGTCGCGGGTCGGGTCCAGCGCAAGGCGGCGAAGGAGGACCGCGTCTACGCGGAGCGCGTGGCCGTGTACGTGGACCTCCTGGAAGTCGTTGGGCACCTGGCCGACAACGCGATGACATGGTCGGCGGTGCCGCTGGCCGAGCTCTCAGAGCCCGATACCGAGCGCCTGAGGGCCGTCTACGCGCGTGTGCGGGTGGTCGGAAGTGACCGAGTGTTCGCGGCCAGCAAGAAGGTGTCGGAGCTGTCGGGGGACTTCATGCGCGACCTGTGGCCAGCGCGCCTACGGCACCACCATGACCTCTCAGAAGGGGTCGGTAGCGGAGAGGCAGTTCAGTTACGGTTCGCGCTCGGACGGATCGCGGACGAGTTTCAGAGCGCCGTGCAGGACCTGGAAACAGCGGTCCGCCGCGAAATGAAGCCGTGACGAGTTTCGCCAGCGGGTCGGCTGGCCAGCTTCCAGCGCCGGATGAGAGCCCGAAGGAGCAGCAACGCCGTGCCTGGGTAGAGCGCCAGGAACGTTGGAAGGACGTCGAGGAGGACTACCAGCGTGACCAGGCCGCGGCAGCTTCCAAAGAGGAGCGGCGTCAGCTCATGGACACCTTCGCCGCGAGGAGAAGGGCGCACCGCGAGGAGGACGTGGAGCTCGGCAAGCGCTCGCCTGGGCTCTCCATCCGGATGCATCAGATCATGTGGGCTCGATGGTTCGAAGTTGCCGTTGAACACGAGCTAGAGGCCAGGGCCGGGTTTCGCGACATCGTGGCGAAGCCGAACAGCGACAGCGTGCTCCGCGAGTTTCGCGCGTCCTTGGTGACGGTCAGTGCTGCCGCCTACACGGTTGAGGCTCTCTACGGCGATTTCAAGTACCTGATTCCGGCTCAACCACGGAGCCGCGACCGCCACAAGCAGCTGAGGCACGCCTTCCGGGCAGCATTCGGAGTCTCGGGCACTGCAGAAGAGGCAGTCGGCCGGGAACTGGCGTGGCTGTTCAACCTTCGAAACGACGCGGCCCATCCGTACACCGAGGCCGAGGCGCCCGCGCAACACCCCGCCGGAATCAACACCGGGGCGGAACATTCCCGGTTCAACGCCCTCACGAGCGGCCGCGCGGTGGATACGGCACTGATGATGATGGACATCGCCGCGTGGCCCCCGGAGACATCCGATCGTTGGGTGCGCCGTTGGGCGGCCGAGAGGTCCGCGCACCAGGTGACCATTCGACAACTGCGCGATCAGCGCGACGGCCAACCGCTGGCCTAGATCATCCAGGCCGCCACGTCATCCGTGCGGGTCCGGAGGGGAACGGAGACGAATCCAGCGAGCCCCAACGTCCGGTTCCATGGTCCGTGCTCGAGACGAGGCTGCCCAAAGGCCCTAGCGTTCCTCTGAGGGCTCCGTTTCAAATGCGGGAACCTGCCGCCCTCGACCAGGGTCACCGTCCTCGGTCGTTTGTGAGAGCGGGCAGGCTCCGTGAGTGTGTGCCCGAGCGCGGTGGGAAGGGAGTTCTCACCACGCCCGGGCGAGCCGGACGGGCCGCGCAGTCAGCGGTGACAAGGCTTAGATCACCGGATACGCGCCCGCCCGACGTTCAGGCGTCCACAGGCGCCCAGGACCCATCGGGGTGCAGGGTCCAGTGTGGTGGTCCCTCCCGGAAATCCCAGAGCTCGGAAGACGTGAGCATGCCGGAATACCAAAGGCACTCGCCCAAGGTGTCGCGATTCACGTTGACCGCAGACCCGGAGGCGATAGCGGCGACAATGGCCTGCGCTTCCCGCTTCGCCTTCGGTTCCGGGTGGTTGCGTGCACGGGTGGCCATGCGATCCCGTAGCACGTCGCGGGGTGTCACGTAGGCGGCCATCAGGAGGCCCCCGACCTGTAGGGCCCTGGCCCCTCGGGGTCCCGGCGTGGCCCACCGTGCGGCCTGAGGGCTTTCTGCTTCCTCTCCTCGTATGCCGACACAACGGTGGGGTCGGTCGAGGGCGGAACAGGATCGGCGCGAGGCTGGTGGTCCTCGATGTCCTCGTCAGTGAGCTCCTTCTCGGGGATGCCGAGTTCGAACGAGGCGCGTTCCCGCGCCAGTTGACGTGAGGCGTTGAGATCGCCCATCACATGCGCTCTATGTTCTTGACGATCTCGGAGGGCGACTCGACCTCGGGGAGAACTTCGGTGATCCTGCCCGAGTCCTGGGTGATGACCTCGACAGCCGCATCAGCGGCGCGCGTTCCTGAGATCCGGTCACCTCCGGCGATCGCGTCGGCCGCCGTGTTGACCGCCTTGACGATGGCCTCGCGCTGTGTGGCAGAGAGCTCATTCCCCAACGCCGCTGCGGCTTCGTCCACCAGCTTCTGCCGGTCCTCCGCATCTACGACGTGGCCGTGCCGCATCTGCATGACTGCGGACTTGAGAGCCTTCTTCGTGGCGGTGAGACGGGCGAGCTCGGCCCGACGTTCGGGCTTGAGGGCCAGGCGTTCGAAGTCGGCGTCTTCGCGCGCGGCTCGGGCGTCCGCGGCCTCTTTCGGGGACGGGCGGACGACTGGCTCCTCGGCTCCCACCCACTGGCGATGCATCTTGTCGATTTCCTGGCTCAGGCTCTGAGGTTCGTCGGTCATGGTGCCTTTCCTCCTCTGGTCGTGGCCGGTTCATACCGGCCGGTCGGCTCGAACTGGTAGAGCGGGTGTCCGGACGCGTTCACGCGTTTCGCCTCGTCTAGGGCACCGGTGCGGAGCAGGGCGCGCGAGAGGACGAAGTACGGGACCGTGACCAGATCGCCCCGTTCGAGGGCGGCGGCGACGGTGTCCTGCTCCGCGCGGATCATCTCGTCGTACCTGCCGGTGTCTAGCGGTCCGGCACCGAGCCGCGGTGCCGGGTGGGCGGCGGGCGTGTGGGATGCGAGCAGAGCCTTCGTCAACTCCGCACGCGCGTCGGCTGTCTTCCGCGTCGGCGGCATCAGGACTTCGTCCATCTAGCCCTGGATGCCCGACGTGCTTTCTCGGACGTCGCGAGCGATCGGTCTTCGGGCGTCCTCGGGGCGCCGGAAGGCGGGAGTCCGAGCTGGTACAGCAACCGGCTGAGGAGCGTCTGCGTCTGTCGCGTCTCGGAAGGGGACAGCCCACCGCGGTCAAGCCGGTCGAGCACGGTGCAGATTTCATCGACGACCAGCGACTCGCTGGCGTTTAGCTCGAAATCCTCATTCACGCGGCACGGAACGTCGTGGATCGCTTCGTCATCGGGGGTGTCCTTTCTTGGGGCATCTAGGGGTCGGGTGTTTGCGAAAGTCGCGCCGCGCGCATTTCGGGAACGCACGAAGAAAGCCGGACGCTATGAATCTCCGGTTAGTCTGCGACGCGCAAAGGGGTTCCCCCCCAGGGTATCCGAGCCGTCAGTCGATCAATCCGGGATGCTTCTCGGGTGGCCTCTTGATCGGACGGAACTTCGTTGGGCTCAGGCGACCGGCCTGCTGACCCGTGCGCCTGCCGTGGCACCGCTTGCACACCGCGCGCAGATTCCCGTCCGAGTGATCATCACGGTCCCCGATGTGGTCGACCTCGGTAGCCCGCACGGTGCATCCCTCCATCCTCAACTGACAGACGCCAAGGTCCCGCTCCAGCACTCTCCGACGGATACGCTGCCAGTCCGGCGGCAGTGGGCTCAGGCGCCTCGACTTCCCCCACTCACCCATCCTTCTCCTTTCCGTCTGTGATCCTTCTCAGTTGTCCGGCGACCCGTAGAAGGGGCGAATGGTCCGTCCTTGCTTCTTGGACAGGCAGTAGGAGCAGAGCCACCGTTCACCCGTGCGATACCGCGGCGAGACGGTCGTGCTACAGGTTGCGCCGTCCCAACCTCGACACGGTGCCGAGACCGGCAGCGTCATCGGGTCCACCTCGCGCTCCCTCACGGCAGCACGACCGCGATCTCCGGGCCCAGCCCCGCGCACCGCGCGCATATCCAGTCCATTGCCTCACCGACACGACCGGGGTACGCGAACCCTTCTATCTCTCTCCCACATCCGGGGCACGTGCTGATCTTCTCGACCTTCTTCATCGGGACTTCTCCTAACCTGGTCCCAGGTTGGTTTGGTCCCTCCCCTGTTGCTCTACCTACTTCGCGAAGACCTTCTCGAAGTCCACTGCTCCCGGCCGCTCCTTCCGTAGTGCGCGGATCGCCCGACGTAGGTCGGTCTTCGGGACGTAACCGTGCGCCTCCCCGATCACCTGCGCGAGTATCTGGTTGACCAGGCGGTCCATCGTCTGAGCGCTGAGCCCGACCGGCAGGTACTGGAAGTTGTCCTTCCGCCAGTAGTTCGCCGTTCTGCGGACGTGTTGTTCGACGCATCCAGAGCAGAGGAGTTTGATCAGCTTTCCGACGGGTCGGTCATACAGGCGACTGTCATCCCAGAAGATGACCAACGTGTCGGCCTCCGCCCTGCCGCACTCGCAGACCCAGTTCATCAGCTTGCCTCCATCCAAGATGTTCAACTCCAGTACGCACCGGGGGGTTGAACATCTTCCCCTGAAGATGTTCATGAACAAGTTGTTCAATACCCCCCTCTACCAGCGAAGATGTTCAAGATGTTCATGAGGTGGCGTCAGGGGGGAACTTGAACATCTTCACCCCCTGGTTTGAACATCTTCCTTTGAACATCTTCACTGGTCGGTGTTCGGCAGGTGCCAGGTCCAGCCCTCCGTACCCTGCTTCCGTGACTCGATGTTCAGCGTCTCGCGGCGCGCCGCAGCGTCTGGGGCTTGATCCCGGCGACCGTCGCCATCGCTTCCGTGCCGTGCGCATCCTGCGGACCATCGGCAAGGTGCTCGCGGAGCCAGGACTTGGCCTCGTCAAGCTTGGACCGCGGCTTGGGCTCGTGGCCGAGTGCCTCGTCCAGGTCGGCGCTCTCGTCCACCTCCCCGACGAAGTCCAGGTAGGACGTCTCAAACGAACCCAGGGTGTCGTAGGGAACCTGCACGATCCGGCACGCCAGCGGGTCCTGTTCCGGACCGACGTTGCACTTGGGATGCCACAGGATTCGGTCGGTCTTGAACTCGCCGTCTCTATCACGTGTCAGGATCAACACCGACCGCGGTGCAGCCGTCCACCCGATAGACCCGCCGACCATGTTGACGGCGACGCGCTCGTTGCCCTTCTTCGTGTGCATCACCAAGACAAATGTGCACCTCGCAGCCGAGGCGATCGCGCGCAGCACCTTCAACACCGCGCGCACGTTGTCGTCCTTGTAGGAATCGGTCTTGCTGCTGAGGAAAGCCGTCACCGGGTCGATGACCACGAGCGTGGCACCGACCGTCATGATGTAGCCGTACAGGCGGTCCATGTGATCCGGCGTCAGCAACAGACCGAGGTCCTCGTTCATGATCGCGACGCGGGTCAGGTCCGCGTCGTAGGCGATCAGCCGCGGCACGATCACGGTGTTCTTGTCTTCCTCGCCGGAGAGGATCAGCGAATAGTGTGGATCTTCTGGGCCACCCTTGTGCGACTCCTCTGACGCGAGGAGCGTGCCGAACTGTGACTTGCCGAGACCCTGCTCCCCGGCAACGATATTGACCGCGTTCTTCACGATCCGGCGGCGCCAATGCCACTCGGGCGAGCGTGGCTCGATCGTGCTGGCCATCTCGAACCCGGCGTCGAAGTCGTCCATGAGCTGGTCCAAGTCCGTGTCAAGTTCGAGTAGCGACGTGATGCTGTCCATGGTGGTTCCTCTCCGGGCCGAAAATGCAGAAAGGGCCCTCATTGACGGATAGACGTCAACGAGAGCCCGGAAGCTTTCGGGGACGTCCTGAGTGAAGTGATGCGATGCAAGTCCCGAGGCGAGGGTGCCAGGGGGCCTCTCGGCCCCCACGACACCTTCTGTCCACTCAGGACGGACGCGCGGACGCGTCACTGCGGGGCATCACTCCCGCCCTCCGTTACCGGAGGTTGTTCACCGCACCTTGTCGGCGCGGAGGATGATCCGGCGGACGGACCGGCCAGTGGCCGCCGTGGTTCCGCCGGAAAGCTGGTGTGGGATGGGTTGCCACGAGGAGCCGCGGTCTCCCGCAAACCGGGTGGCGATCCTGACGCCCGGAGCCGCAGGCAAACCACGGCCCCGGGCGGATCAGCGGATGGCGTCGAGCGGTAGCCGCCGCTGCGCCGGGACGCGACTCCAACGCCGGGAACACCCGCCAAGGGTGCGGCGCGGTCGTCGCGCGAGGGGGTCGGTTCAGCTTGCGCTCAAGGCGCCGCTCCCCTTCCCCCCAATAGAGTCAGCCGGGCGTGTTTGTTGCCCGACGCCCAGCACGGAGGCTACGGCCATCGTCGTGACGGCCCTGTCGAGTCGGTCACGGAACGTTCGCCTGGGTACATCCAACGCCTCCGCACCAGCCCGTTCGGTGCCGTTCTCTAGGTAGGCCTCGACGGCTGCACGCTGCTTCGGCGTGAGCACCTGCAAGGGGAGCCGGGAGCTTGGGCCGGGGCTTTCGCGACGTTCCGTACCAGTACCCGCGAAGCCCCGACTCCACCGCCGGAAAGCCGTGCTGCCGGTAGGGACGTCCGTCTGTGTCGGCGTCTAGATCATCCCCGATAAACCCGGTCGGGTCCTGCACGTACACGCCGCGATCACGAGCGTAGGAGGCGTGATCATCTTCGAGCTCGGCCGTGTTCTCATCCTCGGCCGGGGCTTGCTCGTGCCGGGTGTTCATGAACCCCGGCTCGAAGCCGTTGTCCATCGCCTCGTCAGCGGGTAGGCAGTACGGAAGCGCTCCCCAGCGCTGGAACCGAACTGTTGGCCAAACTGAACCGGGTTGCCCGAGCCGTTCCGGTCGAAGACCTGGTCGTGATACTGCGCGCGGCAGCGGCCCGCAGCCCACCTTCGGGGCCGTGTCGGGCCGCGTGCGATGCCTCTATCAGAGCGGCTTTCCGGCTCGCCCCCTCGGCAGGTTCCGGCTCGTCCAATCCGCAGTTGGGATCGTGGGTGGTCCGTGACGCTCCTGCCAACGGCTGCCAGCCAAGCCTCGTCCTCGGCACGTTCGCGGTCGGTGGGGTGGTACTCAACTCCTGTTGTGTCCATGGCGGGTGTTCCTCTCAGTTGCGCGCCCGGCTAGGCGCTCACCTTCTACTCCGTACAGTATACCCGGGTACATCCATGAAGAGGCGGTGGGGACCGCTACATCTAGCGGTCCGGACAAACCCACTTTCCGGAGAACGGACTCCCTACCTATGGAGTCCTTGTAGACGCTCGCGAACGCTACATCTAGTGGTGTCCGGGTCCAGACATTGCTCTGCTATGAGTTCCTTTGTAGCCGCTTGCGCCGTCGAGCACGATCCGCGCCGATCGGGCTAGGAACCGTGTGCTCAACAGGGTCGAAAGTTACCCCGTTCTAGGTACGGCGGCCGCTACTTTCCGAGGACCTTCCACACCGCGCGTGGCGTGACCCCGAGGGCACGAGCGATCGCTGCTACCGGGTACTTCTTCGCCAGCCGCCTGCACGCGGCCCGGTAGGCGCGTCGTCGGCGCTCGGCTTCTTGATCCGCCTGGACCGCGGCCCGGTGTAGCTCGCTGATTCGGGCTCGGTCGGCATCATCCAGTTGAACGCGGGGTCTCGGCATCGGTCGTTCGATGGTCAACTCGGCGCCCTTCCGTTGCAATCATGTACCGGGGTACTTGTCACCTTCCGCCTGTACAGGGTACCGTGTACCCCGGTAGCCACTACGTCAGGGAAGGGCGGGTCATCATGCTCCTAGCAGCGGAAGGAAAGGCCTCGTACGCGGAGGGACTCGAACTAGCGTCACGACACGTCGAGGCGTACGCCCTGCACGACCCGCGCGCGATCCGCAGCGCCGCGTCCTCGCTAGAGGCTCGCGCGACCACGACCCTGGAACTCGGGTTCGCGTGTGGCCTGCGGCTGATCGCCAGTGACCTGGAGGACGTCGCCGGGGACATCGCCGATCTGGAGGCGCGCCAGATGGAGTTTCTCGGCGAGCGTCTGGCGGTGGCTCGGTGACCCGCCGCGACAGTGACCCCACCGCCATGCTGGGCGGGGCCCTGCTCGTGCTCGCCGTCGTGTTCGCACTCGCGATCGGGTGGGTCGTATTGCGTGCCTTCCACGCGCTGGCGTCGGACAACCGAGCCCGCTACTCACAGGTCTCCGGCCCGGGCTACTTCCCTGAGCGCGTCGTCATCCGTTGTGAGCACGGATGGGCGGAAGACACGGCCGCGCACCTGCGGCTCGTCGTGTTCGAGCCGGATCGCGTCGTCTTCCGCTGCCGGGCTGACTTCTGATGAGCGCGTCCAGTTCGCTCTATCACCTGCTCCGCGCTGTGCGAATCCTGACCGCGGTCAAGAAGGGCCGCGTCGGGTCATACGCGAAGCGCAGTCTCACCGCCACGCTCGTCGGGAAGCTGACGGGGTGGTGGGGCCGGTGACTCGGCTTCCTCTCGGGAACGCAAGGGAGGTGATCGAGATGGCCTTCGCACGTCGCCTGGGCACGTGGGCGGCGTTCATCGGTTCCGCTGTCGCCGCGGGCTACATCGCCGCTCAGCTCGTCTCGCCGTAGGCGGGACACCACAAAGGAGAACGGAACATGGAGGCAGCATTCGCATACAGCGCCCCGGCTCCCCGGAGGCGTGTACGGAAGGTCGCGATCCTCGCGGGCATGTGGCTCCTCGTCGCCGGGATCGCCTTCGCGGCGTGGTCGCGGAACGCGACAGGGACCGTGACCGTGACAACGTCAAGCCCGGACGCCGTCAATACGGTCGAGCTCGTCGGCGGGCTGGACTTCCAGGACGCGGGGACGACGGAGCTTGCCACGTTCCGCGTGACCGGGACGGACAGCCGGTCCTACTCCGGGATCACCACCGGGCCGAACGCCGGAGTCGTGTCGTCCGGTCCCTGCGCCGGGCTCATCACGATCCCGGCCGGGCAGTCGCGGGCTTTCCAGGACGATCCGACCGGTGTCAATCCCGGCCTCATGAACAGCGCGGGAGACATCGTCTACGTCCAGGACCTCCAGGTCACGATCGCGGCGAACGCGCCACAGTCGTGCTCTAGTCAGCCGAGCGTCCCGCTGGCCGTGACGCTCCAGCTGGTCGAGTCCAGCTAGACACGAGCAGCGCCGACACAGGTAACACGGACCTCGTCTCCGCCGCCCCACCAGCAGAACCACCGGGCGGAGGCGGGGTCCTTCTCTTGCCCCTCACCCCTCACCACCCCTCACACTTCTCCTGCAAAGTCGCAGGTCAAAGGGGTTGCGCAAATCACGCCGCCTCCGCCATCCAACGGGTTCCTCGACCCGCCCTCACCGGAGCGGGGCCGGAGGGCCCGTTTCGCAGGGATATGGCCGCTCGGAGCGGTCACTTCTCGAAGTCTGGGCGTGAAACGATGGCCATGAGCTTCAGTGGAGCATGCTCCTGCCACCATCCGATCGGGTCGTACGCTCCGCGCACCTTGTCCTCGAGCTTCGTCGTGGTGTCCCCGTCAGCGAAGAACCGAGGGATGCGGTACGGAGAGTCGGAATCCTTGATGGAGCGTGAGGTGACGGCCACCGCCGCGCGATAACCAGCGGCCTTCACCATCTCGACGGTGGCTGCGGTGAAGTGGACCCGTGGTTTCCCGAAGGGATATGCGAACAGGTCGACGGTGTCTCCCAGTCGTTCTCGGATGACGTCACGAGATCCCTGCAGTTCATGCTCCGCTTGCGCAGACGTCATGTTCGCGAGGTTCCCGTGGCTGTACGAGTGGGATCCGATCTCCATACCTGAGCTGCGAAGATCGTCGACTTGTCCCCAGCGTCAGCGGGACCACGTCATCGAGGCCGCATCCCCAGAGCCGTGCGAAGCGGTGAAGGACCATCGGATCCATCTCGATGAAACCCGACGGTGATGAAGAACGTCGCCGGGAGGTCGAGATCCATGAGGATGGGAAGGGCATGAGAATGGTTGTCTTCGTACCCGTCGTCGAACGTGAGAGCGACCGTCGGTCTGCCATCCGGTGACGCCAGCGCCATCGATGACGTCGCGCAATGAGAGCACTCGAGTGTGCTCCCTCAACCATTCGATCTGCTCCCGGAACAGATCTGGCTTGGTTGATGCGAACGGTCTCTTCGGATGGACGGAGTGATAGGAAAGGATCACTCGCCGGGTGGCAGGATCAGGCCGAGAGAGGAGCCGACCGGCTGAAACGACGCTGCGTTTCGCGTATCGCTTGACGCCCACGCGCGCGAGCGTACCCCGGCTCGGTTCTCGCTGCGTTTCGATCCCTGCCGCCGATCGTCGGGTTGCGATCCTTCAGGCGCAGGCTCCGCGTGATGGGTACCGACATCGAGCGGCGTCAGCGCGGGTTCGGTCGATCGAGATTCCAGTGGTGAGTCGCGTCGCGCTCGGTCCCTGGCTGCTCCTCGAGGCCGTCTCTATGGCTACCCTTGCGGAGATGCGCACCACACGCCGGCTCGGCGTCATCCTCGCCCTCGTCCTCCCCGCGATGACCCTCGTGACGGCGGGTCTTGCCGGCGCCGGCATCCCACCGAGTCGGTACGCGATAGGCGACTCGGTGATGCTCGGCGCCAAGGAAGAGCTCACGGCGCGGGGGATCAGGGTGAACGCGACGGTGTCACGCCAGTTCCGTGATGCCGTACCGCTCGTCCGGCGGCTGAAGGCGGAGGGCAGGCTGAGGAGGAAGGTCATCGTCCATCTGGGGAACAACGGGATCCTCATCCAGGCTGCCGACTGCGACCGGGTCTCCGAGATCGCCGGTTCGAGCCGGACGGTCTATCTCGTGAACCTGAGGATCCCGCGCTCGTACCGGAGGATCCAGAACGAGCGACTGGCGGCGTGCGCGCAACGGCGCGCCAACACCGAGCTCATCGACTGGTTCCACCACAGCCGCGACCACCCTTCGTGGTTCGCGGCCGACGGCTTCCATCTCACGCAGACCGGCCAGACGAGGTTCGCGGCGCTCATCGCGACGCGAACGGCCTGATCGGCTCGGGAGATCGCATCGGTAGACTCGTTCCGGTGGCCTGCCCGAGCGGCCGAAGGGACACGCCTGGAAAGCGTGTAGGGGGGTTGACTCCCTCGAGGGTTCGAATCCCTCGGCCACCGCTCCTCCGGAAGTCTCAGGACGAGAGATCCAGACCGTACTGCGTGAAAGATCGGTGGATCCGCATCCCGATCCGCTCGTACAAGGACAACGCCCCCGTCCTCGAATCGGTCGACAGGGTGGTCCACGCGTAGCCGCGATCGAAAGATCGCACGAAGGCGGTCTGCAGCAGCGCGCGGGCGATCCCGCGATGGCGAAACTCACGGGCGACGGCGAGCTTGTCGACCCAGATCTCGTCGGCGTCGATCAGGAAGGCGCCACCGACGATCCGCCCGTTCGCGACGGCCAGCACGAGGTCCTCGGACTCGAACCCCTCCCTCCGGGTCACCATCGAGCGCCAGCTCCCGAGCGGCGTCGGCTCCCGGCCGGGCCACTCCGAGAACGACCGCTCGAACATCGCGAGGACGTCGTCCTCGTCATCCGGAAGGAAGGCGCGGAGCTGGATGCCGTCGGGCGGCTCAGGCAGCGGAGGCCGGTCCTCGTGATCTATGCGGAGGATCCACGAAGTTCCCTGAGGGGCGTACCCCGCCGTGGTCAGCATGGTGGTGACGTCCGAGCGACGATCGTCGATCGTTTGACCGACGCTGTCGGAGCCGATCGTTCGGGCCCGATCCTCTGTCCACGTCCGAAGCCAGGTGCCGACGCCGCTGCCGCGGACGTCGGGATGGACGTCAACAAATGCACGCCGCCGTTCGACGACCATCGCCCAACCAACGATCCGGTCGCCGTCGAAGACGCCCACCCAGTCGGCTGTCGGATCGAACCCATCCGCGCCGGCATCTGCGAGGAGATCCGCCCGCTCCAGCATCAGCTCTCCGGTGTCGCGCAGCTCGCAGGCGTTCACCATCGCGACCGTGGCGTCGAGGTCCGTGTCGGTGAGCGGACGTGCCGTGACACCCTCGGGGACGTTCATGCCAGCACTCGCCAACCGGGACAGGGCTCTCCTCCGACCGGTCCCGGGAGAGCGTCGAGCCGATCGAGGGCATCCCGGATGTCGTCGAAGTCCTCATACGGGAGGAAAGGGATCGACTCCCCGCGACAATGCTCGGCGAGCTCGTCCTTCGCGAACGTGACGTCCGCGTATCGAGCTCCGAACCGTTCGTTCACGCCGTCGCCCACGAACGCCACCGGCCCGTGGGTCCGGCGGGCGTGTTCGACGGCCTGCTTCTTACAGGTACCGCATCCGACGCAGGTCGGATGGGCAGCGCCGAAGATGAGGGAGCCACGATCCCACGTGTTCGTGACGACGGGGAGATGGGCGAGTCCGGCCGCTGCGAGCATCGGCCGGACGTGGAGCCCGAAGCCGTCGGAGACGATCGTGAGCGGGAGCCCCTCGGCCGCCATCCAGATCGCGAACGGTGCGAACGTGGGATCGAGCGGACAGTGCTCGAGAGCGAACGCGATCAGCTCTCGATCGTCGCCGCGGAGCGAGGCGGCCTCAGCGACGAGCACGTCACGGAGGCCGACCTCGCCTGCGTCGAAGGCGCGATCGATCCCGGCGAGCGTGTCGCTCCGTTCGCCGAACCTCTCCAACAGATCCACACCGACGTCGTGCAGGCACGCGGTTCCGTCGAAGTCGACGATCACGGAGCGGATCGGCAGCATCGCGGCAGGGTAGCCGCGTGGGAGCATGCCCGGGTGGACCTCGCCGACCGCATCGTCGCAGCGGGCCTGGAAGGAGAACGTGTTCGCGCGGAGGTCGTCGAAGGAGGCGAGGTCGTCGAGGTCGCGGGTCTCCTCGTCGCCTTCTCCAACCTCCCTGCACCCGAGCTGAACGGGACGCGTGTGATCCGGGAGCCGGACGATCCGGCGGCCGCGCTCGATGAAGCTCGAGCGGTCTTCCGGTCCCGGGGTCACCCCTTCTTCGGCATCGAGATCGAGGTCGGCAGGCATCCGCGCATGGAGGCCGCGATCAGAGCGGCGGGGCTGCACCGGGTCGAGGCATGGCCCACGATGGCGGCAACGATCGGGCTCCTGCCCGCCGAGGTCGTACCGACGGACGTCGAGATCCGCGAGGTGCGGGAGGAGCCCGATCTGGAGGCCGTGCGCACCGTGGAGGTGGCGACGTTCGGAACGCCGCCGGAGATCGCCGAGGGATTCGTCGGACGGAAGATGCTGCTGGACCCACGTGTCCGGATGTTCACCGCCTGGATCGACGGCGAGCCCGTCGGCGAGGCGTCGGCGTATCTGCTCCACGACACCGTCGGGATCTTCGGCGTGGGTGTCGTGGAGTCCGCTCGTCGTCGCGGGATCGGCGCGGCCCTCACGATCCGCGCGGCTCGCGCGTTCGACGATCGGACGGATCTCGCGTGGCTGCAGCCATCGGACATGGCGCAGCGGATGTACGAAGACCTCGGGTTCCTGCCGGTCTCCCGGTGGGAGGTCTGGGCGGCCAAACGATGAGGGCGGGCGGCCCTTCGGGCCGCCCGCTCCAACCGCAGCGTGTCGGCCTACGCGGCGCCGTCCACGATGCGCCGATCCCCAACCGGCTCGTCGAGTTGCACGACGACCTTCTTGAGGAGCGCGATGTCGATGCACGCGACGTCGCCGGCGCTCGCGTCATGGCCTTGGAAGAGCGTGACGGTGATGGCGTCTGTGCCGGCGTCGACATCGACGTGATCGAGGACGTAGCAGGGCTCGACGCCGCTCCAGAAGAAGATCGTGAGGGTGGTGCCGTCCTTGCCGACGACGGCCTTGTCGAATGCCGTCGGGTTGACGCCCGACATGCCGGGCGTCGGCTCGACCTTCTGGGCTCCGTCGTAGGGATCGGTGACGACGGGTTCTTCGTCACCGGGACAGGGCGTGAAGCTGACGACCGCGTCCGGACCGGTGCCGCTCACCTTCTCACCGCAGTCGCCGGGATCGACGATAACTGGGTTGTCGATCGTGTCGTTGCACTCGTCCGCCGACGGGGGCGGACCCTCGCGGCCAGCTTCGGGCGCGTCCGGTGCGATGCAGATGCCGGCGACCCCGTCTCCTCCGCCGCCGGATCCGGGTTCCGATCCGGCCACCGGTCGTGAGCTGGCGCCGACGTACTGGGCGCCCGCGATCCCCGCGACGAGGAGCGCAGCGATCGAAAGGAACAAGGCCATCCGAGCCCGTGTGGTGATCGCCATCAGGTCCTCCTTGTAGGGGAAGGGAGCGGGGCGGCGCTCCCGCACCCGTCCGGCTGAACGGGGGTTGGACGACCACCGGCCGAGCGCGGTTCCCGCTCGCGAGGCATCATGGGACAAAGTGGGCCGGGAGGAGTCGGATGAGCACGATCTACCGAGTCACGCCCGGTGAGCGGGCGGAGGACCAGCCGACACCGGGGATCCTCCGCGAGCGGGCCGTGCAGACCGCGGGGATGTGGGCGGGCCTCGCGCGGACGGACGCCGGGATGGTTTCCGGATGGCATCACCACGGCGAGTACGAAAGCGCGATCTACGTCCTCACGGGATCGCTTCGGATGGAGTTCGGGTCGGCCGGCGAGAAGACCTTCGATGCAGGCCCGGGTGACTTCGTCTTCGTCGGGAAGGGCGTCGTGCACCGCGAGAGCAACCCTTCGACCGAGCAAGGCACGGTGGTGGTGGTGCGGGCGGGGCAGGGCGAGCCGCTCACCAACGTCGACGGGCCGGGATAGGCGCCGGATGGCTCGTCGGAGGGCCCTCGTATACTCGGTTCTGTGACCGTGCTAGGCGGGGAGCTAGCGGTGCCCTGTACCCGCGATCCGCTTCAGCGGGGCTGAATCCCCGCCCGAGGCCCGCGAGGTCCGGAGCGCCCCGGCACGGAGCGATGAAGGTCGGGTCCCACGCGACGCCGGAACGCGAACCGGGTCAGGTCCGGAAGGAAGCAGCCCTAAGCGTGAACCGGCGGGTGCCGTGGGCCAGCCCGGCTGGAGCTCCGCTGTCGGGTAGCGACCGAGTCTCGTGGCGTCGACGGTGGGTGCACGGTCACACCTTTGTGTAGGTGGGGGTAGGGAGCGAGGGAGATGGCGGAGGACAGGCAACACCAGGCGCTCTACCGGAGGTATCGGCCGCAGACTCCGGCCGAGGTCCTCGGCCAGGATCACGTCGTGCGTGCGCTCACCGGCGCCATCCGCGACGGCCGTCTCCACCACGCCTTCCTGTTCTGTGGCCCCCGCGGAACCGGCAAGACCTCTACCGCTCGGATCCTGGCCAAGATGGTCAACTGCGCGACCGGGCCGACCGCGGAGCCGTGCGGCGGTTGCGATCAGTGCGTGGCCATCCGTGACGGCACACACCTCGACGTAGTGGAGATCGACGCGGCGTCTCACGGCGGTGTGGAGGATGCACGCGAGCTCCGCGAGAAGGCGCCCACCGCGCCGGTGCAGGGCCGAGAGAAGGTCTACATCATCGACGAGGCCCAGCGCCTGTCCCGTGAGGCGTTCGACGCGCTCCTGAAGGTCTTCGAGGAGCCGCCGCCCGGCGTCCGCTTCGTCCTCGCCACCACCGAGCCGCACAAGATGCCGGCGACGATCGTCGGCCGCTGCCAGCGCTTCGATTTCCGTCGGCACACGATGGAGGGGCTCTCGGAGCTGCTCCAGAAGGTCGCCGCGTCCGAGGGAGTGACGCTGGATGACTCCGCGGCCCACGCGATCGCCCGACACGCCGAGGGATCCGCCCGCGACGCGCTGTCGCTGCTGGATCAGGCGGGGGTACTCGGCGGACAGAAGGTCGACGATGCCGCGATCCAGGCGCTGCTGGGGGCTCCACGCAGCCAGGTGCAGGTCGAGCTGGCGGACGGCGTGGCCGTCGGCGACGCACGGAGCTCCTTCGAGATCATCAACCGCCTCGTCCAAGACGGACAGGACCTGCGCAACGTGACCAACGAGACGCTCGCCCACTTCCGTGACCTGCTGCTCGTGAAGACGGCCCCTGGGCAGGAAGACCTCCTCGACATCCCCGCGGACGGCTACGAAGGGCTCCGGATCCAGGCCGAGAAGTTCTCCTCCGCCGAGCTCGCCCGTGTGATCGAGCTGCTGCTGGCGGCACAGAACGACATGCGCTGGACCACCTCGCCGCGCCTGTCCCTCGAACTCGCCCTGGTGCGGGCGACCATCCCGGAGACCGATCCGTCGCCCGCGGGGACGCTGGCACGGCTGGAGCGCCTCGAGCGACTGGCCAACGTCGACCCGGCGTCCGTCGTTCCTTCGGCCGAGGCCGCCGGGGCCGCGCGCGTCGGGGACCCAACGCCGGCACTCGTACCCTCGGAGACAGCTTCGGCCTCGAGTCAACCGCCCTCCGGCGTCGAGGTCCCCGCCGAGGCGACCCCGGCAGCCTCCGAGGTGGCAGCGCCGCCCGCCGAGTCCCCGGCGGCCCAGGTGCCCGTCGAGTTGGCCCCGGCGGCTGCCGATGTGCCGCATGCGGCGTCGGCGGACAGCGTCGATGTCACGATGTTGCGCCGTCAGTGGCCCTCGCTGCTCGATCACCTCAGCCAGATCGGGCAGCCGGTGCTCCGGGCGCTGCTGGAGAGCGCGACGCCGGCGACGTTCGACGGCGAGACCCTCGAGCTCGCGTTCCCTCCCTCGTTCCGCAACAACCTGCGGCAGGTTGCCAGCCGCGCCGACAAGCTGCAGGCGGCGCTGAGCGACCTCTTCGGGATCCGTCCGCGGATCGAGAGCGTGACGCGCGAGGCGCATGCCGGTGGCACGGAGCCCGCCGCTGCCGCGTACGTCGAGGAGGCCGAGGAACCGAGCGAGGAGGAAGCCTTGAAGCGTCTCAAGGACGTCCTCGGTGCCACGCCGGCCGACGAATCCGACGCTCCCGAGGGATGACCCGATGTACGAGGGTCCGATCCAGGAGCTGATCGACGAGCTGGCGCGCCTGCCCGGCGTGGGTCCGAAGTCAGCGCAGCGCCTGGCGTTCTGGCTCGTGAAGGCGACGCCGGAGGATGCCAAGCGCCTCGCCGCCGCGATCGTGCAGGTGAAGGACCGGATCGCGTTCTGTCGCGAGTGCGGCAATGTCGCGGAGGGCGACCTCTGCCGGATCTGTCGGGACGAGTCGCGGGATCGCACCCTGCTCTGCGTCGTCGAGGAACCCAAGGACGCAGCCACGATCGAGAAGGCGGCGCTGCACAAGGGCCGGTATCACATCCTCGGCGGCGCGATCAGCCCGCTCGACGGGATCGGCCCCGACGATCTCCGGGTCCAGGAGCTCCTGAACCGCGTCGAGCGCGATCACGTCACCGAGGTGATCCTCGCGACCAATCCCAACCTCGAGGGGAACGCCACTGCGATGTACGTGGCGGCCCTGTTGAAGCCGGCCGGGATCCGCGTGACGAGGCTCGCGAGCGGTCTCCCCGTGGGCGGTGACCTCGAGTACGCGGACGAGGTCACGCTCTCGCAGGCGATCGAGGGCCGGCGCGAGGTCTGATCAGGCGGTGGCGCGCCGGCGCCGGAAGAGCCAGACGGCCAGCCACACGAGGGCGCCCAGCACGGTGATCGGGATCAGGTAGCCGAGCCCGATGATCACCGCGCCCACGATCCGAAGGAACCCTTGCACGGCCAGGTCGAACGACGAGCCGAGGTCGGGGTTATCCACGTCGGTCTCGGTGACCTTCTTGGGTGCATTGCGCTCCTGCATCGAGACGCGGAGGGTCGAGACGGACACCTGGTCGTTGATGAACCGCAGCCGACCCTGGATCTGCTCGATGCGGAGCTGGACGTCGTCCAGCTGCCCCGACATCCTGAGGATCTCCTCGGTGGTGTCCGCCTGCTGGAACAGGTCGAACAGGAGCGCTCTCCGCGCCTGGAGGATGCGGAGTCGTGCCTGCGAGTCGATGAACTCGGCCGTCACGTCCTCGCCACGGATCTGCTGGAACCGGACCCGGAAGGCGAGCCCGCGCACGTCCGCGAGTGCTCGTTCGAACCGCCTGGCCGGGATCCGCAGGACGAACGTCCCGGACCGGTCGTTCTGCGTCTCGGACGAGAGGATGAAGCCGCGGTGCTGCTCCGCGATGAAAGTCAGGTCGCCAACCGCTTCGCCGAACCCGTCGTCGGGAACGACGATGCCGATTCGCCCATCCCGAACGATCTTGGAGAGATCCTGCTGCTGACGGCCCACTGCTGATCTCCAAGACCCCAGCTCCGCATCCGAGTCGAGAACGTAGCCGGCCCGCTCCTCGTCGAGCCCGGGCAGGGACGACGGGTCAGCAGGCGACGGCATCGGCGCTGCTCCAGTGGCTACTCCGGAGCCGCCGTCGCTCGCCACGGCGTCGCCGACCTTCTGGAAGCTGTCGCCGCTCGCTTGACTCGCTCCGTCGTCGCTGCCGCCACCAGCGACGAAACCGATCGCGCCGGCGACGACGATGAACGCGGCGGCGATGCCGGCGACCTTCATCCACGTCTGGCCGGTTCGGCGCCGAGCCGGCGTCGCCGCGTTCGACCCGGACGCCTCGCGGGCGGCCGCATCCTTGAGGTCGGTCTCCAGCTGCTGCAGGTACTTGATGTTCGTGTTCATGACTCCTTCTCCACGGCCGGGTGCAACCCTTGTTCCTGAAGCACCAGGGCCAGGCGCCTGAGTCCTCGGCTCACGCGCTGTCGCGCGTTCGCCTCGCTGCACGAGAGACGTCGCGCGACCTCCGGATAGGGGAGCTCTTCGATCACGCGGAAGCGGAGGGCTTCGCGGTGATCCTCACGGAGCGTCTGCATCGCCTCCGCGATCGCGCCTCGGATCGGACCGAAGTCCACGAGGTCTTCGATCCGCTCGTAGTCCTCGGGTGGAAGATCGCGCTCCGGCATCCCGAGGCGCCGCCGCGCCGCTCGGTCGACCCGTCCCGACCGGAAGAACCGGCCGAGCTGGTGTCTCGCCACTCCGTAGATCCACGCCACGCCGTTCGCTCCCGTGTCTCGATAGGTCGTCCTCGACGCGAAGGCCTGCGCGAACGTCTCGGCGGTGAGCTCGGCCGCCGCTTCGGGGTCGAGCGTTCGCCGGGCGAAGTAGCGGAGGAGATCCTCGGCGTGGCGGCGGTACAGCTCGGTGAACACGCCGGGCTCTGCCGCCGACGCCGTGAGGAGCTCGCTATCGCTGCGCTGGTCCTCCACTCGTCTCCGATTGCTGGTTCCGATGTGGTGTTCCACCCGTACCATGCCCCGAACGGAGCAGCTGTGACAGGGGGTAGGCGCGGTTGGCGAAGGACTCGTTCCCACGACAGAAGGCACGGACACGAGGGTTCACCTTGGGCGCGCCTCGCAGCTTCCGCATCGCCGAGGACGGCTCGCGTGTCTCGTTCATCCGTTCGCGATCGGGGAACGACCCCGAGGGCTGTCTGTGGGTGCTCGATATGGCCTCGGGAGAGGAACGCTCGATCTTCGACCCGGCGGCCGACGGCGAGGAGCACCTTACCCAGGAGGAGCGCGATCGCCGGGAGCGCATGCGCGAGCAGCTCACCGGGATCACGACCTATGACGCGAACCTCGGTCTGACGTTCGCGACGTTCGTCGTCGGTGGACGCGTCCATGTGGCGGATCTCGTCGACGGGAGCGCCCGGTCTCTTGACGGCTCCGCCGAAGGTGCCTTCGATGCGCGACTCGACCCCAGAGGGCGCCGCCTCGCCTACGTGGTGGACGGAACCCTCCACGTCCAGGACGTGGATGGGGGGTCGAGCCGCGTGCTCGCGCGCGACGACGATCCCGACATCCTCTGGGGGGTGGCGGAGTTCGTCGCCTCCGAGGAGCTCGAGCGGCATCGTGGGTATTGGTGGTCACCGGACGGCGAGCAGATCGTGGCGGCCCGCGTGGACGAGCGCCGGGTCCGCACCTGGTACATCTCGTCGCCGGTGGATCCGGCCACGCCACCGCGCGCTGTCCGTTACCCCCAGGCGGGGACCGCCAACGCGGACGTCTCGCTCTCGGTGTTCCGGCTCGACGGACGGCGTGTCGACATCGACTGGGACCGCGAGGGGTTCCCGTACCTCGTCAACGTCACGTGGAACGATCGATGCCCACTCACCCTGCTCGTGCTGTCACGCGACCAGACGCGTTGGCTCGTGCTCGAGGTCGACCCCGGCTCGGGGAAGACGCAGACCATCCACGACGACACGGCCGAGCACTGGCAGACGGTCGTCACCGGGGTGCCCGATCGGCTGCGCGACGGCCGGCTCGTCTTCGTCGACGAATCGGAGGACACCCGCCGGCTCACGCTGGACGGACGGCCCGTGACACCGCCCGGGCTCCAGGTCGCGACCGTCCTCGACGTCGATGAGGACGTCCTGTTCGCCGCGAACGAGGACCCTACGGAGCTTCACGTCTGGCGCGGCGCGGGCGGCGACGCGGGGGCCGTGCCCGAGCGACTCACGACCGAGCCGGGCGTTCACGTCGCCGCCCGCGCCGCCGACGTCACCGTGATCGTCTCGGAGCTGTTGGAACCGTCGCTCCGGCGGGTGAGCGTTCTCCGTGCCGGCGTGCCGGCCGCGGAGATCCACTCACTCGCCGAATCACCCGTCATCGACGCACGGCCGGCGTTCGGCATCGTCGGCGACCGAGAGATCCGTATCGCCCTGTTCACACCCGACGGCGCCGAACCCGATGCCCCGCTCCCGGTGCTCATGGATCCGTACGGAGGCCCCCACTTCTCCCGGGTGGTCAAAGCGCGTCGGGGGCTGCTCGAGCCGCAGTGGCTCGCCGACCAAGGGTTCGCCGTCCTCGTCGCGGACGGGCGAGGGACGCCCGGTCGTGGCATCGCGTGGGAGCACGCCGTCTACAGGAACCTCGCCGATCCCGTGTTGGAAGATCAGGTCGATGCGCTTCGCGCAACCGCCGATCGCTTCGGGTTCCTCGACCTCGACAGGGTCGGCATCCGGGGATGGTCTTTCGGTGGGTACCTCGCGGCCATGGCGGTCCTTCGCCGCCCGGACGTCTTCCACGCCGCGGTGGCCGGCGCACCGGATGCGGAGCAGGTGCTCTACGACACTGCCTACACGGAGCGGTACCTCGGGCACCCGCAGGAGGAGCCGGAGGTGTATCGGACGAACTCGCTGATCAGCGACGCGCCGAACCTCGTGAGGCCGCTCCTCCTCATCCACGGGCTCGCCGACGACAACGTCTTCGTGGCGAACACGCTCCGGCTCTCGCGGGCGCTCACCGAGGCGGGCCGTCTCCACTCGGTCGTGCCGCTGTCAGGCGTCACGCACATGACGACCCAGGAGTCCGTGGCGGAGAACCTGCTGCTGCTCCAGGTGCGGTTCCTCCGGCAGGCGCTCGGTCTCGAGGACGCGACGGGCACGCCTCCGCCCGCCTGACCGGCCGCCTCGGATCGCACTGTTACGCTCGGCTCGAGATGCCGATCATCGTGCAGAAATACGGCGGCACCTCCGTCGATGGGGTCGATCGGCTCCGCCTGGTTGCAGACCGCGTGGTGCGGGCGCGTGAGGCAGGGAACGATGTCATCGTGGTGGTGTCGGCGATGGGGCAGACGACCGACGACCTCGCCCGGATGGCCAAGGACATCGCGCCCGAGCCCGACCCGCGCGAGATGGACATGCTCCTCACCGCCGGGGAGCGGATCGCGATGGCGCTGCTGGGGATCGCGATCAACGAGCGAGGCTGCCGCGCGGCCAGCTACACGGGCTCGCAGGCCGGCATCATCACCGACACCGCGCACGGTCAGGCCAAGATCATCGAGATACGGCCCAAGCGGATCCTCGAGGCACTGGACGCGGGCAACGTCGTGATCATCGCGGGGTTCCAAGGGCTCTCTTCCGCCTACGAGATCACGACCCTCGGGCGCGGTGGATCGGACCTCACGGCCGTCGCGATGGCGGCGGCGGTCGGCGCCGAGATCTGCGAGATCTACACGGACGTGGGTGGCGTGATGACCGCGGATCCTCGGCTCGTCCCGCAGGCTCGGCTGATCGAGCGGATCGGCTACGACGACATGCTGGAGCTCGCGGCGACGGGGGCCAAGGTGCTCCAGTCGCGCTCCGTGGAGCTCGCGCGACGGAGCGGTCTCCGCCTCCACGTGCGGTCTTCATTCGACGACGAGGCACCCGGCACCTGGGTGCAGGAGGTAGACGATGAGATGGAAGACGTCCTGATCTCGGGGGTCGCGTTGGAGATCGACGAGGCGAAGGTGACCTTCGACGGTGTGCCCGACAAGCCCGGCGTCGCCGCCATGCTGTTCAAGGCGGTCGCGAGCGCCGGGGTGAGCGTGGACATGATCGTGCAGAACGTGTCGCACGAGGGCGCCACCGACCTGTCGTTCACAGCTCCGATCGCCGACGTCGCGAGCCTCGAGGCTACGATCGGCGGGATCGCGCAAGAGGTGGGGGCGCGGAAGTGGTCGGTCGACGACGGGGTCGCCAAGGTGTCGCTCGTAGGGGCCGGGATGAAGAGCCAACCCGGCGTGGCGGCGGACATGTTCGATGCCCTCGCGGCCGAGGGGATCAACATCGAGATGATCTCGACGTCCCCTATCCGGATCTCTTGCGTCGTAAGGAAAGCGGACGCCGAGCGCGCACTCGGGGCCGTGCACGCGCGTTTCGGGCTGGACGTTCCGGCCGAGATGGCCGATAACTAGAGGGTATGGATCCGTACCCTTCCCTGCCGCCACCGCCTCCGGGTCGCGACGCCGAGGTCGAGGAGGCCGCGCCGGAGGCCCCGACCCGCTCCGCGGCCAGGGCGGTCCTCGTCGTCGTCGGGCTCCTCCTCGTCCTCACGGGAGTCGTCGTGGCGGGGTTCTGGTGGCTCGGTGGGCCGGGGGTGTGCGACCGAAGCACCGTCGAGTCGGCTCGATTCGGTTACTGCGTCGCGGCGCCGGGATGGGAGCTCACGAACGAAGCCGCTCAGGCGGAGCTTCCGTACGACGAGCTCATCAAGCCGGCCGACGCGTCAACGGTTCGGATCATGGCGATCCAACTCCAGAGCGGGCAGGGTCTGGAGGAGATCGTGCAGGCGGCGCGCGACATCGCCACACAGGACGGGATGACGGTCGGTGAGGTCGTGGAGCGGCGCGTCGCCGGCGTGCCCGCTGCCCAGTGGGATTTCATGCTCGACGGGGGGCAGGTCGAGCAGCAGGTCCGCGAGATCGTGTTCGTCCGAGAGGGCTCGGCGTGGCGGGTGCAGCTCCAAGCCGACACCGAGGGCTTCGACATCCGCGCCGAGGAGTTCGAAGCCATCCTCGGCACGTGGACGTTCCGCTAGTCCTCAACCGTCCGACACGGCTCGGCGGGTAGGGTGAGTGCATGGGGCTGAAGGTCGCTGTCGTGGGCGCGACGGGCGCTGTGGGCACGGAGATGCTGCGCATCCTCGAGTCTCGTACGTTCCCGGTCGACGAGTTGGTGCCCCTGGCTTCCTCCCGATCCGCGGGACGCACGATCTCGTTCCGCGACCGCGACGTCACGGTCCAAGAGCTGTCTCTCGACGCGCTGCGGGGGATCGATCTCTCCCTCTCCGCCGCGGGGGCGTCGATCGCGCGGGGGTTCGTGCGAGAGGCCGCCGCCACCGGGGTCGTCTGCATCGACAAGTCGAGTGCGTTCCGGATGGAACCCGACGTGCCGCTCGTCATCCCCGAGGTCAACCCGGAGGCGCTCGAGGGATCCCCTCGGATCATCGCGGTCCCCAACTGCACGACGATCGTCGCGATGATGGCGCTCGCCCCGCTGCATCGCGCGGCCGGCCTCCGCTCGCTCGTGCTCTCCTCGTACCAGGCCGTGTCCGGCGCAGGGCGGGATGGGACGCGCGAGCTCGCCGAGCAGATCGCGAAGCTGCACGACCGGGTCGAGGAGCTGGGCCATCCGGACCTCGAGGCGCTCCCTGCAGGCGACGTCTTCGGCAAGACGATGGCGTTCAACGTCCTTCCGAAGATCGACGCGTTCGCGGCCGACGGATCCACCGGCGAGGAGATCAAGACCGTCCAGGAGTCGAGGAAGATCCTCGGCATAGCCGATCTGGATGTCGCGGCGACCTGCGTTCGCGTCCCGGTGCCGGTGGGTCACTCCGTGTCGCTGCTGGCGCGCTTCTCGAGGGCGATCACGCCGGTGGAGGCGCGGGAGCTGTTGTCGCAGGCTCCGGGTGTCGCCGTCCGCGACGATCCTGCCAACGCTGTGTACCCATCCCCACTTGAGGCCGCCGGCCGCGACGAGGTGCTGGTCGGGCGGGTCCGGCAGGCGCCCGACCACGCCGAATCCCTCCTGCTCTTCGCGTGCGGCGACAATCTCCGGAAGGGTGCCGCCCTCAACGGGATCCAGATCGCGGAGCTCCTGTTCTCCACCGCGTGAGCCGTCATCTGAGGCTCCTGCGTCCGCAGTAGGTCGTCCGCCGGGGAGCTTGCTCCGGTTGTTGCCTCCCCCGTCATGTGCAAAACGCTCGGTGACGCTCAGATGAACCGCTACCCAACATTCAGGGTTTCTCTTCCGTGTCCCCCAAACGGCCTACTTCTCATAGATGCACTTCCTGGTATCGTCCGCCTTCGCTTCGGCATTTGCCGTCGCCCGTTTGGGGGCCAGGGAATCCCCCAGATGGGGGTGGAGGGACCCGTGATCACGATCGGTGATCGAACGGGTCCTTTCTTTTCCCGCGAAGTGGGGTGGAACGGCGTGGTCGATATCTGGCCTGTCGACGTGTGCTCGCTCGGGCGCACGTGACCGACGTTCGCTCTTCCATCCTTATCCGAACAGCTGCGGGGCGGCAGCCGCCCGCCCATGACCGAAAGGAGGCATCCGAGCTGAGAGATCCGAGCCCACTCTCGGAGGTGCGCCGATAAGGCGACTCGGACTGCAGCGGCAAAGCCAGAAGATAGATCGCCCCCCGCTCGGGGGAAAAGAGTGAAAGGAACAATGATGTCGCAACGAACGAAGCGGAAGTGGCTCCCGATCGGGGCTGCCGCTACCGCTGTTGTCCTGGTGGTGCTTGCTGGTGTAGCGTCCGCCGGACCGGTTGGTACCAAGGCCGGATTCGAGGACGACGACGGCAACCTCGAACCTGCCAGTCTCACCGACTGGAACTCCTTCACTGCGGCGGCCTGGACGGTGGGAAGCGCACCGTCGCGGCAGACAGCACCTCTCACCGTGAGTGGCTGGCAGTTCAAGGGGTTGGAAGACTGGCAGGCCACGACGGCAGACTCCGGGTTCGCCGGGGGCACGAAGCAAGACGATGACTGTCCTAGCGTGATCACGGCAAAGGCGCCGAACAAGGACGACCTCAAGCGCGTCTATCTCGCGAGCAAGACCGTGTCCGTGGACCACGATAACGACCCGGCAACGCCGAATGAGGATCACGTGTTCTTGGAGCTCGCGTGGGTCCGTATCACACAGAACACAACGTCTCCTTCGGCGCACATCGGGTTCGAGTTCAACAAGGCGAACGCCACGCCGACGCCCGGCTGCCCAGCGGGGTCGGGTGGGCTCGTGCGCCGCGTTGCGGGCGACATGTTGATCGTCTACGACTTCGAAGGAAGCTCCACGGACAGCCCCACTCTGACCCTCCGTCGGTGGGTGACCAGCGGGAGCTGTGAGATCGCCAACAACGCACCTCCGTGCTGGGGTCAGGCCGTGAACCTTACGGCCGGGGGATTCGCCGAGGGGAAGGTGAACACGGTTAGCACGGCGCTCGACCGGGTCGCGCCCACCGATGAGACCCTCGGTCTCAATGAGTTCGGCGAGGCCGGGATCGACCTCACCGCAGCGAATGTCTTCGGCGTGGGCCAGTGTGAGAGCTTCGGGAACGCCTACGCGGTGAGCCGCAGCTCGGGGAACTCGGGAACCGCCCAGATGAAGGACCTGGTTGGACCCGCTCCCTTCATCATCCAGAACTGCGGCACGGTCAAGATCATCAAGCAGACGGACCCGCGTGGGCTGAACCAGGAATTCAGCTTCACGTCGACCCTAGCCGGGACGCAGCTCTCGTGCACCCAGACGGCGGGCACCGAGACGCCCACGTCGTTCTCCCTGAACGACACCGGCAACTCGGCGAAGACCCTGGGCAGCAAGCTAGATACGCAGAACTCTCCAGCCAACACGCAGACCTGCACGAACGTCCCGGCGGGCAGCTACACGGTGTCCGAGTCTGCGACGGATCCAACGGGGTTCGCGTTCAAGAGCCTCGACTGTGACTCGACAGGTGCCGGACGAGCGCGACGCCGGACACGACGTCGTCGGCTACCAGAACGGCAAGCATCACGCTGGCTGGTGGTGGGTCGGTGACCTGTCTCTACATCAACGAGCAGCAGCTCGGTGCTATCAAGGTCGTCAAGGTCGCCAAGAACAAGAACTGCTCCTCGGCGACACCCCCGGACGGCTGTGCCTCCGGCAAGGCGCCGCTCGCTGGAGCGGGTTTCGAGATCTGGCAGGAGTCGAACGGCTTGGCCGGGCTGCAGAAGACCGTCACGCCTGGTACTCCGGACGTGCCGGCTGACACGAAAGTCAAGAATCAGCAGTTGACCACGATAAGTGGGAGCGGAGCATCGACCGAGGCTTCCACTTGTTTCGGCAACCTGCCGTTCAACGCGGCGGCGACTCAGTACTACGTTCACGAGTCGTTGGCCCCGACCGGCTACGCCGGAGCGGCTGACCAGACGCATGTCATCAGCACGAACACGACGTGCGCTGGTTCACCGGTGGTCAAGACCTTCGAGAACACCCCGCTCTCGACGATCCAGGTGAAGGTCACATCACTCGGAGGTCCGGGAGTCACGGCCTCGCAGATCGTCTGCAAGCAGGGAACGACCGTGATCCCAGCCGTGTCGGAGAACGGAAGCGCCGACAATGAAACCACGCCCGTCTACGACGACAGCGACGAGACGTTCGGGAACGGAACGTCGACGCTCCCACCGGGTGTGTACACCTGCATCATCGACGTCGACCCGTAGGAGGCGGATCGCTGAAAGCACGAAGGGGGCCGGCGAAAGCCGGCCCCCTTCTATCCTTCTATCGAGTCCTGTCTAGCTCACGACCGTGACGTATGTCTCGCCGGTCTCCCTCCACCTGCCTCTCGACGAGCTGCGAGACGGTGACCTCGTAGGTGCCGTCCGGCAGCGTGTCGCCAGACAGGGCGGGGATATCGGTGATCGTGAAGCAGCCACCCGCATCGAGCGCTGATCCCCACGACCCGCCCGTGAATCCGATGATTACGTTTCCGAGGTCGGTGCTGTAGTTGCACCCCGCGACGGTGAACGCGTCACCCGCGTGAAGCACGTTCGGCGTTGCCCAGACCGAGCCGGCATACCTCGACCCCTTGGAGCCGCCACCGGCTGTGGCCGGCCCTACGACCAGCGCGACGAGCGCCACCAGCACGACCGCGATGAATGTCTTCCTCATGAAGCTCTCATCCCCTTTGCGCCCGAGGATCCGAGAGGCGCCGGATTCGGTCTCACTACCTGGTTTCGGGTATCGGCTTGCTAGGGCACGGGACTTGAGCGTGAAAGGCCCGGACATCCGCGGTCCGGTGCCCGCAGCCGAGCGATCTCAAACCCCGGAGGGGGAATCTTGAGCTCTGTTGGCGGTCTTCCTGCCGTCCGGACCGGCTCTAGATGGACCAGACGGCCTGCGGACTCGCGCTTCGCGCGCTTGTCCTCGTACATCCCCTCGTCCGCGGCGTCGATCAGTTCCTCGAGGGTCACGGAGCGACCCGGGGGAAGGGCGGAGACGCCGATCGAGAGCGACATGTGGAACTGCCGCCCGGGACGCGCGTTGTGGCGGCGGTCGTCTGGCGGAGCCGCTCGCACCGCGCGCGCTCGGGTCGAGCTCCGGGTCGCCCATGAGGAGCACGCAGAACTCGTCGCCTCCGAGCCGCCCCGCGAGATCCGACACGCGGATCGTCTCGCGGATCACGTCGGCCGCCTCTTTCAGCAACAGGTCGCCCGTCGAATGGCCGAGCTCGTCGTTCACGTTCTTCAGGCCGTCCACGTCGACGAACAGCAGGGCGACGGCCGCCGCGTCCGGGCCGCGACCAGGAGTTGATGCTCTCCGAGCGCGAAGAAGCCGCGGCGGTTGGCGAGCCGGGTCAGCTCGTCGACGGTGGCGAGCTGACGGAGCTCTTCCTGGAGCTGGGAGAGGTGGGATCCGGTGCGGACCAGCGCTCGGGAGAGCGACCCGAGCTCGTCCTGAGACGAGTCCGGATCGTCGAGTGGCCTCCCCTCGTCGAGTCGCTTCGCGTTGTGCCGGATCTTGCCGACCCGCCTGACGATGCCCGCCGTGAAGCCGACCATGAGGATCATCGCGGCGACGACGGCCGCGGGCATCGCGACCACCTGCACCAGGAAGGAACGCCGGAAGGCCAGTCTCGCGCGTCGATCCGCTCGGCAACGAGCTCATCGGCGGTCACCGCATCTGCTCGGTCAGTCCACGCAGCGCGTCGGTGATGGTCTGGCCGTGAAGGATCAATGTCACGAGTCGAGCCTGGCTCTCGGGCGTTCCGCGGCTTCCGGCGCGAAGGGTCGACTCGGAAGGTCTCCATGCGCTCGTCGACGAGCTCCTGGAGTCGCTCGAGCCGCTTGCGCTGGAGCTCCTCGCCGGACGGACGATCGAGCTTCGCCAGGTCATGTCGAAGGTCGTCACCGCGTTCTCGTAGTCCGTCCCGCATCGCCTCCCGCTCGGTCAGCAGGTATCCACGGACGCTCGACTCGGCGACCCCCAGGTCGTTCTGGATCTCGACGAGCAGCTGCCTCACCGTGTTCGTGTGGTCCACCTCGGTGTTGGTTCGCGACGCCGCCCGTCTGCGCGGACACCGCGTACACGACGGCGAAAATCAAGACGACCACGGGGATCGTCGACATCGCAAGCATCTTCGAACGGAGGGACACCGCTGATTCTCCTGTGAGAAGTCCGACTCTTGCCTTTCGACCTGGCCGGAAGGATCTCTTGAATCGGGGGTTGTCTACCGACCGGTAGAGGCCGATAATCTCCCGGATGGTAGAGAAAGGGACAGGCCGGGCGACCGAAGGCCGGCGGTCGATCGTCGACCGGCTCGCCGGCAAGCGGATCTTCCTCACGGGCGTGACCGGTTTCCTCGGCCAGGTGATCCTCGAACGCCTCCTCGCCGACTTCCCGGAGACCAGGATCGTGCTTGCTCGTCCGGTCCCAGACCGGCGCCTCCTCGGTGGAGCGGGTCCACTACCTGACGCGGAAGCCTTCCTTCGACGCGCTGCGCGCGACCCTCGGATCGGACGACGCGCTCCTGCGGCTCCTGGACGAGCGGGTCGAGGTCGTCGACGGCGACTTCTCGCGCGGGCAGCCGGAGCTCCCCGGCGACATCGACGTCACGATCCACTCCGCGGCGACCGTCGCGTTCGATCCGCCGATCGACGAAGGCTTCCAGACGAACCTGCTCGGCGCGATGAACCTCTACCGCGGCGTCCTCGCCGGCGGCTCGCGACCCGCGCTCGTCCACGTCTCCACCGCCTACGTGGCCGGCGTGCAGAAAGGCGTGATCCCGGAGCGCACCCTGGACCATCGCGTCGATTGGAGGCTCGAAGCCGACCTCGCGCTGCAGTCGCGACGCGACGTCGAGGCGGCGTCCCGGAAGCCCGAGCTGCTCGAACGGTTCCTGTAGGACGCCGCCAAGGAGCACTCCCGCGCCGGTCCCACGACCGTCGCCGACGACGCCGAGCAGCGCCGCAAGGAGTGGATGACCAAGCGGCTCGTCGAGTACGGGCGTCAACGCGCCCGGTCGCTCGGCTGGCCGGACGTCTACACGTTCACCAAGGCGATGGGCGAGCGCGCGGTCGAGGAGCTCGCCGCCGAGGAGAGCCTGCCGCTGTCGATCGTCCGACCGTCGATCATCGAGTCCGCGTTGCTCCACCCCTCGCCGGGATGGATCGACGGCTTCAAGATGGCCGACCCGATCATCCGGTCGTACGGCCTGGGGCAGATCCCCGAGTTCCCCGGCATCCCGGAAGGGATCGTCGACATCATCCCGGTGGACTTCGTCGTGAATGCGATCCTCGCCGTGGCGGCGACCCCGCCGCCCCCCGGCCAGCCCGCCCACTACCACGTCTCCTCGGGCGACCGGAACCCGCTGCAGTTCCACCAGCTGTACACGCTCGTCCGGGAGTATTTCGAGGCCCACCCGCTCCCGGAGCGAGGTCGAGGCGAGCACAAGGTTCCCGAGTGGACCTTCCCCGGCAACGTCACCGTCGAGAAGATGCTCCGTCGCGCCGAGCAGCCTCACCGACATCGCCGAGAAGGTCGTCACGCACCTCCCCAAGTCGAAGGCGATGCGGGACGCGGTGAGCCGGGTGGACCGCGACAAGGCACGGGTCGACTTCGTGAAGCGCTACTCCGATCTGTACGGCGCGTACACGGAGGCCGAGGTGATCTACACGGACGACGTCGCGATGGCGCTCTACGGGAGCCTGTCCGCCGAGGACCGGGCCCGGTTCCCGTTCGACGCCGCGGCGATCGACTGGAAGTACTACCTCCAGGACGTCCACTCGCCCGCGGTCACGCAGTCGCTACGCGAGCTCGCGCGCAAGGATCGGGTGCGTCCGACGCGTCAAGATCCGGGAGCGCGAGGAACCGGTGCTCGCCGTCTTCGACATGGAGGGGACGATCATCTCCTCCAACGTCGTCGAGTCCTATGTCTGGGCGAGGATGGCGGACCTCGAGCCCGACGAGTGGCCCGAGGAGCTGGTCGGGGTCTTCGGACGGATCCCCCGGTACCTGGCGATCGACCGACGGGACCGGGGCGACTTCCTGCGAACGTTCTTCCGGCGGTACGAGGGCGCATCCGTGGAGGGCCTCGATCGGCTGATCGACCGGCACGTGGGCGAGTTCATGCTCGAGAAGGCGAGCCCCGGAGCGATCCGCCGGATCAGGGAGCATCGCGCGGCCGGGCACCGGACGCTGCTGCTCACCGCGGCGGCGAACGCGTTCCTCCGCCCGCTCGCTCCGCTGTTCGACATCGTGATCGGTGCGGACCTCCAGATCGACGAACACGGTCGGTACACGGGGTTCATGTCCAGCCCGCCGCTCGTCGGCGAGGCGAGAGCGGCGTGGCTCCGGCGCCACGCGTCGATCGAGGGCGTCGACCTGAAGCTCTCCTACGCCTACGCGGACTCCTATTCCGACCTGCCGTTGCTCCGCGCCGTCGGCAATCCCGTGGCGGTGTCCCCCGATTCTCACCTCTATCGGTTCGCGCGCCGGCGCCGCTGGCCGATCGAGGAGTGGGGGATGTCGAAGGGCATGCCGCGCGTCCGCTTCCCGAAGCCGGCGAGGAGGTAGGTCGTGGCCCTGGCGCTCGAGTTCTATCGGTCCGCACCGAAGTACCTCGGCGCGCGGACGCTGGGCGCGAAGGCTCCGGGGCTCGTCACCGGTGGGCTCGCCCCGCTCAGGCTCGTCACCCAGAAGGATCCGGAGCCGGCGCGCGAGGGATGGGGTCGCGTGAAGCCCCTCCTCTCGGGGATCTGCGGGAGCGACCTCTCGACGATCGCCGGGAAGTCTTCGTTCTACTTCTCGCCGCTCGTGTCGCTGCCGTTCGTGCCCGGCCACGAGGTGGTCGGCGAGCTCCTCGATGACGTCGGCGACCTCGCGGCCGGGCAACGGGTCGTGATCTCGAGCGTCCTCGGATGCGCGGCACGGGGCGAGGACCCGCCCTGTGAGCATTGCGCGGCAGGCCATGTCGGCCGATGCGACCGGGTCACGGTGGGACATCTGAAACCCGGGCTGCAGACCGGCTACTGCAACGAGACGGGCGGGGGATGGAGCCGTCTGATGCTCGCCCACCGTTCGCAGCTCTGGCCGGTCCCCGACGCGATGAGCGACGAGACCGCCGTGCTGATCGAGCCGTTGGCTTGCGCGATCCACGCTGCGTTCCGAGCCGAGATCCCCGCCGGCGGCACGGTGCACGTCGTCGGCGCCGGCACGGTCGGCATCCTCACGTTGATCGCGATCAAGGCGCTCACGACGGCGGATCACGTCGTCGTCGCCGCCAAGCACCAGCGTCAGCGCGCCGCGGCGACGATGGCCGGCGCCGACGACGTGGTGCGCCCCGAGCACGCGGTGAAGGCCGTCCGCCGGACCGACCACGCGGTGAAGCTCACGCCCGAGCGGGGGATGGATTTCCTCCTCGGAGGCGTCGACGTGTCGATCGAGTGCACGGGATCGAGCAGCGCGCTCGACCTCGCCCTCCGGACGACGAAGGCCGGTGGTCGCGTCGTGGTCTCCGGGATCCCCGGCGGAGGTGCCGACCTCACGCCCGTGTGGTTCCGGGAGCTCGAGCTGGCCGGCGCCTACACCTCCGGGGTCGAGGATCTCGGCAACGGAGTCACGCGTCCCACGTTCGAGATGGCGATCGAGCTCGCCACGAACCTGCCCATCCTCGATCAGCTCGTCGGTGCGACCTACCCGCTCGACCGGTGGCGCGAGGCGCTCGACCACGCGATGTCCGCCGGCACGCTCGGCACATTCAAGGTGGCGTTCGCGCCACAGGCCTAGGGATACGAACGAGACAGGAGAGACGACACATGCCCAGACCCGGATTCGTCTTGGAGGTGGACGAGCGGACGCCCCCGCTCATGGTCCACGAAGGCGAGGGATTCCGCATGCAGAAGTTCCCGCTGGGGACGAGGGTGGTCTACCCGCCGGACGCGCTGCCGGGCATCCGCGACGTGAACGCGGCGATCCGTCACGCGTTGCTCCACCCGGCGGGGGACTCGCAGCCTCTTCCCGACCTGCTCAAGGCCGGGATGAAGCTCACGATCGCGGTCGACGACATCTCGATCCCGTTGCCGCCGATGACCCGGCCCGACATCCGGCAGCGCATCCTCGAGCAGGTGATCGAGCTGGCGGCGCGCAACGGGGTCGAGGACGTGCAGATCGTCGTCGCGACCGCTCTCCACCGGCGGATGACCGCCGACGAGATCCGCCGGATGGTCGGAGAGCGGGTCTTCCGGTCGTTCTGGCCCAAGGACCTCTACAACTTCGACGGTGAGGACAAGGAAGCGCTGACGCTCATCGGGACCACCGACAAGCACGAGGACGTCGAGATCTCGAAGCGCGCCGCGGAGTCCGACCTCCTCGTCTACATCAACGTGAACCTCGTCGCGATGGACGGGGGACACAAGTCGGTGGCGATCGGTCTCGCCGGCTACCGCTCGCTCCGACACCATCACAACGTCGAAACGATGATGCACTCACGGTCCTACATGGATCCCCGGCCCGGCCAGAGCGCGATCGCCGACTCGGCGACCAGGATGGGCAGGCTGATCGCCGCGAACGGGCTGAAGATCTTCCAGATCGAGACCACGGTGAACGCCGAGACGTTCCCGAAGAACCTCGGCTTCCTGAACAAGCGGGAGTGGGAATGGTCCGCCTACGACCAGGGCCTCATGATGGCGGCCCGGAAGGCGAACCAGATGGCGCCGCCGCGTGCGCGTCGAGAGTTCTACCGCCGTGTCGAGGCTCCTTACAAGCTCACGGGGGTCAACGCCGGCGAGGTGGAGGCCGTCCACGAGCGAACCCTCGAGAACCTCCACCGGCAACAGCTGGTCGAGGTTCGCGGACAGTCCGACGTCCTCGTGTTGGGACTCCCCTACATCGGTCCCTACAACGTGAACTCGATCATGAACCCGATCCTGGTCCACTGCCTGGGGCTCGGCTACCTCTTCAACATGTACCGCAACATGCCGCTGGTGAAGCCGGGTGGTGTCGTGATCATGTACCACCCGGTCCCGTGGGAGTTCCATCAGATCCATCACCCCTCGCTACATCGACTTCTTCGAAGAGGTGCTGGCGGAGACGACGGATCCATCCACGATCGAGTCGAAGTACGAGGAGCGGTACGCGACCGATCCCTGGTACACGCACCTGTACCGGACGTCGCACGCGTACCACGGCGTCCATCCCTTCTACATGTGGTACTGGGGAGCGCACGGACGTGACCACGCCGGTGACGTGATCTTCGTCGGCGGCGAGCCGAAGTCCGTCGCGCGCCTCGGCTATCGGGCCGCCGGTTCGTTCCGAGACGCTCTCGAGATGGCGAAGGACACGGTCGGGTCCTCGCCGTCGATCACGTACTTCCACGCCCCGCCGATCATGATCGCGGACGTGGTGTGAGGGGGCGGCGATGAGCCTCAAGGACGAACTGAAGGCGATGGCCGAGGGGTTCCGGTGGGGCCGGCGTCCGCTGGTCCCTCGCTCCGCGGAGGAGCATGCGAAGCCGAAGGTCGACCGGGTCTTCCCCTCCGACTGGGCTCGGACGGACGCGGGAGTCGCAGCGAGGCAGGTGCTCCTGAAGGGGGCGATGCACCCCATCGTTCGGAACGAGCTGACCCTCCGCGTGTTCGGGCGCGACAACCTGGAAGGGGTCGATCCACCCTTGATCTTCTACTCGAACCACTCCAGCCATCTGGACGCCACGCTGATCATGTGCACCCTGCCCGACGGGTGGCAGGCCAAGACCGCGGTCGGGGCGGCGCGCGACTACTTCTTCGACGTGTGGTGGCGGCAGGCGTTCACGGCGCTCGTCTACGGCGCGTTCCCGATCGACCGCACCCGCGGCGCGAAGGGGGCCGTCGACAAGGCTCGCGAGCTCCTCGCCGAAGGGTGGAGCATCGTCGTGTTCCCCGAGGGCACGCGCTCGGCCGACGGCCACCTCCAGCGGTTCCGTCACGGAGCCGCCCGGCTCGCGCTGGAGACCGGCGCCGGCCTCGCGCCGATCGCGATCGTTGGGGCGTTCCAGGCGATGCCGAAGGGCCGGTTCTGGCCCCGTTCCGGGAGACCTCCCGTCACGGTGCGGTACGGCGAGCCCTTCTGGCCCGACGAGGGAGAGACGCATCAGGACCTGTCCCGGCGGATGACGCAGGCGGTGACGCAGCTGTTCCACGAGGAACGCACGACCTGGTGGGAGGCGCTGCATCGGGCGCAGCGAGGCGAGACCCCGTCGCTCGTGGGTCCCCAGGGCCCCGACTGGCTCCGGCGCTGGGAGGGCTCGCGCCCCGTCGGTCGCAAGGGTCCCGCGAAGGTCTGGGAGTGACCGGATGCCGAGGACCGGCGGCGCGGAACGGCGCTCGACCCTCGTCGAGGAGGCGATCCGGCAGTTCGGTCGCGAGGGGTACGGGGGCGCGAGCCTCGACGACATCGCCGGGGCCGTCGGCGTTCGGAAGCAGACCCTCCTCTACTACTTCCAGACCAAGGACGCGCTCCTCGAGGCCTGTCTCCAGGCCGCGGGGATCAGGCTGGCGGAGGTGATCGCGGAAGCCCTCGAAGGGAAGGAGGGGTACTGGGAACGGGCCGAGGCGGTGATCCACTCCGTGTTCGATCTGGCTGCGGAATGGCCGGAGTTCCCGATGTTCATCCGGGAAGCGGGCCGACTCGGTCCGCTCGCGTTCGAGCGCTTCGCGGACGTCCTGGATCCGCTCCGGCGTCGCGCGGTCGACTTCCTCCGCTCCGGCATGGACGACGGCCAGGTCCGCAAGCAGGACCCCGCGATGCTCCTGTTCACGCTCTACACGGCGGTCGTCGGCTCCCTCACCGAGGCGAGCGTCCTGAACGCCGTGGTGGGGGCGGACAAGAGCCGAGCGTCACTCCGACGACGCGAGAAAGAGGTGGTCGCGTTCGTCCGCGCAGCCCTCGAACCGGTGGGAGATCGGTAATCGGGACGATCAACACGATGAGGGACGCGACGACGATCAGGTCAGCGCCCAGAACTCGCCGACCAATCCGATCGAGTCGAACACGGCCTGCGCCTCGTCCGGGGTCTTCCGTGACCAGTCGGGCGAGAGTCGGTCCGCGTACCAGGCCTTCGCGAGTCGCCAGCCTTGATCCGGCGTGAGGGTCGCGCCCATCGGGTTGCCCCGGCGTTCGCTCCACCGTCTCACGTGCTCTTCCGACCGGAAGAGGAGCATGCTCGCTCAGGTGGAGCCGATGTCATCCCACCATCGCGCGGCGGGGACCTCGAAGTGGATGACGTGATCGGCCGAGGCGCCGAGTAAGCCATCCCGCACGTCGAGTGAAAGCGGCTCCGAGCAATCCGGGCAAGAGGTATGGATCCGTCCATCCGTCTTCAGACAGACCGGGATCCCGAGCGCGTCCCAGATGCAGTTGCCGAAGTACCGGCGGTCTCCGACCTCGACCTCGAAAGGAGTCGGGATCGCCGAGAACGGGCTCGCCATCCAGATGGAGGACGTCCCGGGGGCGAGGACCAAGACGCGTTCTTCCGCGAGCCGATGGAACGAGGCCTCGATCTCCGGGGTCGTGATCCCGAGGCCGCCGGCGACCTCGGGCACGCTTGGAGGGCGTCCCTCGTCGACGATCTCCCGATAGACGGCGAGCCTGACGTCCCGGTCGAGGGTGGCCGCGTCGCCAGGAGGGGCGACCATCGCGTCCTAGGAGTAGAACTCGACGACGAGTCGCTCTTCGAGGGTCACGGGGAGCGGGATCTCGTCCCGTTCGGGGCTCCTCGTGAAGGAGCCCTTGATCTCGTCCTTGTTGCGATAGAGGTAGGCCGGGGGCTCCGGCGTGATCTGGATCGCTTCGCGCACGAGGATGAAGTTCCGAGCCTTCTCGGAGAGGCTGATCTCCTGGCCGGGCTTCACCTGGGCGCTCGGGACGTCGATCCGCCTCCCGTCGATGAGCACATGGCCGTGTGACACGAGCTGCCTCGCCTGATGGATCGTGAGCGCGAACCCGAGTCGGAGGATCACCGCATCGATCCGGCTCTCGAGCTGTCGCAGCATCTCCTCGCCCGTCACGCCCATCGAGCGATGGGCCTTCTCGTAGTACGTGCGCATCTGCCGCTCGCCGACCGCGTACATCGCCCGCATCTTCTGCTTCTCCACGAGGCGGGTCTGGTACTCGGAGATCCGCTTGCGTCCGCGACCGTGCATCCCGGGTGGATAGGGTCGCTTGTTGGCAGGACAATTGGGGCGCCCACACAGCGGGGCGCCCACACGTCTGCACATGCGGTGCTTCGGTCCGATCTTGTCCATCGAGGTCGGTCAGACTACCAGAGCCCTTCTGGCGGCCATGGTCGATAGGCTCCGAACCGCGTGGATGACCTGCGGGAACGAGTCGTGGGCTGCGTCCTTGGGCTCGCGCTCGGGGACGCGCTCGGCGCCCCGTTCGAGTTCCGTAGGCGCGAGGACATCCCCGATCCGCTGCCTGCGTTCGAGCTGCCGTGGCTAGCCTCCTTCCTGGCCACTGGACCAGACGACACGGGGATGGCTCGGAATCTGAGCCGGTCGTTGGTGGCGCAGGCCAGCTTGACACCGTCGATGTGGCGGCGAGACATCTCGAGTGGTGGCGCCCGATCCTCCGGACATCGGCACCCTCACCCGGAGGGTCTTGAGCGCGCATCGGGACGGGGTTCCCGGAGCTGGCGGCTCGCCAGCTGTGGGAGCGAGGGCCGGAGGTCTCGGCAGGCAATGGCTCGGTGATGTACTGCGCGCCGCTCGGAGCCTTCCGAGCGGCGCGCCCGGAGCTGCTCCTCGAGGAGGCGCCGGCGCTCTCGGCGATCACCCACTGGGACGAGCGGTGCCGGACGGCCTGTCTCGCGATGACGCTCGCCGTCGCAGCCCTCGTCCGAGGCGAGGGCCACCGTGAAGCGGTCGAGCGAGCGGTGGGGGCGGTGATCCAGAAGGAGGGAGGAGAGGAGCTCGAGTACCTGGTTGCAGAGGCGGGACGCGCTCGGCCCATCGACGGGCCGGACATGGGTTTCACGCTGTTCACCGCGGGGATCGGGCTCCAGGTGGCCGCCGAGGGGCTCTCCTTCGAGGAGGGGCTTCGGTACGTCGTGTCCCTCGGCGGCGACACCGATACCAACGCCGCCGTGACGGGGGCGCTGCTCGGAGCGCCCCACGGCCGGGGAGCACTCCCGACCGCCTGGCTGGAGAAGTTGGTCGATCGTCAGGCGATCGAAGCGGAAGCCGTCGCCCTCGCGGGCGCGGCGACCGCCTAGGAAGCGGTCTGCGGGTCCCTACGGCCTCTCCCACCGTCGCCGGTTGCGACTCGATCCCACAACCGTGAGACTCCGTCGCGTGGAACCGTCCGAGGAGATCCGTCGGGTCGTGACCCGCATCTTCGAAGCCCTCCGCGACGGCGACGAAGAGGCCGTCAGCAACCGGATCTCGCGGCAACCCGGGTTCGAACGGTTCGGCTCGGATGCCGACGAGTGGTGGCAGGACGGCGAGACGACGGCCACGATCTGGGTGCAGCAGATGCGCGAGATGGGCGGCAGTTATCCGTGGAGGCTCATCGGCGACGTCCACGCGATGATCGAGGGCACCTTGGGGTGGGCAGGAGCACGAACCGAGTTCGACTACCCCGAGGGACCCGTCGAGATGCGGTTCACCTGCGTGCTCCATCTCGAGCACGGTGAATGGAAGCTCGTTCAGTGGCACAGTTCCGTTCCGGCGTCGAACGAGGAGCTTGGCTTCATCCTCACGACGTCGGTGGACGGGATCGCGGAGGAAGTGAGCGAGCTGAGGCCGGACCTCTCCGCGTCCTCCGCCCCGGACGGCACCGTGACGATCGCGTTCACAGACATCGAGGACTCCCTTCGGCTCAATGCGATCCTCGGCGACCGACGATGGCTCGACGTGCTCCACGCCCACAACGACGTGATCAAGCGCGTCACCACGGAGCACAACGGCACGGTCGTGAAGAGCCAGGGCGACGGATCCATGCTGGCGTTCGCGTCGGCCCGGCGCGCCCTGACCTGCGCGCTGGCGATCGATCGTGCGATCGCCGAGACGTTCACGGACCCAGGCTCGCCGATCCGCGTTCGGATCGGTCTTCACGTCGGCGAGCCCGTGCGTGAGGCCAACGACTTCTTCGGTCACGCGGTCAACTACGCCGCACGGGTGGCGTCGTCGGCGCGGGGAGGTGAGATCGTGGTCTCGTCGCTGGTACACGACCTCCTCGCTGAGACCGGGGAGTTCGCCTTCGCGGATGCTCGCCAGGTGGAGCTGAAGGGGATCGATGGTCCGCAGGTTGTCTATGCGCTCGCGCCTGCGTCGGCGGAGCACCGGACCCCCGCCAGCTGAACCGAGCCAGGGGTCCACGCTCTCGACGAACGCCGCATAGGTCGAGACGGCTCCTCAGAAGGCCATGGGTCGAGTTGGCACGTACTCGTCTCCGATCCGGCGAACCACGTCGATCGCCTCGAGATCGGACATCACCCTGATGGCAGCGCCCAGCGTCATGCCGAATCGTCCGGCCACTTCATCCAAGGTCCACACGGCCGAGGGATCCGAGAAGACCTTCGCGATCGCATCGATGCTGCTGCCGTCGTTCGAGCCCATCGGCGTCCTCCTCGGTCGCAGTGTCCATCGGACTCCGGAAGGTCGCCAGGGGTTCCCGACAACCTTCAGGACTCCTTCATCTCTCGTTCATCGATGCCGCTCATCACCGTTCGTGTGACGGTGCAGATGAGAGAAGATGCAGCCATGACCGAAGGTGAAGGCCTCCCGACGCAGCCGAACGAGATCTTCGAGCTGATCGTGAAAGCCGACGAGAAGCTGAAGTACGCGACCGCCGAGAAGAGCGACGCCCGTCGGAAGCAGGCGAGGGATCTCCTCACGCAGGCGCTCGCAGCGGCTCGCGAGATCGGCAACGAGGCGCTCGTGCAGCAGGCCGAGCTTCGGCTCTCAGATCTGGGCTAACGCGACGCCGAGTCGCGGAGCGCGGCGAGCAGATGTGGTCGTCGGGAGACGGTGAGGCTAGCCCGGGCGAGCTGCGCCGACCGGGTTGTCGTAGCCGTACATCGATTGCACTTGGACCTGACCGCCCGGTCCAGGGTGGCGCGCGTGGACGATCTGGCCGCCGCCGATGTAGAGCGCCACGTGGCTGATGGGGCTGTAGTAGAAGATCAGGTCGCCCGGCTGGACGCTCCCGAGCGCCACGTGCGGCAACGACGAGTACTGCGCCGCCGACGAGTGGGGGATGTAGACGCCTGCCTGTGCCCACGCCCACGAGGTCAGGCCCGAGCAGTCGAACCCGACGCTCGGATCGGCCGAGCCCCACACGTACTGGGTGCCCTGCACCGACAGCGCGGCGGACACGGCGATCTGAGCTGCTGAGGCATTCACCGGCGGCGTGTAGCCCCCGGACCCACCCGTGTCGCCGGTCGTGCCGGGCGGTGTGTCCTGGGAAGCCTGCTGGCGTGCCTGCTCGAGGGCTGCCCGCTGGGCCTCCACGAACGCCAAGTGCTCTTCGCGATCCTGGTTCAACTGCTCGTACAAGGACGCCTGCTCGTCGATCATCGAATCGAGCCGATCGAGCTGGTTCTCGATCGAGGTGACCTGTCGCTGACGCTCGGCCCGGATCTCGGCGAAGCGGTCCGCCGCCCAGTCCGCCTGCTGTCTCGCGTTCAGGGCCTGGCGGGCGATCTGGGCGTCGCCCTCAGCGACGGCACCCATGAACTCGAGCCGGTCTGAGAACTCGCTGATGTTTTCGGCGCCCAAGAGACCGTCGACCTGCGAGCCGGTCCCCAGGTAGGCCTGCACGGCCCGATCCGCGAGACGCTCTTCGGCGGCGTGGGCCTGCCGTTCGGCGGATTCACGCTGGCTCTTGGTCTCCGCGAGCTTCTGCTCGGTGAGAGTGAGTCGGTACTTGGCGTCGTTGTATTGCTCGGCGAGAACCTCGAAGTCGTGTTGCAGTCCGGCGAGCTTCTCTTTGGCCGCTTCGACTTCCCTGGCGGAAGGTGCCGCGAGGGATGAAAGGCTGAGCACGGAGAGGAGGACGGGGAGCGCGAAGAGCACGGCTACGATGAGCCGTGTGATCCGCGTTCGCGTCCCGGTCATGAGCTCCTTTGTCCGAACAATGGAAAGGCCCCGTCTCCGGAGCCGTTGTCCGAGGCTACCGGGGGCCGGATAGGTCGTCAAACCCCTGGTGTTGCTCCTCGGCGAAATGTGAAAGGCGGGCCGGTTCCGGCCCGCCTTTCTCTATCGGTGTCGGGACGGCGGGACTTGAACCCGCGACCTCAGCGTCCCGAACGCTGCGCGCTACCAAACTGCGCCACGTCCCGTCCCCTTCAGTCTAACGCGTGGTCTGAGGACGCAGCCCCAGGGCGAAGTTCGAGATACGTCGCTTCGGGCAGGCACCAGAACCGGAACGGAGCGTATTTGCTGGTGCCCAGACCTCTCGACGTGTGGAGCACGGCGGTTCCCATCCGTATGAGGCCGGAGACGAGCCTCCGCGGCATCGTGGAGTTGGTGACCAGCGCGCCGACGAACGGCAGCTGCACCTGGCCACCATGGGTGTGCCCGGCGACGATCAATCCGTAGCCGAGCGCTGCCGCCTCCGGCGCCGAGTCGGGCGAGTGCATCACGGCGACGCCGAACCGACCTTCGGCTCGCCGCGGTGCCACGCGGAGGTCGTGGCGGCGGATGTGGGCATCGTCCAGGCCAAGAAGCTCGACATCGAGCCCTTCGAGCGATACGTCGCGGCGGACGTTGGTGAGGTCCGTCCAACCGTCGGCGAGGAGCTGGCGCACGAGCTCGGGGGCGCGCCCCCGACGCGCACGCCGCCGCCGGCGGCGGCGCTTCAAGAAGTAGGCGATGTAGTTCAGGGGCTCCGGGACGAAGTAATCGTTGGAGCCGAGGACGAACCAGGAAGCCAGCCGGCCCCGCAGCGGCCGAACGCTTTCCACGGCGGTTGCGACGGCCTCGGGTTCGGCGAGGAAGTCTCCCGTCACGACCGTGACGTCCGGCGTCGGCAACGCCGCGAGGAACCGAGCCTTCCGTAGGTCGTGACGCACGAAGTGCAGATCGGAGAGGTGCAGCACGACGAGGGGCTCGGCGGCCGCCGGTAGGATGTCGAGGCGATGCCGGGTCACCCGGTATCGGAACCGTTCGATGAAGATCCCGTACGCCACGCAGGCGAGGCCCAGGGCGACGATCGTCAAGGCAACGGGAAGCACGGAGGGAGTGTAGTGAGCGACCCGACGCTGAAGGAACGACTCGCCGCCGAGATGAAGGATGCGCTGCGCGCGGGTGAGAAGGTCCGGCTCGGCGCCCTCCGGATGCTGTCCGCCGCCGTGACGAACAAGGAGAAGGAGCTCCGTCACGACCTCACCGACGATGAGGTTCGCGTCGTCGCGTCGAAAGAGATGAAGAAGCGCGCCGAGTCGATCGAGGCATTCGAGAGCGCCGGCCGTCAGGAACTGGTCGCGAAGGAGCGGGCCGAGCGGGAGGCGATCGCGAGCTACGCGCCGGAGCAGTTGAGCGAGGACGAGGTCGACGCCCTGGTGGAAGAGGCCTTCACGGCGACCGGCGCCACCTCCGAGAAGGAGATCGGCGCCGTCATGAGCCTGGTCATGGGCAAGGCCAAGGGTCGTGCGGACGGCAAGGTGGTGCAGGAGAAGGTGCGCGTCCGGATGCGAGGATCCGGGGGCTAGCCGCCGCCGCCTCCGTCACCGCCACCCCCGCCACCTCCGCCGCCATTCCCACCATCACCGTTGCCCTTGGGCTCCGCGCCGACATAGATCGTGACAGCGGATCCTTCGAGCACCACCGTCCCCTTATGGGGATCCTGGGCGATGACGTACCCGATCTTGTCCGGGTCCTCCGTGACGACATGCACGGTGTTCACGGCCAGCCCCAAGGCCTGGAGGGCGAGCTTGCCGTTGAAGCCGCGCAGGCCGACGACGCGGGGCATCGTGACCTTGGGCGGCACCCCTGTCGAGACCTGGATCGTCACCATCGTTCCGAGCTCCGTCACGGTCCCGCCGCCGGGCGACTGGCTGAAGACCTTCCCCTTGGGGGCGGTGGAGTCCGCGATCGAGACGGATACACGGAACCCCGCCTCGGAGAGCGTCTCCTTCGCTTGGTTCTTCTTCATCCCGACGACACTCGGCACGGGCCCTTCCGGCGGCTTGGGAGGGGCGGGGAACCCGACCGCCGGCAGCCCCCGCATGATCCTCGACATGAGATCCACCCAGATCGGCGCGGCGATCGTGCCGCCGAAGACGTGGCCCATGGAATAGGGGTTCCCGGGCGATCCCACCCACACCACGGTCGTGTACTGCCTCGTGTAACCGCCGAACCAGACGTTCGTGTTCTCCTGGGCCGTTCCCGTCTTGCCTGCGACGGGATGGCTGCCCCATCCGCCGAAGGCGCTCGCGGCCGTCCCCGAGGCGGGGACGGCCTCGAGCATCGCGGTGATGAGGTGAGCGTCTCCTGCCTTGAGGATGGGGTCGCACGTGCGTTCGTGCGTCATCAGCGCTTTCCCGTCGCGCTCGATCGATCGGACCGTGTACGGCTCGCAGTGCTTGCCGTCGTTCGCGATCGTCTGATAGCCGCTGGCCATATCGAGGGGCGAGATCGCCACCGACCCGGTCGCGAGCGCCGGAACGGGGTCCAGCCCCTCCGTACGGGGATCCATGCCGATCATCAGCTCTGCGATGTCCGCAACCACGCTCGCTCCGACGTCGAAGATGAGCTGCGCGAACACGACGTTGATCGAGTTCTCGGTGGCGGTCCAGAGGTCGACGGTGCCCTGACCCCCGCCCTCGGCGTTCTCCACGCAATGGTCGTCGTCGTCCCAGAGCGGTGAGCACCACGGCGAGGAGCTCGAGTACGTTTGCGTCGGCGGGATCCCTTGTTGGAACGCACCCGCGAGGACGAACGGCTTGAACGCCGACCCCGGCTGGTGGCCGGTGGTCGCGAGGTCGAGTTCGTCTTCGCGGTAGTTCCTCCCGGACAGGATCACCTTCACCGCGCCCGAACTGTTGTCGATCGTGACGATCGAGACATCGGGTGCGGGCGATCCGGAGGGAGGGTAGATGGACACGCGGAGCGGCTGACGTGCCGCATCCTGCGCCCAGCGCTGCCACCCCGGCTCGAGCGTCGTGTGGATGTCGAGGCCACCCTCGTACAACTCGCGCCGTCGCGCCTTCTCCGTGCGACCGAGCGCGTCGAACTCACCCGAGTTGTTCTCGACGATCTGGTCGGTCAGGAACTTGACGAAGAACGGCGGATGCCGTCGAGTCAGCTTGCCGGCGCTTTCGGGGAGCTTGAGCCCCTTCGCCTTGAGGCGCTCGTTCCGTTCCTCCGTGATCCATCCGAGCCCGTGCATCCGGTTGAGGACGTCATTGCGGCGCAGCAGCATCTTCTTGGGCCGGTCGAGCGGGTCGTAGTACTCCGGCGCCCGGATCATCCCAGCGAGCGTCGCTCCTTCGAGCAGGGTGAGTTCGCGTGGCGGCTTGCGGAAGTAGAACTCGGAGGCCGTCCCGAAGCCGTAGACGCCGTTCCCCATGTAGACCTGGTTGAGGTACAGCTCGAAGATCCGCGCCTTCGAGTAACGCTGCTCCACGCGGATGGCGAGCGCGAGCTCCTGCAGCTTGCCCTCGACGCTCTGGTCGAAGCGATTCAGCCCGAGGGTGCTGCCGACGAGCTGTTGGGTGATCGTGGAGCCACCTTGGACGACCTCTCCCGCTCTCGCGTTCTCGATCATCGCCCGGAACAGAGAGGACCAATCCAATGCGCCGTGCGCGAAGAAGTCGGAGTCCTCGATCGCGAGCACCGCTCTCCGGGCGATCGGGGAGATCGCGTTGAGGGGCACGATCTCGCGATTGTCGAGGTAGACCCGCGTGAGGACGGAGCCGTCTGCCGCGTAGATCGTGGAGCGCTCGGGGAACCTCGGGATCCGCGTGAAGTCCGAGCCCAGGGCGTCGAGTCGCGAGCGGATCTCGTTGAGCCCGAAGCCGGCAACCGCGAAGGGAGGCGCGAGAACCGCCGCGGTGAGGACCGCGGTCGCCAGGACGACCGGAACGAGCAGCAGCGCCGCGATCGGCTTGAAAGAGGTCCGGTCGCGCACTGCTCTGGGGTCGCGGCGCGGCCGGGGGCTCGGACGGCCCCCCGGTGGCGGGGGTCCCGCCGGGCGGCGACCGGTATCCACGCTCATGGGGTACCCAGGATACGCCGGATCGCGCGGCGCCTTGCCCGATACGATGCGCCCTCCATGCGTCCCCCCCATCGATCTGCGCTCGTCGCCCTCACGATCCTCACGATCGTGGCGACCGGCTCGCAGGCGGGAGGGGCGTCTCCCGAAACGACGAAGGTGCACGTGATCGAGGTCGACGGGCCGATCGATCGTCCGCTCCGTGGATACGTGGAGGAGCGCCTGGCCGACGCGGAACGGGCGGGTGCAGTCGTGGTGCTGGAGCTGGATACGCCCGGCGCGCTCGGCCAGGACGGGGTCGCACTGGCCGAGCGCGTCGCGCGCCTCGAGGTGCCGGTGCTGACGTGGGTCGGCCCCGTGCCCGCGAAGGCGAGCGGCGCCGGACTCCTGTTGATGCTCGCTTCGTCGCTCGCAGGCGTCTCGCCCGGTTCGCAGACCGGGCCCCTCCTGCCGGTGGACGTCTTGCATCCCGACCGGAACCCGAAGGAGCTGACCGCGAGGATCGAGGGTTGGCTCGAGCTGCGGGGCCGCGAAGTGGATCTCACCGACGTGGGACAAGCTCTCACCGCGCAGGATGCGCTCGACGCGGAGATCGCCCAGGTGTTCGCGTACACGATCCCCGAGCTGCTGGATGCCGTGGACGGGACGACCGTCCGGACGCCCGGCGGTGAGGTGGAGCTGGCCACTCGGGTCGCCACGACCCAGGCGGAGGCGAGCGAGCGAACCGTCGAGATCCGTTTCGTGGAGCCCGGCGTGGTCACTCGCGTGCTGCACGCGGTCGCCACTCCTTCGATGGTCTACTTCCTGCTCGTGTTCGGGCTGGCGGCGCTCGCGTTCGAGCTCACGCAACCGGGTTTCGGGTTCGCGGGCTTCAGCGGGCTCGCGCTCGCCGCACTCGCGGGCTATGGGCTCACGGTGGCGGTCCCGTTCTGGCCAGGGCTCGGTCTGCTCCTGTTCGGGATCGGGCTGTTGATGGTCGACGTTCGCCTCCGGAGCCTGTCGTGGCCGACGTGGGTCGGGCTGGCCGCGTTCGGCGCGGGGTCGGTGCTGGCGTGGACCGGGGTCGATCCCTCGATCCGGATCAGCCCCTGGTTGATCGGTGGCGCGATCGTCACCAGTCTCTTGTTCTACGGGTTCGCGCTCACCGTCGCGATCCAGTCTCGTGACAGGATCGTGGGAACCCAGCGAGGACTGATCGGCCTCGTCGGAGAGGCGAGAGGTCGGCTGGCGCCGGATGGTCCCGTGTTCGTCAAGGGAGCGCTTTGGCGGGGGCGAACGAGCGGCGACCCGATCGACGCGGGGACGTCGATCCGCGTCCGAGGGGTGGACGGGCTGATCCTGCAGGTCGAGGCCGAGCCCTTCGGTTCGTCGGAACACCCTGGCGCGTAACGGCTCCGGGGAGTTCTTGAGAACCTGTTACGGACCGATCCTCTTGACGGGGAAGGAATCCCGGGCCGGTTTTCCTGCGAACAACCGGGTAGATGCCGTTCGACGATGGGTTGCCCGGTTGGCAGCGACTCGCCGCGTGTCGAGGCGAGGACTCCGCGTACTACTTCGCGCCGAGCTACTTCGAGAAGCGCCGGGAGAAGCTGGCCCGCGAGGCCGTCGCGAAGCGGATCTGTGCCGTGTGCCCCGTTCGGCAGCTCTGCCTCGACTACGCGTTGGTCACGCGGGAGACCCACGGTGTATGGGGAGGCCTGAACGAGACCGAGCGACGTGCGATCCTCAAGCAGCAGGCGCTCGAAGCCAGCTGACCACGTTCTATCCGGCGGCTGTGTCCGATCAGGCTCACTCTCGCGCCTCGTCCCCGGTGGTCCCGTCTGAGAGGATGCCGCGCGTGGACGACGCGGCGGTCCTTCGGCGCCTCGAGGAGCTCGGTCTCGAGCTGCCTCCTGCCCCCGAGCCGGTCGCCAGCTACGTCCCCGTGACGCAGGCTGGGTCGCTGGTGTTCGTCGCGGGGCAGGTCGCGATGGTCGACGGTCAGCTGCTCCATCCCGGCAAACTCGGTGTACACGTCTCCGTCGAGATGGGGCAGGAGGCGGCGGCTCGAGCAGCGCTCCAATCGTTGTCGGCGCTCCGGAGTCACTTGGGGGGGAGTCTCGATCGGTTGACTCGGATCCTCCAGCTCACCGTGTTCGTCGCATCGGACGCGGAGTTCGTCGAACACCCGAGGGTCGCGAACGGGGCGAGCGATGCTCTGATCGCCGTGCTGGGGCCGAACGGTCGGCACGCTCGGGCGGCCGTCGGCGTGGCGTCGCTGCCACTCGGTGCGAGCATCGAGATCACGGTGACCGCTGAGGTCGCCGAGTAGGACGAACCGCTCGTCGCGGATCAGACGGGAAACCTGGCGAACGGTCACGGACCGGAGGAAGCGGACCGGGGGAACCGGAGATCGCCCTCTCGACGCGTGATCCCCTTCAGGTCGAACCACTCCAGGATCGGCACGGCGTACTTCCGGCTGGTCCCGAGGGCCTCGCGGAACGCGCTCACCGTGATGCCGGTGCCGCCGGCCGCGACGACGATCTCCTCCGCCCGTTCGATGAGTGCGGGCGTGAACACGAGATCGGGGGCGACGCGGACGACGAGGCCGGCTTTGCCGGCCGCGTCGATCGCGTCGCGACCGATCCCTCGGGACACGAGTTCCTTCACGGTGGGGGGCTGCGCCGGTTCGGAAGTGATCGCCGCCACGACCTGCTGGACGAACGGATCGTTCTCTCGGTCTGCGGGCCGATGCGTGGGCAACGCGACCGATGTCCTCGTACGGATGACGACCCCATCGGTAGCGAGCCGGTCGAGGACGGCATCGACCAGCGCCGTCTCCGGCTGACGGGCTTCCGGCGGTCCGATCATGGGCTTCAGTGCATCCGCGAGCGCGCGGCGAGCCGACGCGAGCGGCTCGCCCTCTTCCAGCGGGTGCGCCCGGTGGAAGGCGTCGAGGTGAGCGATGAGAGCGGTGCCCGCCGCATCCAGCAGTCCGTCTCGCAGCAACCACTCGCCCGCTTGCGGGATGCCGGCGCTCGATCCCGTGAGCGCGAGCGTGTCCGAGTTCCGGACGGCGCCTCGCTCCTCCGCGAGGATCGCCGGGAGGTCGTCCCGTGCCGCCGCGGCGCGTCGGGCCAGTCGCACTTCCGGAGACGGCCCGGCGCGCCGCGGCGGCGCGGGATCCAGCACCGATCCACCGCCGACGGTCTCCTGCCGGCCGGACTCTCGAAGGACGAACCGGTCGAAGACGTCGAGCACCAGCGGACGCGTCGTCGTGATCCGAACGAAGGCTTCCTGTCCTGGCTCGAGCCGCGCCCGTCCGAAGATCCGGAGTCTGGCGTCGGCCTCGGCCGCGCCCGCGTAGATCTTGTACGCGCCCCGGCCGGTGATCGGATGCGGAAGATCGCGGACCGGGCGCAGCACTCCCTCGAAGACGGTCGTCGGTCTCCACGCGCCCGGCGCTCCGACCACGTCGCCCCGGGCGAGATCCGCCCTCGATGTCCCGGCGAGGTTCGCGGCGACTCGGCTCACGGGATCAGCACGGTCCTCGTTCCGCTTGTGCGTCTGGAGCGAGCGGATCCGCGCCGTCCTTCCGTGTGGATAGAGCTCCACCTCGTCGCCGACGGTGAGGCGATCGCCTGCGAGGGTGCCGGTGACGACCGTGCCGGCGCCCGAGATGGTGAACACGCGGTCGACGAACAACCGGGCTCGCTCTACCTTCGGAGTCGAAGCACGCGCCAGCAGGTCGTCGAGGGCCATCCGGAGATCGTCCAGACCTTCATCCGTGGTAGCCGACACGCGGACGATGCCGGCGTCCGACAGGACCGTGCCGTCGAGCCGTTCCCGGATCTCCTCCTCCGCGAGGTCGAGTCCGTCCTCGTCGACGAGGTCGCGCTTGGTGAGCGCGACGACGCCGCCCGCCACGCCGAGGACGTCCAGGATCGCGAGGTGCTCCTCCGACTGCTGACGCCACCCTTCGTTGGCGGCCACGACGAACAGGACCAGTCGGACGGGCCCGATGCCGGCGAGCATGTTGGCGATGAACCGTTCGTGTCCCGGCACGTCTACGAGGCCGACCTCGCGCCCCGACGGGAGCTCACACCATGCATAGCCGAGATCGATCGTGAGTCCTCGGCGCTTCTCCTCGTCCCATCGGTCCGGATCCATCCCGGTGAGACGCACGATCAGCGAGGACTTGCCGTGGTCGACATGGCCCGCGGTGGCCACGACGCGGAGCTCCATCATCTACCCGTCGAGGTCGTGGTCAGGCGCCCGTGTCGTCCGAAGGATCGTCACCATGGAGGTCGTGACCGTGCTCCTCGTCGCCTTCGAGGGCATAGTGCACGGCCCGCGCGAGGTGCGGCAGCTGTTCGTCCGTCACCGTTCGGCAGTCCAGCAGGATGAATCGATCCTCGACTCTCGAGAACGCGGCCGGCGTCCCGGTGCGCAGGCGAGCGGCGAATGCCGGCGCGTCGGGAACCTGGATCCGAACACCCCACGACGGCAATGCCGTCCCCGGCATCGAACCCCCTCCGACCGCCGACTCGCAACGCACGACCCGCGCCCCCTCGAGCTCTCCTCCGATCGTCTCGGACAGCGACTGCGCGCGATCGCGCACCGTCTCGGGGGAGGCGCGGAGCATGCGGAACACCGGCAGCTCTTCCTCCCGGCCGGCGGCGATGAGCATCAGGACCTGTTCGAGTGCTGCCATCTGCATCCGTCCGATGCGGACGGCGCGGGCGATCGGGTGGCGGCGCAACCGATCCAAGAGGTCGGCACGCCCGACGAGGATGCCCGCCTGGGGCCCGCCGAGCAGCTTGTCGGCAGAGAACGTGACGAGGTCGGCCCCCTGATCGAGCGCATCCGAGACGCTCGGCTCGTCGACGGGATGACCGTGCCCGTGATGAAGGAGCCCCGATCCGACGTCGAACAGGAACGGGATCCCGAGCTTGCGGGCGAGCCCGGAGAGCTCCGCGGCCGACGGCGCCGCCGTGAAGCCGACCATGCGGTAGTTGGACGGGTGCACCTTGAGGATCAGGCCGGTCTTGTCGGTGGCCGCCGCCCGATAGTCGCCGATCCTCGTGCGGTTGGTGGTGCCTACCTCGGCCAGTCGGGCCCCCGACGCCGCGAGGATGTCGGGGATCCGGAACTCCCCGCCGATCTCGATCAGCTCCCCGCGCGACACGAGGACCTGCTTCCCCTTGGCGAGGGCGGCCATCGCCAGCAGGAGCGCGGCGGCGCAGTTGTTGACCACCATCGCTGATCCCGCCCCGGTGACGGCGGTGAGCAGGATCTCGGCGTGGCGACCGCGCTTACCTCGACGGCCCGTCTCTCGGTCGACCTCGATGTCGGTGTAGTTGCGGGCGGCGCGTGCCGCCGCCCGCGCGGCGCGCTCGGGGAGCGGCGCCCGCCCCAGGTTCGTGTGGAGGATGACCCCGGTGGCGTTGATGACGGGCACCATCCCTTGGGCGGCATGGGACGCCCGGCCGAGCGCCCTCGCCAAGAGGATCTCCTCGGGTGGTGGAGCCTCACCCTCCGCCGCGGACGTCCGAACCTCCTCGAGCACCTCCTCGAGCATCCGTTTCAGGAGCGGACGCCCGAGCGAGGAGGCGGCCCTCCGGGCGGGGTCGGAGCGCAGGAGCGCATCCACCGAGGGGACCTTCCGGCGGACGTCGACGGCCATCGCACGGAGCCTATCGCCTCGGCTTCGGCGCCTCCTCGAGCTCGGCCGGCCGGACATGCTCTCGACGTGCCTCCGCTAGGATGGCGCGCGGATGGACATCCGCGAACGGCCGGCGTTCGAGAGCTCCCAGGTCACCTCGATGATCCGGGGAGGCGGACTCGATGTCGAGGTCCTTCCCAGTGGGGAGTTCTCCACCGAGGAGATGATCCTCAACATCGGACCCCAGCATCCCTCGACGCATGGGGTTCTCCGGGTCATCTTGGAGCTGGACGGCGAGGTGATCACGAAGGCCGAGCCGGTCATCGGGTACATGCACCGGGCCGCCGAGAAGCTGGCCGAGTACCGCGACGCGCGCCAGGTGCTCGTGCTGATGAACCGACACGACTGGATCAGCGCCTTCAACAACGAGCTGGGGTGGACGATCGCCGTCGAGCGGCTCGCGGGCATCGAAGTGCCGGAGCGGGCCCAGTGGATCCGGACGATGTTCGCCGAGTGGAACCGGATCTTGAACCACCTGATGTTCAGTGGCTCCTATCCGCTCGAGCTCGGCGCCATGACGCCGATCTTCTACGCCTTCCGTGAGCGCGAGATGATCCAAGACCTGATGGAGTCCGCCACCGGGGCGCGGATGCATCACTCCTACTGCCGGGTCGGCGGGCTCAAGGACGACCTTCCACGAGGTTTCCTCAAACGCTCGGCGAGGGTGTTGGAGGAGACGCGGAAGCGGATCGGCGAGTTCGAGACGTTGATCATGGGCAACGAGATCATCTACGCGCGCACGAGAGACGTCGGACTCCTCCCCACCGACATGGCCATCGCCTACGGAACCTCGGGACCGGTGCTGCAGGCAAGCGGCGTGGCGATGGACCCTCGGAAAGACGAGCCGTACGAGAAGTACGGCGAGGTCGAGTTCGAGGTTCCGGTGGGTCTGAAGGGTGACTGCTACGACCGTCTGTGGGTGTTGATCGAGCGGATGAAGCAGTCCTGCAACATCATCGAGCAGTGCATGGACCGGCTCCCGCCGGGCGAGTTCCGGGCGCCGAAGCTCCCGAAGACCCTGAAGATGGAGGGCGAGATCTACGTCCGGACCGAGAATCCCCTCGGCCTGATGGGGTACTACCTCGTCGGAGACGGCAAGAAGCAGCCCTATCGGCTGAAGATGCGAACGGCTTCGTTCTCCAACGTCAGTGTGATCCCCGCGATGCTCCCGGGCACCCTGGTCCCGGACCTGATCGCGATCCTCGGCTCGATCTTCTTCGTGGTCGGCGACGTCGACCGCTGATCCGCAGCCCGTGGTCACGCGAAGCCGTGACCCGCAGATCGACCGCATATCTGGATGGGGGACCTCCCGGATGCTTCCAAGGCCGCTGGGATCTGGTCGTCCGAGAGCTGGAACGGTTCTTCGAGTGGGTGATGCGAGCTCGCGCCGTCGTCCCAGCGCTCCGGTCAGATCCTCCCTTGCGGCTCAACCCCCGTGGGTTTCCGGCCGATACCTACCCGGGGATGAACACCGAGACCGAGCAGGTTGGCTCGTTCCGCACCCGCGTCGCGGATGATGGATCTCTCGAAGTCTGGGCGCGCGGCTGGCGCCTGGAATCGCAGCTCTACGCGTTGGTCCCGATGGGCCTTGCTCTGATGTTCCTCCTCGCCCCGATGTCGACTCCGATGCGTGCGGTGGGGGCCCTCGTCATGCTCGGAGCCACCCTGTTCGTGTTCCGCATGACGAAACCGGGTCTCCTCCTCACCCGAGAGGCCGTATCCATCGTCAGCGTCGTTCGGACGAAGCGATTCGGTTGGGACCGGGTCAGTGGCTTCATGGGCGAGCGGAGTCACAACGAGGCACGGATCCTCTTGGTCCTCCAGGACGAACAGCGCATCACCCTGCCCGGGACCCTCGATCCCGCGGAGCTCGATCCCTACGGGGACGAGGGCCAGGAGCTCTCTGCCGCCGATCAGTTGAATCGACTGCAGGAGCGCGCCATCGAAGGGGATCTCCCGAAGCCCGCGGTGGCCATCCTCAAGGCCCCGGACCTGCGATCGGGGAAGCCGACCAGGAAGGAGCAGCGCGAGGAGCGGAAGGCGTTGCGTCACGCGCTGAAGTCCGTCCAGCTCACACCGGAAGGCACGCCCGAACGGATCTCTCCACGGCTGGCCCCGGACCCGCTGCCGGATGGCGCGACACGGAAGGAGCAGCGCGGTGAGCGGAAGGCGTTGCGGGCCGCGTTGAAAGCGGTTCGCCTCACGCCGGACGGCACGGTCGTGCAAGAGAACGACGCGACCGAGGTCGAGCCTGAGTCACGTCGATCGGGTCGGCGCTCGCGACGCGATCAGGCCCCCGACCTCGTCGAGGTGCCGATCGGCGACCCCGAGACCCCGGCCGGACCTCCCAAGAGAACCAGAGCCGAACCGCAGCCGCTCAACCCGAACTACCCCACGCCCGTGTACATCCCGCAGGCCGAATACGCGCAGATGCTGCGCGACCAGGCGGCAGCCGAGAAGGCCGCGGTCGCCGCCGCCGCCGAGCTCCGTCGGCTCGCGGAGGTCGAGGAGGTCGACGAACTTGCCGTCAAGGAAGAGTTCTCCGACTGGGCCTCGGAGGGTTCTAGGTCTGCCGGTTGAACCAGGTCCCTCCCGGACCGGTGTAGGAGAAGGCCTCGCCCCACACGCCGATCGTCTTCCCGGTATTCGTGATCGCGATCTCGCCGTAGTCGCCGTAGAACTCCTGGAACCCGGCGGCCGTCTTGTAGCCGGCACCCGAGATCGCATCGGAGATGTTCACCGGCGCCGTCCAGTTCACCCCTCCGTCGGTGGAGCTCCGATACCAGATGTTCCAGGCGTCGTGGTTCCCGCCGTTCGTCTGCGCGAACCAGACGCGCACATCACCACTCGCACGGGACTCCACGACCGGACCGGTTGACTGCTCGGTCGCCGTCGAGAGCGTCGTCCGGGGCAACCACGTCGTCCCGCCAGTCGTCGATCGCCTCGAGAAGACAAGCTGCTTTCCTCCCGGGGTCGTGGCGCCGTCGTAGACCATCACGAGGTTCCCGGCGGCGTCAGCGGACACACCGCTGTGTCCCATGTAGAAGTCGGAGTAGCAACCGGCCGCGACGCACGACTCGCCGAGCTCGACGGAGTCCACCAGGACGTTCTGCCACGAGGCTCCCTGGTTCGACGAGACGAACACGTGATGCTGCACGACGCCTGACGGCGTCGAGCCCTGGCCGCCGTAGAGGATGCTGCTCTCGGAGAACACGACCCTGCCGTCCGGCAGGACGTCCGCGTCGTACGCGAAGAAGTACCTCGGCCCGTCGACCAGCTTCGTCTGTGTCCACGTCGCCCCCGCGTCGTGGGACTGCGCGACCCAGGGGTCACCTGCGTTCGGTCCGTTCCACGAGACGTACACGTGTTGGCCGTCGTCGCTCATGGCGATGACCGGCTTGTCGTTCCAGGAGACCTGGCCGTAGGTCTTGACCGGGGTCGACCACGTTTGGCCGTGATTCGTCGACTTCGTGAACACGACGTTGTAGCCGTTCATGTAGAGGGCGTACACCTGACCGGTGTTCGGGACGACCTCGACGATCGGGTCGAACTGGCCCGAGCCCTTGCACGCGCACAGGGGGACGCCAGGGCCCCACGTCGCTCCCCCGTCCGAGGAGATCTCGAGCGCGATCCACGGTGACGGGCAGTTGCCTGGGCACGGCTTCGGCGCGTACCGAGTCGTCAGCATGTAGGCGAACGACGCGTTGGGATCGGTTGCGATCGCGGGCTCCCAGTCGTCGGTCGCGACGTTCATCAGCTGCTCGCCCGCCCATCCGGCCGCAGCGGCCAGGACGACTCGCTCGCGTCGGCCGAACGTGCCGGCGGCCTTCGCCTCACGGAGGGCATCGAGCCGGAGCTGCGTCGTGACCTGCTGCTCCAGCCGCTCCTCGACGCCGCCGGGAGCGCGAGCCGGGCCTCGGAGGCCGCTCGGGGCCATCACCGCCAGAGCGACGGCGGATGCCACGACGACCATCGCGAGCACCGTGATGAGACCCGACATCGTCCTTGCGTGCATCGTTCGCCTCCTAACGGCCGGGCGACCCGGCCAGCGCAATCGGTCTGAAGGACGGTGAATCGTAGCCCGGCCATCGGACAACGCGCCACTCCTGAACCGGGTGGCGAAGGTACGCTGCCCCGGATGGGGGGGCCGACCGTTCGAGACCACCGTCGCTGGGGGGTCTCGACCGTTGGTGCGCTCCTGGTCATGGCCGTCTTCCTCTCGCCGTCGGTGCTCGCGTTCATAGGCTCGCTCAGGCCGATCGGGACACCGCCACCCACCACGATCGATCTGTCTCCGGATGGCGCCGACCTGTCGAATTACGGCGAGCTGGCGGGACGTTCCTCCATCCGCAGGCAGACCTTGAACTCATCGCTCGTCGCGGCGATCTCCGTGCCGGCCGGAACCCTCGTCGCGTCGTGGGCCGGGTTCGCGATCGCCCGCCTGCCGCGGCGAGCGGCGGTGTTCCTCCTCGGTCTCACCCTGGCGGCCGCGATGATCCCCGTGACGGCCCTCATCGTGGGTCGGCTCGTGCTGTTCCGTCTGTCCGGGCTCACGGACACACCGGTGCCGTTGATCGCCCCCGCGCTGATCGGCGTCTCGCCGCTGCTCGTGCTCCTGTTCGCATGGAGCTACTTCACGATCCCTCGCGAGATCTACGATCTCGCGCGGGAGGCGGGCCTCGGGCCGCTCGGCACCTGGTGGCGGGTGGCCATGCCCATGAGGATCGATGTTGTCGGGGTGGCTGCGGCGGTCGGGTTCATGATCTCGTGGGGCAACCTCTTGGACCCGCTCCTCTACGTGTATGACGAGCGCTGGTTCACGCTTCCATTGGGTCTCGCCTCCCTCGCAGAGGTCCCTCCGACGGATCAGGGACTGATGCTGGCGGCGGCGGTGTTCGCGATCGCGCCCGTGCTGGTGACCGCGTTCGTCGCGCAACGTTTCGTCTACTCCAGGCGGTGGTGATGCGAGGAAAGCTGCGACTTCGATCTGTCCTGGTCGTCGTCTTCGTAGTGGTCGCGATGGGTTGCGGAGCTGGGTCCGGTGATCAGGACACGAGGATCACCGTGATGGTGGCAGGCGATCCGGAGGAGATCGAGGCCTATCGGGCCGTTGTCGACGCGTTCGACGCGTCGCAGGATGAGGTCGACGCGGAGCTTCTCCCCTTCGCCGAGCGGGACGAGCTGATCGCACGGCTCTCCACGTCGATCGGGGGCGGCGAGCCACCGGATCTGTTCCTGATGAACTACCGGTACTACGGCCAGTTCGCTGCCCGGGGCGCGCTTGAACCCGTGGGGCCGTATCTCCAGGATTCGGCCGCGTTCGCGGCCGAGGACTTCTTCGACACGGCGATGACGCCCTTCGAATGGGAGGGCGAGCAGATGTGCCTCCCGCAGAACGTCTCGAGCCTGGTCGTGTACTACAACGCCGATCTCTTCGAGGCCGCCGGTGTCGCGTTGCCGAGGGACGGCTGGACCTGGGACGACATGGTGGGCGCCGCGGAACAGCTCACCCGCGACGAGGACGGGGACGGGACGCCCGACGTCTACGGCCTCGGCGTGGATCCGGAGATCATCCGCATCGCGCCATTCGTGTGGTCGAACGGGGGGACGCTCGTCGACGACGAGGCCTCGCCGACCCGCTTCGCCCTCGATGTCTCCGCCGTGGTGGCCATGCAACGATTCTTCGAGCTTCGAACCGTTCAGGGCGTGACGCCGACGGACGAAGAGGCCGAGGCAGAAGACCTCGAGAGCCGGTTCCTCAACGGCCGCCTGGGGATGCTTATGGAGTCCCGACGGGTGGTTCCGACGTTCCGGACGATCGACGCCTTCGCCTGGGACGTGGCCGGCCTCCCGTCACTCGGCTCGCCGGTCTCCGTCCTGCACTCCGACGCGTACTGCATGACCGCCGACTCGGAGGCCAAGGATGCCGCATGGCGATTCATGGAGTTCGCGCTCGGTCCCGAAGGCCAGCGGATCACGTCTGAGGCGGGCCGGACCGTCCCATCGCTCCGTTCGGTGGCAGGCAGCGACGCGTTCCTCGATCCTGACGCCGACCCTGCCCACGCACAGGTGTTCCTCGATCAGATCCAGTCCCTGAGGGCGGTCCCCGTCATCTCCACGTGGCCGGAGATCGAAGACACAGCCAACGGGTTGCTCGAAGAGGCCTACTACGGCGGGGGGCGAGCGGTGGAGGTTGCGGTGGAGCTGGCGACCCAGACTCGGGATCAGTTCGCTCGCGCGGAAGGCTGATGGGGTCCGGGGAACGCCGTGTCCTTTGGCTCATGGCGGCGCCGTTCGTCCTGGGCGTCTGCGGGCTGGTCTTGCTCCCCGCGATCGGGTCGCTATCGATGGCGCTCGCCGACTGGGACCTCGTGCGATCGCCCCGCTACGTCGGCCTCGCCAACTTCCGAGAGCTGGTCGATGATCCCGTTTTCCGGATCTCCCTCCGGAACTCGCTGTGGTACGCGGTGACCGCGGTTCCGTTGCGCCTGGTCGGAGCGCTCGGACTGGCGCTGCTCCTCCATCGACGCGGCCGGCTGCAGGCGGCCGGCCGCGTCACCGTGCTCATCCCGACCGTGATCCCCGATGCGGCCTACGCGCTGCTCTGGCTCTGGATCCTGAATCCTCTCTACGGGCCGCTCAACCTCGCTTTGGGCGCCGCCGGCCTCCCCACACCGGCGTGGTTCTCTCAGCCTGCACCGACCCGCTGGGCCGTGGTGCTCATGGGCCTGTTCCAGCTGGGGGAGGGGTTCCTCATCGCGCTCGTCGCCCGGAGGCAGGTGAGCGAGGAGTTCTACGAGATCGCTGCGATCAACGGAGCCGGCCCGTGGGGGAGGTTCGTGCGGGTCACCCTTCCCATGATGGCTCCCGCCTTGATGCTCATCGTGGCTCGAGACACGATCCTCAGCCTGCAGGCGACGTTCGCGCCCGCCCTGATCGTGACGGAGGGTGGGCCGCCTCCGTTCGCGACGACGTATCTCCCGTTGTTCGCCTACCGGAATGCATTCGAGTACCTGCGCTACGGGTACGCCTCGGCGACCACCGTCGTGATGCTGGCGCTCACCGCTTCGATCCTCTGGATCCAGTACAGGATCTTCGTGAGGTGGAGCGCGCGTCTCCGACCAGACTGACGACGCCGAGCCATCGCCTTCGAGGTTTTCAGATCCAGGACGGCGCGTTGAGTCCAGGGGTCGCGAAGAGGAGCCATCGGAGCCGGCCGAGGGCCGACGGATCGACGAGGAGGGAGGCGCGGCTCCGCCCGCTCCACGCCCGCACCGCATCGAGTCCCTCCCGTCGGTCGAGAAGCTCCGCCTGCTCCCGTAGCTGTTCGTGGACCCAACGGTCGAAGCCCAGCGCGGTGAGGGCGTGGCGCTGCGTGACGCTGGGGAAGGCGATCAACCCCTGAGCCTCCGCATGCCTCGAGATGAGATCGAAGTCGATCCCGGAGGTGATGTCGGTCGAACCGGGCCGGTCGAGGAGATCCTCGACCGGCCGGTGAGCGCGATAGCCGTGGGGCGGGCCGCCCGGCTCGCCCACCCCGCCGTAGTCGATCAGGAGGGCGTAGCCGGGGTGGGCGAGCCGGGCGGCGACTTCTTCGACGAACGCGATCGCTCCTTCGGGGAGCACCGCTTCCTCTCCTTCTTCGAGGGCAACGTCCTCGCCGGGCGGTGGCGCGCCGAAGGTCTCGACGAGGCGCTCACCTTCGAGCCCGATCAACACCTCCTTCGTCCCCGAAGCCGTGCCACGCAGCCGGCGGAACGGCAGGTTGTCCATGAGCTCGTTCGCCAGGATCAGCTGCGGGGACGCGTCCAGGCGCCCGGCGACCTGCACGTCCTCGATCGCCTCGAGCGCGTGTCGGGCCCCGGGGCTCGTCTCGACAGCCGTGTACGCGGTGTCCAGATCGCCGAGATGCTCGACGAGCTGTCTGGCGAGCGTTCCGTCGCCGGCCCCCACCTCGGTCACTCGGAACGGCCGAGGCGCCCCGAGCCGGCCGTGCAGATCGACGATCGCGCCGGCGAGCAGCTCGGCGAACACGGGATGGACGTGGGGGCTGGTCACGAAGTGACCGTCGGGTCCGATGGGTGGTTCCTCGAAGAAGCCTCCGGGACCGAACAGCGCGAGCTCCATGTACTCGGCGAACGAGATCGGGCCGTGGTCCCGGATCGCGCCCGCGACGGCGTCGCGTGCATCCACGAACTTCAGCGTACGGGCTCCTGGGTAGCATCGGACTCCGTGAACGAGGAGATCCGCCAGGCGGCATCCCTGATCGGGGTGCGCGACGGCTCGGATGGACCCGAGGTGCTCGTCATCGAACGAACGCTCGGTCATCGGTTCCTTCCCGGGTACGTGGCCTTCCCGGGGGGTGCCGTCGACCCGGCCGATACCTCTCTCGCAGAGCGGTGGTTCGGCGACGGGGAGGAGGCGTCACGAGCCGCCGCGATCCGGGAGCTGGCCGAAGAGGTGGGCCTGGCCGTGGTCCGGGACGCGGTCGTCGCGGACGATCGCGACCACCCGCTCGTCCCGGTCCACGAGGCGCCCCCTCCGATCGAGCGCCTGCGACAGATCGCCCGATGGATCGCACCGCAGGAAGTGCCGGTGCGTTTCGACGCGCGCTACTACGCCGTTCGCATGGACGGCGCCGCGGATCCCACTCCGGACGGCGCCGAGGCGGCGAGAGCCTGGTGGGCCTCTCCGCGATCGTTGATGTCGGCATGGGATGCCGCGGACGTCCTCTTCTATTGGCCCACACACTTCACGATGAACGCGCTCGCGGACTGCCGGACCGGGGAGGAGGTGCTCGGGTTGCAGATCGTGACCCGTGAGCCCAACGAGGACGAGGCCGGCAGGCTGCCGCGCTCGGTCTTCTTCCAGGACTGATGTTGGCCGTCACGAGGGTGCTGGCTCCGAACCCTGGTCTCTACACGCTGGAGGGGACGAACACGTGGGTCGTCGGACGCGAGCCCTCGATCGTGATCGATCCCGGACCCGACATGCCTGCGCATCTCGCCGACGTCGCCCGTGAGGCTGGGCGTGTCGGCGCCGTCCTCGTCACCCACGACCATCCCGATCACGCTCCCGGCGCCCTGCCGTTCGCCGAGATGGTGGGCGCGCCCGTGTACGCGTACCGGCTGGCCGGCGCGCAGGAACTGCGCGGCGGCCAGCGCGTCCGCGCCGGTTCGCTCGACCTGACCGCGATCCACACGCCGGGGCACACATCGGACCATGTGGCGTTCTTCGAGCCCGGGAGCGGGGCTTTGTTCACGGGGGACGCGGTGGTGGGTCGCGGCACCAGCTTCATCGATCCGCCGAACGGCAACCTCGTCCAGTACCTGCGATCGCTCGCGCGTATGGGAGAGCTCGGTCCCCGGACGATCTATCCGGGCCACGGGCCGGTCGTCGTTCGAGCGCAGGAGAAGATCCTCGAGTACATCGCGCATCGCGAAGAACGGGAGTCGCAGGTGCTGAGGGCGCTCGCGGACGGGCCGCGCACGATCGCCGAGATGGTCGAGGTGATCTACGTCGACCACCCGAAGGACGTGCATCCGCTGGCGGCACGCTCGGTCCTGGCACATCTGCTGAAGCTCGCCGACGAAGGGCGGGCCGAGCGCACCGGGAAGACGGAGGACGGTCCGTGGATCTCGTCCACTCCGCGGACGTGCCAGCGGTGCGGGCGCACCGTCAAGGGCAAGGCGCGCTACTGCAGCTCATGCTCCTTGGCGATGCTGCAGGCCGAGCGATGAGAGGGACGCCTCGATCGTGAAGACCGCCGGACGGATCACGTAGCGTCCGCGCATCCTCTCCACCCGCCCGGTCGCCGCGAGCTCGGCGAGGGCCCGGTTCACGCTCTCGCGGGTCGCACCCGTCAGCCCTGCGAGGTGCTCCTGCGTGAGGGGCAGCTCGAGGCAACGTCCCCCCGGGACCGGACGTCCGAAGCGAACGGCGAGGTCCTCGAGCCTGGCGACCAAGCGATCCGCGATCCGGTCCCAGGCGACGGAGCAGGCGAGCCACGCCGCACGCCGAGCGCGCCGCCCCAGGCCGTCGCGGAGGGCGACCGGCCCGGCCGCGAACAGCCCGCTCGTCACGAGCGCACGGACCGATGCGTCCGACGTCCACGTGGTCGGGCCTCCAACCAGGTCGCCCGGCCCGAGCACGTCGAGTGCGAGCCGGTGTCCCTCCGGGTCGACCAGCTCCATCAGGAGCGCCCCGTACCGAACCACCCACGCATCCGGGTAGGGCTCGCCCTGACGGATGACCTCCCGGTCCGGAAGGACATCGAACATGAGGGGGAGTGGATCGTCGGCGAAGCGCATCAACGCCACCACTCCTTCGTGTCGGCGACCCTACGCGCGGTCGCCGACACGCTCGGATGCCGAACCCGTTAGGCTTGCTCCGCTGCGTTCCTGAGGAGGTCACGTTGGCGAAGGCGAAGCTCGACGCCGTCATCGCGGCGGTGCCGCTGTTCGAGTCACTCTCCAAGCGGCATCTCAAGAAGATCGCGGGACTGACGTCGACCGTCGAATTCGACGCCGGGGACACGGTCATCCAGGAGGGGGAGCCGGGAGACTCGTTCTTCGTCACCGTCTCGGGTCAGGCGAAGGTCGTATCCGGCGGGAAGACGCTCCACAAGCTGATCCCCGGGGATCACTTCGGCGAGATCTCGTTGCTCGACGGACGTCCGCGATCGGCATCTGTGGTGGCCGAAACGCCGTTGTCGCTCCTTCGGCTCAACCGAGCCTCGTTCCTGAAGCTGGTGAAGGAAGACGCCGATCTCGCGAGAGCGCTCCTCGCCTCGCTGGCGAGGATGGTCCGCAGGGTCGACCGTTCGCTCGCGAGGTGAGCCCCCTCCGGATCGAGTTCCATCACCCACCCGAGCCGGTCGAGTCACCGCCGCAGCCCCCTCCGCCGGGACCGCCCCCGCCATCACCACCGCCACCGCCAGCGGTCGCCTCGGCCACGTGGCTGGAAGATCGGGTGGTCGTCGACGCGAACGATGCGGAGCTCAAGGCCTCGATCGAACGCGCGTTCCGGCCGGTTCCGGTCGTCGTGGACGACCCCTCGCTCCGCTATCCGGGCACGAGCGGCGAGTCGGTCCTGCAGCCCGGCGACCTCGAGTGGTTCCGGGCGGTCGCGCACGTCCGTGTGCTCGCCGAAACGGGCCTGGTCGCCCGGTCGGTTCCCGGAGTGACCATGGGCGGCTACGACCCGGCCGCGAACTACCGCCGGTTCTCCGAGCAGATCGCTCGCCTCGAGTCCCGCTCCGCGGACTGAGGGTTCACTCCTCCCGCGCGACCCACGCGCGGCCGGCCTCACAGAAGGAGAGGAAGTCGCAGTGGTGGCACCACGCGCCCGGGATGGGATCGAATGATCCGGCGCCGATCGATCGCAGCGACTCCGAGACGCGAGCCCGCACCTCCTCCGGATCTCCCATCGGATGGGAGACCTCCTCGCCGCCGGCCAGGTACAGATAGGTGAGCGTCAGATCCTCGGCGCGCTTCCCCCAGACCTCGATACACGCGAGGCCGTAGAGCTCGAGCTGGAGTCCCGCGAGGGGGTCATCGGCAGCCGGGCGCCTCCCCGTCTTCCAATCGACGATCTCCCACGGCGCATCGACCGACTGCCCGAACACCGCGTCGATCCGTCCCGACACGGCGAACCCTTCCATCCGAAGGAGGAACGCGCGTTCGGCGAACAGGGGCACCTTTCCCGCGAACCGGCTCGCGAGGAACGCCTGCCGGAGCCGGTCGACCTTGCTCGGCTGAGCCGCGAGCTCTTCCGAGGTGAGGTCCGGAGCATCGTCCAGCTCGAGGAGCTGTCCCTGACCCGAAGAGCGACGCTCGATCCAGCTGTGGATCTCGGTGCCGATCCTTGCGGCCGGTCCCGAGAAGCGTGGGAGCGGCCGCACCGATGTCCAGTAGAAGCGCTTGGGGCACCGTGAGTAGTCGATCACTCCTCCCACCGACACGGACCGCGGAGGGGTCATCTCCCGGCCGGCGCCCTCGGCCTCTTCCCGCTCCTTCAGATGGAGCGCGAGCCCGCGCCGGTCGCTCGTCAGTCGAACCAACGCCTCCCGATCCTTCTCGTCGAGCGAGTCGAGGAGCGACCCCTGCACGCCGCTGCCCTCGCTCGCGACGACCGCGGCGTGCCGCCACCCCTCGGGGAACAGGGCATCCGATCCGGCCGGGAGCGCCGGACCCGGCCAGTTCCGAACGAACCGCTCGCGGTATCCGAGGATCGGGTTGTTCTCTTCGTCGATGTCGGCACCCGGGTCCCATGTGGCGTGCTTGGTCTCCATCACCCAGTCCTTGAGCTCGCGGAGGAACGGACCGGCCTCCTTGGCGCGGAGGTTCTCCGCGTACCAATGCGCGCCGGTCACGTGCAGGGTCCGGCGGGCGCGGGTCATCGCGACGTAGGCGGTCCGCCGCTCCTCGTACTCCTCCTGCTTCTTCAGGTCCTTCTTGAACGCCGAGAGGTTGCCGTCGTAGCGAGGGAGGTACGAGGCGTCGCCGCGGAGCTCGAAGTCCATCGACTTCCCGCGCTCGGCCGGATTGTGCTGGATCGTCGTGTTGGGAAGGAGGCCGTTCGCGAGGCCCGGGACGAAGACGTGGTCGAACTCGAGGCCTTTGGCGACGTGGATCGTCATCACCTTGACCGAGTCTTCTTCCGAGGGTTGCACCGGCGACCACTCCTGCTTGTCGAGGTTCTCGACCGCGTCGACGTACTCGAGGAACGCGCGAAGCGTGAGCTCCCCCTGGACGGGCGAGAACGCGTGCACCTCGTCGAGGAACGCCGCCAGGTTCCGTCGGGCGGTCGACGCCGACGCCACGTCCAGCTGGGCGTCGAGTTCGGTGAGGATCCCCGTCCGCCGGATGATCTCGCCGAGGAACTCACCCACCGGGCGGCGCGCCTCGACCCGGAGTGTCGCCAGTTCCTGGCGGCACTCCTCCAGGCGCATCCGCCCTTCCTCGGAGATCCCCTCGACCTCGTCGAGGTGCTCGAGCGCCTCCGTGAACAGGAAAGGGGTGGCTTCGCCCTCGGCTTCGTCCTCCTCTCGGAGGGCGTAGCTCTTGTTCTTGGCCAGTGAGGCGACGAGGGCCAGGTCCTTGAATCCGACCCGGTACCGCGGCCCGAGGAGGATCCGGCCGAGCGCGACGCTGGCGAGTGGATCCAGCGTCGCCCGCGCGTACGCGAGCACCTCGACGACCTCGGGCATCTTGAGCAGCCCCGCGAGCCCGAGGATCTCCGCCGGAACCCCTCGCTCGTTGAACGCTTGCTGCAGGGAAAGGAACAGCCGCGAGGTGCGACAGAGCACGGCGCAGTCCGACCAGGCGGCGCCGCCCTCGTGCAGCGCGACGATACGGTCCGCGACCCACGCGGCCTCTTTCACCTCGTCCGAGATACGTGCCACATGAACGTCGCCGGGTCCGTTCTCCTCCCAGGGGACCAGTCGCTTGTCCGGGTCGGGTCGCTGCTGCGCCGGGAGCTGGCCGATCAGGATGTCCGCGGCCTCCAGGATCCGGGCGCCCGAGCGGAAGTTGGTGTACAGGGGGAGCTTGGTCGCCTCCCCGCCGTCGGCCTTCCGGAACTGGTTCGGGAACTCGAGCAGGTTGAACAGCGACGCCCCGCGCCAGGCGTAGATGTTCTGATCGGGATCGCCGACCGCGGTCACCGGATGGCCGTCGCCGAAGACACCCGCCATGAGCCTGGCCTGCGCCACGTTGGTGTCCTGGTACTCGTCGAGCAGGACCGCGGCGAAGCGCTCGCGATACTGACGGGCGACCTCCGAGTGTTGCTCGACGATGTTGAGTGCCAGTTCGATCTGATCGCCGAAGTCGATGACGCCGAGCTCCCGTTTGAGCTCTCGGAAGACGGCGCATGCCTTGGCGAGCTCGATGCGCTCCTTCGCCGACCCGAACGCGCGATCGGACCGATGATCCTTGAGCTCCTCGAGTCGTTGCTCGTTGAACTCGACGATCTCCTGGGGAGAGCGGAAGTGATTGGCCGCCTGGTCGTCCAGGGTCAGGATCCTGTCGACCACACCGGGCAACCGCTGGGCCTCCACGACCTCGAACGTCATGCGATCCAAGACCCGCGCGCAGAGCTCGACCCGCTGGGCCGGCGTCAGGACCCGCTGGTTCGGCTCGATCCCGATCAGCACGCCGTGTCGCTCGAGGAGCTGGGCGGCGAACCCGTGGTAGTTGGTGATCTCCGGCTCTTCCCCGTCCGGGAGGTCGAGGCCGGCCAGCGCACGCCGAACCCGCCGCTGCAGGTTCTCGGTCGCCTTGTTGGTGAAGGTGAGGCAGAGGACGTTGCCGGGGAGGACGCCGGGGTGATCCGAGGGCAGACGGCCGAGCGCGACGAGCGCCAGATAGACCACGCGCGCGGCCATCACGGAGGTCTTGCCCGAGCCGGCGCCGGCCACCAGCACGTAGGGCTCGAGCGGCCATGTGATCGCGCGCCATTGCTCCTCCGTGGGAGGTCGTCCGCCGAGGACCTCGAGGATCTCCTGCGGATACGTCGTGGTCGCGCTCATCGTGGGGTCTTCACCGCGATCGCGGGATCGCCCACGTCGAAGAGGGGTCGCCCCTCCGGGAAGAGCGGGCAGAGCGACTGGAACTCGCAGAAGAAGCAATCCGCTTGGTAGTTGGGCCGATACGACTCGCTCTCGTTGAGCCTTCCCAGCTCGCCGACGAGACCGGAGAGCTTCTCCCGCATCACGTTCTGATACGCCTCTTCACGATCCGTCGTGCCGACCGTCCACTCCCGGGTGACGAGGTCGCCGTTCCGCCAGTCGCCTTTGAGGTAGGAGAGCTCCACGCCGGAGACCGGCTGGAACTCGGTGAGCTCCTCGGACTCGAGGACGGCGAGGTAGTAGATGCCGAGCTGGAGGCTCTCGTTCGCCTTCGGAGCGCGATCCGCGCTGCCCGTCTTGTAGTCCGTGATACGGACGCCGGGGAACCCCGCCGGGTCGGGTCCGATTCGGTCGATGTAGCCGACGATCGTTGCTCCGTCGTAGTCGAACTCGAAGCCTCGTTCGGTCGCCGACGCCGCATGAGCACCGTATCGCTCGAACCAATTCGGGAGCATCCGTCCCTTCGCGAGTGCGCGCCACGCCTCCGACACGGCCTTGGCGGGGAACTCCTGGGGGCGCCACCGGCGATCGACCTCGGCCGTCAGTGCTTCGAGCGTCCGCGCGATCTCGCCCTTCTCGCAGTCCTCGATGATCCGATGGACGAGCGATCCGACCCAGGCCTGATACCCGACGGGGCGCCCGAGCCCGAGCTCCGAGCCCAGGACGAACTGCAGCTCGCAGTTGTCCAGCACGTCGAGCTTGGAGTACGACGCGCGGAGATGCTCGTGGAGCGGGCGGCCGGTGTCCGTCCAGTCCCGCTGGAACCACCACCGACGCGGGTCCACGCCGAGGGTGACGAGTCCTTCCAGCGCGGCCAGTCGCTCGGCGCCGGAGAGGGCGCGGTCCGCGAGCATCCTGCGCCACAGAGCCGCGGCCTCACGGACCGAGATCGGCTCCGCGAGCCCCGGATCCGGCACCGTTTCCCACTTGATCCCCAACTCCTCGACGAACCGCGAGCCCGTCGACGCCTCGTCGGCGTGCGCGCGGCTTGCCATCAAGACGATGCGTTCCCGCGCACGGCCCAGGACCATGCGGAACAGCCGGCGTTCGTCTTCCAGGCGAGCGCGATTGCGATCCGACTGGGAGACGAGCCGGTCGAGGGCGGCGAGGTCGAACATCGGCTCGGGCCGCGAGAGGCTCGGGAAGTTGCCCTCCACGGTGCCGACGACGATCACGGTGTGGAACTCACGGCCCGCGGCCCCGTGGGCCGTCAGGACCTGCACCGCGTCGGCTTCTCTGCGTTCCCACGCCGAGAAGCCGGGACCTCGCTCACCGGCGTCCACCGACGCGATGAACGCCTCGACGGACGGATCGGCGGCCGACCCGGCCTCCGCGATCGCGCTCGAGAAGGCGACGACCGAGTCGAGCTCGCGCCGCGTCTCGACGGAGGCATCGCCTCCGTCGACGAGGCGACGCGAGCACGGGAGCTCGCGCCACAACGTGGCGAACGTGTCGAGCACCGAGCGGTCCACATCTTCCGCGGCGCGTTCGAGCACGCCTCGAACCTCCTCCACCTGCGCTGCCTCCTGCGCGGTGAGACCGTCGGTGAACTCGAGTGCTCTCGCCACCGAGCCCGTCCTGGTGTGCGCGACGCGCAGGAGGCCGCGGGCCGCCGCCGGCGAGAGACGAACGAGGTCCGACGTCAAGACGGATTCGATCAGTCCGTTCCGTTCGTCCTCGGAGCCCACGAGCCACCGCAGCGCCAGCACGAACGGACGGGTGGCCGGTTCCTGAGCCAACGACACCCCGCTCTCGGGAGCCGTCCGCGGCACCCGAGCGTCGTCCAGGGCGCGGAGCAGGCCTCCCACGTGTGCACCCTGTCGCCGGACGACCACCGCCAGGTCCCCCCATGCGACGCCTTCGTCCACATGGAGTCGTCGGAGCTCGCGCGCGATGGCCGCGTACTCCTCCGACGTGTGCGCCGCGCTCCATGCATCGATACCCACCGGCTGTGGAGCGCGGTGCGGGGTGTCCAGCTCGATGTGTGTGGCCCCCTGGAACACCTCCGTGAATCGAAGGGAGGGAACGGCCGTCGTCCCTTGGAACGAGAAGACGTGTGCCTCGGGATCGGCCGCCACCATCAGGTCGCTCACGCGGAGTGAGGTCACCAGCGCCTCTTGCGCGAAGGTCGCATCGTGGTAGTCGTCGACGAGCAGGTGATCGAGCAGGGGGGTATCAGCTGCGGACACCGCCGCCTCGGCGCGGCCGATCAACGCGGCGAAGTCCACGACGCGATCGGCGTCGAGCACATCCAGGTAATCGCGATAGAAGCGCGCGAGCTCGCGCCAACCCGTGAGCCCGCGCGCCTCGGACCTCGCTTCGATCTCGTCCGGCGTGAGGCGAGCTTCCTGCGCCCGTAGGAGGAACTGACGGATCTGGTCGGCGAACCCCCGCAGCGTGAGGAGGTGGCCGTACGCGGGCCACTCGGCCGGGTCCTGCCCCTGGAGCAGATCCTGGACGAGCGCGAATTGATCCGCGGCCGAGAGCACATCGGGCGGCTCCGCGTACCCGAGGGCCGAGAACCGCTCACGAAGGATCAGATGGCCGAGACCGTGGAAGGTCAGGACCTGGAGGCTGGAGAGCGACGAGGGGAGACGCGCGATGAGCGCGTCGCGGGCGACTTGGCGCCCCCGCCGTGATCCCACCACCAGTGCCACCCGCTCCGGGTCTGCCCCGCCCTCCACGAGCCGAGCGAACCGTTCCCGGAGTACCGAGGACTTTCCGGTACCCGCAACACCGGTCACCAAGAGTGCACCTGTGCCATGGGCCAGGACGGCCTCTTGCCGGGCATCAGGGGAGAAGGGGGGGCTCACAGGGCGGATGCTACCGCCAGTCGCCGACACCCCCGAGATCTGGCCGGGGCGGGACCGAGCCGGTCTCATCCGGGGTCGAGGCTCCGTGGATCCGCCGTTGATACCACCGGTCGACGTCTCTCGTGGTGAGCCGACCGAGCAGCCGCTCGCCGTCCAGGACGAGCGCCTGCCCGCTGCCCGCGATCCATTCGAGCGCCCGGTCGAGGGAGAGGTCCGGCCGGACCCACCGCATCTGCTCGCGCGGGGTCATGGCCTCCCGCACACCTCTCGTGGGATCGCGCCCTCCGATCTTGGCCGCCGTCGCGAAGGACAGCGACCCGATCACGCGCCCTTGTCCGTCCACGACGGGGAACTCCGTCGAGCGATCCTCGCGGAGATGGCTCTCGAGGGCGTGCAGCAAGGTGATGTCGGCGGCGATCGGCGGCGGCGGAGGACTCATCGCCTGCGAGACCTGTCCTTCGGACAGGTCTCGCAGGATGGGAGCCTGCTTGCTCACCTGCAACCCCTGGCTGACCATCATCCATCCGACGAACCCGAAGAAGATCCATGTGCCGTTCCCGCTGCGGAGGAGCTGCAGCCCGACCAGGGCGAGTGCGCCGCCAACGGCGACCCCTCCCCACCCGGCGACCTTCAGGGCGAGGAAGCGGTCCTTCGTGATCCCCCAGATCACCGCCAGCAGCATCCGCCCGCCGTCGAGGGGGAACCCGGGGAGCGCGTTCAGCCCTGCGAAGAGGATGCTGAGGAACGCGAGGCTACGGAGGATCGCCGAGAGCACTCCGTCGGTCGCCGCGGCGCCGAGCCAGAACGCACCCCCGAGGGCCAGCGTGGTGAGGGGCCCGGCGGCCGAGATCAGGAAGGAGGCGAGCGGGCCTCGCTCGCTCGAGTGGGTCTCGGTGTAGCCACCCCAGAACACGAGGGTGATCCCGTGCACGGGCAGGTGGAAGGCTCGCGCGGTCACCGCGTGCGCCAGCTCGTGCAGGATGATGCTGCCGTAGAACAGTGCGGCATTCGCGAGGGACCATCCCAGCGCCTCCCGCCTCGTCAGGACGCCCGTGGCTGCGAGGCCGTCGTAGATGTCCCACACGATGAAGGCGGCGAAGAAGAGCCAGGGGATCGTGATGTAGATCGGGATGCTGCCGATGGATACGAGTTTCCAGCGCCTCTCCACGTCGGCAGCCTACGGGCTACTCTGGAAGATCCAGGTCGAGCAGCGATCCGAGGTCTCTCGCGTTTCGCACGGCGAAGTCCCGATAGCAGTTGTTCATGAGGACGTGCGTCTCGCGTGTCGCCTCCGTCAGTCCCTCGATCTTCGGTACCCATTCCTGGAGCTCGTTCTTCTCGTAGTCGTAGCGGAAGCGCTCGCTGGCGCTCTCGCTCTTCGTCTGCCACGCCTTCGGGTCGCGCCCGTGGAAGCGCACCATCGCCAGGTCGTCCGCGGTCGCTGCGGCGATCGGAGGCACGGATGAGTCGAAGCCCTGCGGCATGTCAACGCAGACCAAAGGAAGGTTCCGTTCCTCGAGGAACGAGAGGGTCTCCTCCACGTTCCTTTCTTCGAGCCAGGACTTGTGTCGGAACTCCACGGCGATCCGGTAGTCGGGCAGGCGTGTGACGGCCTCCTCGATGTACGCCTTGTTCTTCTTCGAGATCGTGAAGTACTGGGGGAACTGGAACAGGACGGCGCCGAGCTTCCCGGAGGAGTGCAACGGGTAGAGCGCGAGACGGAACCGCTCCCAGACCTCGTCGACCGCCTCATCGGGGAGCTTGTCCCGATAGAGGCGTCGCTTCTCGAGCAGCTCCTTCGGGAGCTCATCCCTGATGTCCCCGTATAGCGACTCCGGTTTCGTTGGATGGTTCGTGAGGAGGGAGTACGCCTTGATGTTGAACGTGAAGTCGGCGGGTGTGCGCTCGATCCAGAGCTCGGCGTTCCGTTCGGACGGCGGGAAGTAGTACGTGGAGTCGACCTCGACCAACGGGAACTTGGACGCGTAGAACTTGAGCCGTCCCTCTGCTGTGTTCGTGCCCGGTGGGTAGAAGTTCCCCTCCTTGATCAGGGTGGGATCCGTCCACGAGGACGTGCCGATCAGGATAGTCATCCAACCCTCCTTGCCAGGCCGGTTCGAGAACAGCGCACCCCTAGACTCGAAGGCGTGGAAGCGTGGCAAGCAGAGCTCATCGGGCGCATCGCGGTTGCCGTGGACGACCACAGGGCTGGAAGCCTGTCACTTCGCAAGTTGGTCGAGGATTCCCGAGGTCTCTTCGACGCCGCTGACATCTCGGACAACAACATCCGCTCTGAGTTCCTGGTCGTGTGGGCACCCGTGGACGGCGAACTGGAACTCCGGACGGAGGATTGGAGCCGACCGGAGTGGGTCTCGGATGAGCGCCTCGCGACGGTACTCGACGACCTGCGGAACTGGGCTGTGCAGCGATCCACGGGATCGGTCACGCAATGACGCGGTGCATCCATGATCGGAGCCACCACAGACGCTAGGCGTCGTGGGGCAACCGGCGCATATATCGGCGTGCCGATCAGGATCGAACCGGGAGTCACGGAGGCGGTTCCTCCTCACCGACTTCCCTCTTCTTCCGCAGGATGACGTCCTTGGCCTGGTTCGCCTTCTCCTTGGCGATCTTCAGGTAGCGCTGAGCCCAGACGTACTCCGTCGCGAGGATCGCGAGGCCCGCGATGATCACGAGGAGCCCTGGACCCGGTAGGACGAGCAGCGCCACCCCGGCGAGGATCACCGCGAAGCCGGCGATCGTGACCGCGACGCGCTTCCCGTTGCGGGCGATGAACCCGGCCACCACCTTGAAGGGGACAACGGTCGGGTGGTCGTACCAACGGCGGGCGAGTTCGGGACGAGTCGTCTCCAGCTGTTCGACGACCTCGGATGCATCGACCTCCTGGGGCTCGTCCCCCCAGACCTCATCGCGGAAGGGCGATCGACGCTTCTTGGGATCCTGCTCAGGTTCGGCCGTCATGAGCATCGAGTCTCGCACGACGGGCGGCGAGTGGCTCGAGCCGAGTTTGTCAGTCTTGCCCGGCGTAGAGCCGATGGGCTACAACTTCGGGCGTCGCTAAGCCCGCGGTGGCCGGGGAGACCGCATCGCTCCGAAGAGGGAGGAAGGATGTCGGTCTCCGCCGCAGGTCGTTCGGGCCATTCTCGAGGCCGGTTCGACACTGACGAATCAACAGGGTTCAAGACGTTCGCTCTTGCTGTCGTTCTCGCGAACTGCCTGATGCTTGGGCTGGCCGCCATGCAGGCGCGAGGCACCGTCCCCAACCGCTTGCCCGAGGTGCTCGTGTGGACGCTGTTGGTTGCGGTCGCCGGGTTGGTTCCGCTGAGTTCCGGCAAGGGACCCTCGCTCGCCATGGATCTGCCGCTTCTCCTGGCGGCCGCTTTCGTATTCGGGCCTCTCGCGTCGGGCCTCATCGCCATTCTTGGTGCCTTAGACATTCGGGAATTGAAGAGAGAAGTCACCTGGTCAAGGGCTCTATGGAATCGATCGCAGACCTCACTCAGTGTCATGTGTGCCAGCGTGATATTCAGTCGGTTCGGTGAGCTGGGAGACTGGCCCACTACCCCACTTGTGGCGCTACTCGCACTCGCAGCAGACGCCGTCGTGAACTACGTCATCGTTGGTTACGGAACATCGCTACGGATGGGACTTCCTCTCAGGGCTTCACTTGGCTCCATGCGAATCGGGTCTCCAAGCGCATTCTTCCTGAGCTACATCTGTTTCGGCTTCCTTGGGATATTGATTGCTGAAGCGTATGCAGCCTTCGGACTAGCCGGTGTCGTCGCTTCGGTCGCACCGATCATCTTGGGCCGACAGGCCTTCGTCCATCGATCCCGCCTTGACCACGCCGAGCAGAGCCTCGCCAACAACGCATTAGCTCTTCGCCACGTTGACGAGCGGATTGCGTCGGAACGCCGAGACGAGAGAGCTCGGATTGCAGCAGCTCTTCACGACGAGGTTCTACAGGACCTCTACAACGTGACGATTCGTGCGCAGGTGTTACGGCAAGACTTGCTAACGGGTCGCCTGCTCGACCTCGAGGATGACCTACCTGCAGTCGTACGAGCCAGTGAAGCAGCGGTCGAGGACCTCAGGGAAGTGATTCAAGGCTTGCGATCGGCCAGCGTGGGTCACGCAGGGCTTGTTGAGACGTTGGGACTTTTCGCTCGGCATCTACAGGATGACTCAGGTCTCCAGGTCGTCGCTTCCCTGGACTCATCAGTTCGGTCGACGGCTGAGCGCGAACTCATTGTCTACCAGATCGCCAGGGAAGCCCTCTCCAATTCCGCTCGTCACTCGCATGCCAAGACGGTATGGCTTTCTCTCGCTTCGACGTCCGACGTGTGCGAAGTGGTCGTGGAGGATGACGGATCCGGATTCGACCCAGAGGAAATCCACGGGAACCTTCACTTCGGACTGCAACTGATGAAGGAACGTGCAGCTTCCATCGGAGCCGATCTGGAGATTCGGTCGAGCCTTGGGTCCGGAACGGTGGTCCGATTGAGGTTTCGACCCTAGCGTCGGAGACCTTCCGCCCCGCCGCAGAAGGGCAGCATCGAGGCCTCAACCCTAGTCGAGGCCTCGGAGCAGTGGATATGGAAAACCCTCAGGAGCGACCCTGGAAGCTATGCCTTCCAGTGTGCGCCACCCGCCAAAGCGATGGCGAGCAGAGAGCTCAGAGCGATCGCGATGCGCCTCACGAGCTTCATGCTGTGTCCTCCTCCCACACTCCGCCCCCACCCCCAGGTGGGGGACATGGAGGACTATCGGGGGTCACCCATCAGGGGGACAAGCCCCACGATGAGGTTACGCCAATCGACGTATGCAGGTTTCCCCGTGACTCTGCTTCCCTCAGACACTCGGGAAGGACAAGATGTCACTCGTGAGCGTGAGGGCGTCGGAGCGAAGGCTGCTTGCCTTGGAGCTTGCCGTCATCCTTCCGACCGTCGTCGGGGGGATATACCTGGTTCAGCGGGATATCGACTCGTTCACGTGGAAACGGGTCGGAGTGCTAGTCCTCTGGGCCGCGGCTGTCTCCTTGGTGGAGCTCATCCCTGTCCCAGCCTGGAGGGGAATCCATCTCAGTCTGGGGTTCCCCCTCCTAATGGCTCTTGCAATCGTCCACTCTCCCGTGGCCGCTGGCGTAACGGCATTCCTGGGGTCCACCGATCCCCGAGAATTCCGACGTGAGGTCACAGTGCTTCGAGCGATCTTCAACAGAGCGCAGGTGGCGTTGTCGGTCTTCGCAGCCAGTGCCGTGTTCCACGCCTTCGCGACCATCGGGACCCAAACGACCGAGGGCTCACCTCCATGGATTCTTATCCCCGCGGCAATGGTGGCAGCGATAGCTGACTATCTCGTGAACAGCACAATGGTGACGCTCTTCACGAGTCTGAGGGTTGGCCTTCCGCCCCTCCAGGTACTCAAGGAACTGCGAATAGGGAGTGTCAGTGAGTTTCTCGTCAGCTATCTGGGCTTGGGTCTCCTCGGGTTGACGATGGCGAAGTTCGCCGTCAGTACCGTTGGGGTGTGGGCACTTCCCGCGTTCCTTGCACCATCTGCTCTTGGCGCGTCAGATGTTCTTCCGATCGCAGGCGCTCGAAGAGGCCCACAAAGAACTTCAGGATCGCGAGCAGGTTCTTCGTTCGCTTTCGAACGCGATGGCGGAGGAACGGGCTGACGAACGGCTCCAGATCGCCGGGTACCTCCACGACGACCTCGCCCAGGTGCTGTTCCGTCTCTCGATCCAGGTCGATGTCGCACGCAAACTCCTGGAGAAGGGTCAGACAGAGGACGTGAGCGTCCAGCTCGACAAGATCCGTCAGTCGAAACAAGAGACGTCCGACCGGATCCGCGCTCTGATCCGAGATCTGCATCGGTCGCCGCTCGGCGCGAAGGGACTCGCGGAGGCGCTCGAGTCGTTCACCGACGAGGTCGGTCGGGATTCGTCCATCCGCTTCCATCGCGATGTCGAGGACATCCAGCTTCCCGCCCCGATCGCCCTGCTCGTGTATCACATCGCGCGCGAGGGTGTGATGAACGCCCTGAAACACGCGCAGCCCAGAGACATGTGGATCGCGGTCCGCGAGGAAGACGACGACATCGTGCTCAGCCTCAAAGACAATGGGGTTGGCTTCGACACGAGCGCCCCCGGCCCCGAAGGACACTTCGGCATGGCGATGATGCGCGAACGTGCGCAGGTCGGTGGCGGTCGTTTCGAGGTCGTCAGCGCACCCGGTGAGGGGGCGAGCATCACGGTCAGGTTCCCCACGTCTCTTCTGCAGCAGGAGCCGCCGGCGGCCGAGTCAGACGGGAGAAGCGGCGGTCCGGAGGCAGGTGCTTCCCCCGGTACCCCTGGAACAGCGGAGCCGTTGCCGGGGGATCCTCGTCGAAGCGTCCGAGCATGACCGCGACGACGAGGATCGCGACGCCGGCGTAGAGCAACACATCGCCGATCGAGATCACGGCGCCGATAGGCGGTGGTATCCCGATCACGTCCCCCAGCGACGTCAGCCTGTCCTCAGGACCCATCAGGTGGTGCTTCGCGGTGCCTTCGCCGAGGAGTCCCTCGGCGCTGGCACCGGCCGTTTCGAGGGCGCTCGCACTCACCGGCATCCCACCGTTCACGCCGATGACCAAGATGTTCAGCACCAGGCCCGCCATCACGAGCCAGAGGGCCGGAAGCCGGCGGTTCGTCCACGCGAACAGGAGCAGCAGCGCATACGAGCCCACCAGCAACGCCGCGCCCGCGGAGCGACCGATGTCACTTGCAAGGGAGACCCCCTGGAGGGCGAGGCCCGCTAGCGCGATCCCCCACCAGCGCACCTTGAGATGCTCGAAGGGTCGAAGGGTGCCACCGGCGATGAAGCCGACACAGATCGCCAGGACGAGCACGATGAGGACCACCATCACGTGGAAGTATCCGGCTCGAACGGCCGACTCGGTGGCAACGGACCGTCGCAACCGGCACATCCCGGCTTCGACCGGCGCCCGCCCTCTCGCATGCGACACTCCGATCATGGCGATCGAGGGCCTGCTGCTGGACATCGACGGCGTGCTCGCCGTCTCTTGGGAGGCGCTGCCGGGCGCGGTCGATGCGATGCGGGACCTGCGGGAACGTGGTGTTCCGTTCCGCCTCATCACCAACACGACGACGAAGACTCGCGCGGATCTCGCCAGCACGCTTCGGGACGCGGGGTTCGACGTCCGGGAGGAAGAGATCGTGACCGCCGTCGTCGCGACGACCGCCAATTGCGGGCCGCACACCCGGGAGCGAAGGTGTTCGTCCTGTCCGACGGAAACGCCACGGAGGACCTGGCCGGCGTCGATCTCGTGCCCGTCGACGACGCCGACGTGATCGTCATCGGAGGTGCCTGCGATGACTTCACCTACGCAACCATGAACAAGATCTTCCGTCGGCTGATGGATGGGGCCTCGCTCGTCGGGATGCACAGGAACCTCTTCTGGAAGACGAGCGAAGGCTGGGAGTTGGACGGCGGTGCGTACATCGCCGGACTCGAGGAGGCCGCGGACACGAAGGCGACGATCTGTGGGAAGCCCGAGAAGGCGTACTTCGATGCCGCTTTGGCGATGCTCGGTCTCGAGGCCGATCGTGTGGCGATGGTCGGTGACGACATCGTCAACGACATCCTCGGAGCCCAGGCAGCAGGACTCACAGGGGTCTTGGTTCGCACCGGGAAGTACCGAGCGGGGGACGAGGAACGCCCCGAGGGTCGACCCGACCATGTCCTCGCGTCCTTCGCCGACATATCCGCCTTCCTGGGATCGGCCTAGGGCGGGATCGACCGGTCCATGGCTGACGAACGTGGCCACTTCGCGCGCCGGCTCTTCGCGGGTATCGCCCCCGACTACGAGCGGATGGGTGCGCTCCTTTCGATGGGGCAAGACGGGCGATGGAGACGCTTCCTCGTGTCGAGGACGAAGACCCCCCCGGGATCGAGGGTGCTCGATGTGGCGGCCGGCACGCAGCTGGTCGGCCGCGCGCTCGCGGCGCGGGAGGACGTACGGATCGTGGCCTTGGATCAGAGCGAGGCGATGCTTCGCGCGGGCCGCGAGCCCAATCGGCTGGCTGGTTTCGAACACCGCATCGCACCCGTCCTGTCGCAGGCGGAACGCCTCCCGTTCGCGGACGGGTCCTTCGATGCCGTCACCTTCACCTACCTCTTGCGATACGTGGAGGATCCGGCGGAGACGGTGCGGGAGCTCACCCGCGTGATCGCGACCGGGGGCTCGATCGCGATGTTGGAGTTCCACGTGCCGCGCTCGCCGATCGCTCGCGCCGGCTGGTGGATCTACACGAGGGTGCTGATGCGGATCCTCGGGACCGCCGCGTCGCCGGCGTGGGCACGCACGGCGGCCTTCCTGGGGCCGGACATCTCCCACTTCGTCGGCAGTCATCCGCTGGAGGAATGGGTCAGCTGGTTCCAGCAGGCGGGCATCGATCGCGTTCGTACCCGAACCTTCCTCTTCGGCTCCGCGGTGGTGCTCTGGGGAGTCAAGGGCGGATGAGCGAGCGGCCCGCCTTCTACGCGCTCGCGCCCGGCGGGTGGCGAGATTCGTGGACGCTGCTGCATCCGCCGTACACCTTGTGGCATCTGTCCTACGTCGCGATGGGGGCAGCGACCGTCCAGGAGCTCGATCTCTATCGGCTCGGGATGAGCCTGCTCGGGTTCTTCTTTGGACTGGGCCTCGCCGCCCACGCGTTGGACGAGCTTCGAGGCCGCCCCCTCGGGACCTCGATCCCAGACCGGGTGCTCCAGGGCCTCGCGATCGTCGCTCTCCTCGCCGCCGCCGCCGTCGGGGCCATCGGGGTCGTGCAGGTTTCGGCGTGGTTGGCGGCGTTCATCGTCGTCGGCGTCTTCCTCGTCGTCGCCTACAACCTCGAGCTCTTGGGCGGCACGTTCCACTCGAACGTGTGGTTCGCGATCGGTTGGGGCGCGTTCCCCGCGCTCACGGGGGCCTTCGCGCAGGACGGCAAGCTCGACTTCGCGGCCGTGGTGGTAGCGGGCGCATGCGTGGCGATCAGCGCGGCACAGCGAGTGCTCTCGACGCCAGTGCGCCGCCTAAGGCGCCGTGTCGCGACCGTCGAGGGGACCATCACGCTGCGCGACGGCACCACGGAGCCGATGGGAGCCGAGCTCATCAAGGCGGCGCCGGAGACGGCGCTCAAGATCCTGTCGATCGCGATGCCGCTGCTCGCGACGGCGTTCGTGCTCTCGAGGCTCTAGCGCTCGCGGGTCCGTAGTATCCGCGCCGTGTCGGCACTGCATCGCGTCATCGGGTTCCTGGTCGTCGCGACTTTCGCGCTCGGGTGGATCTGGGGACTGGGCGCCAAGATCACGAGGGATGAGCCCGGAGAGGGCTACTGGACGTGGCTCGCGGTCGCGCAAGTGGTCGCCGGCGCACAGGCTCTCCTCGGCACGATCCTGCTCCTCCTCGGGCGCCGGCTCGAGGCGGGAGGGGTCTTGGGAGGCACCCTGCACTACGTCTACGGGTACCTTCCTCTGCTGCTCTTCGTCTTCGCTCATGTCGTTGCGAGGGCGGGCGACGCACGCGCGATCGGGATCGACAGACGGCTGCGGCCGTGGGTGCCTTTCGCCTGGGCCTCGTTCATCAGTTTCGGGCTCACGCTCCGGGCGCTGTTGACCGGGCTCGGCTACTAGCGGCGCGCTCCCGTTGCTGCGAGATGATGTCGTCCGTGGCCGGATGGACGAAGACGCTCATGTGGGTGGGGATCCTGCTGGCGTGTGCCGGAGTCGGCGCGTTCGTCGCGTCGCGTTCCAACCCGTTCCCTCCTGGGGTCGGCGAGACGGAGGCGTCTCCGAGCGGGAGTCCGAGCCCTGAAGCGTCGGAACCCGAACCCGTCCGTTGGGCGCTCACGATGGCGAGCCGGACCACGCACACGTACCGGGTCGGCGGATCTTGTACGAGCGACTGGCGCGCACGAGGGCACATCCTGCTCTCGGAGTCCGGTCGCGTCGAGGGGCGGGCGATCGCTCGGCTCCAGCCAGGCGCGAAGTGCGATTTCCCGTCCGCGCAGGTCCAGGCTCGCCGGATCGTCGTCGTGATCGTCGGACGCCGTGAGGCAGGCGAGCTCGATCTCCGGTTCAGCGAAGGGGATCGGCGGCCGGTCGGGTCGCAGGACCTCGGCGCCTTCCTCGAGACGCTGACCAGGCTCCGGTTCTCGATCCCCGAACGAGCCGGCGCCGAAGCGAGCAAGCCGAAGCGGATCGAGGATCCCGCGGACGAGATCTACGCATCCTTCACGAGGATCCGGCTCCAGCGCTCATAGCGACCCGGATCGTCGCCATGCGCTGATCCTCTGGTCGGGCGCTCCAGAGCCCGTCGCGTTCCACGAGCCGAGCGCCGAGGGCGTCGATCAGGTCGTCGTCGCGACTTGCGTCGAGGCAGAGCCGCCGGCGGACGAGCGCGACGGCGTCGGCTCGACGATCGAAGCCTCCTCCTCGCGGGGCCGCCGACCACAGCTCCATCCGAGCGTCGTGGCCGAGTTCCACGAGTGCCTCCAGCGCATCGCTGGCGGAGGGTCCGTCGGGGCGCTCGACGTCATGGAATCGGAGCCAGAGGTCGTTCATCCAGTGGAGGGGGTGGCGCTCGGTGAGCTCGTAGACCACCCGGCGCCGAGCGACGGTCGCGAAACCTTGCGCGAAGGGTTCGAGATCGGCCACGTTGTACAGGACGTGCCCGGCCACCGCCACATCCACCGGGTCGACCGAGTCCGCGACGTCGGGCCATCGCCCGTGCACAGCGTCGGCGTCGACGCCGGCCGCGCGAGCGTTCTCCAGGAAGCCGTCGAGCATGTCCTCCTGCTCGTCGACGCCGACCAGGACGCCCGCGCGGCCGGCGAGGGGAACAGAGGTGGCGCCTCCGCCGCAGCCGACGTCGAGCACGCGGCCGCCCTGGGGAAGTCCCTCGAGCGCTCGCACGGTGGTCGGCGTGGGACCCGCTCGGTCGTTCGACAGCGCACCTCTGGTCCGGAAGACCTCCGTCGGGAAGCCATACGGGGACTCCGGAGCGGCGGCGACGATCTCGGGCGGGATCGCCCAGCGCTCGAGTCCATCCCGCCATCGTTCGGCCGCGGTCACGTCTCGCGCATGACCTCGTCGGTGTGCTCGCCAAGCAGCGGCGGAGCCCGCCTCGTGGCCAGCAGCCCTCCGTCGAATCGGATCGGATTCCGGACGAGGCGGAGCGTCGTTCCCCGAGCGGGATCGGGCACCGACTCCACCAGAGCGGCGCCTTCGGGCGATCCGAAGACCTCGTCCATCGCTCGGATCGGGGCACAGGGAACGGAAGCCGCCTCGAGATCCTCGATCCACTCGGCCGCGGTCTTCGATGCGAAGGACTCGCCGAGGAGCGCGATCAGCTCGTCCCGATTGCGCACCCGCTCCTGGTTCGTCGCGTAACGGGGATCGTCCGCCCACTCGGCGTGGCCGATCACCTCGCACGTCCGCCGGAACAGTCTGTCGTTCCCCGCGGCGAGGATGAACGGCCTATCCGATGCGTGGAACGCCTGGTACGGACAGATGTTGGGGTGGGCCGTACCCATCGGCCCGGGGACGATCCCTCCGATCAGGTGGTTGGCTGCTTGGTTCACCATGGCGGCCGCGCTGGCGTCGAAAAGCGACACACTGACATGTCGTCCGCGGCCGGTTCGGGTTCGCTCGTGAAGAGCCGCGAGGATCCCGATGGCCGCTTGCAGGCCCGTGATGACGTCCAGCAGCGCCACGCCCGCCTTCACCGGTTCTCCGTCCGGCTCACCCGTGACGCTCATGAGTCCGGACAGCGCCTGCACCATGATGTCGTAGCCCGGACGACGTGCCGCGTCGGGCACCTCGTCGCTGAAGGCCGTCAGCGAACACGTGACCAGCCCAGGGGTGGCTCGACGGAGGTCTTCGGAGATCAGTCCGAGCTCGGCCATCAGTCCCGGGCGGAAGTTCTCGATCAAGACATCCGAGGCGCTCGCGAGCCGGCGGACCGCCGCGATCCCCTCCGATGTCTTGAGGTCGACCGTGACCGAGCGCTTGTTCCTGTTGAGCGAGAGGTAGTAGGCAGCGTCCTCACGCACGAACGGAGGCCCCCACTGACGTGTGTCATCACCTTCACCTGGACGCTCGATCTTGACCACGTCGGCGCCCAGGTCGCCCAGGATCTGGGTCGCCAGCGGCCCGGCGAGTACCCGGGAGAGGTCCAGGACGCGAACACCGGACAACGGCAGGGGATCCACGTCGCGGAGGATACTTGGCTCGGTTGGTGTGCTTCCGCACAACTGGCGCATCGACCTGACAATCAGGGAGAATCCGTCCGTGAACGAGCAGAGTCTCGAGCGCGTCAATGCATTCCTCGCCGCTGTCGCGCAGCGCACCGAGAAGGGGGAATTGCTGGAAGCCACTCCTGCGGAGCTTGGCAGGGAACTGGGCTTCCCGGATCCATTGTCGATCGCTCGCGCAGTCAGGGCACTTGTGGCGCGGCGCCGATTGGAGCCGGCTGGGGGCTCGTACCGCCTCCTGGACCAGACCCCTGTGGCGGAGGGTGAACGAGAGACGATCGAGCGGAGAGGCAGACGCTCCAGGAAGCGGCCGGAGGATCCCGGCCCCGCTCGTCGAGGTGGGTTGGCGTATTCCGACCTGGGCCGGGCAAGCGTGGATCGGCTCGTGGAGTTGGGCCAGGAGGTTTCCCAGCTCCGCGCCCAGCTCAAGACATCCCGGGAGGAAGCCCGTCAGAACAGGGAGATGCGGGTCGAGGCAGAGCATCGTGCTCGTGGCCTGGCGGAACGCGCTCGGGAGCTGGAGCATCGGGTCGAGATGGCCGAGTCCAACCTCAGGACCTTGCTCGCATCCGCGCGTGCCACAGGCATGCACCCCGACCAGCGACTGCCCGACTCCGAGATGGAGGCCATCCTCGGTGTGCTGAAGGGCAACAACGGAGATCAGGTCGCTGTTGAACCGCTGGTCGAACTGGAGCGGGACGAACGGGACGAGCTCGAGCCCGAAGAGCAAGTCGTGCAGGTCGATCAGGTCGAGCAGGCCGAGCGATCCTGACCTCGCTCCTCTGACGGTCGCCGGACGCCGACCGCGGGTGCCGAGCTTCCGTTGTTGGAATCAAAGGAGGCCGCTCCAAGCTAGGAGCGCGACGTTTCCGGACCCGCCGCCTCGACGCTGGAGTTGCCCTGGCCCGTTGCTGCATCGGGATCGACGTTGGCCACGTGACAGGCAGCGAGATGGCTGGGGCGCAGCTCTACCAGACCGAGGTCTTCGGCCCGGCAGAGGCCCTCGACGCCGAGCCGAGCCGCGGTCTGGTCGGCGACCCGAGGGCATCGCGGGTGGAACCTGCAGCCGGGAGGCACATTCGTCGGATCCGGCGGCTCGCCGGTCAGGTAGGGGCGATCGATTCCCCCCGGCTCGGGCACCACGTCGAGGAGCGCCCGGGTGTACGGGTGGAGAGGACGTAGCAACACTTCCTCGGCGGGCCCCGTCTCGACGATCCGCCCGAGGTACATGACGGCGACCCGATCGGCCACCGTCCACGCCAGGCCCAGGTCATGAGTGACGATCAGGATGCTGATCTGCATCTCGTCGCGGAGTTTCAAGAGCAGGCTCAGGATCTCTCCGCGGACGGACGCGTCGAGGCTGGAGACGGGCTCGTCCGCGACGATCAGCTCGGGCTCGAGGACGAGAGCGCCGGCGATCACCACTCGCTGGCGCTGGCCCCCGGACAGCTCGTGGGGATAGAGCATGAAGAAGCGTTCGGCAGGTCTCAGACCGGCTCTGCTCAAGGCCCGAGCCACGAGCTGCTCCTCGGACTCACCCTCGGGCCCTCGGTGGATCGCGTGGATCCGAAGCCCTTCGGCCACGATCTCGTAGATCGTCTGCCGAGGATTGAGGGAGCCGGTGGGGTCCTGGAACACCATCTGCACGCGTCGCCGATAGGCCTGGAGGTTCCTGCCCAATGGTTCGCCCTCGAAGAGGATCTGGCCACGCTTGGGCTTGATCAGCCCGAGCACGGTTCTCGCGATCGTGGTCTTGCCGCACCCTGATTCGCCGGCGAGCGCGAGCACCTCGCCCCGACGGACCTCCAGGTTGACGCCGTCCACGGCTCTCGCCTCCGATCCCGCACGACCAAGGAGGCCCGAGAGGAGGCCGATCCGCCCCGCGAAGGTGACGGAGAGGTCCCGGATCTCCAGGATGGGTGGGGAGGCCGGGTCGTCGGAGAGCCCCGGCTGCGACCCGGTCACGGCGCGCCCTCGGTCGCCTCGGCGAGGGCCCCTTCCACCAGCAGGCACGCGGCCTGCCGGTCGGCACCCGCCCCGAAGAGCCATGGAACGGTCGAAGGACAGGCCTCGAAGGCATCGGGGCATCTCGGGTGGAAGGGGCAGCCGGACGGGATCCGCTGCGGATCCGGCGGATCACCTCCGAGCCCGGAGGGATGCTTCCGGAACCGCCGATCCCCGATCGCTGGGAACGCGGCGGCCAGCGCGCGCGTGTAGGGATGCTGTGGATCGAGGAAGACGGTCTGCGCCGGTCCCTCCTCGACGATCTTGCCGGCATACATCACCGCGAGCCGGTCGCTTACCTCGCCGAGGACGGACAGGTCATGGGTGATGAAGAGCATCGCGAGACCGAACTCGCGCTGGAGCCGCTTGAGCAGCGACAGGACCTGAGTCTGAACCATGACGTCGAGCGCGGTCGTCGGCTCGTCGGCGATCACGAGATCCGGCCCGCAGGCGAGCGCCATCGCGATCATCACCCGTTGGCGTTGGCCGCCGGAGAGTTCGTGCGGATAGTCGTTGCTCCGCCGGGGAGGGAGGCCAACCTCCTCCAAGAGATCGCCCGCGCGGACGCGCGCCTCCCGGTCGCGGGCGAGCCCGTGAGTCTCGACCGCTTCCGCGATCTGTTCCCCCACCCGCTTCACCGGATTCAGGGCGTGCATCGCACCCTGGAAGATGATCGAGGCCCCCGCCCAGCGAACCGCGCGGAGCTTCCGGGGAGACATCGTCAGGACGTCCTCCCCGTTCAGGAGGATCTGCCCCTCGATGAGGGTCCGTCGAGGGAGCAATCTCAGGATCGCCGCGGCGATCGTGGACTTGCCGCAGCCCGACTCGCCGGCGAGCCCGAGGACCTGTCCCTTCGGGATCTCGAGATCGACGCCACGGACCGCCGGAACGTCGCCCGAGGACGTTCGATATGAGACTCGAAGGTCCCGAACGGACAGGACGCTCATCGTTCGCGAAGCCTCGGGTTGATGATCTGGTCGAGCGCGAACCCGATCATCGTGAACGAGAGGACGACGAGCACGATGCAGAGCCCCGGAGCGCCCAGCCACCACCACGCCCCTTGGGTCGCGGCCCCCCCGCTCGATGCCCGTTCGAGGACCGAGCCCCAGGACTTGCTGAGCGGATCGCCGAGTCCCAGGAACGAGAGCGCGGTTTCGGACAGGATCGCGATCGCCACGATGAGGACGGTGTTGGCCATGATCACCGGCATCACGTTCGGTAACACGTGCCGAGTGACGAGGTGCCAGTTGGAGGCTCCCAGGGCGCGAGCGCGTTCGACGTAGGGGCGCTCCTTCACCGACAGGGTCTGCGAGCGGACGAGGCGCGCGGTGCTCGGCCACGTGGTGAGACCGATCACGAGGATGATCATGAACAACGACTGTCCGAAGATCGACGCGAGCGAGATCGCCAGCATCAGCCACGGGATCACGAGCCCCCAGTCGGTGATCCGCATCAGGAGCTGATCGAGCCACCCACCTCGGAACCCGGCGATCAGACCGACGGCAGAGCCGATCACCATCGTGATGACGGTCGCCGAGAGGCCGACCAGGAGTGAGATCTTCGAGCCGTGGAGCGTCAGGGTCAGCACCGACCGACCCTGATCGTCCGTCCCGAACGGGTACTCCATGCTCGGTGGATCGAGCCGTGGCCCGGTGGCTTCCGTGATGCTGAGGCCCGTCCTATCGGCGAAGACGGCGTAGATCGCGACGCCGAGGAAGAACACGAGGATCGACAGTCCGGCGATCCCCATCTTGTCGTTCCGGAATGCGGCCCAGAAGCGACGGAGCGCGGCTCGCCGACGAGCCCACGTGATCTGGCGCGGCGACCCCGGCGGTGGCGGCGGTTCGTCGTCTTCCATGATCGGGGCGAAGGGCGGTTCGCCGGCGACGTGGAGCGGTGGTGTTTGCATTGCTTAGGCCTCCCGGACCCTGGGGTCGAGGTACGCGTAGACGAGGTCCGACACGAGATTGAAGCCGATGACGGCGATGCTGAAGAAGAGGAACAACCCCTGGAGCAGCCAGAAGTCCTTCGCCAGGATCGCGGTGTACGTGAGGAGGCCGAGTCCCTGGTAGGAGAACACCACCTCCACCGTGATCGCTCCTCCGATCACGTACCCGAACGACAGTGCGATCAAGGTGACGGTCGGGAGCAAGGCGTTGCGAACGGCATGGCGATTCAAGACGTTCCGCTCGAGAAGCCCTTTCGCCCTGGCGGTCGTGATGTAGTCCTCCCCCAGGACATCGAGCAACGACGATCGCATCAGGAGGTAGAACTCGCCCAGATATCCCAGCGCGAGGGTCAGGACGGGCAGGAAGAGATGCTCGGCGACGTCGGTGATGTACTCGAGCGTGCCCATCGAGCTCACGCTCGTCGAGACGCGGCCACCGACCGGGAACCATCCGAGGGCGGTGGAGAACAGCAGCAACAGCAGCATGCCCAGCCAGAACTCCGGCATCGAGTACAGGACCAGGGAGAAGAACATCGAGAATCGGTCGAAGACACCCCCGCGTCGCCAGCCCGACCGGATCCCCATCCAGATGCCGACCACCATGGAGATGGCGGTCGAGATCCCGACCAGCAACAGGGTCGGTGGGAGGAACCGCCAGAAGACCGACGTCACCGCTTCGCCCTGGTAGAAGCTCGACACGCCCAGCTTGCCCGTGGCCGTGTCCTTCAGGTACTCGGTGAACTGCCCGAAGACCGGCTTGTCGAGCCCGTACTCACGGATCAGCGCTGCCCGCTCCTCGAGCGAGATGTTGGCGCCCTGGCCGCGGGTGAGGAACGTGATCGGATCTCCGGGCGACCACACCCGGAACAGGAAGAAGTTGAAGACCAAGATCGCGGCCAGCGTGAGGATTGCCTGAACGATCTTCCGGATGACGTACTGACGCGTCCCCACCCCGGTTGTCGGATCCCTTCCCTCTCCTTCTCGGACTCCCTTCAGGCGCTCTTACTCAGGCCTCCTCGTTGGCGCCTCGCCTCCTGGTGACCACCACGCCGACGATCACGATCAAGACCGCGGCGATCGCGATCCAGATGAGGGGAGACACACCGCCGTCCCCATCGGCCGCGTCGGTACCCGCGCCCTCTGAGGCTGGCTGGATGTTCAGCAGGGAGTAGTAGCCGTATTGGAAGAGGATCGTGCCCCCTTCGGTTGGCTGTTTCACGAACCCGGTCCACTTGTCGCTGCGGTACGCCTGGAGGTAGTTCTCGTACCACAACACGATCTCGGGCCGGTCGTTGTAGATGATCTCCTGCATCTCGCCCACGAGACTCTCGCGCTCCTCCAGGGATGGCGCGCGCTGCTGTTCCTGGAAGAGCTGGTCGTACTCCTGGTTCGAGTAGCACGTATCGCTCCAGACCCCGCACTGCGAGGTCGTGTAGGTGGAGAGCTGGAAGTTCGGATCCGGCTCGACGCCCCAGCCCCAGATGTACATGTCGTAGTCGTTCGAGTACCAGACGTCGGTGAGCTTGTTGTCGTTGACGGCCTCGGTCTTGAGCGAGACACCGATATCGCGGAGCCACTCCACGATGAACTCACCGGCATCGACCGTCTCCGGAGACTCCGTTCGGACGATGAACCGTAACTCCATCGGCTCGCCGTCCGGCGTTTCCCGGATCCCGTCGTTGTCGGTGTCCGCGTAGCCGGCTTCGTCGAGGATCCGGTTGGCTTCGTCCGGATCGTGTTGTGATCAGCGCGGCAGGGTCTTGATGCCATTTAGGTTGCATGATGACCGTCGCGCCCGGTGTCCCGTAGCCGAGTTTGACCCTGTCGACGAGCACCTGACGGTCGATCGCGTACTCGACCGCGAGTCGGAAGTCCGGGTCCAGCGTCGCCGGGTGGTGGTTGAATCCGGTGTCCTTGCAGTACGCCACCTCGTCGGTGCACTGGTTGAAGCTCATCTGGATGAAGTACGAAGGACTTCCTACGTTCGCCGTGATGGTCGGCTCGTCGGTGATCGAGTCGAAGAGGTTGGCGCTGAGCTCGTCCGCGAAGTCGATCTCGCCTTGCTTCAGGGCCTCGATCACCGCGTCCTCGTTCTGGAAGACCCGGAAAACGAACTCGTCGATCTTCGGGGCGCCTCCCCAGTAGTCGGGGTTCGCCTCAAGGCGCCAGAAGTCGCCGCGGCGCCACTCGACGAGCCTGAACGGTCCCGACCCGATCGGATCCGGGAACCCCTTCCACTTCTTGAAGTCGGACTTCTTGTCGTACTGGCTGAGCACGTGCTCCGGCATGATGTAGACGTAAGGGGGATAGACGGGAGCGCTCGTCGGGATCGTGGTCTTCCACTCGAGGGTCGTGTCGGTCGGCGCCGTGATCTCGTCCGTGTACGGCAGGTAGTCGATGAAGTTGCCGACCTTCTGGTCGAGGATCCAGTTGAACGTGTACGCGATGTCGCCGGCGGTGAGCGGCGTCCCGTCGTGCCATTTCACATCGTCGCGGACGTTGAACGTCCAGGTCAGTCCATCGTCACTCTGCTCCCAGTCGGTCGCGAGGTGCCCCGTGGTGTCGAAGTCCTCCTGCTCCCAGCCGAGGAAGGTCTCCCACATCAGGTCCGCTGTGGCGTACTCCGGCGTCTCGATCATGAACATCGGGTTGAAGGTGATCGCGTCGTTGGTGGTTCCGACGGTGAAGCTCACCTTCTCATCCTCTGCGGACGGACTCGCGTCCTGTCCGATCGCTGCCCCCTGGACGAGCATCCCCAGGACGAGCGCCAGCGCAGCTGATGCGGTGACCTTCTGACCCCTCTTCCTCATCTCACCCCACACCCTTCCGTCGCGCCCAGGGAACGAGCAGGATCTCCGCATCGGAGACCCGCCTGCCCCAGATCCGTCTGCCTTTGAATCCCCACTCAACTTCGATGGTCGTCTGTATAGCATCGGGGGCCCGTTCGCGCTAGGCAGGGATGATCCTCCGGAACCAAACCCCCCGGTCCGCGGGGGAGGCAGTGACCGTTCCGATGGGGCAGTCAGGCTTGTTCCTCGTCAGCCCATTCTGCTTAGCTCCTAGGCCATGCGGGTTCTCTTCGCCGACACGATCGACCCCTCCACCACGGATGCGCTGACCGAGCGTGGGCACGGATGCGTCTCGGAGCCGAAGCTCTCCGCCGACGGCCTCCCTGCTCGGATCGGAGGCTTCGAGGTCCTGGTCGTGAGGAGCACGAAAGTGACAGCGGCCGCGATCGAGGCCGCGGACGCCCTCGAGCTGATCGTTCGTGCGGGAGCGGGCACCAACACGATCGATGTGGAGGCAGCGTCCGAGGTGGGGATCTACGTCACGAACGTCCCTGGCCGCAACGCGATCGCCGTGGCGGAGCTCACCATGGGGCTGCTCCTGGCGATCGACCGGCGGATCCCCGACAACGTGGCAGACCTTCGGACGGGGTCCTGGAACAAGGCCACCTATTCCAAGGCAGACGGCCTGTTCGGACAGGTGATGGGCATCGTCGGGCTCGGCGATATCGGGTTCGCCGTCGCGGAGCGCGCGAAGGCGTTCGGGCTCGGGGTGCGAGCGATCCGCAAGGACCGGGACGAGGCGGCCGAGGAGCGGATCAGGGCGCTCGGCATCGAGCTCGTGGACTCGCTCGAGGACCTCGTGGCCACGTCCGACATCGTGTCCATCCACGTCCCCGCGGCTCCCGAGACGGAGTCCATGTTCGACGCTCACCTGCTGGGTCGGATGAAGGAAGGCGCGATCCTCCTCAACACCTCTCGTGGTGACGTCGTGGACGAGGCTGCCCTCCTGGATGCGCTCGAGACTCGCGCGCTTCGCGCGGGCCTCGACGTGTATCCCGACGAGCCGGGCTCGGGTTCGACGGAGTGGTCTTCGAAGCTCGCGCAACACCCGCACGTCGTGGGGACGCATCACATCGGCGCATCAACGGCGCAAGCCCAGAAGGCGGTCGCCGAGGGGGTTGTCGAGATCATCGATGCGTTCGTCCGGGGCGAGATCCTGAACTGCGTGAACCTCGCGCCCACCCGGCTCGGCACCCACACCCTCCACGTCAGGCACTTCGATCGCGTCGGCGTGCTCGCGGGCGTGTTCGACATCCTGCGGCGCCGCGAGTTGAACGTGGAGCAGATGGAGAATCGCGTCTTCGAGGGACGGAACGCAGCCGTTGCCACGATCGACGTTGTCGGCGACGTCGGCCCCGATCTGCTCGCCGCCCTCGAGGGACTCGATGACGTGATCCACGTTTCGGCCGTACCGACGGATCGAGGTCGGTCGTGAGGGTTCACAACTTCTGCGCCGGCCCATGCACCCTCCCCTTGGCGGTGCTGGAGGAGGTGAAGGCCGAGCTGCTCGACTTCCAGGGCTCCGGGATGTCGGTGATCGAGATGAGTCATCGGAGTCCCGAATACGATGCCGTGCACGAGGAGACGCTCTCTCTCTTCCGCGAGAACTACGCGGTGCCCGACGACTTCTCGATCCTGTTCCTGCAAGGCGGTGCGACGCTCCAGTTCGCGATCGTGCCGATGAACCTGCTCCGAGAGGGAGAGCGTGCGGGATATGTGCGATCCGGGACCTGGGGCAAGGGCGCGCTCGAGGATGCCATCGCCTGTGGCGAGGCATACGCTGCGTGGGACGGGGAACCGCTCTCGTTCACGCGCATGCCCTCCGACGACGAGCTCGAGATCTCGGGGGGCTCCCGATATCTCCACGTCACCTCGAACGAGACGATCGAGGGGATCCGCATGGCCGTGTTCCCCGACGTGGAGGTTCCCCTGGTGGGAGACATGTCGTCCGACTACCTCAGCCGGCCGATCCCCTGGGAGCGGTTCGACCTCGTGTACGGGGGGGCGCAGAAGAACCTCGGCCCCGCAGGGCTCGCGGTGGTGGTGGCCCGGACGTCGATGCTCGAAGGGTTGAAGCCGGAGCTCCCCAGCTATCTCCGCCTCGAGGCGCACGCGGGCAAGAACAGCTTGATGAACACACCTCCGATGTTCGCGATCTACGTGACCGGGAAGGTGCTCCGCTGGATGCGTGACCAAGGGGGCGTCGCGGCGATGGAAGAGCGCGCCGCACGACGATCAGGGGCTGTGTACGACGCGATCGCGGGAAGCGACGGGTTCTATCACTCGCCCGTCGAGCCGGCCCACCGTTCGCATATGAACGTGGTGTTCCGGACACCGTCCGACGAGCTGGACGGCGCGTTCCTGAAGGAGGCGGAACAGGAAGGTCTGGTCAACCTCAAGGGGCATCGAAGTGTCGGTGGGATCCGGGCGAGCATCTACAACGCGATGACGGACGAGGGTGTGGAGACGCTCGTCGGGTTCATGGCGGGGTTCCGGGACGCGAACGGATGAGTACGCTCGAGCCGTTCCCCGCCCTGATCGTCCGTGCCGAGTGGGCCGATCACGTCGTCTCCCCGATGCACGACGCGATCTCACGCGAAGAACGGGCCGCGATCCTCGCCGCCCGCCCGTACTCCTGGTTGCACGTGTCGCTGACGCCGGAGGATGCGATGGACGGGCAAGAGGTGGATCCCGAAGCGCTGGATGAGGCGAATGCGGAGGCCCTGCATCGGCTGCTCGATGCCGGGCTGTACGAGGGGTTCCCCGTACCCGCGCTTTACGTCTACCGGCTCCGTTCCGCCGATCACGTGCAGACCGGGATCGTGGGAGAGGTTCCACCGCAAGCATTCGTCGACGGGCGGGTCCTGGGTCACGAGGGTGTGCAGCCCGAGCGCGTCGACGCGCTCGGGTTGCATCTCGCTCGCTTGGGTGCCAGGTCGACGCTCGTCGCGCTGATGTTCCGTCAGGACGACGACATCCGGAAGATCATCGAAGCGACGACAGACGGAACCCCGATACGGAGGTTCGGCACGGGTGACTTCGAGCAGAGCGTGTGGCGGATCGACGATCGGGAGTCGATCGAACGGATCCGCGAGCGCCTCGAGCGGCAGCCGCTCTACATCACGGACGGGCATCATCGAGCGATGGCGTCGGTCGAGCTCTGGGAGAGCGCCGGTCGGCCGGCAGGCGCCGGTGTACCGGCCGTCCTGTTCCCGGAAGACACCCTGAGGATGCTCGCGTTCCACCGGCGGGTCGTGGGCCCGCTGCCGATGGCCGTCGCCGACCTGCTCTCGCGCCTGCGCGAGCGGTTGACCGTGGAGGAGGGCGGGACCCAGCCGGTCGAGCGCGGTGTCTTCGGGCTCTACGTGGATGGGCGCTGGCATCGGCTCGTGCCCGCGCGGGACGAGGCCGTCGCGGGGGTGGAGTCGCTCGACGTTTCGCGACTCCACCGCGAGGTCCTGGAGCCGATCTTCGGGTTCGGAGAGGCAGGAGACCCGGGGCTCGAGTTCGTCTCGGACGCGGTCCCTGTCGAGGAACTCACCAAGAGGGTGGACGAGGACGGTGGGGCGGCGTTCACGCTCATGCCGCCGACCTTCGACCAATTCGTAGCGGTGGCGGATCGCCACGAGCAGATGCCCGCGAAAGCGACCTACTTCGACCCGAAGCCGCAGTCGGGTCTCTTCTTGAGGCTCGAGGAAGAGGAAGCGACCACCCCGGGGGAGCACGTCAACGGGTGACGGCGGCTCGAGTCTCCACACGTCTTCGAGCGTGGTGAACGAGGGCCTCGAAGAGCGATTGTTGAGCCGGATCTCGCTCGGCCGTCTCCTCCGGATGCCACTGCACGCCAAGCATCCACGTGGCTCGCGGGTCCTGTGGATCCGGGACGATCCGCTCGATCGCTTCGACGAGACCGTCGGGGCTTCGACCGGTGACGACGAGTCCTTCGCCGAGGAGGTCGACCCCTTGATGGTGGTGTGATGCGCTCGCGAGCGGCCGGGTCTCGGTGACCGCAGAGAGGCGGCTTCCCGGTTCCGGATCCACGTCGTGGATCGTCTGTGTTCCCTCGAGCGGCACGCCGTGTTCCAGGAGATCGGGGTGGTCGGGGAGGTGCCCGTGCAGCGTGCCTCCGAAGGCGACGTTCATGATCTGCATCCCCCGGCAGATGCAGAGCGTCGGCATCGCGATTCGATCGGCGGTATGCAAGAGCGCGATCTCGAGCTCGTCGCGATCGGGCTCGATCCCGTAGAGATGGTCGCCGGGCTCCGCCCCATATCGCTCCGGATCGACATCGCCGCCACCCACGAGGAGGAGGCCGTCGAAGGGCTCCAGGATCTCCTCGGACGTACCCTCCTCGCCGGGAGCGACGATCACGGTTCGGGCTCCCGCGCGCCGGAGCGCGTCGAGGTACAGGCTCGGGACGCCGTACCCGCCCTCCGGCCACCGGGCGACGCGGTCGCCCGCGAGGTGGTACGCCACCACGGCGATGAGGGGGCGGTAGCGATCCTCGGCCACGACGTCGAGTGTAGCGACGGGCCTTCGCGCCCTAGGCGCCCGCGGCCAGGTTCGTGAAGCGCTCGAACACCTCGCGTCCTCGGCTCTCGTGCGCGGTCATGAACCGCTCCGCCTCCAGGCGGACCTCCTCCGAGCTCTTGCCCCACTCCGATCGGAGATCACCGACCTTCGTGAACTCCTGGAGCCAGAACTCGAGCTCGGATCGGTTCACCTCGCAATGGAACTGGGTGCCCCACGCGAGCTCTCCCACGCGGAACGCCTGATTGGGAACCCGATCGCCCGTGGCCAGCAACGTCGCTCCCTCGGGGAGATCGAATGCGTCCCCGTGCCATTGGAACGCGAGGTCGCTGTCCGCGAGGTGCGAGAAGAGAAGATCGTGGGCCGCGTCGTTTGTCGGATGGATCGGCTCGAAGCCGATCTCGCGGACCGGTCCCTCGCCCACCCTCGCGTCCAACGCCCAGGCGAGGAGCTGCCCGCCGAAGCAGACGCCGAGGAAGGGGATCCGGCGTTCGACGGCCTCGCGGATCAGGTCGGCGGTCTCCTTGATGAACGGCTGCTCGTCGGCGTGCTCGACGTTGAACGTGGAGCCGAAGACGACGACCCCGCCGATGCCGTCGAGCTCCGGTCTCGGGTCGGCGCCGTCGAGCGCGTTCCACACAGCGATCGTCCCGCCCGCGCTCTCCACGGCCGCGGGCGCAACCCCGAACGTCTCCGATGCATCGCAGCGCACGAACAGGATCACGGTCATGGAGCCGATTGTAGCCGCGCCCTTCGTCGGGCTCGGTCGCGTGGGATGGTCTGCTCTGGCACACTTCGGGCGCGAGCCATCTGAGGACGAGCACGAACGAGGAGGCGCGGATGACGGGCAAGGCGATGCGACTGAAGCGCGTGATCGACCCGGCGGGGGTGTCGGTGATCTGCGCGCTGGACCACGGGATGACGTCACCCACGTTCCTGGAACCGTTGGCGGACATCACCACCCGGGCGGCGGAGACCGTGGCCGGGGGAGCCAACGTCATCATGATGAGCAAGGGCATGATCAGGATCGCGGAGCCCGCGTTCTCCCCGACGACCTCGCTCGCTCTGCTGCTCTCGGCCTCCGCGAGCCCCGACGGTGACAGGCCCGAGATCGTGCAGATCGCGGAGGTCGAGGAAGCGCTCGTCTTGGGCGCCGATGCGGTCGTCCTGTTCACCGCCCTCGGCGGGGACACCGAGTCCTCGATGATCGAGATCCTCGCCGGCGTGGGGCGCGAGTGCGGTGCGCTCGGGATGCCGTTCATCGCGGAGGCGGAGTTCCCCACCACCTATGCGAGCGTCGAGGAGCTCAAGGACCAGTACGGCTTCGAGTACCTGCGGCGCAACGTGCGGCTGTGCGCCGAGCTCGGCGCGGACATCGTGAAGACGAACTGGCCGGGCGATGCTGATTCGTTCGCGAAGTTGATCGAAGCGGCGAACGGGCTCCCGGTGGTGCTCGCCGGTGGCTCCCGCCTGGAGGACGCGGAGTTGCTCACGCGGATGGAGCAGGCGATCGCCGCCGGCGCGATCGGCTGCTCGGTGGGCCGCAACATCTTCATGCACCGATCGCCGGAGGCGATCACGCGCGCGCTCGCGCGCGTGATCCGCGAGAAGTGGAGTGCGGAGAAGGCAGTGGCGGCGCTGCAGGAAGAGCTCCCCGGCTGATGCGCGCCGCGTTCATGACCGGCGTCAACGCGATCGAGGTCCGAGAGGACGCCGAGGAACCTTCCCTCGATCCCCGCGGGGCGGTCCTGCGGGTGGAGGCGTGCGGGATCTGTGGGACGGACGCGCGGACGTTCTTCAACGGCGACCCCAAAGCACCCGTGCCGTGGCAGCTCGGCCATGAGCCCGTCGGCATCCTGGAGGACGTCGGAGCCGAGGCGGATCTGCCCCCGGGTGTGTCCAAGGGCGACCGCGTCTTCCTCGGCTCGATCCTCACCTGTGGCGAGTGCCGGTGGTGCACGGAGGGCTTCCAGAACCTCTGCGAGGATCATCTCCTGTACGGGTACGAACCGTTCCCGGGGGCCTACGCGGAGCGAGCCGGCGTGCCGCCGATCGCGACGAAGAACCTGATCCCCCTTCCGCCGGAGCTGCCGAGCGATCTCGCGACGGTGGCCGATCCGTTCGCGTGCGCGCTGAACGGGATCGAGCAGCTGGACATCCGGCTCGGCGACACCGTCGTGATCCTCGGCACCGGGCCGATCGGGTGCTGGCAGGCCGTGATGGCGCGAGACCGGGGTGCCTCGAAGGTGTACATGGCGGATGTCTCCGCCGAACGCCTCGAGATCGCTCTCGATGCGATCGGGCAAGCGGTCGACGACGCCTGGGTCGCCGGCGAGGACAACGGTGTCGAGGAGGTCCTGTCGCGGACGGGAGGGGTCGGCGCGGAGCGGATCAGCGTCGCCGCGCCGGCGAAGCCGGCGCAGCAAGCCGCGTTGGAGATGGCGGCCAAGCGCGCCAAGGTGGTCTATTTCGCCGGACTGCCGAAACACGATCCCGTGAGCCCCCTCGACATGAACCAGCTCCACTACAAGGAGTTGTCGGTGCTGGGCGCGTATGGGGCCACGCATCGCCAGTACCGGATCACGATGGACTACCTCGACCGCAAGCAGGACGAGCTTGCGAAGGTCGTCACCCACCGTTGGCCGCTCGAGAAGATCGCCGAGGCGTTCGAGACGATCCGCGCCGGCACGGGTCTGAAGATGGTCGTCATGCCATGAAGGCATGCGAGGGATGAGGCTCCCGTGAGCGGGCCGTACGTGATCGGCTGCGACGTCGGCAGCCAGGGAACCAACGGTGCGCTCTACGCGGCCGATGGCGAACTGGTCGCCTCCGCCTACGAGGCGTACGACCTGTCCTTCCCCCACCCCGGATGGGCCGAGCAGGATCCGGACCTGTGGACCGCTGCCGTGGAGTCCGTGTGCCGGCGGCTGGTCGGCGAGTGCCCGGACGGCCCCGCGGCGATCCGAGGGCTCTCGTTCGGGTCGCAGCTCGACGGCATGGTGGTGTGCGACGCGAAGGGCCGCCGCCTGCGCCCCGCCCTCATCTGGATGGACCGCCGGGCGGAGGCGCAGGCGGCGGCCCTCGCCGAGCGGATCTCGCCTCGGGACTTCTACCGCGCCGTCGGTGCGAACCTCGACTCGTCCCACGCGGTGTTCAAGGCGCTCTGGGTCCGCGACGAGGAGTCAGACATCTGGAAAGAGGCTTCGCTGCTCATGTCGCCCGGCTCCTATGCCCTCCGTCACGCAACCGGCATCACCGCGGTCGATCCCTCGAACGCGTCGTCGATGGCTCTGCTCGATCCTCGGACCAAAGCGTGGTCGAGGGATGCATTGGACGCGACGGAGATCGATCCGTCGATGCTCCCGGAGCTGTTCGATGCGACGCAAGCGGTCGGAAGCATCACCGCGGAGTTCGCCGACGCGAGCGGCCTTTCCTCGGAGACCGTGGTCGCGGTCGGCTGCGGCGACGAGATGGCGGCCACCCTCGGCGCCGGCGTGTTCGAGCCCGGCGAGGTCTGCGACGTCGTGGGGACCGCCGAGCCGGTGTGTGCAGCGAGTGCCGAGCCGCGGGAGGACCCGACGATGCTGGTCGAGTGCCATCCCCACGCCGACCCCGACGCCTGGTTGCTGGAGAACCCGGGGTTCGTATCCGGCGGCAACCTTCGCTGGTGGCGAGACCAGTTCGCCATCGAGGAGCGACGGAACGAAGAGAAGGGACTGGGCGACGCCTACGATCAGCTGAGCGACGAAGCGTCGCGGATCCCCGCCGGGAGCGACGGGGTGGTCTTCCTCCCCGCGATGCAGGGGGCGATGGCTCCGGAGTGGAACGGCGCGGCCCGCGGCGTCTTCTACGGCCTGACGCTCGCGCACACGCGCGACCACATGACCCGCGCGATCCTCGAGGGCAGCGCGTTCGCGCTCCGCGACATCCTCGAGGCGATGAAAGCCGCTGGGCTCGAGGTCCGACGGCTGACGATCGTCGGCGGGGGGGCGAAGGGCCCGCTCTGGCGTCAGATCAAGGCGGACGTCACGGGACTCCCGGTCCGGGTCCCGGAGAGCGTGGAGACCACGGCCACCGGAGCGGCGATCCTCGCCGCCGTCGGCGCCGGCGTGCACGCGACCGTGGCAGACGCAGTGGATTCGTTCGTGTCGTTCCGGCCTCAGGAGCATGAGCCTGATCCAACGGCCCGGGATGCGTACGACGACGCCTACCGGCGCTACCGCGACGTGTACTTCGCACTGAAACCCGTGTTCGAACCGGATTGAGCGGGATCAGTCCTCGAGCTCGCGCGAGACGTCGTCGCGGAGATCCGCAAGACGGTCGATGACGGTCCGGATCGCGTCACGGACCCCCTCGGGGGCGCTGCCCACGAGGCCCTCGAGCTCCTCCCGAGCATCGCTCATCCTCCGCTCTGCATCCTCGAGCGCTTGACGCGTCTCGGCGTTGGGGTTCTCGCGGTACGCCTTCAAGGCGGAGTCCGCCTCGTCCACGGTGTCACGAACCCGGGCAACGGCCTCGCGGACCGGCCCCTCGTCCCCGATCGCTTCGACGAGATCGTCGATCGCGTTCGTGGCATCCCGGAACTCGTCCGTGAGGCCACTCTCGGAGAAGCATGCGGACAGCAGCACGCCAAGCATGATCAAGGTGGCTCTCCTCATGCCCGACCCGTACCCGCGGACGGGCGTCGGCAAGCATCAGCCGCGTTCGAAGTAGCGGATCAGCTCCCAATCGGTCACGGTCTGGTTGTCGAAGATGATCTGCTCCTGACGAGCCATGTTCAGCAGGTGTCCGAACACGAAGTCGCCGAACGCCTCCCGCATCACCTCCGAGCGCTCCATCTCGGCGATCGCCTCGTGCAGCGACGAGGGCACCCGCTCGGCGTCCTTCGACTCGTAGGCGTTGCCCTCGAAGAGCGGGGGAGCTTCGACCTGGTTCTGGATCCCGTGGAGGCCCGCCGCCACCGTAGCCGCGTAGCCGAGGTAGGGATTCACGTCGCCGCCGGGCAGCCGCGATTCCACGCGGTTCCCCTGGTGTTCTCCCACCACCCGGAAACCGCAGGTCCGGTTGTCGTGGCTCCACAGGATCGCGGTCGGCGCCCACGAGCCGAGCTGATAGCGCTTGTAGGAGTTCACGAACGGCGCGTACATCCACGCCATCTCTCGCGAGGTGGACATCAACCCACCGAGCATGTGCTTGAAAGTCGGGCTCATGTGGTTCACGTCGTCGTCGTCCCACATCAGGGACTCGGATCCGTCCTCGTTCCACACGCTCGAGTGCATGTGACAGGAGGAGCCGGCCTCGTCCATGGTCCACTTCGCCATGAACGTGATCGCGGCGCCGTTCATGGCCGCGATCTCCTTCGTGCCGTGCTTGTACAGGGCGTGGTAGTCGGCGGTCGTCAGCGCGTCCGCGTACGTGATGTTGATCTCGTGCTGACCACGACCGAACTCGCCCTTCGAGAACTCGATGGGGATGCCCGCGCCCAACATCCCGTTGCGGATCTGGCGGATCAGCCATTCGTCCTTGGTGGTCGCGAGCATGTGGTAGTCCATGATGTACGGGGATGACGGCTGCATGCCCTGGTAGCGCTTCGCCGCGGCCTCCTCGTAGGACTCCTTGAAGAGGTAGAACTCGAGCTCGGACCCGGTCTTGAACGTGTAGCCGGCCGCCTTCGCTCGTTCCATCTGTCGGCGGAGGATCGTTCGCGGCGCCACCTCGACCAGCTCACTCGTGTGCTCGTCGGCGACGTCGCAGATCACCATCGCCGTCTTCTCGAGCCACGGGACGAGCCGCATCGTCGACATGTCGGGGATCATCTTGAAGTCGCCGTAGCCCGTCTCCCAGCTCGCGTACTCGAAGCCGGGCAGGGGCTCCATCTCCATGTCGATCGCGATCAGATAGAGGCACGCATGCAATCCCTCTTCTCCCATGACGTCGTCGAGGAAGAAGTGCGGGAGGATCCGCTTCCCGACGAAGCGGCCCTGGAAGTCGGTGAACATGCAGAGGACGGTGTCGATCTCGCCGGCGTCGGCGAGCTCCTCGAGCTGCTTCGCGTCGATCATGCCCTGGGGCTGCACGGCTCCTCCTCGAAGACGGGCGGGGCGGTGGGCGCGTCGCCCACCGCCCCGCGGTCGATCCGATGGAACGGGTTGCCTCCTACTCCCTGACCTCCCCGACGTGCGTCTGGCCGTAGCCCTCTGCCTCGGGATGTCCGTGCTCGCCCTGAGTCATCGCGAACTCCTCCTCCGGTGAGAGGACCAGCCGGTTCCGCCCAGTCACGGCGAAGTAGATCAGGCCGAGGACGAACCAGATGGCCGTCCCGATCACGCCGAACCGGTAGTCCCGGATCGTGAACAGCGAGATCAGCGCGACCACCGCGATGATGCCGGCGACCGCCGCGCCGCCCTCACCGAGCGGGCTGCGGTACGGACGGTTGATGTTCGGCAGCTTCCGCCGGAGGACGATGAACGACAGGCACTGCATCGCGTAGGAGATGACCGCGCCGAACACCGCCATCGTCAGCAGCGCCGCACCGAGTGCCGTGGTGGCACCCGCCTCGTCGTAGCCGAACTTGTAGATCAGGTACGCCAGGGCGTAGCCGACAACGGCTCCAAGGATCAGCGCCACGTGCGGCGTCTTCCGCTTTGGACTCGTCACCGACATCCAATGGGGGAAGTACCCGGCCCGCGACAGCGAGAAGATGTTGCGCCCGTAGGCGAAGATGATCGTGAAGAAGCTGGCCACCAGGCCGACGACCGCGATCAACGCCAAGAGTGCGGCGATATCCGAGTTCGGGAAGATGTCGGAGAAGCCCAAGAACAGCGGCTCCAGCGTCGCACCGGTCTCGTTTGCTCCGGACACACCGGGGTTCAGGAGAAGCACGAGCACGCCGGTGATCACCAGCGTGGTCATCCCCCAGATCGTGGCCTTGGGGATGTCCCGTGCCGGATCCATGGATTCCTCCGCCGCGAGCGGGAGCTCCTCGATCGCGAGGTAGAACCAGATCGCGAACGGGAGCGCCTTGAAGATCCCGGAGATCCCGAACGGCAGGAACGGACCACCTCCGTTCGGGAGCGAATCACCGCCGCCCTGCGGGATATTGAACAGGAGGTCGGCGTCGAACTTCGGGATCGCGGTCACGAAGAAGAAGCCGAGGATCAGGAGCGCCAGGATGTTGATGATGATCGTGAAGCGCATCGTGGCTTCGATACCGACGATGTTCAGGCCCACGAAGATGACGTAGAAGATCGCCCACCAGAATGGGGGGGTGTTCCAGATCGGTGTCGTGGTGAGATCGAAGAGTTCGGTCATGATCACGCCCATGTAGGCGCCGATCGAGACCACGACCACGGCCGGCGTGATGACGTACTCCATGTTCTCGGCCAGACCGGTGATGAAGCCTCCCCACGGCCCCATCGCCGACCGCGCGAACGAATACGCTCCGCCCGTGTGGGGCAATGCGGGTGACATCTCGGCGATCGAGTAGCAGAGGCCGTAGTACATCACCGTGATCACGATGCCGGCGATCAGCAGGCCTCCGAAGCCACCCACGCCGAGGCCGAAGTTCCAACCGAAGAAGTCGCCCGAGATGACGGCGGCGACGCCGAGCGACCAGAGCGCGAACACTCCCGCGTGCCGCTTCAGCCCTCGCTGGTCGAAGTAGTCCTGGCCGACCTCTCGATAGCTGACGGAGCCAACCTTGCGTCGTTCAGACACGGTTCGCGACCCCCCTTTCCGCCCGCGGGCGCGGGCCCACCGGCGATATTGAGCCCCAGCGGCGAACGGCTGTCAATCTGAGAGGTTGCGTCCGAGGGTTCCTCGCAGGTGTCGGACGTTGCCGGCCACGAGGAGAGCGCCCACGATCCATACGCCGATCGTCATCGTGAGGCCCCACACGTCCGCGGCCAGAGCGAAGAGCGTCCCGAGGACGATGGACGCGCCGAGCATCAGGGGTGAGAAGCGAAGCCCGAGCGACCACCGAGCGAGCACGAAGGTCAAGACGAGACCGGCCAGCGGCATCAGCGTGATCGGTCCGCCTCCGCCGCTCCAGGCGTGTCCCGTGGCGACGAGATCGACCATGCGTGGATCGTAGCGCTGGGCCCGGACCTCAGTCTTCGGGAGTGACGTATGCCGCCGTGATCCCTCCGTCGACCACCAAGGAAGCCCCCGTCATGTAGCTGGAGTCGTCGCTCGCGAGGAACAGCGCGGCCCTGGCGAGCTCATCGGCCTGCCCGAGCCTGCCCATGGGGATGTGGACGAACCGTCGTTGGCGCCGGTCGGGGTCGGAGAGCAGTTCAGCCAACAGGGGTGTATCGATCGGGCCAGGGCAGAGGGCGTTGCAACGCACGCCCTTCCGGGCGTATTCGACGGCCATCTCTCGCGTCATCGCGAGGACCGCCCCCTTCGACGCGGTATAGGCGGTCTGGGATGTGGCGGCGCCCATCCATGCCACGAACGAGGCCACGTTGATGACCGAGCCTCCTCCCGACTCGATCATCGCGGGGATCCCGTACTTGCAGCCGAGGGCAACGCCCTTCACGTTGATCGCGAGCGTCCTGTCCCAGATGGACTCGTCGGTGGCGTGGACCGACCCGTCCTCATCGAGCATCACACCTGCGTTGTTGTACAGGACCGCGAGGCTCCCGTAGGTCGCGACGGCCGTCTCCACCATGGACCTCGCGTCACTCTCGCGCGACACATCGGCGTGCACGTAGGTCGCCTCGCCTCCGCCGTCACGGATCTCTTCGGCGACCTGCTCTCCGGCGTCGTCGGTGACATCGGTCAGGAGGACCTTCGCTCCCTCCGACGCGAACAGCCTCGAGGCGACCATCCCCATGCCGCTCGCACCGCCTGTGATCAGCACCACTCTGTCGTCCAGCCGCCCCATCGCGTGCCCCTTCTTCCCCAGGCCCTTCGTCCGGATGCGGGCGAGGATAGCCCGTTCAGTAGACTCGAACGCATGCCTGAACTGCCCGACGAGATCAAAGCCCGTCCGAAGCGCAAGCCCGGACAAGAACCCACCGCATCACTCACGCTCGAGGCCTACACCCGCCTCAAGGCGGAGCTCGAGGAACTCCTGACCGCCGGACGGGACCGGATGGCGGAACGCCTGAAAGTGGCTCGCGAGCATGGTGATATCCGCGAGAACGCCGAGTACGACGCCGCCAAGGACGCACAGGGGCTGATGGAGTCGCAGATCCGGCGTCTGAAGGAAGCGCTGCGAGATCCCGAGATCATCGAGGCTCCGATCGCCGCCGACAGGATCGTGCCGCACATGCTGGTGACGGTTCGCGCGCTCGACGATGACGACGAGGAGACCTACCTCCTGGCGGAGCACGGTGAGGAGAAGGCGCCCGGCGCTCGCACGGTCACCACGTCCTCCCCGCTGGGGCGGGCGCTGATGGGAGCGTCCAAGGACCAAGAGATCCTGGTGAAGGCTCCCGGCGGAAGCTTCAAGTACATCGTCGTCGGATTCGAACCGTTCGTGGGTTGATGAGCGCGAGCTGATGGGTCGGCGCGCGGCCACCGGGCATCGGTCGAGACCGCACGTCGAGCGCGAGGCTCCGAAGGTTCGCGATCTCCCGAAACCTCGGAAGAACCGGTCGGCCGCCGGCGGCGCGATCCAGTGGATGTTCCAATGGCCGTATCGAGCGATCCTCGCGTTCCTGATCTGGGCGAGGGTGCGCCCCTGGCACCTCACGCTCCTGGCGCTCGTCCTGACCGTGGTGACCGGGGCGCTCATCATCGCCGGGGACTGGTTCGCTGCGGGGTGGTCCCTGCTCGCGGCCGGGCTGTGCGACGTCTTCGATGGGTCGGTCGCGAGACATCACGGACAGCAGAAGCGGTCGGGCGCGTTCATGGATTCGGTGCTCGATCGTGTCTCCGACGCGATCCTGTTCTCCTGCCTGTTCTGGGCGCTCGCAGACGACGGGAGGCGGCTCGACGCCGCGCTCGCGCTCTTCACCCTCGTGGTGAGCTTGTCGGTGAGTCACATCCGAGCGGAGGCCGAGGCCGTCGGCGTGCAGCTCACCGAGGGTTTCTTCCAACGACTCGAGAGGTTCCTGGCTCTGATGATCGGTCTGCTCGTACCGGGGGCGATGACTCCGGTCTTGCTCGTCCTCGCGACGCTCGGAGCCGTGACGGCGCTCCAGCGCGGCTGGTCCGCGCTGGTCCGGGCGTAGACGGTGGATTTCGTCCGCGTCGGGTCGATCGCGGAGATCCCCGAGCGAGAGGTTCGTGCGTTCGACCTGCCCACGGGCCGCGTGGCGGTTGTGCACGTGGAGGCTCGGGTGTTCGCCTTCGCGGATGAGTGCACGCACGCCGGGTGCGCGCTCTCGGAGGGGGAGGTCGACGACCGTGGGACCACGGTCGAGTGCCCGTGTCATGGCAGCGTCTTCGATCTCGAGACTGGTGAGCCGCTCGAAGGACCCGCCCGGGATCGCGTCGCCGTCCACCAGGCGCGCCTGGTGGACGGCTGGGTCGAGGTGGGGGAGGAGCCGGTCCGCTAGGACCGGCTGACACGAACCCGGCGTCGGCGACCCGGCTGCGGAGAGCTGGCTCCACAGCCGCGCCCCAGGGTAGGCTCGCCCTCTTCCGGCGAACGAGGAGGCTTCCCCGATGACCGACGCGCCCACCCGCTTCGACTTGTCCCAGGACCAACTCCCGACGGCGTGGTTGAACATCATGCCGTCGATCGCGCAGGCCGGGATGCAGCCGCTCCCTCCCCTGCACCCCGGCACCCATGAGCCCGTGACGCCGGATCTCCTCGCCCCTCTGTTCCCGGACGCGTTGATCCTTCAGGAGGTGTCGACCGACCCCTGGGTCGACATCCCCGGTGGCGTGCTCGACGTCTACCGCCTCTGGCGGCCGTCCCCGCTGCACCGCGCCGTGCGCCTCGAGAAGGCGCTCCAGACGACGGCTCGCATCTACTTCAAGTACGAAGGAGTCTCGCCCGCCGGCAGTCACAAGCCGAACACCGCGATCGCCCAGGCCTTCTACAACAAGGAGGCGGGGACGAAGCGGCTCGCGACCGAGACGGGCGCCGGACAATGGGGGTCGGCGCTCGCGATGGCCGCGAAGTTCTTCGGCATCGACTGCCAGGTGTTCATGGTGAAGGCTTCCTACGAGCAGAAGCCGTATCGCCGCATCTTCATGGAGACGTTCGGGGCCGAGGTCGTGCCTTCGCCCTCCCCGACCACGCAGGCGGGCAAGGCGATCCTCGACGCGGATCCGGAGTCGACCGGTTCGCTCGGCATCGCGATCAGCGAGGCGGTCGAGGTCGCGGCCAGCTCCGGGGGTGCGATCAAGTACTCCCTCGGCTCGGTGCTGAACCACGTCCTGCTCCACCAGACCGTGATCGGTCTCGAGGCGAAAGCGCAGATGGAGCTCGCAGGCGACCCGCCGGACATCGTGATCGGCTGCGTCGGCGGCGGTTCCAACTACGCCGGCCTGGCGTATCCCTTCATGGTGGATCGCTTGTCCGGCGCCACACCCGATGTTCGGTTCCTGGCCACCGAGCCCGCGGCCTGTCCGACGCTCACCAAGGGCCGGTTCGCGTACGACTTCGCCGACACCGGGATGATGACCCCACTGATCCCGATGTACACGCTCGGCCACACGTTCGTTCCCGCTCCCGTGCACGCCGGAGGCCTCCGCTATCACGGCGACTCGCCGTCGCTCTCCCTCCTCGTCAAGCACGGTCACATGGACGCGGCGGCGTACTCGCAGAACTCGGTGTTCGACGCCGCCGTGCAGTTCGCCCACACGGAGGGGATCGTTCCGGCGCCCGAATCGGCCCACGCCGTTCGCGGGGCGATCGACGAAGCGATCGCCGCTCGTGAAGCGGGTGAGGAGCGCGTGATCCTCTTCGGCCTGTCCGGCCACGGCGCATTCGACATGCAGGCGTACGACGACTACCTGAACGGTCGTCTGCCCGAGGTCGAGTACCGGCAGGAAGATGTCGTGGCGTCGATGGAACAGGTGCCCGACGTGCCGATCCCCGGCGATGCAGGAGCCTCTTAGAGCGCCACGTCGAAGGTTCTCGGCGACAGACCGAACTCCTCGACCGCGAGCTTCGCGATCTCGCGCGCGAGGATGGTGTAGCCGATCGCGTTGAAATGCAGGCCGTCACCCTCGCGGATCAGGATCACCTCCCTGCCCTCCCGGAAGTAGGCCGTGTAACCACCTCGCGGTTCCTTGAAGCGATCCCACGCGTCGAAGTACGCGGCGTTCTCCGTGATGCTCGCCGCGAACTCGAAGATGTCGTTCTGCCGCTTCGAATGATCCCGGAGGTCGGGGTTGGCGGAGATGGGTAGTCCGGCCCACACGATCTTGGCGCCATCCGAGGTTGCGATCTCCATCATCTTGAGCACGCGGGCCCGGTAGGCGGCCGGCCACTGGGGTGTGCCGATCTGCGCCACGCGTTCGCCGTGGACCGACTGCAGCGACTGATGGTCGTTCTCGCCCAGCATCACGATCACGAGGTCGGGGTCGAAGCTGCTCACGATCCTGCGCATCGTGAACGGCCAGTTGAAGTAGTCGTACCTGGCGAGGCCGGTCGAGATCCTGCCCTGGCGCGAGACCTTGACCAGCCGCGGACGGAAGACACGTTCGGCGAAGTAGCCGAGACCGGCGGCGAGGGAGTCTCCGACGATCGCGACGCGGAGCTTCCTGCTGGGCGAGGGCGCTCGGATGGAATCCGCCTCGGCGGTGGCGCCGTCCCCGTCCCCATTCTGCGCCCCATCACCGGTGGGCTCTTCGTCTTCCTCCTCCGGCGTGACCGGGATGTCCTCGGGGGGCGGGACGAATGCACCCCCGGGTTTCCCTTGATCCCTCCCCACGGCGCGCTCGATGGTGCTCGCCAGCTCGCTGATCCCGATCCACTCGCTCACGGCGGCCAACGGTGCGAGGACGGCGAGGGAGACCGTTCGCCGGACGCCCAACGGGGACGCCTCCGCCGCGCGCTTCATCGTCGGCGCGTACAGCACCGTCCAGACGAGCAGGGTCACCAAGATCACGACGAGGACGCGGCCGGCGGGCATCAGTCGGCGCCCGTAGAGCGCCCGCGCGGGGCTTGCCACGGGGTCGTCCTCCGCTGCTCGTGGCCGGCTCATCCCGCCCTGCCTATCAGAACTGGAAGTAGATGAAGGGGGCCACCCCGGTCGGGCCCAAGATCACGATCACCAGGAGCGTGACCGCGAGGACGATCCCGAGCGGGACCGGTTTGAGCCGGGATAGTCCGGATTGCAGCCAAAGTCCCAGGCCGCGGGGCCAGGCTTGCAGGGAGAGCATCCCGGCGACGGTGAGGACCACGAGCGGCGTCAGGAACTCGCTAGGCGTCGCCCACCCAACGACGAGTCGTCCCAGCAGGGAGAGCGCGGTGTCCACCGAGTCCGCGCGGAAGAAGACCCATCCCACGCAGACCAGGGCGAACGTGGCGGCACGTTGGCGCAGGACGACGAGCCGGCTGTCCTCCGCCTCCGGCGAACCGCGTCGCCCGCGCCGCTGGTGCACCGCGAGCAGCGCTCCGTGGTACGCGCCCCAGATCACGAAGGTCCACGCCGCCCCGTGCCACAAGCCTCCCAGCGTCATCGTGATCATGACGTTCACGTAGGTGCGGCGTTCACCCTTCCGGTTCCCGCCGAGAGGGATGTAGAGGTAGTCCCGGAGCCAGCGCGAGAGCGTCATGTGCCATCGACGCCAGAAGTCCTGGATCGAGCGCGCCGCGTACGGCCGATCGAAGTTCCTGGGGAACTGGAACCCCAGCAGCTTCGCGACGCCGATCGCGATGTCCGTGTATCCGCTGAAGTCCGCGTAGATCACGATCGCGTAGCCGAGGATCCCGAAGAAGGCATCGGGCGCGCTTCGCCGCGCCGGATCGCCGAACACCGGGTCCACGATCTGAGCCGCGAGGTAGCTCGAGACCACCACCTTCTTGAAGAGACCACCGAGGATCAGCCACGCGGCACCCGCGACGTCGACGTGCCGCTCGTCACGGCGCCGCTGCAACTGCGGGATCAACTCGCTCGGGCGAACGATCGGGCCTGCAACGAGGTGCGGGAAGAAGGAGAGGTACAGGAACGTGTCGGTCCAGCTCGCCACCTCGAAGTCGCCTCGATACACGTCGACCACGTAGGCGATCGCCATGAACGTGAAGAACGAGATCCCGACGGGAAGCACCACCTGGATCAAAGGGACCGAGGACTCGATGCCGAGCGAGGCGAGCGTGTTCGTCACGTTCACCGCGAGGAACCCGTAGTACTTGAAGAAGGCGAGCGGCAACAGGAGGAGTGTGACGGCGATGCCGTTCACCACGAGCCTCGCGCGCGGTGAGCGCGTGCGTGCGACCGCGATCGCTGCCAGCTGCGCCAGGGCACCGATACCGACCAGCAGCAGGACGAAGCGCCAGTCCCACCATGCGTAGAAGACGTAGCTCGCCCCGATCATGAACCACTTCCACGGCTGGGACAGGTGGTTCAGGAGCCAATGCCCGGTGAAGACGAGGACGAAGAAGATCGCGAAGTCCACCGTGGGGAAGAGCATCGGATTCGGATGCTAGCCGAGGTCGAAGACGGATCTCAGCGAGGTCGGCCGGTGCTGCCCGTCAACCCGATCGACGATCCGAGACGACGGGCACGGACCGGCTGTCGGGGACGTTCGTCGGCTCCTCTGAATCGGAGAGGGCACCGATGTACACGCCGGCGAGGACGAGCGGAGCCCCGAGCAGGAGCGAGAACGTCACCTCTTCGTTCAGGAGGACCGCGCCGCCGATGACGGAGACGATCGGGAACAGGACGAATTGGTAGCTGGCACCGGTGGCGGTCCATCGCTGGATCACGTACACGATGAGCATGAACAGGAACGGAGAGGCGATCGCCAGGTAGACGACCGCTCCCCAGACGCTCGGGCTCTCCGGCGCCGCCCAGGATTCGCCCGCGATCGACGAAAGGAGGAGCAGGAGCACCGCCCCCACTGACATCCCGATCGCGTTCGTCACGACGGGGTGCGCGGAAACGAGCAGCTTCAGGACGATGCCGGACTCGGCGGCCGCCGCTGCCGCGACGACGACCGCCACCACCGAGACCAGCGAGACGTCGCCGGCGAGGGCGCCGGATGACATCACCGCGATCCCCACGAGCGCGACGACGGCCCCGAGCACGCCGCGCAGCCGAAGGCGTTCCAGCCGGTGCCCCGCAGCGAGCAGGACGGTCAGCAACGGAACGGCAGCCATGATCGTGCCGCCGAGGCCCGCCGGCACCTCTTGCGACCCCCAATAGAAGAACGCGTACGCGACGAGGAAGCTGAGGATCCCGTAGACGAGCGCTCCACCGAGCGCGCGACCTCTCGGAAGTGGATGGCGACCGGCGACGACCAGGGCCCACAGGATCAGCGATGCGCCCAGGAACCGGATCCCCGCTCCCCAGAACGGATCCAGCTCGCGGTTGCTGAACCGAACGGCGACGATGTTCGAGCCGGCGAGCAACACGACCCCCGCGAACGCGAGGAGGATCTTCCGATCGATCACGCCGCCCCTCATCGGCGGATGATAGGTCCCAGATGCGAGGCGGAGGTAGCCTGTGGCCCCACCGAGCATGGAGGACCCATGTCACGCGATATCGACTGGCACGTGTTCGACAAGGCCGCCGACGTCACCGCTTCCGCCGTTCGCGGCGCGATGGGTTCGGAAGGGAGTCAACCCGCGTCCTACGTGGGTGAGGTGTTCCGAGAGATCTACTCGGCCTTGCGAGAAGCGACGGACGAGATGCCCTCGAAGGATTCGAACACCGGGTTCTGAGCGCGTGGGCGTCGCGCAGCTCCGGTCCGCGGTTCTCGAGTGGTATCGGCCGCGGCGCGACGCGTACGCGTGGCGCCGCGGCCGACCGAGCGCGTACCGGACGCTGGTCTCGGAGGTGATGCTCCAGCAGACCCAAGCTGGTCGGGTCGAGCCGATCTTCGAAGCGTTCGTGGCTCGCTTCCCCGACGTCGCCGCGCTCGCCGCTGCCTCGCGCGCCGACGTCCTCCGGGCCTGGGCGGGGCTCGGCTACAACCGCCGGGGCGTCGCGCTCCACGAAGCCGCCCGCGCGATCGTCCGCGATCATGATGGCCGGGTCCCGAGGGGGCTGGACGCCCTCCGACGGCTACCCGGTCTCGGCCCGTACACGGCCGCCGCCGTCGCCTCGATCGGATACGGGGAGCCCGTGGCCGCCGTGGACACGAACGTCCGGAGGGTCTGCGCGCGTGCGATCCACGGAGCCGAGCCGGACGAGGTCTCGGGAGAGCGCCTCGCGGCCGATACGCAGGATTGGCTCGATCCGTCGGCGCCCGGGGACTGGAACCAGGCGTTGATGGACCTGGGCCGTGTCTTCTGTCGGCCGGCGCCCCGATGCGATGGATGCCCGCTCGCGCCCCACTGTCGGTTCCGGACCGACGGGCGGACGGGCAGGCCGTCCCTCCGTCGCCAGTCGCCGTTCGAAGGAAGTGCTCGCCAGGTCCGGGGCGCCGTGGTGGAGGTTCTCCGTGGGATCCGCTCGGCGAGCGCCGAGGCGCTCGCCGAGCGGACGGGTCACGGTCCTCGCGCGATCGCCACGGCCACGGAGTCGCTCGTGCACGATCGGATCCTCGAGAGGACCCGATCGGGCCTGTACCGATTGGCCGTTCGTTGACGCCGTCGTAAGTAGCTGCTTACATCATGGCCATGGAGGCTGCCCTGAAGGCGATCGCCGAGCCTCGGCGACGGCAGATCCTCCGCCTCGTCTGGGACGCGGAGCGCTCGGCGGGCGATATCGCGTCCCATTTCGACGTGAGCAGACCGGCTATCTCGCAACACCTCACCGTCCTGCGGACGGCCGGGCTCGTGAACGAGCGACGGGACGGCGCGCGGCGCCTCTACCGGGCGAACCAAGAGGCGCTGGCCGAGCTGGAGGCGTCGCTGCAAGCGTTCTGGAGCGGGAGCCTTGCGACCTTGAAGGAAGAAGTGGAAGCCGAGGAAGGGAGTCGACGTGGCCGCAGGCGTGCTCACCGTCAACGCTGAGATCCGGATCGAGGCGCCTCCCGAGGCGGTGTTCCCGTTCCTCACGGACCCGCAGAAGATCGTCAAGTGGAAAGGGGTGGACGCCACGGTCGAGGCCGCGCCCGGCGGGGTGTATCGAGTGAACGTGACGGGCAGGGATCACGCGGTCGGGGAGTACGTGGAGGTCGATCCGCCCCGACGCGTCGTGTTCACGTGGGGGTGGGAGGGCGACGACCAACTTCCACCCGGGACGTCGACCGTCACGATCGAGTTGATCCCCGACGGCGATGCAACGATCGTGCGGCTGACGCACTCCGGGTTGCCCGAGGGCGCCGACGCGGCGCAGCTCGCAGGGTGGGAGCACTTCCTTCCTCGGCTCGCGGTTGTGGCAAGCGGTGGCGACCCCGGACCCGACCCTTGGGTCCAGGCCGCGGAGGAAGGGAGCTAGCGCGCATCTCTTGACCGAGCCTCCTCCCCGCCTGATAGCGTACGGAAGTGCTGAGAACGATTCTCATTCTCGTACTTGCGGCGCTTGCGGCCGAAACGATGCCGGCATGCGGCGATCGGGTCGACGACGTCCCCGGCGATCGCATCTCCGTGGTGGCGAGCTTCTACCCGTTGGCCTTCGCGGCGGATCGGATCGGCGGCGACTGCGTGAGCGTCACCAACCTGACGCCACCGGGGGTGGAGCCGCACGACCTCGAGCTGACGCCCGACGCGGTGGAGTCGATCGCCACCGCGGACCTGGTGCTCTACCTCGGGGGTGGCTTCCAGCCCGCGATCGAGGATGCGATCCCCGACGCGGAGGGCGAGGTGATCGATCTCCTCGGTGTGGTCACGACGGAGCCGGCCGCGGGTGAGGAGGCTGAGGAAGGGCTCGTCGTCGATCCGCACGTCTGGCTCGACCCTGGCAAGTTCGAGGAGATCGTCCTGGTCATAGCGGACGCCCTCGTTCGGATGGAGGAAGCCGGGTCGTGTGACGTGTCAGGCGGATCCGAGGAGCTCCGCTCCGATCTCGCCGGCCTCGACGACGACTTCCGCGCGGCCCTCGGTACGTGCGAGCGCGACGTCATCGTCACCAACCACGCCGCGTTCGGGTATCTCGCCTCCGCCTACGGGCTCCGCCAGGAGGCGATCGCCGGGCTCGAGCCCGAAGGGGAACCGAGCGCGAAGCGGCTGGTCGAGGTGAAGGAGCTCGTCGAGCGCGAGGGCGTGACGACGATCCTCACGGAGGAGCTCGTCTCGCCCGACGTGGCCGAGACCCTCGCCGCGGAAGCCGGTGTGCGGACCGCGGTGCTCTTCACGATCGAGGGGCTGACCGACGTGGAGACCGCCGCCGGCGACGACTACCTTTCCTTGATGCGAGACAACCTGGAGACCCTCCGTGTCGCCCTCGGCTGCTCTTGAAGGCCCGATGAGCGAGCTGCTCGTGGAAGCTCGAGGGGTTTCGTACGCGTACGGCTCGACCCCCGTCGTCGAGGACGTCGATCTCGACGTCCGCCGCGGCCAGTTCGTCGCCCTCGTCGGACCCAACGGCTCGGGAAAGTCCACGCTGCTGCGCGTGTTGCTGGGCGCGCTCCGCCCGGCGCGCGGTTCGGTCCGCCTCCTCGGTCGCCCGGCGAGCGAAGTCAGAGATCGCTGGCGGATCGGCTACGTCCCGCAGCGTCCGACGCTCGCGCCCGACGTCCCGGCGACCGTCAGGGAGATCGTCACCACCGGACGTCTCGCCCGTCGCGGCTGGTGGCGTCCGCTGCGAAGCGCAGACGTCGCGGCGGTGGACCACGCGCTCGAGTCCGTCGATCTCGCCGACCTGGCGGATCATCCGATCACCCAACTGTCCGGCGGCCAGCAACAACGCGTGTTCATCGCCCGTGCCTTCTCTGGAGAGCCCGAGTTGCTCGTCCTGGATGAGCCGATCGCCGGCATCGACGCCGAGTCCCAGCGGCGCTTCAAGGACTCCCTCGTGCACCTGATCGGAGAGCACGGCGCTGGCGTGTTGCTCGTCTCCCATGAGCTCTCCGCCGTCGCAGACGTGATCGATCGCGTGATCGTGTTGAAGCGGCGGGTCTTGTTCGACGGCCCGCCGGGACGACTGGTGGACGAGGGCGTGAGCCTCGGTATCCACCGAGAGGACCTCCCGCTCTGGCTGGAGGGTCTGCGGTGATCGCCGCGCTGCCCCTGCCCTTCCCGTTCGAGTTGACGTTCATGCAGCGGGCATTGGCGGCGGGGCTCGTCGTCGGTGTGTTCGCGCCACTCATCGGCACCTTCCTCGTCCAGAAGCGGATGTCGCTGATCGGCGACGGCATCGGGCACGTGGCGTTCGCGGGCGTGGGTGCCGGTCTCCTCGCGGGGATCTATCCGGTGTGGACCGCGCTCGCGTTCGCTGTCGCCGGGGCGCTCGGGATCGAATGGCTCCGCGCGCGCCGGAAGGCGAGCGGTGACCTCGCGCTGGCCTTGTTCTTCTATTCGGGGATCGCGCTCGGCGCGGTGTTCGCGAACGCGAGTGGGGGCCTCGGGACGAGCATCATCGGATTCCTGTTCGGCCAGCCGCTGACGGTTGGGAACTCCGAGGTGATCGTGATCCTCCTGCTCGGCTCCCTCGTGGTGGGTCTCGTGATCGCCCTCAGGAGGGTCTTGTTCGCGGTCGTGACGGATGAGGATTGGTCCGGCGTCGCGGGATTGCCGGTGGCCGGCGTGAACGCGCTCCTCGCCGTTCTCACGGCCGTGGCGATCGTGGCCTCGATGCAGATCGTCGGCATCTTGCTGATCGCCGCGCTGATGGTCCTCCCTGTGGCGACAGGCCAGCTCCTCGCCCGGTCGTTCAAGGGGACCCTGCGGATCGCGGTCGGCGTCGGGGTCGGGTCGGTCGTCGTCGGTCTGACCTCCTCGAGGTTGTGGGGGCTGGCACCAGGCGGTGCGATCGTCCTCGTGGCGGCACTGGTGTTCCTGATCGTCGCGCTCGCCAGGCATACGATGCCGGGCGGGTCGATGCTCGAGGTGCCGGAACGATGACCACTGGCCGCGGAGAGGTTCACCAGACCGTCGAAAGGCGACTCCATCGCGTGGGTCAGCGCTACACCGCGAATCGACGCGCCCTGGTGGACGGACTGGTGGCGGCACGAGGGCCGGTGGCGATCGGCGATCTCCTCGTCGGGAGGCGGGCCGTCCCGCAGAGCTCCGCGTACCGGAACCTGACGGTGCTCGAGGAAGCCGGAGTGATCCGCCGGGTCATCACGGATGGAGACTTCGCTCGCTTCGAGCTCGACGAGGACCTGACCGAACACCACCATCACCTTGTGTGCTCCAACTGCGGCCGGGTGGAAGACGTCGAGATCCCGGCCGCCGTCGAGCGATCGCTCGGCAGAACATTGGATCGACTCGCCGAAGGCGCGGGATTCGCCTCGGTCGGGCATCGGCTCGACCTGATCGGGCGGTGCCGCCGCTGCGCGTAGCGCAGCGGCGGCGCGGGATGCTCGAACCCTGAGGTCGCGGGTGGAGAATCACGACGTGCGACGCTCGACGCCGACCCGCGCGCCCGGTTTGTCCGTGATCGCCGGCGCCGTCGCGGCGCTCACGGTGATCGGTCTCTGGGCTTTCTGGCCGTCGGGAGACCCGGGTCCCGACGTGTCGGCGCTCGGGTCGTTCGAGGGTGTCTACCCCGCCACCGTCGACGAGCGAACGGACGTGCCTTGCGCCGGAGCGGATGCATCGACACGCTGCGTCTCGGTGCAGTTCAGGCTGCTCGAGGGACCCGATGGGGGCACGACCGTCACCGTCGAGCTTCCCGCGAACTCGCCTCGCGTCGTCGGGGTGGACCCCGGCAGACGGGTGCTCGTCGGCCACCAACCCGACGTCGAAGGGTTCGAGTACGTCTACCTCGAGCCGGATCGCAGGTCGCCCCTGCTCGCGCTCGCCGGGCTGTTCGCCGTGGCCGTGGTGGCGCTCGGCGGATGGAAGGGGGCGACCGCGCTGGTGGGACTGCTGGCGACGCTCCTCGTCCTCTTCCTCTTCGTCGTTCCCGCCATCCTCGACGGCCGCGATCCCCTGCTCGTGTCGCTCGTCGGATCCGTCGCGATCGCCTTCGCCGCCCTGTACCTCTCACACGGCCTCGATGTGAAGACGACGGTCGCGCTCCTCGGCACCCTCGGGGGACTGGTCTGCGCCGCGATCCTCGCCGTCGTGTTCATGGGTGCCGCCGAGATCACGGGCCTGGCGAGCGAGGAAGCCCTGTTCCTGACGGCGCTGGGGACCAACCTCGACCTTCGAGGACTCGTCCTCGGCGGCATGATGATCGGTGCGCTGGGCGCGATCGACGACATCACGGTCACCCAAGCGTCGGCCATCTGGGAACTGCGGTCGGTCGTTCCCGCGATGACTCGCCGGCGTCTGATCCGCTCGGGCATGCGGATCGGCCGAGATCATGTGGCGTCGACGGTCAACACGCTCGTCCTTGCCTACGCGGGCGCCTCCATGCCGCTCTTGATCCTCTTCGTCTTGTCCGATCAGCCCGCAGGCACCGTGGCCAACGGGGAGATCGTGGCGACCGAGATCGTGCGAACGCTCGTCGGGAGCCTGGGGTTGATCGCGTCGGTGCCGATCACCACCTGGCTCGCCGTCCACGTCGCGAGCCCGAGCGCGGGGCGCTCGCGGACGATCACCGATACACCCGAGAGCGCGGATATGGGGCCCGAGGAGCATCCGATCCCGGAGCACCGGCGGGACCAGTGGATGAGGCTTCTCCGGACCTGGCGCCCGGACCGACGGCGGTAGAGCTCCGAACGATGAAGGCTGGGCCCCAAGGCCGGGTCGCCGCAGGTCGTCATCTATCCTGTGGGCCTGTCGCAGCCCGGCGCGTCGCGCCGACGGGAGGATCGTGACGCTCACCAGAACATCACAGGCCGACGAGCATGCGGTGCCGCCTCCTCCCATGCATCTGAGTCGCCTCGGCTCGTGGTGGGCGATCGTCGGCCTTGCGCTGATACTGCTGCTCGCGCTCGGATGGCGGTTCATCGCCGATCCCTCCTTGTCTGCGCCCACGCGAGACCCCGCTTGGTACACCTGGCGAGCCGGCGTGATCCTCGAGGACGACCCGGGATCTGTCGCCGGCGACTGGGGACCCGACAACCTGTTCTCCGGTGGCTACCGGGTGACGGTGCCCCTGGCGGGTGCGCTCCTGCAACGCGTGTCGGGGATCAGTACCTACAGCTTCAGCGCGTTCTTGATGCTCGGCATCCCCATCCTCACGGGCCTCGCGCTCGGTGCCGGAGCGTTCAGGAGCAAGCGCGACCCGCTCGTCGTCCTCCTGACGATGCTCGCGACGGCCGCCCTGTTCCTCACCACTCCCTACGTCGGGTATCTCGACAACATCACGGTCCTGTTCCTGCTCTGTCTGATCGTGGCGTTCGCGGATGCCGCGCGTACGTCCTGGGGCGCCCGCCTCGCGATCTCCATGATCGGGATGGCGGCTGCGTTCACGCACCCGACCACGTGCGTCCTGTTCGGTGCGTCGCTCATGGGCGTGTGGGCGTTGCACCTCGTCACCGGTCGGTTCCGGCTCGGCTCAGCGATGCGATCGGACGGGCCGCTCCTGCTCTCGACCGGTTTCGGGATGGTCGCCGGGCTCGCGCTGTGGGTGGTCGGGATCTGGGGCCCGGGCGGCCCCGAGCTGTTGAAGGACGCTGCGCTTCCGCCGCCTTACACGGCGGAGTTCTTCCGCGACCGGCTCGTCGAGTGGGTGACCTCGATGCAGCCGGCGATCACGTTCCCTCTGGTCGCGGTCGCGATCGTCTCGACGATCATCATCGCCAGGCGAACCCGCACGCCGGCAACGCAGTACGAGCAGGTCTCGATCTGGTGGATGTTCCCCTTCGCGGGTGTCCTGACGTTCCTTCTGGGGCAGGCGATCCCGTACTACCGCTTCATGAACGCGACGGCCGCTCCGATGGCGCTCACCGGTCTCGGCGCGTTCGTGGCGGTGCGGTGGCTCTACCGTGGCGAGGGGACGCGCAGGATCGCGGGCGCTCTCGGCGCTCTGGTCGTGGTCGGTGCGCTCGTCTACGCGTTCATCGATCCCGCGCTGAACCGCTGGGCGCAACCGGACAACCAGTGGGCTCCGCAGAGCGTCCGGACGTCGCTGGCGGCCGCTCGCGAGGTCGTGGCGGCCGCCGGTGAACGCCCGATCGTCTTGGTCGTGAACCACGGGAACGCCGACGACGAGACCGGCTCGAACACGACGTACGGGTGGGCGAAGACCTACACGAACGTCTTCCGGACCGGCCTGTCGGGCAGTGTCGCGAAGCGCCAGGTGACCTACGTCGGCGCCGTGGAGGACTTCCGGACCGGCGTCGCGTCCGACGGGCCGAGCGAGAACTACCGGGACACGACACGCAGTCACTGGAACGAGGTGCGTCGGCGTCTCACGACCTATCCGGAGCCGCCCGCGGTCTTCCTGATCGGCGAGTACTACGCCGGTCGGTGCAACGGGGTCACCGATGGTGAGTGCACGGCCGACGACGAGCAAGCGGCCTTCGATCGGGCGACGGCGGACGCGATCGAGATCGGCCCGGGGACCTACGTGCTGACCGGCGAGTCCTTCTACGAGCCCGCCGAGGACGTGGTCGAACGGGCACGCGCGGCGGCCGAGGCGGCCGCCACGCGCTTCGCCGATCCACCGGGACCGCTGGACGATATGCCGCATCAGGCCCGCGTCCTCGCGGGGCTCTTCCTCCTGGCCGTGCTGCCGGGCCTGTTGGCGGCGCCGTTCTTCGGACTGAGGGACACGCCCAGCCGGATCGCGCTGATCCCCGGCACCTCGATCGTGATCTCCTTGCTCGCAGGGATCGCCGTGCTGGGCGTGTGGCGTGGCCCGCTCACCTCGGCCAAGGCATGGGTCGTCGTCGCGGTCGCGGTCGGCGCAGGCGCGGCGCTTCGCTTCGGCGAGGCGGCGATCCTCCGCACGCTCGGTGCGTTCGGCGAGTTCTTCAACCGCCTGTTCTCGCAATTCTCGAACCGCGACTTCACGACCTTGCTGAGCGTGCAGTTCCTGACGCAGGCCGGGCAAGGTGTGGTCCAGGGCGCGATCGGGAAGTCGATCGCCTTCGGCGGGCAGGAAGGCTTCGACGTGCAGAACGTGCCCTCCGCCGACTACCTCCTCCAAGTGATCCTGTTGCTCTACGTCCCCTACACGTTGCTCTCCCCGTTCATCGGGGTCGTCATCGACCGGTTCGAGCGTCGCCGCGTCGTGTGGTGGTCGAACCTGATCACGGCGAGCGTGGTCGCGATCGTGGCCGTGGCGGTCCTCCTGCCACTGGGCGCGGGCAGCACGGAAGGGGACATCGGAGCGACGGCCGCACTGATCGTCGGATTGCTCGCCGCCCAGGCGGTGATCCGCGTGACGCTCGCGGTGAAGTCGGCAGCCATCCCCGACGTCCTCTCGGGTCGCGATCTGCTCCAGGGGAACGCCCTGTCGCAGGCGGGCGGCGCGCTGTTCCAGATCGTCGGCATCGCGTTCGCGGTCGGTTCGGGTGCCGTCTTCCCCGCCTGGCTCGTCGTGCTGGTCGGCGCCCTCGTGCTCGGTGTCGGCGCTCTCGTCGCGACGCGATTGCGGCACATCGAGGCGGAGCCTCATGTCACCACCTTCGCGCAAGAGGCACGACGGGTGATCCAGAGCATCATCCACGGCATCCGTGAGGTGGCGGCTCGCCCCGCGGCCGCGCTCGGTCTCACCGGCTTCCAGATGCTTCGCTACCAGTTCTGGGGCTTCGGTCTGTTCGTCTTCGCGCTCTACGCGAAGAACCTGGTCGAAGGGGGCGCGGAGAGTCAGGTCCCGACGCTCCTTTCGGGCGGAGTCGGCCTGATCGGCGGTGTGCTCGGCCTGGTCCTGGCACAGGCGTGGAAGGATCGTGTCCCCCCGGTGCGGCTGCTGCTCGTGTCGATGGTCCTCCTCGGCGCCGGGACGCTGGTGTTCGGCGGTCTCGTCTCCGTCGCGGGTTTCGCGGGCATGCTGTTCGTTGGGTTCTTCGCCTTCTTCGTCGGGAAGATCTCCGCGGACACGATCGTGCAGCAGGCGATGCCCGACGACTTCCGGGGCCGGGCGTTCGCGCTGTTCGACATCGCCTACAACCTCGGGTTCATCGTCCCGGCGCTCATCCTTTCCCTCGTCTGGATCGAGAACGATCCCGGCCGGACGCGCGTCATCCTGATGGCGTCCGGTGCCGTGTTCCTGCTGCTGACCGCGGCGATCGCGGGGTGGGCGAGGCGGATCCGCGACCGGTTCGCTCCTCAGGACGACCTCATCGAAGCCTGAGAGTCTGTGGGGCCATGCCCGAGGTCTCCAACGGCGACGTCACGCTGCACGTCGAGGTCGACGGCGCCGGGGAGCCGGTCACCGTTTTCGCCCACGGGCTGACCAACTCGTGTCGCGAGTTGGCGCCGTTCACGCCGTCGCTCACCGGAACCGCGGTGCGGTTCTGCTTCCGGGGGCACGGCCACTCGAGCGCGCCCCAGCGCGGCTACCGGTTCGTGGACCTCGCCTCCGATCTCGACGGCGTTGCGCGCGCCTACGGCGCGCGCAACGCCGTCGGGACGTCCCTCGGCGCCGGCGCGATCATGTCGCTGCTTGAACACGATCCGGATCGTTTCGAACGGATCGTGATGCTGCTTCCTGCGTCGCTCGATCTCCCGTTCCGCAACCCGGAGCGCTTCGACGGGATCGCCGATCTCCTCGAGTCGTATCCGAAAGACGAGGCGATCGGGCGGATCCTCGAGATGAGTGGCGACCGGTATGAGCGTGCGCCCTGGCTCCGCGAGCTCGACCTCCTGCTCTGGGAGGACATGAACCCTGTCGGTGTGGCTCGGGCGATCCGCGAGGTCACACGAGACATCTCGATCTCCGACCGCGAAGTGCTGAGGAAGGTCGAGGCGCCGGTGCTCCTGATCTGCCGGGAAGGAGACCTGATCCATCCCGCCGAGCTCGGTCGGATCCTGCACGATCTGCTCCCGAACTCGGAGCTGGTAACGCTCGCGTCGGAGGAGGAGCTGATCGCCTCGATCCCGCTGCTGATCGAACGGGTGCGTGCGTTCCTGGAGGGAGGGTGAGCGAGGCTCCGGCCGCCGACCGCAGGGCAAGGACCCCCCGTCAGGAGGTGCTGGGTTCTGCCCTCTCGGCGGTGATGGCATTGCAGTTCGCCGCCGTCGTGATGTTCGGCAAGGAGGTGGCGGCCGGGGAGCTTCCCTTCCCGATGCTCGCCATCCGGTTCGCCGGACAGTCGCTGCTGCTCTTCATCGTCTTGATCGTGCTCCGCAGGCCCCTGGCGCCCGCGCGGGGAGAGCGGCTCCCCCTGATCCTGGCCGCGACGCTCGGCTATGGCTCCGAGGCGGCGATGTTCTTCTCCGCCCTGAACCACGGCAAGGCGGGCGCGGTCACGCTGCTCTTCTACCTCTATCCCGTCTGGGTCATGCTCACGACGATCGCGTTGGATCGACGGCCGCCCGGCTGGCGGTTGTTCGTCGCCCTCCTCCTCGCGCTCGGGGGGAGCGCGGTCGTGATCGTTGGCGGCGGCGAGGTGGAGGTGGCGCCGATAGGGATCCTGCTGGCGGTCGCCACGTCGTTCGCGTACACGGCGTACCTGGTCACGGTGGATCGGACGATCAAGACGACCGATCCCGTCACAGCGGCGGCCTGGCTCGGCGGGGGTGCCGCGACCGCCAACGTGGTCTTCGCCTTCGCGTTCGGCGCCAGCGACCTTCCCGACGCCTCGTCGTGGCCGTTCCTCCTGGGCATGGCCGTGTTCTCGGCGGGGGCGTTCGCCGCGATGCTCGGCGGACTCCAGCTCGTGGGCGCGGTCCGCAACGCGATCATCGGCGTGATGGAACCGCTCGGCGTCGCCGTGCTCGCCGCGTTCTTCCTCGACGAGCCGGTCACCGCACCGATGGCCATCGGTGGAGTGCTCATCCTCGGCGGTGCGATCCTCGCCACCCTCGTCCGGACCACGAGGGTCCGGGAACCCGACGTTTAGTACCTTCGGAGTCATGACCGAACAGCTTTTCGCCGAGGACGCCTACCTGACCAGTTGCGAAGCAACCGTCGTGGATATCCGCGACGAAGGTGTGATCCTCGACAAGACCGTGTTCTACGCGCGCGGCGGCGGACAGCCCGGCGACACCGGCACGCTTCGCTGGGAAGGCGGTCTCGCTCGGGTGACGGACACCGTGAAGATGGGCGGTGACATCGTCCACCAGGTGGATGGAGACGCACCGCTCGTCGGTCACTCCGTCACCGCCGAGATCGACTGGGCCCGCCGCCATCGCCTGATGCGAACCCACACGGCGCTGCATTCGCTCTCCGGTGTGATCTTCCGCGACTACGGAGCGAAGGTGACCGGCGGGAACATGGACGACTCCGGTTCTGCGCGTATGGACTTCGAGCTCGACGAGATGAGCCAGGAGCTCGGCAAGGAAGTGGAAGCGAAGCTCAACGAGGAGCTCAACAAGAACCGCCCGGTCCACGTCACCTTCCTTCCGCGAGCCGAGGCGCTCGCGGACCCGGACCTGATCCGGACGAAGGTGAGTTTGATCCCCGAGTTCGTCGACCCGATCCGCGTCATCGACATCGAGGGGATCGACAAACAGGCGGACGGCGGGACGCACGTGAAGTCCACCGGCGAGGTCGGCCACGTCACCGTCGTCAAGACCGAATCGAAGGGCAAGGCGTTCAAGCGGATGCGGATCCAGCTCGAGGACTCGTCACCCTCCGACCACAAGTCCCAGTAGCAAGAAGACGACGTAGGCGATCACGCCGCCCGCCGTGAGCATCAACCGGAGCTGCGCCGGGATCGATGACCGGCCGAACGCGAAGTACAGGAGCGGTCCGAGGAACGGCACGACCAGCACGATCCCCATCCACCTCGCTCGGTCCGGGATCGAGTCGGCTTCGCGCCGGATGAGGTCCCACATCGCGATCGCCACCCAGGACGCGTACAGCACGAACGGCAGGATGTAGCCGTAGAGCCCCAGGAGCAGGGTCCACCAGCTGCTGGCAACGAGCGGAACTCCCATGAGGCTGACCTCCTGGCTGATCTGGATCCCGCGAGCGGGACGGATGTCCGCGACGTCGCGGATGCGGTAGAGCTCGGGAACGGCCTCCTGCGGGATCGCAGGGTTGGGTGGTGCGGTGCCCGGATGGTCCGGCATGTCGGGGAGGTCCTCGGGAGGACCGGGCTGCTCGCGCCAGTCCCCGTGTGGGAACTCCCCGTCGAGCGAATCGATGAATCGGGACAGGACGTTCGCCGTGGGCGCCATGCTGCCGCCGCCTCCTGGGAAGGGGCGCAGGCCATCGCAGCGGAAGAGGAGCTCCGCGGCCGGCGGCTGGCTCGTCGAGGAGTCGTTGCCCTCGAAGCAGTCACCACCGGCCGATGGCGCGGCGAGCGCCAGATCGGCTCGGCCGCTCCTCCGCACGACGTTGTCGCGGACCTCGTTCCCGCCAGAAGGCCAGAAGTTCGTGTCCATGATCGGGATCATCGCGATGCCGTAGGTGGCCTGATCCTCCACGAGGTTCCCTGCGATGCGGTTGCCTCGGCCGCCCGCCACGACGATGCCCATGCCGTAGGGCACGTACCCGTACTCCTTCGCGTCCACGGTCGTCGAGTTGTTGTGGTGAACGTGGTTGCCGGCGATGACGACGTCTCCCTGTGGCGCGAACGCCTCCGAGTCGAGGGTGTTCGGCACGATCCCACCCAGGTTCTCTCGCCACTCGCTGTTCACGATCGCGAGGTTCCCACTGGCGTTCGTCCCCGAATATCCGAGGGCGTTGTGCTCCGCGAGCACGTCGGTGATGACGGCGTCGCAGGGCCTGCACTCGCCGATGTAGAAGCCGGCATCGGGCGACCCGGAGGCGTAGGAGTGATCGAACTGCCCCCATCGAGATCCGAACGCGTAGATCCCGTAGTCGCCGTTCGTGTACGCCGTGAGGTACGAACCGCGGTAGCCGAGGACGTTCGACCAGAAGAAGCCGTTCACGAGGAAGTGTCGGGCCGTGAGGTTCTCCACGGCGACACCGTCGGCCTCGATCACGTGGATGCCGTTCGCGAGCTCGAAGTCACCCTCGAGGATCGTATCGTTGCGGTCCACGCCGCGGATCGTGAGGTACGGCGTGGTCACGACGACGGCCTCGCGGTAGACGCCCGGGGCGATCAGGACGAGACCGCCGGGCTCGGCCCGATCGACCGCCTCCTGGATCGTCGCGGCGTCCTGGGGAACGCGAACGGTTCCTTTCGGCCCCGAGGGGACCGGATCGGGTGGCTCCTGCGCCCGGATCTGCGTGCCCGGCGCCACGAGCAACGCGATGAGCGCCAGGACGGTGGCGAGGCGGCGCATCGCGCCGGACCCTAGCATGGGTGCATGCCTGCGGAGCGATTGACGGCGCTCGACGCGAGCTTCCTCTACCTCGAGAAGCCCGGTGTGCACATGCACGTCGCGGGGTTGTCAATCTTCGGGCCGCGCGAGGACGGCATCTCCCTGACCTACGACGATGTGGAGCGGGTCGTGGAGGCTCGGCTCCGGCTGGCCCCACGGCTCCGGCGGAAGCTGCTCGCGGTCCCCGGCAACATCTCGAGGCCGGTCTGGGTCGACGACGACCGGTTCGATCTGGATTTCCACCTCCGGCGTGCCTCCGTGCCGTCGCCGGGCGGGCGATTCGAGCTCGAGCGCGCCGTCGGTCGCGTCGTGTCACGGCCGCTGGACCGTACGAAGCCGCTGTGGGAGCTCTACGTCTTCGAAGATCTCGCGGATGACCGAACCGCGATCCTGTTGAAGCTGCACCACGCGATGGCAGATGGGATCGGCGTCATGATGATCTGGTCGGCGTTGTTCGATCTGGCGCCCGATGCGCCGCTCGGAGCGCCCGAGGAGGCGTGGGTCCCCGACCCGGTCCCGCCGCTGGAGGACCTGATCCGCGATGCTGTCGAAGAGGTGATCCTCCACCCGATCCAGAGTTTCACCCACGTCGTGAAGCAGCCGTGGATCCTCGCGCAGACCGCGACGGCGACCGCGGATGCTCTTCGCATCGTGGCGGGGATGGGCACGCCACCCCGCGGGCCGTTCGACGGCAAGGTCGGTCCCAATCGCCGCTTCGCGACCGCCGAGAGGCCGTTCGAGGTGTTCCGGGCGATCAAGAGCACGCTCGGAGGCACCGTGAACGACGTGGTGTTGACGGTGGTGGCCGGAGGAGTCCATCAGCTCCTCGAGCAGCGCGGTGAGCCGACGAAGGGCAGGACCCTGCGCGCGATGGTGCCGGTATCGGTGCGGTCGCCGGGGGAGAGCGGCGACATCGGGAATCGCGTGGCCCCAGTGTTCGTGGACGTGCCGGTGGGGAGGATGGGGGCGCGGACGCGCCTTCGGCGCGTCCGCGCCGCCACCGCCCGGATCAAGGACTCCGGGATGGCGGTCGGCGCCGACACGATCATCGGGCTCGGGGCGTACGCGCCGCCGGCGCTCCACGCGACGGCGGCGCGCCTGATCGCGCAGGCGCGTTGGTGCAACCTGGTGGTTTCGAACATCCCGGCGCCGCAGGTCCCGCTCTACCTGGCAGGGGCGCCCCTGGAGGCGAGCTATCCCGCGATGAACCTCAAGGAGGACTGCGGGCTCTCTGTCGCGTGCACCTCCGCGGCCGGCACGATGGCCTTCGGGCTCACGGCAGATTGGGACAGGGTGCCCGATCTCGACAGCCTGGCCCGAGGCATCGAGTCCGCGATCGACGAGCTCGAGAAAGCGGCCGCGGGCGCCGATGCGTCAGCTTCCTGACGCCCGAGCGAGGTGGTCGGGCTCTCCCAGCCGTCAGCTTCCTGACACGTGCCTGTCGGTACCACCGGGTATCAAGGCTTCGTGGGTGGTGTGAGCTCGCCTTCCCCGTATCGGATCATGATCACGCTGCGCCGCACGGAGCGGAGCCTGGCTGCGGCTCTCGACGCGGCCCTTGAGCGCTCTTGATCTCACGGCCGCGCAGTTCCACGTTCTGGAGGAGCTCACCGTGACATCCGTGCTTCACGTGGGTGAGCTGGCATGGCGTCATGGGGTGACCCGTCAATCGATGCACGGCATCGTGCGGAACCTCGCCCGCGATCGGCTCGTCGCGCTCGCGCCGACGGAACACGGTGTTCGCAACATCTGGCTGACCAACGATGGACGCGAGCGTCTGGTCTTGGCCCGGGAAGCGGTCTCTGGGATCGAACGGCGGATCGCCGCGACCTTCGAGTCCGCGCATGGCGCAGCGCTCGTTCGACAGCTGACTGACATCTCTCGCTCCTTGGAAGAACGTCGCGGATGGTGGTGGGACTGACCGCCTAATCGAGTGTGTCGGAGAACCAGTCGGCCACTTCGCTGAGCCACCGTCCCGGTGCCTCCATCTGCGGGATGTGCCCGAGGTCGCTGAAGAACCGTCCTCTCCACGCAGGGTGTTTCGCGAGCTCCGCCTCCGCGAACGCTGCGGGAACGAGCCGGTCTCGTCGTCCGTGCAACAGCAGAACAGGACAGGTGACGTTGTCGAGCGCACGCCGGGACACCGAGGGCCTCCTCCCCAGCCTCAGCATCGAACGGGCTGCTTCGAGGAACGACCTCGCTACCTCCGGGTCGTCCTTCCGCTCGCGGGTGAGGTCGACGAGGAGCCGGACGACGTCGTCGGGGATCGACCGCGGATCGGCGGTGAGGACGCGGAGACTGAGCCGCACCATCTGCTCCGGATCCATCTGACGCAGTCGCCACGACACCACCTTCTCCCCGAGCCCCGGTGTCGCGTAGACGCCGAACGAGGCGAGGATGAGCGGGTGCGGGACGGCGCCGAGCCTCCACGGGAACACGCTGTTCGTCAGCACGATCGCGTCCACGGCCGATGGTTCCACCGCGGCCTCGATGATGGAGATCGCTCCCCCCATCGAGTTCCCTCCCAGCACGACCCGCCCCCCGCCGAGCTTCTCGATGAACCGCGATACCGTTCGCCGCTGCTCCATCAAGCCCGCGCCTCGGCCGCCCAGGGGCGAGGAGCCGAAGCCCGGAAGGTCGAGGGCGAGGACGCGACCCAAGCCGGACAGGGGCTCACCGACCTGTACCCACGACAGGTGGGATGCGCCCAAACCGTGGACCAGGATGAACGTCGTTTCCGGCGGGCCCTCCCATTCGCGGTAGGCCACCGGACCGTCGAGGTCGACGCTTCGCAGCTCCGGCAGGTCCACGGGCGAAGCGTAGCCTGCAGGCTGCGGAAGGCTGCTCGACTCCCCGGCCGGTGACCGTGGGTCAATCTCACTGGGTCGGAAATGCCAGAACCTCGTTTGGCGTTGAAAGTCCTGGGTAAGGGGACCGGGATGGACTGGCAATCCGTGCGCGGCAGGGTTTTTTCACAAGACCGCCACACCGATCCGGCTTTACACAAGAGAACGGGCCCCCTACCATGGGATCCAGCGACCGGAGTGGACGGCTAGTCACGTTTGCCTACGTGGTCGCGCTGTCGGACAACAGAGAACCCGAAACGACCCCCCGCGCAGCGGGTACGGACCGAGTGAGGAGCGTGATACGAAGTGCCTGAGCCGGCGCGTCCCTTGGGGACCGACGACGCGGATGACCTGCGCCTCTACCTCGAGGCTGCGGCTCGAGAGCCGCTGCTTACCAAGGAGGAAGAGGTCGAGCTCGCCATGACGATCGAGGCGGGCAAGGAGGCGGAAGACCGCCTCCGTGCCGGTCGTCTCCGATCTGAGAAGAGCATCGCGAAGGCCCGCCGAGACATGCGGACGGCAGAGGCCGCGCGCCAGCGTTTCATCATGGCGAACCTCCGGCTGGTCGTTTCGGTGGCCCGCAAGTACCAGGGCCAGGGGCTTCCCCTCCTCGACCTCATCCAGGAGGGGAACATCGGCCTGATGCGGGCGGTCGAGCTCTTCGACTGGCGCCGGGGCTTCAAGTTCTCGACCTACGCGACGTGGTGGATCCGCCAGGGCATCACCCGGGCGATCGCGGACCGCTCACGGTCGATCCGTCTCCCGGTCCACATCCACGACCGGCTGCGGAAGCTCAACCGGACGCGGTTCCAGTTCGCGCAGTCGATGGGCCGCGAGCCCTCGCGCGAGGAGCTCGCGAAGGCTCTGGACACCACGGTCGACGAGATCGACGACCTGACGGAGATGGGTCGGCGCGAGCCCCTCTCTCTGCAGTCGCCCGTCGGCGAGGACACCGAGCTGGGCGACCTGATCGAGGAGATCGACTCCGAGGCCGGGTTCGCCGAGGTCGAGGACCAGCTGCTTCGCGAGGAGATCGGGGGCGCCGTCGACAAGGTGCTCGACGAGCGCGAGCGCCACGTCGTGGCGCTCCGCTACGGGCTCGAGAACGGGCAGCCGCTCTCGCTCCGGGAGACCGGTAAGGTGCTCGGACTCTCCGGCGAGCGGGTGCGTCTGATCGAGCGCGAGGCGCTGCGGAAGCTTCGCGACTCGAACCTGATCACCGGCGTGGCGCTCGGCGGCTGACGCCGCCGGTACCGGCCGAGGTAGCGACAAAGGCGGGGCTCCTTCGGGAGCCCCGCCTTTCGTTTGCTCTTAGACGGCCGCGGCCTCGCGCTTGACCTGGATCTGGTTGCTCACATCGGTGACGCCGCGTGTGTCCCACGCGTCGTCGCCGGCGGCGCGTTTCGCGACCGTCGTCGTCGCGGTGCCGGTCAAGATCACGACACCCTTCGTCACGTCGACGTCGATGTCGTACTGATCTTCGTACGGGCCTGTCCTGATGTGATCGAGGAGTTCCTGCTTGATGTCGCTATCGGACCTCTCATCCGTGGACTCGTCCGCATACCACTCGTAGTAGTAGCGATTCTCCGGATATGCCCAAGGGCTCATCATCCGCTCTCACCTCCGCGACCGCTCCCTACCCGCGATGCGCCGGAGCTAATCACGAGCTGCGCTCGGGATCGCCCGCGAGCATACGTGCCGCGGAGAGCTGCTCCTCCAGCCCCTTCCGCACCTGCTCGAGGTAGGCGTCGATGTCCTCAGGTCGGGACACGTCTCCCTTCGGTTCGATCGGCTCGCCGAACGCGAAACCGAGGCGTGGTCTCCACGGACGTCCCCAGTGCCTGCCCGACTTGGACCAGCGGCGGTGCGTGCCCCAGATCCCGACGGGGATCACGGGGGCGCCCGTCGGAAGCGCGATCCGGGCGATCCCACTGCGGATGCGTTGCAGCTCCCCCGGAGTCGGGTTGACGGCCCCTTCCGGCGCGATGGCGGCGAGCGCCCCCCGTCGGATCGTCTCGATTGCCTCGTCCAGGGCACCGGTGTCGCTCCGTCCGCGGCGGATGGGGATCTGACGGTAGCGCCGGAGGAACCAGCCGCTCACGGGGACGTCGAACGCCTCGGCGGCGACGAGGAAGCGAACCGCGCGCCGGCGTCGCCATGCGACCTCGATCGCCAGGCAGGGACCGTCCATCACGCTGATGTGCACGAACGCCAGGATCGCCGGTCCCGCGAAGGGAACGTGATGGATCCCCGCGACCCGAACCCGGAACAGCGCGCGCTCGATCGGCATCATCACGGGGATGCCGAGACGCCACCAGACGTTCAGGTCGCCGCGAGGAGTTTCCGTAGCTGTATCGATCATCCGTCGAACACCACGACCGAGCGGATCACCTCGCCTGCCAGCATCGCGCGGAACGCGTCGTCGAGCTCATCGAGACCGACCTCCCGGCTGACCATGCCGTCGAGGTCGAGTCGCCCGTCGAGCGCCCACCGCGCCATCTCCGGGAAGTCCTCCGAGGGGATCGGATCGCCGCCGTCCGTGATGAGGAGCGACGTCTTCCGCGGGTACGCGGCGTCCTCGGTCCCGTTCCACGCGAGGGTGACCTCGGCCGGGATGGGCGGCACGCCGATCGCGACCGCGACGCCTGCGTAGTCCAGCATGGCCACCGCTTGGGACACGACCTGCGGGACACCGGTGGCTTCGAACGCGAAGTCGACGCCGGCGCCCTCCGTGAGCTCGCGAACCGCCGCGACGGCGTCGGCGCCCGACGCGTCGATGACGTCTGTCGCTCCGAAACCTTTCGCCCATTCCAGCTTGCGCGCCGCCAGGTCGATGGCGATCAGCCGCTCGGCGCCCGCGATCCTCGCCCCTTGCAGCGCCGCGAGGCCGATCCCACCGAGGCCGATCACCGCGATGCGGGCGCCGGGCCACACCTTCGCCGTCTGGGTCGCTGCGCCGACGCCGGTGGACACACCGCACCCGAGGAGGCATCCGCTTCGCAACGGCAGCTCGACCGGCATCGGGATCGCCTGCGCGGCGTGCACGACCGTGTGCGTGGCGAGGGTTCCGAGCGAGAGCGTTCCGGAGAGCGGCGCGGCGTCCCGCGCCCGGCGGACGCGCGGAGGCTGCACCCACGCATGCGAGCAGCGGCGCGGGACGCCGCGCCGGCACGGGCCGCACGACCCGCACGGGACCGCCCACGAGAGCACGACCGGATCGCCGACGGCGGGCGTCCGCACCCCTTCGCCGACCTCCTCGACGATGCCGCCGCCTTCGTGGCCGAGCAGCATCGGGAACGGGGCTCCCCAGTTCCCGTGCTCCATCGCCCACAGATCCGAGTGACAGACGCCGCTCGCCACCACGCGGATCAGCACCTCACCGGGACCCGGGGGGTCGATCCGGAGCTCCTCGATGCGGACGCCGGACCCGGCCGCATCCACCACGGCTCCGATCGCCTCTCGCGACACGCCTTCTCCCTTCGGCTGCGAGCGGCTCATGCTAGCGTCGGCGTCACCCATGGACGTTCAGACGCTTCGCGACCGCGCGCAGGCTCGTTACCCGGAGTTCCTCGATGCGCTCGAGGTGATGGTCAACGTCGACTGTGGCTCCTATTCGCCGGAGGGCGTGAACCGGATCGCCGACATGTGCGGGGCCCGGTTCGCGGAGCACGGCTGGGACGTCGAGCGGCGTCCCCACGAGGGCGCTCCGAGGCTCGGCGACCTGCTGATCGGCCGGCTCCGGGGCGCGGGCGGACCGAACGTGTTGCTGGTCGGACACATGGACACGGTCTTCGACGACGGCACGGCGGCCGAGCGTCCGTTCCAGGTAGAAGCCGACATCGCTCGCGGCCCCGGCGTGTCCGACATGAAGGCGGGTCTCCTCGCGGGGTTCTTCGCCACCCACGTGTTGCAGGACGTCGGGTTCGACGGGTTCGGCACGATCACCTATGTCTGCAATCCCGACGAAGAGATCGGCTCACCGTTCTCGGGACCGGTCATCCGGGAGCTCGCACCGGCGCACGACGCGGCGTTGGTGCTCGAGGGCGCGCGAGCCAACGGCGACATCGTCTCGGCGCGGAAAGGGATCACCGACTTCTCGATCAACATCACGGGTCGAGCGGCGCACGCGGGCGTGGAGCCGGAGAAGGGACGGAACGCCGTTCTGCAGGCGGCGCACACGATCCTCGCGCTGCAGGGCTTGAACGGGCGGTGGCCGGGGGTGACGTCGAACGTCGGAGTGGTTCGAGGTGGCACGCGTTCGAACGTCGTGGCCGAACGGTGCGAGCTCCAGGTCGACCTCCGTTCGCCCGAGCTCGCCACGCTGGAGGAGGCCGAGGCCGAGGTGGCCCGGATCTGCGCCGATGTCACCGTCCCTGACGTGGACATCACGATCGACACCCACGGCTGGCACCGGCCGATGGAGAAAGGCGAGGGTGCGCGGCGGCTCGTGGACATCGCCGTCGGCGCCGCCGCGGAGCTCGGATTCGAGCTGCGGGACGCTGCCACCGGCGGGGCCTCCGACGCGAACACCACGAGCTCGGCCGGAACGCCGACGATCGACGGTCTGGGGCCCGTCGGCGGCGACGACCACGGGCCGGCGGAGTGGGTGGACCTGACGAGCATCGTCCCTCGGACCGCTCTGCTCGCGGCGATCATCTCGCGGGTATGACCTCATGACGGGATGGCCGGGGCAGGAGCTGCACCCCGAGGCGTACCGAGCGCTGGTGGAGGGAGCCCCCGCGATCCTCTACATCGACCGGCCGGACGAGCTCTCCACCAACCTCTACACGAGTCCGCAGATCGTCGATCTGCTCGGCTACAGCGTCGAGGAGTGGATGCACGACGCCGAGCTCTGGGTCCGCTGCTTGCACCCGGCGGATCGGGACCGGGTGGTGCAGGAGCATCGGTCCTCCAACGTCGATCGCGAGCGGTTCCTGTGCGAGTACCGGATCCTCGCGAAGGACGGACGCGAGGTGTGGATCCGCGACGAGGCGGTGCCCGTGGACGCGGAGGACGGGACGGTCCTGTACTGGCGGGGCGTGATGGTGGACATCACGGCGCAGAAGGAGGCCGAGGACAAGCTCCGCGCGAGCCTGGAGGACGTGAAGCGGATGGTGGCCCAGAGACGTGAACTGGCACAGCGACTCGAGACGGCCCAGGAGGAGGAGCGCCGACGGATCGCCGCCGACATCCACGACGATCCGATCCAGGTGATGAGCGCAGTGGACATGCGTCTGCAGCTGCTGCTCGATCGCCCGGAGCGCGTCGATGCGCACGAGCTCGGCGAGCTCGCGGAGGAGCTCCGTTCCTCCATCGACCGCCTCCGGAACCTCCTCTTCGAGCTGCGGCCTGTCGCGCTGGATCTCGAGGGGCTGACACCCGCGATCGGGATGTACTTGGAGCACGTGGCCAAGGACACCGGCTGGACCTGGGAGGTGATCGACGAGCTCGAGCACGAGCCCGCGGCTGAGGCTCGGGTCGCGTTCTACCGGATCGCCCAGGAGGCGGTGGCGAACGTCCGGAAGCACGCGAACGCCACCCGGGTCGAGGTCCGGTTGTCCTCCGTGGATGGAGGGCTTCTCCTCCGGATCACGGATGACGGCGAAGGGTTCGATCCGTCGGAGACGCCGCTGCCGGGCCACCTCGGGCTGGCCACCGTCACCGAACGGACCGAGCTCGCCGGCGGTTGGTGTCGTATCGAGAGTGAGCAGAGCAAGGGGTCGGTCATCGAGTGCTGGATGCCCCTCGGCGTACCGGCGGAGACAGACTGATCCGACATGGGCCGCTGGCGGGCGGGAACCATCTGGCTCGCGATGTCGACGACCGACGGGTTCTTCTTCCATCTCGACAGCACCGTGTTCAACGTGTTCCTCATCCTGCAGGTGGGATTGGATCCGCTGCAGCTCGTCTTGATGGGGACCATCCTCGAGGTGTCCTATCTGGTGTTCGAGATCCCGACAGGGATCGTGGCCGACTCCCTCAGCCGCAAGCGGTCGATCGTCATCGGGTACCTCGGCACCGGGATCGCCTTCGTCGTGCTCGGGCTCGCGGACTCGTTCGCGATCGCGGCCCTGTCACAGGTGGTCTACGGCGTGTCCGCCACCTTCGTGAGCGGCGCAGACGTCGCCTGGCTCACCGATGAGGTGGGGGAGGACACCGCCCGACCGCTCTACGTCAGGAGCGAACAGTTCTACAACGGAGGGGCACTCGTCGGGATCGTGGCAAGCGTCGTGCTCGCGTCGGTCGCGCTTCGGCTCCCGATCCTGATCTGTGGTGTGGGGTATGTGGCCCTCGGCGTCGCGCTCGCGTCCCTGATGACCGAGACCCGGCGTCCGTCCCGGGAGGTCGGCACGAAGCTCCGGCACTCGATGAGGAGCACGTTCGCGAGCGCCGTCCGGCAGGTGCGAGCTCATCACGTCCTCCTCCTCATCCTCGCGACGGCTGCGCTCCACGGTGCTTCGACCGAGGGTTGGGATCGGCTTTCGGACCTGCAGTTCCTGCAGGAGATCGGTCTTCCGCCGCTCGGCGACCTGAACCTCGTGGTCTGGTTCGGGATCTTCGACGGGGTTGCACTGGTGCTGGGCATCGGCGCGCTGTCCTACGTGAAACACCGGGGTCATCTCGAAGGGCACGTCCATGTCGCACGCATCCTCGCCCTGGTCGATCTCATGCTGATCGTGAGCGTGGTGGGGTTCGCGGTGATCGGCAGCTTCTGGTGGGCCGTCATGCTGTTCTGGATCGTGGGAGGGCTCCGCAGCGTGCGGGGCCCGATCTTCACCGCGTGGATCAACCAGGGTCTGGATCCGGCCACGCGAGCGACGATCAACTCGATGGGGGGGCAGGCCGACGCCGTCGGTCAAACGCTCGCGGGGCCGGTCGTCGGAGGCGTCGGCCGGGCGGTCTCGGTCCCGTGGGCGATCTCTCTCGCCGGGCTGCTCCGACTTCCGATCCTGTTCCTCTATCTCCGCGCGATCCGGCGCGGGACGGTGGGAACCCTGCCTCCCGAGGTCATGGACCAGGAGATCGACCTCGAGGAGCAGCCCTAGACCGGACGGGGAGGGATCGCGGCCACCGGGATCGTGTGCGCATGGGACATGGGAGTGCGGCGGCGTCCCTTGTCCTCGATCCTGCATTCCACCCGGCGCACACCCTTCGTCCGTTGGGCGGTCGAGGCGACCAGATCGTGGAGATCAGGGGGGAGGTGTCCCTCGAGGAAGGCCGTTCCGTCGACCACGCGGAGGGAGAACGACGGAGCCCCCCGCGTACGGGGGTGCTTGGCGAGCGCCGCGCGGAGTCGAGCCTCTGTCAGCACGTCGTCTCGGTCGGCCGTGGAGGGCGGGATGGTACGCCAGACGAAGCCGAGCCACCGTCCGAGCTCGCGGCGGTTCTTCCATGCCCACAGTCCCGCGGTCGCGCGACTGATCGGCAGCAATCTCCACAATCCAGCCATGGTCTCGGACTCTCTCCTTCGCAGGGGTACTCATGCCGTACCCGAAGCGGCGTGCTCCGAACCGGCTCTTCGGATGTTTCACCTCGGGGTATCCCGGGTAGCGGCGAAGTAACGGCCGATCGCAACCGACGGCCGTGCATCCCCAGGGAGGTGGACCCATGTTGGAGATGTGGACGTACCGCACCACGGTGGTGCTCGAACCCGCCGTGGATCTCACCGGCTTCAAGGTGGAAGCCAAGGACGGCAGCATCGGGAAGGTCGACGAGTCGACCGCCGATGCCGGCAAGAGCCACATCGTCGTGGACACCGGTCCGTGGATCTTCGGTCGGAAGGTCATCCTTCCGGCGCAGACGATCGAGCGGATCGATCTGGAGAACCGGGTCGTGTTCGTGGACCGGACCAAGGAAGAGATCAAGAACGCGCCTGAGTTCGACACCGAGCGTGGATTCGACGCCACGCACCAGGACGAGCTCGGTCAGTACTACGGGAGGTACTACCGCTAGACGCGGTTCGTAGCGAGTCCGTAGTGCGCTGGACCCGGAGGGCCGAACGGTCCTCCGGGTCCGCTCGCTTCTCGGGACCTCAGGCGGCCGACCCGTTCCCGATCCGAGTCGCCCAGAGCATCACGTCGTCGGCTTCGGTGGGAACCGGAGCGTCGGGCGATGTCCACCGGAGCTTCGTGAACATCCGCTGGTAGGCGGCGTGGAACGGGAAGATCAGCGTCTGCACGAACGCCGTCGAGAGGCGGCGGTTCGAGGTGAGCGCTCGCGCCCGCAACCTCATGACACGCGGAGAACCGGCGGGGGTCCATGTGTAGCCGCCGATCTCGAACCCGGCGGACCGAACCTTCTCGAAAAGGACCTCCGGCTCGTCTCGCCGTACGTGACCGCACGCATCGTCGAGAGGGGACCACATGGAAGCGTGGACGGGGGTCGACATGATCAGCATGGCGCCGGGACGGCTGACCCGGGCGACCTCGTCGATGAGTCCGGTGTCGTCCTCCACGTGTTCGACGACCTCGAAGGCGAGCACCGCGTCGAACGACCCGTCGGGGAAGGGGAGCGCTCCTCCCGCCGGCACGGTTCTGCCTCCGCGCGCCGCGAGGCGGTTCAGGGCGTGAGCCGACGCATCGATGAACGTCGACGAGGCGACCGGGGCGGTCGGCCTGAGCCCGGGGCCGATCTCGAGGACCGAGCCAGCGCCTATGCGGGGCGCCAGCCAGTTCCAGACATGGGGTCTGACCTGGACGACGCGGCGAGAGCCATTCCAATGATCGGCCGCCGCTCGCTTCGCGGGGGCCGGATCACGCCTTCCGTCGGGTGTGTCGAGTTCTCGCACCGAAGCTCCCTCACCGGGTCCCGGCGCCGTTCCCGGGCGCCTCTTCGTGCTGGTGGTCTGGTGAAGCGGGAGCATACCCGCCTCCGCCGAACCGTTCCGATGCGGAACGCTGTCTCATCGAGGTCTCAGGATCCTCTCATCCACGTTCGTCCAACCTGGGACTCGAGACATCACGACGGAGCGGTGAAGGAGGAGGCCACGATGCAAGGTCGCGGTGAAGAACGGGTCACGGGATCGGGATCGAGGGGGCACCTCCGCGTACTCGTCGGCGCCTGCATGGCCGCAGCTCTGGTCCTGGGGGGATGCACCGATGATGGAGGCGGTACGGACGCCGGATCGACGGACACGACGACACCCGAGCCCGCGAGCCCGGCGACGATCCCGCAGCCGGTCGTGTCGGGGGATCTCCCGCTCGCTCCGGAGAGCCAGCGGGTCGACATCGCGATGCCAACGTTCTCCGATCCCACGAACATCACGAACCCGCTCTTCCCGGTGTCGCAGCAGGAGTCGGTCTTGCTGGTGGGACATGTCGATGACGAGCCCTTCCGGACGGAGGTCACGCTCCTGCCCGAGACGAGGATCATCGAGTGGGATGGCCGGCAGGTCGAGGTCGCAGTCTCGCAGTACGTCGCGTTCCTCGGCGGGAGCATCGAGGAGGTCGCGTACGACCTGTACGCGCAGGCCGACGACGGGTCGGTGTGGTACTTCGGCGAGGACGTCTTCGACTTCCGCGACGGCGCGATCGTCGTCACCGAGGGAACATGGCTCGCCGGCAAGGATGGTCCGGCCGCGATGATCATGCCGGCGGATCCGCAGGTCGGTGACGTCTACCGACCAGAGAATGCTCCGGGCTTCGTGTTCGAAGAGGTCACCGTGAAGTCGGTGACCGAAACGCTCGACGGACCGCTCGGTCCGATCGAGGGCGGGATGCGCTCCTCAGAGCTCCACAGTGATGGGAGCAGGGAAGGGAAGATCTTCGCCCCCGGCTACGGCGAGTTCTACACGTCCGGCGGAGGCGACGTCGAGGCGCTCGCCCTCGCCGTGCCGACGGACGCGGCCACGGAATCGGTGCCGCCCGAGCTGACCGGGATCTCGGACGGCGCGCTCTCGATCATCGATGCCGCCGGTGAGGGGAACTGGCAGGGGGCCTCGAGCGCGCTCGGCGAGGTGTCGGCCGCCTGGCGATCCGTGGACGATGCCGACGTGCCGCGGTTGATCCGCCCGGTGATGGAGCGGGCGCTCCATTCGCTCACCGCGGCGGTCCACGCCCGGCACGGTGCGCCCGCACAGAACGCGGCGATCGAGACGGCCCGCTTGAGCTTCGACCTCCAGCTGCGGTATCGGCCCGTGCAGGAGATCGACCTCGCTCGGCTCGATCTCTGGGCCGCCCAGCTGATGGTCGACGAGGCCGTCGGCCATCCCGAGGGGATCGGGGCGGACGCGTTCGCGATGGACTACGTGCGTGACCGCATCTGGGCGGGGTTGGACGAGGCCGATCTCGCCGCCGTGAACACCCAGTTGGGAGAGATCCAAGTCGCCGTGGTCGACGAGGAGCCGGAGGCGGCCGCCGAGGCCGCCGTGCGGCTCCGCGAGATCCTCGAGGGACTCGAGCCCTTGGGCTGAGCGGGACTGCGCATCGTTCGTCTAACTTCTCAATACCTTCCTTTTTTTTCTATCCGTCTTCACTATTTTCGCCTACTCATTTCCTCTTTACATCTACTGCTTCTACTACTCTCGTAGGAACGTGAGTACGGCAAGCACCCGGCGGTGCTGATCTGGTGACTCGGGAAGTCCAAGCTTCTGGAGGATCTGGTCACGTGGGCCTCGACCGTTCGTTCCGTGACGAAAAGTCGAGCTGCGATCGCTTTGTTCGACATCCCCTCAGCGATCAGGGCGAGGACCTCTCGCTCTCGCTCCGTCAACCGTCTGACGGGATCGTCACGGCGTCGGCGTCCGAAGAGTCGAGCAACGATGGCGGAGTCGATCACCGTCTCGCCGTTCGATGATCCGCCGGAGCGCGTCGACCATCGACCGCGATGTCTCTGACGCGATCCTTCAGTAGGTACCCGACTCTTTCCGGTTGGTCTTCGATGAGCCGCATCGCGTAGCTCGGTTCCACGTACTGTGACAGGACGAAGCGCACCGACTTCCGGGTGTTCCTCGCGGATCCTACCGAACAGCGACCAGACCTTCGTCCGTGTGCGTCGGCGGCATCCTGATGTCGACGATCGCAACATCTGGGCGCATCGAGCGCGACGTGGCGGAGCAACTCATCGGCGTCCTCCGCCTCGGCCACGACATCGATGTCCGCGTCTTCGGAGCAGACGGACGATCCCCTCGCGGGTCAGCATCGAGTCATCGGCGACGACTACGCGCACGGATCTTCTCTCGGATGTGATCCTGGCTCGACGACGAGCTACACCGCCCACCGCGCCGAGCCGGTCCGCGAGCGCGCATCGGCGATGACGTTCGGTCTGCACCGTCGTCCTCGATGGTCGACGACGAGCACCCGTGTGCGAGCGTCGTGGAAACTCTCCGCGAAGGTTGCCCCGCGTTCTACCGCGTCCTCGGATCACCGTCGACGGCGACGAGGTAGGCAGCGTCTCTCGGCCGGCAGCCGACATCGACCCGTCACGGTGTCGCGAACGTCCACAGACGAGCGACGCCGCGTCGGCCAGAGTCTCGAGCGCGGGCCCGAGGCCCGCTTCGGCCAGGATCGCCGGATAGATCCCGTGCGCGAGCTCGCGAAGCTCGGCTAGCGCCTCCTGCGACTGCTCGAGCGCCTCCCGCATCCAAGGATGTGGTCCGCCTCGTCACCTGTCGTTCTCGGCCACCGAGAGGGCCAGCCGGATGTCTTAGGAGAGGGCGAGGAGCCGCTGCTGGGCGCCGTCGTGCAGGTCGCGCTCCAGCGACGTCGCTCGGCATCACCGGTCTCCACGATCCTCGCGCGCGATGCTTGCAGTTCGGCGAGGTGCGCGAGCGCCTCTGCCTGCGAGGCGCTCGTTCTCGAGGCCGAGTCGGACGGCGGTACCCAACTCTCTATCCTAGGCTCGGGAGCGTCGCGACGTGAGAGACCACGGCGACTCGGTCGCTCATCGCGGACGAGCGTCGTCACGCTCCGCGCCTGGGGCAGGCCGCCGGCTCGGGAACCGTTTCCTCCGCTTCGCATCCACGAACGCGTCCGAGCCCGGAAGCCAGTACGCGATACTGAGGTCTGTGTCCCCCACGGCTCGGGAGAGCGCCGCTTCCAGAGATCCCGGCGCCGGTGCTTCACCCAGGTCGTGTGGCGATCCGCGCGACCGCGCGCCGCCGGAGTCGCAACCTTCCCGCAGCCGCGACTACGGCGATACCGAGCAGGCCGTTACACTCAGCGGAGCCGACGATGAGATCGCGAAGAAGACCGGATCTGCGCGGGTCCTCGCGCGGGAGTCGCTGCAACGCGCGATCGGTCGAGCCCACACCGAGCCCACCAGGGTGATCGCCGGCAGCGTGATCGGCAGGATGAGGCGACGCGCCGTCGTCGATCCGGTCCCGAGCCGGCGAAGGAGCGACACCGCCGCCGCCGTGGCGATCAACGCAGCGAACCATCGGTCGGTCGCCGCGATCGCCCGCGCGAGGTCGGGATACGAGTGGAGCAGGAAGACGTTGTCGGTGCAGTTGCTCCAGCAGCCGACGTCGAAGAAAGGATCCCGGAAGAGTGCGCTACCGATCGCGACCAGGCTCGCTTCAGCGTAGGCTGCGACGAGGACTAGACGTTCGGATCGGCCCCTCACCTGGCCGGTCGGATACATGACGATCAGGTGGAGCAGCAGGGCGAGCGTGAATCCCGGCACGACCGCGCCGACGCTTCGAACGAACGCGGGCCCGTCGCGCCACCCCTCCCAGATCGGCGCGAACCACACGAAGCCTGCGAGGACGCCCAGGCGACCGAGCGTCCGGGTGTACCCGACGGAGGTGGCGAAAAGCCCGCCCAGCGATCAGCGCAAGACCGGCGATCACGTGAGCGCGCCGACGATGCCAGACTGCGCCGCGTAGGTCGTGCCTTGGCCGGCGCCCCAGGCAACCGCGAGTGACGCGAGCGCGTAGGCCACGCCGATGGCGCCCACGACGAGGCGTTCGGACGTGAGGATCGACGAGGTCACCGGGGCCGATTCTGACACCACCCGCCCTGCAGTCGTCCGTGCTGACCACAATGAGGGTCTCGGGAGAGCCACGATGCTGCGGCACCACCCTCGCCTTAGCGTCGCCTCCGATGTCGAGAAGGAGGTGGGACGATGTCTCGGATGCACGCTAGGAACACGGCCGCCATCGTCGTCATGCTGGCGACGATGGCGACCGCGTGCACTGGCGACGGAACCGGCGACAAGGCCGGCGGCGCGGGTGAGCAGATCGATCTGGTGCTCGCCAACACCTACGGGGGTCTCGACCAGCTGCCCGCGGTCGCGTACTTCGTCGATCGCGTCGGCGAGCTCTCCGACGGCCAGATCAGGATCGAGCCAGCGGACGAATGGGCAGACTTCGCGTCTGACGCCGAAGAGCAGGTCGTGCGCGATGTCTCGAAAGGCGTCGTCGATCTCGGATGGGTGGGGTCGCGTGCCTTCGACCAGATGGGTGTCGAGAGCTTCGAGGCGTTGACCGCTCCGATGCTGGTCGACAGCTACGCACTCCAGGATGCCGTGATCGAGAGCGGGCTGACGGATGAGATGCTCGATGGGCTCGACGAGCTCGGTGTCGTGGGACTGGGAGTCTTCGCGGACGGTCTCCGCAAGCCCGTCGGCACCGAGGGACCGATCGTTGGCGTGGCCGACTGGGACGGCTTGGGTTTCGGCACCTTGCCCTCCCGTGTCCAGGCCGACGCGGTCCGGGCACTCGGAGCCACACCCGAGTCGGTCTTCGGCCCGAATCGGGAAAAGGCGATCGATAGCGGCACGATCCAGGGTTTCGAGATGGGCTTGTTCATCTACCAGCGGTCGCTCGACATGGTGCCGAAAGCCCCCTATGTCACCGCCAACGTGAACCTGTGGCCGCAGATGGACGTCCTGCTCGCGGACCCCGACCTCATGGAGTCGCTGACCGACGAGCAGCGCGGATGGCTCGAGCAGGCGGCGGACGACGCGGCGAGCCGCTCGGCATCGTTCGCCGACACGGAGGCTCGAGCGATCGAAGACGTATGCACGACAGGTGCTCGCTTCGCTGCAGCTTCCGATCGCGTATCTCGCCGCCCTTCAGCAGGCGTTCGTCCCCGTCTACGACACGCTCCGCCAAGACCCGACGACCGCCGACTTCATCGGCCGGATCCAGACGATGAAAGGTTCGATGGCGACCGAGGCACCGCTGATCCCGGCGGGCTGCACCGGCGAGGCTCCAGGGGGAAACGAGACCCAGGTCTCCGGAGTGACCTCATCCGAACTGAACGGGACGTATCGATGGGTGATCACCCTCGCGTACGCGCGCTCCGTCGACATGGTCGACCAAGAGGAGGACTACCCCCAAGTCACCACGATCACGATGGAAGACGGCGCGCTCGAAGGTGGATGCTTCGGCGAAGATGGGGGCACGTACGACATCGACGGGGATCGGATCACGTTCTACAGCAACGAGTACGGCTACGCCTCGGAGGTGACGTTCTCCGCGGACTCCGATGGGAACCTGACCCTGACGCCCGCTCCAGACATGGATCCGGGCGACGCGTTCCAGTGCTTCTCCCAGGTCTGGACCAAGATCGAGTAGCCGGGGACGGCTAGCTCGCCTCACCGCCGAGCGGGATCTCGGCGGTGAGGCGCGTCCCCCCTCCGGAGACACTGTCCACCCGGAGTGTCCCCCCGAGGGTCTCGACCCGGTCGGCGAGTCCACGCAGACCGGACCCCGCGTGGGGGTCGGCGCCCCCCAACCCGTCGTCTTCAACCCGGATCATCACGTGCTCGTCGACGACCGTCACGGACACAGCGGTGCGCGACGCGTCGGCGTGCTTCACGATGTTGGTGAGCGCCTCCGAGCACATGAAGTAGGCAACGAGCTCGAGGTCCGGCCGGAGCCGCTCGGTCGGAACCGTGATCCGGAGCGGCAGCGGGAACGTCTCGCGTAGCTCTTCGACCGCCGGGCCGAGCCCGCCGTCGGCCAGGACGCCCGGGTGGAGCCCGTGAGCCAACCGACTGAGATCTTCGAACGCTCGGTCAAGCTGCGCCTGCGCGTCTGCGACGCGTCGCGCGGTCTCCCCGCTCGAGGCCGCCCCGCTTCGGCGGAGCGCATCGCCGACCTCTCGGAGGCGGCGTTCGGCGCCAGCGTGGAGCAAGCGCTCGAGCGTCCGGCGCTCGTCATCCCCCGCGTTCAGCAGGCGTCGGCGCGAGGCCTCGAGCTCACTCACGCGCGCCTCGACCTGAGCCTGCAGCCGGGCGTTCGCGATCGCGAGCCGCGCCGCGGCCGCCACCGCATCCACAAGCGCCGGGTCCTCGAGCAACGTCTGGTCGTGCACCAGCGCCGCGATGGGCAGGTCGTCACCCTCGATGACGGTGACGGCTCGTCCCCGTTCCGGAGACGGCAGGTCCAGCACCCGACCGTCCGGATCAACGAACGTCTCCGCCTCTGCCCGCCAGTACCCGACCTCGAGCGACGCTCCCCGAGCGCGCGAGCGAGCTCCGCTCGGAGACTTCCCGATCGAGTCTCACCGAGCTCCACCACCAGATCCGTCACCGCCGCCGGCGCCGTGACGTGTCCGGCCGTGAGCGTGGCCGCGACCGCGCAGGATCACTTCGTAGGCAAGGAGGGCGACGTACCGACGTCGGGGTTGGCGAACGTCATCCGCGTCACTGCACCGGCGACGATCACCACGGAGAGACCCCCGCAGACCTCGAGGGCGAGGAGTCGGAAGCTACGTCGGGCCCGACCGAACGTGCGTACCCTCCGGCGTCACCGCGAAGAACACCACCGAGAGGGCGATCGCGGCCGGCTCTATGCTCCAGACCGCCGGGACGACCGAGGCAGCGTAGAAGAGAACGACCGCCCCGCGAGAGACCGTCCAGAACGATCGTCCCGTCGGGTAGTGATCACCGCGTGTAAGAGCGGCCACTATCAGATAGAGGCTCTGGCCTCCTACCCACCCGACGAGCCCGCCTACCGTGGCGAGTTCCCGAGGAACCAGGCGAACCCCGTCGCCGCGAGCAGTGGTCCTGTCGCGCTCTCCGACCGCCTTATCCAGGCGAAGAGGCCGCCGCCTATCAGGACCCAGCCCGTGACGAGGTCAGGTATCCAACGATCTGGCTCGCCCACGTCGAAGGCGACGAGCTCCGAGGCCAGCCCGAGCACCACTGCGGCGACTGCCAGCCTATCCGCGAGTCGACGCATCGTGAGGTCAGTCTATCAGCGCCGCGAGAGCTTTCCCTGAGAGCTGGTTCTTCGTGAATCCACGAGAAGGCGTCTCACGCAGGCGAGGCCCGTACGCGGCGCATCGCGCTGGAGATCAGCACCACGGCGGGCGCGTCGCCGGCCTCGGCGAGCCGGGACGCCACGGCGAACCCGTCCATGTCCGTGAGCTGGATGTCGAGGACGACCTCCGGCCGAAGAGCGTAAACATCGAAGCGCGCTGTCTCCGTCGGCACTCTCGCCGACGACTCGAACCCATCGGCCTCGAGGAGCGCCCGGCCGACCTGCGAAGTCCGCATGGTCATCGACGATCAGCACGGCGGCCGCACGTGTCCATCGTCTCATCTCCGTCATCCCGAACACTGAGGCCAGCCACACCTCTTCGTCACCACTTCGCCGTTGCTGAGCGGAGGCGGACGGGAATCGAACCCGCCAGAGAGCTCATCGCCCTCTCGTCGGTTTTGAAGACCGCGGGGCCCACCAGGAACCCAGACGCCTCCACGCCCGAGGATAACGGCGCCGACTCCGAGGCTCGTGGTGTACGGTCGCCTGCGTGACGGAGCCGGGGCCGCCGACGCAACGACACATCGCCCTGATCCTGGCGAAGGACCTCGCCGCCAACCTCGCGACACCGATGCTCGTGGTCGACGCCTCGGGAAGCCTCGTGTACTTCAACGAGCCGGCCGAGCGCATCCTCGGGCAGCCGTACGCCGAGGCGCAGATGACCACCGCTGACCTGGCGAGGGCCGTGAAGCCCGTCGATGAGGCGGGTCAGCCGCTTCGGCTGGAGGATCTCCCGCTGGCAACCGCGTTCAGGACCGGGATCCCCAGCCGGGGAGGGTTCTGGATCGACGCCGCCGACGGGCAACGGCGTTCACTCGAGGTCGTCGGCATCCCTCTGTTCGCTCAGGCGGACCGGCTCGTCGGCGGATTGGCCGTCTTCTGGGAGCGGACCGGGGAGGCCTGACGTGCGCGCCAGGTTCTGGGGCTCGCGCGGCTCGCTCGCCTCGCCGGGTCCCGACACCGTCCGCACCGGGGGGAACACGTCGTGCGTCGAGGTTCGCCTCGATGACGGGAGCCTCGTGATCCTTGATTCCGGAACGGGGATCCGCGCGCTCGGGGCGGCTCTCGACGGCACGGCGCCGAAACGGATCGACATCCTGCTCAGCCATCTCCATCTGGATCATCTGGAGGGCCTCGGGTTCTTCGCGCCGCTGTGGGATGCCGGCACGGAGCTCCACATCTGGGGACCGCAGTCGCCCACCCGTTCCTTGTCGGATCGGATCTCGCAGTACCTGTCCCCGCCGCTGTTCCCCGTGCGGTTGGCCGAAGTGCCGGCGCGCGTCCATCTGCACGACGCTCCGGATGAGCCGTGGTCCCTCGGCTCGGCCAAGCTCATCGCTCGCCCGATCATCCACCGCGGTCCGACCGTGGGGTATCGCATCGAGGATGGGGGACGCAGCCTCGCCTACCTCACCGACCACGAGCCGGCGCTCTCGGTCGATCTCTCGTCGGTGGCGCCCGAGTGGGTCTCCGGGTTCGAGGTCGCGTCCGGAGCCGACGTGCTGATCCACGACTGTCAGTACACCGAGGAGGAGTATCCGGACCGCGCGGGGTTCGGACATTCCAGCACGCAGCACGTCGCCGACTTCGCGCGGCTGGCCGGCGCACACCGACTCCTCCTGTTCCATCACGATCCGAACCACACCGACGATGAGCTCGACAGGCTCTGTGCGCGCGTTCGCGAGCTCTGGGTCGGTGGCGAGGTCGACCTCGCTCGTGAGGGCGAGGAGATCGCCTTCAGCTGAGCGTCTCTGCTCGATCGCTCCTCAACGTCGGGTGCGCGCCGTACGATGATTGTCTCGATGGACGCGGCATTCTTCGACCTGGACAAGACCGTCATCTCGCGGTCGAGCACCCTCGCGCTGTCGCGGCCGCTGTACCGGGCCGGGATGGTTTCGCGCGGGCAGCTCCTCCGAGGCGCGTACGCGCAGCTCGTCTACCTGCTCGTCGGAGCCGACGAGGGGAAGATGGAGCGACTCAAGGAAGGGATGCTCCAGCTCACGAAGGGATGGGATCGCGCACAGGTGGAGCGACTGGTCGAGGACGTGATCCTCGACGTGATCGACCCGTATGTCTACGCGGAAGCGTTGGACCTGATGGAGCTCCATCGTTCCGAAGGCAGGCGCATCTACATCGTCTCGTCCTCCCCGGAAGAGGTCGTGCGGCCGCTCGCACGTCACTTCGGCGTATCCGGGGTGATCGCGACGCGGGCGGCGATCGGGGCGGACGGTCGCTACACCGGTGACCTCGAGTTCTACGCCTACGGCGAGGGGAAAGCCGAGGCTGTCCGTGCCGTGGCGAAGCGGACGGGGATCGACCTGTCGCGGTCCTTCGCCTACAGCGACTCGGCCACGGACCTTCCGCTCCTCGAGGCGGTCGGGAACCCCGTCGCCGTGAATCCGGACAAGGAGCTCAGGAAAGCGGCGGAAGAACATGGGTGGCCGATCCGCGACTTCCACCAGCCTGTGCGGTTGCGCACCCGGATCGCCTCGGCGGCGGGTCCCAGAGCCAGCATCGCGGCCGCCCTCGCCGCGGCCGGCATCGCGGCCGTGCTCGTCTGGGTGGTCTTCCGTTCGCGCGCTGCCGGCCGCCGCGCCGCAGCCACCTCGTGAGCCTCGCTCGTCTCGCGCTCGTCCTCGGGGTCCTCTCGATCACGTGCGACGGGAGCACGACGACGCAGGCCCCGCCCCTTGACCCGCCACCGGTGGAGTCCAGCCAGGGTGGCGGCGATTGCTCGGAGACGGAGATCGGCCGAGCCACGGTGTCGAGGTTCTCCACGGATCGGATCGTGCCTGCCGGGCGACGTGATGGTCCTGTACCGCTGCTCTCCCACGGCGGTGCCGGTCCTTCGGGTCTCGTCCGTCGCAGGCCCCGCGCAGTTCCTCGGAGGGGCGTTCGCGGTGTCGGTGGAAACGTTGCCGGCGAACGTACGTCTAGCGGGCGAGAGCGACGACGCGGAGGTCCTGATCGCCGATCCGCCTTCGGGCAGCTCGTCGCCGGCGTCATCCGTCTCGGCAAGCCCATCGTTCGAAGACGGCCCCGAGCCGCGGACCGAGCCGCTCGTGTACGTCCGACGAGGCGGCGTGACTGAGCGATGGCTCAGGCTCGACGGCCGGCGATCGCTGGACGACCCGCCGACCGTGTGGCTCGTCGGCGATTCGATCCTGGACGGCGGTCGCGATGCGGTGGAGGAGGGGCTGTCCGAGTGGAGCGTGACGATCGACGCCGAGGTGGGACGGCCGTCATCCTCGGGGGTCGAGCTCGCGACCGACGCCGCCGAGCAGGATGCCGACGTCGTGGTGATGGAGCTCGGCACCAACGACTCCTCCGCTGAGGCCTTCCGCGGCTATCTGGTCGAGACGCTGGACGTCCTCACGTCCGTCCCGCTCGTGATCTGGCAGACCGCGAAGGGCCTCGCGGACGGTACGAGCATCCCCGCGGTGAACGAGGCGATCCGGGAAGTGGTGCCGACGTACCCCAACGTGACCATCGCCGACTGGGAGGCGTTCGTGCCCGAGGACACTCTCCAGGAGGACGGGATCCATCCCGACGAAGGCTTCGAACACCTGGAGTCCGAGCTCTTGCTTCCCCTGCTCTCCGAGTGGCGGGCCGCCCTGTCGAACGAGGGAGCCACCTCGTGTGGGCGCGAGGTCGTGCGCGAGCTGGCGTGATCCCCGTCCGAACGTAGGAGAGCGGGAGGAGCAGGTATCAAGCGTCTCGTCTGCATCTTGCTCGGGCCGCCGGACCTGACGTGGCCCGGGGGCCTGAGCATGCCTCCCGCGGCAAGACTCGCGCGTGGGTTCTGCTCCCCCCGCAGCTACCTCTCGATAGCTCTTCGACCGTACACCCGCCGTACGAAGGTCCGCAAACGCGCGATCAAGAGCCCGACGCCGCGGGATGTTCCAGCAGGTCGGCGAGTCGCTCGGCGCGGTCGGCCGCCTCGAGGGGCATGCCCGAGGACACCGCGCGCGCGATGAGGAGCAGCTCTCGCTCGACGGTGGGAGCCATGCGACCGGGCCGCCGCTGGACCACCGAATCGAGGCGCCCGACCGCGTGCTCCAGGCGTTGCATCACGGCGAGCTCGGGGCTCCGCCGGTCCCGGTACTCCGCGAGCGAGACGATCTCTCCCATGGGCCCATGATGAGGGCAGCCTCTGACATGCCTGGGAGATCTGGCTTCTGAGGCTCCCTCAGGCGACCCGGACCGAGTTGACCGGCGCCAGCCGCTCTCGGACCGTGAACCACGAAGCCCCCGCATCCCCGGACCCGAACACGTCGCCCGACGTGGCTCCGAAGTAGAGACCCAGGCCCGACCCCTCGCCCTCGTGACCGAACGCCTGCCGCAGGATCGTGAGATAGGCCCCGTCCTGGGGGAGCCCGTCGCTCAGAGAGGTCCAGCTTTCCCCGGCATCGTGCGTCCCGAACACGCGAACACGCCCGTCCACCGTGACGCGGTCGGTGTCGGCGACGAGCGGGATCACGTACGCCGTGTCGGGGTCTCCCGGATCGATCACCATCGGGAACCCGAAGTCCGACGGGAGTCCTTCCGCGATCGAGGTCCACGTTTCGCCCGTGTCGTCGCTCCGGTAGACGCCGCCGTGGAACTGCATGAAGAGCCGCTCGGGGCGCTGGGGCGCCCGGTGCATGTTGTGCACGCACAGGTCGATCGTCTCCCCCTGCGATTCCTCGGGAACGTAGCGGGGCACGAGGCCGGCGTTGCCATGACGCCACGTCTCCCCGGCGTCGTCGCTGAGCCACACCCCGACCGCCGAGATGCCGATCGCCAGTCGCTTGGGATCTCCCGGCCAGGTGGCGATCGAATGCAGACAGAGTCCGCCGGCCCCCGGTTGCCACGAGCTGCGGGTCGGCTGATCCCACATCGCACGGTTCAGCTCCCACGTGAGACCGCCGTCGGTCGAGGTGAACAGCGCCGCGGGGGCAACGCCGGCATACATGAGCCCGTCCGCTTCGCCCGGCCGGATCGACCAGATCCGTTCGAGTGACCACTCATCGCCCTCCGGGAACGCGATCCCGGTCGCCTGCTCCCAGGCGCCGCCGGCCGGGTCCGTCGTGTGCATCACGCGCGGGCCGTAGTGCCCGGACGTGACCGAGGCGAAGTACCGACCCGAGCGAGGATCGCGGATCGCGAACTCCACCGCATCACCCGGGAACGCGCGGGCGGCCACCTCGAACGGCTTCTCCGCGCCCGGGTCACCTTCGAGGACGAACAGGCCCTTCTTCGTGCCCACCAACAGCTCGGTCATCTCGAACCTCCTGATATCGACGGCAGGACGTGCAGCGTCGCGTCGTGCCGCGACCCGCGCGTCCTCCCTCACCCGTTCCCCGTCCACGAAGACGTTCACGTGGCGCCGCACTCGCCCGTGCTCGTCCAGGACCCAACCGGTGATCTTCGGGTGCTGCCGTTCGAGCTCCCGCAGGACCTCGCCGACCGACGACCCGTCGATCGCGACCTCACGGCTGCCCCCGGCCAGGTCTTTGAGCGGTGCCCGCAGCTTGACGATCGCCATGGTCCCGAGCCTATCCAGCGGCGGCGACGAAGCGCTCGAGAGGGACCTGCCACCCGCCGTCGTGTCCCTCGCGAGCCTCCGCGGCCCGGTCCCCGAGCTCGTCCCACCCCCGGTGCTCGAGCCTGACGATGCGTTCCGTCGCCGTCCGCCTCGAAGTGGATCTCGACCTCGGTGGGAGGCTCGGGCCGGTCGTTCGGCTTCCACGCGAGCACGATCGTGGAGGGAGGCTCGAAACGTGAGCACCTCGGCCCATGCGCCTTCGACACCCTCGGATGTGACCTCGTAGAGGCGGCCACCCGCGTGTGGCTCGAAGACGACGCGTTCCACCTTGACGCCGTCGCCATACTGCTCGTCGGCCGCCCGCGAGAAGACCTCCACCGGCCACCATCGGTCGATGTGCTCGGTGAAGAGTCGGAACGCCTCCTCTGGCGTACGGTCGACACGGACGCTCTTGCGGACCGGTTCGAACATCACCTCTTCGGTCGTCATCGCTGCTCCCTTCGGTGCCGAGCGGAAGCGCGGCGGCATCCCTTCAGTGCTCGGACGATCTCTTCGCGGCGAGCGCGTTGCAGTTCCCTTCCCATCTCCGGATGCACGGGACCGATCATCGCTTCCCCCTTCCCGTCGAGCCCGAGGGCACCGACTCCACATAGTTCTTGAACGCGGCGAGGCGCCGATCCCACATCGCCCCGATTGCGCGCATCCACGCTTCCGCCTCGGCGAAAGCGTCGGTGCGAAGCTCGTAGCGGGTCTCGCGGCCGACATGAGCGGCGGCGGCGAGCCCCGCCTCCTCCAGCGAGTCGAAGTGCTTCGCGATCGCTTGGCGTGTGACCGGGATCCGCTTCGCGAGCTCGGTCGCGGTGAGCGGGCCGTCCTTCGACAGCTCGTGCACGACCCGGCGTCCGTGTCGGGTCGGCCAGTGCCGCGAAGACCGCGCCGGCGGGGTCCGATGTCACGCCGCCTCCAGATACGCCTGCAGCTCGGCGAGCTCCTTCGCCCACCCGGCGTCGTTCCCTTCCTGCGACTGCTGCGCGATCTGGTCCGAGAGCGAGGCGAACCCCGATTCGACCAGCGTGAGTCGTGTGCCGGCCGCGGTCTCCTCGAGGGTGAACGACACGGTCGTGAACGGCCGGTCGAGTCCTGCGGGCCGCCAGCGGAACACGAGGCGGCCGGGCGGTTCGACGACGTCGACCACGGCCTCGTCCTTGCTGTCCTCCCACTCGAAGAGGGCGTCGCCGCCCGGCCGCAGGTCGATCTCCGCGCGCTGGGTCGGGAACCATCGCACGAGCTGCTCGGGCTCCGTGAGGGCCGCCCACACGCGCTCACGCGGTGCCCGGGTCTCAAGTACTCGGCGGACCTCGTTCGGCACATCCATCGTCCCCTCCTCACGCAACTGTTTGGTTGCATCACGATACGCAACTGAGAGGTTGCCTGTCAAGAGGGAGACGATCGCGAGCGTCGTCCGGCGAGATGGCCTAGGTGTTCTGGAGTTGGTCCGGGAACTTCCAGCACTCGAAATGGTGGCCGTCGGGGATCAGGAAGTCGCCGCCCCAGTTGAAGCCCCACGACTCGAAGATGCGGACCATCTCGCGGTTCATCGTGGGCTTCGTGCCGTAGGGGTTCTGCGGCGCGTTGATGTCGATGGCGGCTCCGTAGGCGTGATACGAGGGCGGCGCGGTCGGGCTCCGCGCGACCGTGCGCGAAGCCCAACAGCCCGAGTACACCTTGATCTCCGACACCAGACCGGAGCCCATGATCTCCTCGATGGCTCCTCGCACCATCGGGATCAGCTTGCGGTGACAGGTGATCGTGCCGAGAAGCGGCACTTCGGTCGTGATGATGTTTCGCTCGACCCACGCCGGATCGATGGTGAGCCAGGCAGGGTCGGACTGCGGCGTTGCCGCGAACTCGCCGAACACCTCCTTGATGAGGATCGGCGGCCTCACGCCGCTCGCGACGCGGACGTACGGTGTCTTCCCCGGGAGGTCTACCCGGAGCGGGTCGCTTCCGACGAACGGCAGCAGCTTCCGCTTCCAGGCGGGACGCGTGAGGTCCCGGCTCGTTTGCGCCAGGAGATAGCGCTCGTGCGTGATCCCGAGCCGGCGCCCGACCTGGCGATTGAGGAGCACCTCCGACCAGCCCACCGCGTCGTCGGGGACGACGGCGCCGACGCGCACGGAGCCCGCGCGGAACGTGAGCTTCCCGCCCGGGCCGAGACGCCTGAGCCGGGCGCTGTGCTCCCCGAGGACGGCCCTCCCGGCGCTCAGCGCCCGGACGATCCGGTCTCGAACGGTCGCCCCGACGAACGGCGCGTAGTCCCTCGCGTCCACCGCGAACACGTCGATCGGGAACGCGAACGGTCTCGTGGGTTCATCGACCACTCGGCCGTCGGCATCGACGGTCTTGCGGAGCCACAACGTGTCGCCGGCAACCACCACCGCTTCGTCGAGACCCGCGAGCCGTTCCATCTTCTGTCGGAACCTCGGATCGTCGAAGCCACCCGGAACCCAGGCCAGATAGTTCTCCGGACTCCGGTATCCCTGGCTGCTCCCGTTGAGAGGGGGTGATCGGACCGGAGCGGCATCCCGAGCGGGCCAGAACAGGAAGGCCGCGATGCCCAGATACATGGCGAGAAGCAGGAAGGCGGCACGACGACGAGATGCGATCTGGTACAGGGGCACCTTTCCAGGCTACTGCGGTGTCAGGCTCGCATCCGTGAACCGGTCGGGTCGTAGAGGGGGCGCGTGGACAGGGTGGCTTTCACGTGTGTCCCCGCGCAATCCACCTCTGCGGTCGCCTCGTCGCCGTTGAGCAGGGCGACGTCCACCATGGCCAGGCCGGCGGCGGCTCCGATCGTGTGGGCGTAGGCGCCCGACATCACCGTCCCCGCGATCCGTCCGTCGGCGATCACGGACTCGCCGTGGAGGAGCACGGGCTCGGGATCCTCGAGCTTCAGGTTCACGAGGCGGTGCGACCCCGGGGACCGCTTCGCCGCACGCGCCGCCTCGACGCCCACGAACTCCTTGTCCAGCTTGACGACGTGCCCGAGTCCGGCCGTGAACGGGTCGTCGGTCGGGCCCACGTCGTGCCCGACGTGCACGAAGCCCTTCTCCATGCGAAGCGAATCCAGCGCGTGATAGCCGGCGAGTCGGAGCCCGAGATCCCCACCTACTTCGAGGATCGCGTCGTAGACGTGCACCGCGAACTCCGACGGGACGTAGAGCTCCCAGCCGAGCTCACCCACGAACGATGCGCGGATCGCGAGGGCGGGTGCGTGCCGGACCTGGATCTCGGCCGCGGTGAAGAACGGGAAGCCCGCGTTCGAGAGGTCGGTGGAAGTCAGTCGCGACAGGAGATCCCGGCTCTGGGGTCCCATCACGGCGAGCGTCGCCGAGGCGCTCGTCACGTCCGCGATCGTCACGGCCATGCCCTCGCCGTACGAGCGGAGCCACTCGACGGTTCGGTGCTGGGTGGCGGTCGGCGTGACGACGAGGAATCGGTCCTGCCCGAGGCGGGTCACCGTCCCGTCGTTCTCGATGCCGCCGCGCTGGTTGAGGAACAGCGTGTAGACCACGCGGCCAACGGCGACGTCGACGTCGTTCGTGCATACGTGCTGCAGCAGCCGGACCGCATCGGGGCCCGTCACCTCGATCTTGGCGAACGAGGTCAGGTCGAACAGCGCCACCGCCTCACGGGCCGCGAGATGTTCCTCGGCTGCGTATGGGAACCAGTTCTGCCGTCCGAAGGAGTACTCGTAGACGGGTTCCACACCCGGTGGCGCGAACCAGTTCGCCCGCTCCCACTGCGTGAGCTCGCCGAAGCACGCGCCGGCGGCCTCGAGGCGATCGTAGAGCGGTGACCGGCGGGCCCCGCGCGCGGTCGTCGCCTGCAGGTTCGGCCAGTGCATCGCGTACAGCCGTCCAAGGGCTTCCTTGGTGCGCTCGTGCAGGTAGCGCTCGTCCGCCTGGGATGACGCGAAGCGGCGGACGTCGACCTCCGACGCGTCGAACGGTGGCGCGCCCTCGCGGATCCATCCCGCGAGGGCGCGCCCCGCACCCGGGGCGTAGATGATCCCTTGCGAGTTGAAGCCCGCGGCGACGTACAGGTTTCGGACCTCGGCGGCCTCGCCCAGGCAGAAGTTCGAGTCCGGGGTGAACGACTCGGGCGCGCGGAGGAACCGGGTGAAGTTCGCCTCCTTCAGCGCCGGGATGCGCCGCTCCGCGTTCGCGCGGACCGGCGCGAAGTGCTCCCAGTCGGGCCCGAATTCGCCGAACGCCCAGTCCTCCGGGATCGAGCGGGTCGCGCGTGGCCGCCCGTCCGGCTCGAACGCGCCGATCATCAGCCCGCCGGCGTGGTGTCGCGCGTAGAAATACCCGTCCAGGCCGCGCACCAACGGCAGGAGGTCGTGCACGCCCTCGATCGGGTCGGTCGAGACGTGGACGTGCTCGGCGGCGTAGAGGGGGACCGGCACACCGACGGTCGCGGCGAGGTCACGCGTCCACAAGCCGCAAGCGAGGACCACCGTCTCCGCCTCGACGTCGCCGCGATCGGTGCGGACGCCGTGAACGGTCCGTCCGTGGGTGAGGAGGCTGGTCACGCCAACGCCCTCGCGGATCGTCACGCCTCGGTCGTGGGCGCCCTTCGCGAGCGCGAGGGCGGCGTAGCCGGGGTTCACGGTGCCGTCGCCCGGCTGGAGGAGCGCGCCGACGAGCCCGTCGGTCGATGCCAGCGGCCACACCTCGGTCACCTCCGAAGGTGCCAGCAGTTGGGCCTCGGTGCCGTGGTGGCGAGCGATCGCCGCCGTGTAGCGGATCTCCTGAAGCCGCCCGTCGTTCTCCGCCAGCGTGAGCGACCCGGTCGGCCGGAAGTGCACATCCACGCCGGTCTGGTCCGCCAGACCGCGGTAGAGGTCCACGCCGTAGTTCGCGAGTTCGGTCAGCGGATGCGAACCGCGTACGCGCGCGACCAAGCCGGCGGCGTGCCAGGAGGTCCCGGAGGCGATCCGTTGGCGTTCGAGGAGGAGGACGTCGCTGATGCCCATCTCCGCGAGGTGATAGGCGATCGACGATCCCGCGACCCCGCCGCCGATCACGACGACCTGTGCCCGATCGGGCAGTGGCCCAGTGGCCGCGTCGGGTGCGAACGACGTCGCGGTGAGCGTGTCGTCAAGCATCCGCTCCGTCATGGGCACAGAAGGATAACGGCGAGGAAGGGTGGACTCGGTCCGGGTTGGTGGGCGGTGGACTAGCTGGCGCGAGCGAGCTCGCGGGCGGCCTTCGCTGCCTCGTGCGCGGCTGTGCGCTCGGCCTTGGCGGCGTCACGCTCGGCCTTGGCTGCTTCACGCTCGGCCTTGCGCTCTTCTTTCGCCTCGTCGCGGAGTTCCTTGCGCTCGAGGTTCGCGGAGAGGTGCTCGAGGGCGTTGACCAGCCCATCGTTGTCGTTCCGCATGCAGTTCCACAAAACGTGGGAGATCGCGTTCTCGAGGCCCTTGAGCTCCCCGGCAACCGGCTTGTCTTCGGGAGCCTCTTCGCCCTCCATTCCGGCGGCCGTCATGCACTCTTCGGTGCGCTCGACGGTGGGCTCGAGGGCAGCTTCGTCGTCGCCCTCTTCTGCCTCGTCGTCGTCTACGGCTTCGTCGTCGTCGGCTTCCTCGCACTCTTCGGGATCTTCGCCTTCGACAGGATCTTCGCCCTCGACGGGGTCTTCGCCCTCGACGGGGTCTTCGCCCTCGACGGGGTCTTCACCCTCGACGGGGTCTTCCCCCTCGACGGTGTCCCCATCCTCGACGGTGTCCCCATCCTCGACGGTGTCCCCATCCTCGACGGTGTCCCCATCCTCGACGGTGTCCCCATCCTCCACGGGCTCCTCGACAGGAACGCAGGTCGTGGGCTCGTCGGTGGGTTCGTCATCCAGGGCGTCGCCGGCCAATGCGAATCCGGCTGACATGAGCGCAACGACCAGGCCGATGACGGCCACAAGCCGGAAACGCTCACCCTTCTTCATAGCCTCAGTATCGGCCTGCCAGACCCCATCCCTGTATAGGTCTTTCGGAGGGGGCCACGCCGAGCGTGGTGCGTGGGATTGGTCTCGAGGGATTCCCCCTCACGAGATCGTGATGCGGCCGTCATCGCCGATCGGGAAGCTCGGGTTGTACGCGACCTCCCACGGGTGCCCGTCGGGATCGGCGAAGTAGCCGGAGTAGCCACCCCAGTCGGTTCGTTCCGCCGGCTTCAGGATCCGCGCACCCGCACCCTGGGCAGCCTCGAACGCCGCGTCCACGGCGGCCTCGTTCTCCACGTTGATCGCGAGCGTGATGCCGCCGAACTCCGCGGTCGGTTCCGAGCGGAGCCCGGCATCCCTCGCGAGCGATTCACGGTCGAACAACCCCAGGTAGGAGTCCGCCGTCTTGAACCAGCAGATCTCGTCGCCGACGGCTCCCGCGACCTCCCATCCCAGCGCTTCGTAGAACGCCTTCGACCTCGCCAGGCTGTCGACGCCCAGGGTCACGATGCCGATCCGTGCGGGAACACTCACGTAGACCTCCTCGGTCGATCGCCACGACGCTATCGCGTGCACCCGAGCGCAGGCGTGTCCGTAGAGTGGCCTCGATGCCCGCCGTCCGCCTGAGCCCGGGGCTCCGCGTGATGTGGAAGATCCACCGGTTCCTGCTGCGGGCGAGCGGCGGCCGCCTCGGGTCCCGCCTCGGCAACCTGAAGGTGCTGTTGCTCGAGACGACGGGCAACAAGAGCGGCCAGCCTCGGTCCGTCGGCCTCTCCCATCTCGAACAAGACGGTCGCTATTTCGTCGTTGCGTCCTACGCCGGCGAGGATCGCGACCCGGCGTGGGCGAAGAACCTCCGCGCGCAGCCGAAGGCGACGGTCACCGTCGCCGGGCGGTCGTTCCCGGTCGTCGCCCGGCAGCTCGAGGGGGAGGAGCGCGAGGCGGTGTTCGCCCGATTCATGGAGGCGGATGCCGCCTACGGCGAGTACGTCGAGCGAACGTCGAGGGAGATCCCGGTCTTCGAGCTCCGCCCGGAAGGTCTCTGACGCGTGCCGTCCATCACGGACGTGGAAGGGGTCCGGGTCGGCCACTGGTCGGACGAGTCGGCGCTCACAGGATGCACGGTTGTCTTGCCGCCGAAGGGCACGGTGGCCTCCTGCGAGGTCCGCGGCGGCGCACCGGGCACCCGCGGCACGGACATGCTCCAACCGGGCACGTTGCTCGACGAAGCGCACGCGATCGTGTTGACCGGCGGGAGCGCGTTCGGCCTGGCCACCGCGGGTGGCGTCGAGCGATACCTCGAGGAGCGAGGTATCGGCTCGGAGATCGGACCCGTGATCGTGCCTTCCGTCGCCGCGGCGGTGATCTTCGACCTCGGCGTGGGAGACCCGACGCGACGTCCGGGCGCCGAGGAGGGATATGCGGCGTGTGTCGCAGCGTCCTCTGACGTGCCCGAAGGGGGGGTCGGGGCGGGGACGGGAGCGACCGTGGCCAAGCTCTGGGGTCCACAGCGCGGGGTCCCGGGTGGGCTCGGGACGTGGGCCGTCCGTGACGGAGATCTCGTCGTCGGCGCGCTGTTCGTCGTCAATGCCGTGGGAGAGATCGTGGACGAGGTCGGAACGGTCCTCGCAGGTCCTCGATTGGAGCCAGGCGAGCGGCGCGAGGACCTCATCGAGTGGATGCGCGCAGGCAACACGACCATCGGTGTGGTCGCGACGAACGCGATCCTGTCGAAGCCCGACGCACGCCGATTGGCCGAGGCGGCGAACGACGCAGTCGACGGGGCTGTCCGACCAGCGCACACGCTCTTCGACGGCGACGCGGTCTTCGCCCTCGCAACCAAGCAGGTGGACGGGAGCTACGTCGATGTTGTTTCCCTGGTCGAAGAGGCAGTAACGACTGCCGTACGCCGCGCGGTCCGGCGATAGAACTCTCAGACAAACTGGCGATCCCATCGCCTACAGTGGTCAGACTTCTCATGAGGTTGGCGCGGCAAAGGGCGACATCCCCGACCTTCGGCACGTGGAGCAGCTTTCCTGCTGGCCTGCCTATATCCCGTGCATGTCCAGGCGGGTCGTGGCTGTGATCTTGTGGCTTGTGATCCAGTCTTCTGGTGTGAACACACGCCTGTCTTCAGGTACGGCGGGATGGAGAGAGTAGACCCCGGTACATAGCAGATACCAGTCGTCACCCTGTTCCCAGCTGGGCGGATGACGATCAACGACGACCCTGTCAGTCGTGATGCCTTCGTCTGTCACAGCGGGGTCGACCCGAACGAGCCACTGCTCGCCTCGGCTGAACATCGAGGCGGGGCCCGCGAGGACCGTGCATGCGATCGCCGACGGGACGTGTTTCCAGTACGTTTCACACTCGATCAACCAGAAGTCCGGACGCGACTCCACTCTTCGAGAGTATGCCGCTCGACATCGATACAACCGTCGAGGTACCTCAGGCACGGTCGCTCACGCCTGGCGCATCTACAGTGGCATCAGCTCCTGCAGCTACCTGACGGACCCGCCTCCGGGGAGGACTCTGCGGTAGATGAGGTCGAAGTCGGTCTCGTAGTTGGTGCCGTCTTCGGCGATCTCCCAACGTCCGGTGATCGTGTTCCCGTCGTCGCTGAAGGTTCCCGTGTAGCGCTGGGCGAACGGCTCGCCCTCCCGCCAGAGCTTCCATTCGCCGTTGCCGATACTCATCTCGTAGACGCGGCAGACGCCACGATCATCGGAGTACAGCTGGAAGTACGTCCCGTTGGCCGCGTCACATCCGATGATCGAGACGTTGTCGGGCGCCTCGGGAAGCTCGACCGTTCCGCGCTCGACGAGATGTGCCCTCGAGGAGTGCCACTCGAAGGTGACCCTTCCGCCGCCTTGCCACTCCTCTCCGTTGGGCCACTTCGCCTCCATCGTCCACTCGCCGACCAGAGGGTCGAGCTCGCGGAGCGCGTGTTCCGCTGTTGGTTGATCCATCCGCTCGTCCTCCTGTCGTCTACGCCCGTCGTTCGGGGAGGGAGAATCGGAACTCCACGATCGGGATGTCGATCTGCAGCTGATAGATGAGCGTGTTCAGGTCCCCGTGGTGCTGGCGTTCGTGCAGCAAGGCATGCGCGAAGATGTCCGCGGGGCTGTACCTCATCGTCTCGCCGTCGACGTTCATCTCGCGAGGCCGCATCAGCTCATCGTCGCCGAGTGAATCGAAGTAGGTGCGGGCGTGACCGAGGACGCGGCCGCGGTAGGCGTTGAGTTCGTCCCACGACTCCACACGTTCCACGGGCTCATCCGTCGTCCCGGCCGGGTCCGCGAGCCAGCGGACATACGCCCAGTTGATATGCGTCAAGGCGTCGCGTAGCGCCGGCCAGCCGGAGCCGGGGGCGGGCGCGAGCAGGGTTGCGTCGCCGTGGGGGCGGATCGCACGCTCGTACTCGCCCCAGCCGTAGTCCGTGAAGGTCCAGAGCTCTTCGATGGCGGTGCGATCCATGGGCAGGCCGAATCGTAGCCGCCGTCACGGGTGCGCGTGCCAGAGATGCATCACGGCGTACGCGCGCCATGGGCGCCACCGTTCGGCTCGCTGCAAGAGCTCCTTCGGTGTGGCCGGGAGCCCGAGGGCTTCGAACCCTTTGCGCACGCCCAGGTCTCCGGCCATGAAGGTGTCGGGATCGCGAAGGCCTCGCATCGCGACGTAGGCGAGCGTCCAGGGACCGATGCCGCGGACCTGACCGAGGACGCGCAACGCTTCTTCCGCCGACGCGCCGGCGGAGAGGTCGAGTTGGTTGAGCGCGACGAGCTCGGCGACCCTGCGGATGGTCATCGCTCGTTCTCGCGGCATCCCGAACGCCTCGGGAGGGAGTTCGGCCACCTGGTCTGCGGTCGGGAACACGTGGGTGATCCCTCCGTTCGCCGGCTGCAGCTTCGTCCCGGTGCTCTCGACGAGCCTGCCGAGCGACGTTCTCGCACCCGCCACGGACACCTGCTGTCCGAAGATCGCGCGGACGACGAGCTCGAAGCCGTCGAAGGTCCCCGGGACGCGGATGCCTGGCCTGCGCGCAACGAGCGGGGCCAGCGTCGGATCCTCGGCCAGCTTCGCGTCGATCGCGAGTGGGTCCGCGTCGAGGTCGAACGCTCGGCGTGCGTGCTGGACGAGCTCGGCCGTGTCCGAAGGACCATCCCTCGAGATCTCGAACGTGACGTGTTCGCCTTTAGGGTCCGGCGTCAGCGCGATGACCGCTGGACTGCCGCTCACCGCGCGCACGCTGCGACGGTAGGTGCCGTCTCGCACCTCCTCGATCCCCGGCACGGCGCGAGCCTCGAAGAACGACAGGAGAGGGCTCGCGGCGAACGGCCGGCGAAACGGGAGTCGGAGGAGAGGGTCGGGCATATCGGAAGCCTCGCATGTCAGCGATGGCGGCTACCGTTCGACGAACTCCCTCACACCTCTCCCGCGACGCATGGAGGATGCCGTGGATCAGGTGGCGAGGATCGTCCTGGCGCTCGAGGCGCCGGAGGTGGCCGAGGAGGTCATGCACTTCCTCGACCGGAGCGGGCGGGCTCGCGTCGTGGCGACCGCGGGCGACGACCGGCAGCTGGCGGAAGCCATCAGGCAGCTCGAACCGGATGGGGTTGTCGCCCAGCCGACCATGCTGGGTGCCCGAACGGGCGCCGGCGTGGTGTTAGCGCTCGACACGCGGGAGTCGGTGACCTCCCTTCGAGCGGCGATCGAGGCGGGCGCATCGGGATATTTCCTCTGGCCGAAGGAGCGCGACGACCTGCTCGCGGCCGCGGCGGCAGCCATCCGGCGGTCGCGCGAGACGGGCAGGCGGGGGACCGTGGTCGCGGTCCACGGCGGCCGCGGCGGCGTGGGGGTCACGTTCGTCGCGACGCACCTCGCCGCAGCGTTCGCACGCCGCGGCTCGACCGTCCTGATCGACGCCGACCCGGTGTTCGGCGACGTCGCGCAGGCGCTGGGGGCGCCTGGGGGCGACGACGCCGAACCCGTCCACACGTTCGCCGACGCGGCGTCGCTCGGGGACGAACTCGGACCTGAGCAGTTGAAAGGAGCGCTCTGGCGACACGCGAGCGAGGTCGATGTCCTCCTTCCGCCTCCGCCCGAGGAAGCCGCGCGCCTCGGATCGGACGAGCTGCGCCTGGTGACGGAAACGGCGGCGGGGATCGCCGACGCCGTCGTGGTGCATGTCCCACGCTCGCTCGGACCGATGACGACCGCCGCTGCGGAGGCCGCGGATCGGCTGCTCGAGGTCCTCACGCTCGACGTGGTGTCGTTCCGCGCGACGTCTCGCGCCTTGGAGGCGTTCGCGCCCCTCCACCTCGAGGGTCGCGTCTCGTTCGTCGTGAACAAGGCGGCAAGGAGCGAGATCACGCCCGGCGACGTGCGCAGGGTGTTCGGGGAACCGGCGCTCGCGGTGCTCCCTCCGGATCGGGCCGTGAGGGCTGCGCAGGACAAGGGGCGCCTGTTGCCGGCGAGAGGACGGATGGGCCGCCGTTTCGATCGTGTGGCGGCCGCGTTGACGGAGAGCGACGTGGAAGAGGAGGTCGCGTCGTGATGGGGTACGAGACCATCCGGTCGCGGCACCACCGATGTCCGGTAGGATGAACGAAACACGGCCGCAGACATCCTCACGCCGTGATCCGCGAACGCGTCGCCTTTCGCAAGTCCCGTCCCGATGGGTCTCTCTTCGTCTGGATCGGAAGCGGCAACCGATCAGAGACCGAGGAGTCGATCCAACTGAAGATCGCCATCATCGCTCCACCGTGGGTTCCGGTCCCACCCCCCGCTTATGGAGGCACCGAAGCCGTGCTCGACACGCTCGCTCGAGGAGCGCAGGCCGCCGGTCATGAGGTCCTCCTGTACGCCACGGGTGACAGCACCTGCCCGGTGCCGCTCGCATCGACGTTCGAGCGGGCGCTCGGCACCGTCTCCACGGGCGCCGCGTCGGAGCTCTGCCACGTGGTCGAGGCCTACGAGCGCCTCGCCGAGTGGGATCCGGACGTGATCCACGATCACACGCTGGTCGGACCCGTGTACGCGGATCGCTTCGGCATGCCCGTGGTGACGACGAACCACGCTCCGTTCCGAGGGGAGCTTGGGCCGCTGTACCGGATGATCGCGCGAACCGTTCCGGTCATCGCGATCTCGCATCACCAGGCGGGATCCGCGGATGACACACCGATCGCGGCGGTGATCCATCACGGGGTCGACGTCGATGCTCATCCGATCGGTGGTGGCGAAGGTGGGTACGCGTTGTTCCTCGGCCGGATGAGTCCCGACAAGGGCGTGCACACGGCTGCGCGCATCGCCCGCGAGGCAGGGATGCCGCTCCGGATCGCCGCCAAGATGCGGGAGCCGGCCGAGAAGGCGTACTTCCGGGAGCAGGTCGAACCCCTCCTTGGAGATGGCATCGAGTACGTGGGGGAGGTCGCCCAGCCGGCGAAGCTCGACTTGCTGCGCGACGCCGTCTGTCTGTTGAACCCGATCGACTGGGACGAGCCGTTCGGGATGGTGATGGTCGAGGCGATGGCTTGCGGGACCCCGATCGTCGCCACGCCGCGAGGCTCGGCTCCCGAGCTGATCGACGAGGGGCTGACCGGGTTCGTCCGACGCACGTTCGACGGGCAGGTCGGGGCCGTCCTCCAGGCGAGTTCGCTCGATCGGGCGCAGGTTCGGGAGGTCGCGGCCAAGCGTTTCTCCACCGAGGGGATGGTCGCCAGGCATCTTCAGCTGTACGGTCGCGTCATCGTCGACCACCGCCTTCGCCGCGCTGCCTGAGGTTCGTGGAGCCTCCGTCCCATCTCGCCGGCGTCCCGTGGGGCGGCGCCACCCCCGGCATCGAGCCCGACGCGTTCGACGAGAGCCAGCCCGTCCCCGCATCCACGGTGACGCTCGTCGAGGGAGCGACCTTCACGATCTGCGGTCCCGACGGGGACATCGACGGCGGGGGGGTCGCGGGTCTGTTCGTCGGTGACACGAGGATCTGCTCGCGATCGGTCCTGTCGATCGACGGCGACGGTGTCGAGCCACTGACGCTCGCAACGCGCTCGCCCTCCTCCGCGACCTTCGTCGGCCGAACGTTCGACAAGCGACTCCTCGTGTTCCGTGACCTCTGGGTCGGACAGGGGATGCGGGTCGACCTGCGGATACGAAACCTCGCGCGGGAGGTTCGTCGGGTGACGGTGCGGCTGTCCGTCGAGGCCGACCTCGCGGAGCTGTTCGACGTGAAGAAGGGCGTGGCGCCGGTGGTGGAGACGCCGTGCACCGCCGAAGGGGACGAACTCCGCTTCGACGGGGACGGGCGGCGCCGCGGTCTGAGCGTCCACACCACCGACGCCACGCGGGTCGGGGGCGACGGCACCATCGTGTGGGAAGCGGAGCTCCAGCCAAGGCAGACCTGGAAGGCATGCGTCGAGCTGCGGGCGCTGCGCGGCGGAGGGGAGGTGAGCCCGACCTATCCCTGTGGGCAACCGCCCGAGCTCACGCCGACCACTGCCCACCGCCTGGGATGGCGGAGGGGTCTGCCGCAGCTCGCGACCGATGTCCCCGGACTGTCGCGCGCGTTCGCCCGGACCGGCGAGGATCTCGGCGCGCTGCAGCTCACCGATCCCGACCATCCCGAGGATCTCCTGATCGCCGCCGGAGCTCCCTGGTACATGACGCTCTTCGGCCGGGACTCGATCCTGACGTCGTGGATGGCGCTCCTGCTCGACCCGACCCTGGGGTTGGGGACCGCGCGGAGTCTCGCCCGCATGCAGGGCATCCGAGATGTCGCAGAGAGCGAAGAGCAGCCGGGGCGGATCCTGCATGAGATCCGGTTCTCGCGAGGACCGTCCCTCGCCCTCGCCGACGGCGACATCTACTACGGCTCCGCGGACGTCACGCCCCTGTTCGTGATGCTCGTCCACGAGCTGTGGCGCTGGGGCGCGCCCACCGAGCAGATCCAGGCGCTCCGGCCCGCCGTGGAGGCGGCGCTCGCGTGGCTCGAGGGCCCGGGGGATCCCGATGGTGACGGCTACGTCGAGTACGCGCCCGCAGGGCCGGGATCGCTCGGGAACCAGGGATGGAAGGACTCCCACGACGCGGTCGGCTTCGCCGACGGACGGCTCGCCCATGCCCCCATCGCGATCGCCGAGGTCCAGGCCTACGCCTACGCAGCCTGGCGGGCCGCCGCCGCGATGGCCGATGCGGACGGTGATGAAGCGGCGGCGTCGGCCCGCAACGCGCGGGCCGACGACCTCCAGGCACGCTTCGAGCAGGACTTCTGGCTCCCCGACCGGGAGGCGTTCGCGATCGCGCTCGACCGGGACAAGCGCCCGGTCGATGCGATCGCGTCGAACATGGGGCACTGTTTGTGGGCCGGCATCGTCGCCGACCGTGACAAGGCGGCGGCGGTCGCTCGCTGGCTCGTGTCGCCGGAGCTGTTCACCGGCTGGGGGATCCGCACGCTCGCGACCTCGATGACCCGTTACAGCCCGCTCAGCTACCACAACGGGTCCGTCTGGCCGCACGACACGGCGATCTGCGTCGCGGGCCTCCGACGCTATGGTTTCGTCGAAGAGGCACATCTCGTCGCGAGTGGCCTGCTTCCCGCCGCCGACGCCCTCGACGGAAGGCTGCCGGAGCTCTTCGCCGGTCTCACGATCGACGAGATGCCGGTGCCGGTGCGCTACCCGACGTCGTGCTCCCCGCAAGCTTGGGCCTCGGCCGCACCCTTGCTCGTCGTGCGGGCGCTCCTCGGCCTCGAGCCCGACGTGCCGGGCGGCCGGATCGAGATCGACCCGATGCTGCCGGAGGGATCGACGACGCTCAGCGTGTCGAACGTTCCTCTCGCGGGCGGTCGTGTCACCATCGACGTGGACGCCGCCGGCGTCGAGATGAGTGGGCTTCCCGGCGGCCTCGCTTCGATCTCGCCCATCGCCTGACCGTCGCGGATCGTTCACCCAACCCGTGGAACCGTCCCCGGGTGGCATTCCACTCCAGGCCCGTTACGGTGCGATGATGCACCCGGGCTACACCGCCGCGGCCGACCGCTACGACGCGATGCCCTATCGATTCTGCGGTCGAAGTGGGCTCCAGCTCCCACCGATCTCGTTCGGTCTCTGGCAGAACTTCGGTGACGCGACGCCCCTCGACAGGCAGCGCGAGATGCTCCGCACCGCCTTCGACCTGGGCGTCAACCACTTCGACCTCGCGAACAACTACGGCCCGCCGTACGGGAGCGCCGAGATCAACTTCGGGCGGTTGCTGCGCGAAGACTTCCGAGCGTACCGAGACGAGCTGATCATCTCGACCAAGGCCGGGTGGGACATGTGGCCGGGGCCGTACGGACAGGGTGGCGGTTCGAGGAAGTACGTGCTCGCGAGCCTCGATCAGAGCCTGCAGCGGATGCGCGTCGACTACGTCGACATCTTCTACTCTCACCGGTTCGATCCGGACACGCCGCTCGAGGAGACGATGGGTGCGCTCGCGACCGCGGTACAACGCGGCAAGGCGCTGTACGCGGGCATCTCGTCGTACTCGGCGACGAAGACGCGCGAAGCTCTGGACATCCTTCGCGGGTACGACGTCCCACTCCTGATCAACCAGCCCTCGTACAACATGCTCAACCGATGGATCGAAGAGGGCCTCTTGGACGTGCTCGGGGGCGAAGGCGTCGGCTGCATCGCGTTCACGCCTCTGGCCCAGGGCGTGCTCACCGACAAGTACCTCTCGGGCGTGCCGGATGACGCGCGCGTGCGAAGACCCGGCGGTGACACGCTCGCAGCCTCCGATCTGAGCGAGGAGAACCTCGCGCGCGTTCGCGCGCTCAACGAGATCGCAGGGAGGCGAGGTCAGAGCCTCGCGCAGATGGCCATCTCCTGGGTGCTCCGCGATCCGCGGGTGACGTCCACGTTGATCGGTGCGAGCCGCCCCGAGCAGATCCGTGAGAACGTCGCCGCGCTCGAGAACCCGGACTTCGCCGAGGAGGAACTCGCAGAGATCGACCGCTACGCGAAGGAGGGTGACGTCAACCGCTGGGAGCGTCCGTCGCACGACGAGCGACCGTGATCCCTATCGCGTGGATCTCGCCCAGTCCCTGAACGTCTCGGTCGCGTGAATCCCCCGACAAGATCGCCGAACCCCCCGGCTTGGGGATGGTTCCGTGTCGGACCTCCGCGCTAGGGTGTGCCTCGTTCGACGCGGTGACCTCCCTCCGCCGGTCGACATCCCCTCGTCCCTCTCTCGTTGTTCGGTGCGTGCTTCCCCGCGAGTGTTCGGAGGAAACGGATGGGCCACGGAGCGCACGTCACGCTCGTGTTCGTCGCAGGATGAGCACCGATCCCCTCGCCGACGTGCGGCGACAGCTGCGTGCGCAGCTCCGGGAGCGGGTGGACGCGAGGGGGCTGTCGTCCGCGCCGCGGACGGAGCGGCGCGTGCGCGTCCGCGAGGAAGCGCTGACCCTGATGCGCGAGAGCGGAGCGCTGCTCCCACAGCGTGATCTGGCCCGGGTGGTCAACGAGGTTTCCGACGAGGTCGTCGGGTTCGGCCCGATCGAGTTCCTGCTGAAGGATCCCGATGTGACCGAGGTGATGGTCAATGGACCTGACGACGTGTACGTGGAGCGGGAGGGGCGGATCGAAAGGGTGGAGGACCGGCTGTTTGAGGGGGAGGAGTCGGTCCTTCATCTGATCGAGCGTATCGTGGGTCCTCTGGGCCTTCGGGTCGACCAAGCGTCACCTTGGGTGGACGCGCGACTTCCGGGAGGCAGCAGGGTGCACGCGATCGTTCCGCCTCTTTCGCTCCGCGGTCCCGTCCTCACGATCCGCACGTTCGCCCCCGTACCCCTGTCGGGCGAGGACATCGTGCGCAACGGGTGCATCGGACCACGAGCGATGCGGTTCCTCGCGTCGTGCGTGCGGGGGCGAGCGAACCTGATCGTGAGCGGAGGGGCCGGCAGCGGCAAGACGACCCTGCTGGGCATCCTCTCGTCGTTCATCCCCGACGGAGAGCGACTGATCACCATCGAGGACGCGGCCGAGCTCCGCCTGCACCGATCGCACGTCGTGTCGCTCGAGGCGCGACCCCCCAACGTCGAGGGCCGAGGTCAGGTGAGTGTCCGGGACCTGGTCCGGAACGCCCTTCGGATGCGCCCCGACAGGATCATCGTGGGCGAGGTCCGAGGCGGTGAGGCGCTCGACATGCTCCAAGCCATGAACACCGGACATGACGGGTCGTTGTCGACCGCGCATGCCAACTCCTGCCGGCACCTGCTCTGGCGGCTCGAGACGATGGCGATGATGTCGGACGTCGAGCTGCCGGCCGCCCACATCCGCAACCAGGTGGCGTCGGCCATCGACGTCGTGGTGCAGCTCGCGCGCCTCCGCGACGGACGCCGTGTCGTGTGGGAGGTCGCCTCCGTCGAGGGGACGCATCGCGGCGAGCCGGTCGTGTCGCCCCTGTACCGGTTCCGCGGGCGAGAGGGAGACATCGGTGAGTTCCATGCGACGGGGTCGGTGCCGAGGGTGGCGGACGTCCTGGCCGATCGAGGCGAGGACGTCGGCGACTGGCTCTTCGAGGAAGGGGCGGACGGATGATCGGACTGGCCTCCGGGCTTCTGGCGATCGCCGGACTGTTCGCGGAGCGGGCGATCACGATCGCTCACGCAGAGGGCATGGCCGTTCAGCTGGGGATCGAACGACGGGATCGAGCGCCCGGTCGACCATCTTGGATGTTCGTGTCCCTGCCGGTCTTCCTCGTTGCATGTGTCGCGGCCGGGCCGGTGCCGACCCTTGCAGGCAGCGCCGGTATCGCGGTTGCCCATCGTCTGGTCCGCAGACGCCGGCGGGCGAAGGCGCGCGATCGCGCGGCCGAGCAGATCGCGGACGCGGTGGGCGGGATGGCCGCCGGACTTCGGGCCGGGCTGTCGCTTCCGCAGTCGATCGCCTATTCGCGAGACGAGGCCGACGAACCGCTCAAGACCGAACTCGCGAGCCTCGTCGAGAAGATCGAACTGGGTACGCCGGTCGGGGAAGCCCTCTCGGATTGGGCGGATGCGCAGGGCTCGGAGGACGCCTTCTTGATCGTCGGCGTCCTGGATCTGCACCGTCGTAGCGGCGGCGACCTGCCGACGGTGCTCGACGGTCTCGCCGCGACGCTGCGGGAACGGCGAGCGGCGCATCGCGACGTGCGCGCGCTCACGGCCCAAGCCCGCCTGTCGGGCGTCATCCTCGGCATGCTGCCGATCGGTTTCTTCGGCTTCCTGTTGCTGACCTCACGGGACGAGATGCTCCGGGCCGTCAGCACCCCACTCGGGGGGATGGCGCTCGGCATCGGTCTTGGGCTGGAGATGTTGGCGTTCCTCTGGATCCGGCACCTCCTGGAGGTGCGGTGACGGAGCCCGTCGTCGCGCAGGCACTGGGGGCGTTGTCGGCCGGATGCGGGGTCGCCGCTGTGGCCCTCGCGGTCCCTCGGAGGCGAGATCCTCGGGAGAGGACGCGATACGCCGATCCGCGATATCTCTGGCTTGCAGGCTTCACCGTGCTCGGAGCGCTGGTCCCCGGCCCGAAACCGCTGACGGTGCCGCTCGCCGTGCTGCTCGGCGGTCGTCTCCGCCGGGTCGCCGTAGCGCGCGCCGCCGCGCGCCGCCGCCGCGCGATGGATGCCGAGATCCCGCAGCTCCTCGATCTGCTCGCGGCGGGATCCGCCGCGGGTCTGTCGGCGGTCGCTGGGCTCCAACGATCCACGTCGGTCTTGCGAGGCCCCCTCCGTGCGGAGCTCGGAGCCTCCCTCGAGGCGGTGGACCTCGGCGCTCGCTGGCGTGAAGAGCTTGCAGCTGTTACCGAGCGTCTCGCCCTGCCCGACCTGCGGCGCGCGGTCGCGGTCTTGACGCGCACCGAAACGCTCGGAACCTCCCTCACGGAAGCGACGCGGGAACTCGCTGCCGACGTTCGGAGTGCTCGGCGAGCCGCGGTCGCCGAACGAGCCCGTGCCGCGCCGGTGAAGATGCTCTTCCCTCTCGTCTTCCTGGTCCTCCCCGCCTTCCTCCTCCTCACGGTGGTGCCGGTCCTGCTGACCACCGTCCAGTCCATCCGCTGAGAGGAGGTGAACCGATGCTCTTCCTGTACGCCCTGTTCCTGCGCACCGTCGACACCCTCCGGCTCCGCAGAGAGGAAGGACAGACCACGGCCGAGTACGCGCTCGTGATCCTCGCCGCGGCCGCGGTGGCCGTCGTGCTGATCGCCTGGGCCCGTTCATCCGGCAAGCTGCCTGCGTTCTTCGACAGCGTGATCGACAGCGTGATCGGTGATGCCAACGCCGCGTGAAGTCTCTCCTTCGGAACGCGGCACCGCCGCGGTCGAGTTCGCGCTTGTGCTGCCGCTCGTCCTGGTGGTGGCGCTCGCTCTCGTGCAGACGGGGTTGCTCGTCCGCGATCGGTTGTTGGTGGAGGCTGCAGCGCGCGCCGGGGCGCGCGCCGCGGCCGTTCAGGAGGACGCTTCCGCGATCCGAGCGTCGGCCCTGGCTGCGGCGCCGTCGCTCGAGGAGACCGGTATCGACCTCGCGGTCAACCGTGCGGGCGTCCGGGGCGATCCGGTGACCGTGTCGATCCGCTATCTCGCGTCGATCCGTGTGCCCTTCGTCGGCTGGCTGTTCGGCGATCCCGTCGCGATGGCGACCTCCACGACCGCCCGGCAGGAGTTCGGATGAGGTCGAGGCCGCGGATGAGGTCGGAGCGAGGGAGTGTCTCGCTCGTCGTCGCCGCCGCCGTGGGGATGGCGCTCGTCGTCACGATGGGGGCAGCCGACGTCGGGCGGGCGCTGATCGCGCGCTCGCGCGCCGAGGCCGCGGCCGACCTCGCTGCGCTCGCGGCCGCCCAGGAGCTCGCGTTCCCGTCGGGCACGGATCCGACCCAGCTCGCCGCGGACTACGCGGTCCGTAACGGCGCCAGACTCCTGTCGTGCGATTGTGCGGAGGGGACCTACGAGGCGACCGTACGCGTCGCCATCCCCGTCCGAGGATTCCTCCTGCCTCTGGCCGATCGAGACGTCGTCGGGATCGCTCGCGCCGTCGTCGACCTCCCAGCGTAGGTCTTTGTCGTGACAACGATCACGAGATCGCTCGTAGGGTGTGACACCGTGAGCGAGCGCGGAGCCATCGTGCTTGAGACCGAACGGCTCGTCGTGCGGCATCTCACGCTCGACGATCTCGACGAGCTGGCGGCTCTGTACCGGGATCCGGAGGTGAGGCGGTACTTCCCGGAGGGCACCCTCACGTACGAGGAGACCCGAGAGGAGCTGGAGTGGTGCATCGACGTCTACGACGGCCGCTACGGGTACGGGCTGTGGGCGACGATCCGCAAGGACCGGGACGAGCTGATCGGCCGCTGCGGACTGCTGCCGTGGCGAGCCACGGAGACCCCCGAGGGCGAGCTCGTCTTGGAGGGTGCGGACGAGTACCCGGTAGACGGGGCCACCTATGAGATCGAGCTCGCATACCTCCTGGGGAGGGAGCACTGGGGCCAGGGTCTGGCCACCGAGGCGGCCCGCGCGATCGTCGACCACGCCCTGCGGACGCTTCGGCCCCCGCGGCTGATCTGTCTGTTCGATCCGCGGAACATCGCCTCGCGGCGAGTCGCCGAGCGCGTGGGGTTCACCTTCGACCGCGAGGTCCTCCTCGACGGCGAGCGACTACCCATGCACTCGCTGCGTGCCGGGAGCATCCCTACCCGGTAGGTCGATGCGATGATGCCGGTCTCCACGTGAAAGGAAGGAGACCACGACCATGTCCGACATCGTTCCGACCTCCGCGCTCACCCACGAGGGCGCCCTGAGGGTCCTTCGAGCGGGGATCGAGAAGGCAGAAGCGATGGGTGTCCCGCAGTGCATCGCGGTGACGGACGCGGCGGGACGCCTCCTGGCGTTCATCCGGATGGACGGCGCGAAGTTCCTGAGCATCCGCACGTCGATCCGCAAGGCGATGTCGGCGGCATCCTCGCGCGAGCCGACGGGCGGCGCCGACCAGGAGCACGCGATCAAGCTCGCGTTCACGACGGGTGGCAGGCTGACGCACCTCAAGGCCGGCGTGCCGATCGTGGTCGGCGACGACGTCGTGGGAGCCGTGGGTGTGAGCTCCGGGACGGGGGATCAGGATCTCGAGGTGGCGCTCGCCGCCATCGCGGCTCTGGCCGACGCGAAGCGATGGTGAACTACTCGAGCTCGCGCCGGCGCGGGTCCCGCGCGACCGGTGGCCGGTATTCGGGCTCACTTCGAAGGACCAGGAACTCCACTGCGGCCCAGATCATCTTCGACCTCGGGTAGAACCAGAGCGGCACGCCGATCAGGACCACGGCGCTGAGCGCCAAGAGGGGGACGACCGGCACGTCGGGCACCGTCACCACCACACCCACCGTGAGGACGAGGAGCCACAGTCCGATCGCGACCAGGTAATTCAGCGTCATCGCGCCGAGGAAGCCGCCTTCTTCCTTCGCGAACCGGAGCTCGCACCGTGGGCACGCCTTCCGAGGCTGGAACCAGCTCACGAACGTGTCGCGTTCGCCGCATCGAGGACATCGCCTCCGGAAGCCCCGGAGAAGCGCTGTGCTGGCACCCACTTCGGGGAACAGCGGAGCTGATCTCGGGTCCGGCGTTGCGGGGTCCAGCGACGCGTAGGGATCGGAGCCCATGCATCAAGGGTAGGCCCTCGGTGGACGTTCTCCCAGGGTGTCAGTGCTTGTGCGAATGCTTCGGCTTCGCCTGATGGGAAGCGGCCGCCGCCGAGAGACCTTGACCGTGCGCCGGTGTCATACCCATCTTCGAGGGCGGCCCGCCGTGCGGGTTGTGGTCGGCGCTCTTCCCGGGCATCCCACCGTCCGCCTTCGCGCCGCCGCCGCCGCCGCCACCGTTGCCACCGCCATCGCCGTTGCCGCCACCACCATCGCCGGTCCCCGTGCCACCATCGCCGGTCCCGGGACCACCGTCTCCGGGCGCCCCACCGGTCGCGGGTCCGTCTGTTCCATCGGAGGTGCCCGGCTTCGCCAGGTCCCCACCGATCCCCCCAACGAGACCGTCGCCGATACCGCCGAGGAAACCGCCGGTTCCCCCTTCGTCGGGGGGGTTTGCCGGCTCCTCGCTGACGGGGATGGGGTTGAACCCGGATCCGCCGGGAGAGCCGGCGCCGAACGGTCCGTCGAAGGAGAGCCCAGGCCGGACGAAACCGGTGGCACCGGGAGGAAGCGTGCCCCCTCCGCGCACGACGGTGACCGGGATCCTGCCTCCCCCGAGGGCGAGTGCGAGTGCCAACGCACTCACGGCCGCCGCGCCGCTCAGCGCGAGCGTCCCGAGGCGCCGGTTCCACTCCGATCGCTCCTCGACCGGTTCCTCAGCCACTCCGGAGCCGCCGCCTCCTCCGATGTCGAGGACCGGCTCGAGCTCCGCTCCTTCACCACCGCTGGGCAGGACGACCACCGGGGCGGGAACGATCTCCTCCCGCCGCTCCTGACCGGTCGTCTTGGACCGCCGACCGGTGGGGTGGAGTCGCCTGGTGCCTCGCTGCAGACGGGTCACGCTCGGGCGCTTGGCCGTCTCCTTGCCTCCGAGCTTCTCCCGCAGCGTGGAGGGATCCTTGCGAACCCTGTCGATCCAATCGGGTCGTTGGAAGCCCTCGGTGAGTCCCACGGTCGCGGCGGCAACGTGCTGCACGGCAGGGCCGAGATCCTTGAGGATCTTGGCGGGCTCGACCCGGGCGTCGCCGCCGATGGGGACGACGGCCGAGGGCCACACCAGCACGATCTTCGTGTCGGGAGCGACATCGTGCACCATCGAGACGGCCATCACGCCGATGCCGTCGTCGAGGACGACGACGTCCGGCCGCTCCCGCTCGATCACGCCCGAGAGATCGGCGGATCCGCCGGCCTCACCGACGACGTCGAAGCCCTCGCCTTCCAGGACGAAGCGAAGAAGCCCGCGCTGTGCCGTCCGACCCTCGCCGACGACGATCCGTATCCGTCGTGCCACTCGACCCTCCCTGCTGACCCGCCGAGCGTACTCCACCGAACCGCGCCCTGGCCTCAGCCCTATGGGGGTATTCGTGCCGAACGACGTAGTACGGGCGGGCCGGTCCATGCCATCCGGGACCGGGCCTACGGCTGCGCCGCCCAAGCCGGTCGACCTGACACAATGGAGTGGTCAGCCCCGGAGGGCGCGAACGCCAGTGTCGGACACGATCGAGCAATCAGCGCCCGCCAGGGCACCCTCCGAGCTCCATCCCAAGATCGAGGAGATGCTGGCTCGGATCGCGCGAGAGGCCGACGCCGAGCGGGCCGACGCGCTCCAGGTCTTCGCCCGAGCGCTGCTGCGCCGGCTGGCCGACGAAGACCTCGAAGAGATCACGACCGACGAGCTGCTCGCGCTCGCGACCTCCGCCTTCGAGTTCGCTGACGGCCGAGGCCTCGAGGCGTCGACCGTCCGCGTCTTCAACGCCGATCCGGAGGACCACGGCTATCGCTGCCACGGGACCGTCGTCGAGGTTGCGACCGACGACTCGCCATTCCTCGTCGACTCGATCTCGGAGGAGCTCACGGCGCGGGGGCTCACGATCAAGCGCCTCCTCCACCCGGTGATCGGGACGGTCCGCGACAAGGACGGCCGCCTCCTCAAGGTGATGTCCGGGCGGGAAGCCGAGCATCGCGAGTCCTTCATGCACTTCGAGGTGGACCGCGGCCTGGCGGACGAGGTCAACGTCGAGCTCGAGGCTCGGGTGCGCCGCATCCTCCGGGACGTCTCGCTCGTGGTGCGGGACTTCGATCCGATGCAGGACCGCGTCCGGCACATGATGGAGCTGGCCCACGGCGCCGAGGTTCGCTACCCGGCCGAGGTCGTCGAGGAGGTCGTGAAGTTCCTCGACTGGCTCCTCCAGCTGAACTTCGTCCTGCTCGGGTACCGCGAATACGAGCTGCTGGAGACCAAGGAAGGTCGTGCGATCCAGGCGGTCCCCGGCAGCGGTCTGGGGATCCTCTCCGACGTCGACACGTCGACGTTCTCGAAGCTGACACTGCTCTCGTCGCTGTCGCCCGACATCCGCGATCGGATCGAGGACGGGGAGCTGCTGATCTATTCGAAGACGCAGGCGTACTCGACGGTGCACCGTCGGGCGCGGATGGACTACATCGGCGTTCGCAAGATCGACTCAGACGGCGCGATCGTCGGTGAGGCTCGCCTCATCGGGCTGTTCACGAGCAAGGCGTACATGGAGCCTGCGGCGAAGACGCCGCTCCTGCATCACAAGCTCGAGCAGCTGATCTCCGCGGAGGACCTGATCCCGGGCTCGCACGACTACAAGGCGGTGGTCGCGCTCTTCGAGTCGTTCCCGAAGGACGAGCTGTTCCAGGCATCTGCCGAGGAGATCCGCCGCTTGGTCGTGGGCCTGCTGCAGCTCGAGAAACACGGTGGCATCCGGGTGTTGATCCGACGCGACCTCTACGGCAGGAACGTCTCGGTCGTGGTCGCCCTGCCTCGGGACCGCTTCAACGCCGACCTCCGCAAGCGGTTGCAGGCTCTGTTCCTCGAACGGTTCCACGGCACGACGATCGACTACCACCTGTCCCTCGGAGAGACGGAATCGGCTCGCATCTTCTTCACGATCCATGTGGCTCCCGGCGTGCCGATCCCCGATGTCCGCTACGAAGAGCTCGAGCGCGAGGTCGAGCTCCTCGCCCGCACATGGGAGGACGACCTGCTCGAGGCGCTGAGCCAGCGCGTCGGCCCGGGACGCGCCGTCGCGCTGATGGACGAATACGCGCCACGGTTCCCCGATTACTACAAGTCGAACGACGACTGGGGCCTGGTCGTCGACGACGTCTTGATGCTCGAACGGCTCGAGGCCAGCACGGAGGGCTTCATGGTCGGACTCGGGAACGAATCGAAGGGCGAACGTCTGACCCGCGTGAAGCTCTACAAGACCGGCGGGAAGGTGGACCTATCCGACTTCATGCCGATCCTCGAAGCCCTCGGGCTCCGCGTCGTCGAGGAGGTGCCGACGGCGATCGAGGGCGAGGGCCGCGTGTACATCCACGACTTCGGCGTGCTCGACTCGCGCGGCGCGGTCCTGGAGCTGGGGGAGGCGGCCGAGCGTGTCACCGACACGATCGCCGCGGTGTGGCGGGGCGAATGCGACTCGGACTCGTTGAACCGTCTGGTGACGTTGAGCTCGCTCACGTGGTGGGAGATCAGGATCCTCCGGGCGCTCCGGAACTATCGGATGCGGGTCTCCGCCCGATACACAGAGAACTATCGCAACGACGCGATGGCGGCGTATCCGTCGATCGCGGAGCGTCTCGTGAGGATGTTCGAAGCGAAGTTCGACCCGGTGCGCGCCGCTACCGACGAGGACATCGACGAGATCCGTCAGGCGATCCACCAGGACCTCCGCGGCGTCGCGTCCCTGGACCAGGACAACATCCTTCGGCATCTCCTCGGGACGATCGAGGCGATCGTGCGGACGAACGTCTATCTGCCGGACCGTCCGTGTCTCAGCTTCAAGCTCCTGTCCGAGCGCGTTCCCGAGATGCCCAAGCCCACGCCGCTCTACGAGGTGTGGGTGTACTCGACCCAGACGGAAGCGATCCACCTCCGCGCCGGGATGGTCTCCCGAGGCGGGATCAGGTGGTCGGACCGGCGGGAGGACTTCCGTACCGAGGTGCTCGGGCTCATGAAGGCCCAGAAGGTGAAGAACGCCATCATCGTGCCGGACGGCTCGAAGGGCGGCTTCGTGCTCAAGCGGACGTCGGTCGAGCCCGACCGGATGAAGGAAGAGGTCGCCACGCAATACGTCACCTTCATGGAAGGACTGCTCGACATCACCGACAACCTGGTGAAGGGCGAGGTCGTGCACCCGGAAGGGGTTCGCGTGATGGACGGCCCCGATCCGTACCTAGTGGTGGCGGCCGACAAGGGAACCGCGCCGCTCTCCGACACCGCGAACGAGGTGAGCCGGCGGTACGGCTTCTGGCTCGGCGACGCCTTCGCATCGGGGGGGTCGCACGGATACGACCACAAGGTGCTCGGCATCACGGCCAGGGGTGTCTGGGAGTCGGTGAAGCGGCACTTCCGCGAGCTCGGTATCGATCCCGCCAAGCACCCGTTCACGGTCGCGGGCATCGGTGACATGTCGGGAGATGTGTTCGGCAACGGGATGCTCTACACACGCAGGCTCCGGTTGCTCGCCGCCTTCGATCATCGTCATGTCTTCCTCGATCCCGATCCGGATCCGGCCACATCGTTCGCGGAGCGGAAACGTCTGTTCGATATGCCGGGATCGTCGTGGGGCGACTACGACCGGTCGATCCTGTCCGAGGGTGCCGACGTCATCGACCGGTCCGCGAAATGGGTGACCCTCTCACCGCAGGTGCGAACGGTTCTCGCGATCCCCGACGAGGCGCCCACGGAGCTGACCCCCGCGGACGTGATCCGATGGGTGCTGCAAGCGCCTGTCGACCTGCTCTGGAACGGCGGCATCGGCACGTACGTGAAGGCGTCGAAGGAGGGACACACCGAGGTCGGCGATCGCGCGAACGATCCGGTCCGGATCAACGGCAGCCAGGTACGTGCCCGGGTGGTGGGAGAGGGCGGCAACCTCGGTTTCACGCAGCGGGGCAGGATCGAGTACGCGCTGTCCGGGGGTCGGATCAACACCGACTTCATCGACAACTCGGCGGGCGTCGACACGTCCGACCGCGAGGTGAACCTGAAGATCCTCCTGGGGCTCGCGATCGAGAGCGGCGAGCTCACGACGGACGAACGCAACGTCCTCTTGCAAGCGTGCACGGACGACGTCGTTCGTCGCGTGCTCTACGACAACTACCTCCAGGCGCAGATCCTCTCTCAGGAAGTCGCCGTGGCGGCCGAGCGGAACGAGTCATGCGAGGATCTGATGCTCCAGCTCGAGGCCGAAGGGGAGCTGGACCGAGCCGTGGAGTTCCTGCCGACGTCGGACGAGATGGCAGAGCGGCGGGGGCGCGGCGAGGGGCTCACCCGTCCGGAGCTCGCGCTCCTCGTGGCGTACTCCAAGCGCTCGATCAAGCGCGACCTGCTGGAGGCCGACCTCCCCGACTCGAGGTACCTGGAGCAGGATCTGACGCGGTACTTCCCCGAGAAGATCGTCGAAGGGTTCCGGCCGTTGCTCGGCCAGCATCCGCTGCGCCGCGAGCTGATCGCCACGATCGTCTCGAACGACGTGGTGAACTCACAAGGGGTCACGTTCGTGTCGCGCCTGGTGGCGGAGACGGGGGCCACGCCGGCGGAGGTCGTCCGAGCGTTCAGGATCTCCCGGGACGTGGTCGGCGCGGTGCCGCGCTGGGACGACATCGAGGCCCTCGACGGCAAGATCGACCCCGAGATCCAGAACGAGCTGATGACGGCCGTGGACCGCTTGGTCGAATCCACCGCGCGGTGGAACCTCGTCCGTGCCCCCGATCTGCGGCTCGGGGAGGCGATCGAGCACACCAGATCCGCGTTCCGCGAGCTGTCGTCCGTGATCGAGCAGATCGGACCCGAGGCGTGGCGCGAGCAGCGCGAACGAGAAGCGCAGCGATTGACCGCCGAGGGCGTTCCGGAGGAGCTCGCGAGGCGACACGTGTTCCAGGACGAGCTGGTGCACGGACCGGACATCATCTCGGTCGCTCGGGCAACGGGTCGACCCGTGCTCGAGGTCGCCCGTGGCTTCTTCCTGCTGGGCGAGCGGCTGGACATCGATTGGCTGGAGCAGCGGCTTTCCGAGCAGCCCGCCAAGACCCGTTGGCAACGATGGGCCATCCACTCCATGGAGGACGACCTGTACACGATCCGGCGGCAGATCATCGAGGCGGTGCTCGAGCACGCGGGCGGCCGGCCCATCGACGAAGCGGTCGATGCGTTCCTGGAAGATCGGAAGGCCGCTTACGGACGGGTCCAGAGGTTCATGCGGTCGCTCGCGATGGAGGGAGTCACCGACCTCTCTCAGCTCACGGTCGCCCTCCGGCAGCTTCGCTCACTCGTCTCCTGAGGCGCGATCACCCGCCGTAGAAGATCGCCGTCACCCAGACCGAGCCTCTTGCCTTCACGACGCCGATCCCGATGCGCCGGAACCGCGCCTTCAAGATGTTGGCTCGGTGCCCGTAGCTCTGCATCCAGAGGGTTCGAACCCGGGTCAAGTACTGAGCCTTCCCCACGTTCTCCCCCCACGTCGACGGGGAGTAGGCGCGCACCGTGTCGTAGAGGTTGTAGGTGTGGAAGATCTGGTTGCGCTCCGCCATCCGCCTCGAATGCAGCCAGGCGTCGTGCGAGAGCGCGGCGTTCAGGCGGAACGTGGGGAGGCCGTGGTTCCGCCGGACCTGGTTCAGGAGGTGGAGCATCTTGTCTCGCTTGGGGAGGTCGTCGGCGTGGGCTGTAGAAGACATCCCCGCAACGAGCACGGCGACGACCACCACGACAAGTGGGAGTCTCCGGATGGACCGAGGCTACAAAAGGATCTGGGGCCTCCGTCCCGATTCGAACCATCTTTCACGGCATTTTTACGGCGCCCGGATCGCGGATACGTTTCCCTACGTATTTCGATGCAGTGCAACCCGTTCAGCTTCGATCAGGCGCCGGCCGCGCACGCACACCCCGGACCGCAGCCTGTCGTCGCTGGTAGTCGCGACTTTTCGTCCGTACTCATTGTTGTGACTGCGAACACTGACAGTTGTCGCACATTGTCTTTATGTCCGACAGGGCACGCGATCGCGGCGTCCGCATCGGCGAACGAGCGGCGCGACTCGAAGGTCGCGCCGCACGTTCGGCAGCGGTACTCGTAGGTCGGCACGGCGATCAGGCCGAAACAGGCGGAGGCGGGGGCTCGTCCTCCGGCGGGACTCCGGCCCCCGGCGTCTCGGGGGGATCGGGCACCGGGTCGACAGGTCGCACCGGATCGGCGGATGACGTGGGTTCGACCGGCGACACGGGGTCCTCCGGACCGCCCGGCGGCGGCTCGACCGCCGCCACGGGATCCGAGGGACCTCCGGGCATCGGCGGCACCCCTTCGATCGGCATCGTCGTCGAGTCGCCCATGGGACCGGCGGCCACAGGTACAGGCGCCTTGCGGTGGGTGAGCAGATAGACGACCGCGCCCAGGACGAGCGCGCCGGCCGCGACCAGGATGATCATCAGCAGCGGTGAGTTCTCCGACGGGATCGCGCTCGCCACCGCCTCGATCTTGGTGTTCTCGCCGATCGTGGGCTCCCACGTGACGGTGTTGCCGTCGATGTCGCCGGTCGCGGACTTCACCTCTCCCGGAAACGTGATCGAGACGCGGAACTCGAAGTTCTCCATGAACTCCTCAGGGATCTCCGTGCCGGTGAATTCCTGTCCGCTCATGTCCATCGCGCCGCTGACGACGAACTCGTCACCTCTCCGCACGATGTCGAGCTCATCGCCTGCGGCCGCTCCCGAAAGGGTGTTGTCCCCTCTGAAGTCCTCGAGCGACACCGCGTCGAACGTGATCTCTTGGCCGACGAATCCGTCCTCCTCGTAGGGCTCCACCTGCGCACCCGCGGGAAGGTCGGAGAGGTCCATATCTTCGAACAGTTGGTCCGCACTCTGTCCGCTCAGCTCGATCAGGCTCTCGTCCACGGCGATGATCGCGGAGCCGGAGACGGTGTTCTCGGGGGAGACCTCGACGTCCATGTTGACCTTGAAGCATCCGGCGAGCAGGAGGGCCATCGCCCCGAGAGCGAGCAGTCTTCCAGCGATGCGCACCTTCATCCCATCCCCTTCCGAGAAGAGTGCTCAGCGTAGCCGAGACCGGGGTGGAAACCCGTCCAGGAGCAGGGAAGTCGACCACCTGAGAGGAGCGGGAAGCGCCGGAAAGAGCGGGAAGGAGCCGGAGATGCGGGTCGGAGGGTCCGGGAAGGGGGTGGGTTCCCCGTGACCCTCCGACACCACGCCTATCTGAGGACGGGCCCGGCCGGAGGAGCCGGGACGCCGTTGGGCGGTGCTTACCCCGAGTTCTCCCTCTCAAACCTGGAGATCGAGGGATCTGCGTGAAGATCTCGTGAAGGAAGATCTCGTGAAGGAAGGAACAAGGACGGTTCTCACGACCCCGCTGAGTCTGCCGCCCGACCTCAGCCCCGTTCGGTGCTCGTCTCGATCGCGCGCTCGGCCTCCTCGAGGAGCGCGCCAAGTGACGTGCGGGCCCGTTCGCCATCCTCGACGTCCTCGCTCCATCCGAGGGCATGCCCGACCTCGCCACGCGCCACCCGGGTCCGAAGGGCCTCCGCACGCGCACCTTGCGCTTTCGCCACCTCCAGGCTCCGTTCGAGCAGCGATCGTGCACGTCGTCGGCGTCCCGCGAGCGCGGCCAGATGGGCGCGCTCCCGAAGGACGTGAGGGAGGTCGTTGCGGTAGAAGCGCGCTCGACGCCCGGCCTGCCGGGCGACCGAGCGCGCTCGACGGAGGAGCGGGCGCCGCTCCCCGGCGGGCGCCGTCTCCGCCGCCCGCCGGAGCGCGGTCAGGAGCCACGGTCTGACCGGGCTCACCCCGGCGTTCTTCATCCCGGCGTGCCGGAAGAGACGCTGGCTCTCGTCGAACGACCGGATCGCCCCGAACGCGTCCTCCGAGGCCAGGAGCTGGACGCCCTCCGCCTGCCTGACGCTCGCGAGGGTGAGGAGGTCCTCGCTCGATCGTTCGAGCTCGGTCTGGATCAGCTCGTGCGGTACCCCACCGTCGGTCGCCTTGGCCCACCCCTCGAGACCGATCCCCCGGGCCTGCGCATCCCCGATCTCCAGACCGGCCTTCCTCGCGGCGCGGCTGGCCTCCGCGGCGCCGGGAAGATCGCCCAGACGGTACAGAGCCATCGCGATCTGGAGGCGGCAGTTGTTCACTTCCCATTGGTCCCCCGTGGCCTCCAGGAGCTCGAGAGCTTCGCGCATCCGTTCGAGGGACCGGTCGAAGTCCGACGCCGCGTACAGCCCGGCCCCCCAGAAGTGCAGGGACTGCCCCTGCCCCCACCGGTCGCCGAGCCGCACGCGGATCTCGTGCGAGCGCTGCGCGAAGCGGACGCCGCGGCGATGCCACGGGAGCAGCATCATCGCCGGCGCATGCTCGGAATAGGCCTGCGCCATCTCGGGCGTCGGGTGATAGCGCTCCGCGAGGTTCAAGGAACGGAGATGCGTCCAGAGCGTCGCGAGCTTCCCCCTCTCGAACCACCACGCGTACCCGAGTCGCCCGTAGAACCTCGATGCCAACAGGTCGATGCCCCCTTCCTCGGGAGCCCGGCGACCCACGAAGAGGTGTGGCAAGAGAGAATGCGCGGCCTGCGCCAGCACCTCCCACGCGAGGAGGGGTGCCACGGCCGCCCGGCTCCGCGGCACGCGGCGGTCGATCATGACGAGCGCCTGCTGGATCGCCGCCGCTGCGGTCCGGACGTCGCCACGCTTGAACGCGAGCTCGCCGAGCTTCCCGGCGATCGCCGCCGCTTCCGGGCCTTCGGGCACGAGCCGGCGAGCCTCCTCGAGCCAACCCGCCGCTTCCTCGTACGAACCGCGGAGCATCAACACCTCTCCGAGGTCCTCGGCGACGCGGGCTCTCGTCGCGACGTCCCCCTCGCGGATCCCGCGGAACGCGATGCGGTACATCATCTCGGCGCTCTCGAGCGCCTGACGGGCCCGTGCGAGGGCCGCGGCCTCCAGCGCCTGTGGCAGAGCCCGCTCCGGAGCTCCCCCTTGATCGAAGTGATACGCGAGGTCGAAGAGATCTCCCGGACGTTGCTGCTCCAACAGCTCTGCGGCAGCGAGATGCAGCGCACGACGCCTCGTGCCACTCAGTCGTCCCAGCGCGCCTTCGCGAACCTTGTCGTGGACGAAGGAGAATCGATCGCGCCCCTCGGTCGGCCAGATCAGGCCGGCCCGGCGGGCCTCCTCCACGATCGCGTCCGAGTGATCGGGGTCGATCGATGCCAGTCCGGCGGTCTCGGCGACAGAGGCGTGCCGGCCGAGGACGGCTCCGGCGGACAGGAAGCTGAGCGTCTCATCGGGGAGGCGGCCGAGCCGATCGAGGACGAGGGTGGACGTCTCACTCGGTGTGGTCAGCGTCGCGAGGGATCGGGGATCGATCAGCCATCCCCGGTCGCTGGGGCGGAGCGCTCCGGACTCGACCATCGCGCGAACGACCGAGGTGAGGATGAACGGCCTGCCTTCGGAGACCCGCCTGATCACGGCGTGCGCCTCATCGGGGATCCGGCCGACCATCGAGGTCACGAGGTCGCGCGTGGCGGACTCATCGAACGGGCGGAGCATCACGGTGGTGGCGTTGGGCCAGCCCGACACCGGATGACCGTCGGGGAGGTCATCCTGCCGAAGCGCCGCCACCACGCTCACGTACCCTCCGGGCCTGCCGGCTGCCCATCGTCCGACGACCCGGAGAGAGAGCTCATCGGCCCATTGGCAGTCGTCGAGGAGGAGCACCGCCGGCCGACCCTCCCATCCGAGCGCTTCGAAGAGGGCTGTCAGCGCGTCCAGCACCCGGCTCTCGACCGATCGCCCGGAGCCCTCCTGTTCGGCCACGGTGAGGAGCTCCGCCAGGGAGGGCAGGACCGTGCGCAGCTCGGGACCCCATCTCCCGGTGGTCTGCGCGAGCCTGACGGCGTAGGCCGGGTCGACCGTCGCCGCGTCGAGGAGGGACGAGGCCAGCCCTTCGAGCAAGCCGAAGGGGCGGGGGGCTTCGAGCTCCCGGGCCTCAGCCCGGAGGACGAGGTCTCCACGCTGCGCGGCTCGGTCGGCGATCTCGTCGAGGATCCGGCTCTTGCCGTTGCCGGACCTGGCTTCCAGACGGATCAGGGTCCCTCGCCCTTGCCTCGCGTCGGCGAGCAGGGTGTCGAGCTGGTTCAGCTCGGACGCTCGCCCGACCAGACCCGGCTGGGTCGGGCTCGTTCGAACGTCGTGCATCCCCACGACGAGCGGTGGGTCTGTCTCGCCGAGTCGCAGACGCCGCTCGGTCTCGAGGAGATCGTCGAGGGCCCCGATCGCGGCGGAGTAGCGCTCGCGCGGGTCCGGCCGAAGGAGACGATCGAGGATCTCGTCGATGACCCGCGGGACGGCGATGCCCCGCGCCCGGACGCTGGTCGGCGAGGCGATCAGCAGCGATCGGAGCAGCGCTCCGGCGTCTTCGGCCGTGTGCAGCGGCGTACCCGTTAGGCACTCGTACAGGACCACGCCGAGCGAATACAGGTCCGAGGCCGGGCCGACGGGCCCGCCGGAGGCGCCCGCCACCTCCGGCGAGACGTATCGAGCGACTGGTTCCGACGCGGAGGTTCGCTCTCCGGGTCCGCCGGCTCCGTGCGGGCTCGGATCCACCAACCACGCGCGGCCGGTCACCGGATCGAGGATCACGTTCGACGGCTTCACGCCCCCGTGGACGAGCCCCAGACCGTGGATGGCATCGAGCGCTCGAAGCGAGTCGATCGCCAAGGTGAGACACGTCGCGAGCGGAAGGGGCGTCTGCTCCGGAACGTCCGCGAGGGTCATGCCCTCGATGAACGGACGGACGATCCTGATCCTCGCGTCTTCGCGCTCCACCCCCCAGGGGAGCACCAGCCTCGTCCAGACCGATCGCCTGCGATCCGCCGGTGGGAACTCGCGGACGGGCCCGTGCACCTCCTTGATGACCCAGGTCGCGCCCGACTCCTCATCTCGGCCGAGGAGGGTCACGCCCGGCTCTCTGCGCGACAGCACCCTCTCGACGTCCATCCGATCGGTGTCGGGAGGTCCCTTCGATACATCCCCGGCCATCGTCAGTCCTCCGGCGGCTCCGCGATCGCCCGCTCGCGCGCGGCCATGATCGACCGCAGTTGTCGGGCGATCTCGGGCATCTCCTCCTCGATCACCTGGAGGTCGTCGGCGCTCACCGTGACGGCCCGGATGGGCGACGTGACGCGAACGGTCGCCATCCGTCGCTGGAATCGCACGAGCGCGATCTCGCCCACGACATCGCCGGGGCCGATCGAGCCCACGGCCTCTCCATCCCTCGTCACCTCGGCCGTTCCCTCCTCGATCACGAACATCTCGTACGGGATGGACCCCTGTTCGAACAGGACCTGTCCCTCGGGGGCCTCGGTCTCGCCGACGTGGCGGGCGATCGTCGAGAGGTCGTGATGGTCGAGATCACCGAAGAGAGGAAGCCGGCGGAGGCGTTCGACGTCCACGGTCATACGGAGATCCGACTCCTCGGGAGGAACGTCCCCTGACCCTGCTTCCCATGGAACTCGCCGTTCTCCACGAGGACGCTCCCTCGCTGCATCACGAGCTCCGGTAGACCCTTCACCCGTCGTCCCTCGTAGGCCGAGTAGTCGACGTTCATGTGATGGGTCTCGGCCGAGATCGTCCGTTCGTGCTCCGGGTCGAAGATCACGACGTCCGCGTCGAACCCCGGCGCGATCGTTCCCTTGCGTGGATACAGGCCGAACATCCTGGCGGGTGCGGTCGCGACGATCTCGACGAAGCGGTTGAGGCCGATCCGGCCGTCGACCACGCCCTGATACAGGAGTGTGAAGCGGTCCTCCACCGAGGGGAGCCCGTTCGGGATCTTGGAGAAGTCGTCCTTCCCGAGGTCCTTCTGTCCCTGGTAGTTGAAGGGCGCGTGGTCGGTGGAGACCACCTGGAGATCGTCCGCCACCAATCCCTTCCAGAGCTCCTCCTGGTGGTCCGCCGTACGGAGGGGAGGCGAGCAGACGAACTTCGCGCCCTCGAAGCCTGGCCGCGCCATGTCGTCGATCGAGAGGTAGAGGTACTGCGGACAGGTCTCCGCGTAGGCGGCGACGCCCCGGTCCCTCGCGTCGCGGATCGCATCCAGCGCATCTCGCGAGGACAGGTGCACGATGTAAGCGGGCGCGCCGGCGAGCTCGGCCATCTTGAAGACGCGGTGCACGGCCTCGCCCTCCATGACCGGCGGACGCGTGAGGCCGTGGTTCACCGGATCGGTCTTCCCCTGCTGGAGGTACTGCCGGATCAAGACGTCGATGGGCCCGCCGTTCTCGGCGTGCATCATGATCAGCGCGCCGGAGTCGGCCGCACGCTGCATCGCCTGGAAGATCGCCGCGTCATCCAGCATGAAGACGCCTGGGTACGCCATGAAGAGCTTGAAGGACGTGACGCCTTCGCCGACGAGGGTGTCCATCTCCTTCAGGACCTGGTCGTTCACCTCCCGCACGATCATGTGGAAGCCGTAATCCGTGTGCGACTTCTGCGCCTTCTCGTGCCAGCGGTCGAGGCCGGTGCGCAGGCTCTCTCCGTAGTCCTGGAGCGCGAAGTCGACGATGGTCGTGGTCCCGCCGAACGCAGCCGCCCTCGTCCCCGAGGCGAAGTCGTCCGAGCAGAAGCTCCCGCCGAAGGGGAGGTCCATGTGGGTGTGGACGTCGACCGCGCCGGGCATCACGTACCGGCCGGTGGCGTCGATCGTGCGGTCGGCCTCGACGGACATGCCCGTCCCGATCGCCGCCACCTTCTCCCCGTCCACGAGGACGTCGGCCGTGACCGTCTCGGTCGCCGTGACCAGCGTTCCCCCCTGGATCAACGTCTTCACGGGTTCCGTTCTCCTCTCGTTCGCTAGGGAAGCAGCTGGGTCAGCTCGCCGTAGAGCTCGGGGCGACGATCGCGCATGAACTGCCACGTGTTGCGAACCTCGCGGATCATGTCCAGATCGAGGTCGTGGACGAGGACCTCGTCCTCGGAGTCCGAGGCCTGTGCCACGATCTGTCCCCGAGGGTCGCAGAAGTACGACGAGCCGTAGAACTTCGCGCTCGACAGCGGCTCCTCGGTGCCCACACGGTTGATCGCGCCGATCCAGTAGCCGTTGGCCACCGCCGTGGCCGGCTGCTCGAGCTCCCAGAGGTACTTCGACAGCGATTCGACCGTCGCCGAGGGATTGAAGACCAGCTCGGCGCCCTTCAGCCCGAGCGCGCGGCCGATCTCAGGGAAATGGCGGTCGTAGCAGATGATGAGGCCGAGCTTCCCGACCGTCGTGTCGAACACCGGATACCCGAGGTTCCCGGGCTTGAAGTAGAACTTCTCCCAGAAGCACGGTCCGACGTGCGGGATGTGTGTCTTGCGATACTTGCCGGCGATCGTTCCGTCGCGCTCGATCACGACCGCCGAGTTGTAGTACACGCCCGTCTGCGCCTCCTCGAACCACGGGACGATCAGCACCATGTGGTGGCTCTTCGCCACTTCCTGCATCCGCGTCACGAGAGGGCCGTCCTCGGGTTCGGCCGTCGCGTACCACTTGGGATCCTGCTCGGCGCAGAAGTAGGGGCCGTGGAAGATCTCCTGCAGGCACGTGACCTCGGCACCGTCGGCCGCCGCCTTCGCGATCAGCTCGACGTGCTTGTCGACCGCGTCTTGTTTGGGCATGTTCGCGTGCGCCTGGATCACTGCCGCTTTGACCGTCGTCATCGTCGGTGCACCTCCGCTCTCCGTGTCGAGCTCCGCTAGGAACGGAACGCCGGCAGCACGTCCTTCCCGAAACCCTCGATGATCCCGGCCGGCCCGGGATCCTCTTGCATCGAGTAGATGTTGAACTGCGTCACTCCGAGCGACTCGAGCCCGCGGAGCTTCGCGATGCACTCCTTGGAGGTGCCGAGCACGCAGAATCGGTCCACGACCTCGTCGGTGACGAAGTCCGCGTGCTCGGCACCGGTCCGACCATGGTCGGCGTAGTCGTAATGGTCCCGAGCGTCGATGAAGTCGGTGAGCTCCTGGGGGAGATCCGCGTCGGCGTACCGTTTCACCAGGTCGACCACGTGGTTCGATACCAACGCCGGGAACCAGCGCACCTGATCGCGCGCCTTGGCCGCGTCGTCGGAGAGGCAAGCGGGCGCCGCGACCTGGACCTGGATGTCGTCGAAGGAGCGACCGGCCTCCTCGGCGCCCTCGCGAACGTAGCCGAGCGACCATTCGAGGATGAACGGATCGGCGAGCTGCATGATCAGGCCGTCCGCGACGCGGCCGCACGCGCGGAGCGCCTTCGGTCCGTACGCGGCGACCCAGACCGGGAGACGGTGTCGTTCGCTCCACTTCAACTGGAGCGGCGTGCCGTCGTAGTCGACCTCCCTGCCCTCGGCGAGGTTCTTGATGAACCCGCAGGCGTGCTCCATCTCCTCGACGGTCACGGGCTTCTGGCCTATGACGCGCCGTGCGCTGTCTCCGCGGCCCATGCCGATGTCCATCCGACCGCCCGAGACCTCCTGGAGGGTGGCCATCGCGCTCGCGGTCACGGTCATGTCGCGCGTCGCAGGGTTCGTGACGCAGGGACCGAGGCGGACCCGTTCCGTCGCCGCCGCGACCAGCGCGAACGTCGTGTAGAACTCCTGCCACAGCACGTGGGAGTCCCAGGCCCACACGGAATCGAACCCCTGCGCCTCAGCGAGCTTCGCCCACTCGACCGTCCTCGAGACCGGCGGGTCGAGCATGAACGTGACACCGAACGAGAGCACGTGTGGCCTTCCTGGCTGCTGAACCGTACCGGCTGATGCCGATACGGGCATCGTAGGGGGGTTCCCACCGAGCGGGCAATCGAGCGTCCGTTGTGAGACCGGTTCGCGTACAGGCTCCCCCTCATGGCAGACTTCGTTCCCGTGGGCGCGCCACACCTGTCGGAGGACGATCTCGACGCTGTGCCCGGCGGTCTTTTCGAGGCTGTCCAAGGTCACATGAACCAGGCGGCGGATCGGATCGGCCTGGACGACGGCGCTCGGAAGGTCCTGTCCACCCATCGGCGCGAGGTGGCCGTCTCGGTGCGGGTCTCGCGGGATGACGGATCGTTCGACGTGTATCCGGGGTGGCGGATCCAGCACAACGGTGCGAGGGGTCCTTTCAAAGGAGGCCTCCGCTTCCACCAGAACGCGTCCCGGGACGAGTTCCGCTGCTTCTCGGCGTTGATGACGTGGAAGACGGCGCTGCTGGACGTTCCGTTCGGGGGCGCCAAGGGTGGCGTGATGGTCGACCCGAAGGCCCTGTCGATCAGCGAGCTCGAGCGACTGTGTCGTTCATTCTTCTCGGCGATCGAGATGATGGTGGGGCCGTATCGGGACATCCCCGCGCCTGACGTGAACACCGGACCTCGCGAGATGGCGTGGATGTACGACGAGTACTCCAGATCGCGGGGCGACTCGCCGGCCGTGATCACCGGGAAACCCGTCGGACTCGGTGGTTCCCTCGGGCGTGACGCCGCGACCGGCCGCGGTGCGCTCTTCGCGCTCGATCGCATCGCCCAATCCCGGCGATGGACGCGCGAGCACATCAGGGTTGCCGTCGAGGGGTTCGGCAACGCCGGAGCGTGGTTCGCCCAGCTCGCACATCAGATGGGATACCGTGTCGTGGCGGTGTCCGACTCACGCGGTGCCGTCGTGAACCCTGAGGGACTCATCCCTCGCGACGTGCTGGAGCACAAGCGGCAGAGCGGGAGCGTCACCGGGTTCAAGCACGCGGACTCCATCGACGGCGAGGATCTGATCGGCGTGGAGTGCGAGGTGCTGGCCCCGGCCGCCCTCGAGCGGTCGATCCGAGGCGACAACGCCGAGCGCGTGCGTGCCACCCTCGTCCTCGAGCTCGCCAATCACCCCACCACACCGGACGGCGATCTGCTCCTCCAAGATCGCGGCGTGTGGGTGGTCCCGGACATCCTCGGCAGCGCCGGCGGCGTCACCGTCAGCTACCTGGAATGGGTGCAGAACCTGCAACGAGAGCGGTGGACGGAGGAGCGAGTCAACGGACGGCTCAAGGAGTTGATGGAGTCGGCCACCGACCTCGTGCTGGCACGCGCCGACGAAGGTGGGGTCTCCCATCGGGCGGCGGCGTACGAGATCGCTGTCGAACGGGTGACCGAGGCGGGCCGATCACGCGGCTGGCACTAGCGCCACATCATCCCCCGGCGACACCGCTAGCGCGGTTCCGAGTGCTTCCTTTGAGCATCAAGCCAGTGAGCGCCTCGGGATGCGGACGTCGTGGTATCCATCCGGGGTGACCCATACCGGGTACGACGTCGAGTCACTCCGCACCGAACGACTGGCGAGGCTGCAGACCGCGATGCGCGATCACGACGTCGAGGTCTGCGTCCTCTTCAACGAGCCCAACGTTCGCTACGCGTCCGGTGCGAGCGCGATGCCCGTCTACTCGATGAGCACCTCCGTTCGCTGCGCCGTGGTGCCGCAGGAAGGAACACCCATCCTGTTCGAACACGCGAACTCGATGCATCGCTCGGCACTTCGCGCACCCGACGTGCGTCCGATGCGGGCGTGGGAGTTCTATGACGATCCCCAAGCCGAGGCAGATCGATGGGCCGAGGAGATGCTGGACGCGATCCGCGAGCTCGGCGTCGGAGGCGGGGTGGTGGCGGTCGACCGACTGGGGGCGCCCGCGTACGTCGCCCTCGAGCATCGCGGTGTGGCGATCCGGGACTCGGCGCCGATCACACAGGAAGCGCGCCGGATCAAGACTGCCCAAGAGCTGCGGTTGCTCGACGTGAACGCCTCGATGGTCATGGACATGCTCGCTGCCTTCGAAGCGGCGATCGTGCCCAGGATCAGCGAGCGTGAGCTGCTCTCGGTGTTGACGGACGTGATGATCCGCGGCGGCGGCGAATACCTTGCGACGACGACCGTCTGCAGCGGTCCGAACACGAACCCCTGGCGGGCGGAGGCCACCGACCGGCGACTCGAGGGCGGCGATCTCGTCTACCTCGACACCGATACGGTCGGGATCGAGGGGATGTTCTTCTGTGTGTCTCGGACGTTCCCGGTCGGGGACGCGGTTCCGGCGCCGGAGCAGCGCGATGCGTACCGGTCGTCACATGACTGGCTGCGGGCGATGGAGGCGCTCGTTCGACCCGGCCTCACCTGCGCCGAGCTGGCTTCGCTCGCACCGCCGATCCCCGAGCGCTACCTCGCGCAACGGTACGAGTGCATGATCCACGGGATCGGCTTGGAGGAAGAGAACCCGAGCGTCTGCCATCCGCAGGACCACCAGTCCAACCCCGACACCGTCATCGAGGAGGACATGGCGCTCGTCGTCGAGCTGTACGCGGGAGAGGTCGGCTCGAGGCACGGCGTGAAGCTGGGCGATCAGGTCGTCGTCACCGAGGACGGGTGCCGGGTGCTCTGCCCGTTCCCGTTCTCCGCTTCCCTCCTCGCGTAGCGATCACGCCGATCCTTCCTGTGAAGGCCCCTTCGACAAGGATCCCGAGCCTTTACGCGCCCTGGGTCGATACGGGGGCTGGACCGATCGCGGCGACCGCCAGGTGGTCCTGGATCGCGCCGAAGGCATCGACGACGCGGGGATCGAATTGTTCTGCTCGCTGCCCGGCGATCTCGTCGATGGCTCGCTCCAGCGGCCACGCTTCCTTGTAGGGCCGCTCGTGCGTCAGCGCATCGAACACGTCGGCGACCGTGGTGATCCGACCCATGAGCGGGATCTCTTCCGCGATGGCGCCGGCGTACCCGCGGCCGTCCCACCGCTCGTGGTGCGACCAGGCGATCTCCTCCGCCATCATCATCAAGGGCGACGAGCTCCCCGACAGGATCTTGGCCCCGATCACGGTATGGGTCTTCACGACGTCGAACTCCTCGGCCGTCAGCTTCCGCGGGGCCAGGAGGATCGCGTCCGGTACCCCGATCTTCCCCACGTCGTGGAGTCCGGCTGCCCGCTCCAGCAACTGGACGTCACCGGAAGGGAGACCGAGCTCCTGCCCGAGGAGGGCGGCCATCCGGCCGACACGACGCGTGTGCTGTCCGGTGTCGTCATCACGGTACTCGGCCGCGAGCGCGAGGCGCTCGAACGTCTCGATGTGAGAGTCCTCGAGCTCGCGGGTTCGCTCACGGACGCGATCCTCCAACGTGGCGTTCTTGGCTCGCAGCTCGAGGGTCAGCGAACGGATATCGAGCATGTTGGCGATCCGAAGGAGCACCTCGTCCACGTCGAGCGGCTTGGTCAAGAAGTCCCTGGCACCGGCCGCGAGCGCACGCCGCTTCGCGTCCCTGGTGGCATCCGCGGTGAGCACGAGCACCGGGAGCTCGGGGTCCGGGGAGGTCCCGCCGCCCAGAAGCTCGAGGATCTCGAACCCGTCGATGCGCGGCATCTTGAGGTCGAGGAGCAACAGGTCGGGTTGGAACTCCGCGATCAACCCCATCACGGCTTCGGGGCGGGTCGTCGATCGGACGTTCCGGTAGCCCGCCTTCTGCAGGAGCCGCTCCAGGACCAGGATGTTCGTCGCTTCGTCATCGACCATGAGGATCCGGGCTTCCACCAGATGCTCGGCCGCGCGGACGCGTAGCACGTCCGGTCGGTCATCGATATCGGATGAGCGTGGCGGCATACGATCGACCTACGCCGTCGTCCGGGGATCGAGGAGGTCGGAAGGGGATCCCATCGTCGCCGGGGTCGTTTCGCTCGGGGAGGCATCGTCTGAGTCAGTGCAGAACTCGTCGACGAGCTGGAGGAGCCGGTCAACGTCGAATGGCTTCGTGATGAAGGCCCGGGCGCCGGATCCGAGGAGCCGGCTGCGCTGACCCGGGGTGGCGTCGGCAGAGATCACGACGACGGGGAGGTCTGCGGTGCTCGGATCCGAGTGGAGACGAGCGAGCACTTCCTCTCCCCTCATGTCGGGGAGGTTGAGGTCGAGCAGGATCAGGTCGGGGCGGTGATCTCGCGCAAGCGTGACGCCCATGCTGCCCTGCATCGCGGAGAGCAGAACGATGCCGGGTCTACGAGCGATGACCCGCTCCATGAGCTTGAGGTTCGAGAGGTTGTCTTCGACGTAGAGCACCGTTCGCTCGGTGGCGATCGCCGCGGCCGCGGCCAGGTCCTCATCCGCCAGGAGCTGGTCCAGAGAGGGGATCTCGTCCGGCGAGGCGAGCTCCACGGAGAAGGTGCTTCCCTTGCCCGGTTCGCTGCTCACCGAGATCGCCCCACCCATCGCCTCCACGAGTGGTCTGGTGAGCGCGAGACCGAGCCCGGTTCCCTCGATCCCCGTCTCCTCGGCTCCCAAGCGTTCGAACGGGTCGAAGAGCTGCTGGATACGGTCGAGGGGGATGCCTCGCCCGGTGTCGGTCACGTCGATCCTGATCCTGCCGCCGTCGCTCGCCTCCTCGATCGAAACGCGAACCGAGCCGTGCTGCCGGTTGTACTTGATGCCGTTGGAGATGAGGTTCAGGAGCACCTGCTTCAACCGTTGGCGATCCGCGATGACGTAGACGCCGTCGGACCGGTTGTGCCGCTCCATCGAGAGACTCACGCCTTCCTGACGCGCCTGGGGCGTGAGCAGCGAGATCGATTCCTCCGCCACGGCGACCGCATCGACAGGCTCGAGCGAGAGCCTGAGCTTCCCCGCCTCGATCCGAGCGATGTCCAAGACCTCGTCGATGAGCTCCAAGAGGTGCGTGCCGGCTTTGAGGATCTCTCCTGACGCCTCCTCCTGCTCTGGCGTCTGGTGCTCCATCCCGAGCAGTTGCGCGAAGCCGAGAACCGCGTTCAGCGGCGTCCGGAGCTCGTGGCTCATGCGGGACAGGAACTCGCTCTTGGCTCGATTCGCGCGGTCCGCCGCTTCTCGCGCCGCTTCGCGCTCTTCCTCCGAGCGCATGCGCTCGCTGACGTCTCGGGCGATCGAGGAACCTCCCACGACCCGACCGTCCGCATCCTTGATGGGCGAGATGGTCATCGACACGTGGATCGCTCGGCCGTCCTTCGTGCGGCGCTGCGTTTCGTAGTGCTCGATGCTGTCGCCGCCGGCGAGCCTCTCGAGCACCATCGGCACGTCGTCTCGCCGCTCGGTGGGAACAAGGACGGACACCGGCCTCCCGACGACTTCCTCCGGGAGGTACCCGTAGATCCTCTCGGCGCCGCGGTTCCAGCTCGTGATCGTTCCGTCCAAGCCGAGGGAGATGATCGCGTCGTCGGAGGACTCCACGATCGCGGCGAGCCTCCGCTGGCTGTCGAGCAGGTCGTTGCGTGCGAGCGCGAGGTCCGCCTGGGCGGCGAGGCTCTTCAGCTCCCCCAGCTCGTCATCGCCGAAGAACGGTGTGAGCGGGCTCGTCACGACCACGAGCCGCCCGGTTCGGAGCGGAACGCTCACGACGGCACCGTTGAGCTTCTCGACCGCGAGATGATCCGACGGATCGTCGGGCCCCGGCCCGGCCTCGCCGTCCAGTCCATCCCTCGCGATGATCGAGCCACTCGAGTCTTCGAGGATCGCCAGGGCGGCGCCGAGGAGCTTGCGAGCATGGGGAAGCAGGGTCCGCGCGACCTCTGTCGTCGTGGTCGCTTCCATCAAGGAGAGAGCGGCCTCGCGGGAAGCGGTCTCTTCGTGCTGCCGCCACGCGGCACGGAGCATCCGTGGAGGGGCGAAGCCGATGAGCATGAGCGGCGCAGCCAGCAGGACCAGGAGCTGGACGACGACATCCGTGGCTCCGCCGGCCGACAGGTTGCCTCCCAGCACGAGCGCGAGCGCGAGGCCCATGGCGCCGATGCTCATCGTTCGCATCCGGCGTCGCGCGACGGTCGGCTGGGCTTTGCCCGCACGCCAGAGTCGGACGGCGACGGCCCCCGAAAGGAATACCCACTGGACCAGTAGCACGACGACGTAGACGTCGAGCCATATCGGCGTCGGCTCCCCCTGCTCGGGGAAGGGCGGAAGGATGAAGGCGATGATGGAGAGGGAAGCCGTGAGCACCGTGCCCGCCACGTTCACCCACCGGATGGGGCGCACCAGAGACGTCGTGAACCGATAGAGGAGATACGGGAACAGGACGAGGGTCGCGAGGAGCGCTCTCGTCGCCCACTCGACGGCGACGCCCTCGGACGATTCAGGCAGGAGCTGTCCCGCGACCACGACGGCGGCGAGCACACCGAAGGTCGCGACCAACCAGGCGCTGGCCGAACCGGGACGACGACGCCACTGGATCAGGGCAACGAGAAAAAGACCTCCGTAGACGAACGGCTGAAGCACCTCGAGCGCTCCCACCAGCTTCGACGATGTCATCGCTGTCTCTGCTCCTGGTCCGTGCGCGGATCCCTTGCCACGTAACTACGGCTGGTCATCGCCGCACCTGAAGGGATCGAGGTACGCGAGGTCATGCGGCTCCGTGGACCGAGTCTCCTCGCCTCACCAGGGCGAAGTCGGCTGACTTCTCGGCTGATCACCGAAATCTATGGCTCGTTGTCTTTGGTGTCGGCGAGATCAGGTCCCGGTCAGGACGGCCGGCCGAGAACCTTCCCAGTGGCTCATCCCGTGCGAACGCGGCCACCGCAAGGATCCACCTGTGGTCTGGGGTATCGGGCCGGGTCGACCGAGCAAGAACCCCTGCCCGGTCTCGACGCCGAGTTCGCGGAGGCTCTCGAGCTCCGCGGCGGTTTCGATCCCCTCGGCCACGGTCTCCATCCCGACCTCGGCCGCGAAGGACGTGAGCCGTGCGATGAGCGCCTCCTTCGTGGCATCGGAGTCGACGCCGCTCACGAGGCTCCGGTCGAACTTCAGGAGGTCGGGGGAGAGCTCGACCACGTGGCCAAGCCCGGAGAACCCACTTCCCACGTCATCGACCGCGAGCCGGCAACCGATCTCGCGGACCTCGGCCAGGGACGCTCTCGCTTCGTCGTAGTCCACGATGGGCGACCGCTCCGTGAGCTCCAGGACCACGCGCCGCGCCGGTACCCCTTGCAGCAGCTGCATCAGACGAGGGTCGCGCAGCGTCTCCGGTGAAACGTTGACCGAGAGGTACACGCCTTCCGGGATCCGGTCGAGGTGATCGAACGCCTTGGTCGCGGCGGCGAGCTCGAGCTGCGTCAGCAGCCCGTGATTCGCCGCCTCGACGAACCAGGTCTCAGGGGAGCGCCGAGGTCGGGTGATGAACCGGGCGAGGGCCTCGACCCCGCGAACTCGGCCGTCGTCGAGATCCATGATGGGCTGAAACACCGTTTGGAGTACATCGCCGTGGATCGCTTCCTCGATCCGGTCGGTGGAGACGCGAGCTCGTTCGGCCACCCGCACGACCTGACTCGCCTGGTGCTCGGCGAGCCGTTCCGCCACCTCGCCCAGGCGGTCGACCACGATGCTGGACCGCCCGTCGACCGACCGGTGGATCGCGCGGAGGACCTCATCCGCCGGCTGGTCCTTGCCGACGTAGCCCACGGCGCCCGCTCGGACCATCGACGCGACGGTTCTCGGGTCCGTGCTGGCCGACAGGGCGACGATCCGGGTCTCGGGGGAGCGCCGGCGGATCTCTCGTGCGGCTCTGCTCCCGCCGCCACCCGGCATCCGGACGTCGAGGAGCGCGACGTCGGGTTCGTGGAGCTCGGCCATGTCGATCGCCTCGTTCGCATCGCGCGCGGTTCCGACCACGTCGATGTATCGGTCCGTCGACACGAGCTCACTCATCGCTTCGAGGAGCGGCTCCTCGTCGTCCGCGAGCATCAGCCGGATGCGTCCCATGTGCTCTCCTCTCTAGCGTCCGTTCCCGTGAGACCCGACCGCACGACGGTCCATCGCCGGCGCTCCCGTCCGTGGTCGCGCCGCTCGCCCCGCCAGAGGGAGGACGTCGGCCACCGGATCCGTGTCGTCCCGCAAGGAGCGAGAGATCGGATCCGCTTCCTCACGGGGCAGCCACACCTCGAGCGTTGTTCCCTCGCCGGGCAGACTCCAGAGCTTCGACCATCCGCCGGCCATCTCGGCTCGCCCGCGGATCGCCGCGAGGCCGAGGTGGCCGGGCGCGGCGACGAGCGCCTCCTGCGGCATGAACCCGACGCCGTCGTCGACGATCTGCATCGACGTGCCGCCGTCGCGGGGCTCGAGCGTCACGCGGATCCGGGATGCCTGCGCGTGCTTCCGTGCGTTGGCGAAGGCCTCCTGCGCGATGCGGTAGAGGATGAGGGAGGTCTGGACCGGCGGTTCCTCGTCCAGGGCGTCGTCGTCGACCGTCCAGTCGAACGACGACGCGGAGTTCTCGAGCAGGTACGTGAGTGCCGATCCGAGCCCTTCCTCCTCCAGCGTCGGAGGGCTGAGATCGAACAGGAGCGTGCGCATGCTCTGGATCGTCACGCGCATCACCTCGAGAGCGTCGTCGATGTCGGACAGGCCCGGATGCTTCTTGCCGAAGAGCTCGAGACGCATCTTCAGCGCCGCCATCTTCTGCACCGGGTCGTCGTGGATGTCGTGCGCGATCCGGGTGCGCTCCTCCTCCGCGGCCTGGACGACGTGCTCCAGCAGCTTGCGGCGTTGTTCGTCGATCTCCTGGAGGTTGGTGATGACTTCCCGCAGCTCGTCCGTCCGCTCCGCGACCTTCGCCTCGAGCTGCTCGTTGTGGGCACGGAGCTCTTGTTCGAGGCCCTGGATGATCCGGAGCTGCGACTCTCGCTCTTCCGTGAGCCAGGCATTGTGCAGCGCGAGAGCCGCGTGCTCGGCGAACTGCTCCACCATCGCGACAACCCAACGGCGGACGGTCGAGTGGCCGCTCCCTCGTTCGAGGACGACGGCCCCGAGCCCTTGCCGACGGTTGCGGAGCAGCGGGACGACCAGCACGTTCCGGGCGTCGGGGATCAGCGAGGCGAGCCGGGGATCGGTGGCGGGATCGATCACGCGCAGGAGCTGGCTCGCGCGTCCTTGCCATGCCCTCGACACCGCCTCGTCGACGCCGACGGCGAGATCGTTCGGCATCTCGCTCCCGGTCCAGGCGAGGAGCTCGAGATCGCCACGAGGCGACGCGAGGACCACGCCACGTGCGAACCCGAACGTGGAGCACAGCTCTTCGAGAAGGACGCCGGGGATGTCGGCTGCTTCCGGATCGGTGTCCACCCGAGCCACCATGTCGGACAGTCGGGCGAGGTCGTGCTTCTGTCTCCGGAGCTGGCGCTCGCTGGCCGCCGAGAACAACGCGGTTCCGAGGGCGAACACCCACAGCCCGGCGATCGTGAGCGTCGCTCCGTGTATCACCGTGGACTCGTTGCCGGACGCGATCGAGTCGTGCAGGACCCCGGCTCGAGCACCCTCGACCACGAGGAGGAACAGCAGCGTGTGCCACAGGGCGAGCTTCAGACCGGTCCGGTAGGAGCACAGCAGCGTCACGCCGACGACGTGCACGTACGGGAGGAGCCGGATCGCCTCCGCCGTCCCTCCCGTCTGCGCGATCGCGACCGCCAGGTAGAGGCCGTCCACGAGCAGCGCTCCCTGCAAGAGGGGAACCGCAGCTCTACCACCTCTCCGCACGATCGATGCGGACAGGAGCGAGATCATGAGGTAGGTGGCGGTCGAGACCGCGATGGCCGCAACGTCGGAAACGAGCGCGACGGAGATGACCAGGCTCGCCAAGCCGAGACGAAGGCCGAGGAGATACCGGGCGCGATCGGTGATGGAGAGCAGTTCGTTCGGGTCGGCCGTCAGGCCTCGGCGCCGAAGGATCATGCGAACTCCACGACGTCGGACTCGACCGGAGCCAGCGCCAGCCTCGGGTCGCTCCGATCGAGGCGATCCTGGATGGCGACGAACGCGACGGCGAGCCCGAACAGCGCGAGCACGATGGCAAGGCTGCGTGCCACACCACCGAGCGCCTCACCGAACCGATCCCCGGACGTCCGGTCCGCGCGGACGGGTGGCGCGGTTCCCGATGCCGCCGAGATGATCGGCCCCGGCAAGCCGGTGAGCCCGGGACCGTCGGGGTTCCTTCCGTCCGCGACACCAAGGGATCCGGTCGGGTTGGGAGGTCCGGTGGGCTCCCCGCCGATCGGCGATCCCCCACCGTGGCTTCCTCCACCCCCACCGCCGACAGGATCGGGGAGGTCGATCCCACCCCCGCCGAGGACGTCGTCCACGACCGGATCGACCACAGGGTCGATCGTGTCGTCCACCGGAGTGTCGATGGGATCGATGACGTCGTCCACGAGACCCTCACGCGTGTCGATGGTCTCGTCGGCCCGACACGTGATGTCGACGGGGGAGCACGCTGCGCTCGCGGTGAGACTTCCAGCTGCTGAGAGGGCGAGCGTCATCAACGCGACGAAGGTGAAGCGACGGGTCCACCGTTTCACGAGGCACGACCTCCCGGGGTCGAGGTGCTCGACGGACGCACGTGGTCCCTCTCGTCATCGGCCGAGGGGCTCCGTAGCTTGACCCGCCGTTCACCCGAAGCCCACGGCTGATCGCCGAGCTCGGAGAGTGGGATGGGTTCCCCGACGAGCGGGCCCTGGATCAGGTCGACCCCGAGATTGCGCAGCTCGTGCACCTGCTCCGGTGAGGTGACACCGGGCGCGATCAGCCTTGCCCCCACATCGGTCGCGCACGCGGCCACGGCGGCGACGATGGAATGGCTCGAGAAACTCTGGCCCAGGGTTCGGACGAGCGTCTCGTCCAGCCGGGCGAGTTCGGGAGACAGGACGGCGAGATGCCGAAGGCTCGCGACCCCCGGCCCGGCGTCCCTCGACGCGATCCGGACGCCACGCCCGCGAAGCGTGGCCAGGATCCCAGCCGGATCGGACGCCTCGAGGGTGGGGACGTCGGCGGCGAGCGATGAGAATCCCAGAACGATGCGAGAGGCGATCGGCCGTCGGATGGCTCGGCGGAATCGTCCCTCCGTCGCGGTCGACTGCGTCACCTCGAACTCGAGGAAGAGGTCCTCGGCGATCACGGGCAGCGCCGCGAGGCTCGCCCGGAACGCGGCCATCTCCATGTCGAGGAGGAGGTCGGCGGCCTCGGCATCTGCGAGCCAGGTGTCATAGGAACGGTGGGGAAGTGTCGCCACGCGTGGCCGGGCGTCGACGCCGACGATCCGGCCTGTGACGAGATCCGCGATCGGTTCGAACTCGGCGGCGATCGCCCCCTCCAGGATCGCCTTCGCGACCGCGGTGCTCTGCTGCGTGCGCCGAGGGAGCATCGGGGAGATCAGGGTGAGCTGCGGCTGCTGCTCGGCGACGATGTAGTTCGCGTCGATCGTTCGATGGATCGTCCGCAGGATCTTGTCCGTCGAGTCGCCTTTCGGGACGTAGGCGCTCGCCCCCGCGCTGATCATCCCGATCACCGTGTCCGAGTCCTCGTGCGCCGAGAGGGCCACCACCTTCGTCGGCGCGCATCGCTTCGTGATCTCGCGTGTCGCGCGCAGCCCTCCGCCTCCGGGCATGCGCACGTCGAGCAGGACGACGTCCGGACGTTCGCGCACCGTCAGCTCGATCGCGTCCTCGGCGTTGTGAGCCGCCCCGACGAAGCGGAGCGACGGGTCCGATCCGATGAGCGCACGAAGGACATCGACGACCGTCTCCTCGTCGTCGGCGACCAGGACGCGGATCGGGGATGACTCCTCCGCTCTCTCCGTCGAGCTACTCGTTCCGCTCACGTTCGCTCCTTCCATCGCTGTCCGGCCATCGGGGCTGGTTCCACAGGTGGTACCCGGAAACAGGTATCGGCACCCTTTTGACCTGGGACGATGGTTCCTTCGCATCAATCCGGGATGACCCCGGCTGACCAGTGTGGCCGCGAGTTCGACCGTCGCTCGCCCGGCCGACGTTCGGGCATCGGGCGGTGACCGAAAGGCTATCCACGAGGCAGAGGTAGGCTCTGCGCCTGATCACGACGGCCCCATTCGGCAGCACCGGGCACGAGAGCACGCGCACGATCTTCGGCGCCGCGGCGCTCAGCCACGTGTCGCACGCGGACGCAGAGCGGACGCTGGAACTCCTCCTCGAACACGGCGTGAATCACATCGACACCGCCGCTTCCTACGGAGACTCCGAGCTTCGGATCGCGTCGTGGCTCAAGAGGCATCCGGCGAAGTTCTTCGTCGCCACCAAGACGGACAAGCGCGACTACAAAGACGCGAAGGAGGAACTCCACCGCTCGCTGGAACGGCTGGGCGTCGACCACATCGACCTCCTGCAACTCCACAACCTGGTCGACGTGATCGAGTGGGAGTTCGCCTTGCGCGAAGGCGGTGCGCTCGAGGCGGCGGTCGAGGCTCGCGAGGAGGGCCTCGTTCGCTTCATCGGGGTCACCGGGCATGGGCTCTCGGTCCCGGCCATGCACCGTCGCTCGCTCGCGCGCTTCCCGTTCGACTCGGTGCTGCTGCCGTACAACTTCCGGCAGATGCAGGACGATCGCTACGCGGCGGAGTTCGAGGCGCTGGCTGCGACCTGCGCGAAGAACGGGGTCGCGATGCAGACGATCAAGTCGATCGCGCTCGCACCTTGGGACGGTCGTCCGCAGACGGCGTCCACCTGGTACGAACCGCTCACCCAGCAGCTGGACATCGACCTCGCGGTCCAGTGGGTGCTCGGTCGCGAGGGAGTGTTCCTCAACACGGCCGGCGAGGTTCGCCTCTTGCCGCAGGTGCTCGCGGCCGCGGAGGGGTTCACCGGGGAGCGCCCCGGCGACGAACCCATGCGCGACCTCGTCCGGCGTCACTCATTGAAGCCGCTCTTCGTGTAAGAGGTTGGACTCCGCTGTCGGAGGTGCACCGCACCCTATGGACGATTCGGTCGAGGAACGGATGCGCATCGTCCACGCGCTGGCCACGGCCGGCTGTGTCGCTCCCGTTGCGGAGACCGACGCCCTGCTCGAGGCATCGAACGAGGGCATCGGGGCGATCGAGGAACTGCTCGATCGCCGGCTGCGCGGGGAGCCGCTGGCCTGGGTCACCGGGTCGGTGCGCTTCTGTGATCTCCGTGTCCATGTCGACCCAGGGGTGTTCGTGCCCAGGCCGCACACGGAGGCGCTCGCCCGGCGGGCGGTCACACTCCTGCCGGCCGACGGGATCGCCGTGGACCTGTGCACGGGGAGCGGGGCGGTGGCGGCGGTCCTGGGCTCGGCCCATCCCGGGGCCACCGTCGTAGCCACCGACCTCGATCCGGTGGCCGTCGCCTGCGCGCGCGCGAACGGCGTCCGCGCCCTCGTGGGTGACCTCGACGAGCCGTTGCCGCCGGCGTTGCGCGGGCGCGTCGACGTCATGACCGCCGTTGTCCCCTACGTGCCCACGGAAGAGCTCCATCTCCTGCGGAGAGACGTGCTCGCCTACGAGCCACGTCGCGCGCTCGACGGCGGACGGCGCGGGACGGCGGTGCTGGTCGAGGTCGCCCAAGCGGCCGCGGGTTGGCTCCGCTCCGGCGGAAGCGTGCTCCTGGAGCTCGGCGGCGACCAAGCCGGCGAGGTGGCGGCCGCCCTGAAGGACGCCGGTCTCTCGGATATCCGTGTGCATCGGGACGAGGACGAGCAGGACCGCGCGATCGAAGCCCGAAGCCCCGATCTTCCAGGGAGCGAGCGCTAATCCGCCGCGACGATCGCCAGGACCTCGTCCGCGTATCGCTCGAGCTTCGCGGGTCCGACGCCCGAGACGGCCGCCAGGTCCGCCCGGTCCTTGCACCCCCGCTCGGCGATCTCGGCCAGCGTTCGGTCGTGGAACACGACGTAGGCGGGCACGCCGTCCGCCTGCGCGCGTTCGCGGCGCCATTCCTTCAACCGGTCGAACAGCGGGCCTCCTCGTCCCACGTTGATGGACGGGCCGGGAGCCGATGATCTTCCCGGCGGCCTCGAGGGCAAGAGCGCCAGCTCATCCAGGAACGGGCTCGGCCGAGAGCGACCCTCGACCGGCCACGTGAGGAAGAGGTACCGACGGGCTCGCGTGATCCCGACGTAGAGCAGCCGGCGCTCCTCCTGGGGGTCCGCCTTGGCTCGCCCCGAACGGAACGGGAGCTCCCCGTCGACCAGCCGCGGCAGGAACACGGCGTCGAACTCCAGACCCTTCGCGCGGTGATAGGTGAGCAGGTTCACCCCACGGCCGTTGTGCGCGGTGGAGAACCGCTGGGCCAGTTCCGCCTGGAACGCCGCGAGGTCGCCGCCGGGATCGGCGCCCTCGAACTCCGCCGCCAGGGAGCGCATCCGAGCGAGGTCGGACTGGCGGGTGACCTCTTCGTCGGCGTCGGGCGAGGCCTCGGGGTCGTAGCCGAGGTGATCGGTGATGCCCACGACGGCCTCGAGCACGCCGGCGACGGCGCTCGTTCGCTTCAGCCGCTGCAGGACCGCGCGCGGTCCGGGGCGCCGGAGGAACGCCCCGTCGCGCACCTGGTACGGGATGCCGGCGGCGGCGAAGGCTTCCTCGAACGGCTCCGAGCGGGCATTGATCCGATACAGCACCGCGATCTCCTCCAGCGGCACGGTCTCCTCGTGATGGAGCCGCCGGACGGCCTCGACGATGACGGCGATCTCGGCGACCTCGTCGGGTACGGCGCGCGCGATCGGGGGTGGGCCCGAGGGCACGTGAGACCGAAGGGTCTTCCGGATCCCGCCCAGACGAGGCGCGAGCCGGTTCGCGAGCTCGAGCACCTCCGGAGTGGAGCGGTAGTTCTCCTCCAGGCGGACGACCGTCGCGTGTGGGAACCGTCGCGTGAAGTCCAGCAGGTGTTGGGGAGACGCGCCGGTGAACGCGTAGATCGTCTGGTAGTCGTCTCCCACGACGCAGAGGTCGTCGCGCTTGCCGAGCCATCGCTCGAGCAGTGCCGCCTGCAGCGGGTTCACGTCCTGGAACTCATCCACGGTGAAGGCGGAGAAGCGGGATCGGACGGTCTGCGCGGCATCAGGGTGCTCGTCGAAGAGCTTCAACGCGAGTCCGAGCATGTCCTCGAAGTCCAGCCTGTCCATCGCCCGCTTGCGTCGCTCGTATCCGTCGTAGATGCGGAGCATCAGCTCCGCCGGGATCGGCGGGTCATGGTCGCCGAGCTCGGCGAGGTAGCGAGCCGGCGGGATCATCCGGTTCTTGGCCCATTCGATCTCTCCGGCGAGCTCGCGCCGGGGAAGGAACTTGTGCGGCGGCGGCAGAGCGTTCGCGAGCGAGGCGATGACCGGAGCCTTGTGGTCGAGCACGTCGGGAAGCGGTTCACCGGTGTGAGAGGACCAGAGTCGCGAGAGCTGTGACAGCGCGGCCGAGTGGAAGGTCCGCGCCTCGACCCCTTCGACGTCGAGCTCTTGGAGTCGCCGCTTCAGCTCACCGGCGGCCTTGTCGGTGAAGGTCACGGCGAGGATCTGCGACGCGTCGAACTCGCCGCTTCGGACCTGACACGCGATGCGATGCGTGATGGTCGTGGTCTTGCCCGTCCCCGCTCCGGCGAGGATGGCGACCGGCCCGCGCAGTGCGAGAGCGGCTTCACGCTGGGAATCGTTCAGTCCGGCGAGAACGGCCTCGAGGTCGGGCACCTCGCCGACCCTAACAGCGTGCCCCGACGGGATCGGAGCGGTCGTAAGGGAACCTAGCGGCGGAGCGACTGCAGCGAGATGAGCGCGAGGTTGTGGCTCCCGGAACGGAAGCCCTCGAGGTCGACGGTCACGTAGCGGAACCCCGCATCCCGCAGACCCACGACGACCTCCTTCCGGAGAGCCAGCAGGTCGTCGAACCTGCTCGGATCGACTTCGATCCGAGCCATGTCGGCCCCATGGTCGCGGACCCGAACGTCTCCCGACAGGCCCAGCGACCGTAGGGCATCCTCCGATCGTTCGACACGCGCGAGCGCCTCGGCGGTGACGGGAACCCCATAGGCGATCCTCGATGCGAGACATGCGGCGGCGGGCTTGTCCCAGGTCTCCAGCCCGAGTTCGCGGGACAGGTTTCGAACGTCCTCCTTCGAGAGCCCCGCCTCCGCGAGCGGGAAGCGGGCGCCTCGGCCCCGTGCGACGGCCTGACCCGGCCGGTGCTCCTGGAGATCGTCCGTGTTCACACCGAGGAGGAGGGTGCGCCCCGACAGCAGCGGGTGGTCGGTCATGCCGTCCAGGAGTGCGTCCTTGCAGAAGCCGCAGCGGTCCGCCGAGTTGCGCCGATACCTCGGATCCTCGAGCTCCCTGGTCTCGATCGTCTCGAGGGCGAAGGCGTGATCGCGGGCGAAGCGCCTAGCCTCGGTCAACTCATGTCTCGGCAGGGACGGTGAATCGGCGATCGCGGCGACCATCCCGTCGCCCATGACCTGGTGGGCGACCACCGCGAGCAGGGCACTGTCGGCTCCTCCGGAGAACGCGACGACGGCCTCGGAGAGCTCGCCGAGCAACCCGCGGAGGTCGTGGAGCTTGGCCGCCGGATCCACGCCCATCGTGGCCGAGAGCCTATCGGCACCGGCGCGGGATACTCCCCACATGGACCAGGACCAGATCCGGAAGATCTTCGGCGACGTCGCCTCGGGAACGCTCGCTCCGGACGACGCGCTCGCGCGCCTCGAGGGGATGACGTTCGTCGATCTCGACGACGCGAAGGTGGACGTCCACCGCGAGGCGAGGACCGGCCAGCCCGAGATCGTCTACGGGCCCGGCAAGTCGCCGGAGCAGGTCGCCGCGATCGTCACGGAACTGGTCCGATCTGGCGTCCGCCCCGTCGTGGTATCTCGAGCTACGACGGCGCAGTTCCGGGCCGTCGCCGAGGTCCAGCCCGGTGCCGTCCATCACGCTCGCGCCGATCTCATCGTGCTCGATCCGTCGTCCAGCCGGCTCGGCACCCTCGCGGTGGTGGCCGCGGGCACCTCGGATCTGCGGGTGGCGGAGGAGGCGTCGATCGTCGCCGAGGCGTTCGGACTCACGGTCGAGCGGATCGTCGACGTGGGCGTGGCGGGGATCCACCGACTCCTCGCCAAGCGTCCGACGTTGGAGGCAGCCGGCGTCGTGGTCGTCGTTGCCGGCATGGAGGGCGCCCTTCCGTCGGCCGTCGCGGGTCTCGTCTCGACGCCCGTGATCGCGGTGCCGACGAGCGTCGGCTACGGAGCGTCGTTCGGCGGTCTGGCAGCGCTACTGGGGATGCTCTCCGGCTGCGTGCCGGGGGTGGTCGTCGTCAACGTCGATAACGGTGTCGGCGCCGCGATGGCCGCGCTCCGGATCCTCGATACGTGAGGATCCTCTATCTCGACTGCCTGCGAGGAATCAACGCCGTCGCCTCGTTGGCCGCGCTGATCGACGCGGGCGCCGACGCTGCGCAGATCACTCGGCGCCTCCGGTCCCTCTGGGAAGGCTGCACGATCCGTTCCTCCGAGGTGCGCATCGGCGGACAACGCACGAGGCGTGTCGAGGTGAGCGCGCCCCAGGTGTCCCACTTCACTCGACTGGACGACGTGGCCGCGATGATCGAGCGGTCCGAGCTCTCCTCCGGAGTGAGGGACGTGGTGCTCGGCGTGTATCAGCGGCTGGCCAGAGCGGAAGCTCATGTGCACGACTCGACGCTCGAGACCGTCACCTTCCAGGAGGTCGGTGCTCCGCGTTCGGTGATGGCGATCGTCGGGTCGGCGGTCGCACTCGAGACCCTCGGACCCGAACAGGTGGTGGTCTCGCCCATGCCCACTGGGGGTGGCACGGTGCGTACACATCACGGCGTCCTCCCCGTCCCCGCCCCCGCGACCGCCGAGTTGCTCCACGATCTGCCCCTCGAAGACACGGGACAGATGGGAGAGCTCGTCACCCCAACGGGGGCGGCATTCGTCTCGCAGATCGCGACCTCGTTCGGACGGATGCCTTCGATGACGGCCGAGCGCATCGGACAAGGTGTCGACGATCAGCGAACGCCGGTCCTCATCACCCGCGCGATCGTGGGCCAGACATGACCACCGCGACTAGCGTCGCTGGAGCGCGAGTCGGGCGCCGAGCAGCACGAGCACACCCCCACTCACCCGTTCGATCACGGTCCTGACTCGGGGGCGGCCGACGAAAGCGCTCACCGAGTGCAGCGCGAGCGTGTAGACGGTGAGCCAGATCAACCCCATCGCGATGAAGAGTCCGGAGAGCAGCAACAGCCGCCACGTGAATCCTGGACCCGGGTCGACGAACTGCGGCAACAAAGAAAGGAAGAACACTCCTACCTTCGGATTGAGGACGTTGGTCAGCACACCTTGCCGATAGGCGGCCCACGGATCGGTCGCCTTCTCGGCTTCACGGACGGACGTAGCCCGGCCGGCGCCGATGATGGTTCGGATCCCGAGGAAGATCAGGTAGGCGCCGCCGGCGATCTTCACCACGGTGAACGCTTGCGACGACGCGAGGAGCACCGCGGAGAGGCCCACGGCCGCCGCCGTCGCGTGCACGAGCAGGCCCGAGCACGTCCCTGCCGAAGTGGCGAGCCCGGAGATGCGACCGCCCGCGAACGTGTTCCGCGCCACGAGGGTCATGTCGGGGCCCGGCGTCACGACCACGAGCGTTGCGACCGCGATGAACCCTGCGACGTCCACCACGCCAGGGTATCGACTCGAAGCTGAGGAGCGGACGGGCGGCGATGGGTGTCGGCCCTTTCGCGCAGGGGCCTCGGCAGGAATCACTCGGGCCGTTCCGGCGTTGCACCGTTCTCAGCTGTGAAGGGGAGATGTGGCAGATGGCTCGATGTGTCACCTGTGGGACCGAACTACATCCGGAGCGCGCCGAGAAGTACGACTACTGCATGAAGCCGGATTGTCAGGCGAGGAACAGGCGGCCGCTGACGATCGCGTCTGTGGGTGTCAACAAGGCGTCCGACCAGTACGTGATCCTCGACGAACGTACCCAGGAGGAGATGGCAGGCGGTCGCTACCAGGACTCCCGACGGCCTTCCTCGATCTCACACGGCCGGCTCCGGCGGGCGGGGACCCGAACCCGTCAGGCCGCCGCCCCGAGCGGAGTGCCTTCTCGCGCCGAGCGACCGGCGGAGTCGTGGACGGAGTCCCAGCAGAACCTCGCGCTCGCTCTCCACATCACGGGGAAGAAGACGCTGAACGAGATCGCCGGACGGCTCGACCTGCGACCGGACACCGTCGCGAGGATGATCACCGCCGCGAAAGCCAGGTGGAGGCGGTAGCGGCAGTGAGTTGACAGTTCCATGCATAGTTCGCATATTTATCCACCATGCCCCCCACCGAGCCCGGCTCTCGTCGCCGCATCGCCGTTCTCGGCGCGTCCGGGTATGCGGGCGGTGAGCTCGTTCGGATCCTGGCTCGTCATCCCGCCGTCCGCATGACCACCCTCGCCGCCTCCGCCGCAGCCGGCCGCACGCTCGCGGAGGCGCACCCTCACCTGGCATCCCTCCCCGATGCCGGACACGTGCTCGCGGCGATCGAGGAGCTCGACCCCCCTACCCTCGCGGCGGAAGCAGAGGTCGTCTTCTGCGCGCTTCCCCGCGGCACGACCGCGGAGCTCGCTCCGGGGTTCCTCGAGGCGGGTATTCGCGTGATCGACCTCGGTGGTGACTTCCGGCTGCGTCCCGAGGACTACCCGGCCTGGTACGGCTTCGAGCACCCGGCTCCCGGCTGGGTCGACAAGGCGGTCTACGGCCTCACCGAGCTGTTCGGATCGGACGTGCGTGACGCGCAACTCGTCGCCAACCCCGGGTGCTTTCCCACGCCGGCGATCCTCGGCCTGGCGCCGCTGCTCGCCGAAGGACTCGTGTTGTCCGGGCCCATCCGTGTCGATGGCAAGACCGGACTCTCGGGTGCGGGACGCCGGCCCGAGGAGGCGACGCAGTTCAGCTCCGCGGAGGATTCGATCCGTCCCTACCGCCTCCCCGGGCATCAGCACACACCCGAGATCGAGCGCGGCCTCCAACGTGCGACGGGCAAAGACGTGCCGGTCCTGTTCGTGCCGCACCTCGTCCCGGCGGTGCGAGGCGTCGTGGTGACGTGTTACGCGCCGCTCGCGGAAGGCGTCTCCACCGACGATCTGATCGACGCGCTCTCGGCTGCGTATACCCAGCGACCGTTCGTTCGCGTTCTGACGCCGGGCGCGATGGTCGACTCGAAGCGCGTGCGCGGCACGAACGTCGTCGAGCTCCAAGCCGCGGCCGACGAGCGTACCGGCACGGCGGTCGTGATCGGCGCCATCGACAACCTCGGCAAGGGTGCGGCGGGGCAGGCTGTACAGAACCTGAACGTCGCGCTCGGCGTCGACCAGACGGCCGGTCTGGCGACGGAGGGCCTGTATCCATGAGCCTCACGTACCCGGCTGGGTTCGCGGCCGCCGGCCTGTCCGCGGGACTCAAGCGAAGCGGGAAGCCCGACCTCGGGTTGGTCGTCGGCGGGCCGGGGACGACGGCGGCCGGGGTCTTCACGACGAACCGCGTCCAGGCCGCGCCGGTCCACCTCTCCCGCTCCCGGCTCGCGCTCGGGCGCGCCCGAGCCGCGCTCGTCAACAGCGGTCAGGCGAACGCCGCGACCGGAGAGCGAGGCGCGGAGGATGCCGAGCGCGCCACGGCGGCCGCGGCGGCGGGGATCGGCCTCGATCCCGAGGAGGTGCTGGCCTGCTCCACGGGCGTGATCGGCGAGCCGATCCGCATGCCCGAGCTGCTCGGTGCGCTGCCCGCGCTCACCGCGTCCCTGTCGGTGGACGGGGGGGACGGCTTCGCCCGCGCGATCCTCACGACGGACACGGTTCCGAAGGAGGCTTCGTCGCGGACGCCCGAGTTCCGCGTCGGGGGCTGCGCGAAAGGCGTCGGCATGATCGCACCCAACCTCGCCACGATGCTCGCGTTCGTCACGACGGACGCGGCGGTCGCGACCGCCGACCTCCAGCGCCTCGCGGTCGAGGAGCTCGCCCCGAGCTTCAACGCGCTCACGGTCGACGGCTGCACGAGCACGAACGACACCGTGCTGGCGTTCGCGAGCGGCGCCTCGCCGTCGGCGACCGCGCCCATCGAGCCGGGCACCCGCGAGTGGGATGCCTTGGCCACCTCCTTGGCCGACGTCGCCGCCTCGCTCGCTCGTCAGTTGCTCGCCGACGGCGAGGGCGTCCAGCACGTGATGCAGGTGGACGTCGAGGGCGCCGCCAGCGAGAAGGACGCGCGCCTCATCGCGCGGGCCGTAGCGGACTCGCCGCTCGTGAAGACGGCCGCGTTCGGCGGCGACCCGAACCCGGGCCGGATCCTGCAAGCCGTGGGGGCCGCCGGGGCAGAGGTCGATCCCACCGCCGTGGACGTGTGGATCGGCGAGGCGCAGGTCGTCCGTGGCGGTGTGATCCCGCTCGAGTACTTCGAAGGCGGGGGGCTGGAGGAGCGAGCGCGCCTCGCGATGGGGTCCGCCGAGATCGAGATCCGCGTGTCGATCGGCGACGGCTCGGCGCGGCACCGCACCCTGGGGGCGGATCTTTCCTACGACTACGTGCGGATCAACGGGGAGTACACGACATGATCGTCCCGCCTCCGATGGCGCGACAGCGCACGGTCGCGAAGGCGAGGGTGCTCGTCGAGGCGTTGCCGTTCATGCGCGAGCATCGGGGGAAGACGATCGTCGTCAAGTACGGAGGCGCACCGATGGAGGCGACACCGCTCGCTCGGTCCTTCGCCGACGACGTCGCGCTGCTGCAGAGCGCGGGGGTCCACGTGGTGATCGTGCACGGCGGCGGCCCGCAACTCACCCAGGTCTCCACGAGGCTCGGGCTCGAGACGCGCTTCGTCGACGGGCTGCGCGTGACGGACGCGGAGACGCTCGACGTGGCGACGATGGTGCTCGCGGGCAAGCTGAACACCGAGGTGGTCGCGATGCTCGCGTCGTGTGGCGTGCCGGCCGTGGGCCTCTCCGGAGTGGACGGGAGCCTCGTGATCGCGAAGAGGCGATCGGATCTGGATCTCGGCTTCGTCGGGGAGGTGGAGCGGGTGAACCCGGCCGTGGTGCTCGCGCTCCTGGAGAAGGGCTTCGTCCCGATCGTGGCATCCATCGCGGTCGACGGCGCCGGGCAGCCGTACAACGTGAACGCCGACACGGTCGCGGCCGAGCTCGCGATCGGCCTCGAGGCCGAGAAGCTCGTGTTCCTGAGTGACGTGCCCGGCGTGATCGGCCCGGCGGGGGATCTCCTCTCGGAGCTCTCGGTGTCGGGGGTCGAGGAGCTCCTCGCGATGACCGGCGTCGTCGACGGGGGCATGATCCCGAAGCTCGCGAGCGCCGTCCTCGCGATCGAGGCAGGAGTCGACCGGGTCCACCTCGTCGACGGGCGGGTCGAGCATGCGCTCGTCCTCGAGCTGTTCACCCAGGAGGGGATCGGCACGATGGTCACGGCCGACACCCCACCGGTGGGCTCGGGTATCAGGGAGGAGGCGTCGTGATCCCGCCCGGCGATGCGCTCGTGATGCAGTCGTACGTGCGGTACCCGGTGACCCTCGTCCGCGGCCGCGATGTGCGCGTGTGGGACGACGAGGGGAACACCTACCTGGACTTCGCGGGCGGGATCGGCGCGCTCTCGATCGGCCACGCCCACCCGACGTGGGTCGACGCCGTCTCGGAGGCGGCCGCGACGCTCGGCCTCGTGAGCAACCTGTTCCACAGCGCACCCCAGGCGGCACTGGCGGCCCGGCTCGCGGAGCTGCTGCCGATCCCGGAGGCACGCACCTTCCTCTGCAACTCGGGCGCCGAGGCCGTCGAGGCGGCGTTGAAGCTCGCGCGCATGCGCGGTCTCTCCCGGGGACGCGACCGGATCGTGTCGCTCGAGGGGTCGTTCCACGGACGGACGGTGGGAGCGCTGGCCGCGACCGGCCAGCCGTCCAAGAGGGCGCGGTTCGAGCCACTGGTCGACTGGTTCGACTTCACACCGCCGAACGACCTGGACGCCCTCGCGGCGACCGTCGGTGATCGCACGGCTGCCGTGCTCCTGGAGCCGGTGATGGGGGAAGGCGGTGTGATCCCACTCGATCCGGCGTACCTGCGCGCGGCCCGCGACCTGTGCGACGCGCACGACGCTCTCCTCGTGGTGGACGAGGTCCAGTCGGGCTCGGGTCGGTGCGGCGACTGGCTGGCGATCTCCGCGGCGGAGGTCCTTCCCGACGTCGTCGTCCTCGCCAAGGGGCTGGGGGGCGGGATCCCGATCGGGGCTGTGGTCGCGCGCGCGGAGCTCGCGTTCGAGCCCGGTGAGCACGGCTCCACCTTCGGCGGCGGACCCGTGCCGAGCACGGCGGCGCTGGCGACCATCGAGGTGATCGAGAACGAAGACCTCCTCGCGAACGCCCGCGAAACGGGCGAGATCCTCCGGATGGAGCTGGCTCGTGCGGTGCCCGATGGGACGATCTCCAGTGTGCGCGGCCGCGGCCTGCTGTGCGGCCTCGAGCTCACCGCCGGGCTCTTGGCCCGCGACGTCGCCCTCGCCGCGATCCGTCACGGCGTCCTCGTGACCGAGGCCGGACCGAGCGTCCTTCGCATGTCGCCGCCGCTCACCCTCGCGCCGTCGGACGCGGCGGAGGGCGCCGAGGCCGTCGCGCAGGCGCTGGCGGAGGTGGCGGCATGAGCCCGGGCGGCGAGTCCAAGGCCAAGCGTCACCACGCGATCCTCGAGCTCGTCGCGCACGAGCAGCTCGCGAGCCAAGGGGAGATCCGCGAGCGACTCGCGAACCTCGGGATCGACGCCACGCAGTCGACGATCTCGCGAGACGTGGAGGAGCTCGGGCTCGCGCGCGCGCACGATCACGAGGGCCTCCGCTACGTCGTGCCCGGGACGGTGTCCTGGCACGGGCCCGAGACGATGCTCCGGCACCTGCTGGAGGAGTTCGCCCTCTCGTACGTTCGCACCGACGCCGGGCTGTTGATCCAGACACCGGGTGGCGCGGCCGCCGCGCTCGCCGAGGGGATCGACCGGGCCGGACTCGCGGAGGTGGCGGGGACGATCGCCGGCGACAACACGATCCTGGTTCTGGGTCGTGAGGGAGTGAACGCGCGCCGCCTCGAGCGGGTGCTTGGCCGTCTCTCGGAGTCGGCCGGATGAGCGCGCCTCTCGCCGTGCTCGCCTACAGCGGTGGGCTAGACACGTCGATCACCGTTCGGTGGCTCGCCGAGCGCGGGTACGAGGTCCACGCCGTCACGGTCGACGTCGGCCAGCAGGAAGATCTGGTCGAGGTCCGGGAGCGGGGGATGTTCGCGGGAGCGGCCGACGTGAGGGTGGTGGACGCGGTCGAGCGGTTCGCCGGTGACTACCTCACGCGTGCGATCAGGGCGAACGGGTTGTACGAGCAGAAGTACCCGATGGTGTCCTCGCTCGCCCGACCGTTGATCGCCGAGGAGGTCATCCGCGTGGTGCGCGAGACCGGAGCCCGCACGGTCGCGCACGGCTGCACCGGGAAGGGCAACGACCAGGTTCGCTTCGAGCTGGCGTTCGCGGTGCTCGCCCCCGACGTGGAGGTGCTGGCGCCGATCCGGGACGCGGACATCCCACGCGAGAAGGCGCTCGCGCTCGCTGAGGAGTGGGGCATCCCGGTGGCCGACGTGGCGAGCGCGTACTCCGTCGACGAGAACCTGTGGGGTCGCACCGTGGAGTGCGGGCCGCTCGAGGATCCGTGGTCGGCTCCCCCGGAGGACGCATTCGAGCGAACCGCGATGATCGGGCCGGGTCCGGCGGCGCCCACCGAGGTGGTGCTCGCGTTCGACGAGGGCCTGCCGATCGCGCTCGACGGGGACCTGCTTCCACTGCCGGCGTTGATCCGCGAACTCGATCGGATCGGCGGGTCATACGGCTACGGACGCGTCGACATGATCGAGAACCGTCGGGTCGGGATCAAGTCGCGCGAGCTCTACGAGGTGCCGGGCGCGCTCGCGATCATCGCCGCGCACCGGGCGCTCGAGGACCTGACCCTTGAGCGCGAGCTCGCTCGCGCGAAACCCGAGATCGAGCGGCGATGGGCGGAGCTCGTGTACGACGGGCAATGGTTCTCACCGCTGCGCGGGGCCCTGGACGCGTTCGTGGATGCATCGCAGCGACACGTGAGCGGCGAGGTACGGCTCCGCTTCGAGACGAGTGCGTGCACGGTCGTCGGACGCCGTTCGGAGTACTCCCTCTACGACCTGTCCCTCGCCACCTACGGATCGGACGACGCGTTCGACCAGTCCGATGCCTCGGGCTACATCCGGCTGGCGGGATTGCCGCTCCGTGTGTGGTCCACCGTGCAGGGCGATCGGTGAGCGGCGAGACGCGTCCGCTCTGGTCCGGTCGACTCACCAGAAGATCCGCACCTGAGGCTCGCGCGCTCGGACGTTCGCTGGGGTTCGACGTCCGCATGGCCGAACAGGACGTACGGGCGTCGGTCGCGCATGTGCGAGCGCTGAGCCGCGCCGGGTTGCTGACCGATCCCGATGGCGACGCGCTCGCGGCCGCGATCGTGGAGGTGGGACACCAGATCTCGGACGGCACCTTCTCCTTCGACGACGCGGACGAGGATGTGCATTCCGCGATCGAGCGCGGCGTCATCGACCGCCTCGGTGACCTCGGGGCGCGATTGCACGCCGGACGGTCGCGGAACGATCTCGTGATGACCGACCTGCGTCTCTGGCTCCTTGACGCGCACGCAAGGATCCGTGACCTCGCGACGGGCCTGATCGACGTGTTGCTGGCGCACGCACGGGAGCACGCTGACTCGGCGATGCCGGGCACCACCCATGGTCGCTTCGCGCAACCGGTGACGCTCGGACACCACCTACTAGCGCACACGTGGCCGCTCGTTCGCGACCTCGAGCGCTTCGACCAGTGGGCGGGTCGGGCGGTGGTGTCCCCGCTCGGCGCGGGGGCGCTCGCGACGTCGACGCTCGGTCTCGACCCCGCGACGACGGCTCACGATCTCGGCTTCTCACGCTCGTTCGAGAACTCGATCGACGCCGTTTCGGATCGCGACTTCGTGCTCGAGTTCCTCGCGACGACGTCGATCTGCTCGGTGCACCTGTCCCGCCTCGCGGCGGACCTCATCCGCTGGACCGACCCCATGCTCGGATGGGCCGAGCTCGCAGACGAGGACGCGACGGGGTCGAGCATGATGCCGCAGAAGCGGAACCCCGACCCGGCTGAGCTCGCCCGAGCGAAGCCGGCCAGGATCGCGGCGGGTTTCGCCGGCCTCTGCGCCGTGTTGCAAGGGCTCCCGCTCGGCTACCACCGCGACCTGCAAGAGGACAAGGAACCCGCGTTCGCTGCGGCCGATACGCTCGAGCTCGTGCTCGCGGCGCTCGTTGGGATGGTGGAGCGAACTCGATTCGATGTCGCCACGATGCGACGGGCGGCCTCTGATCCCGGTCTGTTCGCGACGGATGTCGCGGAGGGCCTCGTGCGGGCCGGCGTGCCGTTCCGTGAGGCTCACCGGATGACGGGGGATCTGTTGCGCCGCCTCGAGGGGGAAGGTCGGTCGCTGACCGACCTGACCACAGCAGAGTGGACGACGTTCGGCCTGCCGGAGGGCGCTTCGCTGCTGGATCCCGATCGCGCGATCGCGACTCGCTCGGCACCGGGGGGACCGTCGGAAGCATCGGTCCGACATCAGGCAACCGCGATCGAGAGAGCTCTTAGCTCCCTTCGTTCCTGAACGGCGCCGACGACTCGTTCGGTGGCGTGCCGGCTCGATCGCCCGAACCGGATCAAGCCTCCCTGCGCTGCTCGTCGGTCCCGAAGCGATCGCTTGGAGTCGATGGGACGGCGCGGAATCCGAAGCCGCGGACCGCCTCGACGGTGAGCGGCGCATCCGCTATCTGCAACTTGGCTCGCAGGCGTTGAACGAGGGCTCTCACTGAGTAGATGTCGGCTGGGATCTCCGGCGAGTCCCCCCACCCCGTTGAGCGCAACTCGCGGAACGAGATCGCCCGGCCGGGAGGGGAGAGCAAAGCGCTCAAGACGCGGTACTCGAGATCGCTCAGGGGGAGCATGGCGCCATCGGAGATGATCCGGCGCCCCGCGAGATCCACGACCGTTCCGGGCTCGAGATCGCGATCGGCTGCGGGCGGATCGCTGTCGGCCTGTTCCCAGACCCATCGGCGGAGGGTGTCCTGGTCGGGCGCCACCACCACGACGGATCCCAGGTTCAGGTATTCGGGAACGAGCGGAAGTCGGTCAACCCCCACCATGAACACCGTCGGGATCGTCACGAATAGCTCTTTCCGTAGGAGGGCGAGACGGTTCACCGTGGCCGTTTCGAATCGGTGAGGAGCCGTAGCGGTCCCGTCATCGAGCCCTGAGCCGCTCCGCCATACCGTCCGGATCGTTGACGTGACATCGATCTGGGGGGTGGGTCAGCCGTGAAGAGGATCGGTCGGATGGCCGTCGTCGTTGTGACACTCGTGGGGATCGCTCAGCCCACGCGGGCTGATGCCGGCGGCCACTGCGTGTACCGCCTCACCCCCGTCGAAAGGATCGGCACCATCCTGAGCGCCGTGCCGGAGCTCGTCGGCTGCTTCGGAACCTACGAGTTGGCTCTGGAGGCCGGACTGGGTCATGCGGTGGATGGGGGCGCGGGTTTGACCCCGGAGAACCTCACCGACCAGGCGCTGGACTCTTTCGGGATCACCGCGAGCGTCGTGATAGGCACCGAATGGGACAGCAACAGTTTCACCGGAGAATCCAACAGCTATACAGCGGGGTCTACATGTTCCTCGAGCACGACCTGGCAAGTGGCCAATGTAGGTGCGGCGTGGAACGATCGGTTCCAGTCGGGCAAGGGGTTCGGCGGTTGCGACACGAACAGGAAGTTCCAGCACGAGAACTTCGGTGGAACGGTGAAGCTTTGCACGCCGAACTGTGCTGACTACGGAACGCTCTCCAACCAGGTGACGTCTCTTCGCTGGAGGATCTGACGGCTGGCGCGACTTACAGAGGGTCGCTAGCGTCGTGCTGTGAGCACGGACAGCGAGATCATCCAGCGGTCGCTACGTGATCCGGATGCGTTCACGGAGATCTTCGAACGGCACGCGGCGATCCTGCTCGCCTTCGCGCGGAAGCGGCTCGGGCCGACCACGGGAGATGAGATCCTCGCCCAGACGTTCCTCGTGGCGTTCGAGCGGCGGGCTCGGTTCGATCCAACGTACGTCTCCGCTCGGCCGTGGTTGTTCGGGATCGCGACGAACATCATTCGCCATCACCTTCGCGACGAACGCGAGCACCTCGCCGCGCTCGGGAAGGTGGGGCCGGAGGTGGCGGCGGAGTCCGCCGAGGACGTCGCGCGTCTCGATGCCGAGCGCATGCGGCCTCAGCTGGTCGCCGCTCTCCTAACCCTCTCCGACGACGATCGCGACACGTTCCTGCTGGTCGCGCTCGGTCAGCTCACGTACGAAGAAACGGCGGAGGCACTCGGGATCCCCGTCGGCACGGTGCGCTCTCGCATCCATCGCTCACGGGCGCGCCTCCGCGAACAGGTTCGGCCTCCAACGGCAATAGGCGATGGAACGCGAGGAACGATGCAAGGGAAGACATGGACGAATCCGACCTGATCGAGCAGCTGTTCGGCGAGTCCGAGGAGGATGCCGACGCGATCGAACGCGCCCGTGCACGTCTCGTCCGCGCTATCCGATCCGAAGAGGCTCGGACGAGACGCGGTAGGCGCCATCTCATGTTGCCCGCTGCCGCCGTGGCAGCGATAGCTGCGGGCGCCGCCATCGTCGTCGCCCTGATCGGGCCGATAGGTGGCTCAACCGCGGCGGCTGCCGAACTGCGCCGTCTCGCGCAGATCGCTTCCACGACCGAAGCGCCGGCGGTCGGGCCTGGCGAATATCTCCTGGTCGTTTCGGAGGAGCTTCGCCGAGAGTCGTTCACGCCGGTCGACGCCGGCCCCCCGTACACCGTCATCTCCCGGCTCCACCTCCGGACGTGGATCGCGGGGGACGGGTCGACCGTCCGGGTGACCGAGGTCATCGCCTCTCGATTCGCCTCCGAGGCCGATCGTCGAACGTGGGAGGAGGCGGGGCGGCCCAAAGTCCCCCGGGCGGGCGATAGGACGGAGGCGATGTCACGAGCAGGACAGGGTTTCTGGTTGGATCTGAGCAGGATCCCAAGGGAGCCAGATGAGCTCCTCGCCGCGCTTCGATCGGGGCAGGTCGTCCCGCGGCCCCCGGGTGATGAGCAGGTCTTCCTCCTGATCGGAGAGCTCCTTGCGCAAGGGGACGCTCCACCCGATCTCCGGGCCTCCCTTCTGGAGGCGGCTACGGGGCTCGGAGATGTCCGGGAGGTCGGGGACGTTACCGATGCCTTGGGGCGAGGAGGGAGAGCCCTGTCCGTGGATGGGGCATCGCTGCGAACACAGCTCATCTTCGATCCGGCGACCGCCGAACTGTTGTCGATCGAGCTGTACGACCTCGATGGCATCGCGGATGTCCCCAGGTCCTGGATAGCGTTCCGGCCGGCCACGGTCGTCGGCTCCGCCCCCAAGTTCTAGCGGCTTCCGGGTCACTTCGTGCTGTGCACATCGTGATCATCGGGCGAGAGCACGTGATCGGCGAGCGTGAACCCCATCGGCGCCTCCCGGCAAGTCAGTGGTAGACGGGAAGGAGGCACGTGCCGTTGGGGTCGGTTCTTGGCTGCGCGAGATGCGGGGATGTCTCTACCACCGTCGTGATCGAGTTCTCCTCGGTCCAGACCTACATCGATCTGTGCGAGGAGCACCTCCAAGATCTCCTCGAGGGAGCTCGGCCTCTTGGAGATCAACTCCCCAGCACGTGGCCCGGCGGCAGCGCATGAAGGTGGAGCCCCAAGGTCGGGGAAGCCGGTGATCGGAGGCCGAACATGGCTCAGCAGGTGGACGTGGTTGAGCACTACTGGGGATGGTGCTCGAAGTACTACATCCCCTATCCCTGCAGGAAGACACGCACGGTCAAGAAGTGGTGCTACGAATTCAGCTACCTGACCGTCGACTACCACGGCGTGTACACGAACTATGTCGGGTGCGAATTCAACGTGCTCTATTCCTGGAGAGCATGGGAGCTCACGTTCCGATTCGAAGCCTTCACCCTCTACTTCCTGACGAAGTGCTATTCGACTCAGAGACCTAGTGCTGGAAGCTGTTCCAACGACCTTGCGATCTCCTACCTGAAGAAGACTCTCGGTCCCGACTTGAAACGTGTGCTTCTCGATGACGAGCCCGACTCAGGCACGCGCGGCCAGGCGTCGCAGGAGGTGGAGGGGCGATGACAGCACCGGCTCAGCAGCTGACGGAAGATCATGCCATCAAGACCTACCGCTATCTGCGGATCGGGATGATCGGGGCCGTCGTGCTCATGGCGGTCTCGATCGCGATCGAACGCAGCAAGGTCGACTGTTGGCAGACATCCATCAGTGCCTATTACTACACGCCTGTCCGGGCGATCTTCGTCGGTGCCATGATCGTCGTGGGCTTCTCGCTCATCGTGTACAAGGGACGGCCCAACGGGGAAGACATCTGCCTGAACTTCGCGGGCATGCTCGCCCCGGTGGTCGCCGTCGCGCCTACCACCGACGTCGGGGACTGCTGGTCCGTCGAGCCGGATCTCCTCCCTGTCAGGACCGACGGCACGCTGGCCAACTGGGTCGTGGACAACATCGATAACAATTTCAACGCCCTCCTGATCGCCGGGGCGGTCGGGCTGGGCATCGCCCTCTTCCTTGCTTTCGCGGTGAACAAGGGCAACGTCGGGAAGACGATCTCCACGGTCAAGGATCAAGGGGATACGAGCGTGTCACTCGGCCTTACCGCTCTCGTGTTGCTCGTCGGCTGGTGGTTGAGCGAGAACTGGAGCGACTTCAACACGCGGGCCCACGGCTACGCGGCCGTGCTCATGTTCGTCTTCTTGATCGGTGCGATCGTCGTCAAGGTATTCGACTACGGGGGCGTGGGTGAGAAGAGATGGCGCGCGGTCTACGCGGCGGTAGCGGCTGGCATGGTCCTTGGCGGCATCATCATCGTGACGACCCGGATCTTCGGCAGACACACCGTCTTCGCCCTGGAGGCCTGGGAGATCGTGCTCTTCGCCATCTACTGGATCGTCCAGACCGTGGAGAAGTGGGACGAGCAGGTCATCCCCGAAGGAGAGACATAGCCGGCTCTCAGCTCGTTGGGCAGACGGTCACCTGCCCTTAGCAGAGCACATAGCTGGTGGCGGCGGCATCGAGCTGGCGATCCCGTGGCGGTAGGCCTCGGTGCCGGTCGTTCAGGCGGATGCCTCGAACGGGACCCGCCCGGTCACCGTGGTTCCCTTCCCCGGGGCGCTGTGGATCTCCACCGAGCCGTCGAGTGCGGCGAGGCGATCCGCGATCCCCTGGAGGCCCGTCCCGTATCCGATGCTCGCCGTGTCGAATCCCACGCCGTCGTCGCGGACCTCGAAGTGCAACAGGCCCTCCCCGTTCGAAAGGACGAGGTCGGCTCGCGTCGCCTCCGCGTACTTCGCCACGTTCTGTAGCGCCTCGAGGCACGAGAAGTAGACGGCGGCCTCGACGTCCTGGCCGTATCGGCCGACGCCGTCGCCCCGGACCTCGACCCGGATCGGAGCTCGTCTGACCTGGGCTTCGAGCGCGGCGACCAGCCCCTTGTCGGCCAGGAGCGGGGGATAGATGCCTCTGGCGAGCTGGCGGAGGTTCTCGAGCGCATCCGTCGCATCCATCTGGACGTCCTCGAGCATGGCCGTGGCCTTCTCAGGGTCCCGGCTCGTGAGCTGCTGCGCGAGACGCACCTTGACGCTGAGGGCGACGAGCTGCTGCTGGGCCCCGTCGTGCAGGTTCCGTTCCAGCCGGCGGCGCTCCTCGTCCTGCGCTGCGACGAGGCGTTGTCGCGACGCCTTGAGCTCCTCGATCAACCGGACGTTGCGGAGCACCAAACCCGCCTGCGCGGCGAGATCGCTCACGAGCCGGCGGCGCGACGGATCGAGCGGATCGTTCGCGGGCGTCGAGACCGAGAGGGCTCCGAGGAGCTCGCCGTGGTGCCGCACCTCGACGGCGAGGTCGTCGGGAATCGCCGGCAGCGTGTCACCGGGCGCCGCGATCGCCGCCGGCAGCTCGCCTCCGCTGCTGGCCGCCGGCCGCAGCTCCCCGCCCACCCGCAACCACACCGTCGCCGTGGTCGCGCCCGTCGCGCCGGCGAGGATCTGCGCCATCCGAGGGAGGACGTCGTCGGTCGCGTACGTCTCCGCCATGTGCTCGGAGAAGTCCGCCAGGACCTCGTACGAGGTGGCCCGGCGGCCGTAGACGAGCCGGTCGGCGAGTGAGCGAGCCGCTCGTCGCACCGGGTTGAACGTCACGACCAGCAACAGCACACCGACCAGGACCCGGGAGATGGTGCCGACGGTGGCGAGCGCGATCACGGCCAGGTACATCGCCGTCAGCACGGAGGCGACCAGCGTGAACACCACGGTCTTCTTGATGACGACGTCGATGTCGTACAGCCGGTACTTCAGGATCGCGATGCCGACCGAAGCCGGGATCAGGGCGAGGACGATCCCGAGGAAGTCGTCGGCGAGACCGCCGCTGCCGTGCTCCACGGGGATCGCCAAGAAGACCAGCAAGACGCTCGCCGCCAGGATCACCCACTTCACCTGCTGTCGCTCGTCCCCGTGACTGCGCCGGAACCGCACGACCAGCGAGGCGATCGACGCGACGACCATCAGCATGAACGCGACCGCCAGCACCGTCCGGCCGACGTCGAACACCGGGATCAGGGATCGGATCGTGTACGGATTGGGCACCGACCGGCCCGCGGCGTCCGTGTAGTCGACGTTCTGGAACGCGAACGCGATCGACCAGAGCACCGTCACGATCGCCGACGCCCACGCCACCGGCCGCCATCGGGGCGAGGGCAGGTGACCGTCCGGGAAAATCAGGAATGTCCAGGTGAGCAGGACACCGAAGATGGGTACCCACGCCCAGTTGGTGAGCCAGACCGCGACGGTTCCCCCCGGGGCTCCGGGGTTCGTGATCGTCGCCCAATACCCATACTCATCGCTGAAGGCGAACAGGACGCCGACGGCAACCCAGACCCCCAGGTAGACCCACCCGAGGGCGTTCTCCGGCTTGCGTCTCGCGATGAGGAGACCGACCGCACCGATCGCCATGAACCCGAGCGGCTGGGTGATGTCGGACGGAGTCGTGGGCCTGTCGCCGAGCATGCGGAGCCCGAACGAAGCGACGAGCGCGCCGAGTCCCCCGACGAAGAGCCACCAGGCCAGCCTCGGCGAGCGCCGGGCGGTCGAGGACGCCGGGTCAGTGGAGGTCGCCATCACCACATCCTGCCGTGCGCGACCCACAAGCGTCGAGGGAGGCAACCCCTCGGATGAGGTTCGTGCAGTCACGAGGGTCATGCCGGGGGGATGGGTTCTTCTGCCGTGCGAAAAGATCGTGACGACATTTCTGCGGTGCGGGCTGGCCTGTCCCGCATCGCCAGGCCAGCCGTGAGTGGAAGCACTGTATCCGAGCGGTCCTGAGCCTCCAAGAGGAGACCATCTCGCTCCTAGGGCGCTCGCGCCCATCTTTCAGCGCATCGCGGGAGACTCGCAACGGTCTGGTCAACCGCTTCTACCTCTTGAACAAGCAGCGTGGCCGTCATGACCGTGGTCGTAAACTGACATGGCCGGCTGTCGGTGACTTGCTGGTGGGGCGTTCCTACGGGCTAAACAACTCCTCAAGCCAGCGGACCGCGAACCGGACAAGCGGTTTCTCCCATGCCGCATACGCGAAGAGAACTGCGGGGGAAAGAGCAATGAGCACGCCAACGACGATCGCTCCGAGGGAGCTCTGCGTGATCGCGAAGGCCACGCCTGGGATGAGGCAGAACATCAGCCCGAGCGCTCCGAACGCGATCGCGCCCGTTCGCCGGTCCCGGTTGGTCACCGAACTGATTCTGACTCCGGTAATGAGATCGAGCGAGCCGGTGCGAACGAGCGGGCCCGCCCCCCCGCCCCCCCGCTCCATGCCCGATCAGTCCGACGTAGTTGGGCGGTCAACGATGTCCCGAGAGATGTCGGGCACGATGTCGCGTGACAACACGGGGTGCCCCCGGCAGGAATCGAACCTGCGACACACGGTTTAGGAAACCGTTGCTCTATCCACTGAGCTACGAGGGCATGGTCCGACTACAGCCTAGCGGCGGCGGATATGTTCCAGGCGTACACGGATCTGCTGAACTCCCCCCGAAGTAGGTGTTCCCAGTGGCATCCGTCTTCGAGCTCCCGACGATCCACCCAGTCGGCCCCCAGTTCCCGATGACTCGCGCGTACAAGCGCCGGGTCGGGATGTGCGCGCTATGGCTTCGGCCGAAGCGAAGGCCGACGCGTGACGCGTAACGCCAGGGTCTAAGTGGAATCACCTCGGGAGATCCCACGCTCGATCTGGTGCTCCCTCTTGTTCAAGAGCCCGTCGTCAAACATCAGTCGGCGCCCGAGAGTCATCATCCAGATGACTGAGGGTCCATTACTGCCCCCGATGTTGTCGACTGAGTTTGGTACCGGATCCATCGTGCGCGATGATGCGGCCGTGCCCGATGCGACATCAGCCACGGCGACCTTTCTGTTCACGGACATCGAAGGTTCGACGCAGCTTCTCAGCTCGCATCGCCGCGAGTACGCCAACATCCTCGCCGATCACCATCGCCTCATCCGGGAAACGTTCGGCGTCTACGGCGGCAGGGAGATCGACAACCAGGGCGACTCGTTCTTCGTCGCCTTTGCACGTGCGAAGGACGCCATCCTCGCGGCCGCCGCGTGCCAGAAGGCGCTCGCAGCCCACCCTTGGCCCGGAGGAGCATCCGTCAAGGTGCGTATGGGCATCCTTACAGGGGAGGCGGAACTGACGGTCGATCGGTACGTCGGCTTGTCGGTTCATCGGGCGGCGAGGATCAGCGCTGTCGGGCATGGAGGGCAGGTGCTCGTCTCGCACACGACCGCGGGTCTCCTCGAGGATGACGAAGAGGATCTACCGGGGATCACGTTCAGGGATCTCGGTGAGCACCGACTGAAGGACATCTCGCGGCCTGTTCGGCTCTACCAGCTCGACATCGACGGCCTTCCCACCTCCTTTCCGCCTCTCTCGGTCCCCGCCCCTCCGAAACGGAAGCGCCGGAGATGGACACCCGTTGTCGCTGCAGCTCTGTTCCTTGTTGGTGCGGGCGTACTCTGGGTCTCGCTGACGAACCGGGAGGAAGCGCCGCCTCAGGTGGTGCTGCCGAACAGCCTCGTCCAGATCGACCCGACCACGTTCGAGCCAACGGATGTCGTGCCGATCGGCGCCGCACCGGACCGCGTCGTGACCGCCGGCGGATTCCTTTGGGTCACGCACTACGTTCTGCGTGATATCGACTCCGGCGCTCTCCGCGATGCAGGCGATCGGACGCTCACGCGGATCGACCCATCGACGGGCAACGCCGTGGTCGTCGGAGGCGGACTAGCGCCGTGCGGGCTGGCCGCCGACCCATCCGGCGACGTCTGGGTCGCGAACTGCTATCCACGCGGCGCGGGGCTTCGAGCGAACGTCGTGCGGATCGACGCGGCGACGCTCGACTTCGAAGCAACTTGGCCGATCCCTGGCGGCGAGGGTTTCTACCGGGGCCTTGCGTACGGCGGCGGCTCGCTCTGGATCACTGAAGTCGCCGGGGCAGATCGTCCACCCGAGCAACACGTAGTCACGCAGGTCGATCCAGCGACGGGCGAGCAGCGTTCGATCGACCTTGCCGATGCCGGGACCGACCTCGCGTGGTCGGAGGGTTACGGTGACCTGTGGGTGAGCAACTTCGACATCGGACGCCTCACGCGCATCCATCCAGCGACCGAAACCTCGGAAACGATCGATACCGCTGCTGTCAATCCAGCCTTCCTCGTGGTCGAGGGCGACGTCGTTTGGGTGGGCGACTGGGATGCGCCCAGAGTTGGGCGCCTCTCGGCGGTCGGATCAGGCGATTCTCGCGTCGTATCCCTGCCCGCGGACAACCCGAACGCAGGCGTCTGGGACATCGCAGCGGGCTTGGGTGCGATCTGGGCTACGACGCCCCGAGACGGCACCCTGTGGCGGATCGACCCGAAAAGCAACGATGTGACTCGCATAACGATGCCGCACTTGCCAACAGGGGTCAGCGTCACTCCAGAGGGCATATGGGTCACCGTGCGCGCTGAGTGACTCCCTGGTTCACCATCGTGCCAGGCACATGATCGCCACCCCGAAACATGGTTCATCGCCGAGCCACGCCCGCTAGCAGCCGAGGATGCCGGGCCACAGGTGCTGCACCTCGCGCTTGCACACCGGGATCTTCGTCCATGTGTCAGACGCGAGATCGGTCGCGCGTTCCCCTTGGAACGCGCACGGATCGTCGACGGCGTCCAGACGAAGTGACCGCCCATCCGTCGCCCACGTGTAGGTCCCGCGCACGCGGGAGCAGTTGGGGTCGTTGAAGAGGGCGAGCTCGTTCCCGTCGACCTCGTAGTGGCCCGTCGCGTGGAAGCCCGACACCTGATGGTCCACGTAGTACGCCCCCTCGAAGAAGATCAGGGTGACGACACCCGGGTCCCGCGCGTACGGAAGACACCGCCGGCACGGGAACGGGAGGGCGTTGCTCGCTCCTCCGAGGTCCTCGAGCGTGAGGATCAGCATGTACGTCCCGTCGATCTCGGTGGGGACTTCCGGAGGCGCTGGTTCGGAGTACGGATAGGGCCGCAGGGTGATCGGGACATCGTCCAGGGAGTCGGCGACCAGTGTCTGTCCGCCGGCCGTTGGTTCCGGTGAGACCGTTGGTTCCGGTGAGGCCGATGCCGAAAGGGATCGGGTGAGCGTCTGCGGGTTGGCGACGACCACGATCGTCGCGATGAGCAACGCAGCGACCGCGATCGCGACGGGCGCGAGCTTGATCCCCGACCATCGATCCTTCATGGACACGCGCGGTCGATGATAGGCGCCGCCCTGCCCGTAGCATCTCGCGCGTGATGTCGGAGGCGCGACCGATCGAGGCCGTCGTGTTCGACATGGACGGCGTGCTGGTGGACTCCGAGCCGATCTGGCGCGAGGTCGAGCGAGACGTGTTCGCCGGTGTGGGCATCGACGTCGCCGACGACGACCTGCTGGAGACCATGGGCGTGCGGGTCGCCGACGTCGTGGAGCGTTGGCATCGTCGTCATCCCTGGGACGAACCCAGCCGCCAAGAGGTCGCGGCGACGATCGTCGAGCGCGTCGCCGCGGCGATCGAGCGAGAGGGCGCCCTCAACCAGGGAGCGACACGAGCGATCGACTACGTGGAGGGGCTCGGGCTCCGTCTGGCGCTCGCGTCCTCGTCGCCGATGCGACTGATCCGCGCGGTGCTGTCGCTCGGGGGGCTGGCCGATCGGTTCGAGGTCGTGCTCTCCGCGGAGGACGAGGAGCTCGGCAAGCCCGACCCCGCCGTCTACCGATCCGCCGCCCGGGAGCTCGGCGTGTCACCCGAGCGGTGTCTCGCGATCGAGGACTCGGTCAACGGCGTCCGATCGGCGAAGGCTGCCGGGATGGTGTGCGTCGCGATCCCCGTGTCAGGTGTGACCGACGGTTTCGAGGAAGCCGATCTCGTGCTGGGATCCATCGAGGAGTTCGACGAACGCGTCTGGGCGAGCACCCGGACGGTCCCCGCACCGGTTGCGTCGGCCCGATGAGCGCCCGCTAGCATCGGGAGCCATGGGTCGAGGGGCGAGATGAGCGAGGTTCCGACCGTCACGCTCGCGAACGGTGTCGCCATGCCCGCCCTCGGCCTCGGGACGTCGCCGATGGGCGACCGCGAGACCGAGGCGACCGTCATCGCCGCGATCGACGTCGGCTACCGGCTGATCGACACCGCCGAGAACTACCGCAACGAGGCAGGCGTCGGGAGGGGGATCCGGGCGAGCGGTGTCGACCGCGACGAGATCTTCGTCACGACGAAGTTCAACGAGCGGTGGCACGGCTTCGAGGAGGCGCAGCAGGCGTTCACCAACAGCGCCGAGCGTCTCGGCCTCGATCGGATCGATCTGCTCCTGATCCACTGGCCCAACCCGAAGAAGGATCGATACGTGGACGCGTGGCGAGGGCTCGTGAAGCTGCTCGAGGACGGGAAGGTTCGCGCGATCGGGGTCTCCAACTTCAAGCCGGCCCACCTCGACCGGCTGTTCGAGGAGACGGGCGTGGCTCCGCACGTGAACCAGATCGAGCTCGACCCGAGGAACTCCAGGGCCGAGGAGCGGCGCTACCACATCGATCACGGCATCGTGACCGAGAGCTGGTCGCCGATCGGCGCCGGCGGCGACCTGCTCGCCGACGCGACGATCGGCGACGTCGCGCGGGCGCACGGGAAGACCCCGGCCCAGGTCGTCCTCCGCTGGCACGTCCAGCTCGGGCTCATCCCGATCCCCAAGACCTCCAAGCCGGAGCGGCTCGCCGAGAACCTCGACGTGTTCGACTTCGAGCTGGGTGCGGAGGACATGGACCGGATCGCCGGCCTCGACCGCCACGGCGAGGGTGTCACCGATTCCGACCAGTTCGGCCACTGAGCCGGGGAGGCACGTGCGAGCGGCCTGCTCGCTACGATGCCAACCATGCCTCGTTCGGTCTGGAGGGGAACGCTCAGCTTCGGGCTCGTCGCGATCCCCGTCTCGTTGTACCCCGCGACCGAAGCGAAGGACGTGCGCTTCCATCTGTTCGACCGCGAGGGCAGGCGCGTTCGGTATCGGAGGGTCGTGGAGACCGGCCCGTCGCTCGGCGAGGCCGGCGAGGAGGACGTCGCATCCGCTCCGGCGGGTACGGATCCGGATGAAGAAGTGGGTCCCGCCGAGACGGAGGTCGCCTACGAGGACCTCGTCAAGGGCTACGAGGTCGAGCCGGAGAGCTACGTCTTCCTGGAGACCGCCGAGATCGAACGCGCGCGGCCGACGCCGAGCAGGGTGATCGACCTCGAGCACTTCGTCAGGCTCGAGGAGATCGATCCGGTGTACTTCGAGAAGGCCTACTACGTGGTGCCGGGACCGGGGGCGGAGAAGTCCTACGACCTGCTCCTCCGGACCCTGAGGGAGGCGGGCCGTGTCGGGATCGGCCGGTTCGTTCTCCGGACGAAGCCTCATCTCGTCGCGCTCCGACCGATGGAACACGTGCTCGCGCTGGAAACGCTCTACTTCGGCGACGAGGTGCGCGACGCGAGTCGGCTGGTGAGCCGCCCCGGGCGAGGCGCCGTCACCCAGCGGGAGATCGACGTCTCCAAGCAGCTCGTCGAGGCTCTCGCCACTGATTGGGATCCCTCCCGGTTCGCCGACGAGTATCGAGAAGAGCTCATGCGGATGATCGCCGAGCGCACGCCCGAGCGGATCGAGGAGGAGCCGTCCGCGGAGCCCAGCCAGAGCATCGCAGAGTTGATGGACGCGTTGCGGCGGAGCGTCGAGCAGGCGAAAGCCGCCAAGAGATCGAAGCGTCGTCGTCGCGCCGGGTAGCCGTCGGCATCGACGCGAGACGAACCGTCACTCCGTCCCACCCGTAGACCCCTCGAACGGAGCGCGAGGGAGGTCGCATGGGACGGATCAAGGTGATCGCGGTGGTTGCGCTGTTCCCGCTGCTGATGGCGGCGTGTTCGGACGACGAGCCGAGCAGCGGCGGGGCGGAGCCGCAGCCCGAAGAGACGGCCGACGCCACCGTCGCCGTCGAGGAATCGGACCTCGGGCAGATCGTCGTCGACGCGGAGGGGAAGACGCTCTACGTGTTCCTCGCCGACGAGGGGAGCGACAGCACCTGCTATGACGACTGCGAAGCAGCCTGGCCGCCGCTCACCGTGGACGGCGATCCCGTCGCTGGTGAGGGCATCGACGCATCGCTCCTCGGGACGACGGAGCGAGAAGATGGGTCCACGCAGGTGACGCTCGACGGCCACCCTGTCTACTACTTCGCTTCCGACGAGACCGCGGACGACATCAACGGCCAGGGCGTGGGTGACGTGTGGTTCGTCGTGTCGCCGGAGGGCGAGGCGATCCAGGCGTAGCCGCGGTCCCTCTTCCGAAGATCAGCTCGCCACCGGCGAACGGTGATACTCGAAGTGGTTCCCGTCGGGCACGACGAACACCCCGCCCCATAGGAACCCCCAGCGTTCCAGCGTCGCGACGAGCTCCGGGTCCTGGTGCGGCCGGTCCCCGTAGTAATTGCCGGCCAGATTCATGTCGATCGCGACGCCCCACGTGTGGTGGGAGAGCATCGCGGTTGGGTCCCGGCTGATGAAGCGGGGCACGAAGCACCCGTTGAAGGTGCGGATCAACCGGCCGTGGCCCGCGGACCGGAGCTCCTTCATGGCTCCCCGGAGCTGCGGCTCGATCCCTCGATGGCACGTCACCTGACCCAGCAGGGGGATCCGGGTGGTGACGAGATGCGTCCGTCGCCACTCCGGATCGACCTCGATGGAGCCCGTCTGGCCCTTCACGGTGCGCGCGGCGAACTCGCCGAAGAGCGCCTTCAGCAACACGGGAGGAAGGACCGCGTCGCCGGCGCGGAAGTACGGCGTCTCGCCCGGCGCTCGCACCTGCACACGTCCGAAGACCCCCAGATCTCGAGGCAGCAGCGGCTGGATCGCTCGCTTCAGCGAAGCCGAGGTGAGGCGACGGCCGTCGGCCGGCTGGACGAGCAGGTAGCGATCACGCGCGGCTCCGATCCGGCGGCCGGTCTCCTCGGACACGAGGAGCTCGGCCGCACCCACCAGCTCGTCGGGGAGCACGGCCGCGATACGCACGTGCTCCCCCCGCCGGAACTCCAGGACCGCGCCGGGACCCAGTCCGCGCACGGACGCGGAGGTCGATCCGAGGATCCCCTCTCCGTTCTCGACCGCGGCGAGCGTGCTGCGATCCGCCGGCGGCAGGAACGGTGCGAACGATGCGGTGTCGACCGCGGCCGCGTCCAGCGGGATCAGGTAGGGCCGCGCCGGGTGGTCCACGAGCTCTCCGGCCGCGCTCCACGACCGGGAGAGCCAGACGTTGTCCTCGGCGACGACAGTTATGCGCCCGACCAACGGGAGCCGCCCCACCCGTCGGGCGAACCCATCGGGGAGGCCGCGTGGCACCCACGCGAGGAACGTCTCCGGGGCCGAGGGTCGTGTGAGCGGGAGGGGCGTTCGGTTCCTGGTCTCGGGCGGTCCCGGGAGCGTCCATCCCTGGATCCCGAGGGTGAGGACCGCGCCGAGCACGACTCCGGAGATCGCGCCGGCACCGAACGTCAGCCCCCGTCTCACAGGTCCGTCCCGGAGATGGCGTTCGCGAACGCGACCAGGGCACGGAGCCCGAGCTCTCCCTGGAGCGAGTGATACGCGTCCTCGTCGACCCACTCGAGCTGGGAGCGGCTCGGCGTCCACCGACCGTCCACCCCCGAGGATCGGACCCTCTCCGCTGCCGAGGAGGGAGGCGGCAGCCCCCTCCCGCGTTCGACGTGCAGGATCAAGGGTTCCCCGGCCGCGTCCGTGTCGAGCTGCCGCAGGTACAGGGTCACTCCCTCGATCGCGGATCCGATCCTGGAGAGCTCGGCGCTCGCGACGACGTAGCCCTCCGGCAGCCGTTCGGCGAGCGACGCCGGAAGGCCCGCCGTCGCGAGCGCCTCGGCAACGCCGATCCGCTCGACGTCGACACCGGGAGCATCCTGGTGTCGCCACGCCGGCGGCAGCGGTTGCCCTCGGACCGGCAGCGACGCCGCGATCGTCAGCAACCGATCCCGGCTGAGGTTGGTCTCGAGGAAGAGGTCGGCGGTCTCGGTGTGGATGGCGAGCCGCCTCCCGTAGCCCTCGCCGGCCGGCTCGTAGTAACCGACACCGCCTCCCGCGAGGGGGATCTGCTGCGCCAGGCTGTCCACGGGACCGAACGGTCCCGGCCCCGTCCAGTCTCGGCGCTCACCGATCCTCACGTAGTCGAGGCCTTCTGCATACACGAGCAGCGAGCTGGGCGTGAACGCCGAGGACCTACGCGGCACCGCGACCGAGATCAGCTCGAGGTCGCCCGGCTCGTCGGGCGTTGCCGGGACATATCCGAGGCGGGCGGGGACCTCCTCCAGTCGGGTCGGGTCGGGCGCGGGGGCTCCCGGGATCCGGAACATCGACGGCTCGGGCGATGCGTCGGACATGGACGCCAGCCGGACGTCGAGGATCGGTGTCTCGGGCTCCTCGGGGGTTCGGCCGTATCGGAGCTCCCACTCGCGGCGTTCCCGACCGCTCGACGGGTACACGACCGTCCGCAGCGGGAGCCAGGACGTCGCATCGAGCCACAGGAGCACGCGGTCTCGTTCGAAGAACGGGCGCCAGGTGCCGCCGATCCGCAGGAACGGGAACATCGGCGCCGCTCGCTCGAACGAGAGGCGGATGCGAACGGCGTCACGGCCGTCGATCCGATCCCGGCCGATCACCTCGAACCCACGGGCCGACCCGAACGTGGCGACCGGGAGCACGAGGTCGGCCGGAAGGGGAGCCGCCGCGGAGTACTCGGACAGGTGGGTGACCGTGGCCCGCGTCCGAGGGCAGACGCCCTCCGGGAGATCGCCGGGGCACCCCGACGGGCCGGACAGGAACGCGGCCGTCACGTCCTCGATGAAGAGCAGATCGGTCGGCGTCCACGATCGGGACGGGTAGCGCGTGCGGTCGTCGACCTCCAGGCGGAACCGCTGGGGCGAGAGGAACGCGACGTCCATCTCCAGGAGCCGCTCGGGGACCTCGGGGGAGAGTCCGAACTCGTGGATCGTGTAGCTGCCGTGGAACGCGTGCAGGGTCGGCGCGGCGTTCCGCACGTTGCGGACGACGGTGGCCGCGGCGACCGGTCGGTTCGCCGGGCGTTGCCACGGGCCGCCGACCACCACGCTCCCGACGACGATCCCGGCGATCGCGGCGGCGATCGCCGGTGCCAGGGCCATCGGGCGACGGTGCCGCGGGCGGCGCCGGAAGGAGATCCGGCGCGGGACGGTCCCTGCAGTCACCGGCGCGGTGGAGCTTCGCTCCCGTGCCACCGCCGCCATGATCGGCTCGACCAGGTCGGGCACCGTCTCGGCAGCGCGGATCCGCACGGAGCTGCGGATCCGCGCCGACCGCCGGGCGAAGGCCTGGCACCGGGCGCAGTGCTCGGCGTGTGTCGCGGCGGCCTCCGCCTGCCGCGCCGCCACGCGCTCACCGTCCATCCGGGAGGAAAGGACGAGCTGCGTGCCCTCGCAGTTCACGTCGCCTCCTCCTCGTCCGCGATCGCGGAGCAGAGCGCCTGCCGGGCTCGGAACATCCGGCTCTTCACGGTGCCCACCGCGACCCCGAGGACATCGGCCGTCTCTTGATACGAAAGGCCGAACACCTCCACGAGGAGGAAGGCCTCACGGTGCTCGGTCGACACCGACCGGAGCGCGGCCTCCAGCTCGGCCCGGGCGGTCGGATCCGCGACGCTCCGCGGGAGGAACCGCTCGTCCCACGGCTCGTCGGCGCGCCGTTGTCGCCTGAGCGCGTCCATCGCGCAGTTCCGCACGATGCTGAAGAGCCACGAGCCGAACTTGCGATCGCCACGGAACCCCTTGAGGAAGCGGAACGCGCGCAGGAACGCTTCCTGCGTGACGTCCTCGGCGAGCTGGCGGTCGCGCGTGAGATGCCACGCGAAGCGGAACGCGTCGGCCTGGAACTCCCGAACCAGGTCCTCGAACGCGAGGAGGTCGCCCCGGCGCGCGCGCTGCACCGTTCGCGGATCCGGATCCCGCACCCGCTTCCTCTCAGCTCTGCCCGGCACGGCGGCGTAGGAGCCGAGGGCTTCCCGCGCGCCCGGCCGGGGATCCGGCGCTCACCATGCGCCTCTGTCCGCCCATCGGCAAGGAGACCGCCTCCGCGGGTCACGGGTTCCATGCGTCCCTGGGCCGTCTCTACGGGGTCGCCACGTGCAGGATCGACTCGGTGCGTCCGAACGAGAACGTCGACAGGGCGTCGCCCGTGCCGGCGTCCAGGACCGCCACGTCCTCGCCGAGTGCGGCGTAGAGGCGTGCGCCGTCGTCCGATAGCGCGAGCCCGGTGACGTTTCCGGGCACCGGCCACGGCCCGAGGACCTCGAGCGATCCGACGTCGATCCGGGTGATGGAATCCCCACCGGCACCGACGTACAGCGTGTTCCCGTCCGCGCTCAGGATGGCGGAGGTCCGGCCGCGGTCGAGCCGTGGGAGGTCGATGGGTCTCGTCTGCGTGATCTCCAACGATCTGGTGTCCATGACGGCGACCATCCCTCTCATCGAATCCACGATGTAGAGGAGTCGGCCGTCGGGCGACGGCGCCATCGCCTGCGCGGTCGCCGGCTGTCCCCAGAGCTGGCGGGGGAGTCCCGCGCAATAGGCCCATCCGCGTCGGAGGTTCAGGACGTGGACGAAGCTCACTTCACGGTCGCCGTAGGAGGCGTTCTCCCACTCGTCGTCATAGGAGGAAGTCGCCCGGTTCGTGTACAGGGTGTAGAGCTGTTCCGACGTCGGGTCGTAGACCTGTTCGAGACGAACGCCGGGCATGCGTGCCGGCGGGGTCTTGAACCGCCCGAACACCTGACGGACCGTGCCGTTCCCTAGATGGAGGAAGGTGACCCGGTACGAAGACGGGGCTTCCGCGGGCAGGTACTGGATCAGGAACAGGCGGGTGTCGTCGATGGAGAAGGCCTCCGGCTCGAAGTTGCCCGAGAGGTCGTATCGGCGCGTCTTCCGCTCGCCCGTCGGGTCGGTCACGACGATGGTGGTCCGCGCGTGCGGGAGCGCGAAGGTGGCGTCGACCCGCTCGGGGAGGGGACGCATCAGCGCGACCGCTCGGCCCGTGAGCGATGCGGCCCGAACGTCCAACCGGCCCTCGAGCTTCGTCGTGGAGATCAGTTCGCTGGAGGATGAGTCCCGCGCCTCCAGGATCGTCGATCCCCCGCTCCGCGTGGTCCCGTAGAGGCGCGCCCCGTCGGGAGACGCCACCTGATCACGCCCGGACGAGAGCACGACCCCCGAGGACGATCCGACGATCATCGATCCGTCCGGCGTCCCGAAGACGAGGACGTCCTCGAGCGAGGATGCCCCTGGTCGTTCGCGTTCATTCACGTCCGCGCTGCCGGTGCACGCAGCCGTTGCCACCAGGAGCGACGTGAGGATCATCGAGCGGGCGCGCATCGCAGCCTCCTTCGAGCTTCGCGGCAGCATCTCGGTGGACGCCTCACCCCATGTACCTCGTTCGCTCGCTCCGGGTTCCCTCGAACCGGACGGAACCTTCCGAGCCACGGTCCGGTCTAGCGCATGGAAGGTCGACATGGCCCCGGGATCTGAGACCTGAGGGGCACTCCGGAGCAGAGGGAGGACTCGGATGCGCGGAAGGCGGAGGTTCGTCGCGGCGGCGCTGGCCAGCGGACTACTGCTCGCGATGCCGACGAGCGCCGGCGCCAACGGCGGCTCGTACATCGAGTTCGATCAGACGCACTACGTGCCGGGCGACGCGGGCGTGGCCAGGACCTACGTCTCGGTGCCACGGAGGAAAGTGGAACTCTTCGATCGCGGGCCCTTCTACCTGTTCGCGGTCCCCGAGGGGAGGCTCCGGGAAGGTCGTCCGATCCCCGATTCCGCGATCAAGCTCGGAACCTTCACGATCGAGAAGGAGAAGGGCAGGACGTACGAGCTCCGGGCGGAGTTCACGGCTCCTCAGCTGGGAAACGGCTTCTACTTCATGGGGCTCTGCAACGACCCCTGCACGACCGCGGGGTTCGGGGATGCGCTGTACGGATCGGTCTCGATCGTCACGACGCGGCTCGAGGGGAAGCTGCTCTCCAAGAACGAGACACTCCGGGGCCGGCTCGCCGGTGTGAAGTACGAGGCCCGAAAGGTCGAGCGCCGCCTCAGATCCCTCGAGGGTGAGCTCGAGACGCAGCTGGCGTACGCCTCCACCCAGCGCGAGCGGACCACGGCCGAGATCGAGCGGCTCGAGACCCAGCTCGCCGCGGCACGTGAGCGAGCGGCGCTGCCCTCTGCTCGCGGACCGTTCGACCCGTGGCTCGTGGGCGCGATCCTGCTCATCACCCTCGTGGCCGGGGTGCTGGCCTTCCGTCGGCGCAGGATGATGCCGGCGATCACGGATCTCTAGCCTCGGGGCCGAAGACCGCGAGACGAGGCGCGCTCTCCAGGGCATCATCGAAGGCCGGATGGGTGGAACGGACGGTCTCGTCCGGGGCCTCGAGATGCGCGAGGCGCTGGCTGCCTGCGCGAGGGTGGGGCACGCTCGGGTCGGGTCGGCGCTTTCGACGGACGTCCTCGGGTCGCTGCGCGCTGAGATCGACGCGGGACCGTTCCGTCCGTTCGGCGAGTCGTTCGGGCCGGTTCGTCAGCAGATCGACGGCTACGACGTCCGGGTCCCGGCGATGGGGTTCCCGTTGCTGACGGGACTGTGTCGAGAGCTCCGAGCTGTGGTCCGTTCACAGGGTCGGGGTGTGCGCGGCCTGGCGACGTGGGATCCGAACGAGGTCGGGATCGCGCACTACGTGCCGGGCTCGATCGGCATCACACCGCACATGGACGGGAAGTGGTACCGGCGGATCGTGATCGTCGCGACGGTGTACGGAAGCGCGCCGTTCTCGATCTGCGGTTCGCGCGATCCGGACGACGTCCTCGAGCGATGGATCACGGCACCGGGCGACATCGTCCTGATGCGTGGACCCGGCCTCGCGGGGGCTCGCGACGGCCGTCCGTTCCATCTCGTCGAGGGTCCTCGCACCGGGGAGCGTCTGTCCCTGGGTATCCGCATGTCCCGGCGACCACCCTCCCGATCCTGAGCAACCGGATCGGCTTCTCATCCGCTCCTCATCTGTATCGGGCATGCTGAGCGCACCCATGCGCGCGCTCGTGATCGAGGACGGATCGAAGATGGCCGGCCTCCTGCGGCGAGGTTTGCAAGAGGAGGGCTTCGCCGTCGACGTCGCCGCGACGGGCGAGGACGGCTCGTGGCTCGGCACCGAGAACGACTACGACGTGATCCTGCTCGACGTGATGCTCCCCGACGTCGACGGGTTCGAGGTCTGCCGGCGCTTGCGCGCGGCAGACCGGTGGGCGCCGATCCTCATGCTCACGGCGCGGGACGGCGTCCAGGACCGCGTCGCGGGCCTGGACGCGGGCGCCGACGACTACCTCACGAAGCCCTTCTCCTTCGACGAGCTCTTCGCGCGCGTCCGGGCGCTCCTCCGGCGAGGGCCGGCGGAGCGCCCGCCCGTGCTCGCGGTCGGCGACCTGGTCCTGGATCCCGCCACCCGCCGTGTGTCGCGAGGCGATCGCGAGATCGATCTCACGCCGAAGGAGTTCGGGCTCCTCGAGCTCTTCCTCCGTCATCCGGACGAGGCGCTCTCGCGAACGCGGATCCTCGAGCACGTGTGGGACTTCGCCTACGACGGCGACTCGAACGTGGTCGACGTCTACGTGCGCTACTTGCGAGAGAAGGTCGACCGGCCGTTCGGTCGGCGATCGATCGAGACGGTGCGAGGTGTCGGGTACCGCCTCCGGGGTGAGTCCTAGTGCGGCTCCCGATCCGAACGAGGCTGACGCTCGTCTTCGCCGGTATGACGCTGGTCGTCCTCGCCGGAGCCGCGGCGGCGCTCCTCCTCGGCTTCCGTGCCGAGATGAGACGCACGGTCGACCAGGGGTTGCTGTCTCTCTCGCTCTCGATGCAGGGCGATCCGGTCTCCGCCGTCGGTGCCGTGGCGTCGTCGGACGAGGTGTTCGCCCAGTACCTCGCCGCCGACGGAACGCTCGTCACGAGCGATGGGTTGAAGGAGCCGCTGGTGTCGAACACGGTGACGGACGGCCTCGGGAGCGCTCGGTTCTTCGACCGCGAGGTCACGACCTTCGAAGAGCGCGTCCCGGCTCGGATCCTCGCGACCCCGGTCGACGGGGGGATCCTCGTCATCGGAGTGGACGTCGAGGATCAGAACGAGGCGGTCGCTCGACTCGCGACGCTGGTGGCGGTCGGAGGCCCGGTGCTGCTCCTCGCGCTCTCGGTCCTGGGATGGATCCTGGCGGGCGCCGCCCTCCGCCCGGTCGAGGAGCTCCGGTCCGAGGCGTCGGCGATCTCTGTGAGCGAGCCCGACCGGCGCCTGCCGGTCCCCGAGACCGGAGATGAGCTCCAGCGCCTCGCCGAGACGCTGAACGGCATGCTGGACCGGCTCCACGATGCCCTCGACCGTGAGCGGCGGTTCGTCGACGAGGCCAGTCATGAGCTGCGGACACCGCTCGGCGTCCTCAAGGCCGAGGTCGACCTGGCGCTCAAGGAGTCGCGGGGCCGTGACGAGCTGGAGGCGGCGCTCAGGAGTATCGCGGAGGAGACGGAGCGACTCCGTCGTTTGACCCAGGATCTCCTCGTGCTCGCCCGATCGGACCGAGGACGCCTGCCGGTCCACCGCGCCGAGGTCGACGTCTCATCGATCATCGAACGTGTCGCCGCGGAGTTCGAGGATCGCACCCGAGTCGGAGGCGTGATCCTCCGGGTGTCGGGGTCGAACGTACGGGCGCCGGTGGACGGGGACCGGCTCCGGCAGGCGGTCGAGAACCTCGCGGACAACGCGATCCGTCACGCCGGGCGGGGTGGAACCGTCGAGATCCGAGCGACCCTCGAGGGCGACCGGCTCCGCGTCGTCGTGAGCGACTCCGGCACGGGATTCCCCGCCGATCTCCTGGACAGGGTCTTCGAGCCGTTCGCGCGCGCGGACGACGATCGAGAGGCGGAGGGTGCGGGACTGGGACTCGCGATCGTCCGGGCGGTCGCCGAGGCGCACGGCGGCTCGGTGACCGCCCGCAACCGCGAGGACGGAGGCGCCTCCGTGTCGCTCGACCTGCCGACCTGAGCTCACCTTCCTCTCACGGTCTTCTCACCGAGGGTTCGCCACGATGGGTCAGGAGATCAGGAGACTCGAAGGGAGAGCAGCCGATGGACAGGAAGAAGAAGTGGATCGCCGGGGGCGCTCTCGCGCTGGCCGTCCTCGCGGGCGGAACCACGCTGGCGATCGCCTCGGCCGGCGATGACGACCGGCCGCTCACAGGATCGGCGCTCGAGCAGGCCACCGCGGCGGCGCTCGAACACACGGGCGGGGGCAGCGTCATCGAGAGCGAGGCCGGTGACGACGGCGCGGCGTTCGGCGTCGAGATCCGGCTCGACGACGGCAGCGTCGTGGAGGTGGCGCTCGACGCGAACTTCCACGTGATCGGCGACTCGGTCGACGACGACGGCGTGGCCGATGAAGGTGCGGAGGAAGGCGCCACGGAGAGCGGTACCGACGACTAGCCCCGCTCCGTGACCTCGACCTGGATCGTGTGGTGGCCGGTCGCACCGTCGGGGAACGGCGCGGCGAGACCTGAGGTCTGCGTCTCGCCGTCACCATCGGTCGCGCGGACCGAGAGCGCGTGCGGGCCGGGCACGGCGTCCCACCGATAGACCCACTGACGCCACGTGTCGACAGTGTCCGAGGCCCCGAGCTCCGCCTCCTGCCAGTCTCCGTCGTCGACGCGCAGCTCGACGCGTTCGATGCCCCGGTGCTGCGCCCAGGCGACGCCCGCCACCGGCACGGGTCCGGGTGCCGGGCGCGCACCGTCGGTGGGCGTGTCGATCCGCGACTGGGTCTTGACCGGCGCCTCCTTCGCCCACCCACGCTGGATCCAGTAGGCGTCATAGGCGTCGAGCGTCGTGAGCTCGAGCTCGACGAGCCACTTCGTCGCCGAGACGTAGCCGTAGAGGCCGGGGACGACCATCCGGACCGGGAAGCCGTGCTCGAGGGGCAGAGGCTCTCCGTTCATCGAGACGGCGAGCATCGCATCCCTGCCGTCCAGAGCGATCGCGGTGGGCGTGCCGATCGTGAATCCGTCTGCGGATCGGGAGACGATCTGTGACGCCTCGGCGTGCACGCCCGCCTCGCGAAGGAGGTCCGCGAGCGGCGTCCCGACCCAGCGGGCGTTGCCGACGTAGGGTCCGCCGACCTCGTTCGACACACAGGCGAGCGTGATGTCGCGTTCGATCAACGGCCGTGCCAGGAGCTCGTCGTAGTCGAGCGTCAGCTCGCGCTCGACCATCCCGTGCACCCGAAGCGTCCACGTGGTCGCGTCGATCGCAGGCACGAACAACGCCGTGTCGACCCGGTAGAAGTCCGGATTCGGCGTGATGAACGGAGCCACTCCGGACACGTCGAGATCGGCTGTGTCCGGTGGCGGCGGAAGGGCGTCGACCGGTGGGGGGATCGTCGCCGCGGCCCTCGATGCCGCGGCGTCCGCACGGCTGGTGAGCAACCGGCCGAGGCCCCCGGAGACCGCAGCCAAGCCGGCCGCCGTGGCACCGGCCCGCAGGAACCGCCGGCGGTCGTAGCCGCGGATCAACGGCGAAGGCGTCTCCAGATCCGATGGCATCGCATCCGGAAGTCCCGACGCGTGCCGGAGCCACCGGATCGTCACGACTCCCGCCAGGGCACCCCCGATCGAAGGGATCGCATCCGAGAGGTCGTTCGTCGGCCGCGTGACGGCGGCGAGCGCGCCGATCGCCCCCAGGACGACTGAGCCCACGATGCCGAGGTGCGGCCGCCGCACCGAGGCGGCGCCGAGAACGGCGACCACGATGGCGAGCACGATCCCGATCCCGATCAGGAGGGCCACCTTGTCCTGTTCGCCGAAGGTCCGGATCGCGAACGACTTCAGCCACTCCGGGCTCGCGTCGACCGCCGCCCCCCCCACGGCGACGATCGGCGACGACCCCGGCCCGAACAGGGCCGCGAGCAGCTCCGCCATCCCGAGCGCGACCCCGGCCGCGAGCACCCCGATCCCCGCTCCCGCCGCTCGCCGGGGGTCGGGCGCCTCCACCTGCTCCTCACTCACGTCCACATGTCCGCCCATCGCAACTGGGACGTTACGACTCTTCCGTGGGAGGTCTCACGGTGCCGGTGGCGGCGTCCGAACGTGCAACCCGGTATCGCTCCTGGCCGCCGCGGGATAGGCTTCGCCGAACGCTCGCCCCCCACAGGAGGTCCGGAATGTCTCGACGTCTCGTTGCCCTCACGGCTGCGCTCGCCCTGGCGATCGTGCTGCTCCCGTCCCCGGTGGCGGCGAGCCCGATCACCGTGAAGGTGATGACGCTCAACATCTTCTACGGGGGCGACGAGTGGAACCTGGACACCGGACAGTGGTGCGCCGACAAGGCAGGGTGTCCGGAGACGATGCAGCATGTCGTGTCCACGATCGAGGCGGCAGATCCCGACATCGTGGGTCTCCAGGAAGCCACGGCGAACGAGTGCGTGCTGGCCGAGATGCTCGACTGGTATTGCGAGCCTCGACTCCAGCTGATCTCTCGCTTCCCTCTGCTCGACCCTCCGGGCGCGAACGGGGTCTACATCCTGGCTGAGGTGGCTCCGGGGCGCTTCGTGGCGATCTCCAACGTGCATCTGCCCTCCGATCCGTACGGGCCCTACTGGGTGCGCGACGGTGAGTCGCGGGCCACGGTGCTCGATCTCGAGCGCTCGACGCGTCTGCCCGCCATCCAGAGGCAGCTCGCCGTCCTGCCCGGCCTGGCCGCGAGCGGGGTTCCTGTGTTCCTGACGGGAGACTTCAACTCGCCGTCACATCTCGATTGGACCCCCGCGGTCGACGCGGTCAGGGAAGAGGTTCGGTACCCGGTGGTGTGGCCCGTCTCGAAGGTGCTGGCGGATGCGGGGTTCCGCGACTCCTACCGTGAGGTGCATCCGGATCCCGTGGACGTGCCCGGATTCACGTGGACGCCTCCGGGAACCCTCGAGTCGGTCCCCGACGAGGTCCATGACCGGATCGATTGGGTCCTGGTGCAGGGTGCCGCGGAGACGCTCGGGACGAAGCTGGTCGGCGAGCGGGGCGGTCCCGACGTGGACGTGGAGCGGGATCCCTACCCCACCGATCACCGGGGAGTCGTGTCGACCTTCCGCGTCGAACCTGCGAACCCGGCGCCGTTCGCGGCGGCGGCCGCGCGGCGGGTGTTCGTGGGCGAGGATCTGACCGTTCGGTTCCACGGCCCCGGTGCTCGGGTGGTGCTCGTGCGCGCCGGGGACGGACCGGGCACGGCACTGGCATCGCGGTCGACCGGCGGAGCAGCCGACGGCGCCCTCATGTTCCCGACAACCAGCCTGGAGCCCGGCGCACACGACGCGCTTCTGGTGAGCACGGGCGGCGCCGTCCTGTCACGAAGCCCGTTCTGGCTCTATGCCGCCGGGACGATGCCCAGCCTCCGGACGTCGAAGCAGGTCTTCGAGGTGGGGGAGCCCATCCGCGTGCGGTGGTGGGCCGCGCCCGGGTACCGCTGGGACTGGATGGGCGTGTTCTCGCCCGGGCGCGGCCCGGCGCAGAACGCCGAGGACTGCAACGCGGGAGCGTGCGGGAACGGCCACTACCTGCTGTACCACTACACGGAGACGCGGATCGAGGGATCTGCCCTTCTCGGCCCCACCTCGTTCGCGGGATATCGGACCTGGCCTCTGAAGGTCGGGACGTACGAGATCCGACTCTTGATGGATGACGGGTACCGGCTCCTCGGGATCTCCAACTCCTTCAAGATCGTGCAGGCCGCGTAGTCCTGCCGGCACCCCGCGTGCCTCTCCGCGGGGCACGCCTGGCCCACCGTTGACCCCCAGGTCGGCGGTGGCGCGCTACGGTTGTCGCCAGACATGTCTCCCGTGCTGGTCATCGTGCTGGTGGTGGTCGTCTTGATCACCGTCATCTACCTGTGGGGTCTCAGCCCCGACCCGGTCCGCGGACGCCGGCCGACGCCCGGCATCCTCCGGCGTCGCTCGAAGTGGCGGAAGGTCCTGCCGATCATCCCGCTGCTGGCGGCGGTCGGCTGCTTGGTCCTCGCGTTCACCGGCTTCCGGTTCGACTTCACGGCGACGTCGCCGACGATCCTCCTCGTGATGGATATCTCGGATTCGATGAACGAGACCGACGTCGCTCCCAACCGACTGGCCGCCGCCGAGGCCGCTGCGAACGCGTTCCTGGAGGAGCTCCCACCCGACTTCCGCGTCGGCCTCTCTACGTTCGCGGGCGACGCCGAACTCGCCGTCGCCCCGACCCAGGAGCACCAGGAGGTCGTGCAGGCCCTCGCCACGCTCACGACGTCGCGCGGGACCGTCATCGGCGACGGGCTGACCGTCGCCCTCGACGCCATCGCCGAGATACGGCGGGACCAGCCGGACACGCCCGCAGCAGCGGTTCTCATCTCGGATGGCCGTGACACGGGAAGTGAGATCCCTCCCGACGAGGCAGCCGAACGGGCGCGCTCGCTCTTCGTGCCGGTCTACACGGTGGTCGTGGGGCAGGTTGAGGAGGGAACCGACGGCACGGGAGCCAACCTCGAGGCCCTCGAGGTGATCGCGGAGACGAGCCGCGGTGAGACCTTCACCGCCGAGACGGCGGACGAGCTCACCTCGTTGTACGAGACCCTCGGTTCCGAGCTGTCCCTGGATCTCGACGTCAAGCCGTCCACCAGGCCCCTGGTGATCGCGGCCATCGCCCTCACGGTGCTGGCCGGCCTCATGCTCGTGCTCATGCCGCGGTAACGGACCATCCGAGCCCGGAACGCTCCGGCGGTTTCCCCTCCCCGCGTCATGGGAATGGGACGCCCATCGGGCGAACGCTCGTCGTCCAGCGTGAGGAGGAGTCATGGGACAGCAGGTGAAGGAGGTCATGACGACCCGGCCCATCACGCTCGATCGGGATGCCTCGCTCGTGGAGGCAGCCCGCGTGATGCGCGACCGGGGGATCGGAGACGTGATCGTCGTCGAGGGTGACGATGCCGAGGGGATCGTGACCGATCGAGACATCGTGATCCGTGCGGTCGCCGAAGGGGCAGATCCGAACACGACACGGTTGGGACAGGTGGTGAGCGGCGATCTGACCTCGGTCGCCCCCGATGATCCCGTCGAGAGAGCGATCGAGCTCATGCGGGAGAAGGCCGTGCGTCGTCTGCCCGTCCTCGAAGGCGGCAAGCCCGTGGGTGTCGTCTCCCTCGGGGACCTCGCCATCCAGCAAGACGCGGACTCCGTGCTGGCCGACATCAGCGACGAGCCCGACGACCGATAGGAGGCGCCGTACGGTCGAGCCGACATGCGGACGCGGAGCCACGGATGTCTGAAGGGATGATCCTCGGGGTCACTCTCGTCATCGGGATCGGGATCGCCATCGTGCTGATCTCAACGATGGCGCTCGCCATCCACCGGGAGCGTCGCGCCGCCGGGCTCACGCGGATCTGGTCGAACTTCGGTCTGTCGATCGCCTTCCTCGCCCTATTCCTCGTGAGCTGGATCGCCCAAGCGGTCGCCGAATGGGGCACCTACGTGCAGGAAGCGCAGACGCACGGTGACACGCCGACGATCTCGAACTTCTTCGTGCAGTTCGGTCAATCGACGTTCGAGAACTGGCAGTCGGAGTTCCTGCAGCTCTTCTCCTTCGTGGTGTTCTCCGCGATCTTGATCCACCACGGGAGCGCGGAGTCCAGGGACGGGGAAGACCGCATCGAACAGGCCGTGAAGCGGATCGAGAAGCGCCTCGACGACGCGGGGATCGGTACCTCCACGTCGTCGTAGCCGGGAGAGCCACGCATGGACGTCGAATCGGCTCGAAAGGAAGTCCATCCGGAAGAGCCACCGGAGAGCGAACGATTGCTCGCCGTCCTGGATGAGGCCGTGGCCGCCCTCAGGGCGGCCGACATCACCTTCCTCCTCATGGGGGGCTTGGCCACGTCGGTGCTCGGGCGGAACCGCGGCGTCACCGACATCGATCTGTTCGTCCGGGACCGCGACGTCGGATCCGTCCTGTCGGCGCTCGGCGATGCCGGCTTCGAGACGTTGGTCGTCTCGCCGAACTGGCTCGCGAAGGGCTTCAAGGACGACGTCTTGGTGGACGTCATCTCACGGTCGACCCACGACATCACGCTGACGGACGAGATCTTGGAGCGGGGGAGGGACGTGGATGTGCACGGACGACGGCTTCCATGCGTGGCGCCCGAGGACCTGATCGTGATGAAAGCGGTGGCAACGAGCGAGGACACGGCACGGTACTGGTTCGATGCGCTGAGCCTGCTCGGTCGCCCGGAGCTGGACTGGGAATATCTCGCCCGCCGCGCCAAGCAACACGGTGCGAGACGGCTCCTTTCCCTCCTGTTCTTCGCCCGATCGATGGATCTCCTGGTGCCCGACGAGATCGTCGAAGATCTGGTGGACGCCGTTCGCCCGCTCGCGAGCCGAACCGGTGAGTGATCCCCGGTACGAGCAGGAGCGGATCCGGCAGGCCCTCGCGACCGATCCGCGGGTGGGCGAACCGGAGCTGAGCGTCGACGTGGTCGCAGGGCGCGTGCTGGTGACCGGATCCGTGCCCAGCGAGCATGTTCGCGAAGCGATCGACGAGGTCGTCGTGGAGGTGGCTCCCGGCGCCGCGCTGGACAATCGGGTCACGGTCGCTTCGACGGACGAGCCCAGCGGAGAAGAGACGATCGCATGATCCGGTTGGCGGCCGTCGGGGACGTGCACTGCGGAACGGACGTCCGCGAGCAGATCCGAGCCCAGTTCGCCTCGGTGCCCGATCACGCGGACGCGCTCCTCCTGGCCGGAGATCTGACCAGGCTCGGGCAGCCAGACGAGGCCGAGGTGCTCGCCGACGCGCTGCGAGATCTTTCAGGGATGCCGATCGCGGCGGTCCTGGGCAACCACGACTATCAGAGCAACCTGCAGGACGAGGTCCGGGCGGTCTTCGAGTCCGCCGGCGTCCAGATGCTCGAAGGGACGTCGGTCGTGTGGGAGATCGGATCGGTGCGGGTGGCGGTCGCCGGCACCAAGGGCTTCGGCGGGGGCTTCGAGGGAACCCACGCGACGGCGTTCGGGGAGCCCCAGATGAAGGCGTTCGTCGACCACACCCGCTCGCTCGCGGATCGTCTCGACACATGCCTACGGGAGATGGACGCCGCCGACCTCACGGTCCTCTTGCTGCACTACGCGCCCGTCCGCGAGACCCTGACCGGGGAGCCGCGCGAGATCTTCCCGTTCCTGGGCAGCTACCTGTTCGCAGAGCTGGCGGATCGGCACGGGGTGGATCTGGTGCTCCACGGGCACGCCCACCGGGGCGTGGAACGAGGCCGGACGACCGGCGGGATCCCCGTCCGCAACGTGGCGCAGGCGGTGATCCAGCAGGGCTACGCCGTGTACACGCTGGAGCCTGCCGGTCGCGGGTCGACCAGGAGCGGCGAGGCGGCGGTCTCGCCAGCTCGGTCCGAGTAAGACACGTCCCGCTCGGGTATCTGGAAGGCACGCATGCGCGATCTGATGCTCGATCGGTCGAGGACGTTGGATCCCGCGACGCTGCCTGCTGCTCGCGGCCCGTTCAGCGAGGAGATCCTCGGTCTCCTCGCGGGGGGTGGGGTCCGTCCCGAACGCCCGTCGCCGCCCGAGGACCCCTTGGGCGACGACGACCTGCATCTGGCGCTCTACCTAGCCTACGAGCTCCACTATCGAGGGCTGCCGGGCGTCCCGGACGACCTCGAATGGGACGCTTCGATCCTCGCGGTTCGTCGGAGACTCGAGTCGATGTTCGAGGCGTGCCTCCGTCGCACGATCGGAAGTCTGGAGGTGGAGCCCGGCGAGGTGGCCGAGGTCCTCAGCGCGATCGCGTCGCCACCGGGCGAGGGCTCGCTCTCCTCGTTCGTCGAACGTGAGGCCACCCTCGACCAGGCTCGCGAGTTCCTGATCCACCGGTCGGCCTATCAGTTGAAGGAAGCGGATCCCCATTCGTGGGTGATCCCGCGATTGGAGGGCGCGGCCAAGACGATGGTGATGGAGATCCAGTACGACGAATACGGGAGCGGGGACCCGGCGTGGATGCACGCCGAGCTGTTCCGCTCGACGATGATCGCCGCGGGGCTCGACGGCTCGTACGGGGCGTACATCGAGCGGTTGCCCGGCACGACGCTCGCGACCGTGAACCTGATCTCCCTCTTCGGGCTCCACCGCCGCTGGCGAGGAGCGCTGGTCGGCCATCTCGCGGCGTTCGAGATGACGTCCAGCCTTCCGAATCGAGGTTACGGCAACGGCTTCCGTCGACTCGGATTCGATGTGGATGCCCGACGCTTCTTCGATGAGCACGTCGTCGCCGATTCGGTGCACGAGGTGCTGGCGTGCGACCTCGCGGTCGAGGTGGCATCGCGCGAGCCGGTACTTGCCGCCGACGTCCTCTTCGGGGCAGCGGCCATGGCCCACCTCGAGGATCGGTCGTCGACCGCCCTCGTGGAAGGGTGGCGCGCGGGCACCACGACGTTGCTCGAGGGCACGGCCGTCGACCCGTGATCGGCTCTCTTTCCTACGTCCTGCCGCTCCGATCTCGGCCGGGCGACGGAGGGACGGAAGAGCTGACCGGTTACCTGGCGTGGCTCTCGGACCGGGCCGAGCTCGTGATCGTGGACGGATCCGAGCCCGACGAGTTCCGGAGCCACCGTGATCGGTGGTCCGCGTTCGCCGCCCACGTGCGACCGGCCGACGACATCCACTGCGCGAACGGGAAGGTGCGAGGTGTGTTGACCGGGCTCCGGCTCGCCACGCACGAACTCGTCGTCATCGCGGACGACGACGTCCGCTATGACGACGATGGGTTGCGCCGCATGGCGCGACTCCTCGCCGACGCCGACCTGGTTCGGCCCCAGAACTACTTCGAACCCCTCCCGTGGCACGCACGCTGGGACACGGCGCGCATCTTGTTGAACCGCGCGATCGGAAGCGATTTCCCGGGCACCCTCGGCGTCCGACGCTCGTTCCTCGCCTCGGTCGGGGGCTACGACGGGGACGTCTTGTTCGAGAACCTCGAGCTGATGCGAACCGTGACGGCGGCGGGGGGCCGCCTCGTCGACGAACGGACGCTCTTCATCCGCCGCCGGCCGCCGACCTTCGCTCGATTCCTCGAGCAGCGTCCCCGGCAGGCCTATGACGATTGGGCACTGCCGCTGCGTTTCGCGGTCTTCCTCGCCATGGGCCCCGCACTCGCGGCTCTCGTACGGCGTCGACCAGGCGGGCTCGTCGTCGCGGCCGGAGCGGCGATCCTCGCCGCCGGGATCGGACGAGCCAGGCACGGGGGACGGGAGGTCTTCGACCGAGCCTCCCCGCTGTTCGCCCCGCTCTGGATCGGCGAACGGGCAACCCTCGCGTGGGTGGCCCTGGCCCGGAGGCTGATGGGTGGGGGATGCCCGTACGCGGGAACGGTCATCGCCCGGGCGGCGAACCCGACCCGCGTGCTGAGGCGGAGGATCCGTTCACCGCTCTCGGGCTGAAGGGAACGAGCTTGTGGGTCCCGTCGCAGAAGGGTTGGACGGCGGATCGGCCGCAACGGCACAGCGCATTGACCCTTCGCCGTGTCGACACCTCGTTGCCGCGCTCGTCCAGCAGGCGGAGCGGACCTCGCACGAGCAGAGGCCCCTCCGACGTCACGCGAACGACGGTGATCTCGTCCTTCCGACTCACGACCGCTCAACTCCTGGTTTCATCGGCTGCCTTCGACTGGGGCTCCGCGTCCGAGGCTCAACCCGCCTGGACTTCGCGCTCCGCTCCCTGCTGGTCCTCGATGCAGAAACGGGTTGCCGGTCGAGCCGCCAACCGCGCCGCGCCGATCGGCTTGCCGCAGGCTTCACAGGTCCCGTAGCTGCCGTTCTCGAGCCGTGCCTTGGCGTGCTCGATGTCGGCCAGTTGGGCATCGAGGTCCTCGACGATCGAGAGGTCTCGTGAACGCTCGAACATCTCCGACCCCGCATCGGCGGGATGGCCTCCCGCGTTGGGATCTCCCGTCGGCTCGCGTTCGACGTCCTCCGTCGCCTCCGTCAGGCTCTCCTTCAGCCCCAGGAGGCGCGACCGCTCCTCATCGAGAAGCTTCCGATCCTGGCCCGTATCCGTCATGCGTTCCTCCGATCAGATCGCCTCACGGCGTATCTGGCTCCTTTCCCTGAGGGAGGCGTCTTCATGCATGCGGGAGCCAGGTCTCCGTCCCGGGAGCCGGTTTCCACGGCCGGAGTGGCGGGTATCGGTGGACCATGCGGAAACACATCCGTCGACGTGTACGTATCCGGCGCCCCGGTTTGGATGCGAACGCTGACGTCAACGCAGTCATCTCCGTGAACGTTTCCGGATCCCGGTCGGCACGATCCGATGAGCGGTCGGAAGGGAAGAGCGACCACCCAGCGGACGACCACACCGGCCGGCCCCCCTCCGAAAGCGAAGGAGGTGAACCATGAGCGAGAAGGAAGGCTTCAAGCCCTTGACGCGCGACGAGCTCGAGCGTCTGGCTGGTGAGGCGCTCCCCGAGCGGGCCGCGATGTCTCTCATCAACGCCAACATCGCGATCCCGGTGAACGCTGCGATCGCCGCCAACGTCCTGTCGGACAACGCGGTGGCGTACGCGGACGCTGCCCAGGACGCCGCCATCGATCAGGGCAACTAGCGAAGAGTTCCGAAGGGACCGCGAGGTCTCTCCGTGATGGACACGACAGAACGACGAAGGAGGTTGTGATGCCGAAAGAGAAGGACCAGTACAAGCCGTTGACCCGGGAAGAGCTCGACAAGCTCGCCGGCGAGGCGCTGCCCGAGCGTGCCGCGATGTCGCTCATCAATGCGAACGTCGCGGCGCCGGTCAACGCCGCCCTGGCGTTGAACGTATTGAGCGACGATTCGCTCGCGTACGCCAACGCCGAGCAGGTCGCCGACATCGACCAGAGCAACTAGAGCCGGGATCTCGGGGGCGGCGCTCGCGCCGCCCCCGAACCCGTTGGGAGCTGATCGAAGATGGGCAAGGATCAGGAACAGCAGGAGTGGAGGAAGCTCACGCGAGAAGAGCTCGACGAGCTCGCCGGCGAGGCGCTGCCCGAGCGTGCCGCGATGTCGCTCATCAATGCGAACGTCGCCGCGCCGATCAACCTGGCGCTCGCCGCCAACGTGTTGAGCGACAGCTCGGTGGCGTACGCCAACGCCGAGCAGATCGCAGACATCGACCAGACCAACTGACGATGGACAGGCAGTCGGACGGCGCGGGACATGTTCCCGCGCCGTCCTTCTGATTCCCCCCATGACGACCACGACCCCCCACGACGGAACCGCCGCCCTCGACGAGGCGCGGGCGCCGGAGCGCCCGCGCCTCGCCGAGGGCGTTGAGCTGCTCGGGGAGTACGAGGATTCGGGCTACCGGGAGCCGCCGCTCATGGTTCGGCGCCCCGACAACCAGCTCATCCAGCTGGCGCCGCTCCTGTACATGGTCGCCCAGCGGCTCGACGGCTCCCGTGACGCCGCGACGATCGGCGCCGAGGCGGGGAAGCAGATCGGGCGCCAGTTGCCTGCGGAGGACGTCGAGTACCTGATCGAGGAGAAGCTGATCCCTCTCGGCATCGTGGAGGCGCCCGATGGCCGGGAGCAGCACGTCGAAACGGTCGACCCGCTCCTCGCTCTCCGATTGCGCAAGGGGGTCATCTCCGAACGCGTCGTCGGGATGCTCGCCCGGGTGTTCTCCCCACTCTTCTGGCCTCCCATCCTGCTGCTGGGGATCGCCGGCTTCGTCGCGTTCGACGTCTGGTTGTTCTTCAGCCACGGCCTCGCGGCCGGGGCCCGGGAGACGTTGTACCGCCCGGGCCTGCTGCTGATGACCATCGGGATGGTGGTCCTCGCCGCCTTCTTCCACGAACTGGGACATGCGGCGGCGTGTCGCTACGGCGGTGCCCGTCCTGGCGTCATGGGTGTGGGTCTCTACATCGTCTGGCCCGCCTTCTACACCGATGTCACGGACGCCTACCGGCTGAGCCGGGGCGGACGGCTCCGCACGGATCTCGGCGGCGTGTATTTCAACGCCCTCTTCGTCCTCGCCCTCGGGGGCATCTACGCGGTCACCGGCCTCGAGTCCCTCCTCCTCGTCGCTCTGCTGATCCAGTTCGAGATGGTTCACCAGATGCTCCCCTTCCTGCGACTGGACGGGTACTACGTCGTCGCCGACCTGGTGGGCGTCCCCGATCTGTTCCAGAGGATCCGCCCCATCCTCGAGAGCTTCATCCCCGGTCGCCAGACCGATCCACGTGTAGCCGAGCTCAAGCCGTGGGTCCGCTTCGTGGTCACGGGATGGGTCCTGGTGGTCCTTCCGATCATCGTCTTCCAGTTGCTCCTGGTCGTGACGGTGGCGCCACGGCTCATCGGGACCGCGTGGGACGCGATGCGGAAGATCTGGGCCTCGATGGGGGCGGCGTTCTCGGACGGTCGTTGGCTCGAGGGGATCGGTGGCGTGGTGCAACTCTTGTTGTTGGTCCTCCCGCTCGCCGGGATCGCCTACCTCTTTTGGATGCTCGGAGTGCGCTTCGTCCGGGGGTGGCGAGCGACGACGGGACGGCCCGTGGCCCGAGGCCTCCTGTCACTCTTGGGTCTCGCTTTCCTGGTGTTCGTGACGCTCGCGTGGTGGCCCGAAGGAGACCGGTTCCGGCCGATCCAGGAGGACGAGCAGTGGACCTTGCCGTCGGTCGTGACTGCAGCGGCCAGTGTGCCGCTGGGCGGAGAGCCCGGAAGGATCGACATCGACCCCTCCTCCGCTGAGACCGCGACGGGCTCGACGGTTGGAGAGGGGAGCGCGAGTCCGGCGCCGTCCCCGTCCCTCGTCACGCCGACCCCGTCCGCTTCTCTCACGCCGACCTTGACACCGAGCCCGACCCCGCTGCCCAGTCCGAGCGCGTCCGCGGGCGCATCAGTCTCGGTGGCACCGACCGCGAGCGCGAGCGTGGTGGTTCCATGAGCCGGCTCCGCTCGACGCTCGTGACGGCTGTCCTCGCTGTCGGTCTGGTGCTGCGGGCGGGCGTCCCGGTCGTGGCACAGGACTCGCCCACGCCCGCGACGAGCCCCACCCCGGCGGCGACAACTGGTAGCACCGGTGGGGCCGGTGGCGACACGGCCGCGATCGCGATCAACACGAAGGACGGCACGGACATCTTCCGGATCGCCTTCGCGATCAAGCGCGCGATGGGCGACGTGGTCGACAACGGCAATGCCGCGGTCGCCTTCGCGAGCTGCACGGACTGCGAGACCGTCGCCGTCTCGATCCAGGTCGTCCTGTTGATGAACGACCCATCGGTCGTGACCCCCACGAACCTCGCGATCGCGATCAACGAGGGATGCACGCTGTGCGAGACGCTCGCCTCCGCCTATCAGGTGATCCTCACGACCGACGGGCCGGTGCGCTTCACCGCGGCGGGCTACCGGGAGATCTGCGGCGATCCGTCGCGAGTTGCTTGCGATGCGGGACGCAGGCTTGACGATCGAGGAGATCCTCCTCCGCCTGGATGCGCTCATGGACAGGTTCCTCCGCGTGCTCACCGAGGAGATGGTCGACGCGGGCACGCCTCCTGAAGGATCCGTGCAAACGCCGGCGTCGTCGTCTTCACCCGGGGCGGAGGCGTCGGTGTCACCTGACGCCTCACCAACACCGACCTCTGGTCTCTCCCCGACCGAGAGCCCGTCGCCCGAGCCGGAGCCGTCAACGATCCCCACCACGAGCCCGAGCGCGTCGCCGTGAGCAACGGAACGCGTCCCACCGCATGGGCCGTGGCGGTGTGCCTCCTGGTCGTGCTGAGCGCGTGCGGTGCCACGGCGGAGGACCACCTGATCGCGGTCTCCGAGAACGTCGACGGCATCGAGCGCGGTGTGTTGGACATGCGGCTGACGCTCGCGGCTGCCTCGGCGCCGGAGAAGCCGATCGGGTTCGCGATCAGCGGCCCGTTCGAGGTCGGTGCCGAAGGCCTGGAGGCGGATCTCCTCTATCAGCAGCTCGCGGGATCGGCGGAGGCGGACGTACGGTTCATCGCGGTCGATGGCCGAGCCTTCGTGGAAACCGAAGGATCCACCTATGAGGTGCCGGTCGAAGGCGGTCCGTCCCTCGGTGCGGCCCCGACCATGCTCGAGGATCTCGGCTTCGAGCATTGGGCCGTCGATCCCACCGTTGTGCAAGAAGGCCCGGACGATGCCCTAACGATCGTCTCCCCCCTCGATGAGCTCTCGGCGTTGGAGGGCATCGGCGTCATGCTCGACGACCTCGAGATGAAGGAAGCATCCGGGCTCGCCCTGTTCGACGGGCTCGACGACGAGACCCTCGAGCGGTCCCTCCAGGGCGGTTCGATGACGGTGCGTATCGGCCCCGACGATCTCCTCCGTGGATTGGTCGTTCGGATGCGATTCGGTATCGATCCGTCGTCACCACTGGCGGAGGCCCTGGAAGACGTCGCCGGCACCGAGCTGCTCTTCTCGGTGGAGATCGAGGACCACGATCAACCGGTGCGCGTGACCACGCCTGTGGACGCACGGCCGATCTCTGAGCTGCCCGGGGTCTGAACCAGGCATCTGCTCTCCTCGGTCGTTCGGGTGACGGCCCCCTGATCGTCGGGGGTCACCCTTCGCCCGATTGACGCGAGGAGGCACGTCACTCACGCTCATCTCCTCCCGGGAAGGAGGGTTCCCAAGATGCGTCGTGTCGTTGTCGGCTTCACGCTGGCGTTGTCGCTGGCGATCCCGTCGACCGCGGTGCGGGCCGCTCCGGGCCAGGACGACGTCGGCTCCGGTCGGGCACGACTCGCCGACGCGAACGGGGATCGACTCGATGACGTGCTCGGGCGTCGCCTCCGCACGGCCGAACGGGGCAGCCGGCATGCCGTGGTGGTGGCGACCGACGGTTCCCTGTCGCTCGCCGGCGCCCGCCGGAGCGTCGGAGCCTTCTCCGTCTCTCGCAAGCTGGGCATCGTCAACGGTTTCGCAGCCCGCCTCACCGACGGCCAGATCCGTCTGCTCGCATCGACGCCGGGGATCGTCCGCATCGATCACGACGCGAAGGTCGTGATCACCATGGATGCGTCACGCTCCGACTTCGGCGTGGAGGCTGCTCGCACGCGATTCGGGCTCACCGGGGCGGGGGTGAACGTGTGCGTCCTCGACACCGGCGTCGACCCCGCGCACGAGCAGCTGGACTCGAAGTCGATCGTGTGGTCCGACTTCATCGACGGCTCGGCCACGCCGTACGACGACCACGGTCACGGCACGCATGTGGCGTCGATCGCCGTCGGTGACGGCGTCGGCGGCTCGCTCGCCGCGAGGTTCGGGGGTGTCGCACCTGCCGCGGGACTCTACGCCGGGAAAGTGCTGGACGCCGAAGGGTCCGGCGACGAGAGTGGGATCGTCGCGGGCATCGAGTGGTGTGCCGCGGAGCCCGCCGTCGACATCATCTCGATGAGCCTCGGTACGACCCTGCCCTCCGACGGATCCGACGTGCTCAGTCTCGCCGCGAACGCCGCCGTCGCCGATGGCAAGATCGTCGTCGTGGCAGCCGGGAACTCCGGCGACGCACCCGACTCCATCGGATCGCCGGGCGCCGCCGCCGACGCGATCACGGTTGGAGCCGCATCGGAGTGGTCGGCGGCTCACCCGGCCGCCAACCACTCGGACGGCATCTTCCTCGCCTACTTCTCGAGCCGAGGTGGAGAGACGTTCGCCGGTGACATGAAGCCCGACATCGTTGCGCCGGGAGTCACGATCAGGGCCGCCAACGCGAACACGACGAGCGGGTACATCGTGCACAGCGGCACGTCGATGGCGACGCCGTTCGCCGCCGGGTCGATCGCGCTGGCTCTCCAAGCGGCCCCAGGGTGGTCGTCCGACCAGGTCCAGGGATCCCTCGAGGCGACGGCGGAGGACTTCGGTCCGCCCGGGAAGGATCAGGATTGGGGAGCCGGGTTGCTCGACGTGCTCGCGCTCACTGCGGAAGCCGAGGGACAGGCGGGAGCGACCCCGTTCCCACGGCATGTCCACGTGTCGGGAGTCGTGCCCGACGGTGGCGATTGGACCTACCCATTCGAACTCGCGGCCGCCGATCTGGGGGTCCCGATCGCGGTGTCGATCGTGTCGGGCGGGGAGTGGGTGTGCCAGCTCGAGATCCCGGACTTCGGATGCCTCGACGGCCAATGGTCACCCGACCTGGACGCCGAGCTCGTGGATCCGGACGGAGATCCGATCGCGCTGAGCCAGTGCATGGATGGGGTCGAGTGTGGCGCCGGCCGCCAGGAGACCCTTCACGCGATGCCGACCGTCGCCGGCACCTACGAGATCCACGTCTACGCCTACCTGGGGGAGCCCAACGACGGTGCCGGCGGAAGCTTCGAGCTCGATCTCTCCACCGGTCCCGCAGGCGACGAAGTGCCGCCCCCACCTCCTCCTCCGCCGACCTCGATGCACGTGGGTGACCTGGACCGAAGCTCGGTCATCCTTTCGTCCACCCGCTGGCGGGCCCGCGCGACGATCCGGGTGCATGCCAAAGGCCACGGTCTGGTCCCCGGCGTCGTTGTCCGAGGCAGGTTCGGTCCCAACGGTGCCACCTTGACCTGTACGACGGGTCCGGCCGGGGCATGCACCCTGAGGCGGGATCTGAGGAGGTCGCGCACGAGCATCGTCTTCGTGGTGCTCGGTCTCTCGAAGCCGTCGTACCTCTACGCCGCGGCCAGCAACCACGATCCCGACGGCGACAGCAACGGCACAAGGATCACTGTGACCCGGCCGTGAACGGCCGGGTCACAGCCCCTCTGTAACGGCGACGTCCGTCTCGGTCAGTCGTCGTCGTGGTCGTCGTCGTCGGTGTGGGAATGGGTCGTGTCGTCGTGATCGGTGTCGCGCACAGCCGTCGAGGCGGCGACGACGCGCGTGGTGGGGAAGAAGCCCCCGACGAGCGCCAGGACGCCTCCCGCGAGCACCAGCCAGAGTCCGATCCCCACGTTCTCGAGAGAATCGAGGGAGCCAGAGCGCCCGAGCTGGATCACCACGAGTGTGAACGCGACGAGCGCCACCGCTCCGGCGAACCGCGTGAGCCAGCCGCCTTTGAACGCCAGGCCGAGGATGATGACGGCCCCGCAGATCGCGGTGACCAGTCCGGCCGAGGAAAGGAACCCCGCGGTGCCGGCGTCCGTCTCCCACAAGCCCTGCACGGCGAGGGTTGAGCCGTCGGTTCCGTCGAACCACTCGAGGAAGCTGCCGACCAGCAGGAGCACAGCTGCCCCGACGGACAAGATCACACGGACCGCGAGCCAGGGCGAGGGCGCCTCGCTCAGTGCCCTCGTTTCCGTCGAAGTCGCGTCCGCGTCGTGGTGCTGATGGATCGCACGCATCGTTCGGCCTCCTTCCGGCCTCGTCTGGGGAGGGCTATACCCAGCGGGTGGGGGGTCCAATCACCCCCAAGAGCGCTGCTTCCGAGCGCTCCTCAGGCGCGAACCGGGATGCGGATCCGCACGGTGGTGCCGATCTCGGCCTCGGGGAAGAGTGCTCGGATCAGATCGAAGCGCCCGGTCCAGCCTTCGTCGTCGGTCTGAGACGCTTCGTCCGGAAGCACGCCCTCAGCCCGAAGCTCGATCTGGGTGTCGTCCGAGGCGAGTTCGAAGGTCACGAGGTCTCCCTCCCCGGCCTCGACGGCGCCGGAGAAGAGCTCGGAGGCGGCCAGGCGGAGGTCCCCGCGGGCCGGCTCGGAGACCTCCCAACGCTCCATGACGGAACCGACGAAGATCCGAACGATGAGCGCGAGCGCGGGGTCTCTCGTGACACTGAGTCGGGAGCTCGCCACGGCTCTGCGCTTCAGCCTTGTGGGATGTCTTCGGTGCTCGCGTAGAGGGTGAGCACCCGGTCGAGACCGGTGAGATCGAGCAGGCGCCGGAGCCCCGAGCCCTCGGGCGCGGCGAGCGCGAGGTCGCCTCCTCGCTCTCGGAGGTGCTTCAGGCAGGCAACGATGGCTCCGAGCCCGGACGAGTCGATGAAGCCCAGACCACGGAAGTCGACGATCACCTTGGGGGGGTCGTTGTCGCCCGCCGCTTCGAGGACGGACTCCCGGAAGCTCGGAGCGGTGTAGAGGTCGAGCTCTCCGCCGACATCGATCACCGCCCAGGTCCCATGCGTGCGCCTGTCGAGTGACAGGTCCAAGGTGTGGTCCTCCTCCCGGGGTCGGTTGCTCGATGACGCGCCGCTAGTATAGGTCGTCACCGTGACCGATCTCCCCACCGCCGTCTTCGTCGAGGTGCCCGCGGCGCCCGGATCCGTTCAGGTCTTGCGCAACGTTGTCGCGGGCGTCGCCGCCCGTCTCGACATGCCCATCGATCAGATCGAGGAGGTCCGGCTCGCCGTCACGGAAGCGGCGTCCCTGCTCTTGGACGAGGCGGAAGCGACGGTGCTCCGGATGACGATCGGTCGCGACGCGGACGCACTGGATGTGACGCTGAGCTCGGATGGGGAAGCGCATCCGTGGCCTTCGGAGCGCGCGCTCGCCTCGTGGCCATGGCTCGTCGTCAAAGGGCTGACGGACGAGATCCGAGCGGAGCGCCCCGATGGCGAAGGCCCGTCGATCCGTTTCATCAAGCATCACGAACGTGTGGATCGGTGAGTGACCGCACCGGACCCTCCCGTCCGGAGGAGGAGATCGCGGAGCTCTTCCGGCGACTTCCCGATCCGTCCGCCCGCGAGGACCTCGCGAAGGAGTTCCTGCCGCTCGCCGAGTACTTCGCACGCCGTTTCGCCGGCAGAGGCGAGCCGGTCGATGACCTCACGCAAACCGCCTCGCTGGGCCTGCTGAACGCGATCGATCGTTTCGACCCGGAGCGCGGTGTTCCCTTCTCGACGTACGCCGCAGCCACGATCGTCGGAGAGCTGAAGCGCCATTTCCGGGATCGAGGATGGGCGCTCCGTGTGCCTCGCAACGTTCAGGAGACCGCCATCCTCGTGAACCGAACCCTGTCGAGCATGTGGCAGGACCTCGGGAGAGCTCCGACGGTCGCCGAGATCGCCTCGGCCGCCGACATCGGCGAGGACGACGTCCTGCAGGCACTCGACGCGCTTCAGGCGTACACGACCGACTCGCTCGATGCACCCACCGGCGATGCGACGTCGACCGCGGCGGAGTCGATCGGAAACGTGGACCGGAGCTTCGAGGTCTCGGAGGAATGGTTGAGCCTCGCGCCGGCGCTCCGCGACCTCCCGGAGCGTGAGCGCACGATCCTGTATCTGCGGTTCTTCGAAGGCAAGACCCAGACCGAGATCGCGGACGAGCTCGGGATCTCGCAGATGCACGTCTCCCGGCTCGTGTCGCAATCGCTGGAGAAGCTCCGGAAGCAGACGGGGATGTGACCGGGAACCGCAGACCCCTCGCGATGCGGTTCCCATGGTTGTTGACGGGGTAAGCGAGGAGCCGTGACGCAGGATCAGGCGCAGGACCCCACCAGCCGGGAGGCGACCTCGGGCCCGCAACCGGACGAATCGCCCAAGGAACGCGTGGACCGTGAGCTGATCGAGCTGCTCAACGGCCTGCGTGTGATCCTGCCGGGCGTCCAGGTCCTCCTGGCCTTCCTGCTCACCGTTCCGTTCTCGGCTCGCTTCGAAGAGGCCACATCGGCCGATCGGATCCTGTACTTCGTGACGGTCCTTCTCACGGTGGCGGCCACCGGCGCCCTCACGATGCCGGCTGCGTACCACCGCATCCGGTTCCGGCAGGGGGACAAGGAGCGGATGCTGCACATCTCCAACATCTTCGCGATCGGCGGGCTCGTCCTCCTCACCCTCGCGATGTCGAGCGTCGTCTTCCTCATCACGAGCGTGCTGTACGGACTCGCCGCCGCCTTTCCGGTCGGCCTGATCGTTCTCGCCCTTCTGAGCTTCTCCTGGTTCGCCGTCCCCTTGATCTGGAAGGGCGACGACGACGAGCGCGACCCGGACGGGGTCCGTTCAGGCGCCGGGTGACCTACGGGGAGTCGGGTCCTCCACGACGTTCCCCGAAGAGGTCGAGATCGTCTTCTTCATCGATCGCAGGCTCTGACAGCGGGTGTGGCGTGTCGGAGGGCTCCTGTCCGGGATCGGGTGACTCGAGTCCTGAGAACGATCCGACGAGGGCTCCGTAGAGCAGTCCGGCGATGATGCCACCCAGCCCGCACGCGACGATCGCGGCCCCGCGTCCGTCGAACGCGAGGAAGCCGACGATCACCCCAAGGATCCCGCCGACCAGCACACCGAGAAGGAGTCCGGCGGTCAGTCGTCCCTTGAGGCGCGGTTCGAACCGCTCGTGCGTGTTCTGACGTTCAGACATAGGGAGAAAGGTTGGGGTGAGGCCGGGCCCGCCCGCACGGAGGAGCGGGCGGGCCCGGACGGTTCAGAAGATGCTGACACCACCGGGGCCGACGAGCAGCCCGACGATGATCAACACGATCCCGGCGAGGACCCCGCCGCGGACGATGCTGACGATCCCCATGATCACCAGCACCACAGCGAGGATCCAGAGCAGGGTGGCGGCGCCACCCTGAAGCGCGAGGATGCCTGCCATGTCTCGCTCCTTTCTCAGGTGAGTTTCGGGATCACGACCCAGGCGAGGAACGCCAGGATCGCGAGTGTGTCCAGCGCGAGGATCGCGGCGAACCACCAGCGTCGATGCGTGGAGCGCGCGTAGTCGTCGCGGAGGTCGAGATCTTCCGACGCTGAGAGCGTGCCGCGTCGGCGAGTCGTCTGTTCGAGTATCTGCATCACGCTCACACCGTTCCCGGTCGACCCTTCGTGCAAACGCAAGGCGGAGGCGGCGAGGGACGAGAGGGGAAAAGAGAAGGGCGCGGGGGCCGCCTTCGCGGCCCCCGCGCCTCGTTCCGTGGGATCGAGCGAACGATCAGACCTTGCCCGTCGCCCCTTTGGTGCCGGTGCCCGTGGTGGTTCCGGTGGTGCCCGTGGTGCCGGTCGGGCCCGTCATCGTGTCCGTTGCGGTGCCGTGCCCGTTCCCGTCCTGCTGTGTCACCGAGCGGGCCCAACCCCTGATCTGCTCGTAGCGGGCCCGTCCGGCCTTCGCGCCGAGGACGTACGCGCCGCCCGCGAGCACGAGCCACTTCATGCGACCGGGCCGGCGGGTCTTGGAGAGGGCCTTGAGGGTCTCCTGGGAGCGCCCTTGCGCGTCATCGAGATCCTCTCGGAGCTCGTCGACGGCCTCACGGAGCTGGTCGTTCTCCTTCGCGAGCTTCTCTACCCGATGGTCGAGCCAGCGCTCCTTGACCATCGACTTCGCCTCTTTCACCGTTGTCGGCTGTTTCACTACAGATCCCTCCTCGGGTCGAGCGTCATACGCTCCTTACCCAAGACCGCAGGAAGCTACCCTCGGCGAGAAGCCCTCCGCTCCAGCGCGACCGCTAGAGGCGCTTCGCCACGACGAGCGCTGCGTCGTCCCGCAGCTCCCCTCGCGGATCGAGGAGGGTGCGCTCGACGGTCTTGATGATGCCGGCGGCGTCGTCCGAGGCGGCTGCGACGAGCGCCGATCGGAGCATCGACTCACCCTCGTCGGGACGCTCGACGGAGAGTTCCGTGACCCCGTCCGTGAACAGCGCGATGGTGTCGCCTCGATGGATGTCCGCGCGGGACTCGTGCAGCGAAACGTCCTCGAACAGCCCGAGGAGAGAGCCGGGAGTCCCTACCGTGCTCAGCGATCCATCGGACCGTACGAGCAGTGGCGGGGGGTGGCCCCCGAGACAGGTGGTCACCGTTGCTCCCCGCTCCGAGAGCTCCAGCCGGGCCACGCACACCGTGCAGAAGCGATCGCCCATCAGCTCGCTGTCGAGGAGGAATCCATTGAGGAGCCGCAGTGCCTCGGGAAGAGGACGGGCATCGTCCTCCCGGGCCAGGCTCCGAAGGGCGATCCGGGTCATCCCCATGATCGCCGCCGCCTCGGGGCCCTTGCCGCACACGTCGCCGATGGCGAGGTACCAGACGTCGCCGTCGCCGAACACGTCGTAGAAGTCGCCTCCGACCTCGTCACCGAATCGTGAAGGGCGGTACATCGTGGCGATCTCGAACCCGGGGACGTGGGGAAGCGACATGGGAAGGAGCGCACGCTCCAGTGCGGTCGCCATCCGATCGCGCTGGTCGAACGATCGGGTCCGGTCGATCGTGACGGCGAGCGAGTCCGCGATGCTCTGCAGGAAGTCGGCGTCCTCTTCATCGAACGCTCCCGGTGCCCGAGAGGACGCGTGAAGGACGCCCACCACCCGTCCGCTCACCCTCACCGGGACGCCGACGTATGAACGTCGCTTCTTCAGCGCGCGGCTGACGATGTCTTCAGGGGACAGCTCGGAGATGATCGAAGCGCGCCCCGTCGCGGCGATCCGGCCCGATGCACCCGCCCCCAGCGAGATCGCGATGTCGGTCTCCTCCTCTTCGACTCCCACCCTTCCCTCGTACCGCAGCTCCTTGCCGTCCTCCGAGAGCAAGAGGAAGGAGGCGCCGTCGGCCAGGACGGCGTCGCGCACGACCGGCAGGACCTTCTCGACGAGCTCGGCGAGACCCGAGGACGCGTTCGCCGCATCGCTCACGGCCTGGAGCTTCCGCAGGCGATCCTCGGCGTGCTCGGCCGTCGCCCTCGCGCGACGCTCGTCCTCGCCCGAACGGATCCGACGGAGCGCGATCGCCGCCTGATGCGCCATCGAAACGAGGAGGCCGCGCTCTTCCGGAGGCACCATGTGATCGCGATGGAATCCGAGTGTGAGCGCGCCGAGCACCTCCGATCCGAGGGGTACCGGTACCCCCGCGAAACCTCCGAAGCGCTGCTCCTTCTCGATCTTCTTCACGATGGGGAAGCGAGCGAGCAGCTCGCGGCGTGTCTCGACGAAGATCGGTCGCCCCGTGCGGACGATCTCGGGCCCCGGCGACGGCGTGTCGATCGGATGGCGTCGCCATCCCGCGACGACGCCGTCGTCCCATGTCGAGGCCGCGAGAACCTGCAGGGTGTCGGGGTCGTCGTCGGTGCGCACCGTGAGCCCGGCGGCATCGGCTCCCAGAGCGGAGATCGCGGCGCTGATCGTTGCCTGCGCGACCTCCTCGGGGGTCGTCGCCCCGGCCAGGACCTCCGTGATCGCCTGCAGCCGGTGCAGCCGATTGCCCGCGGAACGTTCGCGGGCAACCGCCCCCGCGCGGTCCGCGTCCGACTGACGGAGCCTCCCCGAGATCACCCCCGCCCCGACGGAAGCGATCAGCCAGAGGAAGATCGCGAATTGAGTTCCCCGCCCGAAATCGGTGACGAGCGGCACGAAGACGAGGCCGCCGACCAGGCTGACGAGCGCGCCCGCGATGGGTCCGCACACGATCGCCGTGGTGACCGAGATGAGCGCTCCGAGGCCTCCGGGGACACCTTCGTAGCTGCCTGGATCCTTGTCGGCGAAGAGGAGCAGGATCGCGACTTGGGCGAGGATGAATCCAGGGATCCAGCGCTGGTTCCAGATCCATGGCGCCAGCGGTCCGGGTGTGCGCCGCCGACGGACGCGCGTCCGCTCGGGCACGAGGTTCGTCTCGTCCATCACCCCTCACCCATCACATCGATCTCGAACCAGACCTCGTTGCGATCCTTCGAGATGACCCCCCACCGATCCGCGATCCGGTCCACCAGGTAGAGGCCCCAGCCGGAGCTCTCGGAGGCGGTCGGGAGCCGGGGCGCGGCGACGAACCCCGCACCGGGGTCGGAGACGACGACACGGATCCGTTCCGGGTCGAGCTTGAGCCGGAGCTCGACTTCCGGCTCCCCCGCTTGGGGAGCGTGGCGCACCGCGTTCGTCACCAGCTCGCTCACCAGGAGGGTGGCGTCTTCGAGGACCTTGAGTGGGACCGCCGGGCCGAGCTCGTCGTTGACGACCGCCCGCGCTTGGGAGGCCGCCTCCGGGACCAGTCCGAAGGTCACTCGATGTTCCATGTCCGACATGCTCACCTGCGAGCCCCCTCCCGACAACCCTTTCCGTCGATCGCGGGAACGACCGACCGTCTCTCCGTGCGGGCCGCGTCCCCTCGTCCCCGTGACGGCTCATGTTCCGTCCGGGATGGGCCGATAGCAGAAGCGGTCCGATCCGTACTGGGAGGTACGTGATGCAGGTCGAACAGAAGCGCGCGTGTGCGTCCTGCGGCTCCGGGAACGCTCCGGACGCCAGTTTCTGCTGGCGATGCCTCGTCCCGTTCACTCCGATCCCTCCGCCCCCCGGTGCCGGTTCCGGCACCTCGGGACCGGGCGTGCCGCCGGCACCCGTCACGTGGTCGCCTCCGACGCAGGGGCAGGCGAAGCCGAGATCCTCCAGGGCGACCGGCGTGATCGTCTCGCTCATCGCCGCCGCCGCCGGCTACCTGGGCGTGCAATACCTGATGGGTCCGAGCCTGTCCCTGCCGGACTCGCTGGCGAGTGCGGAACGCCTGACGGACCCCGAATCCCAGCGGTTCGAGCGGTACACGGCCGACGAAGGCGATCGCTACGGCATCGACGCCGAGGGCGGTGTCTACGGAGCTCCGCTCGCTCCCGAGTTCTTCGTGATCCTCGTCGACGCCGCGGCGGTGGAGACGACTGATCAGCTGTTCGAAGCCCTCGTCGCCGGGTTCTCGGAGGCGGGCGCCGTGGTGGACGAGGCCCAGGCGAAGAGCGGAACGCGACAGGGCAGCGACTATCGGTGCGTGAGCGCGGTTGCCGGCGCGGAGGCGGCCGTCGCCTGCATGTGGCGCGACGACGACAACGTCGGGATCGTGTTCGAGATGTCCGGTGACCCGCGAGGGACCCGGCGGCTCCTCTGGACGGTGCACGACACCGTCGTCAGCTGAACGTGGTGCCGGCCGAAGCCGCTGACTACCGCCGGTGATTCCGGAGTGGCGTGACCCGCTCCATCGGGCGATGCGCCCAACAACACGAACCGTCGTTGTACACGGACAACACCGTGTGGCAGCCGGGCTCGTCGCAGGTACGTCCTTCATCGAAGCGGCTGACGGGGGGGCCGTTCGGAACGGTCTCCGTTCGCACAGCGGCAGGTTCCACTTCGACGGACAGCTGCATCGGATCCTCCTCGTGGGTTTCCTGTTCCCGATCTGGCTGGCCGGCAGATACCCGAGAAGCACCCTCGCCAAACGCATCTCGGGGAGGTGTGCCACCGAGGGGAGCCGGGTACCACGAGACCGAGACTCGGATGCGTGAACGGGAGGAATCGGAGATGCCGCAGCAGGCGTGGAGCGAGAAGCGGGAACGCCAGTACGAACACATCAAGGACGGTCTGCTCGATCGTGGGCGGTCCGAGGACAAAGCGGAGGAGATCGCCGCGAGGACCGTGAACAAGGAGCGCGCGCGCTCGGGTGAAGCTCGGACCGCGAGCCGCACCTCGATCGAGGACATCTCGTCGGGGCGCCGGGGCGGCTTGCGATCGCACCGGGGACCGGGCGGGCGCACGTACCGGCAGCTCTACGAGGAAGCGAAGGACCGAGGGATCGACGGTCGTTCCAAGATGTCGAAGGCGCAGCTCGAGAGAGCGATCGCGCGCCGAGGTTGACGGATCGACCGAAGATGAAGTGTGGCCGAAGGATCCGGTCACCCGAGACATGGAGGTGAACTTCTTGACCGCGACGATGATCCGGGACGTACGACGCGAGCCTGAGCCCGAGCCGCAACCCCCCTACCCTCCGGAGCCAGCCCCGCCGGGACCACCCTCGCCCGTCCCTCCACCGCAGCCTGACCCGCAGCCGCAACCGGTGCCCCCGCCACAACCGGACCCATCTCCTGCGCCTCCTACGGGAGGCCTCTGAGAGCAGCCCGCGGAACGAGGGGTTTGCCGCCCAACGCGTCTTGGGTACCGCACCTGTGTGTCCCTCGAAATCGACATCCGTCTGAGACCGGACGCTCGATCGCCGGCCCACGCACGCCGGAGCCTCGAGGCCCTGCGGCCCTCGCTGGACGATCCATTGGTGGACGACGCGGTGCTCCTCGTGAGCGAGATCGTGTCCAACTGCGTGCGGCACGCGAGCCTTGACGAGAGCGATGCCATCCAGGTGCGGATCCGCGGTTCGAACTCGATGCTCCACGTCGACGTGATCGATCCCGGCCCGGGTTTCGATCCCGCACGCATCTCCTCCCCTCGGTCCGATGGGGGCTGGGGGCTCCGATTGCTCGACCGGCTCGCGACCAGGTGGGGTGTCGAGCGGAACCACGTCACGCGGGTGTGGTTCGAGATCACCTCTCCCGTTTCTGCCGTCTCGTCATCGGGTACGTGAACGACAACCGAGAGCAGGAGGTGTCTCATGGGTGAGAAGACGGACAAGGCGAAGGGTCACGTGAAGGAAACCGTCGGGGATCTGACGGACAACGAGCGACTCGAACGCGAAGGGAAGCTGGATCAGGCGAGCGGCGCGGTGAAGGGCGGTGCCGAGGACGCCAAGGACAAGATCGGCGAAGGCGTCGACGAGGTCCGCGACCGGTTGCGGGACGACCGCTAGTTCCACTCGATCCCTCGCTCAGACGCGCCCCCGGGGTAGTCACACCGGGGGCGCGTCGATTTGCGTATCGGTCCCTCGGGCGGCAGAGTGGGCAACACGCCAGGGGGTGAGCGATGTCCGAGCAAGAAGCCCATATCGACGCGTATACGTTCATCGACCATGTGGATACGGGGAAGCGGATCGATGAGGTGCTGCGAGACGTCTTCGAGCAGAATCCACACACCGTTCGCTTCACCGCCCAGTTCTCGGGGACATTCATCGGGTTCGTCGCCATGCTGCTTCCCGGCCTGGCCGAGGCGCATGAACTGGCCCGGGGGGCGTTCTGGGAGGCGGGGATGCGATGCGAGACGGCGCACATCGTGAAGGCGTCCCGCATCATGATCCCGAAGCGTGGAAGCCCCGCCGTCTGCGCCCTCGTCCGGGCGAAAGCCCAGGATCCGTTCGCGGTCCTCGACGCGCTCGACGATCGATTCGGGGAGCGGCAAGAAACGGAATGGCTGAAGCCGTATGAGGAGCGGGAGTTCAACTACGGCGCGGCCGTCGTGAGCGGGACCTACGATCTGCTGATCGACATCGGGAGCACCAAGCACAGCAAGACGATCAAGCTCGTCAACGAAGAGATCAGGACGATCCCCGGCATCGACAGGACGGTCACCTCCTTCGCGCACCTGCCCGGCAACGCTCGGCGTCGCGACCTCTGACCGCGCGGCACGTGGGGACGCCCGTTGCAGCACGGGGCGAACGCAAGCTCGTTTCCGTGCTGTTCGCCGATCTCACGGGATACACGGCCCTCTCCGCGTCCCTCGATCCGGAAGAGGTCTACGGGTTCCTCCGGCCGACGCTGGCCTCGCTCGAACGGATCGTCGAGGACTTCGGGGGAACCGTCGTCTTCGTGGCCGGCGACGGGTTCATGGCCGTGTTCGGCGTTCCGGTCGCGCACGAAGACGATGCGGAGCGGGCGGTGCGCGCTGCGCTCGCCTCGCGGGATCACGTTCGCGAGTTGAACGTCGGCCGCGGCGGGTTCCGGTTCCCCGAGGTGCATGCCGGCATCAACTCGGGCGAGGTGATCGTCGCGGCGAGCGAGGAAGCACTCGGTTTCAAGGTGATCGGCGACACCGTGAACACCGCCTCGCGGATGGCGGATCTCGCGCCCGCGGGGCGGGTGGTCGTGGACGCCGATACCCGGGCGCGCACGGCGCACGTCATCAGCTATGGGCCACGACGCCTTCGGAAGGCGAAGGGGAAGAAGCATCCGCTCCAGACCTACGAGGCGCTCGGGTCACGGGTGGGGTCGCCGGACGATCGACGGATCGGCGTCTTCGTGGACAGGGAAGACGCACGTGCCGAGTTGGACCGCGAACTCGACGCGGCGGTCCGCGAGGGTCGTTCACGCCTCCTGATCGTGTCCGGCGACCCAGGGATCGGCAAGAGCCGCCTCGCGGCGGAGTTCTGTCGGGAACGCTCGGTGCTCGCCGTCCTGACGGGCCGGTGTCTCCCGTTCGGCCAGCGATTGCCGCTGCAGGCGCTGGCTGAAGCCATCGCCGAAGCTGCGGGCACGGCGGTGGACGCGCCGCCGGATGAAGCGAACGCGGCCGTCGAGCGACTCGCTCGACGCGTTCGCACGGGTCTGCGGGCTCGATCGCTGGCGGCGGATCTCCGGACGCTCATCGGGCTCCCCGAGGGGCGGATCGCCCCACGCACGTCGATCGGCGATGCGACACGGGCCGTGCGAGCGGTGATGGAATGGCTCGCCGCCGCCCGCCCGCTCGTGGTGGTGCTCGACGATCTGCATTGGGCCGACCCCGATCTCCGGGCGGTGATGGAGGATCTGCGCCGGTCACCCTGGGAGGGGCCGATCCTGTTCCTCGGACTCGCGCGACCGGTCGCGTGGCTCCGTCCGTTCCCTGCCTCTGGGCTCACGGGTCTGGACCATGGATCGATGCGGGAGCTCCTGGTCGCCGCGCTCGGCGGGGAGATCCCGGGGCAAGCGATCCAGACGTCGATCTCCCGCGCGGATGGCAACCCGCTGTTCCTCGAAGAGAGCATCGGGATGCTGGTCGAAGCCGGTGTGCTCGTTCGGGATGGCGACGACTGGCGACTCACCGATCGCAAGCGCCTGGACGCCGTGCCGTCGACGATCCGCTTGCTGATCGCAGCCCGGATCGACGGGCTCCTCCCGGAAGAGAAGCACGTCTTGCAGGACGCTTCTGTCTGCGGCACCGCCACGTGGGATCGGCTGATCCGCGACCTGTCCGACATGCCCGATCACGATCAGGCTCTTCGATCGCTCGTCGCGCGCGACCTCCTCCGATCGAGCGAAGAGAGCACGTTCCCGGGGACCCGCGAATACGAGTTCAAGCACATCTTGATCCGGGACGTCGCGTACGACTCGCTGCCGCGCTCCGAACGAGCCCGCCGTCATCTCGCGGTCGCGGGATGGCTCCGCAAAGAGGGCCGGAGGCGTCCGGATCTCCTCGCGTCGCTCGCCCATCACTACGAGCAGTCCTGGCGTCTCAGCCTCTCGAAGACCGGCCCGGGTCCGGATCCGGCCGTCGCACGGTCGGCTGTTCGCTACCTCACCAGATGGGCCGAGCAAACGAGAAGGACCCAGGCCCGAGCAGCGGAAGAGATCTATGCGCGCGCGCTCGATGTCGCGGGGGGGTCAGGCGATGCCGTCGACCCGCTCATCACGACGCGCTTGCTCGTCGGTCGTGCGGAGTGTCTGATCGAGATGGGCCGTCACCGGGAGGCCGTTCTCGATGCCGGTCGTGGACGGGACCTGGCGGAGAAGCACGGCGATCGTTCGCTCCTCGCGCACGCGCTCCTTGCGCTGGGCCGTTCCGAAAGCGACGTGGGCCGCATGACCCCCGCCAGGCGTGTGCTCCAGCACGCGCGCTCGTTGTTCGAGGCGGAAGGAGACCTCAAGGGGCAGGGATGGGCGATGCACCGACTCTCGGAAACCTGGGGCCGGGTGGACTACCAACGCATGATCGAGGATCTCCGTGAGGCGCACCGCCTCTTCACCAGGGGCCGTGACCGATCCGGGCGATCGACGGTGGCCCAGGACCTGGCCTATCTCCTGAGCCCGATGGGAGGCAAAGAGTTCCGACGGTGGTACGAGGCCGCTCGCCGGCTCGTCGAGGACGAGGGCGACCTCCGATCGCGCGCCGGCCTGCTCCGCACGTGGGGCATGTTCAGCTATTACCGCGGTGACCACGTCGAGGCGCTGCGCCTGATGGAGGAGGCGCGACCCCTGGCGGCTGATGCCGGTGACCGTTACGCCGAGGCCGATGCCCTCGTGATCGCGGCGACGGCGGCAGCCATCGCGGGGAACCCTCACGACGCCGAGACCCTGTCCTCGGAAGCGCTGGCACTGAGTGGGGAACTCGAGTCTGCCAGGGTCCGGGCCACCGCCCTCCTTGCAGGTGCCCTCGCGGCCCTTCGGCGGGCGGATCCCAGCGCAGCTTCGAACCGCCTGCGTCGAGCGAAGTCCGCCGTCGCGAACCAGCGGATCCGACTCCTGGTGGGCGAGACGGCGCTCATGGAGGCGTTGCTCTCTTCGGACCGGGGTGCGTGGGATCTCGTCGAGAAACCCGCCCGACTGCTCCGCCGGGAGGCTCGCGTCCACGGATGGACGCTCTTGGAGCCGCTCTCCGCTCTGCTGATCGGTCGCGCACGCCTCGGCGCCGGCCGGCAGAAGGAGGCGATCTCCCTCCTGGGTCGCGCCGTCGAAGAGGCACAGCCGATCGACGTCGGAGGCACGCTCGCGCTCGCCGAGGCTCTCCGCGAGCAGGCGGTGCTCCTGGCGGGCCGAGAGCCGTTCACGGCCCCCCGGCCGCAGAGCCAGGAGCCCGACGTGCAGGCCCTCGAGATGCAGAATCAAGGGATCGCCTCGCTCCTGAGGGGTGACGCCGTCGCGGCGAGCGCGGCATTCGGCGAGGCCGCTGCTTCCTGGAGCGCCCGCGGGATCTCCTCCTGGCTCGCGCGTGCCTTCGCGATGCAGGCCGCGGCCTCGCGGTCCGCCGGCGATGCGAGGACGGCCAAGGACCTCGACCGCCGGGCGGAGCAGGTGCTCGACCGTCTGCGATGTCCGGCGCGCCATCGCGCTTCGATCCTCGATCCCTTCGGGCCTCTCGCGCTCGAACGCTAGCGCTGGAGGAGGTTTCGCCATCGTTGAACGGCGGTCACCTCGGCGGACTGCGCGCGACGAGCCCGCTCCGTAGAGTCCCCCGCGAAGGTCAGACGGAGACTCGAAAGAGGCCATGGAGACCTACGACGCGATCGTGATCGGCGCTGGCCACAACGGGCTGACCGCCGCGTATTACCTGGCGAGCTCGGGTCTGCGGACCCTCGTGCTCGAGCGGCGGGAGATGGTCGGGGGTGCGTGCGTCACCGAGGAGATCGCGCCGGGGTGTCGCGCCTCAACCACCTCGTACATCGCCTCGATGCTCCGGCCCGAGGTCATCCGTGACCTCCGGCTCGAGCGCCACGGTCTCCGCATGATCCCGTGCGAGCCGGGGCTGCAGGCTGCGTTCGAGGACGGGACGGTCGTTCCCTGGTGGTCCGATCACGACCGCGCGGTGAAGGAGTTCGCGTCGAGCATCTCCGAGAGAGACGCGAACTCGTTCGACCGGGTGCATCGCCGGCTCCACGCGCTCGCTCGCTATCTCCAGCCCTTCTTCCTCGAGGAGCCACCCAACCTGTACGCGCGAGGATGGGCGAAGGTGCGTGAAGGGAGCCGGGCCTGGCGGCGGTTCCGGAAGATCTCCGGTGACGAGCTCGCGGATCTCGTGCGGTTCACGACCGGATCGCTCGGGGAGTTCGTGGAGCGACACTTCGAGACCGACCGCATGCGGCGGATGTACCTCGCGAACAACGTGTACGGGATGCACGCCCCGCCGTACATGCCCGGCACGGCGATCGGCCTGCTCTTCCATCTGCTGTCCGGGGGCGCCGAAGGGGTCCAAGGGTTCTACGGCCACGTCCTCGGAGGGATGGGGTCGGTGACCCAGGCGATGGCCGCGGCCGTCGAGGAGGCGGGAGGCGCGATCCGCGTGTCGTCGCCGGTGGCGAGCGTGCAGGTGCGGTCGGGTCGCGCGGTCGGGGTGGTGCTGGAGTCCGGTGACGAGCTCGCGGCGAGGGTGGTGCTGTCCAACGCCGACCCGAAGCGGACGTTCCTCGGGATGATCGAGCCCGGTGTGCTGCCGGACGACTTCCGCGACGACGTCGCCGCGATCAAGATGGCGGGCCCGTGCGCGAAGGTGAACTTCGTGCTGTCCGCGGAACCGTCGTGGACGGGGATGCCCGCGGATGCGGACGCCAACCGCCGTTCGCTCGCCACGCTGGTGCCGACGCTCGACGAGGCGCAGCGGATCTACGACCGACATCGCGAGGGCGAGATCCCGGATCGTCCGTGGGTCGACTGCGTCACGGCCTCCAACGTCGACGACTCGCTGGCGCCGCCGGGCGTCCACGTCATGACCGCGTTCGTGCAATACGTGCCGTACGCGCTTCGGCAGGGAACCTGGGACGAGCGGCGGGACGAGCTGCTGCGGAAGGTCGTGGCGCGGATCGAGGAGCATTCGCCCGGCTTCTCCGGAACGATCGAGGCCGCGCAGGTGCTGACACCGCTGGACCTCGAGCGAACCTACGGGCTGACCGAGGGGAACATCTTCCACGGCGACCTCAACATCGGGCAGCTCTTCTCGATGCGTCCGCTGCCGGCATGGTCTCGGTACCGGACGCCCGTCGAGAGCCTCTACCTGTGCGGAGCGGGCGCGCATCCGGGTGGCGGCGTAACCGGCGCCCCCGGCTACGGAGCGTCGCACGCCGCACTGCGTGACCTCCGGGGTGGTCGTGGACGGCGGCGCTCGTGGCGCTGAAGGTCCCGTGCCCGGACTGCGGATGGCGGCCGGCCACCGAGTTCGCCTGGGGTGGTGAGCTGCGGCCCATCGAGGCGCCCGACGTCGAGTCCGATTTCGAGCGTGTCTTCCTGCCGGAGAACGCCGCGGGCACGCAGGCCGAGCGCTGGTTCCACCTCCTCGGGTGCCGCCGTTGGATCACGGTGACCCGCGACACGACGACGAACGAGGTCCGGTAGGTGGGGGGAAGGCTGCGGCTCGGCCGGAAACGTGTCCCGGTCGAGGACGGCGACACCATCGCGTCGGCGATGTATCGAGCGGGAGTCCGCACGTTCTCGAGGTCCCTCAAGTACCACCGCCGGCGAGGGCTGTACTGCGGGACGGGCGAGTGTCCGAACTGCCTCGTCACGGTCGACGGCGTGCCCGGCGTCCGCTCATGCGTGACGCCGGCTCGGGACGGGATGCGCGTGCGCCGGGAGGGGGGTTGGCCGTCGGTCGAGCGCGATGTCCTCTCGGTGCTCGACCGGCTCCATGCCCTGTTGCCGGTCGGGTTCTACTACAAGACGTTCATCCGGCCTCGCTGGGCGTGGGCGATCGCGGACCGCGCGATCAGGCGGTCGGTCGGTCTGGGCCGCCTGCCGCGCGGCCCGGTCGCGGCCGGCACGTCGCGGCATCTCCATTGCGACGTGCTGGTGGTGGGCGGGGGCGAGTCGGGACGGGCGGCCGCCGTGTCGGCCGCCGCCCGGGGGGAACGCACGGTCCTGTGCGACGAGGGCGAGGTGCCGGATCCGCCGGAGGGGATCGACGTCCTCGCCCGGCACGCGGCGATCGGCGCGTACGAGGGCCCGATGGTGGCGCTCGCGTCATCGGAGGGGCTCGTGCAGGTCCACCCGGAGCGCGTGGTGATCGCGACCGGCGCGACGGAGCTTCATCCCGTGTTCCCCGGGAACGATCTCCCCGGCGTCATGCTCGGCCGCGCAGCGACCGGCCTCGTGCGCCGAGGCGTGAAGCCGGGGGCGCGGGCGGTGGTCGTCGTGGGGCACGACGAGGGGTTCGAACACCTGGAGATGCTCCGGTCCTCGGGGGTCCGCATCGTCGCGGTGGTCGTGCCCGGGCCTCTGGCAAGCACCGTCCCCGACGGTCTTCGGACGTTGGTGGGCGCCGAGGTGCTGCGCGCGGAGGGGAAGGAGCGCGTCCGGTTCGCCGTGCTCCGCGACGCCGAGGGCGTCACCCGTGGGATCGGCTGCGACCTGTTCGTCCTGTCGCCGGGACGCTCGCCACGGGACGACCTGCTCCGGATGTCCGGAGCGGGGGAGCAGGTGGAGGCCGTCGGGGACGCCGCGGCAGCGGCGTCCCCGACGGTGACGTCCGCCGCGGGCCACGTGTGCCTGTGCGAGGACGTCTCGGTGGCCGATCTGGAACGAGCGTGGGACGAGGGCTATCGCTCCTCGGAGCTCTTGAAGCGCTACACGACGGTCACCATGGGTCCATGCCAGGGGGCGATGTGCGGCCGCCACCTGGCGGCGTTCGCGGCGGCGCGAGGCGCCGCCGCGAACGCCGCCGTCCGGACGACGGCGCGGCCGCTGGCACGGCCGACGCCGCTCGACATCCTCGCCGCCCCCGTCCACGAGGTGATCGAGAAGCACACCTCGCTGCACGATCTGCAGATCGCGGCGGGAGCCCGGATGGGGTGGTCGGGATCGTGGCTCCGAGCCTTCGCCTACGGTGACCCGCAGGACGAGTACCGAGCCGTCCGGGAGCGCGTGTCCGTGATGGACGTGGGCACCCTCGGCAAGTTCCTCGTGACCGGTCCCGACGCGGCTGACCTCGTCGACGAGGCGTTTCCGACGAGGATCGACGATCTCGTGCCCGGACGTGCTCGCTACCTGCTCGCCCTCGACGAGGCCGGATACGTGTTCGACGACGGCCTGCTGTGCTCGCTCGGCGCGGAAGGCTGGTACCTCACCTCGACGTCGGGCGGCGCCGACCGGATGGAGGCGTGGCTGCGCGACCGCGCCGAGCGGCGGGGGTTCCGTGCCCATGTCGTGGACCTGACGGCGGAGCGTGGGGCGATCCTGGTCGCGGGGCCTCTCGCGCGCGAGCTCCTCGCCGGGCTCACGGACGATCCGATCGATCGTGAGGCGTTCCCGCACATGGGCGTGCGGGAGGTGACGGTGGCCGGTGTCCCATGCGGTGCGATCCGCGCCGGGTTCGTCGGGGAGGTCGCGTTCGAGCTCCATCACCCGCGCTCGCGCGGCCCGGAGCTGTGGCGCGCGATCGTGCACGCCGGCGCTCCGCTCGGCCTCGCGCCGCACGGTCTCGACGCACTCGAAGTGCTTCGCCTCGAGAAGGGTCATCCGTACGTGGGGCAGGACACCTTGCCCGACGACACCCCGGCCAAGCTCGGGATCGAGTGGGCCGTGCACGCGGGGAAGCGGTTCGCGGGGTCACGCGCGCTCGAGCGCCTGGCCGGCCGTCCGCTCGAACGGCGCCTGGTCGGGCTCGCGTTCGATCGAGGGGGAGCGGAGCTCCGCGGTGTCCCCCTTCGGGTCGGCGGGCGGATCGTCGGACGGGTGACCTCCGCGGCCCGGAGCCCGATCCTCGGCCGCTCGATCGGCCTGGGGTGGATCCGGCGCGACCCCGAGGGCGCGTTCCCCGAGGAGCTCCGCGCGGATCGCGTCGCCGCCCGCGTGGTTCCGACCCCTTTCTACGATCCCGCGGGGGACAGGCTCCGTGGCTGAGCTCTGGAGCGTCCACGCGACCGAGGAGGCGTGCGATCTCGCGATGCGCGCGCCCGAGGCGGGACGGGTCGCATCGGACGAGGTGATGGTTCGCGGACCGATCGCGGAGGATCTCCGAAAGGCGGTGCGCACGGTCGATCCCGACTCGCTGATCCGCGACGCCGGTGAGGGCTGGGCGACGATCGCGCTGGACGGGAGCGACGCCCGCGACATCTTCGCGCGGGTCTCGGCGCTCCGGCTCCCGGACGGCCGCGGGTACGTGCAGGGGGACGTCGCACGGGTCGCCGCCCGGGTGTTCGTGGCCGAGGAGGGGATCCGCGTCCTCGTCCCGGCGTACTGGGAGTTCCATCTCCGGCGACAGCTCGCGGCGGCATCGGGTAGATGACCGGCCTCTTCCGCCGCCGCACGTACCTTCCGGATCGCGAGCTTCGTCGCGCCTACGACGTCGTCGTCATCGGCGGGGGTGTGAGCGGTCTGTCGCTCGCCTACCACCTGGCGGCGAAGCACCGGATCCGCGACGTCGCGGTGATCGAGCGCTCGTACATCGGCAGCGGCGGCAGCGGACGGAACACCCAGGTGCTCAGGGCCAACTACAACACGCCCGAGACCGTGCCCCTGTACGCCGCGAGCCTCGCGATGTATCGCAGGCTCTCGCAGGAGCTCGATTTCAACGTCATGTTCACGAACCAGGGTGAGCTCGACCTGTGCCACACGGAGGACTCGCTGCAGGTCGAGCGCGAGAAGTCGGTGCTGAACCGCGCGCTGGGCGTCCGGACCGAGATCCTCGGCCCGGAGGAGATCCTCGACGTGTGTCCGCACGTGGATCTGAGCGGCGGCGGCGAGCTTCCCGTGCTGGGCGCGTCCTATCATCCGCCGGGCTCGTTCGCGCGACACGATGCCGTCGTCTGGGGCTACGCGCAGGCAGCCGCTCGTCGCGGCGTCGACGTGCACCAGGGGACCGAGGTGACCGGCGTGCGGATCGACGGCGGCCGCTGCGTCGGCGTCGAGACGTCGAGAGGATCGATCGCCGCGGGACACGTCGTGAGCGCCGTCGCCGGGTCGTCCTCCATGGTCGCGGCGATGGCGGGCGTTCGTCTGCCGATCGTGACGCACATGCTGCAGGCGTTCGTGACCGAGCCCTACCGGCCGGTGCTGCGAGGGCTGGTCTCCTCGATGGATCTCACGATCTACGTCTCGCAGACGGCGCGAGGGGAGCTCCTGGCGGGGGCCGAGATCGTCCCGTACAGCACGTACTCGACCCGTTCGACCTTCGAGTTCCTGTCCGAAGCCGCCAGGCGGTCGGTCATGATCCTGCCGTTCATGGCGAAGGCCCGTGCGATGCGTCAGTGGGGAGGCCTCTGCGACATGACGCCCGACTCCTCCCCGATCCTCGGTTCCACGAGCGTGGAGGGGTTCGGCGTGATCGCCGGCATGGGGACCTGGGGGTTCAAGGGGGCGCCGATCTTCGGCGCGACGGTCGCCGAGTACGTCGCGACCGGCCGGGTCCCCTCGTTGATCGAACCGTTCGGCCTCAGCCGGTTCCGGGAGGACCGGATGGTTCCGGATGCGGCCTCCGCGGGTACGCATTAGCTTCGCGCCCAGGAGCAACACGAAGGGGATGGACCGGTGCGACAGATCGAGCTCAGGCGCCACGCGAAGCGAGATCCCAACAGGGATGCCCTCTCGCCCGCGGGACGGGCGCAGGCGGAGGACGTGGGCCGCGGATCCACGCGGGGCTATGAGGCCGTGTTCGTTTCGCCCGCGGAACGCGCCGCGGAGACGGCGGCATGGATCGTCAGGGGATCGGGTCGGCAGTTGCCCGAGCACGGCGTGATCCCCGGCCTGGCCGGGAAGGACGAGACCGAAGGTAGCCCCGAAGGCATGGCCGCGGGAGTCCGGGCCCTCCTCGCATCGGTGCCCGATGGGGCCGTCGGGCTGGCCGTCAGCCACACGCCGTTCGTCGAGCGGGCGATGACCGGCCTGACCGGCCGCGAACCGAAGCCGTTCGCCGAGTGCGAGGGGATCCGCGTGACCCTGCACGACGACGGGAGCCTCGACGTCGAGGAGATCAGGCTCTAGCTCGCGGCGCGGGTGACATCGGCCACGTGGGCATCGAGGATCCGCACCAGGTCGGCGGGGTCGAGGTGGAGGTTCACCCCGTGGGCGCCCGCGCCGATCGCGACCGGTTCCGGCCCGACGATCGTCGCGTCGGCCACGACCGGCCAGGCCGTGGCCGACGCGAACGGCGTGATCGCCCCCCGCTCGTAGCCGGTGGCACCCTTCGCCTCCTCCTGGTCGGGGAGCGACAGCCGGCTCACGGCGAGGTGCGCCCGGAGGAGCGGCCAGTCGATCTGGCGGCCGCCGGGGACCAGGACGAAGACGTAGTCGCCGGCGCCGCGCCGCACCACGATCGTGCGGATCAGCCGGTCGACCTCGATGCCCTGCAGGGCGGCGCTCTCCTCGGCGCTGTGGGCCCGTTCGGTGCGAACGACCCGGAACGGCACGCCCGAGGCGGCGACCTGCCTGATCGCGGGCGTGTCCTCGTTCATCCCCCGCGCAGCTCCGCGTAGGCGGGCCAGATGACCCGTTCCAGGAGCTCCAGCCGCTCGTCGAAGGGGATGAACGCGGACTTCATGGCGTTGGTCGCGAGCCGCCCGATCTGGCTCCAGCCGATCTCGAAGGCGTCGACCAGCTGCATGAACTCCTTCGAGAGCGACGTCGCCGACATCAGCCGGTTGTCCGTGTTCACGGTGACCCGGAACCGCAGGTCCATCAGGAGCCCGATGGGGTGCTCCGCGATCGACGTCGCGGCACCGGAGTGCACGTTGGACGTCGGACAGAGCTCCAGTGGGACGCGGCGATCGCGAACGAGATGGGCGATGCGACCGAGCCGGGCGTCGCCGTCGGATCCGGTCTCGATGTCGTCCACGATCCGCACGCCGTGGCCGAGACGCTCGGCGCCGCAGAGCTGGAGGGCCTCCCAGATCGACGGCACGCCGAACGCCTCACCCGCGTGGATCGTGAGATGGAAGTTCTCCCGGCGGACGTGCTCGAAGGCATCGAGGTGGCGCGTGGGCGGGAAGCCCGCTTCCGCGCCCGCGATGTCGAACCCCACGACGCCTCGGTCTCGCCAGCGAACGGCGAGATCCGCGATCTCCAGCGATCGAGCCGCCGTCCGCATCGCCGTCAGCAGGGTGCCGATCCGGATCCCCGTGCGCTCCGAGCCTTCGCGGAACCCCTGCTGCACGGCCTCGACGACCTCGTCGAGGCCGAGCCCACGACGCAGATGCTGCTCGGGCGCGAAACGGACCTCGGCGTAGACGACGCCGTCGGCCGCGAGGTCCTCGGCGCACTCGCGCGCGACGCGCGCGAGTGCCTCGCGCGTCTGCATCACGCCGACGGTGTGCGCGAACGTCTCCAGGTAGAGCAGGAGGTCTTTCCGATCGGCGCCCCGCGTCATCCACACGCCGAGCTCGCCGGGGTCGTGCGTCGGCAGATCCTCGTAGCCCGTCTGAGATGCGAGCTCCACGATCGTCTCGGCGCGAAGCCCGCCGTCCAGGTGGTCGTGCAGCAGGACCTTCGGGGCTCGGCGGATCTCCTCAATCGTCGGGGTCACGGTCGGCCATCTTAGGGCGACCGCTCGGGAAGCCGGACGTGGAGTGCTAGGAGGCGACCGGCCGGCTGTACGTGATCTTCGCCTTGTCCACCCGGCAGCGGAACTGGCCGACACCACCGACCTTGAGGAAGGAGTCGGTCGTCGTATGGCCCTTCTTGCCGTTGCAGATCTCGCTGGAGACGTGCACGTACACGAACGAGACGCTCTCGATGCGGCCACCCGTCGGCAGGTTCCAGCGCCAGTAGACGGTGAAGCTGGCGCTCAAGCACGTGATCCACAGGTCCGCGTCCGTCTCGTCCTTGGTGGTGAAGCAGTTCCCGCCCCGCCGGTAGGACGTCACCGGGCCCGCGTGGTGCATCAGGATGCCGTTCTTCTGCATCGTGGCGAGCTGGCGATACGTGCGCGCGATCGACACCTTGTAGGGCCTCGAAGTCTTGACGACGTTCTCCGGGTCTTCGGCGGTCACCTTCACGAAGTAGGGACCCTTCGGGAGGAGCGAGCCGCCCACCTCCGCCGTCTTCCCGTTCCACGAGTACGTGTTCATGCCCGCCGGGTGCGATCCATCGTTGTGTTCGAAGACCTGCGCTCCGCAGCACTTACCATCGGCGTTGCCCTTGTAGATGCGGATGATGGTCGGGTTCGACGCCGCCGCCAGTTTGTAGGTGATCGTCGTTGTGTCCTTGATGCCGTCGATGATCCAAGGGAGGAACGGGTTCGGTGATGCTCCCGTGATCGACACCAGCCGAGGGAGAAGCTGGAAGCTCTCACTCGTCACAAAGTTGCCGTTCCTGTACACGGCGACCACGTACGTCTTCGCGCTGCTTACCGACAGTGCCGGCCACGTTGAACAGTTTCGTCTGGAACCCAGCGGGGTCGTCGGCATCAACGAAGAGGCTGTCGGTATGAACGGCCGTGCCTCCCGCCGGTCGGATGCGAACGCCGAAGGTCGCGTCCGGCTCGGTGCCGTCGAACGTGAACTTGATGGACGCCGGGCCTGAGAACGGCGAATAGAACTCGCTGCCCAGGTTCGGGAACGTGATGCTTTCGACGGCGACGGTCGCTGAGGCAGGTGCGGCCGTCAGGAGGCTGACGGCAAGCGCCGCCACCATGGCCAGGGAGAAGAGCCGTGCCTTCACCCTTCCATCATCGGCATCTGCAGCCCTGATATCCAGCGACCGATGGCCTAGGCCGCGGCGAGCGCCGCTAGGACTCCTTGATATAGGTGTACGTGATCCGGGCCTTGTCCACCCGGCAGCGGCGCTGACCGATGGCACCGACCTGGAGGAACGAGTCGCTACCGACGTGACCCATCGTCGCGCCGCACGTGTAGCCCGACACGCGGATCAGCGCGAAGGAGACTCCGGTGATCTCCGCCTGGGTGATCGTTGGACCGGCAGGAAGGGTCCAGCGCCAGAAGACCCTGACCCTGGCGTTCCTGCACCGGATCCGGATGTCCGCAGCGGCCGTGAGCCTGTCAAGAGCACAAGTCCCACCGCTCCGGAGCACCACGGTGGAACCCTTGTGGTGATAGGCGATGCCGTTCTTGGTGGCAGTTCCATTGACTCGGAAGAACCGGTCGAGCGACACGTGGCGGGGACGGACGTTCCCGTGGATCCCGGTGTAGGCGGTCGCGGTGATGCTGAACCCAGTAGTCCCCCTCCGGGAGGACGACTCCGCCGTCGTTCCTGCCGTTCCAGATGTATGCGTATGTCCCGGCGACCCGGTTGACGAACTGCGTCACTTCCCGGACCAACGCTGCCGCAGCAACCCCCGCCGCTGGCCGCCTCATAGATCCTGTACCCTGATCGGGTTGGAGTTCGCCAAGAGCTGGTAGGTGATCCTCGTCGTGTCCTTGAAGCCGTCGCTGACCGTGGGGAAGAACGGATCGGGGGCGATCGACGTGATCTTGACGAGCCGCGGCCTGAGGGTGAAGAGCCGCTCCCTCAGCTGGGTGCGTGCCCCGATAGACGGCGACCTCGTACTTCGTGTTCGAAGTGACATTGAGCGGCGGCCAGCTGAACTGGACGGTTTTCGGGTGACTGACCCGACTTGCCGGGGTGATACGTGACGTTCTGGGTGTGGATCGTCGCGCCGTTCTCGTATCGCAGTCGAAACGTTGAACGTCGCGGTTCGGGTCGTTCGGGCCGTTCGTCGTCGAAGTCGTTGAAGTGACCCGATGGTCGCGGGGCCCGAGAAGGGCGAGAAGAACGTGGTCGCCCCGTTCGGGAAAGAGGATGGCACGGCTGTAGCTGGCGAGTGCCGGGGTCGCCGTCAGCAAACCGATCAGGACGGTGAGGGCGGCGACGGCGGCGACAGAGCGTTTCCTCATTGCGTTGAGGCGCATCTTGCACGCCCGCCCACCCCGATGTCGACCCCCAAACGGTCAATCTTGTTGCTCGAACTCCGCACGGACGCCCAGAAGCCGTACCGGACGGGCGATCTCGGGGAAGCGAGAAAGCGCGGCTCGAGCTCCGGCTGCGATGCCGCTGGGGTCCATCGTCGGCTCAGGGAGGGGGACGCCCCTCGTCTTCGTGATGAACGGGACCAGCCGCAGCTTGACGATGACACGGGTGGCCCGTCGCCCGTCCTTGCGGACGTCCTCGGCGGTCTCGAACGCCAGGCGGTCCAGCTCCCGTTCGATCTCGTCGGTGGTCGCGAGGTCCTGCTGGAACGTGCGCTCCCGGCTCACGCCCCTCGGGATCCATGGGGCGTCGCTCACTGGGCTCGTGTCCTCACCTCGCGCGAGCCGTGCGAGCCAGGGGCCGGTGCTCGGGCCGAACGCGGCTGCCATGCGGTCGAGGTCGGCGGTGGCGAGCTCCTCGACCGTGCCGATCCCGATCGCCGCCAGCTTCCTCGCGGTCTTCGTACCGATCCCCCAGAGCGCGTCCGTCGCTCGCGGCCCCATGAGGGAGGACCATCGGTCGGAGGTCAGCGTGAAGACGCCGGCGGGCTTCCCTTCCTCGGTCGCGATCTTCGCCTGCAGCTTGTTGTCGCCGATGCCGATCGAACACCAGAGCTCGGTGCGCTCGAGGACGCGTTGCTGGATCTCCCGGGCGAGGTCCTCGGGGCTGTCGGTCTCGACCGCGATGAACGCCTCGTCCCATCCCATCTCCTGGACGACGAAGCCGAACGAGCGGAGCGCATCCATCACTCGACGGGATGCCTCGAGGTAGGTGGGGGCGTCCACGGGAAGGAACACCGCGTCGGGGCACCGCTTGAGCGCGGTGCGGAGCGGCATCCCCGACCGCACGCCGAACTCGCGCGCCTCGTAGGAACACGTGGAGACGACGCCGCGCTTCGTCGGGTCGCCGTCGCCGCCGACGATCACCGGCCGGCCGCGGAGCTCCGGCCGGCGGAGCATCTCGACGGCCGCGAGGAACTGATCGAGGTCGACGTGGAAGACGAACCGTGCCACGGCGGATCCCTCAGGCCGCGTGCGCGCTGTCGAGCGCGGCCTGCAGCCTCTGGATGGGTCCCCTCAGGCCATGCTCATCCGCGAAGGTCTTGAGCGCGGCGTCGTCCCGCGCGCCCGACCAGACCGTGAGCGGCGCCACTGCGTTCACAGGGACGAGGCTGCGCATCTTGTCCAGGTACTCGCTCGCCTCGACGATCCTCGCCTTCAGCGCCGGCTTACCTTTCAGCGGTCCGGGACGAGACTGCGGCTGCGCGGCGTCGGTGACGAGCTCGTCGAGGGAGTCGTATGTCTGGATCAAGGCCAGCGCGGTCTTCGCACCCACCCCACGCACGCCGGGCAGGTCATCGGAAGGGTCGCCTCGCAGGATCGCGAACTCGGCATAACGCGACGCCGGCACGCCGTACTTGGCGAGGACGCCCGCCTCGTCATACTCAGCGAGCTCGGAGACGCCGCGGACGGTGAACAGCAGCTTGACGACCGGATCGCGCACGAGTTGGATCAGGTCGCGGTCGCCCGAGACGATCTCGATCCGGTCGGCCTCGTCCGCCTCGACGCAGAACGCGCCGATCGCGTCCTCCGCCTCCCACCCCTCGGTCTCGGCCTGGAGCAGCCCCGTGAGATCCAGCACGCTCCGGAGGAGGACGAACTGCTGCGTGATCGCCTCCGGTTCCGGCGGGCGGTTGGACTTGTAGCCCGGATAGATGTCGGTGCGCTCGACCGGCCGCCAGTCGTGGTCGTAGACGTGAACGACCTCATCCGGACGCCGGGTCGCGACGAGACGCGTGACCATGTCGAGGTAGCCGTGGACGGCGTTGACCGGCCGCCCGTCGGGCGCCTTCACGGAGTCGGGCATCGCGAAGAACGCCCGATAGGTCAGGCTCGAGACGTCCAGGAGGAGGCGGCTCGTCATCGTCCCGAGCCTACGCTCGGCGGCCTCCGATGTGGCAGGCTTTTCCCCACTCGACCGGAGAGGAGACGACCGTGGAGGACTGGTACCTGCCGGTCAAGCTCGTGCATGTGCTCTCGGCGATCGTCGCGGTCGGCACGAACGTGACGTACTTCGTGTGGCTCGCGGCCATGAAAGGTCGAGCGCAGCCCGAGCAGTCGTTCTCGCTCGAGACGATCAAGACGTTGGACTCGCGCTTGGCGAACCCGGCGTATGGGATCCTCCCGCTGACGGGGGTGATCATGATCTTCTCCGACGCCGTCGAGCTCACGACGTTCTGGATAATCGCCGCCATCGTCCTGTACGCCTTGGTCGGCGTGATCGCCGGTGTGTTCTTCGCGCCATCGCTCCGTCGTCAAACGGAGCTCGCGGCGACCGGCGACGTGGCGTCCGCTGCGTACGAGGCCGCGTCCCGGCGCACGCGCACGACGGGGCTCCTCACGATGCTGCCCGTGGCGGGGATCCTCTACCTGATGGTGATGAAGCCAACACCGTAGACGTGGCTACATCCGGTCGCGCTTCTTCGGCGTGAGGCTCTTCCCAACGAAGCCGATCCCGACCGCGGCGAGCGTCACGAGACCACCCACCAACAGCACGACGATCAGCAGCACAGCGGTCGGACTGGGGCGGCCGTCTCCGATCATCTCGACGAGCGCGTAGATCGAGAGCGCGATCCAGAGCAGGAACGCGAGTACCCACGCCAGCATCGAGAACACCGTCGCCGACCCGATGGCGATGAAGAGGCTCGTGCCGGTGCCCTCGCGGAATCGCGCCATGACCTGCAGCCTAGCGCCGGGCCGGTGCTAGCGTCGGCGGCGACATGCAGGCATCACGCCAGCGAGTGGCCTGGCCCGCCGTCGCGGCGGCCGCGGCCGGGTTCCTGGTCGAGGCCGTCGTTGCCGCGGTCCCGGGATCGCCGTTGCAACCGATCTTGGCACCCGGGGCCGAACCCGGGGGACCGTTCGTCTGGATCGCCGAGACGATCGCGCTCGATCGTCTCGACACAGCCCTCCCGGTCGCGTCGGTGCTGGGCGTGTTGGCGGGCATGGTCGGTTTCCTCGTGCTGCTCCGCGCCGCCTGGCGCGGAGAGATCACGACGCGCTTCGCGCTCGGGCTCTCGGTCGCCTTCCACCTCGCGATCGTGCTGCTGCCGCTGCTGATCTCGCGCGACGTCTACTCCTACATCGCGCACGGTCAGATCGTGGCGATCCATCACGCGAACCCGTACGTGCAGACGCCGGCGGACTTCCCGAGCTTCCTGACTCGGGAGCTGGTCGGACCCAAGTGGGTGGATACGCCGTCGGTCTACGGGCCGCTGTTCTCGCATCTGTCGGGGCTCGTGACGCGGACCTCGACCCGCCTCGACGTGCTGGTCGACGCATTCCGGCTGATCGCGATCGCGGCGAGCCTCGCAACGACCTTCGTGATCGCCGCGGTCGCTCGACGCGTCCGCCCTTCCCGCGCCGCCTTCGCCGTCGCGGCGTTCGGCCTGAACCCGGTGCTCCTCTTCCAGTCCGCGGCGAGCGGTCACAACGACCTCCTCGTGGCGCTCGCGGTTGCGATCTCGGCGTGGCTGCTGCTGCGCGATCGGACCCTGTGGGCGGCCGGGGTCCTCACGTGCGGAGCGTTGATCAAGGCGACGCTGTTCCTGCCGATCCTGTTGCTCGTCGTCTGGGTAGCGTGGCGTCCCACGTCGGAGCGGCTCCGGGCCGGCGCCGCGCACGCCGGGGTGGTGCTCGCGATCGTCGCCGCGGTCTCGGCGCCGTTCTTCCAGCTGCACGATCCGACGCTCGGGATGCTCGAGCTCTCCTCGCACGAGGGGTGGCTCGCCCCGTCGAGGTTCTTCCGACGGATCCTCGATGCGATCAGCGGGGACACGCTGGGTGTCGTCGCACGGGTGGTGTTCCTGCTGGCGCTGGCGGTTGCCGTCGTCTGGCTCGTGCGGGCCGTGGCCCGCGCCGCGGCGTCGGGCCGCCCATCGGCGGAGCTCGTCGGCGGGTGGGGATGGGCGCTGCTGGCACTCACGCTGCTCGGTCCCGTGCTCCTGCCCTGGTACCTGGCGTGGTCGCTCCCGCTGATCTGGATCCTTCCGCGCGTTCCTCGCGTGTCGCTGATCGTGCTGTCGGGTGTGCTCGCACTGTCGCAATGGACGGCCGAGCCGCTCCGCTTCCCCGAGGCGTACGACGTGAACGTCCTGATCGGGCACTACGTGCTGACGCCGGTCGTGATCGGTGTGCTCCTGTGGCTGGCGCTCGACCTACGCAGACGCCTGGCGATCCCGCTTGCGCTTCACGACGAGGAGGGTGAGGCCGCCGAGGCCCGCCAGGACCGGGGCGGCGAACGCGACGGGGAGATCGGCCAGGCGTAGGCCGAGCCGGTCGAGTGTCACTGCGCTGATGGTGAGCGCCGCGGCGCCGAAGGCGGGTGCTGTGGCGAACGCGGCTACGGGGTCGTCGAACACGGCGCGCGCGTAGCCGAGGCCGAGCAGCGTGAGTAGTGCGAGGATCGCCAGGGTCGCCAGCGCGATCCAGTACGGTGGCGAGGGTTCGAAGCCGAGCACCTCGATCCCGCTCGCGACCGAGTACTCGGGCAACGTCTCGGATGCCCACAACCCGGGCTCCTGTTCGGTGAGTCGTGGATGTCCCACATCCTCTCCCCGGTAGAACGGCGTGAGGACGAGGACGAGCGGCTCGGGTTCCCGTGGGATGTCGTCGAGCGTGAGCCTCGAGAGGGCGTCGTACTCGGGATCACCTCGCACCGTCGCTCTGCCCTCGAAGTAGTCCGGAACGGTTCCGACGAACACGTAGAGATCGTCTGCTCGCTCGGGATAGGACGCTGCGCGCAGGATGTTCGCGGCCCGGGATCCGAGGAACGTCGCCGTGGCGTCCGCGTCGTCCACGATGACGACGACCGGGCGGTCTCCATCCGGCCGGACCGTGCTGCGAAGAGCGGCGGTCTTGGCGAGCTCCGCTTCGTGAGGCGAGATGAACGGCTTCTGCCGACCCCACGCGAGGAGCGCTCCGGCGATCATCCAGCCCGCGAGGACGACGACCACCACGCGGGCGAGCCACGTTCGTGCGCCGAGCCTGTGACGCACCCATACGAGGCCGAGCGCAGCGCCGATCGGGACGACGAACCCGAAGGTTACGAGGCGGTCCGGCGGCAGCCACCCCGTCACGTAGCCGATCGGGATGCCGATCGCGATCACGACGAGCCACGAGGTAAGGAATCGCTGGAGGAAGCCCTCGGCGGTGGTGGTGCCCGAGATCGCGAGCGGCACCGAGATCCACTGCACGTAGCGTGCGGCCCGGAGCCGGAAGCGCTCCCGGTAGGCGTCGATCAACTCCCGGTCGAGTCCCGCTCGCCGGAGGTATCCGTCCTTCGAGGTCTCGGCGCTGATCGGGCCCGGCCCGGCGAGCGTGGCGACCACCGCCGCGCCCGCGACGAGGCCGCCCGTTCCGACGGCCAGAGCGATGTCGCGGGCCTCGCCGCGGGCGCCCGCCCGCCAGGCGAGAGCCGCCGCGCCCAGGAGGACGACGATCGCGTGCACCAGGAACGGTGGATGCGCGAGCCCTCCCCCCGCGAGGAGCAGCGCCGCGGCCCACCACGTTCGCCGGGATCCCGCGAGGCACGCGGCCGCCGCCAGGAACGTCGCCGCGAGCACCAGGTTCGCGAGATACCCGGCGACCAGATGCACCGAAAACACGCCTGCGAGGAGCCCTGCGAGCAGCCAGGTCCTGCCGATGAGGCCGGCCGCGCGAACGAGCGCCGCGGCGGCCGCCCCGACCGCCACGCCGAGTGCCGACGCCAGACCGGCCGTGACCGCGGACGCGTTCAGCAGGAGCGACCCTGCGAGTGCCGCCGCAAGCGCCGGCGCGCCGGGCCGGCTCCCCACCATCGACAGGCCCTCGCTCGCCCCGACCCGGGTCCACCACAGGTACACGGGGACATCCGGGCCGACACCGAACTCGAACCCGTCCACGACGTAGGGCCACAGCAGCACCAGGAGGAGCGCGACGACGAGGCCTCCGAGCCAGGCGAGATCCCGGCGGCTTGCCCCCATGACCACCTAGCCGATGGCGGAGAAGACGCCCCGGGCCTCGACGGTGATCGCGCCTTCGGCATCGGTGAGGAGGCCGCACGTGAAGAGGCCACCCATGTTGTCCGGGAGGGCAGGTGTGATCGTGACGGCGCACTCCCCAGCGGTGGAGGAGAACTCCGCCGGTCCGTCCGGGCCGTTGACGGTGAACGAGAGCACGCGATCGGCGCTCGTCGCCGCCCGACTGACGAACGAGGTGCCGGAGAGACGAAGCGTCTGCGCGGTCGTGGCGTTCCACGTGATGTCCATGGGGGCCGGCGGCGGCGCCCAGACCGCCGGCACCGCGATCGACGCGAACGGCACGTCCATCGTGAGGTCTCCGGTCAGGACGAGGCTCGCGGTGCCGGTCTCCAGGGGGCTCTCGGGCCCCGGCGATCCCGTCGGGGTCGGCGACACGGAAGGTTGCGGCGACTCGTTCGGTGGCGGGGGCGAGACGCTGACTCCGTGACCGACACCGGTCGTGCTGCACGCCGCCATGAGCACCACGATGAGGGCTCCGGCTAGCTGTTTCCTTGGCCGGGTCCTCCACCGCGACGCGCGCATCTCGGCGAGCCTACCCCACCTTCGTGGCCGATCCGGGCCGTACGATGCCTCGATGGAGGACTCCGCCGACCGCCGCGGCGCCGTCCCCGCGACGATCGCCGCCGGTGTCACGTTCGCCACCGTCGTTCTCTACATCGCTCTCATCATCTCGCAGGGTGAGGCCGACGTCGCGAGCGTGATCGTGCTCGCGACCTACCTCGCCGGCCTCGGAGTGTGCGCCCTCGTCGGAGCCGCGCGAAGCCGCCCGGATCGTGTGATCCCGCTCGGGATCGCGACCGGTGGACTCGTCGGCGCCGCGGTCGTTTCCCTCTTCTCCATCGGACTCCCTCTTCTCGTGGCCGGGGTCTTCGCCCTCGTCGCCTGGATGCGAGCGGGCGTGGGAGCCTCGCGCCGCGATCAGCTCATCGGCGGGATCGGCGGCGTGGCGGCTGCGTTCGCGTTCCTGGCGCTCGCGTTCCTCCTCTGAAGGCGCTCGGATGCCCGCTGTTAGCATCGCGACCATGCTGCCCCGCGAGCTGGTCGAGGAGGTCCTGAAGGCCGCTCGCCGTCGTGGCGGTTCGTTCTCCGAGCTCTTCGTCGAAGAACGAACCTCCACGAACATCCGGCTGGACGACGGCAAGGTCGAGGAGCTCTCGAGCGGTCTCGATCGCGGCGCGGGGGTCCGGGTGGCTCTCGGGACCTCCTACGGGTACGCGTATTCGAACCGGCTCGACCGCGACTCGCTCCTGCAGGCGGCCGAGGCGGCGAGCGTCGCCCTCCAGGCAAGCGAGCCCGGCACCGTCATAGACCTCACCGTCCGCGAGGGCAAGGGCGTGAACCGGACCGACAGGCCGGCGGCCGAGTTCCCCGCCGTCGACAAGGTGGCCTGGCTGCGCGAGCTCGACGAGGCGGCGCGCGGGCTCAGCCCCGAGGTCGTGCAGGTGGTCGGGATGTACGGCGATTCCCTGCAGAAGCGGCTGATCGCGACCTCCGACGGCCGTTGGGTCGAGGAGGAGCGTCCACGCATCCGGATGGTCACCCAGGTCGTGGCCGCCCGCGACGGGACGATCCAGACGGGGTTCTTCGGTCCCGCGGCGTGCGCGGGCGTCGAGCTCTTCGACCGGTACACCGCGAAGGCCATCGGCGAGAAGGCGGCGCAGCGCGCCGTCACGATGCTCGACTCGATCCCGGCGCCGGCGGGGGAGATGGCGGTCGTGCTCGCTCCCGGCATGGGAGGCGTCCTCTTCCACGAGGCGGTGGGCCATCCGCTCGAGGCGGACGCGGTCGACAAGGAGGCGAGCGTCTACCGAGGGTTCGTCGGGACCAAGTGCGCGAGCGAGGTCGTCAATGGAGTTGACGATGCCACGATCCCGAACGGGTGGGGCTCGTTCGATTTCGACGACGAGGGCGAGCCCGGCCAGCGCACGGTGTTGTTCGAAGACGGCGTGCTCCACGGCTTCCTGTACGACCGGCTCCGGGCCGACAAGGACGGCGTCGAGTCCACGGGGAACGGCCGCCGCGAGTCCTACGCCGACCCGCCGATCCCGAGGATGACCAACACGAACATCCTCGACGGCGCCGAGCGAGCCGACGCGATCATCGAGGGCACGGACAAGGGCGTGTTCGTCACGTCGCTCGGCGGCGGCCAGGTCAATCCGGCGAGCGGCGACTTCGTGTTCGGGTGCTCGGAGGCGTTCCTGATCGAAGGGGGCAAGGTCACGACGCCCGTGCGCGGTGCCAACCTGATCGGCCGTGCGATCCAGGTGATGTCCGCCGTCGATGCCGTCGCCGACGACTTCGACACGTGGGAGGGCGTCTGCGGCAAGGACGGGCAGCAGGCGCCCGTGGGCAGCGGCTCGCCCACCCTGCGGATCTCGAGGATCACGGTGGGAGGAACCGGTGCCTGATCTCAGCGATCTGTGCCGAGTGGCGGTCGACGCGGCGGAGTCCGGCGAGGCCGTCGAGGCGTACGCCGAGGAATCCCGTCGCACCGAAGCGAGCGCGCTCCGAGGCGCCGTCGAGGGTCTGGAGTTCTCCGAATCCCGAGGCGTCGGCGTCCGGGTCATCCGCGAGGCCCGGTTGGGCTACGCGTGGGCCGCTGACCCGGACGCCGACGACGTGCGCGAGATGGTGCGGCGAGCGCGGGAGAACGCCGCGCTCGCCGCACCCGACGAGCACACCGTCCTCCCGGAGCCCGCATCGTGGAACCCGATCCCCGATCTCTTCCGAGAGAGCTCCGCAGACGTGCCCACCGAGGACAAGACGCAACTCGCGCTCGACCTCGAGGCGCGCGCGATCTCCCTCGATCCGCGGGTCACGAAGATCGACGAGGCCCAGGTCGGCGACGCGGTCACGCGGGTCGCGATCGCGTCGACGACCGGCGTGGACGCCGACTATCGCCGGACGGATGCGTGGTGTCTCGCCGTGACCCTCGCGGTCGAGGGCGACGAGACCCAGACCGGGTTCTCTTACCGGATCGCGCGGGGGTTCGGCGAACTGGACTGGGAGGCGGTCGCGGACGAGGCGGTGGAACGGGGCGCGCGGATGCTCGGCGCCGCCAAGCCGCCGACCGCGCGCGTCCCCGTGGTGCTCGACCAGTTCGCGGCGATGTCGTTCCTCGGCGTGCTGGCGGGAGCCCTCTCCGCCGATGCCGTCCAGAAGGGCCGGTCGCTCTTCGCGAACCTGGTGGGCGAGCAGGTCGGCTCGGAGCTGTTCACGCTCGTCGACGATGGGACGAACATCGAGGGACCGGGCGCGGCTCCGTTCGACGACGAGGGGGTGCCGAGCGGACGGACGGAGCTGTTCACGAAGGGCACGCTCAACGGGTTCCTGCACAACGTCTACACGGCGCACAAGGGCGGCACGATCTCGACCGGGAACGGCAAGCGCGGCTACCGCGCGCCGCCGGGTGTCGGAACGTCGAACTTCTACCTCGACGCGGGGAAAACCCCACGCGACGAGCTGTTGCGGCAGGCCGAGGGCGGCGTCTTGATCCAGGACGTGAGCGGTGTGCACTCCGGCGCGAATCCGATCAGCGGCGAGTTCAGCGTCGGCGCGACGGGCCTCCGGATCGCCGGCGGCGCGCTCGGTGAGCCGCTCCGGGAGATGACGATCGCGTCGACGCTCCCGGAGATGCTTCACGCCATCACGGGGGTCGGCGACGACCTCCGGTTCTTCTCCTCGGTGGGGACGCCATCCGTCCTGATCGGCGAGATGACGCTCGCCGGCGTCTGACGGGTTGCCTTCGGCTCAGCTAGACAGGTCACCATCGAGGTGCAAGGATTCCCGCGGTCGATCACCGGGTGGGAGCGCTCCTCCGAGAGATCGGAGCGCCGCCCTTGAGCAGAGGGAGGGTGTATGGCAGCCAAGCCCGACGAGCAGATGATCTCGGAGAAGGTCGCACCGGTCCTGGTGGCACGGACCCTCGGCCCGTTCGACCTCGTCGTGATCTTCGTCGCGATCGTGCTGTTCATCAACAACGCGGCCGGTCTGCAGTTCGCCGGGCCCTCGGTCTTCGTCTTCTGGATCGTCGCGTTCCTCACGTTCCTGATCACGGGAGCGTTCGTGACAGCCCAGCTTGGCCGGATGTTCCCCGAGGAGGGCTCGCTCTACGTCTGGACGCACAAGGTGCTCGGTCCGTTCTGGGGGTTCTTCGCCGGCTTCGCGGCATGGTGGCCGGGCCCGATCTCGCTGGTGTTCATCGGGATCCTGTTCGCGAACTTCCTGCAGCAGGCTGCCGTGTTCATCAAGCCGAGCTGCGAGTTCCCGTGTCTCTTCACCGAGAACTGGCAGATCGGCGTCGTCGTCCTTGCCGTGATCTGGTTCAGCGCGTCGATGTCCTACCTGAAGATGCGCGTCACGCAGAACTACGTGAACGTGCTGTTCTGGTTCTACGCGGCGGCGATCTTCCTCATCGGGTTCGCCGGCGTGTGGTGGCTCCTGCAGGGCAACGATGCGTCGACGAACTTCGGGACGGGATGGGACCCGTTCCAGGGTGAGACGCTCGCCCTCGGCCTCCCGGCGAACCTCACGTTCTTCTCGTTCGCGATCCTCGCGCTCCTGGGGATCGAGACGCCGCTGAACATGGGCGCCGAGGTGACCGGCGGTGAGCGAGCGATCCGCACGTTCCTGCTCTGGGGGTGCGTGATCGTGATGGCCGCGTACCTCTGGGCGACGTGGGGGAACATGGTCGTGATCGAGGCCGGTGGCGCGAACGGGACGACCGGTGGCGCGGAGACCGTCGGGCTCTCGCTCGGGAGGTGGGCCGGCGCGGCGGTGTCGTTGGTGATGGCGTGGGTCGTGCTGACCGTCGCCGTCGTCTACAACTTCTCCTTCGGGCGGCTGCTGTTCGTGTCCGGGATGGAGAAGCGGCTGCCGCACCAGTTCGGCAAGGTCAACAGGAACAAGGTGCCGGCGAACGCGATCACCCTCCAGAGCGCGATCTCGACGATCCTCGCGATCGTGATCTTCTTCGTGCTCGGATCGGGCGAGACGGACCCCTACCGATATTTCTACGCGCTCTACGCCGGCGTGACGATCATCTGGTGCATCTCGACGGCGCTGCTCTTCCTCGACATCTTCTTCGCGAGGCGGGCCGAGCCGGAGCGCTTCGAGCGTGAGCGGAGGGTGCCCGTGGGCTTGTTGTTCGTCTGCGGAGCCGTCGGGTTCGTGGTCAACATCCTCGCGGTGCTCTTCATCTTCGTGGGCTCGTGGTATCCGATATCCGATTCCAACCCCACGGGTTGGGAATTGGGGGATTGGAACGTCTGGATGGTCGGGTTCACGCTCGTGTCGGTGGTCTCGGGCATCGTGATCTGGTTGGTGTCGCAGTCCGCGAGACGGGGCAAGTCGGATGAGCAGTTGATCCAGGAAGGGCTCGCCGACCGCGAGATCGCGGAGGATTCGGCGCCGGCCTGATCCTCGAAGGGGTGTGAGGGTCGCCGCCCGTTCTCGGGCGGCGACCCCACATCTCGTGTTATCCGCCGATGCCGTGCAGGCGCCGGCACGCGTCTGCGAGCACCAACCGGCCGAGAGCCTCGGCCTCGCTCACCGAGACGTAGTCGCGTTCGACGAACCGGTTGAGCACCCGCTCGAGCGCCGACCGGGCGAGCAACGCCGACGCCCAGAAGGCCTCCGGCTCGCCGGCCTCGTCCGAGCCGTAGAGGAGCTTGGCTGCCGGCACCGTCCCGACGAGCATCTCGAGTCCCCATTCCACCTGCCCCCAGCCCCAGGGGATCAGCTCGGAGAGCTCGAGATACACGTTCGGAAGCACCGACGCGACGTAAGCCGCCTCTCGGATCCAGGGGTAGCCCGAGTGCACGAGGACGATCGGCTGATGCTGCACGTCGACGAGGAGCCGGAAGATCGATGTCGGTCCCGCGTACGCCAAGTTGATGTCCGGATCTCCGCCGCCACAGTGGAAATGGAACGGGCGGTCGTTCGCCTTCGCGACCGCGAGCGCTCGGCGGATCAGGAAGTCGCGAACAGGCTTCGCGTGGTCCCTCGTCTCGTTCCAGTCGTCACTCCGCCAGCGGTCGAAGGCCGCCGCGGCCTCCGACGAGCTCGGATCGCCCACATCCAGGCCCGTCCGGTAGGCGACGACCGACTTGAACGCGACGCAGTTCGTGTCGGCGGCCGCGTCGGTCGCCTCTGTCTCGACACCCGAGACGAGGTCCTCGAACGACCCGTCCCGGTGCTGGAGGATCCACGGCTCGAGGCGGGACACCCGATGGACCTTCACGCCGATCGTCGACTCGAACTCGTCCGCCGGGATCGGCGGCTGAGGGAACCCCTCGTCCGAGAGGATGGCGACCACGCCGGCCGCATCGAGGAGCCCCCTCGTGTAGCCGACCGCGTCGGCCTGCAGAGCGGCCTCCCTCGCGGCGGTGACGGCCTCGCGCGTGGGATCGCAGCCGAGATGCGCCGCGAGCCAGCGGCGCATGGCGAGTGCGAACACGGTCGAGTCCGTCATCGCGTCCGCGATCGGCCACAGATCCTCGTGGACGTTGGACGACGAGTGGAAGGCCTCGCCGAGGAACATCATCCTGGTGTCGAAGCTCTCGGATCCCTTCGCCAAGAGATCGTCGAGGCGGTACGGGTGGGTGTGCGCGTCGACGATCTCGACGCCCGCAAGATCGACGCCTGCCATCAATACCTCCATCGATGGGCTCGGACGACGTCCTCGGGGTCCTGGCCCTCGAAGACGTCGCGTTCCGCGCGCCTGGTCGCGAGGAACGAGTCGAACAGGACGTCGCCCATCGCCTCGCGGAGCATCGCGGACTTCTCGAGCTCGCTGATCGCGGCGCTGAGCGAATCGGGGAGCTGGCGGATCCCCATCGAGCGGCGACGGCGAGCGGGGATCGACGCCGGGTCCTCCTGCACAGGATCGGGGAGCGACAGCTCGCGATCGAGTCCGTCGATCCCGGCGGCGACGACGGCGCCGAGCGCGAGGTAGGGGTTCGCGGCGGGGTCCATCGATTTGACCTCGAGGTTCGCGGCCTCCGGCCGGCTCCCGATCATCCCGGTCACGAAGCGCAGGGCCGCCTCGCGATTCTCTCGCCCCCAGCAGGCCCACGGCCCACTCCAGCGATGGGGTTGGAGTCGTTCGTAGCTCGGGACCGACGGAGCGGTGATGGCGGTGAGCGCGGGGAGCGCCGCGAGCACCCCCGCCGTGAACGCCTCGGCCTCCCGCGACATGCCCTCCGGTCCGCGACCTCCCTGGAAGAGGTTGCGGCCGTTCCGGTTCCAGAGGCTCAGGTGCAGGTGGTTCCCATTGCCGACCCGCCCCGCGAAGACCACCGGAGCGAACGACGCCCAGAGGTCGTGGCTCCGGGCGACCGCACGGATCGTGTGTCGGAGCACGAGGTTCGTGTCGGCCGCCGAGATCCCGACGCCGTGGGGGACGGAGACCTCGAGCTGGCCGGTGGAGTACTCCGGATGGAACTGCATCACGCCCGTCCCCTGTTCCTCGAGCGCCCGGATCACGTCCGTCGCGAACGGCTCGACGTCGGTGAGGGCGATCGCGCCGTACGCGGGTCCTGTGTGGGCCGGCGTCGGCTCCTCCTCGTTCGGACCCGGCGTGGCGCGATGGCCGAGGAAGAACTCGATCTCGTAGCCGCCACGGAGCTCCAGCCCGTGGCCGGCGAGCCGCTCGAGCATCCGACGGGCGAACGTGCGTGGGCACCCGGGGTACGGCTCGCCCTCCTGGTCGACCTGGTCCACGGGGGCGAGCGCCCATCCCGGGCTCGCGGCGAGCCCGACCGTCTGGGCTGGGTCCGGCATCAGCCGCGTGTCGCCCGTCGGTCCGCCGATGTGCGGCGAGGACGTGATCTGGTCGTCGACCTGGAAGACCGTGAAGACCGGAGACAGGCCGATCCCGAAGCGGACCGCGTCCTCGAACCGACGGAGCGGGATCGTCTTGACGAGCGTGACCCCGGAGTTGATGACGATCGCGAGCGCGACCGCCTCGACGCCGGAGGCGGCGAGGCGGCGCGCCGTCTCCGCCGCGCCCGTGCTGCCGCCACGAGTCTTGGCTCCACCGCGGGCGGCGGCCGTTGGGCTCAGAACAGCTCCAGGTACTCGGTGCGCTCCCAATCCGAGACCGCGTCCTTGGAGCGGGAGAGCTCGTACCGGCGCATCGTCGAGTAGGCCTTCACGAAATCCTCGCCGAAGAACTCCTTCGCGGCCGGATCCTGCTCGAGCGCATCGAGCGACTCCTCCAGCTCGATCGGGAGCTTCTCGAAGGAATCGTCCTCCTCGGCGGGGAGCCCCGGCTTCGACGGCTCGGGAACAGGCAGCTCGTCCTGGATCCCGCGAAGTCCGGCCTGCAGCAGCGCCGCGCCCACGAGGTACGGGTTGGACATGGCGGAGGGCGCTCGATACTCGACGTGCTTGCTGGCGGGGCTGCCGCCCTTCACGCGGACGAGCGCGGATCGATCCTCCAGACCCCAGGAGATGTTCGACGGGCTGAACGTGTGCGGGCGCCGGCGTCGCAAGCAATTGACGGTCGGCGCGATCACGGCGTCGATCGCGCGGGCGTATCGCAGCTGGCCGGCGATGAAGGAGCGGCAGGCGTCGGTCATCCCCTGCGGGTCGTCGGCATCGCCGAACGCGTTCTCCTCCGAGTCGGCGTGCAGGAGCGAGATGTGAGTGTGGCACCCGCTTCCGGCCTGGCCGGTGAACGGCTTCGTCATGAAGGTGGCGAGGTAGCCGTCCTGCTTCGCGATCTCCTTGACGCCGTTCTTGAACGTGAACGCGATGTCCGGACCGGCGAGCCCCCGCCCGGGCGAGAAGTTGATCTCCCACTGCGATCCCGAGTACTCGCAGTTCGCGGTGATGATGTCCACACCCGCCTGTGGCATCTCGTCCAGGATCCGGCGGATGGTCGGGACGTAGTCGTTCCGCAGCGTGTTGAAGATCTGATAGCCCTCGAAGAGCTGCTCGTGCGTGTCGCCGGTGAGGAGATAGAACTCGAACTCCGACCCGATGAGCGGCTCGAACCCCATCGAGCGTGCCTTCTCGAGCGCCTGGCGGAAGACGTACCGGGGTGTCGCGGCGAGCGGTGTTCCGTCCTGCCACTGCGCGTCGCAGATGAGCTTCGCCGTCCGGTCGGCCCAGGGCAAGACCGCGGCAGAGTCCGGGTCGGGGAACAGGAGCTGGTCGCCGTACCCGACCTCCTCGTGGTACAGCGTGCCGCCGACGACATCCGATCGCGTGTCGAGGACGCTCGTGCCCCCGTACATGTTGAGGCCGCGTTCCGCGTAGTCCGCGGCATGCCCGATCGGGATCGTCTTCGACCGCGAGATGCCGTGCATGTCGGGGAGCTCGAACCGCACGAACGCGACGCCCTGCTTCTCCCAGTCCCCGAGGACGTCGTTCACGTCGGTCATCGATCGGACCTCCTTCGTCGGGGCTCGAGAACCCCGATCCTCGACCCGCCGGCAGCGGATGCCTCGGGTGCAGCGTTATACCGTGGCCGCCGCGGGCCCGCAAAGCGGACGGGTGGCTGGAGGGCCGATCCTTTCGGCTCAGCGCGGGGCCTCGCCGTGCCGTACCCTGGAACGCCGAGCGGCCATCGGAAGGAGAGCTGGGTTGTCTCAGACCCCTATCGAGAGTCATCGCACGCACGTCTTGCCGCTCGAGCTCGGGCGACCGATGCCGGTGGTGGCGCGCGGCGAGGGCGTCTGGATCGAGGACACGGCGGGCCGCCGGTACCTGGATGCGATGAGCGGAGGGTCGATGGCCGCGACCCTCGGGCACGGCCGGCGCGACATCGTCGCGGCTGCCCGGGCCCAAGCGGAGACACTCGCCTTCGTCCACAACGAGCGCCTCACCAACCCGGCCCAGGAGCGGCTCGCGGAGGAGCTGGTCGACGTCGCCCCGGATGGGTTCACCCGCGTCCGTTTCACGGTGAGCGGCGCCGACGCGAACGAGATGGCGATCCAGATCGCTCGCAGCTACCACGTCGAGCGGGGGGAGACCGAGCGATGGCAGGTGATCTCGCCGGCGCAGGCGTACCACGGCCCGACGCTTGAGACCCTCGCCCTCACCGGTCGCCCGGGGATGCACGGTCCGTTCGGGCCCTACCTCCCCCAGCATCTGCACATCCCGCCGAGCACTTGGCGTTTCGACCCCTCCGGCGAGTCGGCCCTCGCCGCGCTGGACGCGGCGCTCGAAGAAGCGGGTCCCGGGAACGTCTCCGCGTTCTTCTGCGAGCCGATCAGCGCCGCCGCTCTCCCCGGGTACACACCGCCCCGTCCCTTCTGGGAAGGACTGGCCGAGCGGCGCGAACGACACGGGTTCCTCGTGTGCTTCGACGAGGTGGTGACGGGGGTCGGGCGGACGGGCGAGTGGTTCGCCGGCGCGGTGACGGCGTGCACGCCCGACATCATCGCGACGGCGAAGGGGCTCGGCGCGGGATACGCTGCGATCGGCGCCGTGCTCGTCCGGGAACACGTCTACGAAGCCTTCGCCCAGGGGTCCCGTCGCTTCACGCTCGGCCATACGTGGGACGGTGCGCCGCTCGCCTGCGCGGTGGGTCTCGCGGTCCTCGAGGCCGTTCGATCGGAAGGGCTCATCGAGCGGGTCCGTGACCGGGGCACGAAGCTCCGTGCCGAGCTCGCCGACGCCCTCTCCGACGTCCCGCTCGTCCGCGAGGTGAGGGGGCACGGATACCTCTTGGGGGTCTCGTTCGTGGACCCGCGCGACGGCGAGTCGTTCCTCCCGCCCGAGCTCCGTGTCGGCGGGAGGATCGATGCGGCGGCGTTCGATCGAGGGCTGATCGTGCTGTCGACGCAGCCGACGCGGGACGGCTACGCGGGCGACCAGACGTTGTTCGCGCCCGCCTTCACCGCGACCGACGAGGAGCTCGCCGAGATGGTCTCTCGATTCAGCGACGTCGTCCGTCAGGTGGCGGAGGAGGTCGAACCCGACCTGACCCGTTCCGAGAGCACGACGTCGATCGGAGGTCCGCGATGAGCCGTTCCGAGCACGATCCGGCCCCGCTGCGGGCCCTGATCCTCCAGCACGAGGACCCGACGCCGCCGGGGCACATCGATGGATGGCTCGCAGAGCACGGCGCCGACGTGGAGACGTACCGGATCGACCTCGAAGACCGCGAGGTCGATCCCACCGACTACGACCTCATCGTCTCCCTCGGCTCGGAGTTCGCCGCGTTCGACGACACGAAGCCATTCGTGCCGCGAGAGGCTCGATTGATGAGCGCCGCGGTCGAACACGACGTCCCCGTCCTCGGCCTGTGCTTCGGCGGCCAGATGCTCGCCCGGGTGCTCGGCGGCGAGGTGTTCCGTGGGACGGAGGCGGAGATCGGCTGGCTGCCGGTCAGGAGCAAGGACCCCGAGCTGGTGCCCGAGGGGCCGTGGTTCCAATGGCACTTCGATTCGTTCACCGTGCCGCTCGGGAGCGACCGCGATCGCCGAATCCGACGTCAGTCCGCAGGCCTTCGTCGCGGGGCGGAGCCTCGGCCTCCAGTTCCATCCGGAGGTTACGACCGAGATCATGGACGACTGGGTTCGCGAGTATCGACACGAGCTGGACGGCGACGGAGTCGACCCCGACTCGCTCCTCGAAGAGACGAACCGGCGAGCGACCGAGAGCCGGCGGATGGCGTGGCAGCTCTTCGAGCGCTTCCTGAGCGACGTGGCCGGCCTGGATCGGGAGAGGATCCGGGAAGTCGCGGAGCCACGTCCCGACCGGCAGGCGGGTTGACGAGCACCGCGGGAGGAGACATGGGAGCCGCGATCGGGTCGGACGCGACGAAGGTCTTCCCGCGGTACCTCGATCACGACTATCCGAGCGTCGAGCGCGGTGACGGCGTCTGGCTCACCACGACAGACGGACGCCGGATCCTGGATGCCTGTTCGGGCGGCGCGATGGTCGCATGCCTCGGCCACGGCGTGTCGGAGATCGTCGACGCGTTCGTCCAGCAGGCCGATCGCATCTCCTACTTCTACAACCACCACTTCACGAGCGAACCGCAGGAACGCCTGGCGGATCGACTCCTGGAGGTCGTCGCGCCCGGGATGGCTCGGGTGCGCCTCGTCTCCGGTGGCTCCGAGGCGAACGAGACGGCGCTGCAGCTCGCCCGGCTGTATCACGTGGAACGCGGAGACACGAAGCGCTGGCGGGTCATCTCCCAGGCGCAGTCGTACCACGGCTCGACGATGGGAACGCTCGCCCTGAACGGCCGGTCCGCCTTGCAGGAGCCCTACACGCCCTACCTCGCGTCCCACCTCCACATCCCGCCCTCGACCTGGCGGTTCGACCCGACGGGAGAGGCGGCGCTGCAGGAGCTCGACCGGCGACTCGAGGAAGCAGGACCCGAGACGGTGGCCGCGTTCTTCTGCGAGCCGGTGAGCGCGGCGGCCCTACCGGCATCCTCGCCCCCGGATCGATTCTGGAAGGGCCTCGAGGAGCGGAGAGACGAGCACGGGTTCCTGGTCTGCTTCGACGAGGTGGTGAGCGGGATCGGTCGCGTGGGGACCTGGCTGGCTGCGGATCAGCTGCCCATCGAGCCCGACGTCGTGGCCATCGGCAAGGGCCTCGGCGCCGGGTATGCGCCGCTGGGCGCGGTGCTCTGCCGCCAGCACGTCTACGACGCGATCGATCGAGGTTCGCGCGAGTTCGACCTGGGACACACGTGGGACGGGGCGCCGTTGACGGCGGCCGTGGGCCTGGCCGTCCTGGACCTGCTCGTCGAACGCGGTCTCGTCGAGCGAGTGCACGACCGAGGACCCGGCCTGCGCGACGAGCTCGAAGCGGCGCTCGCGGGATCCGAGATCGTGCGGGAGGTGCGGGGCAGAGGCTTCCTCCTCGGCGTGGAGCTCGTCGATCCGCGGGACGGTGAGTCCTTCCTGCCGGTCGATCTTGACGTGGCCTCCCTCATCGACGACACGGCCTTCGAACACGGACTTCTCGTGACGTCGACCCATCCGCAGGCAGACGGCTACGCGGGGGATCAGACTCTGCTCGCACCCGCCTACGTCAGCACCGACGAGGAGCTCGCCCAGATCGTCGATCGCTTCCGGGACACGATGGGAACGGTCGAGCGCTCCATCAAGGAGTCGTTGCCGGCAGTGAGCAGCGGATGAGCAACGGCGGTCCGAGCGAGGAGTTCGTGCTCCTCGCGATCCCCGACATGAACGGCTCCCTCCGTGGCAAGGCGTTGCGCCCGCCTGCGTTCGAGGCCGCCGTCCAGCACGGGACCGTGATGACCGACCTGATCATCGGCCTGGATCCGGTCGACACGCCGATCACCGACTACGAGGGGTTCGGGATCCGCACCGGCGCGGCAGACCTGCTCCTCACCCCCGAGGTGGACACCGTCCGTGAGCTCACGTGGCGGCCCGGCTGGCGGATCTGCCTCGCGACGCCCAGCTGGCCCGACGGCTCGCCCTGCGACTTCGCCTCGAGGGAGGTGTACCGCACGGTCGTGGGCGATGTGTCGTCGCTCGGCTACGACGTGATGGCGGCGATCGAGTACGAGGTTCGGATCTGGGACGAGCGCGGCGAACCGCTTTCGAGCGGGATCAGCTACAGCCTGAACGAGATCGGTCACTACGACCGGTTCGTCGACGCGCTCGTGGGCGCTCTCCAGGCATTGGACGTCGAGCTCTCCGCTGTGCATACCGAGGCCGGGCCGGGGCTCCTCGAGCTCAACCTCGCGCCCGGCCGCGGGATGGCAGCGGCCGACGGCGCGGCGCTCGCGAAGTTCGCGACGAAGCAAGTTGCTGCCTCGATGGGCCTGCGCGCGAGCTTCCTCGCGAAGACCGTGCCGGGAGAGGAGGGGTCGAGCGGACACGTCCATCTGTCGTGTTGGGACGGTGACACGAACGTCTTCGCGGGCGCGGCGGCGGACGACCCCTTGCCGGATCCACTCGGCAGCGCGATCGCAGGTGTCCTGGAGCACTTGCCGGCAGCGTCCCTGCTGCTGAACCCCACGATCAACTCGTACAAGCGGCTCGTCCCGGGCTGGTTCGCGCCGATCAACGCGACCTGGGGCTACGAGAACCGGTCGTGCGCAGTGCGCGCGATCCGCTCGGCACGCCCCGAGCTCTGGCGGTTCGAATGCCGGCGCCCCGGGGCCGACGCCAACCCGTACCTCACGCTCGCCGCGATCGCCGCTTCGGCGGCGGACGGGATGCGGCGGAACGCGAAATTGCCCGATCCGATCGAGGGTGACGCGTACGCGAGGGCCGACCTCCCCGAGCTCCCCGGCTCCCTCGAGGCGGCGATCGCAGCGTTCGGCGAGGATGAAACCTTGCAGCGAGCGTTGGGCGTCGGGTTCTGCGACTACTACGCGACCTCGCGCGCCTGGGAGCTCAAGGCATGGCGCGAGACGGTCACCGACTGGGAGCGCGACCGCTACGACCGCTCGGTCTGAGCCGCCTCGCTAGTCCTGGCTGAAGAAGATGTTCTTCACCTCGGTGTACAAGGCCGCCGCGTGCATCCCCATCTCGCGACCGATCCCGCTCTGCTTGTAGCCCCCGAACGGCGCCTCGGTGAACACGCTGCTCGAGGAGTTCACGCTCAGGACGCCCGTGCGGATCCCCTTCGCGACGCGGATCGCTCGCCCGACGTCGCGGGTCCAGATCGAGCCGGACAGCCCGTAGGGCGTGTCGTTCGCGAGGCGGATCGCCTCCTCCTCGGTGTCGAACGGCAGGAACGACACGACCGGGCCGAAGATCTCTTCCCGGGCCACCCGCCACGAGTTGTCGACGTCCGCCAACACGGCGGGCCGCAGATAGAAGCCGTCTCCGTCCGGCACGTCGCCGCCGGTCACGAGCCGTGCGCCCTCCTCCTGCCCGATCGCGAGGTAGTCGAGGGAGGTCTGTCGCTGACCCTGGCTGATCAGCGGACCCATCTCCGTTCCTTCATCGAGGGGGTCACCGAGTTGGATCGCGTCCGTCGCTTTCGAGAAGCGCTCGACGAACTCGTCGTAGATCGCTCGTTGTACGAACTGGCGGGAACGCGCGCAGCAGTCCTGCCCGGCGTTGTCGAACACCGACCACAGGGACTTCGGGATCGCGACGTCGAGGTCCGCGTCCTCGAACACGACGTTCGCGGACTTGCCACCGAGCTCCAGCGAGACTCGTGTGATGTTGGCGGCGGCCGCTTCCATCACCTTCTTCCCGACTTCCGTGGAGCCGGTGAACCCGATCTTCGCCACGCGCGGATCCGCGATCAGTGCCGTGGCGGTCGTCGACCCGGGGCCCGGGAGGACACTCAACGTCCCTTCCGGGAGGCCCGCCTCCATGAGGATGTCTGCGATCGCGAGGGCGGTCAGCGGCGTCTGCGACGCCGGCTTGAGGACGGCCGTGTTCCCGCACGCGAGCGCCGGGGCGACCTTCCAGTTCGCGATCACCGCGGGGAAGTTCCACGGGCTGATCAGGACACAGGGGCCGACCGGCTCTCGGATCGTCACGTCGAGTCCCGGCGGCACAACCGGGATGGTCTCCCCGAAGATCTTGTTCGCCGCGCCGCCCCAGTACTCGTAGGTGTTGGCGACGATGTCGATCTCGGCACGGGCTCCGCCGATCGGCTTCCCGCCGTTGCGCGCCTCGAGCGTCGAGAGCTCCTCCTGGCGGTCGCGGATCAGGAACGAGGCCTTCGTGAGGACGTGCCCCCGCTCTCGGGCGCTCATCTGCCGCCATGGACCGGTTTCGAACGCCTCCACCGCGACGTCGAGCGCGCGACGAGCGTCCTCCGGCGACGCCTGCGCGACCTCCCACGCCGAGGCGCCGGTCGACGGCTCGATCACGTCGGCGGTTGCGCCGTCGGCCGCGGCCACTCGTTCCCCACCCAGCACCAGCAACTCGGTCATCTCAACCTCCGTGAAGTGCGCCAACGATAGTAGAAGCGACATCCTGCCGTTTTCCCGGGGGACCTCAGGAGGGATCAGGTGGTCGCGTCGCGGACGTTCGTGACGATCAATACGACGACGACGGCCGCCAGCGCGACGCGGTACCAGAGGAAGACCGTGAAGTCGTGGCGCTTCAGGTACCTGAGAAGACCCCAGATCACCACGAAGCCACTGATGGCCGAGGCGACGATGCCCGCCACGAACTCGCCGGCGTGACCCTGCAGGCCGGTCTGCGCCAGGTCGACTGCCTTGTACGCGCCGGCACCCGCGATGATCGGAAGCGAGAGGAGGAACGAGAACCGCGCCGCGGACTCCCGATCGAGGCCCATCGCCCGGGCGGCGGTGATGGTCACGCCCGAGCGGGACACGCCCGGCTGGAGAGCAAGCGCCTGCGCCGTGCCGAGCAGCAACCCCTCCTTCGGGCCGATCGTGCCGAAGGCACGATCGGCCCGTGAACGCCGGTCGACCCAGACGAGCAGCAGCCCGAACGCGACGAGCATCACGGCGATCAACCACGGCGCGCCGAGCTCCTCCTGGATCACGTTCTCGAACAGGGCTCCGGCGATCGCGCCCGGGATCGTGCCGACGACCAGCGCCCAGGCGATCCGCTCGTCCGGCGTCGACATCCGCCGTGCGCCGACCGATCGGAACCAGGCCCGCGCGTACCGGACGACGTCCTCGCGGAAGTAGACGAGGGCACCGAGCAACGTCCCCACGTGGAGCGCCACGTCGAAGGACTTCTGCACGTCGGCGTCGCCGAAGAGCATCCACCCGAAGATCCACGGGACCAGGATCAGGTGACCCGAGCTCGAGACCGGCGCGAACTCCGTCGCCCCCTGCACGAGGCCAAGGACGATCGCCTGGAGGATGCTCACACGGTCCTTCCGTCGGAGAACGGCCTGATGCTAGCCGTCGGTCGTCACCGGAACGGTGAACGAGTCGCCCGGCACGAGGTCGTCGGGTCCGCGGACCGCGATCGAGAGCGTCGCGAAGGCGGACGCGAACGCCAGTCGTTCCGCATCCGTCGGCGTGACCAGGAGCACGAGCCCCGCGCCCCCCGACGTCGGGGCGGCGGCGGCTCCGAAGGAGCCGCCGCCACCTCCCCGGTCGACGGCGAGCACCTCGAGCGCTTCGCCTGCCATCTCCGTGTGGGCGCCGCCTCCCCCGAAGGTGGCGATCACGTCGACCAGGTCACCGGGCTTCACGCCCACCGCGTCCGACACCGGCACCTGCACCGCCCGCATCCCCGGTGGGACGAGCGAGGCCGTGGGCCCAGAGCCCTCACCGGCGAGACGGAGCGACGTGACGACCTCGCCCGCCGCGATGTCGGCGATCGCGATCCTGCCCGCCGCGAGGGTGACGTCGCGCATCGCGCCCGGCGGCGCGAAGCGCGACGGCAGCGTCACGAGCTCGAGCATCTCTTCGCTGAGCACGTCACCCCTCGACACGTCCTGGACCGCGGCGACGAGGGAGGCGGGAGGGCCGCCGTCCGGCCGAACGACGTCGAGCCGGTGGGCGTACGCCCGCATCACCAGGGCCGCGGCCAACGCGCAGACGACGGAGACGGCCAAGAGCACGAACGAGGACCGCGGCAGCTTCCGTCGGAACAGCATCCGCGCGACCGTAGCCTCGCCTCCGGGCGTCCGCCGTGACGCCCGTCACTCCACCGGGCGGAGACCGCCCTTCTCGCCCTTCGGGCCGCCGAGGGGCACCGACTTCACCCGGAACTCCTCGAGTGCTTCCTTCCCGACGATGATCGCGACCGACTCCCGCATGCGATCGGCGAGCTGTCGGGGGTCCTCGTCGGTCACGAACCGGATCTCGACGGTGACCAGGGTCTGGTCGGCCATCATCCGTGCCCCGTGCCCGCGAGCGCGGTCGCGCAGGGACACGTCCGCTCCGCCGGCACCTCGGGGATGACGGCGAAGAGCAGATCGCGGACCTTGTCGATGTTCTCACCGAAGACCTTGAGGACCTCCTCGTGCGTCACCGGCGGGATGTCGTCCACGCCCACGTCGTAGTCCGTCACGAGCGCCACGTTCCCGTAGCAGAGCTCGAGCTCTCGTGCGAGCGTCGCTTCGGGGAACTGGGTCATCCCGATCACGTCCGCGCCGAGCTGCGCGTACATCCTCGACTCGGCCTTCGTGGAGAACCTCGGACCCTCGATGACCACCATCGTGCCGCCGTCGCGATGCTCGATCCCGAGGGACGCGGCGGTCTTCACGAGCGTCTCCCGGAGGGTGGGGCAGTACGGGTCGGCGAAGGACACATGGGTCGTCTGCGGGCCGTCGTAGAACGTGTTCGCCCTCGACTTCGTGAAGTCGATCGCCTGGTCGCTGATGACGAGCGTGCGCGGAGGGATCTCCTTCCGGAGGGAGCCTGCGGCGCACGGCCCGAACACGCGGGTCACCCCGAGGTCCTTCAGCGCCCACATGTTCGCCCGGTAGGGCACCTCGTGCGGAGGGTACCGATGGTCCGTCCCGTGACGAGGGAGGAACGCGACCCTCCGGTCGCCAGCGGTGCCGAGCGTGATCGGCGCGGCGGGCGCCCCGAACGGCGTCTCCATCTCGACCGTCTCGGTGTTCTCGAGGAACTCGTAGAAGCCCGAGCCTCCGATCACACCGATCTCCGCCCTCGCCTCCGTCACGATGCCGCCGGCTCCTTCTTCGATGGCTTCGACCTGTTCTCCGAGGAGCCGCTCTCGGAGGAGTCCTTCGATCCCGTGGAATCGGTCGCTTTCCCCGGGGCCTTCTCTCGAGCTCCTCCGGACTTCTCGCCGGACTTCTCACCGGGCTTCTCACCGGTGTCCTTGGACTCGCCCTGCTTGTTCGACTTCTTCCCGTGGTCGGTGGCGTAGAAGCCGGACCCCTTGAAGGAGATCGCGGGCGCCGCGAACACCTTCCGCAGGCTCCCACCACACTCGGGGCACATCGTCAGCGTCTCGTCCAGCATCGACTGCACGATCTCGAAGGTATGGCCGCAGTCGCGGCACGTGTATTCGTAGGTAGGCATCCCAGGCAGGAAGTGTACCCACGCCGTTGTTCCCGGCTGGCATCCTTCGCGGCTCGCGAGTACCGTGGCGCGCGTGAAGGTGCAGAACGCCGTCATCCCCGTCGCGGGACTGGGCACGCGGTTCCTCCCCGCCACGAAGTCCACGCCCAAGGAGATGCTCCCGGTGGTCGACACGCCGGCGATCCAGCTCGTGGTCGAGGAGGCCGTCCGCGCCGGCATCACCGACATCCTGATGGTGACGGCCCGTGGGAAGCGGTCGATCGAGGATCACTTCGATCGCTCCGCCGAGCTCGAGCACTTCCTCGAGGCGAAGGGCAAGTTCGACGAGCTGAAGCAGGTCCGCGCGATCGCGGAGCTCGCGAACATCTTCTACACACGTCAGCGGGATCCGCTCGGGCTGGGCCACGCCGTCGCCTGCGCCGAGGCGCACATCGGCGACAAGCCGTTCGTCGTGATGCTCCCCGACGACCTCGTTCGTCCGAAGACACCGCTGCTCGACCGGATGATGAAGATCCACGAGCGATACGGACGGAGCGTCCTGGCGGCGATCGAGATCGCCCGGGAGGATGCGTCGCTCTACGGGATGATCGAGCCGGAGCCCGTCGAGGACGACCTGGTGCGGATCGTCTCCATCGTCGAGAAGCCGGCCCCCGAGAAGTCGCCGTCCAACCTCGCGGCGATCGGTCGCTACGTCTTCACGCCGGAGATCTTCGACGCCCTCCGCGAGACACCCCCGGGTCACGGCGGCGAGATCCAGCTCACCGACGCGATCAACCTCCTCGCGCAGGATCAGGCCGTGTACGCCTTGACCTTCGAAGGCCGGTTCGACGTGGGGAACAAGCTCGACTACCTCCGGGCGACGGTGGAACTCGCGCTGGAACGCGACGACGTGGGCGCGGACTTCAAGGCCTACCTCGCCGAGCTCGCGCGTCGCGAGAAGCTCAGCTGAGGGTCGTCCGGCAGGGCCCCGCCTAGACTGACCCGCATGTCGGCACAGCCCCATGTCCACGATCACGATTCCCCCGAAGGGCTGCGCTCCGTGGAGGATGCACGCGAAGGCGTGTTGTCGCAGGTGGCGCCGCTCGCGCCCCTCCGCCTCGCGCTGACCGACGCGTATGGATCCGTCGTGGCCGAAGACGTCCTGGCGACGGACGATCTCCCCGAGTTCGCCTCCTCGGCGATGGACGGGTTCGCCGTGCGCGCCTCCGATGTCGAGGGAGCGACGCCGTCGGATCCTCGCGAGCTGAAGATCGTCGGCCGCGCGCTGATCGGGCACGAACCCGAGGGCACCGTCGGCGCCGGCGAGACGATGCGCATCGCGACGGGCGCCCCCATCCCCGCCGGCGCCGACGCCGTCGTGCCGATCGAGAACGCCTCCGTCGACGGGGACGAGCTCGTCCGGCTGCTGGACGGGCCGGCGCCCGGGACGCACATCCGTCCGCGCGGCGAGGACGTGCACGAGGGCGACGTCCTGATCCCGGCAGGCCGGCGCCTCGGCGCTCCCGAGCTCGGCCTCCTCGCCAGCTCGGGGCATCCGACGCCGCTCGTGCATCCCCGGCCCCGTGTGGTGGTGCTCTCGACGGGGGACGAGCTCGTGCCGCCGACGGAGACGCCGTCGCTCGGACAGGTTCGGGACGCCAACTCCTTCATGATCTTCGGCGCTCTCAGGGAGATGGGTGCGATGCCGGTGATGGCGGGGATCGTCCGCGACGACGTGGAGTCCCTGCGGGAGACGATCTTCAGCTTCGAGATCCAGGCGGACGCGTTCATCTCCTCCGGAGGTGTGTCGGTGGGAGAGCGGGACGTAGTGAAGGCGGCGTTCTTCCGGCGCGGCGACGTGGACTTCTACAAGGTGGCCATGCAACCCGGGATGCCGCAGGGATTCGGCCACGTCGAGGGCAAGCCGTACTTCGGCCTGCCCGGCAACCCGGTGAGCGTCTTCGTGAGCCTGGAGGTGTTCGTCCGCCCTACGATGCTGAAGATGATGGGGCGGCGTCACCTGTTCCGGCCCGAGGTCACCGCGAACCTGACCGAGGATGTCCGGGGCCCTCGTGGGAAGCTCCAGTTCGCCCGCGTCGAAGTGAGGCGTGACAAGGGCGGCTGGTCGGCGACGCCCACGGGCGCGCGGGGTTCGAACCTGATCTCGACCGTCGCGCGGGCGAACGGACTGGCGATGATCCCCGAAGGGACCGAGCTCGCACCGGCCGGTTCGAGCGTCCAGGTCATGCTGTTCCGGTCCTCGGAGGACTGAGCGTGATCGGCGGGGAGGGCTTCGAGCGTGCGCGACTCCACGCCGAGTTGTCGGCCCGCATGGTGGAGGTCGGCACGAAGGAGGTCACCGAGCGCGAGGCGGAGGCCGAATGCGTGGTGACGATGACGCCGGAGGCGTGCGCCCAGCTCGTGGCCGGGACGCCCAAGGGTGATCCGATCGAGGCGGCCCGGGTGGCCGGATTGATGGGCGTGAAGCGAACGCCCGATCTCCTGCCGTTCTGCCACCCGATCGCCCTGACGGGCGCGGAGGTGCGCGTGGATCCGGAGGAGGCGAGCGGCCTGATCCGCGTGTGGACGCGCGTCCGGGCGAGGGATCGGACCGGCGTCGAGATGGAGGCGCTGACCGGCGCGGCCGTCGCCGCGCTCAGCCTGTATGACACGGCGAAGGCCTACGACCGCGCAGCTCGGATCGACGGTCTTCGGTTGCTGTCGAAGTCCGGGGGGAAGTCGGGCGACTACAACGCTCCCGGTTGACCTCTGAGTGTGGGGTCGCGGCCCCGCTGTCAACTTCTTGACACCGAGGCGAACCATCGCCGCTGGTCGACGTGTCAAGGGGTTCACGACTCCGTCCTAGGTCTTCGTCGGTAACCCCTTGACGCCTCCGCTCGGGCGCTCCTGGACCCGATGCGGCGCCGTCCATCGACGATCCCGAAAGGCCGTTCGCCTCACGTCGCTTGTGAAAAAGTTCCTCGGATCACATCGATGTGATTGAGCACCCCTATATGTGGTGCTACGGTCCCGTCCCAGCCTAGATGTTGTGTCGCACCGGGACCGACAGAACGGAGGCTGGGCGCGTTGGAATGGCTGCTCCTCGCGGCTCTGGGCATCATGTGGGCCGCATTCCTGATACCACTCGGGGCGCGACGGCGTTCGCTCGCGGGTTCCGTCGACGATTTCGAGCGTAGGATGGAGTTCTTGGCGCACGCGGAAGTGAACGGCACCCCAGGTCGTTGGATCGTGACTCCCCGCAAGGGGGCTCGCTTCATCGGCGATGCCGAGAGACGCCGTGCGCGGGTGCGCGACCGCCGCCGCCGGGTTCTCGTCTTCCTGATCGAAGCCATCGGCGTGACCTTCCTCATGGGTCTGGTACCCCCGCTCCGCGTGTTCTGGAACGTGGCCGTGGCACTGGCCGTCCTGCTCGGCGCCTACGTCTGGATGCTGATCTCGATCAAGCACCGGACCTTGGCGGACCCGCGGGACGTCGCGCGGAACGCCCGTGCGCCGCGGGACCACGCGGCCGCTTTCGCCGCTCGGTACGTGATCGAGGGCCAGAACGGACACGCGCGCGAGATGTTCAACGGCCTCCAGGGCCTCGGGGAGAGCGACCGGGTGCACGTGGTCGTCCGGCCCGCCTCCGATCTCGCCGGCTGAGCTCCCCGGTGGATCTGTCCGAACTCGCCCGCTCCATCGGATCCCGCCTCGACGCGAAGAACGCTGCCCGGGAACAGGCCCTGCCGGCCGCGCGTCGTTCGATCCGGGCGAGCGCGAACGCCATCCGCGCCATCCACCGACTCGAGTTCGATGCCGCGAAGTCGCTGATCGCCGACTCCCGTGCAGCTCTGGACGAGGGACTCGCCGCGGTCGAGGGGCAGGCGGACATCCGCCACGCGGGCTATCTGCAGGACGCTCAGAAGGAGTACACGGAAGCCAACCTCACGCTGGCGCTGGTCACCGGGACGGATCTACCGGGTCCGACGGAGCTCGACGTGGAGGACGCGCCCTACCTGGGAGGGATGTCCGACGCGATCGGTGAGGGACGTCGACGGATCCTGGATCTGCTCCGCGGAGGCGAGGTGGAGCAGGCCGAGCGACTGCTGGCTGCGATGGAGGAGATGTACGGCGTCCTCGTGACTATGGACTATCCCGACGCGATCACGATGAATCTGCGGCGCGTGACCGACGTCTCTCGCTCGCTGATCGAGAAGACACGCGGCGACGTGTCGATCTCGGCGGTCCAGAAGGACCTCCGCGACGCGCTCGATCGCCATGCCAACGAGCTCGGTCGCGGCCGAACCGCAGACTGATCTTCGAGAAGGCGGTCCGTGCAGCGAGGGAGCGGGCGCTCCGAGCCGTCGTCGGATACCTCGAGCCGGGGGAGAACGTCGAGGCGGTCGCCTCCGGGCTGGAGGACTACCGGATCGGCCGCTATCTCTTGATGGCTGGTGTTCCTTTGCTTCCGGTCCTCTTCGTGATGGAGTTGAACGGCGTATCGGGTCTGATCCAAAGCGTCACTCTCGGCATCGTCTTCGGTGTCGTGACCTACATCGAACAGGCCCGTCGGAGCCGACATCTGATCCTGACGGATCGGAGACTCCTTGTTCTTGGTTCGACCTGGAAGCTGCGGCCCGGTGACCTTCGCGGTGCGTATCGCCGCGGCGAGCTCTCGCTGGTCACCGCGGCGGACGCCTCCTACGGGATGCGATCTCTCAGAGTTCGGATGCCGGATCAGACGGAGCATGAGTTCCGTTTCGCCCGACCTTCCCGCGATGAGGCGGCTCGCATCGAAGATCGACTGGCGAGTGAACCGCACCGCCCGCCGCCACTGCCGCCTCCACCGGGGTCGTCAGGACCCTCTGCTACGCTGCCCGACGTCTCGGGGGTGTAGCTCAGCCCGGTAGAGCGCTGCCTTCGCACGGCAGAGGCCAGGGGTTCAAATCCCCTCACCTCCACGGCACACCGGTCCGTCCAGGTCGTTGAACCGGGGGTCGAGGCAGTCAAGAATCGGCACATCTTGCGCCGATAGCCGATGCATCGGAAAGAGGAGGGTTCTCCATGCGTTCTGCGCGCATCAGCTTCTTAGCTGCTGTGACCGCCGGTGCCGGCCTGGTCGGCTTCATCGGTGTCTTCGCTGATTGGTTCAGCCTCGCGTATGAGGTGTCCGGGACGAAGGTGGTCCTCGACTTCTACGGGACCGCCGACGGGACCGGAGCGATCGCCGTCGCGGCGAGCCTCGGGGCGTTGATGTTCGGTTGCGCCTACATGCTGCTCCAGGACCCGCAGATACGGCGGATCACCGCCCTCCTGATGGTCCTGTCCAGCATCACCCTGCTGGTCGTCTCGGTGATCGGGTTCACGCGGGTCGATGAGGCGATCGGGGCGCCGAACCCGTTCCTGCCCGGTGTCGAGGGCGAGGCGAGGTACACGGCCACGGTCGCGATCGGCCTCGGCATCTCGTTCCTGGCGGGGGTCATCGCCACCGCCGCCTCGGTCCTGCTGGTGAGCAGGCGCGAGGCCGGGGTCGAGGAGGATCCGGTGGTCGACGCCGTCTGAGGCGTCGCGCGTGCCGTTCCCGCGGGTAGCCTTCCCGCCCGCATGACGCGAACGGCATCCCGACTGACGTGGTGGGACCGGCCCGGACTGGAAGTCCGGGCCGGCCGCCTCTCGATCGCCGGACGCGACGCGGAGTCGATCGCTCGCGAGCATGGGACCCCTCTGTACGTGTACGACCTCCTCCGACCCCGGGAGCAGGTCCGGGCGCTCCAGGGAGCCCTCGGACGCGCGGGACTCCGGCACAAGGTCCGGCTCGCGCTGAAGGCTCAGCGCGAGCCGGCGTTCCTCGCTTCCCTCCGAGACCTGGGGGCTCCCGGGACGCCGGAGAGCATCGGGATGGACGTGTGCTCCCCGGGCGAGATCCGGTGGGCGATCGATCACGGGTGGAAGACCGAGGAGATCAGCTACACGGGGACGAACATGTCGGCGCGCGACCTGGATGCCGTCCTCGATGCCGGCGTTCATCTGAACGTGGACCTGCTGAGCCAGCTCGACCGAGTCGGCCGCCGGGCTCCCGGGTCGTCGATCGGCATCCGCATCAACCCGCGGATCGGCGCCGCGTTCCCCGGCGGGGGCCAGACCTACGCCGGGGACCGGCCCACGAAGTTCGGGATCTACCCCGAACAGCTCGACGAGGCTCTGGCCATCGCGCGCAGGCACGACCTCACCATCGACACGGTGCATGTGCACGCGGGGTACCTCTATCTCAGCGACGCGCTTCCCGTCGTAGACGAGACGATGCGCCGTGTGGCCGACGCCGCCCGATCGCTGGTGGATGCGGGCTGTCCGATCGTCGAGGTCAACACGGGGGGCGGTCTCGGCGTCCGGTTCCGGCCCACCGATCGTCCGTTGGACCTCGATGCGTGGGCGGCCGTCCTCGCTCGGCATCTGGGGCCTCTCGACGTCATAGTGGGAACGGAGCCCGGGGAGTTCCTCGCCAAGGAGAGCGCGATCCATCTCGCCGAGGTGGTGAGCGTCGAGGATCGTGACGGGACGACGTTCGTCGGCCTGGACACGGGCTGGAACGTGATGAACGAGCACTTCGTCTACAAGATCCCCTTCCACCCCATCCTGTGCCGTGCCGCCGACGCCGAGCCGGTGGCGAACGTGACCGTGTCCGGCCACATCAACGAGGGCAACGACCTGTTCGCCGAGGACCATCCGATGCCGGAGGTCGAGGAGGGGGACATCGTCGCGATCCCGAACGTCGGCTCGTACAACGCCTCGATGGTGTCGGTCCACTGCCTGCGCCCCGAGCCGACATCGGTCTTCTTCACCGACCGCCTGTGAGCGAGCTGCCGGTCGCCCCACGATGGTTCCGAACGCAGCGCGTGACCGAGGACGTCGTGCTGCTCGTGGAGGATCACCTCGACACGTTCTTCGAGTCGAACGTGTGGCACGTCCGGGGACGGGAGCGGGACCTCGTCGTGGACACGGGGAACGGGATCGGCGACCTGCGCGCGGAGCTCGCGCCGTTCCTCGACGATCGACCGGTCGTGGCGGTTGCGACGCACGACCACTTCGACCACATCGGCGGGCTGCACGCCTTCGAGGAGCGCTGGTGTCACGAGGCCGATGCCGACGGGATCCGCGAACCGGAAGGACTCGCGCTGCGGCGGGAGGACTTCCGGCCGGGGCTCGAGGACGAGATCCGCTGGTACGGCTACGAACCGCCCGAGCTGGTGATCACGGCGCTACCCCGGGCGGACTTCGAGGTGCCCGCGTGGCGAACACCCACCACGGAACCGACGAGGCTCCTCGGCGACGGGGACGTTGTGGATCTGGGGGATCGGGCCTTCGAGGTGCTCCACGTCCCGGGGCACACCGCCGGGTCGATCGCGCTCTGGGATGCGGCCGACGGCTTGCTCTTCACCGGGGACACCGCGGCTCTGGACGATCCTCTCTACGCGGATGACGAGGAGGCCTTCGTCGATTCGATCGAGCGGCTCCGGGCGCTCCCCGTGGAGCTGGTCTGCGCCGGCCATTCGCGGCCGTTCGGTCGGGACGAGCTCAGGTCGTTGATCGAGGAGCAACTGGAAGGTCGCGGGTAACCGACTCGGTCGTAGCCGATCCGTGCACTCGGCCTCGGCGTCGTGTCACGGCCGAGAGTATGCTCCGCCGATGCCTTCGGCCGAGTCCCTCGTGGTGATGGCCGGCGGCCTCGTGGACGTCGCGGCCGGCGCCGTGCTCAGGGATCGGGCCCTCGTGATCGCCGGCGACCGGATCGAGCACGTGCTCCCCGCGGCGGAAGCTCCCTCCGGAGGCCGCACCATCGACCTCTCGGACCGGACCGTCCTGCCCGGCCTGATCGACTGTCACGCGCACCTGATCGGACAGTTGGACGACGGACAGGGATACGCATCCCTCGTGAACCGCACCTCGGCGCAGGAGGCTCTCACCGGCGTGACCAATGCCCTCGCCACGCTGCGCGGGGGCGTGACGACCGTGCGCGACGTCGGGACGTTCCACGCGTTCGTGGATCTCGCGCTCCGAGAGGCGATCGAGGATGGCAGGATCGCCGGTCCCCGGATGATGTGCGCCGGGGCGTACGTGACGTGCCCGGGGGGCGGCGGCGATATCACCGGGCTGCCAGCTGATTTCCCGGTGCCCGATGAGCTCCGCGTGGGTGTCTCTTCCGGTGCCGAGGAGGTGCGCAGGAACGTCCGGCGCATCTTCGACGCCGGCGCCGACTTCATCAAGGTCCTCGCCACGGGAGCCGTCCTCACGTCCGGGACCGACCCCGGCAAGCCCGAGCTGACCGAGGAGGAGATGCGGGCGGCAGTCGAGGAAGCGGAGGCCCGAGGGACTCACGTCGCCGCCCATGCCCACGGCGCGGAGGGCGCGAAGCGCGCCATCCGCGCCGGCGTTCGCTCGATCGAGCACGGGTGCTTGATCGACGACGAGACGATCGACCTCATGGTCGAGCGGGGGACCTATCTGGTCGCCGACATGTTCGACGGTGATTGGATGATCCAGGAGGGGCCGCGACTGGGGTACTCCGAGGAGGTGCTCCGGAAGACCGAGATGACCAACGACGCGCAGCGGGAGAACTTCGCGAAGGCCGTGAAGGCTGGCGTGAACATCGCGTTCGGGACCGACTCCGGCATCTACCCGCACGGGATGAACGCGAAGAACCTCGCCTTCCACGTGCGGTTCGGCCAAACCCCGATGGAGGCGATCCGGAGCGCGACGCTGGTCTCCGCCGAGCTCCTGGGGTGGGAGGATCGGGTCGGGTCGCTTCAGCCCGGTCGATTCGCCGACCTGATCGCGGTCGAGGGCGACCCGATCGACGACGTGACCGTGCTGGAGGACCTCTCCTTCGTGATGAAGGGCGGCGAGGTCGTCAAGGGCTGATCAGCGGTACCAGCCCGTATCGGGCGCTCGATCCGTCACCTCGGTGAGACCCGCGCCCCCGAACGCCACGATCCTCCAACGGATCCGCTTGTCCCGGGCCAGGTCGCTGCGAGCAACGCCCCACCACGCCTGGAACGGGTCCGCGTCGCAGTTCGTGGCGATCTGGGGTCCCCTGAGGTGATGCACGTCGCAGCCGACCAGTGACAGGTTCCTGACGGTCGTCACCATGACGACATCGGCTGCCGGTCCATCGCGGGTGTCCAGCAGGACCCGAAGCCGGTAGTCGGGACCGAGCTCGCCGCGGGCCTTGATCCTGAGGCGCCAGCCCTGCTCGCGCTCCTGGAAGACCCGCTTCGTCGTGGAGTGGACGTCCGGCGCGGTCTCGAAGTCGTCCGGGTCCCGATGGGTCACCGACCATCCGAACGCCGGTTGGGCGGTCACGATCAGCGCGATCGCGGCAACGACGGTTGAGCACGCTCGGCCTCGCACGGTTGGACGTCCCTTCTCTCGTTCGACCGGCGCTCGGGGCGTGAGGGTCCCATGCGGGCGGGGGTCGGTCAAGAGACGACCGGTCGTCCGCGATCGTCTGCGATGATGTGCACCGCCGACCGAGGAACCGAAGCGAGGAGCAGAAGGATGCCCGAAGAGAGCCCGATGTCAGCCGCGGAGATCATCGAGAAGTCGAAGCGCTACACGCTCTACGACTGGCAGGCGCAGTCGAAGGCGTCGCCGATCGCGGTCGATCGAGCCGAGGGCGTCTACTTCTGGGACGTCGACGGCAAGCGGTACCTGGACTTCAACTCCCAGCTCATGGGTGTGAACATCGGACACGGCGACAAGCGCGTGGCCGATGCGATCGGTCGCCAGGCGGAGAAGCTTCCCTACATCTCTCCGTTCATGGCGTACGAAACCCGTGCCCGGCTCGGCGAGAAGCTCGCCACGCTCTGGCCGGGCGCGCTCGACAAGACCTTCTTCACGCTCGGCGGTGCCGAAGCGAACGAGAACGCGATCCGGATCGCGAAGGCGTTCACCGGACGCCAGAAGATCCTCGCGCGCTACCGCTCGTACCACGGCGCGACCTACGCCACGATCAACCTGACGGGCGATCCGCGCCGTTGGGCGAACGAGAACCCCCCGATGCCCGGGATCGTCCACGTGTTGGATCCCTACCGCGGGACGGCGCGCGGCACCGAGGACGCGGCGACGGCGCTCGCTACGCTCGAAGAGACGATCGAGCTCGAGGGTCCTCAGACGATCGCCGGCTTCATCCTCGAGACGGTGACGGGGACGAACGGCATCCTGATCCCGCCGGACGGCTACCTGCAAGGCGTCCGCGAGCTCTGCGACCGCCACGGGATCGTGCTGATCGCCGACGAGATCATGTGCGGCTTCGGACGGACCGGTGAGTGGTTCGCGGTGAACCACTGGAACATCGTCCCGGACCTGATGACCGCCGCGAAGGGGCTCACGTCCTCGTACCTCCCGCTCGGCGCCGTGGCGATCACGCCGGAGATCGCGGCGCACTTCGAAGAGAACGTCTTCTACGGCGGACTCACGTACAACTCGCATCCGCTGTCCTGTGCGGCCGCGATCGCCGCGATCGACGTGTTGGAGGAGGACGACCTCGTCGGGAACGCGAAGCGGCTTGACCCGGTGATGCGGCGCCACCACGAGGAGCTGACGACCAAGCACCCGAGCGTCGGCCGCGTTCGCAACATCGGGCTGTTCGGGATCATGGAGCTCGTGAAGAGCCGCGAAACCATGGAGCCGCTCTCGCCCTACAACGTGGTGAACGAAACCATGCAAGCCGTCAACAAGAAGCTGCTCGAGCGCGGCCTGTTCACGATGATCCGCTTCAACGGGATCATGACGAACCCGCCGCTGTGCGTCACCGAGGAGCAGCTCGAGGAAGGCTTCTCGATCATCGACGAGGCCCTCGACATCGCGGATCGCGCCGTGGCAGGCTGACCGATCGTCAGGCGCCGATCGCAGCCCAACGTTCGGCCCAGGTCGAGAGCCCGTCCATCACGACGGCGAGTTCACGGCCCCGCTCGCTCAGGCCGTACTCGATCAGCACGGGGGTCGACGGCGTCACCGTCCGGGTGACGACGCCCGCCTCTTCGAGCTCACGGAGCCGCTCGGAGAGCAGCGTGTCGGAGATCTCGGGGATCGCGTCCCGGACGGCCGAGTAGCGGCGGCGGCCGTCCAGCAGCACCCACACGATCTGGGGCACCCAACGCTGACCTACGAGCTGGGCCGCTCGCTGGAAGCTCTCGCACACCGTTCGGTCTTCAACCATCGTTGCCATCCTATCCGGAGTTCCCTACCTATCCCTAGCAACACCGGAATACTGAGCACCCATTCCCTGTTCGTGAGGGAGAGCGGAAGAGACCCGTGAGAGGGGAGATGCGAGATGGCAGACGCGGTGAAGGAGATCGGGGGCGTCCAGCTGCCGCCCGCAGGGAAGTACGAGCTGGACCTCGCGCACACGGCGGTGGAGTTCGTCGCCCGGCACATCCTGACCAAGGTTCGTGGGCGGTTCACGGACTTCTCCGGCTGGATCGAGATCGGGGACACCCCCGAGGAGTCGAGCGCTGAGGTCGAGATCAAGACCGCGAGCATCCAGACCAACACGGAGCAGCGAGACGAGCATCTGAAGAGCGACGACTTCCTCAACGTGGAGAAGTGGCCCGTGATGACCTTCCGGAGCACCGGCGTCCGGCCCACGGGCGGAGCGACGTTCGAGCTCGACGGTGACCTCACGATCCGTGACGTCACCCGGCCGATCACGCTCCATGGGGAGTATCTCGGCACCGAGACGAACCCGTACGGGAAGACCGTGCTCGCGGCGACGGCGAGGACGACCCTCCAGCGCGAGGACTGGAACGTGAGCTGGAACATGGTCCTGGAGACCGGCGGGTTCCTCGTCAGCAAGTCGATCGACCTCGAGATCGAGGTTGAGGCGCTGCAGACGGGCTGAGCCTCAGCCGAGCGATCTGACGACCTACGGGGGCGTCGGGACGGGTCCCGACGCCCCCGGTTCGTAGCCGATGAGCTCGAAGGCACGGTCGTAGCGCACGACGACGTCACCCGCGACCCACAGGTCGCTCGTCCACCCGCTCTCGAGCGCCGTGTACCGCCACCGATCGGCCTGGAATCGGCCGACAGGCGTCTCGACCTCCTCGGAGCCCAGCAGCTCATAGCGCTGCCGGACGAGCGTCGGTTCGACGGTCACCGGCTCGAGATACACCACGTCGATGTCGGTCGTCCCCACGAGTCGTTGGGCGGTGATCGCGTTCATGGCGGGGGTCAGGTAGTCGAGATGCATCTCCGGTCCCCAGGCGACCTGCACCGGCTCATCGTCACGCACTCCCGTCAGTGACCGGTCGCGAGGCTCGAGCGCGATCGAATGCTCCCCGGTATCGATCCGGGCCCGTACGATCCGCCACTCGCCGTCGACGACGACGTCCACGATCTCGCCGTGCGGGGTCGGCTCATCCCGGCGGATCTCGGAGAAATAGCGCCAGCCCATCGGGCCGGGAGCGCTCCGGAAATCCTCGGTGCCCACGACGTCGCCGCTTCGCCCTCGCACCGCGTAGCGGCCGCTCGGCACGCTCAGACCTGCGGCTGGAGACCGAGATCCCGCGCGATCACGAGCCGCAGGATCTCACTGGTGCCTTCGCCGATCTCCAGCACCTTCGCGTCGCGGTAGGCCCGGGCGACCGGGAACTCCTCGGTGAAGCCGTAGCCGCCGTGGACCTGGATCGCCTCGCGAGCGACATCGACCGCGATCTCGCTCGCGCGGAGCTTCGCGATCGCGGCCTCGATCGTGTACGGCCGACCCTGATCCTTCAGCCATGCGGCGCGGTACGTGAGCAAGCGCGCGGAGTCGATGGTGGCCCGCATGTCGGCGAGCTTGAACGCGATGGCCTCGTAGGCACCGATCGGACGGCCGAACGCCTCGCGCTCCTTCGCGTAGGACACGCTCGCATCGAGACATCCCTGCGCCAGGCCCACCGACAACGCCGCGATCGAGATCCGCCCGTCGTCGAGGGCGGCGAGGCACTGCGCCAGGCCCTTGCCCGCCTCGCCGAGCAGGTTCTCCTCCGGCACCCGGCAGTTCTCGAACGAGAGCTCATGGGTGTCGCTCGAGCGCCACCCGAGCTTCCGGTAGGGAGGCCCGACCGTGAACCCGGTGGCCTCGGCCGGCACCAGGATCGTGGAGATCCCGTTGGACGCGCCCTCCTCGGTGCGGCAGGCCACGATCACGAAGCCGGTGATCGGCGTCCCGCTGTTCGTGATGAACGACTTCGAGCCGTCGATCACCCACTCACCGCCGTCCAGGCGGGCCTTCGTCCGCAGGGCCGCCGCGTCTGACCCGCTCCCCGGCTCGGTCAAGCCGAACCCCGCCAGCATCTCGCCGGCGGCGATCGGCGGGAGCCAGCGCTGTCGCTGCTCATGCGTTCCGTACCGGCTGACCATCCCCCCGGCCAACCCGGAGGCGACCGAAACGGTGACCGCCACGCTGGAGTCCGCTCGCCCGAGCTCCTCGATGACGAGGGCCCAGGTGACGGCGTCCGCGCCGAGCCCGCCGTACTCCTCGGGAATGGGAACGCCGCAGATCCCCAGCTCACCGAGCTTCTTGACGATGTCCAGAGGGAGCTCTTCGTGCTCATCGCGCTCGGCCGCCCCGGGCGCGATCTCCTGGGTCGCGAACTCCCGGACGAGGTCGCGGACCTGCTGCTGCTCCGGTGTGAGCTCGAACTCCATGCGTTCGAGATTACCGACTTCCGGTAGGAGACCCCATACGAGAGGATGGGGTCGATGAGCGACACCGTGACGGTCGATCCACTGGAGGCAGGCCGCGAGGCCTACGCGCGTCGTGCCTGGCCGGAGGCCTACCGGCTCCTGCAGGAGGCCGATCGCGACGGGCGTCTCGAGCCCGGGGACCTGGAGGCGCTCGCGAAGTCCGCGTGGTGGATCGGGTACGCGGACGAGTCGATCGCCGCCTTCGAGCGTGCCTACGCGCTCCACCTCGAGTGGGGGGATCGCTCGATGGCCGCGATGATGGCGCTGACGCTCCGCCGGGGATACGGCGCGAGGCTGGCCGGCTCCGTCGCCCAAGCCTGGCTGCATCGTGCAGAGCATCTCCTCGAGGGGGAGCCTGAGGCGGTCGCCCACGGGTACCTCGAGATCGCGTACCGGGAGCTGGACTTCGACCGCGGGAACATCGAGGGAGCCCTCGGGCACCTGGATCGGGCGAAGGAGATCGCGTCGCGGCTGGACGACTCGGATCTGCCCGTCTGGGTCGCGATGAGTCGCGCCGAGGTGTTGGGGACGTCCGGGCGGCTCGATGAGGCCTTCGGTCTGATGGAGGAGGCAGCCGCCGTCGCGGTCGGTGGGGAGCTGGGCCCGTTCACGACCGGGGCGGTCTTCTGCAACGTGATGTCCGTGTGCCGTGAGACCGCGGACTATCGACGTGGGACCGAGTGGGCCGACGTGTCCAAGCGCTGGTGCGAACGTCAGGACATCACAGGGTTCCCGGGCATCTGCCGCGTCCATCGAGCGGAGTTCCTCCGGCTCACCGGCGCCTGGGAGGATGCGGCCTCGGAAGCGGAGCGCGCCTCGGAGGAGCTCCGAGGCTTCCATCCGGCCGCGGCCGGCGGCGCGTTCCACGAGCTCGGTGAAGTCCGGCTGCGGATGGGCGACCTGGAGGGAGCGCAGGATGCGTTCGGGCACGCGCGAGCGCTTGGCGAGGAGCCGCAGCCCGGTCAGGCGCTCCTGCTCTTCGCTCGAGGGCGCACGGACGCTGCGGCGGCCTCGATCAAGGGGAGCCTCGAAGAGATCACGTGGCACAAGCTGGCGAGAGCCCGGCTGCTCCCCGCCCAGGCCGAGATCGCGAAGGCGCTGGGCGACATCTCGACGGCGGAGGCCGCCGCGGCGGAGCTCGAGGGGATCGCCGCGGAGTTCGGGACGGCGGCGATCAGGGCCTCGGCGGCCTACGCATCAGGGCTCGTCTCGTTGCTCCGTGACAACCCGACGGAGGCGGCGGCGCGTGCGCGGGACGCGCGGCGGCTCTGGCGGGAGATCGACGCCCCGTACGAGGCGGCGATATCCACGCTCCTGCTGGCCGAGGCGAGAACCGCCGCGGGGGAGACCGAGGCGGCGACGCTCGAGCTCGAGGCGGCCCGAGCCGCGTTCGAGCGGCTCGGCGCGACGCCCGACCTGGCCCGCACGGACGCCCTCTTGGCCGGACCCTCGACTCCCTCGGCGTCGCGGGAGGTCCGCACGTTCATGTTCACCGACATCGTGGGCTCCACCGCGCTGGTGGAGGCGATCGGAGACGAGGCGTGGCACGACCTCTTGCGTTGGCACGACGAGGCCTTGCGCCGCTGCTTCGCCGGGAACGAAGGAGAGGAGGTGCATCGGACGGGCGACGGCTTCTTCGTCGCCTTCCCGGATGCGCCGTCGGCGGTCGTGTGCGCGGCGGCGATCCAGCGGACGCTCGCGGAACATCGCCGTGATCACGGTTTCGCCCCGCAGGTCCGTATCGGGCTCCACGCGGCCGAGGCGACGCGTGTCGCGGGGGACTATGAAGGCGCAGGGGTTCACGCGGCGGCGAGGATCGGAGCGCTGGCCGGTGGAGGCGAGGTCTTGGCCAGCCTGGAGACCGTCGAGGGGATCGATGACGTGAGCTTCGGGGAAGCTCGCGAAGTCGCGCTGAAGGGCTTGGCGAAGCCGGTACCTGTCGTCGCCGTGGACTGGCGCCGGCCCGGCTAGCCCGAGGAGGGTGCGAACCCTTCGATGTCGAAGATCGATCCGGTCCGATCCTCCGCCAAGACCACACGGAGACGCGCGCCGATCGCCGGAGGGTCGTTCACGTCGATCAATCGATGGAGGAGAACCGTGTCGGCGCCGTCGAGTCGCACCAATCCGTAGGTGACCGGTTCGTCGAGCGGCCTGTCGTCCACGTCCACGCGCGCGACCGTCCACGAGACGAGCTCGCCCTCGGGCCCGCATCCCTCGGTCGGCTGAAGCTCGGCGAGGCAGCGCTCGCAGAAGATGCGTGCGGGGACGTACGTCACGCCACAGTCGTGGCACCGCGAGCCGAGGAGAACCCCCCGGTCGCGGAGCGCTTCGAAGAACGCCGTGTTCCCGACGCCGGGCGTGTAGCGGAACGAGACCGAGAGCTCGCCCGGGATCTTGGTGGGACTCATATCGTCGACTCCAACGGTGCCTCGACCATGGCGGTCGCGACGAGTTCGCGGCGGAGCTCCGGATCCAGCGGCTTGAAGTAGGCGATGTCCAGGATCGACCCGGCGCGCTCGCCCGCCGGCTTCCAGACCGCCTCGACCTCCATCCCCGCTCGGACGTCGTCCGGTGCGACCTCGCCGAGGAGATGGAGGAAGCCGCCTTCGCTCGTGCCGTCCAGCCGGATCACGGCCGGGATCTGCGGTACCTCCAGCGGTTGCATGTCCCAGGTGACGTGGCAGATCGAGAACGTCTCCACGCTGCCGGTCTGCGGGACCTCCGTCCAGCCGTCGGTCGGCCGGAAGCAGCGCTCGCAGAACTTGCGCGGCGGGACGAGCGTTCTCCCACACGAGATACAGGTCGTGGCGAGGATGCGTTGCTCGCGGAGTCCGTCGAGGAACGCACCGATCGCCTCGCCCGCGTCCCAGTCGTAGAGCGTGTCCAGCCGCTGTTCCACCGCGCCGGTCGCCGAACGGAACTCCTGATCGGAGAGGGGGGTCGCCCGCGGGTCGCGCGGCGGAGACTGCGGCGGCGCTGATCGCGTGGCCGTGGTGAGCGGCCCGCCGTCGTTCCCCATCACGACGACCGTTCCGACCTGCATCAGGTCGCCCCACGCCTGCGCGACGCCGCGCTCGGGGGTGCCCGGGACCTGCCGGGCGCCCGCGTCGCCCCGGAGCTGCCAGAAGAGCTCCGCGATCTTCATCAAGCCCGCCGCCGCGATCGGGTTCCCGACACCGAGGAGCCCACCGGACGGGCAGCACGGGAGGTCGCCGTCGCGGGCGGTGACGCCGGCGGCGGCGGCCTCGGGGGCCTTGCCCCGGTCGAACAGGAGGAGGCCCTCCAGGTGGTGGAGCTCCTTGTAGTCGAAGGGGTCGTAGGGCTCTGCGACGTGGATCTCCTTGCGAGGTTCGTTCACCCCGGCCATCCCGTACGCCATCCGCGCCGCGTTCTCGACGTACTCCGGGTACGCGAGGTCTCGGTTCGTCCAATAGGTCGAGTCGAGGTTCCAGCCGACCCCTTGGACCCACACGGGGCGATCGGTGAGCTTCTTCGCGGCGTCCTCGGACGCCATCACGATCGCGACGGCGCCGTCCGAGATGGGCGAGACGTCGAGCCGCTGGACCGGCCAGGCGAGCGTTTCGCTCGCCAGGACGTCGTCCACCGTGATGTCCGCCTGGCCGAGGAGCGCGGCGGGGTGGTCGGCGGCGTTGCGCTTGTTCTTGACCGCCACCTGGGCGATGTCCCGCTTGTCGAGGCCGTAGGCCTGCATGTACCGCTGCATCTCGAGCGCGAAGATCCACAGCAGGTTGGGGCCGAGCGGTCGCTCGAGGATGTTGTCGAAGATCGTGAGGAACGCTCCCTGAGGGTGCGGCTGGCAGGAGGACATCTTCTCCTCGGCCACGCACACGACCACGTCGGCGAGGCCGGACGCCACCGTGTACCACCCCTGGATCGCGGTGAAGACGCCGCTCCCACCTCCGACGTACGTGCGCATGTACGGCTTCGCCCATGCGCCGGCGCCGTCGGCCAGGTAGTCCCCCTTGCGGTGCACGCCGTCGAACGCGTCCGGGGCGCTGGTGAGACAGACCGCGTCGACGTCGTCGAGCTTCAGCTCGCACGACGCGAGCGCCTCGCGGGTCGCGATCCACGACAACTCCTTACCGGTCTCCTGCGCGCGTCGGACGAACTTGGTCATCCCCGCTCCCACGACGGCGACGCGCGGGCTCACCGGCGCATCACCGCGACCGCCGTTGACGTGGAGGGCACCCCTCGCCAGGACTGGGCCAGGCCGACGCGGGCGTCGCCCGCGCGGAGCCGCTCGATGCAGGCGAGAGCGCGTGCGAGGCCGTTGGCTTCCCGGAGGTGCCCCTCGCCGAGCGCGCCGCCGCTCAGGTTGACGTGATCCGGGTCGAGGCCCTCGAGCCCGAGTGCCTCGACGTGCTGGAGCTGCTTGTACGCGTACGTGTCGTCGACCTCGGCGATCTCGACGTCCGACGGGTCGATCCCGGCGCGCCGGTACGCGGACCGGGCGGCGCGCTCGGCGGCGGCCGCGCGATCCCACTCCCGGCTCTCGACGGAGGGTGCGTCCTGGCTCCACCCGATCCCGTCGATGAACACGGCGCCGTCGGGTGCCTTCTCCTCGCTCGCGAGCACGAGCACGACGCATCCGTCGGCCGGCTCCGCGGCTTGCTCGGAGGTGAGCGGGTCGAACAGCGGTGAGGGGTCGTGCGTGTCCGCGTAGGAGGCGCGAGGGTTGTCCCGGGCGTGCTCGCGGTTGCGAACGGCCACCTCCGCGCATTCGGCCTCGGATCGACCGGACATGTGCAGCCAGCGGCGCATCTCGAGCCCGGCTAGCGCGGTCGCGGACACGCCGAGCGGTCGGTTGAGCACGGGATCCATCGCGAACCGATCGACCCGCCCCGTCGAGACGATGTCGCTCGCCTTCGAGTGAGCCTCGACGGCCACCGTCGACGCCACCCCGCTGCGGATCAGCATGACCGCGGTCGCCACGCCGAACAGTCCGTCCGAAGCCACGGTCTGCACGGGGCGTTGCACGGCGCCGAGCTGGTCCGGCACGTACTCGTCGAAGATGCTCGTTCCCTCTTCGACATCCTCGGAGCAGCAGACGAACGAGTCGATCTCGCTGCGAGGGTCGAGCCCGGCGTCGGCGTAGGCCTGACGGGCGGCCTCGAACATCAGCTCCTTGTAGGAGATGCCCGCGGTGGTCGGGGAGAAACCGGACCACCCCACACCGGCTACCCCCACTCGGAGCCCCATGGACTCCATGTATATCGAAGGAGCACGGTCTCCGCCCGTCCCCCCGGCAGGGGTGCGGCGAACGGCGACGCGTATCGTGTGCGCGTGACCGACATCATCTGGTCGCCGACCCCCGAGTACGTCGAGCGCGCCAACGTCACCCGATTCATGCGGACGTACGGGATCGAGACCTACGAGGGGCTGGTGCAGCGTTCGATCGCGGACGTGGAGTGGTTCTGGGACGCGGTGGTCCGCGACCTCGACATCGAGTTCCTCGAGCCGTATCGGCAGGTTCGCGACATCTCACACGGCGTCGAATGGGCGACGTGGTTCGGGGGCGGCCGAGTGAACCTCGCCCATCAGTGCCTGGATCGTTGGGCCGAGAGCACCCCCGAAGCTCCCGCCGTCGTCTGGGAGGGGGAAGCGGGCGACACGCGCACGTGGACCTACAGGGAGCTCCGCCGGCAGACGGATCGCCTGGCTCGGGCGCTCCGGCGGCTGGGCATCGGGATCGGCGACGCCGTCGCGATCTTCATGCCGATGACGCCGGAGACGGTGGCGGCCGTGATGGCGTGCTCGAAGATCGGGGCGATCTGGGTCCCGATCTTCAGCGGGTTCGGCGTGGACGCCGTCGCGGTCAGGCTGGAGGACGCGAACGTGAAGGTGGTGCTCACCGCGGATGCGTTCCTGCGGAAGGGGCGCGCCGTCGCGATGTCGGAAACGGCGCGCCTCGCGCGCGAGCGCGTCACGACGGTCGAGGCGACCGTCGTGCTCGCGCTCGCGGGCGACGGTGCCACCGGGGACGAGCACGACTGGGCCGGCCTCGTCGCGGCGGAGTCGGCCGAGCCGCTCGAGTCCGAGCGGCTCGACCCCGAACAGGCGCTGTTCATCGGCTACACGAGCGGGACCACGGGGACGCCCAAAGGGGTGCTTCACGTCCACGGTGGGTTCCTCGTGAAGATCGCCGCCGAGGTCGCCTACCAGGTGGACGTCCGGCCCGGCGATGTCCTGCATTGGGTCACCGATCTGGGCTGGATCATGGGGCCCTGGGAGATCGTCGGGGCGCTCGCGGCCGGCTCGACGGTCCTGCTCTACGACGGCGCGCCGACGCATCCCAGCCCCGACCGGCTGTGGGCGTTGGTGGAGCGTCACGGCATCACGACCCTCGGTGTCTCGCCCACCCTGATACGCGCCCTGATCCCTGCGGGGACGGATCGGATCCGCCGGCACGATCTGTCGTCGCTTCGGATCCTCGCGTCGACGGGCGAGCCGTGGAACCCCGACGCGTACCTGTGGCTGCATCGCGAGGTGGGGGGATCACGACTCCCGATCATCAATCTCTCCGGCGGGACGGAGGTCGGGGCCTGCTTCCTGTCGCCGTCGCCGATCTCCGAGCTGAAGGCGTGCACCCTCGGAGGCCCTGCCCTCGGCATGGATGTCGACATCGTGGACGGAACCGGCTCGCCCGTCGGTCCCGGAGAGGTGGGCGAGCTCGTCTGCCGCCAGCCCTGGCCCTCGATGACACGGGGGATCTGGGGTGATCCCGACCGATACCTCGAGACGTACTGGCGCCGCTTCCCCGGCATCTGGGTGCACGGGGACTGGGCCACCAGAGATGAGGACGGCTTCTGGTTCCTTCACGGACGTTCGGACGACACGCTCTCCGTGGCCGGGAAGCGACTCGGACCGGCGGAGGTGGAGAGCGCGCTTGCCTCTCATCCGTCGGTGGCGGAGTCGGCCGCGATCGGCGTGCCTCATCACCTCAAAGGGGAGACCATCTGGTGCTTCGTGGTGCTGAAACCGGGCGTAGCCGCGGATCCCAGCCTCGCGACGAAGCTTCGGAACGTCGTCGCCGACCATCTCGGACGCTCGTTCCTGCCTTCCAAGGTGGTCTTCGTCCCCGAGCTGCCCAAGACCCGAAGCGCGAAGATCGTCCGGAGGGTGATCCGTGCGGTCGCGTTGGCCGAGGATCCCGGCGACCTGTCCAGCATCGAAGACCCCGGTTCCCTCGACGGGATACGCCAGGCGCTCGAGCCACGCTCGTAGTTCCCTTTCGATGCTTCCCTCAGCGAGGCGCCTATCAGGGTGATTGACTAAGAACTGTTCCTGCTCAAGGGTTTTCCCCATTTGGGTTCCCTCTCGTGCCCGACAGGCTTATGCTCCTCCGTGAAACTCTCCTAGATGCTCATACGTGGAACACCGTAGGCGAGATATCTGAGCGAACGAGATCCGAGAGGGGCGGGGATGGACCAGCGAGCGGAGGCCGACTTCGCCTTTCCCGAGGGGAAGACGACCGACGCCGACATCGTCTATCGACGGATCGTCGAACAGAGCCCGCTCGTCGTGTACACGCACGATGGAAGCCGCCCGCCGGCGATGACCTACGTCAGCCCACAGGTAGAGCGCATGCTCGGCGTCTCCCCCGCCCGATTGTTGGAGCAGCCGTTCCTCTGGGTCACCAGGATCCATCCGGACGACCGCGAGGACGTGCTGGGTCGGATCGACGACGCATGCCTCCGAGAGCGCCGGTTCACCGCCGAGTACCGATACCGGACCGAGGACGGCGGCGTCGTCTGGGTGCGTGACGAGGCCGACCCCGTCCGAGACGCCGACGGACGGGTCGTGTACTGGCAGGGTGCGCTCTCCGACATCAGCGACCGCAAGGCGAGCGAAACGGCGTACCAGCAGAGCGAACATCGCAGCCGCCTGATGATCGAGAGCGTGATGGATCACGCAATGGTGATGCTCGAGCCGGACGGCACGATCGTCTCGTGGAACCCGGGGGCCGAACGGCTCTTCGGCTACACCGACTCGGAGGCCCTCGGACAGCACATCTCGATGTTCACTCCCGAAGAGCTGCACCGGGAGGAAGACGAGGTCGCGGATCTCCGATTCGCGATCGAACACGGCCCGGCCGAAGCGGAGGGCTGGCGGATGCGGAAGGACGGAAGTCGCTTCTGGGGGCATGTCGTGACGACGCCCGTGCGAGACGAAGAGCAACAGCTCGTCGGTCTCGCCCGCGTGACGAGAGACCTCACCGAGCGCCGCGAGGCCGCCAGACTGGTGGCCCAGCGAGCTCGCCAGCAGGCTGCCGTGGCGGAGCTCGGCATGCGGGCGCTGGCCCACGCGGAGGCCGAACCGTTGATGGACGAGGCCGCTCACATCGTCGCGAGGACGCTCGACCTGTCGCTGTCGGCGCTGTTCCTCGTGCTGGATGAGAGCGTTCCTCTCGAAACGGCGTCGATGCGCCTGGCCTACGGGACCGGATGGACCCCTGGTCTCGTCGGGACGCTCGAGATCCCTCCCGAGCCTGGGAGCCTGCTCTGGTACTCCCTCGTGGACGGCGGTCCGATGATCGTCGTGCCGGAGGCATCCGGCCAAGCCCGTGAGTCGCTGCCGCCGCTGCTGACCGAGCACGGGGCTGTCGCCTGCGCGTCCCTCGCGCTCCGGGTCGGCTCACGCCCCATCGGCATCCTCCTGGCCGCCTCGCACCGCGCGATCCCGTTCGAGGACGGCGAGATCTTCTTCCTGCAAGCGATCACGAACATCGTCGGCTCTTTCCTCGAACGCACCCGGGCGGAGGAATTGCTGAAAGCGCTGGATGCCGATCGTTCCCGATTGCTCGGGCGGGTCCTCGATAGCCAGGAAGAGGAGCGGGCACACGTCTCGCGGGAGCTCCACGACGATCTCGCGCAGTCGCTCGCCGGGATCACGCTCTTCGCCGCGTCCCTCGAGGCCACGACGAAGGGGAAGACGAAGGAGACCTCGGGGCGGATCGGCCAGATGGCGCAGGAGTCCGCGGAGGCCGTTCGCCGCCTGATCGGCAACCTCCGCCCGCTCGAGTTGGCGGATGGGTTGGCACACGCGACGGAACGGCTCGCCGACGTCGCCGGCTCCAGGCGCGGCATCCCCATCGAGGTCCGGTTCGACGGCGCGCCACGGCGGCTGCCCGACCAGGTGGAGGTCGCCGTGTACCGGATCGTGCAGGAGGGCCTGAACAACATCGGCAAGCATGCGGGGGAGGCTCAGGCGGCGGTCGACCTTCGTTTCCGCGGGAAGTACGTCGAGATCGAGATCCGCGACGAGGGACCGGGATTCGAGTTGGCCGAGATCTCCTCTACCGGGGGAGAGCACGTGGGGCTCCTCGGGATGAGCGAACGAGCCACGCTGATCGGTGCCGATCTGGAGCTGGATTCCGCACCGGGCAAAGGTACGACCGTGAGGCTGCGTGTGCCGGTCGCGGCCGAGCTAGCCGAGCGCGAGAGCGCATGACGGTCCGCAACGCGACCGCGATGTTGGTGGACGACCACGCGGTGGTTCGCGCCGGCATCCGTTTGCTGCTCGAGTCGCAGCCGGGGGTGACCGTCGTCACCGAAGCGTCCTCGGCGGAGGAGGCGCTCGAGACCTCTCTCGATCGAGATCCGGACGTGATCGTGACCGACCTGTCGATGGAGGGCCTGCGTGGTGCGGCAGTCGTCGAGGCGTTCGCGGAGCGCTTCCCGAAGGCGCGGATCCTCGTGCTCTCGATGGTGGACAGCCCGACCGACATCCGTCGAGCCATCGATGCGGGTGCCAGCGGCTACATGCTGAAGGGCGCGGCCGCCGCGGAGCTGCCCGATGCCATCGCTCGGATCCTGAACGGTGAGCGCTACGTCCAGCCTGCTCTGGGGGCGATGCTCGCGACGAAGGCAGCCAACCCCCCGATCCATGCGGACCCCGTGGCGGAGCTCACGGAGCGGGAACGGGGAGTCCTCGATCTCCTGGTGCTCGGACACACGAACGTCGAGATCGCCGCCCTCCTGTTCCTTTCCCCGAGGACGGTCGAGACGCACCGGGCGAGCATCCTTCGCAAGCTCGGCGTCAAGAGCCGGGCAGACCTCGTGCGTTTCGCTTCGAGCAGGGCCGGTCTCGACGAGACCGACCCTCGGCCCGATGAAAGCCCGGCATCCCGGTCGGGGCCGTGATCGGGAAGGATGTTCGGGGCGAGCAGCTCGATCGGCTGCTCGCCGGGGCGGGTCACTCGCTCCGGACGCCGTTGAACTCCGTGCTCGGCTTCACCGAGATCCTCCTCATGGAGCTTCCGGGATCGCTCAACGAGGAGCAACGTCGGCAGCTCCACAACGTTCGGTCGGGCGCGCTCCAGATGGACATGACGATCGACAACCTCCTGGATCTGGTGCGGATCGAAACGGGCTTGATGCACCTGCCTGTCGAGACGGTCGACCTCGGGGCTGTGGTCGACGAGGTCCGCTCGGAGCTCCAGCGCTTCGCCGACGAGAAGGGGTTGAGCCTCGAGGTGGAGATCCCTTCTGGTATGACGTGTCTCGCGAACGGACGTGCGCTCTCACGCATCTTGGCGAATCTGATCAGCAACGCGATCTCCTTCACCGATGCCGGAGGCGTCCAGATCCTGGGCGTGGCGAGCGACGGCGTGGGCACGGCACGGGTGGACATCATCGATACCGGGATCGGCTTCCCGGAGTCGGAGCACGCACGACTGTTCGAGCCGTTCGAGCGGGGGCCGGCTCCCGAGGGTGACACCCGCGGGGGAGCCGGGCTCGGCCTCCAGGTCAGCTGCCGACTCGCGGATCTCCTCGGAACGGAGATCGTGGTGCAGAGCCGGCCGGGGCGAGGGAGCAGGTTCAGCCTGATCCTTCCGAGGAGGGATTGAACATGGCAGCCGTGCTTGTCGTCGACGACACCGAGGCAGCACTCGATCTCCTCGGGTATCTCCTGCGCGCTCGCGGGCACGTGGCCACGCTGGTTCGCAACGGCGAGGAAGCGGTCGCCGCGGCGTTGGGATCCCCGCCCGACCTGATCCTCATGGACCTGCACATGCCGGTGATGGACGGGTATGAAGCGCTCGCCGCCATCCGGGATTCCGACGGGGCCGGCGCGTGTCCCATCCTCGCCCTCACCGCGTTCGCAGAGGTGGGCGAGCGTGAGAAGGCGGTCGCTGCCGGGTTCGACGGCTTCTTCTCGAAGCCGATCACGCCGGAGACATTCATGGACCAGCTGGAGGCGTTCCTCGACGGTGACGACCGGCGGAGCGGGCCTTCGGAGGCTTCGTCGACACGTCTCGCCTTCGGCTGAACCCCTCGCCGGCCTGCCGAACCGCATCGGCACCTACACTTCTGAGATGCGCGCAGCCGTCTGTCAGATGCGGTCGGGAGAGGATCTCCTGTCGAATCTCGCTGCGGCGCAGTCGCTCCTGGAAGAGGCCGCCGGCGTGGGGGCCGACATCGCGGTGCTGCCCGAGTTCTTCGCCTACCTCGGGCCGGACTCCGGCATCCCTGACGTGTCGGAGACGCTGCCCGGAGGAGTCGCGACCACGATGCTGTCCACCGTCGCGAGGGAACGGCACATGTGGATCCTCGGTGGGAGCGTCCACGAACGAGACGGCGATCGGTTGTACAACACCGCTCCGCTGTTCGATCGCGACGGAGAGCTCGTGGCGACTTATCGGAAGATCCATCTCTTCGATGTCGATCTCGACGGCCAGCCGCCGTTCCGCGAGTCGTCGACGTTCACCGCCGGCACGGAGCTGGTCACCCATCCGGTCGAGGACCTGCGGATCGGTCTGTCCATCTGCTACGACCTCCGATTCCCCGAGCTGTTCCGTGGGCTCATGGCGCTCGGCTCCGAGCTGTTCGTGCTCCCGGCGCAGTTCCAGCATCGGACGGGCGTCGGGCACTGGGAGGCGCTGCTGCGCGCGCGAGCGATCGAGAACCAGTGTTTCGTGGCGGCCTCGGCGCAATGGGGCGAGTTCGGATCGCCCGAGGAGCATCGGCGCTCCCACGGTCACTCGATGATCGTGGGTCCGTGGGGCGACGTCCTGGTCGAAGCGCCGGAGGAGGGCTCCGGCGTGTGGCTCGCCGACCTCGACATGGCGGAGCTCCGGCGGGTCCGGAACGTGCTCCCGGCACTCGAGCATCGGCAGCTTGGCCTCATCTGCTGATGCGTCGTCAGCTCGCCGGCGGATACGAGCTGGACGACGATCGCGGGCGCGTGGACGTGGATGCCGTACACCGGTACCTGTCAGAGGAGGCGTACTGGGTACCCGGCCGCGATCGGGAGACCATCGAACGCCTCGTGCGCGAGTCGACGAGGGTGATCGGGGTCTACCGCGGCGTCGAGCAGGTCGGGTTCGCGCGCGTGATCTCGGACGGCTCGAGCATGGCGTGGCTCGGCGACGTGTTCGTCCTGGCGGAGCACCGAGGCGAGGGCCTCGGCGCGGAGCTCGTGCGAGAGGCCGTCGATCATCCGGAGCACCGCGACCTGTACTGGTACCTCAACACCCGCGACGCGCATAGCCTCTACGAGAAGTTCGGATTCGAGGCGCCCGGCGAAGGGACGATGGTCCGCTCCCGACGGGACTGATCATCCGAGCGGGAGATCCTCCGGCCTGTCGACGTCGAGAGGCGCGCGGAACGGAACCGCGACCTCCTCGACCCAGTCAGGGTGTGAGGCCATGAGCGCCCTCGCCCCGCTGTCACCGTGCAGGTGCCCGGCCTCCGCGTGCACCTCACGCGAGAGCAGCGCAGGACCGGGGCCGTCCTCGTAGTCGATCCGGACGATCCGGCTCCGGGAGCGCTCGAAGGCATCGATCAGTGCGCGAACCTCCGCGTCGGTGACACCCGGCTGATCGGCCAGCAGGACCACCGCGGCCTCGGTGTCCTCGGCCAGCGCGTGGAGGCCGGCCGCCAACGACGTGGACTGACCGGCTCCATGATCCGGGTTGCGGACGAATCGGCCCTGAGGAGGGAGTCGGAGGGCGCCTTCGACCGCATCGGCATCGTGACCGGTCACCACGACGAGCTCATCGACCCCGGCGGACGCCAGCGCGTCGACGGCGTGTTGGGCGAGCGGTTTCCCACGGTGCGGCGCGAGCTGCTTCGTGCCGCCGAATCGAGTCCCCGAACCGGCCGCCAGGACGATCCCCGAGATCACGAACCGTCGCGCCGTGCGAACAGCCGGGCGACGAACCGCGTGATCGTGGCCCAGAGAGCGCGGAGACCCAGACCGAAGCCGCCGACCGCCTTGGGCGCTGTCGTCGTGGGCGTTTCCGTTGGCCTTGCCTCGCTGGGGGCCGGGGCGGCGCCGGCCACGGGCGCCGGCGACCTTTCCTCGTTCAGCTTCGACTCCAGACAGTCCGCGAACTGCTTGGTCAGGAGCTTCGAGACCTCCGGCAGCAGCCCGCGGGACATCTGCGCGGCGGCGCCGGTGATCGTGATATCCGAGCGGATATGCACCGTCGTGCCGTCGTCGCCGGCGGGCTCGAGCCAGGATTCCACTTTGGCGTTGGCGACCCCTTTGCCCCGTTGTTCGGCGCCTTTGGCGGAGAGCGTCGCTCGATGGGCGAGGTCATCCCTCTCCTCCATGACGACCGTTCCACTGAACGACATCTGCACCGGGCCGAACTTGACGAGGACCTTGCCCTTCCAGGTCCGATCGTCGACGACCTCCGTCAGTTCCGCACCGGGCAGGCACGGAGCGATCCGTTCGACGTCTTGGATGAACGCCCACAGGCGATCGACGGGCGTATGGACGGTGAAGCTGTCTTCGATCAGCACATCCCGAAGCGTACGCAAATCGGTCTAGGCTCGGCCCGTGGATCCGATGAACCCTGGTCGATCCGGTGGTGGTCGCTTCGAGACGTTCGATGTGAACCAGCGCTTCGTCGTGGTCCGCGACGACGAGGGATATGGGGTCTGGCTGCTCGAGGAGCTGGATGAAGGGGAGCCGATCGAGCGGTTCTCCGACGATGAACGCGGATACGAAGCAGCCACATCCCGGTACAGGGTGCTCACCGCCGACGCCCGCCGAGCGGTATGGCTCGCTCGGCTGAAGTGGGTCGTGCTGGTATCGGCTGTCGTGTGGACACTGTCCGGTGCGCTCACAGGACTCCTGCTCTTCGAGGTCTCCTCGTTCGACCAGCGAGGTCTGTTCCAGGAGCTCTTCAGGTGGGGTCAGGTCGCCAACGCGACGGCACAACCGCTGACCCTCGGTGGGTTCGCGGTGTACGTCGTGCTCTGGCTCGAGAACCGGCGCGGCCGATAGCCCTTCCGGTTTCCCACGCAAGGCGTTCGGGTATGAGGGCACCGTGGACTTCCGGAAAGGGGCGAAGCTTGACCCCACGCAGGTCGAGGATCGTCGCGGCATGCGCGGTATGGGCGGTGGCCGAGGGGTGGCCGTCGGAGGCGGCGCAGGCGTCGTCGGGATCATCCTCGTCCTTCTCATCACCCTGCTTGGCGGCGAGAACATCGACCTGAGCGCCCTCCAGTCGCTCGAAGGCGTGGTCGCCGGCGGCCAACAGCAGGGCGAGGTGATCGAGGAGTGCAGGACCGCTGAGGACGCGGAGAAGAGCCGGGACTGCCGTCTGATCGGGACCGTCAACAGCATCCAGGCGTACTGGCGCCAGGCGCTGAACGGGTACCAGCCGGCCGTGACGGTGTTCTTCTCGGGATCGACGAGCACCGCGTGCGGAGGAGCGACCTCCGACGTGGGTCCGTTCTACTGCCCGGCGGACCAGAAGGTCTACGTCGACCTCGGCTTCTTCCAGGAGCTCCAAGCGCGGTTCGGTGCGGAGGGCGGTCCGTTCGCGGAGGCGTACGTTCTCGCGCACGAGTACGGGCACCACGTGCAGAACCTCACGGGCGTTCTGGAGCAGATCGGTGGTGACAGGCAGGGTCCCCAGAGCGCAGCCGTCCGGGCCGAGCTCCAGGCCGACTGCTACGCCGGCGTCTGGGCTGCCAACGCGGACGAAGGGATCTTGGCCTCTGTCACCGAGGAGCAGATCGCCCAGGCACTGGATGCAGCGGCCGCGGTCGGCGACGACCGCATCCAGGAGGAGACCCAGGGGCAGGTCAACCGCGAATCCTGGACGCACGGTTCCTCGACGCAGCGCCAGAAGTGGTTCAGGAACGGCTATCGCGGCGGGAACCCGAACGACTGCGACACGTTCTCCGGCAGCATCTAGCCGGCCGCTGCCTCCGTGCCCGGCCGGGGTCGATCGTGGATCGGCCCCGGCCGGTCACGGAGGAACCCGCCCGCCCTTCGCCGCTTCACCGCCACGATCTCTGCAACGATCGCCTGCGCGATCTCCTCCGGTCCCTCGCCGCCGAGATCGAGCCCGGCGGGTCCGTGGATCCGTTCTCGCTCCGTCTCGCCGATCTCGACCCCTTCCTCGCGGAGTTCCATGAAGAGCCGCTCGGACCGGGCGCCGGGGCCGAGGAGCCCGATGTAGGCGGCGGGGGAGCCGAGCAACGAGCGCACGTACTCCTTGTCCCGGAGGAAGTTGTGCGTCATGACGACCGCGAACGTTCGCTCGTCCACATCGGCCGCCTTGGCCGCGTCCCCCGGGTCGTCGAGCGCAACGAAGCCGGCCGCCTCCGGGAACCGTGCCCGTGTGAGGAACGCCGGTCGGTCGTCGGCCACGGTCACGTTCCACCCGAGCACCGATGCGACCCGGACCAGCGGGATCGCGTCGTGCCCGGCTCCACAGGCGAGAAGGCGCAGGGGCGGGTCCAGCACCTCGACGAACGCGCGAACACCCTCGACGAGCGTGCGGACCTCGGATCGCTCTTCCCGCAACCGAGCGACGGCGGCCTGCACGGCCGCCGCGTCGACCGTCGCGTCGCCGAGCGATCCGTCGCTCGTGCCGTCCGGTTTCACGACGAGACGCGCGCCCGCCTCGACGTCCGCCGACGACGACTCGACCACCGTCACCACGGAGATCGGCCGTTCCTCCTCGAGCGCCGTCCGCAGCATCCCCGCGACCTCGGCAGCCTTCTCGGCCGGCTCGATGAACACGTCGATCGCTCCGTTGCACCCGAGGCCCAGGCCCCACACGGCGTCGTCGTCCGCTGTGAGGTCCCAGCCGGCCAGCCGCGCCTGGCCCTCGTCCATCACCAGGCGAGCCATGTCCGCGACATCGCCCTCGAGGCAGCCGCCGGAGATGTTCCCGACCGGCGTCCCCTCCTCCGGCACCAGGAGCCGAGCCCCGGGCCGCCGGTAGGTGGAGCCTCGCACCGCCACGATCGTCGCGAGCGCCATGCGCTTGCCCTTCGCCGACAGGGCCTCGATCGCGGCCAGGACCTCGCCGATCTCACTCACGCGTGGATGGTACGCCTAGGCCTCGCGCCTCATGTCCGGTCCTCCTCCGCCGATAGTGGAGGCATGAGCGATGAATTCCACTTCGGCGAGCCCGCTACGCATCCCGCTCGCCTCGGTGGACGTGAGCCGAAGCACACGTCGGGGTCGTTCGACGCGAGGCTCATCTGGATAGCGGTCGGCCTCGTCGTCGCCGGAGCGATCGCCTTCGTGTTCCTTCGGAGCGTCGACGAGGCCGGCACGCAGATCGCCGACTCCCAGACCCGCGCCGTCTCGCAGATCGATCGGGCCCACGACGCCTCTGCCCAGGGAACGATCGGTCGTGCCGCCGTGGTGGCGCTCAGCCTCCATGCCGAGAGCGGCAGCTTCACGACCGATCTTGCAACCCTCTCCGCCTACGATCCCGGACTCCACTTCACCTCCGGTCCCTCGAACGATCCGATGACGGTCTCGTACGCCGTGGATGCGGCAGGGTTCGGGGCGGCGGTCCGATCGGAGTCCGATACGTGCTGGTGGGCCAGGATCGCTGCGGACGGCGTCACCACGTACGGGAGCGGGAAGCGCTGCACCGGAGGTGCCGCCATGGCGGCCACCGGCGCATCCTGGTAGCCCCGGCCGTCCTCAGTCTCACGGCGGGACCGGCCGATAGGGGGTGATGGACGACTCCTTCGCGTTCAGGACCACCGTGCCCCTGCGTCGCCGACCCGATCCCGGGATGGTGAAGGCCGCGGTCTTCGGCACGCTCGTCGTGCTGGGGATCGGCCTGTTCGCGAACTGGGTCGTCACGAGTGAACGCGACAGCTTCGCGCGACCGGTCCGAAGAGCGGTGCCCGCCGACACCGCGGTCGACCCGATCGACGGCGTGGCGAACCGCCAGACGGACGCGGATGCCGAAGAGGCCACCCGCATCGCGCTCGCCGCCGCGAACGTCGCCTTCTCGAAGCATCGGAGCTTCCTCGACGCGACGCCCGCCCGGTTGAACGCCCTTCAGCCTCGCTACATCTTCGTGGACGGACCCTCCACGATGCCCGAGATCGTGTCGGTCGCCGCGACGGCGGACGCCTGGGCGGCGGCGGTCCAGGGGCCCTGGGGCACCTGCCTCTGGGTCCGCGTCACGGCGGCGGGGAACGTCACCCACGGCATCGCGTCGGACTGTACGGGGTCGGCGGCGCTCAACCCGCCGCCTCCTCGATAGGCGCTCCCCGGCAGTCGCTCGCCTCGATTCGACCGCGCGTGGACGCGGGTCTACACTCCGGCTGCTTGTTCGTCCCCACGACGGCTGCAGGACTGGAGAAGGAGGCCCCCGTGACGCACGTCTCGGTCACCGTCAACGGGGCGATGCGGGAGGCCGACGTCGAGCCCCGCACGCTCCTCGTGTACTTCCTCCGCGAGACCCTCGGGCTCACCGGCACGAACGTCGGATGTGACACGTCCAGCTGTGGCGCCTGCACGGTGCTCCTGGACGGAGAGTCGGTGAAGTCGTGCACGCTGCTCGCCGCGCAGGTGGACGGCCGAGAGCTCACGACGATCGAGGGGCTGGCAGAAGGCGATGAGCTCCACCCGCTCCAGGAGTCGTTCCGACGCAATCACGGACTCCAGTGCGGCTACTGCACACCGGGGATGCTGATGGCGGCGGCGAGCTATCTGAAGGAGAACCCGAGCCCCAGTGAGGACGACGTCCGGCTGGCGCTCGAAGGGAACCTCTGTCGTTGCACCGGCTACCAGAACATCGTGAAGTCGATCCTCGACGCGGCCGGGTCCATGGCCGGCGCCGGAACCCGAGGGGGCGCGTGATGGCGACCACGGAGACGTTCATCGGACAGCCGGTCCTTCGGAAGGAGGACCCGGAGCTGATCACCGGCCAGGCGAGCTTCATCGACAACTGGACGATGCCGGGGATGCTGTGGATGGCGCTGGCCCGCCCGCCCTACGTCCATGCCGTGATCGACGGGGTCGACGCGTCCGAGGCGTCGTCGATGCCGGGCGTCGTCGGCGTCTTCACGGCCGGGGACCTCGAACTCGGGGCACTTCCCTTCGTCTGGCCGATCACCGAGGACATCAAGGTGCCCGTGCACTACGCCCTGGCGTCGGACAAGGTTCGGTTCAACGGAGACGCCGTCGCCGTCGTCGTGGCGGAGACACGCGAGCAGGCGCTCGACGCCGCGGAGGCGATCGCGGTCACCGCGACCGAGCTCCCCGCCGTCATCGACCTGGAGGAAGCGGCGAAGGACGAGGTGCTGATCCACGACGACCTGGGGACGAACTCGGTCGTGCACTGGAGCCACGGGGGCGCCGGCGATCAAGGGGTCTTCGACTCGGCTCCCGTGGTCGTGCACGAGCGATACACGCAGCCGCGGCTGATCCCGAACGCGATCGAGCCACGCGGGTGCCTCGCCTACGGCGTGCCGGCCATGGACGAGTGGACCCTCGTGTCGGCGACGCAGATCCCGCACATCGCGAAGTTCACGCTGTCCGGCGTCACCGGGATCGACGAGCAGAAGCTCCGGGTGATCGCCCCGGACGTCGGGGGCGGCTTCGGCTCGAAGCTCAACGTCTACGCCGAGGAGGCACTTGCGCTCGGCCTCGCGCGGAAGCTCGGCCGCCCGGTGAAATGGATCGAGGGTCGCCGGGAGAACTACGTGGCGACGACCCACGGGCGCGGCGTGATCCACGACTGCACCATCGCCGGGACCGAGGACGGGAAGATCATCGGGATGAAGTTCGTCGAGCTGGCCGACATGGGCGCCTACTACCAGCTGCTCACACCGGGCATCCCCGAGCTGGGCGGCTGGGTGTACATGGGTCCCTACGATCCGGAGACCTATTGGTTCGAGTTCACGGGGATCGTGACGAACACGACGCCGACCGATGCCTACCGCGGCGCCGGCCGACCGGAGGCCACGTACGTGATCGAGCGGATCGTCGATACGTTCGCCCGGCGGGTCGGCAAGGATCCCGTCGAGGTCCGGCGGATGAACCTCAAGCCGGCCTTCTCGGAAGCGACGGCGGCGATCTCCGGGTTGAGCGTCGACTCGGCCAACTACCAGGCGACGTTCGACACGGCGCTGGGACTGGTCGAGTACGACAAGCTCCGGGCGGAGCAGCGCGACCGCCGCGAACGTGGCGACACGAAACAGCTCGGGATCGGCTTGTCGACCTACATCGAGATGTGCGGACTGGCGCCGTCGAACATCCTCGGCGCGCTCCGGTACGCGGCCGGCGGTTGGGACGGTGCGACGATCGAATGCCTGCCGTCCGGCAAGGTGCTCGTGAAGACGGGCACTTCGCCCCACGGTCAGGGGCACGAGACCACCTGGGCCCAGATCGTGGCGGACGGGCTCGGGGTGACGCCGGACGACATCGAAGTGCTCCACGGCGACACGCTGATCTCGCCGCTCGGGATGGACACGTACGGATCGAGGTCGGTCTCCGTCGGCGGCGCGGCGCTCCACTTCGCGGTCGAGAAGGTGAAAGCGAAGGCGCGGACGATCGCGGCGCACGAGCTCGAGGTCTCCGAGGACGACCTCGAGTGGGGCGAGGGGTCATGGCACGTGGCCGGCGCTCCCGACAAGGCGAAGACGATCCCGGAGATCGCGGTGTCCGCGTGGCACGCGCATTCCCTGCCGGAGGGAACGGAGCCCCATCTGAACGCCACCGCCGTCTACGACCCGCCGAACTTCACCTGGCCGGGCGGTGCGCACATCTGCGTCGTCGAGGTAGACACGGAGACGGGTGCGACCGAGATCGTGAAGTACGTCGCGGTCGACGACTGCGGCACTGTGATCAACCCGATGATCGTCGACGGCCAGATCCACGGCGGCGTCGCTCAGGGTGTGGCCGAGGCGCTGTACGAGGAGGCGATCTACGACGAGTCCGGGAACCTCACGACCTCGACGATGACGCAGTACCTCGTGCCGACGGCGGTCGAGGTGCCAACTATCACCACCGACGGTTCGCACCAGACGCCGTCGACCACCAACCCGCTCGGCGTGAAAGGGATCGGGGAGGCGGGCACGATCGCGGCCCCGCCGGCCGTGATCAACGCCGTGATCGACGCCGTGAGTCACCTCGGTGTGACGGCGATCGAGAAGCCGGCGTCTCCGGAGCGCGTCTGGCGTGCGATCCAGGACGCCGCCCAGGGCACGCAAGGCGGGAACGGACAAGGGGGTGCGACATGATCCCGGCGGCCTTCGAGTACGAACGTGTGGATTCGGTCGAAGCGGCGATCGCGTCCCTCCAGGCGGACGACGGTGCGAAGCTCCTGGCCGGCGGGCACTCGCTCCTGCCGCAGATGAAGCTCCGGTTCGCGATGCCGACGAAGCTCATCGACATCGGGCGGCTCCACGACCTGTCATACATCCGGGCGGAGGGCAACGGCGTGGCGATCGGGGCGCTCACGCGGTACCACGACCTGGAGGCGTCGGATGAGCTCCGGCAGCTCGCTCCGATCGTGTCCTCCGTCGCCGGTCAGGTCGGCGACCCGCAGGTCAGGCACATGGGGACGATCGGCGGCTCCGTGGCGCACGCCGACCCGGCCGGCGACATGCCCTCGGTGCTGCTCGCCCTCGGCGCGACGTTCGTCGCGACCGGGCCCGGCGGGATCCGGGAGATCGCGGCCGGCGACATGTTCCCGGGGCTCTTCCAGTCGGCGCTCGCGAATGACGAAGTCTTGACGGAGATCCGTGTGCCGAAGACGGCGGGCGGGTGGAGCTATCAGAAGTTCACCCGGCGGGCGATGGACTGGGCGGTCGTCGGGGTCGCCGCGGTGCGGATGAACGGGAGCGCGAACGTCTCGCTCACCAACATGGGCCTCACCCCCCTGCGAGCCGGTGGCGTGGAGGAGGCGCTCGCGGGCGGGGCCGACCCGGCGACGGCCGCGGAGCGAGCCGACGAAGGGTCGGCCCCGCCCTCGGACTCGTTCGGTTCGGAGGAGTACCGCCGGGCATTGTCGAAGGTGCTGGTTCGCCGAGCGCTGGAGGAGGCGCTGGCCTAGACACCTCGTCAGCACCGGGCGCTCGACCGTCGTTCGTTTGAAGGCGTCGGCGGCGCGGGTACTCCCCACTCGTGGAAACGGTCCAGGGCGTCGTTCGACGCGCCGACGACGTGCAGCGGAGGAAGCCGTTCCTGGCGTTCCCGTTGGCCGTGGTCAAGAAGTTCGGAGAGGACCGCGCCGGGCAGCTCGCCGCCCTGATCGCGTACTACGGGTTCTTCTCGCTGTTCCCCCTGCTCCTCGTGTTCGTCACGCTCACCGCGATGCTCTTCAAGGGATCCGATATGCAGGATCGACTCGTCGACGCCGCCCTGTCGCAATTCCCCGTGATCGGCGACCGGTTGAAGGTCGATTCACTGCCCGACAAAGGCCTGGCCCTTGCCCTGGGGATCGGGGGCGCCCTGTGGGCCGGGCTCGCCGGGATCAAGGCCGCTCAGAACGCGATGGACCACGTCTGGGATGTCCCGATGAAAAGCCAACCCAGCTTCTTGATCGCCCTCCTCCGCGCGGTGCTGATGCTCCTCACGCTCGGTGTGTTCGTGCTGCTCGCGAGCTTCCTCGGGGGTGTGGCGGCGGGGACGGAGGACGCGCCGGTCGCGATCCGCCTCGCCGGGATCTCGGGGACGCTCGTCCTCAACGTCCTGATCTTCTTGGTGGCCTACCGGGTCCTCACCGTGGAGGACGTGAGCTGGCGAGATGTGTTCGTCGGCGCGATCTTCGCAGGGGTCGTCTGGACAGTGCTCCAGGCCCTGGGTGGCTACGTGATCGGACACAAGCTGGAATCCGCAGAGAGCACCTACGGGTTCTTCGCGGTCGTGATCGGACTTCTCACGTGGATCTACCTCGGCGCACAGGTGACCTTGCTCGGTGCCGAGATGAACGTGGTCCGTGCGCGGCGCCTGTGGCCGCGAGCGCTCGACCCGGACAGAATGACCCAAGCAGATGAACGCGCGCTCCGCGATCACGCACGGGTCGAGGAGCGCAGGGAGGAGGAGACCGTGGAGGTTCAGTTCGGAAACGACGGAGGGGCGGGTGCGCCGCAGGCCGGTGCCCCGCCAGCGGGGAAGGCTCCGGCCGTAACGCCACCATCGACCAACGGTGCCAGGGGCACGGGTCCGCTGCTCCGATCCATCGCCGCGGACATCCAGACACTGGTCAGCAAACAGATCGAGCTCGCGAAGCAGGAGATCGGCGAGATGGTCGGCACGCGGGCCAAGGCCGTGGGCGTCTTCGGTGCCGCGGCCGTGTTGGGGCTGTTCGTGATCGGTTTCCTCGGGCTGGCCGGCGCCGAGGCGCTCGACCTGGTCCTACCCCGGTGGGCCGCGATGCTGATCATGGCCGGTGTGTTCGGGATCCTGGCGGCCGTCGCGATCGTGGCGGCGCGTGGATGGCTCCGCTCGAGCGCATCCAAGCCCGAGCTCACCCAAGAGTCGCTGAAGGAGGACGTCCGATGGGCGAAACAGCAGCTGAAACGATGAAGGAGATCGACGCGACCAGGAACCGGTTGGACGGGGAGCTCCGGCAGCTCGAGGGCAGGCTACCTGCAGCGGCCAAGTTGGCCAAGCGGGCGGGTGCCGCGCTCGCGGGCGTGGGCGTCCTGGGGATGGCCATGAGGTTCGCCCTCCGAAGGAGAGGCAAGAAAGAAGGCGACCGCCACGTCCGTGACTTGGAGAAGCGACTCGCTAGGTTGGAGCACCGGCTCGACGACTGAGGATCCAGCAAGCGTCGCGCGGGCACAGCGTTGACCGATCGCGATCCTGAAGCGGATATCTTTGCCGTCGTGAAGAAGCGTGGTCCAGCCGAGTTCCCGGGCCGACTCACGGGCGAAGTGATCCTTCGAAGCGATCAATACGATCTGAACGAGAAGGCTGAGCGGCACCGGCGAGAGGAGGCGCTGGACCGTCGCCCCTGGTGGAGGCGGTGGCGCCGGCGGCCTTCAGCCTCCTGAGTCCCTGCCAGGTGGGAGCCGAGCGAAAGCCCCCCAAGTTGGACAGTGTTCACATCCTCACAGAGCGAGGATGGCCGAAACCGGAACGGCTGCGTCTCTTTCGATTGCCATGCTGATAGGCGTTCCCGAAGTCCACGTCATCCATCGTGATCCCAACCACCTCGGAGCGGCGGAGCCCTAAGGAGTAGGCGAACAAGATCGAAGCCGCTCACGATCGAGCGATGGGCCAAGCGGGAGTGGTGGGACACGCGGCGCTGCGGAAGCGACCCGAGAAAGTGAGAAGCCGCCGGAACCCGAAGGCCCCAGCGACTTCTCAACCAGGGGGGCTAGCCCTCGAGGTCTTGCCCGTCAAACCGGACGCCCCTACGAAGGTCTGAGGCCAGCCGGGAACAAGCTTGCAGATCTGAGCGAGAGCGACTCTCCTAGCGGCGAGTCCGAATTCCGCCGAAAATCGCCAGGATCACCACAACCACGATAACGATCCACAACCAGTTAGGCATCTGGCGCTCACCTCTCCAGGAAGGTTTCGCTCATCCTAGTCAGCTCCTCGTGTGCCTGTCACCGCGAATGTCTGAGGCCAGCCGAACAGCTTGCAGATCCGGCCCCACGTCTCGAGGTCAGGTGAGCGAATGCCGGCGTCCAACTCCTTCCCGCTTAGAAATAGAACGCTGACCTGCGGTTTCGTCCCTTAGCGAGCGCTGAATGTGCCGCCGATTCGTTTACCTAAACGAAACACGTCGGTCGTCGCTACGCGCCTCCTGCTGGCGGATAACCAACACGGCCACGGCGACGGGGGGTTGGGATGGGGATCGACACCGGCGACACGGGGTGGGTGCTGGGATCCGCGGCACTGGTGATGTTCATGATGCCGGGGTTGGCCCTCTTCTACGGAGGTTTGGTCCGGTCGAAGAACGTTCTCGGGACGATGATGCAGTCGGTCGCCGCCATCGCGATCGTCTCGGTCGTGTGGGTGCTGGCCGGATACTCGCTCGCCTTCGGGCCCGACATCGGAGGCGTGATCGGCGGGCTGGCGCATCTCGGGTTCCGAGGGGTCGCCGAGACGCCACACGCGCTCGCGCCCACCGTCCCGCACTCGGCGTTCGCCTCGTTCCAGATGATGTTCGCCGTCATCACTCCCGCGCTGATCGCGGGCGCGTTCGCGGAGCGCGTGCGCTTCGGCGGCTACATCGCGTTCGTTGCACTGTGGTCGCTGATCGTGTACGCACCGCTCGCGCACTGGGTCTGGGGCGGAGGGTTCCTCGGCGTCGACGGGATCGGCGCGCTGGACTTCGCGGGCGGAACCGTCGTGCACATCAGCGCCGGTGCGGCGGCTCTCGCCGCGGCGCTCTACGTCGGGAAGCGGCGCGGCTACCCGCGCGGCAACTTCGCGCCGCACAACGTCCCGATGGTGGTCTTGGGTGCGGGGATCCTGTGGTTCGGCTGGTTCGGCTTCAACGCGGGGAGCGCGCTCGGCGCGAACGGGCTCGCCTCATCGGCGCTCCTCGCCACACACCTCGGCGCCGCGGGAGCGATGATCGGCTGGCTCGTGCCGGAACGGCTGCGGCACGGGAAGGCGACCGCGGTCGGCGGGGCGACGGGCGCCGTCGCCGGATTGGTGGCGATCACGCCCGCGGCCGGGTTCGTCGGGCCGCTGGCCGCGCTGGCGATCGGTCTGCTCGGGGGAGCGGTCTGCTTCGCGGCCGTCGAGATGAAGTCGCGACTCGGCTACGACGATTCGCTCGACGCGGTCGGCGTCCACATGGTCGGCGGGCTTGTCGGGGCGCTGCTCACCGGCGTGTTCGCGAGCCTCGTGGTCAACCCGGCCGGCGCGGACGGCGGATGGGCGCAGCTCGGTCGTCAGGGGGCTGCCGCCGGGATCACTCTGGCGTTCTCGTTCGTCGCCACCTGGACGATCCTCAAGCTGGTCGATCGTCTCATCGGGTTCCGGGTGCCCGTGGATGCGGAGGACTCCGGAGTCGACCTCGCCGAACACGGCGAGGCCGCCTATGCCTTCCGGGAGCACGGTCGCCAGGCGATCCCGCCGCTCGAAGGCATGATGGAGGAGGAGCTTGCGGACATGCGCGAGCGACTGGTGCTCGAGGCGACCGCTCGCGTGCTCGAAGCGATCGGCTCGACCCCGTGGGGATCCGACGAAGACGAGACGAGTCGTCAGGAAGCTGACGCCGCCGGAACCCAGTCGGGGTCCGGCCACGAGTCAGGAAGCTGACGGATGCCTGTTCAGGCGTCGGCGAGGCCGACGATCTCCCAGGCCTCGACCGGACGGAGGGCACCTTTCACCGAGAGCGCGCCGCGTTCCTCGGCCCGAACGCGGTCCTTGACCAGCGCGTACGTGCGGAAACCGCAGAGGATCGATCCGGGATCGGCGGCGGTCTGGAGGCGCGCCGCGACGTTGACCGCGAAGCCGACCGCCTTGTAGGCGCGCATCACCTCGCTCCCGAAGACGCCCACCGTGCAATGCGCCGTGTTCAGGCCCACGCGAATATCCGGATCGGCGGGGATCCCTCGTTCGCGGAGCGACGATGCCAGCTGGCGGCATCGCGCGCGCATCTCCATCGCGGCCTGGACGGCCGCCCACGCCTGCTCGGTTTCCGGTCGCTCCTGCGGAGCGCCGAACACGGCCATCACGCCGTCCCCGATGAAGTTGTCCAACGAGCCTCCGTGGGCCAGGACCGCCGCGGTCATCTCCCGCAGGTAGCCGTTCAACACCTCGGCCAGCTCCTCTGGTTCCAGGCTTTCCGAGAGATCGGTGAATCCCACCATGTCGGCGAACAACACCGTGATCCTCCGGCGCTGGAACGGTTCCTCCGCTTGGAGGTGCCCTCCGAGCAAACCCTCGGCGACCTGGTTCGGGAGGAACCGGGCAAGCTCGCCGGTGCGGACCAGCTCGGCCATCTGTTCGTCGACCCGCGCCTCGAGGCGCCGGCGGGTTTGCTCGAGCTCGGTGACGTCGTGGTAGATGATGTAGAAGCCGATCGGCTCGTCCTCCAGAAGGACCCGGACGGCCACGATCTCCACGTCGACCAGCGATCCATCCTTCCGGTTCCGCCGGCCGATCCGTCGGAACGAATCGCCCTTCCACGCCTCGCTGCTCCAGGCTGTCGCCTCCGTGTGGATCTCGGGATCCATCGCGATCAGGTCGTCCAGGTTCGCGCCGATCGCCTCGGCAGCCGTGTAGCCGAACAAGCGCTCGGCTCCCGGGTTCCACAGGCTGATGTTCACGTGCTCGTCGACCATGATGACCGCGGCCGGACTCATCTCGACCAGGGACTCGAAGAACCGGCGCTGGCGAACCAGCTCGCCGACGTCCTCGTACATCGCGAACGCGCCGACGAGCTCGCCGTCGATCACGATCGGGACGGATCGGATCACGACGTCGACGAGTGAACCGTCCTTCCTGGTACGGCGCGTCACGAGCTGGATCGGTTCGGCGAATACCCGTTCGTTGACCGCCTCCGCCTCCGCGCGGATGGACTCGTGAGTGGACACGAGCTCGTCGATGTGCCGCCCGATCGCCTCATCTTGCCGATACCCGAACAGGCGCTCAGCGGCCGGATTCCAAGACGTGACGATCAGCCCTGGATCGCAGGCGACGATCGCCGTCGGGTTCGCCTCGACCAGTGTGTCGTAGTACCGACGAGGGTCGATCGGTTCGCGAGGCGCCTCCGTTGCGGACATCGACGCGAAGCGTAGAGCCTCGGACCGTCACCGTGCAGAAGGCCCGATCGCGAACTGCATCGTTGACGCGGGGCGGTCCGCCCGGTTGCATGGGGCCCATGGACCTCATCGCCCAGAGTGACTTCGACGACTGGTTCTTCGCGCACGGGCTCAAGATCCTGATCATCGTCGTCGTCGCGATGGCAGTGACGCTCGCGGCCCGGGTCGCCGTGAACCGGTTCCGCAAGCGCCTGGAAGGCAGCGCCAGCATCACCCAGGAGCTCAACCTCCAGCGAGCCACGACGCTGACCGGTGCACTCTCCACCGCCCTGATCGTCGTGATCTGGGCGGTCGCGATCCTGATGGCGCTCGGAGAGCTGGGCCAGAACATCGCGCCGCTCCTCGCGAGCGCCGGCGTGGCCGGGGTCGCGTTGGGCTTCGGCGCGCAGAGCCTCGTGAAAGACACGTTGTCCGGGTTCTTCATCCTGCTGGAGAACCAGTTCGGCGTCGGCGACAACCTGGAGGTGCAGACCCCGTCGAACAAGGTCGCCGGGCGCGTCGAGACCCTCACGCTCCGGGTGACCAGCATCCGAGCGTTCGACGGGGCCCTCCACTTCGTTCCCAACGGGAACATCGTCGTAGCCAGCAACCGGTCGAAGGGATGGGCGCGCGCGATCATCGACGTGCGAACCGCCTACGACGAGGACGTCGAGCACCTGCGCGCCGTTCTGGAGGAGTTGTTCGAGGAGTTGAAAGGGGACCGAACCCTCTCCGAATGGATCCACGAAGCGCCGAGCGTGCTGGGCGTGGAGCGCATGGGACACGACGCCCTCGTGATGCGGGTGGTCGCCGATACGCGGCCCTCGAAGGTGATGGACGTGGAACGCCTCCTGCGCGAACGAATCACTCGCCGGCTCCTCGAGCGAGGGATCAAGGTGCCGGTCACCCCGACGACGCCGGCTCCGCCTGCCGGCTAGACGTCGGCGGCGATCACCACCGCTTCCCAGGGATCGAGCCGGACCGCGCCGTCCACCTGTTCGTCCGCCCGACCGCGATCGGAGGTGAGCACGATTTCGCCCGGGGGTGCCTGGATCTCCGCTGGCTCGTCCCCGTGGTTCACGACGACCACCGTCCGCTCCCCCCGCCGCCACGCCCAGATACCATCGGGTCCCTCGAGCGGCTCGTAGCCACCCGAGTGCAGATCCACTCGCTGGCGGCGGAGCGCGATCAGGTCGCGGCAGAGATGGAGCATCGAGCTGGGGTCATCACGCTGATCGGCGACGTTCCGGGTAGCCGCATCGCCCATGGGGAGCCACGGCTCGATGTCGGCCCTGGAGAATCCGCCGTCGCGTGTCCACTGCATCGGCGTCCTTCCCTTGTCCCGGCCGGGGTCCTCCGGCCAATGGCGGAGACCCACAGGATCCTTCAGCCGGTCCCGGGGGATGTCGACGTTCGGCATGCCGATCTCGTCCCCGTAATAGAGCAGGGGTGTGCCGCGCAAGGTGAGCAGGATCACGAGCGCGGTGCGCGCACGACGCTCGTCGCCGTCGCACCATCGGGTCGCGAATCGGCCCGCGTCATGGTTCGACCCGTTCCAGAGTGGCCACGCGACCGCGGGGAGCACCGCCTGGGTGCGATCGATGATCTCCCGCATCTCCTCGCCCGGTGTCGAGAAGACGAACGGCACGTTGAGTGCGAGGTGGAGCTCGTCCTCGCCGGTGCCGTAGAAGCGCGCCAGCGCGTCCAGATCAAGGACCCATGTCTCCCCGAGGAGGACCCCTTGGGAGGCGTCGGCGATCCCTCGCCATCGTCGGAGCACGTCGTGAGCCTCCGGCCGGTTCATGCTGAAATCTGAGCGCAACCCGTGCCGGCGGATGCTCGGATGGTCCGTCTCCAGAGCCGGCGTGTCGTCTCGAAGGTCGCGGTCCTTCACGAGCGCGTGCGCGACGTCGATGCGGAAACCCGCGACGCCACGATCCAGCCAGAACCGGAGGATGTCTTCGAAAGCGGAACCGACATCCGGGTTCCACCAGTTCAGGTCCGGCTGCTCGGCCAGGAAGTTGTGGAGGTAGAACTGACCCGTGGCCTCGTCCCATGTCCAGGCCGGTCCGCCGAAGGAGGATCGCCAGTTGTTGGGAGGGGATCCGTCCGGCTTGGCGTCTGCCCAGACGTACCAGTCCCGATGCTCCGCCGTGCGGCCTGACCGCGCATCGACGAACCACGCGTGGCGGTCGCTCGTGTGGTTGGGCACGAGATCCATGAGAACGCGGATCCCCCGCTCGCCCGCGTCGGCAACGAGACGATCGAGGTCATCGAGGCTGCCGAGATCGGGATCGATCGAGAGGTAGTCCGCGACGTCGTATCCCCAGTCCGCCTGCGGAGAGGTGTTGATCGGGTTCAGCCAGATCCCGTCGACACCCAGCCACTCGAGATGATCCAGGTGGTCGATCACACCTTGCAGGTCGCCGTGGCCGTCGCCACTGGCGTCGGCGAAGGAGCGCGGGTAGATCTGATACAGGACGCCGGCGCGCCACCAGGGGGGCGCGCTCGCCTCTCCGGGATCGGCCGGCGGCATCCGAGCAGCCTAGCGAACGGTCATCAGGCAACGTGCCGATCCCTGCTCGCGTCGCACAGACTCTGTCGATGGCGACTGCCGGGCACGATCAGCGCGCCTTGCGCCGTGCGCGCGTCGGGGTGACGACCGCGTTCGCGGCGCACGCGATGCTGTCCGGCCTCCTCGGGCCGTGGATCCCACGCATCAAGGCGCAGGCGGGGCTCGACGCCTCCGGGCTGGGGATCGCCCTGACGGGTTTCGCGGTGGGTTTGTTCGCGGGCACCCGCGTGGCGGACCCGGCGATCCGACGTTGGGGCGGCCGACGGGTCGTCCGCGGCGGCATCCCGGTGATGGGCGTGGGGTTCGCGCTCCTGCCGGCGGCGGGCGGTCTCGTGTCGCTCACCGTGCTCTTCCTCGGCATCGGCCTGCTGGCGGGCCTGATCGACGTGGCGATGAACATCGAGGCGGTCGTCGTCGAGCGTCGGTTCGAACGCCGGGTGATGGCCGCGATCCACGGCACCTGGAGCGTGGCGCTGTTCGTCGGAGCCGCTCTCGCCTCGGCGGGGATCGCCGCCGGCCTGTCGATCGGGATCCATCTCCCGATCTCGGCGGCGCTGGTCGTCGCGGTCAGCGGCGTGTTCCTTCGGTGGTTGCCGACCGCGGAGGAGGGCGCCGAGGGATCGCCGGGTGAAGCGATGGCCGGGCTGCCGGGTGATACGCGCGTCGGCCGGGCGCGGCCGAACACGGTCCTCCTCCTTTGCTTGGTCGCCGCAGGCTCCTTCCTGGTGGAGGGGATCGCGGTCGAATGGAGCGCCGTCTTCCTCCGCGAGTCGGTTGGTGCCGCCCACAGCGCGGCCGGCCTCGGCGTCGTCGCGTTCTCCGCGGGGATGGCGGTATCGCGCTTCGTGGGAGATCGGCTCGTCGCACGGTTCGGCCAAGCGGCCGTTGCCCGGGTCGGTGCCTCGAGCGCGTTCGCGGCGCTCGCCGCGATGCTGATCGTCCATCGCCTGCTTCCGTCCATCGCCGCGCTCGGGATCGTCGGCCTGGGCCTCGGCCCGGTGGTTCCGCTCGCCTTCCGGGCAGCCGGCTGGATCCACCGTCCAGGTCACGCGAGCGCCCTGCCGCTCGTGGTCACCGCCGGCTACACGGGGTCGATCGTCGGACCGCTCCTCGTGGGTTTCATCGCCGACCTGGCCACCCTGCGGATCGCGTTCCTGGTGCCGGTCGTCGCCACGGCGGTGTCGGGGCTGGCTGCGGGAGCGACCGCGATCGATGAGGCGCGACCGGTCAGGTGACCGTGGCTTCGATCGTCACGTCTGCCCCCTCGGGAGCGGGCGCCACGATGTTCCCGTCGACCTGCCGGCCGTCGACGAGCAGCGAGGTGACTCGCCCGGTGACGCCTCGCTCCTTGCGGACCGAGATCCGATACGTCGCGCCCCTGAACCCGCGGACGGCCTCGTAGCCTTTCCAGTCCGTGGGCAGGCAGGGGTCGATCCGGAGACCTTCGTGTTCCGGCCGGATCCCGAGGATCCACTGGGTGATCGCGACGAAGTTCCACGCCGCGGAGCCCGTCAGCCAGGAGTTCTTCGCCTCGCCCGGAGTCGTCGCATCCTTGCCGGCGATCATCTGCGCGTAGACGTACGGCTCGCACCGGTGCACCTCCGAGAGCACCTCTCGAGCCGAGGGGTTGATCCGAAGGTAGGCGTCGAACGCACGGTCGGCGTTGCCCACCATCGTCTCGGCGATGACGATCCACGGGTTCGTGTGGCTGAAGACCCCTCCGTTCTCCTTGTAGCCCGGGGGGTATGAGCTGATCTCCCCGAGCTCTACGTGATAGCGGGTGTAGGCGGGATCGAGGAGCACGAGTCCGTGCTGCGTCCCCAGCCGGTCGGCGACCGAGTCGAGCGCTCGCATCGCCGTCCCGTCGTCGAGCCCGATCCCCGCCATCACGCAGATCCCCTGGGGCTCGATCCAGATCTGTCCCTCCTCGCTCCCAGCGGTGCCGACCGCGTTGCCGACGTAGTCGTACGCGCGGCGGAACCACTCGCCGTCCCAGCCGTGCTCGCGCACCGCCTCGATCATCCGCTCCCGCTCCCTCCGATCGTGGGCGGCATCATCCGGGACCCCTTGTAGCTCCGCGAGTCGAGCGAGCTCCTCCGCCGCGAGCGCGAACTGGCCGGCGATGAACATCGACTCCGCGACTCCACCCTCGCGCTGGGGAGCCGTCTGGAACGACTCGCCCGGCTCCTCCAGGAAGGCGTTGAGGTTGAGGCAATCGTTCCAGTCCGCTCGCCCGATCAGCGGTAGCCCGTGCGGGCCGAGTCGATCCAGCGTGTAGCGCGAGCGCGCGACGGAGGTGCTCGTAGAGCGGCGTCTCCGAGCCCACCTCGTTGTCGTAGGCGACCGGCTCGTCCAGGATCTCGCGGTCCCCGGTCTCCTTCACGTAGGCGGCGACGGCGAGGATCAGCCAGAGGGGGTCGTCGTTGAAGCCGGATCCGATCGCGTCGTTCCCTCGCTTCGTGAGCGGCTGGTACTGGTGGTAGGCGCCCCCCGTCGAGAGCTGTGTCGCGGCGAGGTCGAGGATCCGCTCGCGCGCGCGCTCCGGCACCATGTGCACGGAGCCGAGGAGGTCCTGGCTCGAGTCGCGGAACCCGATGCCACGTCCAACCCCGGTGTCGAAGGACGACGCCGACCGAGAGAGGTTGAACGTCACCATGCATTGGTAGGGGTTCCAGACGTTCACCATCTGGTCGGTGTCATCGCTCGGCGTCGAGATCTGGAAACCACCGAGGAGTGCCGACCAGTGCTTACGGAGCCCATCGAAGGCGAGTTCGACCTCCTCCGCTCGCAGGTATCGCTCGATCACCGGACCGACCCGTCGCTTGTCGAGCGTCCGGGAGCCCGGCGGATCGAACTTCGCGTCGGGAGGGTTCTCCGCGTATCCGAGGACGAAGACGATCTCTCGGGCCTCGCCGGGCTCCAGCTCGAGCTCGATCGTGTGGGAGCCGATCGGCGCCCACCCGTGCGCGATCGAGTCGGCCGAACGGCCCTCTTCGACGGCGATCGGATGATCCCAACCCCGGTAGGGACCGAGGAACGCCTCGCGCTGCGTATCGAAGCCGGCGACGTCCTCCGAGCAGGCGAAGAACGCGAAGTGGTTCCGACGCTCCCGGTACTCGGTCGTGTGGTAGATGACGTTGCCCGCAACCTCGACCTCGCCGGTCGAGTAGTTCCGCTGAAGGTTCGTCTGGTCGTCCCAGGCGTCCCACAGACAGAACTCGATCGCGCTGAACAAGGAGAGAGCGGCTTCCTCGTCCCGGTGGTTGGTGATCCGCGCTCGCCAGATCTCGAGCGACTCGCCGAGCGGGACGAGATAGAGCGTCTCGGCATCTATCCCGTGGTGCCGCGAACCGATGACCGTGTAGCCGAGGCCGTGGCGGCATCGGTAATCCTCGAGGTCGGCTCGGATCGGCGCCCACGACGGCGACCAGCAGTCGCTGCTCGCCCGATCCCGCAGGTAGAGATATCGTCCGCCGGTGTCCGTCGGCGCGTTGTTGTATCGGTAGCGCGTCAGCCGCCGGAGCCGGGCGTCCCGGTAGAACGAATACCCGCCGGCAGTGTTCGAGATGATCCCGAAGTACTCCTCGCTGCCCAGGTAGTTGATCCACGGCAACGGCGTGTCGGGTCGCGAGATGACGTACTCGCGGGCCTGGTCGTCGAAATGGCCGAACCGCGTCAATGGGTCTCCGCGGCCTGCCGTTCCTCCGCTTTTTCACTTCGACGTTCGACCAGGTGATCCGCGACTCCGAGACACGTGAAAGGAAGCGTCGGCGCGAGCAGCAGCGTGACGTCGCCCGCGAGCCGGATCATCAGGTAGACGTACACGGAGACCACCAGGACCGCGAGCGCACGCGCCTTCCAGGCCTCGGCGCGATCGGCTCGGAGCGCCGCGACCCCTCCGGCGCCCGCCGCGGCGACGAGGCCGGTCACCGCATCGGCCGCGAGCGCCGAGACCGGGAGCCCCACCGCGAGCGCGAGGCCCATGCCCTTGAGGACGGCCCCCGGGGCCCGGGGGTGCTCCGAGAGGAAGGCGAGGACGATGAAGACGAACGGGATCAGCGCGAGCCCGAAGGCGATGAAGGGTCCGGCCGGCGGGGCGTCCGCGCTGTCCGAGGCGAGCGATACGAGTCCCGCGAGCACCGCCCAGTACGAGGGGACCAGGACGAGCGTCGCGATCATGATCGCGCGCCACTTCTTCCGGGGGGAGAGCGGGCCGACGCCCGCCGGAGGGGATCTCCGTCGTCGGATCACCCGCTCAGCCCTTGACGGCGCCGGCGGTGAGCCCTCGCACGAAGTACTTCTGGAGGGAGAAGAACACGACGAGCGGCAGCGTCATCGAGATGAACGCCGCCGCGGTCAGCAGGTGCCAGTTCTCGCCCGTGGATCCCACCAGGTTGGACAGGGCGATCGTGAGCACCCGGTTCTCCGAGGTCCCACCCAGGAACACGTAGGCGACGAGGAGGTCGTTCCAGACCCAGAGGAACTGGAAGATCGCGAAGGCGGCGAGCGCAGGGACGGAGAGCGGGATGATGAGCCGCCAGAAGATCGTGAAGTGGTCGGCCCCGTCGATCTTCGCCGACTCGATGATCGAGGACGGCAGCGAGCCGATGTAGTTCCGGAGCAGGTAGACGGCGAGCGGCAATCCGAACGCCGTGTGGGCGAGCCACACGCCCAGGAACGTGCCGACGAGATCAAGGTCGGGGAAGAGGTACCGCCCGCCGATGATCGCGCCCTGGTTGTAGAGGCGCAGGATCGGGATCAGGGCCATCTGGAGCGGGACCACCAGGAGGGCGACGACGGCGATGAACATCACGTAGCGCCCGCGGAACTCCATCCAGGAGAAGGCGTACGCCGCGAAGGCGGCGATCGCGATCGGGATCACCGTGGCCGGGAGCGCCACCGCGAGGCTGTTCAGGAACGCGTTCCCGAGCCCGCCGGCGTCGAGGGCCAGGCTGTAGTTCTCGAACGTCCACTGGCCCGCCTTGAACGGGTTGGCGAACACGGTCCACCATCCCGTCGCGTTCACCTGCGCCTCCGGGCGGAACGACGTGATCAACACGCCCATCGCCGGGATCAGCCAGAGGATCACGATGGCGAGCACCGTCAGCCGGACGAACCATCCGGCCTTGCGCTCGTCGCCGACGGCGAGGGTCCCGGGTGCGCCGTCGGCCGGCGACCGGAGGAGCGGGCTCCGCGACGCTCATCGGATCGCCTCCTCCTCCCGGAATCGGCGGATGTTCACGATCATCACCGGCACGATCGCGATGAACAGGACCACGGCGATCGCCGCACCTCGGCCGTCGTTGTTGCTGATGAAGAACCAGTCGATCATCCGTTCGGCGATCACCTCGGTTCCCCTCGTCTCCGGGCTCCCCATCACGAAGACGATGTCGAAGACCTTCATCGCGTTGATGACCATGTAGGTGGAGACCACCGCGATCGTGGGGAGGATGCTCGGGATCATGATGCGGCGGAAGACCTGGAACTCGGACGCGCCGTCGATGCGGGCCGCCTCGATGATCTCGTCGGGGATCGACTTGATCGCCGCAGACAGGACCACCATCGCGAAGCCGGTCTGCATCCACACCATGATGACCATCAGGAACAGGTTGTTCCACGGCTTGATGTCCAGCCACGACACGGGGTCCTGGCCCAGTCCGAGCATGATCCCGTTCAGCAGTCCGATGTTCGATCCGAATCCCTGCGGGCCGATAGCTGTAGATCAACTTCCAGGTGATCGAGGCGCCGGCGAACGAGATCGCCATCGGCAGGAAGATCATCGACTTGGCCACGGCCTCGCCCCGGCGGAGCCGGTCGGCCAGCGTCGCGAACGCGAGTCCGATGGACACGCCGAGGAGCGGCACGATGACGATCCATCCGAACGTGTTCCGGATCGCGCGGAGCATGCTCGGGTCGGTGAAGACGAACTTGAAGTTGTCGAAGCCGACGAAGGCCTCGCCGCTCGAGTCCTTGAAGCTGACGAGGATCGTGTTGATCACCGGGTAGATCAGGAACACCGTCAGGATGACCAGCGCGGGGCCGACGAACACGTAGGGCCGCACGCCTTCCCGATAGCGAGCCGGCAGGAACTCCACCACGCGGTTCATGCCCCAGTAGAGGAAGAACACGCCGCCGACGCCGACGACGATCGCCACGCCGACGACCAGGAACCGGTTCGCCTCGGCATCGCGGAGGAAGTCGAACGTCGCCCACAGGACGATGAACCCGACGATCGGGATGGCGAGGGCGCTGATCAGCCTGAGGAGCGAAGCCGAGGATGCCCTGTGCGCCCGAGGGCGGCGGCTCGGGTTCGACGGCGACCTCCGCGGCGCCCGACCGCTCATCGCTCGATGTCTTCACTCACCCTCGCCTTCTCGGGACGCGGGCGGGAGCGGCCGATGTCGGCCGCTCCCGCCCGCTCCGTCGTCGGATCCAGGTCCGTTCCGCCTACTCCGCGGGCCAGCTCGCTTCGATGTTGTCGAGGTGCGTCTTCAGCGAGTCCGGGTCCGTCCTGCATGTAGGACATCATCTCCGTCCAGAAGCTCCCGGATCCCACCTGCGGCGGCATCTGGTCGGAGGCGTCGAAGCCGGCGGCCCCACCGCCGGTGAGCGCCTCGGCCAGGACCTCCGATGCCGCGGCCAGGATCGGGTTGGGGTAGCAGTCCGGCGTGACGTTCACGTTCGGCGAGATCCGTGGAGCTCCCGGGCTCCGAGCCCATGGCGCACTGCACGTCCTCCGCCATGAACCGCTCCAGGAAGTCCTTGACCTCCGGCCGGTTGGAGAACACCACGGCCAGCTCGCCGGCGAACAACGTCCCCTGCTGGTTCTCACCGGGGAACGGGAACCAGTCGTAGTCCACGCCGGGCTCCGTGCCCTCCGGGAAGAAGGCGTTGATGAAGCTGGCTTGACGGTGGAGCCAGCACTTCGGCGGGCTGTCGAACATCGGAAGCGGTGCCTCCGCGAACGCGATGCTCGGCGTCTGGTCGGCCCCGCCGAGGACGTAGCCGTCCCCGAACATCACTTCACCGAACTTCTCTCCCGCATCCATGACCGCCGGGTCGTTGAACGGGATCTCGTGCGTGATCCACTGCGTGTACGTGTCCGTGCCGGCGGTGCCCAGCATGATGTCTTCCATCCAGTCCGTTGCCGGCCAGCCCGTGTCCCCTCCGGACTCGAATCCCACACACCATGGGGTACTGCCGTCGGCCACGATCTGGTCGGAGAGTGCGATCAATTCGTCCCATGTCGTCGGGACGGTGTAGCCGGCCTTCTCGAACTCGGCCTTCGGGTACCAGATCATGCTCTTGTAGTTGATGTTGGTCGGGATGCCGTAGTGCTCGCCTTCGAACTCTCCCAGCGAGAGGAAGTACTCGCCGAACGTGCTCTCGAGCTCGGCCATGTCGAAGCCCATGTCCTCGAGAGAGACGGCGTTGCCGTCCTCGGCCTGCTGCACCACCGCGCCGGGCTGCGGGACCAGGACGACGTCGAGGGTCCCTCCCTCGGACCTGATCTGGATCTGCTGCGCGATGTCGTCCGCGACCTCGAACTCGGTCTTGTAGTCCACCTCCGGGTTGATCAGGTCGTCCGTGATCGCCTGGAGGACCTCGTTCTCCGCCGGCTCCAGCGCGTTCAAGACGTTGACGGTTCCCTTGTTCTCCTCCTGGTTCCCACCGTCGCCGTTCCCGTCGCCTGATTCCTCCGCAGAGCATGCCGCGGCGATCATCACGATCACCACGGGCAGTACGAGCATCCGCAACTTCCGCATAGAACGTCCCCTCCTCCTGTGCATGACCCCCGCCTGTGGTTCCTCCACCATCAACTCCTACGATGAACGAGCGCCGTCGGGCTCTCCGTCGCCGCCGTAGATCCCGCGACCACTCTCGGGGTCGAAGAAGTGCAACCGGTGTACGTCCACGACGAGCTCGATCTCCTGTCCCTTCCGCACCTTCGTCCGCGGGTTCAGACGGGCGAGGAACTCGGACTCGCCCGCCATCGCGCCGCGCTCGGCGGCCTCGACCGCCTCGGCGCCGACGTCGTGGGCGAGCTCCTTCGCGTCCTCGGTCAACACCGCCGGCGCTTTGATCATGAAGTGCACCAGCACGTCGGCCCCCAGCGCCTCCTGGAGGAACACGGACGATCTGATCCGCTGATCCGCCGGCGCGTCCGGCTCCATCTCGGCGTCCTCCATGTCCTCCGGACGGATGCCGACGATGACCTGCTTGCCCTCGTACGCCTTCAGTTCGGGACGCGACGAGAGCACGTCGGCTGGAACGGCCAGCCGGTAGCCACCGAACTCGAGCGTGGACGACCCGTTCGATCCGGCGAGGGTCGCCTCCACCATGTTCATCGCCGGCGATCCGATGAATCCCGCGACGAAGAGGTTGTTCGGATGGTCGTAGAGATATTGCGGCGCGTCGACCTGCTGCAGGACCCCCTTGCGGATCACCGCGACCCGGTCGCCCATCGTCATCGCCTCGACCTGGTCGTGCGTGACGTAGAGGGTGGTCGTCGAGAGCTCGTGCTGGATCCTCGCGATCTCCGATCGCATCTGGACGCGGAGCTTGGCGTCCAGGTTGGAAAGCGGCTCGTCCATCAGGAACGCTTTCGGCTCACGCACGATCGCGCGCCCCATCGCCACGCGCTGTCGCTGACCACCGGAGAGGGCCTTCGGCTTCCGCTCCAGGAACTCGTCCAGACCGAGGATGCTCGCGGCCTTGCGGACCCGGCGGTCGATCTCGTCCTTCGCCAGCTTCCGGAGCTTGAGCCCGAACGCCATGTTGTCGTAGACGGTCATGTGCGGATAGAGCGCGTAGTTCTGGAAGACCATGGCGATGTCTCGTTCTTTCGGCGGCACGGTGTTCACCACACGTTCGCCGATCGAGACCGTGCCGTCCGTGATCGATTCGAGTCCGGCGACCATCCGAAGGGCCGTGGTCTTGCCGCACCCCGAGGGCCCCACCAGGACGATGAACTCCCCGTCCTCGATCTTCAGGTTCAGATCCGAGACCGCGCTCGGTCCACCCGACGAATAGGTCTTCGTGACGTGGTCCAGCACGATCTCTGCCATGCGGCCTCCACGGGTCTCTAAGGCGAACATTCAACCTCACCGAGCGGCTTTCCGTCGAACCGGGCACTCGTGCCGGCGCCGTAGGGTGCCCGTACCATGAGCGTCATGGATGGTCGGTTCGCCTCGGTGGACGAGCTGCAGGCCCAGCTGGGCTCGCATGCCTATCTGGCCGACCGGGGCCTCGCGACGGCGATCCACCTGGCCCTCTCGCTCGACAAGCCGTTGCTGCTCGAAGGGGAAGCGGGCGTCGGCAAGACGGAGGTGGCGAAGGTCCTGGCCGAGCTTCTCGGGCGCAGGCTGATCCGCCTCCAGTGCTACGAGGGGATCGACGCATCGCAGGCCCTCTACGAGTGGAACTACGCCCGTCAGCTGCTCGCCGTGCGGGCGATGGATGCGTCCGAGGCGGAGCGTCACGTCGACGACCTCTTCGGGCCCGAGTTCCTGGTCGAGCGCCCGCTGCTCGCGGCGATCCGAGCGGGATCCGGTGCGGTGCTCCTCGTGGACGAGCTGGATCGCGCCGACGACGAGTTCGAGGCCTTCCTGCTCGAGATCCTCTCGGAGTTCGCGGTGACGATCCCCGAAGTGGGCCAGGTGGTGGCGGAGTCGCCGCCGGCGGTCGTGGTGACGTCGAACCGGACGAGGGAGCTCCACGACGCGCTGAAGCGGCGCTGCCTCTATCACTGGATCGACCACCCGGGGCTGGATCGCGAAGTGGAGATCGTGCGCACACGCGCCCCGCACGTCGGTGAGGCGCTCGCCCGCGACGTGGCGGAGGCGGTGGCCCGCTTGCGGTCGCTGGATCTCGCGAAGCTGCCCGGCGTTGCGGAGACGATCGACTGGGCCAACGCCCTCGCGTTCCTCGGCGCCGATCGGCTGAGTCCGGGGCTGGCGCGCGACACGCTGGGCGCGGTCGTGAAGGATCACGAGGACCAGGAACTGGTGGCGCCGCGCCTCGCCGAGGTCGTCGGCGACCGCGATGGCTGAGCCTCCACTCGCCGAGCCGCTCCCACCGCTCGTCGCGTTCGGACGAGGTTTGCGGGCCCGGGGCCTGCCCGTCGGCACCGGCCGCATCCTGACGTTCGTCCGCTCCGTCGCGGCGCTCGGCCTCACCGACCGCCTGTCGCTCTACTGGGCGGGTCGCATCTCGATGATCGGCCGGAAGGAAGACCTGGCCGCCTACGACCTGGCATTCGAGGATTGGTATCGGTCGCTCCGCTCGACGGAGGATCTCAAGATCGAGCTCGATCTTCCCTCGCTCGCCCGGAAGGGCGTCGAGTGGGGAGACGAACCGGAGTTGCTGGATGTTCAAGCGGGAAAGACCGCCGCCGAGTGGCACGGCTTGACCGAGGAAGACGAGGCACCCGAGGCCGGCGACGAGGCCGCGCTCCGGATCGTCGCGAGCGCCGTCGAGGTCTTGCGCTCGAAGTCGTTCGCAGATCTCTCCGAGGAGGAACGCGACGAGGTCGGCAGGATGATCCGCGCGCTGGCTGTCGCCCTGCCGGAACAGCGGATGCGCCGGACGCGCCCGTCGGCGAAGGGCGCCAGGTTCGACGTCCGCCGCACCCTACGGCGGTCGCTGCGGACGCGCGGGGAGCCGTTCGAACGGGCATGGCGCGACCGCCGCGTCCGGGGCCGGCCGCTCGTGCTGATCCTGGACGTGAGCGGCTCGATGTCGCCGTACGCGCGGGCGCTCGTGCAGTTCGGCTACGCGGCGATGGCGGCCGGCCGGCAGGTTGAGGTGTTCTGCTTCGGCACGCGGCTCACTCGCGTGACGCGGATGCTCCGAACGAAGGACCCGGACCGCGCGCTCCACGAGATCGGCCGGACGGTCGCCGACTGGGAGGGCGGGACGCGGATCGGCGAGTCGCTGAAGTCCCTGTTGGACGGATGGAGCCAGCGAGCGGCGCTCCGCGGCGCGGTCGTGGTGCTGTGCAGCGACGGCCTGGAGCGTGGGGATCCGGAGCTGCTTCGGTTGCAGATGGCGCGCCTCGGGCGTCTCGCGCACAAGGTCGTGTGGGTGAATCCGCTCAAGGGCTCACCGCGATATGAGCCGCTCGCGCGAGGGATGGCAGCCGCCCTTCCTTCGGTCGACGTGTTCCTGTCGGGCCACAACCTCGAGAGCCTGTCGGAACTCAGCCGAACCCTCGCCGGCTAACGGTTCCTCGGCCCTTCGACGCCCTTGTAGTTCGCGATGCCGTGGAGCTCGTGCTCGATCTCGACGAGATCGGCCTGGTCGCGCATGACCACGTCGATCGGCTTGTAGGCGGCGGGATGCTCGTCGAGCAGCTCTCGTGCGCTCGCGTGTTGCCATGCACCAACGCCCATCACCTCGGCGAAGCTTTCGACCGAGAGCTGCTTCTTCGCTTGCCGACGTGACATCCGACGCCCGGCGCCGTGCGCGCACGATCCGTACGACGCTTCGTTGCCGAGACCGCGGATGACGTAGGAGCGCTGGCCCATCGCGCCGGGGATCAGCCCGCGGTCGCCGACGCGAGCACGGATCGCGCCCTTCCGCGTCACCCACACGTTGCGACCACCGTGTTCCTCCTGCTCCGTGAAGTTGTGATGGCAGTTGACCTCGTCCGCCGTCGCGACGTCGCGGCCGACGACGCGTTCCACGGCGCCGTGCGTCGACTCGAGCATCAGCCGTCGGTTCTCCCGCGCGTAGGTCTGCGACCAGCGGAGGTCACGGAGGTACGCGTCGAACTCCGAGGTTCCCTCCTGCAGCCACGCGAGCTCGGGGTCCTCGAGCCGCGTGCCGAGCCCTTCGTGCAACTTCCTGGCGGTCGTCGTGTGCATCGTCGCGAGCTTGTTGCCGCCGCCCCGCGAGCCCGAGTGCAACAGGATCCAGACCCGGTTCTCCTCGTCCGTGGCGAGCTCGATGAAGTGGTTCCCCGAGCCCAAGGTGCCGAGCTGTGCGGCGGCCCGCTGTGCGTTGTCGAGGGTCGGCGGGGGAGGGTGCTCCGCGAGCCATCCCAGAGCGTCGTCGGAGGGCTCGCCGTGCCAGCGGCCGAGGCCGGCGGGGACGGCAGTCTCCATCGCGGAGATCCATGGATCGAGCCCGTCGGGAAGATCCTCCTGCGTGAGCTCCAACCGCCGCGCCGCCATGCCGCAGCCGATGTCCACGCCGACAGCGGACGGGATCACGGCGCTGTCGGTCGGGATCACGGAGCCGATCGTGGCGCCCTTGCCGAGGTGGGCGTCGGGCATCAACGCCAGATGTCCGGCGAGGATCGGGAGCCGGGCGGTCACGGCGGCCTGGGCGCGGGTCAGCTCGTCGAGCTCGCTCGCCCACGACAGCACGTTCGGCGCGATCTCCTCGGGCATGACGGCGAACGTATCGGATCGGCGGTTTCGTACCCTGCGGGTGATGGCGACCGACGACGACCTCATCCGGGCCTACGACGACGAGCTGGGACCCGAGCCGCCCCACTCGAATCGGGGGTTCTGGGTCATCGCGGGGACGCTGCTGGTGGGCGGACTTTTCCTGCTCGTGGAGATCTTCGCGAACCGGCCGCTGGCGAACTCGATCGGGCACGCGCAGGACTCGCTCCGCCGAGCGCAGGCCGCGGCCGAGATCGTGTACGGCCGGACGGGTTCGTTCGAGGAAGCCGACGCTGAGGCGCTCGAGGACGATGTCCCCGACCTGGCGTTCCGTGCCGCGAACGAGGCGTCGTTCGGCCTCGACGTCGTGAGCGTCTCGTCGTCGGACACGGTGTGGGCGGCGGCAGTGCAGGCTCGGCCCGGCGCGTGCTTCTACATCCGGCTCGGTGTGGGTGCGGACCCTCGCTACGGAGCCGGGACCGATTGCACGGGCGAGGCCGCGCTGCTTGCGAACGACCCCCGCTGGTAGCTCACGCTCGGTGCGCTGCGGCGTCGAGTAGCTCGATCGGATGGATGACGTCTAGCACGACGCCCTTCTCACGGAGGCCGGCGAGCAGCTGCATGGTGCAGCCGGGGTTGCCGGAGGCAACCGCAGCTGCACCCGTCGAGACGACCGCTTCGGCCTTCTCACGCATCAGACGGCCGGACATCTCCGGCTCGGTGATGTTGTAGATCCCGGCGGCGCCGCAGCAGCGGTCACCGTTCGGGATCTCGACGAGCTCCAGGTTGCCGATGGCCCGGAGCAGCTCGCGCGGCTGATCGTGGATCTTCTGGGCCCGCAGTGCGTGACAGGCGTCGTGGTACGCGACGCGGGTGCGCTGGGACAGCGAGCCCGCGTCGCCGGCGAGGCCCTCGGCGTGCATGAACTCCATCACGTCGCGCACGGGGAGATCGGCGCCTTCGACCAGGTCGCCATACGACTGCATGTGCGCGCCGCATCCGGCGGCGTTCACGACGACGTGGTCCACGGAAGCCAACGCAGCCGCGTTCTTCTTCGCGAGCTTGCGCGCCGTCTCGAGGTGTCCGTTGTGAGCGGCAAGTGCTCCGCAGCACGTCTGCGCGCGCGGCACGACGACGCGCCAGCCGTTCCTCGCGAGCACCCGGATCGTCGCGCGGTTCACCCGCCGGAACCAGCGGTCCTGCACGCACCCGGAGAGCAGCGCGACCGTCCCCCGGACCTCGCCCTGTGGTTCCGTGACGCGGGGGAGCCGGCTGAACGACTCACCGCCACCTCGAGGGATCAACGCCCGGACCCGAGCGGGGAGGAAGGGGCGCGCCAGCGGAGCGAGCGCGGCCGCGAGCCACATGAGCTTCCGCGAAGGAAGCACCACGTCGAGCCCGACCCACCGGAGGAACCTCGTGCGCCTCGACCGGAACGGCTCGATCTGGGTCCGCGCCGCCTCCATCATCCGACCGAAGGGGACGTGGGATGGACAGACATCCTCACATGCGCGGCAGACGAGGCAAAGGTCCATGAACTCCGCGAACGTCTCGTCCGTCGCCGCGCGGCCCTCGTGGACCGCCCGCATCGCGGTGATGCGGCCGCGTGGCGACGCAGACTCTTCTCCGGTCAGGCGGTACGTCGGACAGTGGGGCAGGCACAGACCGCAGGCGACACAGGCGTTCAGGTCGGCGACGGATGGCGCGTCACCCGGTGCCCATCCGGACTCCCAGTCGACCTCCGGCCCGATGAACCGGACGCCGTCGGGAAGATCCGTGCCGAGCGGCTTCGTGTCCATGTCCCGGCATCATCTCGCGACGGGCTCGACGTCGGGCACGTTCCGTTCGCGGTCGAAGGGCAGCGCGATCGTCGGGTCCGGGCCGTCGATCTCGCGAGCGAGTCGATGGCCGTCGAAGATGGCCTCCGAGATCATCCGCGGCGCCACGCAGTCCCCGATCCGGTAGACCGCTTCGATCCCCGACTCCTCGAGCGCAGAGCCATCCCCGACGAGTTCCCGGTACAGCGTGTCGTCGGAGACCTGCTGCGTGACCAGTACGATCCCGTCCGCCTCGAGGGACCACGGCTCCTCGAACTCGTCCTCTCCCGAGACGCGGCCGGGTTCGACGGAGAGCACCGTGACACCTCGGTGGGCCGTCACCCCGCGCTCGTGGAGGTGCTGGCGGAGCATCGGCCCTTCGAGCGTCAGATCGGAGATCGGCGACACTGTCTCGAGCGACGTGACGAGATGCGTCTCGAGCCCTTCGTCCGCGAGGAGCTCCGCGATCCCGGGTCCCACGAAGTATCCCTCCGCGTCGTAGACGACCACGCGGGATCCATCGGGCCGCTTCCCGTTCATCACCTGCTCCGGCGTCAGGACGTGGGGGAGGGATGCCGAGGCACCGTCGATCGGCTCGTGGGTCGATGATTGCACGCCCTCGCCGGACCACCGCGAGCCGGTCGCCACCACGACGAGCTGCGCGCCGTAGTCGCGCACGTCCTCCGCCGAGAGCCGACGCCCGGTCACGACCTCGACGTTCCGGAGCTTCGACAGCATCACCTTGCGATGGTCGACGATCCGTCCCCAGTCGCCGAGGGTCGGGAGCCGTCGCACCCATCGCATCCGTCCCCCGATCTCGGGCTCCGCCTCCACCAGGTGCACAGCCTCGAACCCACGCCGGCCGAGCGTGACGGCGCACTCCATCCCAGCCGGACCGGCGCCGACGACGAGGACTCCTTTCTCAGCGTTCGATGCCACCGAGAACCGCTCGGGGTGCCAGCCGCGCCGGTGTTCCTCGCCGGCCGTCGCGTTCTGGATGCAGCCGAGGTGCCCGAACCCGTCGACCTTCATGATGCAGACGTTCGACCCGGTGCACTCGCGGATCTCGTCGGTGCGGGCCTCGGAGATCTTCTGCGGGAGGAACGGGTCGGCGATCGACGGCCGGGCGGCGCCGATGAGGTCCCATGCCCCGCTTCGCACGATCGAGGCCATGCGGTCGGGGTTGGTGAGCCGGCCGACGCCGACGATCGGCTTCGCGGTCGCCTGGCGGATCCCGCCGGTCCACTCGAGCTGGTAGCCCTCCTCGAAGTAGCGAGACGTGCCCGAGTCCTTGCTCCAGTACGCGATCGAGCCGACGTTCACGTCCCAGAGATCCACGAGGTCGTCAGCTAGATTGACGAACTTCAACGCCTCCTCGACATGGATACCGGCCGGCCCGAGCGCGTCCACCGCGATACGGGTCACGATCGCGCAGTCCGCGCCGACCGCATCGCGCACCCGTTCGAGCGTCTCGAGCCAGAAGCGAGCGCGATCCTTCAGCGTTCCGCCGTAGGCGTCGGCGCGCTTGTTGTAGAAGGGCGAGAGGAACTGCATCGGCAGGTACGAGTGGGCGCCGTACACGTAGACGATGTCGAATCCGCAGTCGCGCGCGCGCACCGCCGCCTCGGCCCAGCCATCCACCACCCGACGGATGTCCGCCGTCTCCATCTCCTTCGGGACGACGTGCGGTTCCAGGTCGGAGGCGAGCTGGCTCGGCGCGATCGAGGGCAGCCGGGTCTGGGTGTTCGGCGCGTGCGCGCCCGTGTGGTGCAGCTCGAGCCCTGCCAGCGCGCCGTGCTCGTGCGCGGCGTCCGTCATCAGACGCAGCGCCCGCATGTCGTCCTCGTCCCAGAATCTCGCGGCGATCAACGGCGCCTCGTCGGACTCGGGAGAGAACGGCGCGTACTCGGTGCAGACCGCCGCCCAGCCGCCCTCGGCCTTCACACCGCGATGCGCGGCCTGCGTCCACGGCTTCTCGGTGCCGAATCCCGAGCAATGGGGGACCTGGTAGAAGCGGTTCCGGAGCGTCTTCGGGCCGATCGTGACGGGCTCGAACAAGATCTCATGGTTCGGGTCCACCGGTGCTCCCTTCGCTCCGCCGGACGGTAGCAACTGGGCGACGCTCCGTGCCCGGCTCTCGAACTGCGAGTACCGTCGGACGCGATGGCACCCGTGATCGAGATCGAAGGCCTCCGCAAGGAGTATCGACGGTTGCGCCGTCCATCGACCGTCGCCCTCGACGGGCTGGACCTCGAAGTCACGGAGGGCGGGGTGTTCGGATTCCTCGGGCCGAACGGGGCCGGCAAGACGACGACGATCCGCTGCCTCCTCGGACTCGTCGCGGCCTCGGCCGGCAGGGCCCGCCTCCTCGGTAACGACGTTCCTCGTGGGCTTCCCAGTGTGATCCGACGGGTCGGGTCGATCGTGGAAGCGCCCGCCCTGTACCCCCGGTTCACGGGGAGGCGGAACCTGCAGATCCTCGCGAGGATCGACGGCATCGCTCGCGATGCCGTCGATGCGGCGCTCGATCGCGTCGGGCTCGCGGCCCGCGCCGACGACATGGTTCGGACGTATTCGCTCGGGATGAAGCAACGCCTCGGCATCGCCGCGGCGTTGCTGAAGGATCCGTCACTGCTGATCCTCGACGAGCCCGCCAACGGCCTCGATCCCGCCGGGATCGTCGAGGTGCGCGACCTCCTGCGGGGTCTCGGTGCGGAAGGCCGGACCGTGTTCGTCTCCAGCCACATCCTCTCGGAGGTCCAGCAGGTCGCGGATCGGGTCGCGATCCTCGCACGAGGTCGCTTGGTCGCGGCCGGTTCGGTCCACGACGTGCTCGCGTCGGGACGGGGAGCGCGCCTCGCCGTGCGTGTTCCCGACCTCGAGGCGGGCCGTCTCGCGCTCAGCGATGCGGGCATCGCCGCGACCATCGACGGCGATCTCATCCGAGCGGCGGTCCCACCGGAGGAGGGAGAGCGCGTGGCGCGGGCCCTCGCAGCGAAGGGGATCTACCCGTCGCTCCTCCAGCCGGACGAAGGCAACCTCGAACAGGCGTTCCTGGAACTCACCGGCGGCGAGCACGAGGTGGGTGCATGACGCGCCTGCTTGCATCCGAGCTCCTTCGCTTCCGTTCGCGGAGGCTGGTGGTGGTCATGCTGGGCGGAGCCCTCCTCGCGACCGGCATCGGTGTCGTGATCGCCGCCTGGCAGTCCACGCCGCCGAGCCCGGAAGTCCGTGCGGCGGCGGAGGCGCAAGCGGAGCAGGAGTTCCAGTTCTGCATGAACAGCGACTTCGGAGCGGAATTCGAAGGCTCCAAAGAGGACATCTGTCGCGACAACGCGGGGAACCCGAACCAGTACATGCCGTCGCACCTCGCGCTCGTCGACCTCCCACAGATCCTCGAGGGGATCTCCTCGATCACGAGCATCCTCGGACTCGTGATCGGTGCGTCGTTCGTGGCCGTGTCCTGGCAGACCGGAACCATCAGCACGATCTTCACGTGGGAGCCTCGGCGCCTCCTGTGGTTCTCGGCTCGGATCCTGGTCCTCGTCGCCGGGGTCCTCGCCGTGACGACCGTGATCCTCGCGTTCCTGTCGGCGGGGCTCGGCCTCGCCGCGATGCTGCGTGGATCCACGACCGGTGTGGACGGTGCCTGGTGGACCGACGCGCTGGCGACATCGCTCAGGGTGTCGGTGGCCGCGGCCGTCTCGGCCGTCATCGGTGGAGCAGTGGCCGCGATCGGCCGCCATACCGCCGCCGCGCTCGGCGTGGTGTTCGTGTGGACGGCCGTGCTCGAGGGATTGGTGCGCGGGCTGCGACCCCTCTGGACACCGTGGTTGCTCGGCGACAACCTGGTTGCGTTCCTGAGCTGGCGGACGAGTGAGTACGGGTTCCCTGGTGGATCGTTCGCCCTTTCTCCCGGTCGCTCGATGTTGGTGATCCTCGGCTACACCGCGGTCGTGCTCGCCATCGGATCCATCTTCGTTCGCACCCGCGACGTGCAGTGATCGAGGCCGAGGGCTGGACATGGAGAAGAGCTACCCGACGCCGGAAGAGGCGGCGCTCGCCGGCTTCCCTGCCGGACTGGCAAGAATCGTGTGCGTCCGAAGGGAAGCGCAGAGCTCCGGGTGCACCGCCATGCTCGGGAAGGATGAGGTCGAGGTCGAACTGGCGACCAACGAGCCGCCACGCGAGTACACGTACTTCGTTCATGTCGAACGTCGCCGCGAAAGGTGGTTCGAAGGCGTCAGCCACAACTAGTGGTCTCTCCCCGATCTCGACATCGAGCGCCCACGGACCGAACGACACGAGGAGGACCGGTATGCAGTTCTTGGTGATCGCGAAGGACGGGACCGACGGGGGTGCACTCGAGCGGCGGCGGAGAACGCGGCCGACGCATCTCGGATCGATCGGGCCGCTCGTCGAGGAAGGCAACGTGTTGGTCGGCGGCGCGATCCTGAACGACGTCGGCGACATGATCGGGTCGATGCTCCTCGTCGAGTTCCCCGAACGAGAGGACCTGGACGCCTGGCTCGCAGGCGATCCATACGTCACGGAGGGGGTCTGGAAGGACATCGACGTGCACCCGTTCCGAACGGCGGTCGGCGCGTGGCAGCCCTAGGCGCCGCTATCCGGTCGCCCTGACCGCGAGGATCGCGATGTCGTCCCTCGGCTCGCCCGAGCCGTGGGCGATCACCGCTTCCTCGATGCGTCCGACGATCTCCGAGGTCGTCGCGCCGGCCGCTGCTCGGAGGATGGCCGCGAGCCCTTCCTCCCCGAAGGGGCGCTCCGCGCCGCCCTCCTCGGTCACGCCGTCGGTGTACAGGACCAGCGTGTCACCCGCAGCGAGCCGGACCTCCTCATCGGCGAGGTTGGCGTCGTCGAAGACGCCCAGGAGCGCTCCCGCCCCGCGGATCCAGTGCAGGGATCCATCGGCGCGGACGATCACGGGCGGCGGATGGCCCGCCACGCAGATCCATGCGATCACCCGGTCCCCCTGGGGACGCAGCCGTGCGGCGACGGCGGTACAGAACTGCTCCTCCGACGTCTGCCGGCCGACCGCGGCATTCACGGTGGCGAGGACCCGGGCGGGGGCGCGTTCGCGGATCGCCGCGGCTCGGATCGTGTGTCGCACCATCCCCATCAGCGCCGCGGCGTCCGGACCCTTCCCGACCACGTCACCCAGCGCCACCGTCCACTCGCCGTCGCCGATGTCGAACGCGTCGTAGAAGTCTCCGCCGACGTCGATGCCCTCACCGGCCGGCCGATACCGGGCCGCAAGCTCGACGCCTTCGATCGACGGGGGCTCGGGAGGGAGCAAGCTCTGCTGCAGGGTCCTGGCGATGTGGTCGCGGTCCCGATACAGGCGCGCGTTGTCGATCACGAGCGCGACCCGCGCGGCGAGCGTTTCAGCGAGTGCCAGGTCGGCCGACGTGTAGGTCCTTCCCGACTCGGCCCACACGAACGTCATCGCTCCGAGCGTCCTGCCCCGGGCCGACAACGGCACGGTCATGGCCGAATGCAACTGGAGCTCTCGCACCAGCTCTTCCACTTCCGGATCGTCGATGGCGGCGACCATCTCCTCCGTGATCTCGGGGACGACCTCCGGTTGACCGGTCGTGATCACATGCCCGACACCCGTCGGCGAGGACAGCTCCGGTGGCCGGCGCCGCCGGAACTCCTTCGCGAACGCCACCTTCTCGGGATCCACGTGTGCCAAGGCGAGCGATCGGATCGACCCGTCCGGTTCCAAGATCTCGACGGATGCCCAGTCGGCGAGCTGTGGCACGACGAGGTCGACCACGGCCCCGAGCGTCTTCCGGTAGTCGAGGGACTCGGCGAGGAGTCCACCTGCGCGGGCGAGGAGCGACAGGCGAGCCTCGGCGAGGCGCCGGACCTCCTCGGAACGCGCGCGCTCCAACGCCTGCGCTCCCTGCCGAGCAGCGCCCAGCATGAACCCGACGTCCTCGTCGGTGAACTCCCGAGGTTCGTCGAAGCTCAACGTGAGGCCCCCGATGGCCCGGTCTCCGATATCGAGCGGGATCGACGCCGATGCTGCGGGGACCTGTGCCGGGTCGAGTCCCGGATATCTGGCGAGCCACTCGTCCCGACTCGAAAGGATCACGGGTTCGTTCCTGAGGACGGCATCGCCGATAGGCGTGGTGGCGGCCAGCGGGAATCGCCGCCAGCGATCGATCACCGCGGGCTGGTGTCCTCGCCAAGCGACGGTCTCGAGAGCCTCCCCGTCCTGAGACAAGAGGACGACCGCTCCCCGGGAGGCTTCGAACGCCGTCAGGGTCTGCTCGGCCAACGCCTCCGCGACCACCCCGATGTCCGTGGTCTCCGACAGGGCCGCCGTGATCGCGTAGAGGTGGGACATCTGGTTCGCCTTGCGCTGGGCGCTCCGCTCTGCCTCCTTCTGACCCGTGATGTCGCGGAACAGGTTGATCGCGTGGCGCACCCTGCCCTGTTCGTCGAAGGTGGCCGTCGCCTTGACGAGCGACCAGAACTCGTGACCGTCCCGACGGTCGCGGACACGGAGCACCGTCTCGGCCTCGGGATCGCCCGCGAGGACGCGACGGCCGGGGAGCTCGTCGATCGGGAAGGGCTCGCCCTCTTCGGTCAACATGATCCAGTGCGCGAGCCGCTCACGCGGATCCGCGGCTAGGAACTCCTCGACCGACCGGTAGCCCGATATGCGCGCGGCGGCGAGGTTGGCGTAGACCAATCGTCCTTCCGAATCCTGGATCGTGATGCCGTCGGCTGCGCCCAGCGTCACGAGCTGCAGGGTGTCTCGTGCTTCCTCCAGGGCTCGCGCCAGCGCCCGCGCGCGTTCCTCGCCCCGCTTCCGGTCGGTGATGTCGCGGGCGCTGGTCGACATCCCGGTCACCTTGCCTTCGAGGTCGTGGATGGGGGAGATCGTCAGCGAGACGTCGACCGTCCCGCCGTCCTTGGCGAGCCGAACGGTCTCCTGATCCTGCAGGTGCTCGCCGGCCATCACGCGTCGGATGTTCTGATCGATCTCGGCCCGACGTTCCGGTGGCACCGTGAGCGACACATGCTTCCCCACGATCTCCTCGGCGCGATAGCCGTATAGGCGTTCCGCCGCGGGGTTCCAGCTCTCGATCAAGCCGTCGGGTGTGACGCTGTAGATCGCATCGTCGGAGGACTGGACGATCGCGGCGAGGCGGCGTTCTGCGACCGTTGATGAGATCATCGCTTCGTCATCGATCTCGCGAACGACCGCGATACCCCAGCGACCCTCCGGGGTCTCGAGGATGCTCGCGCGCGCTTCGACGGGTACGAGCGAGCCGTCCTTCCTTCGGAGATCGACCATGCCTCGCCAGTAACCGTCCTTCGAGAAGCGCATGAACTCCGACTCGCTCCACTCGGGCGGACGCGCGGTCAGATCGACGACCGACATCGACAAGAGCTCTGTGTGTGAGTAGCCGAGCAAGGTGGCTGCGGCGAGGTTGGCCTCCACGTAGTGACCGTCCTCGTCGGCCACGAGCACCGCGTCGGCGAGCTGATCCAGGAGCTCGGCGTTCAGGGGGGCGGGCACGGCGCGAGACGCGCGAGCATCGCGCCCCCCTCGCCTCCCGGTTCGACCGATCTCGCCCACCCATCGCCTCCCTCCGCGAGGCGACACCAGGATATGGCTTCGATGCATCGAACGGAGAGCGGCGGAGGCTTCGCTAGGCTTCGACCGATGGAAGAGGGGAGACAGCGACGGTTCGGCCGGACGAGCGAGACCGATGTAGACCTCCTCACCTACAGCGGCTACCTGAAGCTCTCCGAGCTGACCTCACTCCAGCAACTCCTGTCGGATCCACCCGTCCACGACGAGCTCCTGTTCATCGTGGTCCACCAGGCGTACGAGCTGTGGTTCAAGCAGATCCTGTTCGAGCTGGAGTCTGTTCGAGATCGCCTCTTCGAAGGAGACACCGAGCGCGCCCGTCACTATCTGAAGCGCGTCCACGCGATCGAGCGGGTCTTGATCGAACACATCGAGGTTCTCGAGACGATGTCTCCACAGGACTTCCTCGCGTTCCGTGACCACCTGGCGCCGGCGTCGGGATTCCAGTCCGCGCAGTTCCGGGAGCTCGAATGCATCAGCGGGCTGAAGGACGAGCGGCTCCTCGAGGACCTCGCCGCCTCGCCTGAGGAGCGAGAGCGCCTCCAGCGCCGCATCGGGGAGCCGACCCTGTGGGACGGCTTCTGCGCGCTCCTGGGATCACACGGTCTGCCGATGCCGGCGGACGATGACGAGCAGCGGTCAGCGTCGTTGGTCGCGATGGCACGGGAGCAACAGGAGCTGTTCGCCGTCTCGGAGGCGTTGCTCGACCACGACGAGAACGTCGCTCGGTGGCGTTCGCTCCACGTCCTGATGGTGGAACGCGAGATCGGCGCGAAGCGAGGGACGGGCGGCTCCTCGGGCGTCGGATACCTCCGGACCACCCTGGACAAGCGGTTCTTCCCGGAGCTCTGGGGACTCCGCGGCAACCTCTGAGAATCTCCGGTCAGTCCCTCGCCCGAGTGTCGGCCTCGGTGTACCGTCCGAGGCCGACCATGCGATGGATCCGGTTCGTGCTCGCAGCGACCCTCCTGGCCGGCGCGTGCACGCAGCCGACCGCCGACGACGAGACCCCGACGCCGTCGGTGGGCACGACGGCGTCTCCCTCCGTCGTCGCCACCGGCGCTCGCTTGCCGGACGGCACGCCGCTGCCCGCGGGATGCACCGGCGGCGCCGGTGCATCCCACACCGTCGCCTTCGTCGCGGACGGGCGGGCGTGGGCGCTCGACCCCGACGAGGGCGATGTCGCCTGCCTGTTCCCGGTGGAGGACGCCGGACCGTTCGCCTGGGGCCCCCAAGGCGATCGCGTGCTGTTGGACCGCTTCGAGATCCGCGGCGTCGGCGGCGACGCCCCGGATCTCCCGGCGATCGACACGTCCATCAGCGCGTTCGACTGGGGACATCCGCTCGGACTCGCCGTCGTCTTCGCCGACGCGCAGGGCATCCCGAGGAAGCGCTTCATCGATGACGGGCGCCTCACCCGGCTCGTGTCGCTGCCTCCCGGGAGGTATCTCCAGGTCGCGTACCACCCCAGCGGCCTCGCGCTCGCGTTCGTGGTGGAGGCGGCGGAGGGCCAGGAGATCTGGCTCTCGACGAACGAAGGCGAAGACCCGCAGCGACTCATCTTCTCCGAGCGCGGGACCGAGTTCACCTCGCTCGCGTTCTCCCCGAACGGGCGGACCCTGTGGTGGACGGCCCAGCACGAGGGGGACATCCCGGAACTCCACTTCATGAAGCTCGCGAGTCGGACCGGGTTCGGCACCGCATGGCGTGGCGCGGACGGGACGGTCGCGAGCGGTCTCCGGCTGGCCCCATCGGGGGTCTTGCAGGCTGTCACCGAAGGGAAGTCGTGCGAGGGTCACAAAGCCTTGGTCTTGGCTCGTGGTGCGAGGCGTGTCGCGTTGCCCGATGAGACGCGACCCACCGAGGCGCTGGGGTGGCTCGATCGAGAGACCCTCCTCGTGGCTGCCGGGGGCTGCGGCGGGGCCATGGATCTCTTCGCCGTCGACGGTCTCGGCCAAGACGCGCCGGCCGCGCTGGTCCTCGATGTCGATATCGCGGCGCCACGAACCCAGGTGGAGAACCCGCCTCGGGAGGTCCCCGCTCCCAGCTCCGACGAGGAGCCGCCGCCGGAAGGGGTCGGCTGATAGCGCTCGCGGGCGGCCGGTCGGCCGCCGAGAGTGATCGTTCGAGTCCCTTCTCCGGGTCTTCGATCAGCCGGTGGCGTTCGCCGGTTCCGAGGACGCCCACGATACCGGCGCGGGATCCAGCAAGAACCGTCCGAGTTCCTGTGCATCCGACTCGGTGACGCTGATCGCCGCGACCGGTCGATCGATGAGCCAGACCGAGAGGCGCGCGTGCTCACCGGGGACGACGATCGTTCCCTCCGGCGCGGAGAACTCGTAGTCCTCCAGGTACCGGCTGACCCGAAGGACCGCGCCGGCGGGATCCTGCTCGCTCGTCTGGATCCCGAGGAAGAGTCGCGTGACCTTCGGGATGCGTTCTCCCGCCAGATGGGCGGCGAGCTGCGCCCCGCAGGCCACGCAGAACCGATGGTCGTCGGGCTGACCGAAGCCGCAACGTTGGCAGAACATGCGTCCATCCTCGTACCGCGTGTGAGCTGGGGCAACCCCGGAACGAACGGTTGGCGAGCGCTCGCGGCGAACTTGACGCGCCCTCGCGCGGGGCGTACACCGGAACCAGGGCGAGGGAAGGGGGCAATGGATGCCGACGGATCTGGGTGTGACCGTGGACGACCGCCCCGGCGGGCTGGCCGACATCGGCGAGGCGCTCGGCAACGCGGGCATCAACATCGAGGGCCTCTGCGGGATCGGGCTGGGCGATCGCGGCGTGATCCATCTCCTGGTCGAGGACGGCGCCGCCGCGCGGGCCGTGCTCGAAGGCGCGGGGCTGACCGTCGAGAGCGAGTCCCAGGCGATCGTGAGCGAGATGTCGGACGCGGTCGGCACGCCGGGCACGATGGGCAAGATGGCGCGGGCGGTGGCGGACGCGGGCGTCAACATGCAGGCCGTGTACCTGGCGACGAACAACCGGGCCGTTGCCGTCACCGACAACAACGACAAGGCACGGGCCGCGCTCGGGATGTAGTTGACGGACGAGGGGTGATCGGATTGGCGACGGATCTGACGGTAGTGCTCGATGACCGGGCGGGCCAACTCGCTCACATGGGCGAGGCGTTGGGCGACGCCGGGGTCAACATCGAGGGATTCTGTGCCACGACGGACGACGGGGTCGGCGTCGTGCACGTGCTCGTGGAGAACGCGATGGTCGCTCAGAACGCGTTGATCCTCGCCGACATCAAGGTGGAGGGCGAGGCGGATGCCGTCGTCGTCGAGCTGACGGATGAGGAAGCCGACAAGCCGGGCACGCTCGGGCGGGTCGCGGGCAAGGTCGCGACCGCGGGGATCAACGTCTCGATCGCGTATCTCGCGACCGGCGATCGGGCGGTGCTCGTGACGAGCGACAACGAGAAGGCCCGAGAGGCACTGCAGGCGTAAGGAACCGACGGGGGCGATTCCTGATCCGTTCGGATCAGGAGCCGCCCCCGGAGCGCTCGGACGAGCGCTCCGCGCCCTCGAACCGCAGCAGCATCAGCGAGTGCGCCACGAGGTTCAATGCCTCGCGGCGCACCACCCGCGCGTGACCCGGCCTGGCGGTGTTGAGGACCTCGTGCCACAGGCCGCTCCCCTCGAGGCGTGGCAACGTGACCTTCCTCGAGCGGGACCCGCCGTTCAGCAGCAACAGGACCGTGTCACCCCGGATCAGGCGGCCGCGTTCGTCACGTTCATCCGTCGCCCGCCCCGGGATCAGCATCCCGAGGACACGGTTCTCCGGATCCGACCAATCCGCCTCCGCCATCTCCGCGCCGTCGGCACGTACCCACATCACGTCCTTCTGTCGCCCGCCGTCGAGCATCCCGCTGAAGAACGAGCGCCTCCGCAAGACCGGATTCGACCGGAAGATCTTGAGCGTGTCCCGAGTGAACCTCAGCATGTCCAGATCTCGTCGTTCCCAGTCGAACCAGCTCAGCTCGTTATCCTGGCAGTACGCGTTGTTGTTCCCGTGCTGGGAGCGTCCGATCTCGTCACCGCCGAGGAGCATGCGGACGCCCTGAGAGAAGACGAGCGTGGCCATCAGGTTGCGCTTCATGCGCTGGCGGATCTCGACGATCTCCGGCTGGTCGCTCGGCCCCTCGACGCCCCAGTTGGAGGAGAAGTTCTCGTCGGTCCCGTCCTTGTTCCCCTCGCCGTTGGGCTCGTTGTGCTTCTCCGCGTACATCACGAGGTCCTGAAGCGTGAAGCCGTCGTGCGCCGTCACGAAGTTGACCGAGGCGTACGTATTGCGTCCGCTCGCCTCGTACAGGTCGCTGGAGCCGGACAGGCGGAACGCGAGCTCCGGCAGCTGCCCCGGGTCGCCTCGCCAGAACCTCCGCACGCAGTCCCGGTACTTGCCGTTCCACTCGGCCCAGCCCACCGGGAAGTTGCCCACCTGGTACCCGCCCGGTCCGACGTCCCACGGCTCGGCGATCAGCTTCACCTGCGAGAGCACCGGGTCCTGCTGGATGATGTCGAAGAACGTCCCGAGGCGGTTCATCTCGTACAGCTCCCGGGCGAGGACGGGCGCCAGGTCGAACCGGAAGCCGTCGACGTGCATCTCGAGCACCCAATGCCGCAGGCTGTCCATGATCAGCTGGATCGTGCGCGGGTGCAGCATGTTGAGGCTGTTCCCGGTGCCCGAGAAGTCGGTGTAGTAGCGGGCGTCCTCGGGGGTCAGGCGATAGAAAGCCTTGTTGTCGATCCCCCGGAGGGACAGGGTCGGCCCGAGGTGGTTCCCCTCGGCCGTGTGGTTGTAGACGACGTCGAGGATCACCTCGATGCCGGCGCGGTGCAACGTCTTCACCATCGACTTGAACTCGTAGACCTGCTGGCCGACCGCGCGCGAGGCGTAGCCGTGATGCGGAGCGAAGAACCCGATGGAGTTGTATCCCCAGTAGTTGGACAGGCCGCGCTCGACGAGGACCCGGTCGTCGACGGATTGGTGCACGGGCATGAGCTCAACGGCGGTGACGCCGAGTGACCGCAGGTGCTCGAGGACCGGATCGTGCGCGAGAGCGAGGTACGTGCCCCTGATCTCCGGCGGGATCGACGGGTGGAGCTTCGTGAATCCCTTCACGTGGGTCTCGTAGACGACCGTGCGGTTCCACGGCGTCTCGGGACGCCGATCCTCTCCCCAGGTGAACGCGGGATCGATCACCACGCACTTCGGCATCGCGCCGGCACTGTCGCGCTCGTCGAAAGAGAGGTCCTCATCGGGATGCCCGATCTCGTATCCGTACACGGCGTCGCTCCATCGGACCGGCCCGCTCATCGCCCTCGCGTACGGATCGAGGAGCAGCTTGTTGGGGTTGAAGCGGTGACCTTCGCGTGGCTCGTAGGGCCCGTGAACGCGATAGCCGTAGAGGCGCCCCGGCCGCACGTCGGGCAGGTAGGCGTGCCAGAGCAGGTCCGTCCGGTTGGTGAGCGGGATCCGCTCGGCCTCCACCGCGTCATCGGGCCGGTCGTAGAGGCAGAGGTCGACGCCCGTCGCGTGTTCCGAGAAGAGCGAGAAGTTGACGCCCTCGCCGTCCCACGTGGCGCCCTGCGGGTACGGGGTCCCCGGCCAGACCCGGATCGTCACGAGGTTCGAACACCTCCGCGTGCGTCGCTTCCGGGCCGGAAGAACAGGCAGGAGAGCGGGGGGAGCACGATCCGCGCACTGTTCGGTCGTCCGTGCCACGGCGTCGGCTCCGCTTCCACGCGGCCCAGGTTCCCAATGCCCGAGCCCCCGTAGACCTCCGCGTCGCTGTTCAAGGCCTCGTGCCACACACCTCCGTTCGGCAGCCCGATCCGGAAGCGCTCGTGCGGCATCGGGGTGAGGTTGAGCGCGACCACGACCACGTCGAGGTCGGACGGACCGCGCCGGAGGAAGCACAACGTGCCCCCTTCTGCATCCGAGGCGTCGATCCACTCGGATCCGCGGGGTTCCGCATCCAACGCGTGCAGCGCGGGCTCGGCCCGATGCAGGGCGTTGAGGTCACGCACCCAGCGAAGGATGCCCGCGTGCCGAAGATCGTCGAGCAGGTGCCACTCGACGCTCGCGTCGTGGTCCCACTCGCTCGGCTGACCGAGCTCATCGCCCATGAACAGGAGCTTCTTGCCGTTCTGCGCCCACTGGTAGCCGAACAACAGTCGGAGGTTGGCGAACCGCTGCCAGTCGTCGCCCGGCATCTTCCCGAGGAGGGAGCCTTTCCCGTGAACGACCTCATCATGGGACAGCGGCAGCACGAAGTTCTCCGAGTACGCGTACACCTGCCGGAAGGTGAGCTCGTTGTGGTGGTAGCGGCGGTGGATCGGCTCGCGGCGCAGATACTGCAGCGTGTCGTGCATCCACCCCATGTCCCACTTGAAGCCGAAGCCGAGCCCGCCCACATCGGTCGGACGCGACACCATCGGCCAGGCGGTGGATTCCTCGGCGAAGGTCTGGACCCCCGCGTGTTCCCGGTACACATCCTCGTTCAGCCGGCGGAGGAACGAGACGGCCTCGAGGTTCTCGCGACCGCCGTGCACGTTCGGCAGCCACTCGCCTTCCTTCCTCGAGTAGTCGAGGTAGAGCATCGAGGCGACGGCATCCACCCGCAGTCCGTCCGCGTGATAGGTGCGGAGCCAGTGATCGGCGCTCGAGAGGAGGAAGCTCCTGACCTCGTTGCGCCCGTAATTGAAGATCAGCGTGTGCCAGTCCGGGTGATACCCGCGGCGGGGATCCGCATGCTCGTAGAGATGCGTCCCGTCGAAGTACGCGAGGCCGTGCTCGTCCGCGGGGAAATGGGAGGGCACCCAGTCCAGGATCACGCCGAGACCTCGCTGGTGCAGGTGGTCGATCAGGAACATCAGGTCCTGCGGCGCGCCGAACCTGCCCGTGGGCGCGAAGTAGCCGGTGGTCTGATATCCCCACGAGCCGTAGAACGGATGTTCCATGATCGGCAAGAGCTCGACGTGCGTGAAGCCGAGGTCGTGCGCGTGCTCGGCGAGCTGCGGCGCGACGTCCCGATAGCCGAGCCAGCCCCCGTCTCGCCCGCGCCGCCACGACCCGAGGTGGACCTCGTAGATCGACATCGGCGCCGACAGCTCGTTCCGCGGCGCGCGGCCGGCGATCCACTCCTCGTCGGCCCACTCGTAGGAGAGATCCCACACGATGGAACCCGTCTTCGGCGGCGTCTCGGAGCGGAACGCGAACGGGTCGGCCTTGTCGACGCGGTAGTCGGCGTGGCGTGACCGGATGTGGAACTTGTACGTCTCGCCCGCGTGCACTCCCTCGACGGAGCCGGACCAGATGCCGGAGGAGCGGACGGGCTCCAGGGGATGTGACTCCGCGTTCCAACCGTTGAAGTCCCCGATCACCGAGACGCGCTCGGCGTTCGGAGCCCAGACTGCGAACGACGTGCCGTCGGGGCCCACGTGGGCCCCCAGCTTCGTGGCGAGCCGGCCGTGGGTTCCCTCCGCGAACAGGTAGAGGTCGTCCGCGGTCAGGTCCTCATCCATGGTGAGCTCGGTCACGACTCGATGGTCCTCCCGGTCACGCCGGTCCTTCCGGTCACGCCGGTCCCTCCGGCCGCGTCGGTCTCTCCGCGTCGCCGGGCCCGATGGATGCGTTCGAGCGTCGATGCGATATCCGAACGGCGTTGGATCTCATCGAGGGTCCAGGGATACCGTCGACGCCAGTTCAGTCGTTCCGGTCCGGTGCCCGGCACGTTCTGCGGGTCGGCCTCGAGCAACAGGTCGCCGAGCGAGGCCATCACGATGGCGGCCCGGCTCGCCGCCAGCCGCTCGAGCGATGCCTCGAGCGACGCGCGAGGATCCTCGCCGTCGGGGTCGGCGAGGAGCCCGGGCAGCGAAGCGGGCAGTGCTCCGCGCACCTCGCGTCGCGCCTCCAGGATCAGCTCCGCCTGTGAGCGGTCGATCAGGCCGAGCTCCTCTCGGAGCGGGACGTCGGTCCCGCGCCAGAAGCCCGCCCACGTGGGCATGTCGTGGGTGTTCAGGGCAGCGACGGACTCGGCGGGTGGCTCGGGGAGGCCGGCGCCGCCAGCCTCCCGCTGCGCGACATAGGTGCGCAGGAGCCCGTGCGCCTTCATCGCGGGACGGACGGAGCCCGGGACGGTCCCGAGGTCCTCGCCGACGACCACCGCTCCGGTCTCGTTCGCGGCGATCGAGAGCAGTGCGTACCACTCCTGAGCTCGATACTTGACGTAGACGCCGTCCTTTGGCGAGGCGCCTCGCGGCACCCAGTAGAGCCGGTGGAGCCCGATCACGTGATCGATGCGCGCGATCGCGGCATAGCGGAACAGCGTGCGGAACACCTCGTCGTGATAGCGGTACCCGGCCTCGCGGATGCCGTGTGGGTGAGGCGGAGGCGCCCCCCAATCCTGGCCCTGGGACCAGAACGCGTCCGGAGGGGCGCCGGCCGCGACCTCAGGCGCGAACGAGTCGCGTTCGCGCCAGACGTCGTAGCCCGCGCCGTTGACCCCGATCGGGAGGTCGAGCATCAGCCCGCCGGCCGTGCCCGCGCGCCCGGCTGCGTCCGACAGTTGCTGAGAAGCCACCCACTGGACGAACAGGTGGTAGCGGGCCCGGTCGTCATCGAGCGCCGACCCGGAGAGCGAGCCCTCTCGCTCGATCCGCGGCCACGCGCCCCACCAGGCGCCGCGGCGCTCGACCTCCGCGCGGAACCGCGCGTAGTCGGCCGCGCGCGGGTTCGCGGCGAACTCGGTGAGCCCGGCCGGGGGAGTGCCTCGGAACGCTCGCTGGGCCAGGGGGTCGAGCACGCGTCGTTTCGCGGCGGCGATGGCCGGGTGGTCCGTGAGCTCGTTCTTGCGGAGCCGTGCGATCTGCTCGCGGAACGACGGATCCTCCAGCGCCTCGCGGGCCTCCTCGCACGCGTCCAGGCCGGGCGCTAGGCGGACGTCGATGTAGGTCTCGTTCCAGAAGAGGCGGCTGGCCGGCGAATAGGGACTCGGCTCCACCATGGGCTCGTCGAGGAACTGTGCGAACAGGGGGAGCGTGGCCGCCACCGACCCGCCCAGGTCGTCGACCCACCCTCGGAACGCCGCCAGCTCGGAGAAGCTCCCGACACCCCAGTCGTCCTCAGCGCGGAGCGCGTAGAGAGGCGCGAACACACCCCACCACCGTCCGCCGGGTTGCGGACACTTCCGCGGGGCGGACAGGACGAGCGCCTTGACCGGATCGCCCTCGGGCGAGTCGACCCACAGGTCGTGCCTCCCCGCGGGGAGTCGACGGCCGATCCGCAGTCGCACCGGTTCGAACCCGGCCTCCGACGTTCCCGCCACCGACGGCGTGCGCCCTTCCCACCCGATCGGCTCCTCGCCTTCGGAGGCGAGCGCGAACCGTGTCTCCCGGCCTCGTGCCGACGTCGGCGCCCGCATCTCGACGCCGGAGAGCCGCCCATCCCACGCGACGATCACGGGCTCGAGGCGACGTCGGGCGAGCTCATGCGTGCGAGCCCGCAAGGCGCCGGGGGCGTCGCCGAGCGACCCGACCGGCGCCCCCATCGCCCGGAGCACGGCGATCGTGCTGTCGACGCCCGCTTGCACCCGTTTGCCGAAGACGTTCTTGTAGCTCTCCTGCACGCCGTACAGGCGGGCCAGCTCTCGAAGCGCTCGCCGATCGTCGCTCATGGGCCCTCGTCCAGCAGATCGAGCACGCCGCGGACCGGAACCGGGAGCCAGTCGGGCCGATTGTCGAGCTCGTAGGCGATCTCGTAGACGGCCTTGTCGAGCAGCAGCGCGTGCAGGATCCGGCGCGTCTCCTCCTCCGTCGCGGGGAGCAGCGGGCTGTCGCCCACGACCTCGAAGTAGTGATCGAGGAACGTCGCCGAGACCCAATGGCTCCAGGACTGCGCCCAGTCCGCCAGCGAGTCCCTCTCTTCCGAAGAGAGGTCCTCGACCCATGGCGACCGCATCGCGGTCTTGGTGGCGTAGTCGAACGACCGGAGCATCCCGGCGACGTCCCGGAGCGGGGAGCGCTTGATCCTGCGCTCGCTGAGCGGTCTCGCCGGCTCGCCTTCGAAGTCGATGATGATGAAGTCACGGCCGGTCCACAGGACCTGGCCGAGGTGGTAGTCACCGTGGACGCGGATCCGTTGTCCGCTGATCCGGTCGCCGGTGACGATGGCGTAGCGAGCGAAGAGCTCGTCCTGTCGAGCGAGCAGCTCTTCGACCTCGGGCCCGACCTCGTGCACACCGAGTCGTCGGAGGGTCGTCACCGCCTGCGAGCGCATCGATTGGTACAGCGAGCGCTGGTACATACGCGTGATCGGCTCGGGCGCGAACACCGGGTCGTCGGGCCGCGATCCGAGCGCGAGGTGGAGCTGGGCCGTGCGGCGGCCGAGCAGCCAGGCCGACCCGAGGAACGGCCCGATCAGGTCGTAGGTGAGGAGCGACGGGAGCTCGCCGACCATGTCCATCACCGGGCGCTCCACACGAGGGATCGGCTGATCGGCCGGCCGTGCGAGCGCCCGTTCGAAGGACTCCTGGATCGCGTCGAGGGAGTACGCCCAGGCGTCGCCCTCGTTCTGGACATACCCCTGGAGGATCGCGACCGTCGATCCAGCTCCGCCGTCCGGAACCTCGATCGCACCGGCGGTGGGGGCGGAATGGCGGAAGACCGTGCGGTCGGTGAGGAAGCGTCCGACTTCGAGCTCCGGGTTGATCCCTTCTTCGAGGCGCCGGAACAGCTTCAGGATGAGCCGGTCGCCGAAGGTCACCGAGGTGTTGCTCTGATCGCCCCAGCTGAACTGGGGCTCGAGCGGTCCTTGTCCGCGGAGGCGGGCGAGCCCTTCGGCCCGCGTCCCGACGAGGCGGCGGCGCTGGCCGCGCGCCACCCGTCTGCGTTCGATCATCTCCAAGAGGGCGACGGTCAGCGTCGCGTCCCGGAGCCCGTCCACGAGCAGCCAAGCCCCGTCGGGCGTCTCGACCCTCGCCACGACGTACTCGGGGCCGATGTCCTCACCCTCCCGCTTGCCCGCGAGCGGGAGCGCGTAGGTGGCGGGTTCACCCTCGGTGAAGGTCACGTCGACGAGGGCGATCACGCCGCGCAGACCGTCGCGGTCGGTGCCCTGGACGCGGATGGTGTCCGCGATCGACACCGTCGAGATCTTCCTGCCCTTCGCGCCGAACCATCGTTGCCGGACGAGGAACCGAGGCAGCGATCGCTCCAGGGCGTTCCGCTCCGGCCCCTCCAGCACCGAATCCCACGAGCCCATCGACCTGAGCGTGGGCACGGGCGAGGCCGTGACCTCTTCTTCCCGCTCGTCGGCCTGGAGCCGGAACCAGAAGTAGCCGTACGGCCCGAGCGTGATGAAGTAGGGGAACTGACCGATCCGCGGGAAGTGGGTCGGGCCGAACAGCTCGACGGGAACCTGTCCGTCGAAGCGCGAGAGGTCCAGCTCCACGAACTGCGCGCTCCGCGAGAGGTTCGCGACCACCAGTGTGCGGTCCTCTCCGAACGTGCGGAGGAACGCCACCACCTTGCGGTTCTCGGGATAGAGGAACTCGATGTCGCCGCGTGAGAGCGATGGCGATCGGCGGGCTGCTCCGATCAGGCGCCGCATCCACCACAGCAGCGACGACGGGTTGTTCTGCTGGGCCTCGACGTTGACCGCTGAAGGGTGGTGCTCCGGGTCGGCGACGAGGGGCAGGTACAGACGCTGGGGGTTCGCGGCGGAGAATCCCGCGTTCCGGTCCTGGTTCCACTGCATCGGCGTCCGTACACCGTTCCGGTCACCCAGGTAGATGTTGTCTCCCATGCCGATCTCGTCGCCGTAGTAGATGACCGGCGTGCCGGGCAGAGAGAACAACAGCGCGTTCATCAGCTCGATCCGGCGACGATCGTTGCCCAGCAGCGGGGCCAGGCGGCGCCGGATCCCGAGGTTCACCCGCGCCTGCGGATCCTCCGCGTACACGCGGTACATGTAGTCGCGCTCTTCGTCGGTCACCATCTCGAGGGTCAGCTCGTCGTGGTTACGCAGGAACGTCGCCCATTGCACGCTCGCGGGGATCGGGGGGGTCTGGTTCAAGATGTCGATGAGCGGGAACCGGTCCTCCATCCGGTTCGCCATGAACATCCTCGGCATCAAGGGGAAGTGGAACGCCATGTGGCACCGGTCGCCGTTCCCGAAGTAGGCGACGGCGTCCTCAGGCCACTGGTTCGCCTCGGCGAGGAGCATCCGGTTCTCGAACTTCGCGTCGATGTGCTGTCGCAGGTCGGTCAGGAACTCGAGCGTCTCCGGGAGGTTCTCGCAGTTGGTTCCCTCCCGTTCGAACAGGTAGGGGATGGCGTCCAGGCGGAGCCCGTCGACGCCGAGGGCGAGCCAGAAGTCCACGACGTCGAACATCGCCGCCCGCACCCGCGCTTCGTCGAAGTTGAGGTCCGGTTGGTGGGAGTAGAAGCGATGCCAGTAGTACTGCCCGGCCACGGGATCCCATGCCCAGTTCGACGACTCGAAGTCGCTGAAGATGACGCGGGCGTCGGGGTAACCGTCCGGCGTGTCCGCCCACACGTAGAAGTTGCGCTGCCACGAGTTGGGTTTGGCCGCGCGAGCCCGCTGGAACCAGGGGTGTTCTTCCGAGGTGTGGTTCATGACCACCTCGGTGATGACTCGAAGATCCCGCCGGTGGGCCTCTCGGAGCAAGGTCCGGAAATCTCGCATCGTCCCGTAGGCGGGGTGGATCGCCGTGTACGCGGCGATGTCGTACCCGTCGTCGCGGAGCGGCGACGGATAGAAGGGGAGCAGCCAGACGGCCGTCGCGCCCAGGTCTCGGATGTGATCCAGGCGCCGGACGAGGCCCGCGAGATCGCCGACCCCGTCAGCGTTGCTGTCCTGATACGCACGTACGTGGAGCTCGTAGATCACGGCGTCCTGGTACCAGCGGGAGGCGGGGGCTCCGAGTGCCGCGACGCTCAAGGGCTGCGGCGTGTCGGCGGGTGCCGTCTCGGCGCGGGTCCGCGCACGGGCCGTCATGGAGCGGAGCTCCCCGGCTCGATCGCGAGCACGTGTCCCGGCTGGTGCCCGGGATGCAGCTCCACGAAGTTCCGAGCCCCGGACCAGGCGAACGACTCGCCCGTGAGGAGGTCGAGGGCGACGAAGGGCGCGTCCCAGGCCATCCCCAGCTCGGGCATACGCAGGTCCACCCAGCCCGACCGGGGTTGCTCCGGATCCAGGTTGACGATGACGACGACGGGATCGCTCCCGTCGGGCAACGTCTTGCTGTACGCGATCATCCGATCGTCCTCGACCGGGTGGAAGCGCAGCGTCCGATCGTGCTGGAGCGCCGGGTGCTCCCGGCGGATCAGGTTCACCCGGGCGATCAGTTCCCGCATGCCGGTTGACGCGACGTGCCGGAAGCGGCGCTGATACTTCTCGGAATCGCGATACTCCTCCGAGCCGAGCTCTCTCGGCGTGTGCTCCATGTGTTCGAACGCCGGGCCGTAGATCCCGTAATTCGCGCCGAGGGTCGCCGCCAGCAGGTAGCGCAGCCGGAAGGCCGCGGGTCCGCCTTCCTGGAGCTGATCGGTGAGGATGTCGGGGGTGTTGGGCCAGAGGTTGGGTCGAAGGAAGTCGCGCACGGGGGGTTGCGTGAGCTCGGTGAGGTAGTCCGCCAGCTCGTCCTTCGAGCGCCGCCACGTGAAGTACGTGTAGGACTGGTCGAACCCGATCTTCGCCAGACGCTCCATCACGCGAGGACGGGTGAAGGCTTCCGACAGGAACAGGGCGTCGGGATGGTCGACCTTCACCTCCGCGAGCAACCACTCCCAGAAGGAGAACGGCTTCGTGTGCGGGTTGTCCACGCGGAAGATCGGCACCCCTTTCCCGGCCCAGAACAGGACCACGTCCCGCAGGGCTCCCCAGAGCCCGTCGCGGTCCTTCGTCTCGAAGTCGAAAGGGTAGATGTCCTCGTACTTCTTCGGCGGGTTCTCGGCGAAACGGATCGTGCCGTCGGCGCGATGCCGGAACCACTCGGGATGCTCCTTCACCCACGGATGATCGGGCGAGCACTGGAACGCGATGTCGAGAGCGAGCTCCATGTCCTGGCGCTTGAGCTCGGCCAGCAGGTGTTCCAGATCGTCGAAGGTGCCGAGCTGGGGATGGATCGAGGTGTGTCCTCCGGCCTCAGACCCGATCGCCCATGGACTTCCCGGATCGTCGGGGCCGGCGGTCGTGGTGTTGTTCGAGCCCTTCCGGCTGGTCCGGCCGATCGGATGGATCGGCGGGAGGTAGAGCACGTCGAAGCCGAGCTCCGCGATGTCCGGCACGAGTGCCGCGACGTCACGGAGCGTCCCGTGTCGCTCGGGATCGGGGGAGGCCGATCGCGGGAAGAGCTCGTACCAGGCGCCGTGACGCGCCCGCTCCCGGGCCGCGAGGAGCTCGAACTCCTCGGATGCGACCGCGCCCCGGCGCCTGTCCGGATGCGCGGTCATCAGCACATGCAGCTCCTCGGAGAGCGCGAGCTCAGCTGCCTCGGCTCCGGGACGTCGGAGCCGGGTGGCGGCCCGCTTGAGCGTGTCCGCATCGTCCGCGGAGCCGGCGGCGCGGGCGCGCCGCGCGGCCCCGCCGACGATGCTCGCCCCTTCCTTCAGGTCCACGGCCACGTCCTGTCCGGCCGCGAGACGCTTCTCGAGGTCGGAGCGCCACGTCGCCCACGAGTCGATCCAGCCCTCGACGCGGAAGCGGTACATCCCTTGATCCCGGATCGCCACGTCGCAGCGCCAGTGGTCGTTCCCGAGGGGAACCATCGGCATGCCCCCTCGGTCAGCATCTTCGTGACGGATCAGCACGCGGGCCGCCGGCAGGTCGTGGCCGTCGGTGAACACGTCGGCCTCGATCGGCACGATGTCCCCGACCGAGGTTTTCGCAGGGAAGAGTCCACCGTCGACCGCGGGCGACACATGCTCGATCACGACCCTCGTCAGCTGCGTACCCGTCGTCCGCTCCTCGTCCGCCCCCGTGCCACCACCGTATACAGGTTCCGAGCGCCCCTCGGGTGGGAGGATGGAGGCATGCCTCGGTTCGTGACGGCTTTCGTGTGCCTCGCCGTGATGCTGACTGCGTGCGATCGTGCTCCCGCGGAGACTGTCGCCCCGCTCGCGGCGTCCGGGGCCGCGGACCCGTCGGCACAGGCCTCATCGCCTGGAGCGATGCCCTCATCGCCGGGGGCGATGCCATCCTCACCGGTTCCCGCAACCGAGCCGGTGTTCCGAGGCGGTGTGTCTCGGATCGGCCCGAGGCTCCGAGAGGTCCTCATCGGTCGGAATTGGACGCCGGGGTGCCCGGTGCCGCTCGAGGACCTCCGCCTCGTTCGGGTCAGCTACTGGAACTTCGAGGGAGCGGTGGCGGCGGGACCGTTGGTGCTTCACGAGCGCGTCGCGTCGGACGTCCTCTGGGTGTTCAAGCGGCTCTTCCGCGCGAGGTTCCCCATCGAGGAGATCAAGCTCGCCGCGAAGGACCGACCGATGACCCCCGAGGACTACTGGGACAAGAGCAGGCGAAGCGTGACGGCGTCGTTCAATTGCCGGCCCGCCACGGGCAGTACCACGCTGTCTCAGCATTCCTACGGATGGGCCATCGACATCAACCCGCTCCAGAACCCGTACGTGCGCAACGACGGTTCGGTGCTTCGACACATCGCGAAACCGTTCCGCAACCGGTCGCTCCAGCGCAAGGGGATGATCCACGACGGGGACGTCGTGGTCCGGTCCTTCGCGCGCATCGGCTGGGAGTGGGGCGGGGACTGGCACACCCTGAAGGACTACATGCACTTCTCGTTGACGGGACGCTGATGCCTTCAGGGTCTCGCGAGAACCCAGAGGTTCGTACCATCGTGAGGTGATCGATCGGAACGGGGTCAGACGATGTGCAGCCGCGCTCGCGGCGATCGCCGTCGTTTCCTCCGCGTGCCAGAGCACACCCAGGCCGTTGGAACCGACGAGCCCATCAGCGACCATCCCATCTCCGACCGCAGGCGCGACATCTCCGAGACCCACGCTCGCCGAGGTTCGGATCCGGTTGGTGCAGGTGGCGACGCTCGAGCAGCCGCTCGCCATGACGGTCCGACGCGGAGATCCCGCGCTCTACGTCGCCGAGAAGACGGGACAGGTGGTGGCGATCCTCGAGGGGAGCGTGGATCCCACCCCGGTGTTGGATCTTACGGGACAGGTCTCGCTGAGCGGCGAGCAGGGACTTCTCGGCCTCGCCTTCGCACCGAACGGTCGTTTCCTCTACGTGAACTACACCGACACCAACGGCGACACGCATGTCACCGAATACGCGATCCGCGACGGGCGGGCGGATCCGGCGACTCGGCGCGACGTCCTGTTCGTCGAACAGCCCTATGCCAACCACAACGGAGGAAACCTCGTGTTCGGACCGGACGGGTACCTGTACATCGGGCTCGGGGACGGGGGGAGCGGAGGCGATCCCCACGGCAACGGTCAATCCCTCGCCGCGCTGCTCGGCAAGATGCTTCGCATCGATCCGCGGCCCTCCGGCGAGAGTGCGTACGGGATCCCGTCGGACAACCCGTTCGTCGATCGATCCGAGGCGCGCCCGGAGATCTGGGCCTACGGTCTGCGCAATCCGTGGCGCTATTCCTTCGATCGCGAGACCGGCGACCTGTGGATCGGCGATGTCGGTCAGGGCGCGTGGGAAGAGGTGGACATCCAGCCGTCCGGTTCCTCGGGAGGCGAGAACTACGGCTGGAACCTCATGGAAGGCGCGCACGTGTTCGAGGGAGACGCTCCCGCGGACGCGATCCGTCCGGTGTTCGAGTATTCGCACGAAGACGGCGCCTGCACCGTGATCGGAGGCTACGTCTACCGGGGGACGAAGATCGCCGGACTCGACGGCGCGTACCTTTTCGGCGACCTGTGCCTGGGGCGGATCGAGGCCTTGCGCGTCGACGGTGGCAAGGTGGTCGCCCATCGCAAGCTCGGCCCCGAGGTTCCGAACCTGAGCTCGTTCGGCGAGGACGCGGACGGCGAGCTCTACGCGATGTCGCTCAGCGGTGGCGTGTATCGGATCGCAGCCGGCAACTGAGTAGCCGCGAGGTCACTTCGCCGTCGCACCACGTGTACGCTCCGGGTCCGATGTCGGAGCGGATCCGCCCCTCGCAGAAGGCCGTCTCGTTCACGGAGTCCGTGATCCGCGAGATGACACGCCTGGCGATGGAGCACGACGCGATCAACCTCTCGCAAGGGTTCCCCGACTTCGCGGCACCCGAAGAGGTCAAGGAAGCGGCACGGAAGGCGATCGCCGACGACGTCAACCAGTACCCGATCACGTGGGGCGCCGAGGGGTTCCGACAGGCGCTCGCGCGCACCTATCGGGATCGCTACGGGATGACGTGGGTCGAGGCGGGCCGGGACATCACGGTCACCTGCGGCTCCACGGAGGCGATGATCGCCGCGATGCTCGGCGTCCTCGACCCCGGCGACGAGGTCGTCGTCTTCGAACCGTTCTACGAGAACTACGGGCCCGACACGATCATCTCCGGCGCGGTTCCCCGGATGGTGACGCTGCATGCGCCGGAGTGGAGGTTCGACGAGAAGGAGCTCGCGGCCGCGTTCAACGAGCGCACGCGCGGGATCGTGATCAACACGCCGAACAACCCGACGGGCAAGGTGTTCTCACGGGGGGAGCTCGACGTGATCGCGGGGCTCTGCCAGAAGTGGGGCACGGTCGTCTTCACCGACGAGATCTACGAACACATCCTCTACGACGGCGCCGTCCACGTGCCGCCCGGCGCGGTGCCGGGGCTCGAGGACCGAACGGTCACGATCAGCGCGCTGTCGAAGACATACGCGGTGACCGGCTGGCGCGTGGGGTGGGTGGTGGCGCCGGCGCCGCTCTCCCGCGGCATCCGTTCCGTCCACGACTTCCTGACGGTCGCGGCGCCGGCGCCACTGCAGGAGGCGGGCGAGACCGCGCTGGGGCTCCCGGAGGAGTACTACCGGCGGAACGCCGACGAGTATCGGGAGCGGCGGGATCTGTGGATCGAGACGCTGCGTGAAACCGGTTTCGGCGTGGAGCCGCCGGCGGGGGCGTACTACGTGATGGCCGATATCGCGGGTTTCGGGTTCCCCGACGACGTCCGGTTCGCGCGGCACATGGTCGAGGACGTGGGCGTCGCGGTCGTGCCCGGCTCGTCGTTCTTCTCTCGCCCAGAGCTCGGCTCGCATCTGGTGCGTTTCGCGTTCTGCAAGAAGCTGGAGACGTTGAAGGAAGCGGGGGAGCGACTCCGCGCCCTCCGTCCGCGCGTCGTCAGGCCGGGCTGAAGCCTCCGTCTGAACGTCAACCGTCGGAGACGTGATCCGGACGGACGCGGACGATCACCCGCTGCTCACCCGACTCGAGCCAGGGGTACGCGTCGAGGCCCAGGTACTTCTTCGCGAGCCTGTCGATGTGTTCCTCGGCGCCGTCGTGAGTGAGGTCGACGACCGTTCCGCGGATCACCACTTGCTCGTAGGGGTCGTTCTGATCGAACACGCTGATGGACACACGTGGATCTCGCCTGATGTTGACGGTCTTCACGCGCCCTTCGGAGGTGTTGAACACGAGGTCGTCGCCGTCGACGTCGATCCAGATCGTGGACACGTGCGACGACCCGTCGGGCATCAGCGTGGCGACGCTCGCGAAGTTGGGAGCCTCGAGGATCCGGCGGTCGCGGTCGCGCAGCATCGGCCGAACCCTACAGCCCGCCCCAGAAGCGGCCGGGCGCGAGGATCCCCGCCGGGTCGAACGCGGCCTTGAGTCGTCGATGAACGTCGAGCGCGGCGACCGGCGCGTCGCCGAGGCCGCCGGGACCACGGATCACCGGTGCGATGCCTCCGGCCTCGGCGACGCGCCTCCGGAGCTCGCTCAGCACCTCTCCCGCGTCGGCCAGCCCCACCCATGCGATCCCGACGCCCAACAGCGCGCGCCACTCGGTTTCACCATCGAGGACCGTCCCGAACGTCGACGGCGGCACCGCCACCTCGACCACGACCGGTGCCGCGATCGCTTCGGATCCACGGACGACATCGTCTTCGACGACCTCGACATCGCGTACCGCACGCCGAACGTCCTCCGTCCGCTCCTCGATCTCCTCGGGCCATCCTTCGAGAGCGACCTCGACCCGTTCGGGCGTCGCGACCACGGCCGAGGGAAGCGGAACGGCCTCCAGGATCCGGCGCCCTGCGGCCAGTCCGCCCGGCGACGCCAACACCACCCGCCTCGCCTTCGGGAGCGGCCGGACCTTGACGGCCACCTGGACGATCGCGCCGAGCGTCCCCAGGGATCCCGTCGCGAGCCGGTGGACGTCGTAGCCGGCGACGCTCTTCACCGTCCGCGCGCCGCTCCGCACGAGCCGGCCGTCGCCCGTGACGAGCTCCATCTCCACGACCGTGTCACGGAGCGGACCCATCCGGAGGCGAAGCGGGGTGGAGGGAGCCGTCGCGATCGTCCCGCCGACGGTGGCGTCATCCGATGCGCCGGCGGGCCACTCCTGCCCTCCTTCGGTGAGGACACGCCGGAGTTCGCCGATCCGCATCCCCGCTTCGACGACGGCCAGCATCTCCGCGGCGTCGTAGGCGACCACCCGATCGAGGCCCGACGTCGCGAGCTCCATGTCGACCTCGCACGGGTCGCCCTTGTCGGCATGTGTCCTGCCACCGATGAACGCGACTCGCGTGCCCTCCCGGCTCGCTGCACGGAGCGCCTCGCGAACCTCGTCCTTCGAGGCCGGCTCTTTCAGATCCATGAGTCCTCCGGGATGGCGTCGCCGATCCCGGCCGCGTCGCCGACCCCTGCCGCGTCCGTGCCCGCGGCAGCCACGGCGAAGTCCCCACATCGCGCGCCGTCGGGCAGCACCTTCTGTGGATTCATGCGACCGGTCGGATCGAACGCACTTCGGACACACGCCTGGGCCGCGAGGTCGTCCTCGGTGAACACGAGCGGCATGAAGTCGCGCTTCTCCAGCCCGATGCCGTGCTCGCCGGAGAGCGAGCCGCCGGCCTCGACGCAGAGCCTGACGATCTCCTCGGATGCTCGGAGCACCCGTTCGAGAACTCCCGGTTCCGTCCGATCGAACGACAGCAACGGGTGCAGGTTGCCGTCGCCCGCGTGGAACACGTTGGTGACGATGATGCCCTCGCGTACGCAGATCGCGTAAACACCGCTCAGGACCTCGACGAGCTTCGTCCGAGGCACCACGCAGTCGTGGAGGTGATAGTGCGGCGCGATCTGCGCGATCGCACCGAACGCCGACTTCCGACCCTTCCACAGCAGCGCGCGCTCCTCGGGCGATGCCGCCTCCCGGATCGAGCCGACCCCGTTGGCGTGCGCAGCTTCCTCGACCGCACGGACTTCGGCGTCGGCGCCCGCCGCGATCCCGTCGACCTCTACCAGCAGCACGGCGGCGGCGTCGGTCGGATAGCCCGCGTGCGCGAACGCTTCGACCGCGCGGACGATCCCCTGATCCATCATCTCGAGGGCCGCGGGCACGACCCCACCGCCGATGATCGAGGACACGGTGGCCGCGCAGTCCTGGACCGTGGCGAAGTCCAGCAGCATCGTCCTGATCGCCGGCGGTTCGGGCGTGAGACGAACGCAGGCCGCGGTGACGATCCCCATCGTCCCCTCGGAGCCCACGACCACGCCGCGGAGGTCGTAGCCGGCCGCCTCCGGACCCTCGGCGCCCACCCGCGTCACCGTCCCGTCCGAGAGCACGACGTCGAGGGCCAGCACGTGCGCGGACGTGACGCCGTACGCGAGGCAGTGCGGTCCGCCCGCGTTCGTCGCCACGTTGCCGCCGATCGACGACACCTGCTGTGACGACGGGTCGGGCATGTACGTGAAACCCGTTCCCCTGAGTGCCACCCCCAGGTCGAGGTTGAACAGTCCCGGTTCCACCCATGCGAGGCGGTCCTCCGGTCGGATCTCCAGGATGCGGGTCATCTTGGACGTGACCACGACGAGGGCGTCGCCGATCGGTGTCGATGCGCCGGCGAGTCCCGTACCGCTCCCTCGGGGCACGACGCTCAGGTCGTGTGCGGCGGCAGCACGAACGCACGCGACCACGTCGTCCGTGGAGCCGGGGAAGGCCACGAGGCCGGCGGATCCCTCGACCATCGAGGCGTCGCGAGCGTAGAGCCGGAGGGCGAGCGGATCGGACAGCACCGCGTCGGCGCCCAGCGCCTCCACGAGCTCCCTCCGCGCCGCGTCCAGGCCCGTCATCGGGGGCTAGGGTAGGCCGCGATGGCCACCTGGGCCGAGTTCGAGCGCGCCGAGCCGGAGCTCGCGGCGTTCGGTCGCGAGCGGTTGGACGGAACGGTGTGCTTCCAGGCCACGCTCCGGGTCGACGGCTCGCCTCGGGTTCATCCCGTCGAGCCCTGGATCGCGACGGGCCTCCTCCTCGTCCGCTTCCGAGCGCGGAGCCCGAAGGTCCGCGAGGTGGCGCGCGATGCCCGCTACGCGTTGCACTCGCCCATGGACAATCCGGAGGGGATCGGCGGAGAGTTCCTCGTCAACGGCTGGATGGAACAGGTCTCGCCCGAGCTTCCCGCCACCCGCCGATTCACCGAAGAGGCTCCCTACCCGCTCGCGTTCTACGCGATGTGGGTCGAGGAGGCCGTGGGCACGACCTACGTCGACGACGAGCCCATCTACCGCCGCTGGCGCGGCTCTCAGGCCACGCGGCCGGGCGACCCGTCGGAGGCAGAGAACTCGTAGCCGGCGGTGGCCCACGCCTCCATGCCACCTTCGACGTTGGTGGCGTCGTACCCGCGAGCCTGCAGCATCGTCGCGGCGAGCTCGCTCCTGTTCCCGGTCCGACAGATCACGGCGACGGGTTTCGCCAGGTCCAAGACGTCGGTGCCCACCCCCGCCATGACGTCGTTCAGTGGGATGTGGAGCGCACCCTGGATGCGTCCGGCGTCCCACTCGTACTGCTCGCGGCAGTCGACGAGCTGCACGTCGTCACCCGACTCGTGCAGACCCTCGACGGTGCTGAGATCGGCCATCGCGCCGATGGTAACAGCGGTCGTGCGAACCCTTCAGCCGCCGAGTGCCCGCTCGAACGCCGCGTACGCGTCGCGGCCGAAGAGTACGAAGCGAACCTCGCGCACCGTCTCCGCCGACCTGACCGCATCGGTCGCGACCCGGGCGGCCTCGTCCAGCGGATAGCCGTACGCGCCCGTCGAGATCGCGGGGAAGGCGATCGTCTCGGCGCCCAGGTCCTCCGCCACGCGGAGCGACTCGGTATGGCAGCTCGCGAGCAACTCGGAGCGATCCTCATGTTTCGCGTAGATGGGCCCGACGGTGTGGATCACCCACCGAGCCGGGAGGTCGCCACCCGTTGTCGCCACCGCCCGCCCGGTCGGGAGCCCGTCCGGCCAGTCGCTCGCGCGGATCCGCCGGCACTCTTCGAGGATCGCGGGACCGCCGCGACGGTGGATCGCGCCGTCCACACCGCCGCCACCGAGGAGGGTCGAGTTCGCGGCGTTCACGATGACGTCGACGTGCTGCTCGGTGATGTCGCCTTCGAGGAGGACGATCCGAGGCACGTGGCTATCGTAGGTCGATGGCGGTGGAAAGGCTCGGCGAGGACGATTGGGCCGTGTTCCGCGAGCTCCGCCTCCGCTCGTTGCTCGACAGCCCGGAAGCGTTCGGCTCCACCTACGGGGGCGAGTCGTCGCAGACCGAACGCGCTTGGCGCGACTGGGCGGCCGGACGGTGGCGAGGCGGCACGGCCGCCGTCTTCGCCGGCCGGGCCGACGACGGGACGCCGGTCGGCACAGCCACGGGCGTCGAGTACGAGGCCGAGCTCGGGGTGGCTCACGTCTACGCGATGTGGGTGGCGCCAGACGCCCGCGGAGCGGGCGTCGGTCGCGCATTGCTCGACGCCGTCGCCGCGTGGGCGCGCGACCGCGGGTGCGATCGCCTCGTCCTCTCCGTCACAGAGTCGAATGAAAGCGCTCGGCGGTTCTACGCGACCGACGGGTTCGATGACACCGGCGAGCGACTCCCGCTGCGTGAGGGATCGGACGTGCAGACGCTGATCCTCTCGAAGAGGCTCTAACGGACGAGGTCGCGGTCGCCCGAAGGCGACCTCGACCTCGACCTCGCGCGGCTAGGTGTTCGCCGCCTCGAGGTTCCGCATGACGACCTCCACCGTTCTCGCCAGCTCCGTCGTCGGGCTGAACTCGACGATCTCGGTCCCCGCGGTGAAGACCGGCAGGTGTCCGGGCCCCACGTAGTACGCCTCCCCTTCGCCGATCTCGGTGCGGGAGCCGTCGGCCTCGTCGTAGATCAGGCTCCCCTTGAGCACGACACCCCAGTGGGGGCACTGGCATCGGTCGTCCGGGAGGCCCCGGAACAGCTCGGCGGGGTCGCCGTCCTGGTCATACCGCTCGAAGCCGATCGTGTACCCGTCGACGTCCGCGTAGTCGCCCCGGAAGCCCTCCATCTCCTGATGCTCCGTCGTCGAGCCCCGTGACACCTTTCCCATCGAGACCACCTCCTGTGTCCTGGTCGGCGGCTGCCGATCACCAGGGACGACGCTAGGTGGGGTGCCTCACCCGCACATCGGTGCCAGCACGCAAATGGGACACGCAGATTCAGGCAAGACCGAGGTGATGCGCATGCTCCGCGGCGATCACCCGGGCCGTCTTTCCGGAGACGCCGAGCTTCGCGTAGATGTTCGAAACGTGGCGCTCCACGGTGCGCACCGACAGGAAGAGCGCCGTCGAGATCTCCATGTTGGATGCTCCGGTCGCGACGAGAGCGAGGACCTCGCGCTCCCGCCGAGAGAGTCCGGCAGTGTCTCGCGGCGCGACCGGTGGCCCCGCGTGGATCAAGGCCGCCGCTCGTGCCGCGTTCTCGGTCGCACCGAGTCTCGCGAACGTTCGCCCGGCAGCCTCCGCCTCCACCTCCGACTGGGCCTCGTCTCCCAAGTCTGCGAGGACCGAGGCGAGCGCAGCTCGCGCCTCCGCCTCCTCGAATGGCGTGCCGGCACGGAGGAAAAGATCCACCGCATCCTCGAGCGCTGCCTTCGCACGTCCCCCGTCGCCGCGCGTGCCGTAGACGGTGCCCTCGGCGAAGCTCGCCGATCCTCGGAGCGGGAGCGTACCGACCGAGGATGCTGCTTCCCGAAGCTCTTCGAGAGCCTCGTCCGTCCTCTCGTCGATCGTTCCCGAGGCGACCGCGGCTCGCACCTCGAGCTCGAGGCCGGGGACCCGCAGCGCGAGATCGTGGGGGTCGACCGCCCGCAGGTATCGCTTGGCGAGCGTCGATGCCTCGGCCGGCACGCCACGGTCGAGAGCGAGTCCTCCCCGCAGGAGCAGCACCCTCGGATATGCCTGGGCGCGATGGGTGTGGGAGTCGGCCTGGCTGCTGAGCGACTCCGCCTCATCGATGCGGCCCTGCCGGCGGCGGAGCTCGCCGAGCCGCACGATCGCGTCGGCCGCCATCCCCGGCCGTTCGGCCCCGAGGGACGCAGCCGCCGTCTCCAGCTCCACCTCGGCTTCGTCCCACGTGCCGCGGGAGAACAGGACGCTCGCGTACTGGGTGCGGCAGGACGCCACCATCGAGTCGATCGACCACCGCACGCACATGTCCGTCATCGCACGGCACCAGGTGTCCGCCCGCTCGAAATCACGCGTTCGATCGCACGCGGCGACGACGTAGCAGAGGATGAGTGAGCCGAGGAGCGGATCTTCGACCTCGCCCGACATCAGTGACGCGCAGGCTTCGTCCAGGAGCGCCGTGCCGGCGTCGACCTGTCCCATGGACGAGCGAGCGAGTCCTTGGAGGGCTACCGCAGCCATCTCCATGTCGATGTCGCCGAGGCTGCGGGCGATGTCGGCGGCTTGCTCCGCGCGGACGAGCGCGTGCGCCGGCCGCTGCTCGCGGAAGATCGCGAGGTGGCCGTCGAATCCGTAGACGAACGCGAGCTCGCGGCTCGGCTCGGCTCCCTCGAGCCAGCGGAGTGCTCGGCCGATCCACCCCCGGGCCACGGGGATGTCACCCGTGAAGTCGTAGCTCGCATTCGCGATCAAGATCGCCACGCGGGCCGACCCGAGGTCGTTCCCGAGCTCTCGGTACCGGCGGTACGCGCGTTCGCCTGCTTCGAAGGTAGCCGTGCGGTGCCCGCTGAAGAACGCTGCCTCACCCCACGCTTCCAGGATCTCCGGATCCTCCGGCTCGAGCGCGGCGGCGCGCTCCGCGATCAGCCGCGCCTCGTCCCACCGGGTCACGGCCATCGCGGCGCGGCTCTCGCGCAGAAGGTCCTGTGGCTGGTCGGCATGGGTTGCCATGGGTGCATCGTCACGGGACGAGGTCGTCGCGTCCAGACCCCTGGCTACACTCGCCCGCATGAGGAGACCGGCCGCCGCGGACATCTCACCCGCGGCGGCCGTGCTCGGTCTGTTCCTCACGTTCGGCCTGATCGTCGCGTCGTTCTTCCCGTTCCTCTCGATCTACTTCGCCGGTCGCGGCTTCGACCCGAGCCAGATCGGGTTCCTTCTCGGAGCGATGGCGGCGGTCAGGATCGTCGCGATGCCGATCTGGGGACATGTCGCCGACACGCGGATCGGGCGCCGCCGCGCGCTGCAGCTGGGGCTCGTGGGGATGGTCGTGTTCGCGATCGTCGCGTCGGTGCTCGACTCGCTCGTGGGGGTCGCGTTCGGTGCCGTCGGGATCGCGCTGGCGATGGCGGCGTCGGGCCCCAACATCGACGCGCTCGCGCTCGTGCAGCTCGGGGAGGAGCGGATGGCGGACTACGGCCGCATCCGTGGGTGGGAGAGCCTCTCGTACGCGGCGGGGTGCCTCGCGTTCGGCTGGTTGCTCGACCTCTTCGGGGTGTCGCTCGCCCTCCCCCTCTACGCGGCCGCGGGCGCGCTCATGCTCGTCTGGACCACGGTCGCCGTCCGTCCGGACCGACCGAAGGAGCGGGTGCAGCACGGGCGGTTGGGCGCGGTCGGCGCCGTCTTCCGCACGGCGCCTCGGATGTGGGGCTTCCTCGTCGCGACGCTGCTCGTGTGGACCGGCTTCAACGGCGCGTGGAACTTCGTCGGCTTGAAGATCGAGGAGCCGCTGCTGATCGGCGTGGGTACCGCGCTGGGCGGATTGACCGAGGTCGGTGTGATGCGGCTCTCCTCGCGCCTGCATCGGCGGATCGGTCTCCGCAAGGTCTACGCGCTCGGCTGCCTGGTCTATGCGACCGGGTTCCTCCTCTGGGGACTCGTCGAGAGCCGCACGATCGTGTCGCTGCTCGCCGTCCTCGAGGGAGCCGGCTTCTCGCTGCTGTTCACGACCTCGATCCTCGTCGTCGGCAAGCTGCTGCCGCCCTCGCTCTATTCGACGGGCAACTCGATCGGCTCCATGGTCGGCTTCGGGATAGGTCCCATCATCGGGGCGGGTCTCGGCGGCGTGGTCTACGGACGGCTCGGATCCACGACGCTCTTCGTCGGCTCCGCGGTCCTCGCGGTGCTCGGAGGTCTCGCGGCGATGGTCGCGCTCCGGACGCCAGAGCTGGATACCCCTCTGCAGGAGCAGCTTCCGGCGGGCGAGCGGGTCGCTCCCGAGCCCGGCCGGCTCTGACACGCCCTGACCTGCGCGCTTTGCGGCGGGGTGGTCCCGCGTGACACGATGCAGCTTCGCCGGCCCCACCGGGAGGTATGAGCCATGACAGACAAGAAGGCGGACAAGAGCGCAGGATCCAGCGACGAGCAGGTCTCCGCGTTCGTGGAGAAGGCCAAGGAAGTCGCCGGTACCGTCGCCGAGAGAGCGGAGCCGGTCGTCGAGAAGGCGAAGGAGGTCGCGGGCACCGTCGCCGAGAAGGCCGGTCCTGTGGTCGAGAAGGCGAAGGAGGTCGCGGGCACCGTCGCCGAGAAAGCGGGACCCGCCGTCGAGAAGGCGAAGGGGTCCGCCGGCGAGCTCGTCGACAAGGCGAAGGAGTTCCTCGCGAACAAGGACGACGACGGGAAATGAGGGGGATCTAGATGGTCAGCGCATACATCCTCATCCAGACGGAAGTTGGAAAAGCGGCGCAGGTGACGCAACAGGTCAGCGGCATCGATGGCGTCGTCGCCGTCGACCCCGTCACCGGCCCCTACGACGTGGTCGCGCGAGCGGAGGCCGACGATCTCGACGGGCTCGCGAAGGGAACCGTGATGCCGATGCAGGAGCTGGACGGCATCACGCGAACGCTCACCTGCCCCGTCATCCAGTTGTGACCCGCGGGCGGATGCCCGCACCACGATGACCATCAAGATCCGGCGCGACGCCGAGATCTCCGATGTCGACGGCGGCTGGTTCCGTGCGCGCTGGCACTTCTCGTTCGACACCTACCACGACCCGGAGTACATGCAGTTCGGCACGCTCCGCGTCTTCAACGACGACCGACTCGTGCCGGGCGCGATCTGGCCGATGCATCCGCACAAGGACATCGAGGGCCTCACCTACGTCGTCGAGGGCATGTTCCGTCACGAGGACGATGTCGGCGGGCCACCCGGACCATTGCCCGCCGGATCCGTCCAGCGGATGACGCTCGGTCGCGGGGCGTGGCATTCGGAGCAGAACGCGAGCGAGACCGAGCCGATGCGTTTCATCCAGATGTGGATCATGCCGGCCGAGCGCGGGCTCGATCCCGGCGTGGAGCAGAAGGTCTTCACGGAGGAGGACCGCACCGACCGGCTCTTGAAGGCGATCAGCGGCGACGACGGCGAGGCCGTGCTCGTGCATCAAGACGCCGACGTGTTCATCGGTCGTCTGAACCCCGGTGTCGAAGTCGCACATGAGCTGAGAACCGGCCGCGGCGTCTACCTCTACGTGATCGATGGCGACGCGGACATCGTGGGCGAACGCATGGCGACGGGTGATGCCGCGGAGATCTGGGACGAGCGTTCGATCCCGATCCACGCCAACGCCGTGACCGAGCTGATCGCGGTCGACGTGGCCCTCACCTGATCAATCGGCGTCGGCCTTGACGGGGAACGGGAGCGCGATCGGGTCGTAGGAGGAGGACCGGCCCTTCTCGTCGAAGCGATCCATGCCCCAGCCCGACACGTCGGTCACGTCGGTCGTGCCCTCGAGCGCCAGGTCGGCGCCGATCTTCGCCACGCCCGGTCCCCACATCATGCCGTGGCCCACCGCGGTCGCGACGGTCACGCCGGGAAGCGGCGCGCCGCCCGTCGTGGAGACCGGTCCGATGACCGGGAGGTGGTCGGGGCAGTACTCGATCGTCGCCGCCCATGCCTTGCGGATCCCCAGGTCCTTCGCGATCGGCACGTAGCCGTGCATCCGTTTCTCCATCTTGCGGAGGTACGGCCAGTCGACCTCCTGCGCCGGCCCGGGCGCTTCGTCGGGGTTCGACATGCCGAACAGGAGCCCGCCCTCCTCCAGGCGCCAGTAGAGGCCGACCGCGTTCTCGAAGACCATCGGCTGGCGTTCCACGTCGAAGGCCTCGTGGGGCTCGGTCACGGCGACCTGATGCCGTACCGCGCCGACGAAGAAGCGCGCGCCGACGAGCTTCCCGACGGCACGGAGGGTCGGCCCGCCGGTGAGGAGCAGGCGCTCCGTCGCGATGGTCCCGTCGGGCGTCTCGACCCCGATGACGGTGCCGTCGTCCCCCGAGCGAACGCCGAGGAACGGCGTCCGCTCGCGGAGCTCCACCCCGGCGCGCTGCATCGCGAGCGAGTACGCGCGGACGTTCCGCGGCGGGTCGACGTATCCGTCACCGGGCGCGTACGTCGCGCCCCGGAACGTGGCCGGGTCGAGCGTGGGGTTGAGCTCAGCGGCCCCCGCCGCCTCGACGTACCGAACATCGGTGAGCCCGGCGCCGCGCTGCATCTCGACGCGCGCGGTCGCGTCCCGCTCCTGCGCCGCGTCCGTCGCGAGGATCAGGTAGCCGAGCTCGCGGAAGCCGCTGTCGGTCCCGAAGCGCTCCCGCTGCGACCGGTAGAAGTCGATCGACCACATCCCGAGGGCGACGGTCTCGGGTGTCCCACCCTGCGCGCGGACGATGCCGGCCGCGCGCGAGGAGGCGCCCTGGCCGGCCTCCCCCTTCTCGAGGACCACGACGCGTTCCGCGCCGAGGTCCTTCGCGAAGACCGAGGCCCAGCCACCGATCGTGCCCGCGCCGACGATGACGAGATCGGCCGTGTCGCGGTTCGGCATGCGCTCCTTCCGTTGGAGGAGGGCGAATTCTAGGCGATGCGTACAGTGGTTCCGATGCAGCCGGCAGCGGGTGCTCCGTCAAGCGACATGCAGGGCACCGACGTCGGCGGTCGCCCATCGGTGCCGCCGGCGCCCGTCGATCGCAGGATGCTCACGGAAGAGATCCTCGTCGTGCTGTCGCTCTCGGTCCTGCGACCCGCGGCGTTCGCGATCCTGTCGCTGATCGAGGCGCCGCTCGCGGGCGTCGTCGTCGCGGCTGCGGATCAATCGAGCGAGGTCACGCGACAGGTGCTCGGGATCGTTTTCGCGCTCGCGCCGGTGCTCCTGGTCGTGCATCTCGTCCGGCGGAGCGGTGAGGGCGTCGAGGTCATCGGCCTCTCGCCGGATCGACCGGCCCAGGACCTCGCGCGGGGGGCCGGACTCTTCGCCGTCGTGGGCCTCGCCGGGATCGGGGTCTACCTCGGGGCCGTCGAGCTCGGCGTGAATCGATTCGTCGTGCCGACGCCGCCGCTCGGGCACTGGTGGACGATCCCGGCACTCGTTCTCGGTGCGGTGGAATCGGGTCTCCTCGAGGAGATCGTCGTCCTCGGCTACCTCGTCACGAGGCTGCGGCAGCTGGCGTGGTCGCCCGTCCAGGCGATCGTCGCGAGCGCGCTCCTCCGAGGCTCGTACCACCTGTATCAGGGCTGGGGCGGGTTCGTGGGCAACCTCGCGATGGGCCTGCTGTTCGGCTTCCTGTTCCTGCGGTGGGGAAGACGCACGTGGCCGTTCGTGGTCGCGCACGCGCTCCTCGACATCGGCGCCGGGATCGGATTCATCCTCTTCCGAGATCGCCTGCCCGGGTTCTAGTCACGACGGCCTGCCCCGTGCCCCGGGAATCAGGTATGATTGGTCCTTCGGATATCCGAATCAAGACCGATCCCCCGGCCAGCGCGCCGGGGTTTCGTGTTTTCCGGGCCCGTCCGAGGCGTTCCTACTGCCAGCCGGGGAACCAGACGATCAGCTTGAACCGCTCATCCGAGATCAGCTGCCAAGTCAGTACCGGCCAGAACCAGATGAAGAGGCCGACGGAGGCTGTCACCACTGCCCACGCGATCGGCCGGTATGGGTGCCAGACGGAGACCGCGGGTCGGCCCGTCTCCGGGTCGGTCGCGACCACCCCGCCGGGTTCGCGGACGATGAGCCTCGCGTCCGACAGATCCCGGAGCATGTACACGAGTCCGAGCACGAGGAACGGCGTGAACGGAGCCACATAGAAGAAGAACTGCGGTCGCGCCACGAGGACCCAGGGCAGGTACTGGAGCATGACCGCCATCAGGAAGAACCCCGCGACCCAGTCGCGCTTCCTCCACCAGGCGAACGCCAGGTACGGCAACGACCAGAAGCTCCCCCAGAACACGACCGGGTTGCCGATCGCCAGGAGATCCCGGATCGCCGGTCCCTCGTCCTGCCACGTCAGCGGGAGTGGTCGTTCCATCCACAGCCACGTCCAGGGACGGGAGTAGCCGTAGTGGGTCGGCGTGAGCGCGCCCGTGTCGGGATCGACGGCCACGGTCTTCAGCTCGAACAGGTGATACCTCGCGACCCGGAGCTGCTGGTCCACGAACTCGCTGAGCTTCCAATCGAAGTGATGCAGCCACGGGAGGTAGGTCACGACGTAGACGATCGCCGGGATCACCACGAACGCGATGAGGAGGGAGAAGCTCTCCTGCAGGAGCGCCCGTCCGAACGCTCGCCCCCGCGTCCGATCCCCGTGGAGGCGTCGAGAGGTCTCCCATGCGAGCGAGATGACGATCGCGGCGAGCATCCCCAGCCCACCCGACCATTTGACCGCGACGGCCGCGCCGAACGCGAGCCCGGCTGCGTATCGCCACGGACGCCACAGGGGAGAGGGAACCGTGGTTCCGGCGTCCTCGCCGCCGGGAGGTGGCCCACGGCGCGTGCGCTGGTCGATCCATCGTCGATCCAGGACCAGGCAGAGGAAGCCGGCCACGATCCAGAGCTGGAGGTGGATGTCCAGCAACGCCTGCCGGGAGAGGACGACGCTCAGGTGCTCCAGGCCGAGCAGCAGGCCCGCCAGGAACGTCCAGAGCGGCCGCCCGAACAGCAGCTGGGCGATCAGCGCGACCCCTGTCACCGCGAGCGTTCCGGCGACCGCGGAGCCGATGCGCCAACCGAACGGATCCATCCCGAAGGCTTTGATCCCGAGCGCGATCGTCCACTTGCCGAGGGGAGGGTGGACGAAGGAGCCGACGTCCCATTCCTGCTCGCGGAACAGTCGCTCGTTGGGTGAATCGATCTTGCAGACCCGGTCGGAGCCACCGACGAAGATGCAGGCCGCCTTCGCGTAGTAGTTCTCGTCGAACACGAGCGTGGGCGGGCTCGACAACCCCCACATGCGGACGACGGCGGCGATCGCCGTGACGGCGAGGATCGCCACCCAGGGACGGTTCAGCCGATGCAGGAACGGTGACTCGGCACGATGGGCCACTCGGGCCAGCGTACCGACAGAATCCCGCTCGGCGGCTCTCAGCGCGGGCGATCCTCGCGTCGATACACGAACTGCAGACCCTGGAACTCCTCGGTGATCGACGCGCTCTTGTTGTCGACGAGCCCGGCGTCGAGTCCGATCCGCTGCACCGTGTCGAAGCCGAGATCGTTCACCACCGAGGAAGCCTTCTTCGGCCACGCGACCCAGAGCCGGCCCGCCGGGTCGAGCCCGGCCGCGAGCCTGGAGAAGCGCGACCGCAGATCCCGCTCCTCGGTCATGAAGATCAGGACGACGTCCATCGCCTTCCCGGCGCGCGCGAGGCGCTGCACGCCCGTCGGGAGGGGACCGAGGACGTCGTCGAAGCCAGAGGGCGCTCCGGCGACGTGCACGCGCGCGCCCTCGCGGATCCCGAGCTTCTTCGGGAGCGGTGTGCCCGAGTAGTCCTTGTGCGCCTGGGCCATCCTCGACCCATGGTAGGTGGAGGGAACGTGGGACCATCGGCCGGTGAGCGGCGTCCTCTACCTCGTCGGCACGCCGATCGGGAACCTCGGCGACCTCTCGGAGCGGGCACGCGAGACGCTGTCGTCGGTCGCGCTCGTCGCCGCGGAGGACACGCGGCGCAGCGGCCGCCTCCTCCGTGGCCTCGACATCCGCAAGCCCCTCGTGTCGATGTTCGAGGGGAACGAGGACGAGCGCGCGGCCGAGCTCGTCGGACGTCTCGAGGCCGGCGAGGACGTCGCGGTGGTGACGGACGGAGGGATGCCGAGCATCTCGGACCCGGGGTACCGGATCGTGCGGCTCGCCGTGGAGCACGGCATCGACGTGCGGGTGATCCCCGGCCCGTCGGCCGCGATCGCCGCGCTCGTGCTCTCCGGCCTCCCCACCGACCGGTTCGTGTTCGAAGGCTTCTTGCCGCGGCGTCCCGGCGATCGGGGTCGGCGGCTGCAGGCGCTCCGGCAGGATCCGCGGACGATCGTGTTCTTCGAGTCGCCACGGAGGCTTCCCACGCTCCTCCGTGAGATCGTCGCCACGCTGGGGGACCGGCGGATCGCCGTTTGCCGCGAGCTGACGAAGATGCACGAGGAGGTCCTCCGAGGCCGTGCCGGAGAGGTCCTCGAGGGGATCGGCGAAGGCGAGGTGAAGGGCGAGGTCGTCGTCGTCGTCGAGGGCGAGCGCGATCCGGATCCACCCGATCCCGCCGCGCTCCTCACCGAGGTTCGGGCGCTCGTCCGGCAGGGGATGCGGACGCGCGACGCCGCTCGCGCCGTGGCGGAACGCCACGGCGCGAGCGCCAACGAGCTCTACCGGGCGGCCCTCTCGGAGGGGTGACCGCACCTCTCAGCGGAAGTTGCCTCTTCCCTACACTCCCGTCATGTCCGAGACGTTCCCGCCCGTCGACCCGCCGACGGAGGCCCCGCCTCGTCCGAACGAGCCCGAACGCTCCAACTCCCCGCTCTTCGCCGCGTTCGTCTTCATGTTCCTCCTGGCGATCCTCCTCGGCGGGCTCGCCGTCGTCTCGCTCCTCCGAGACTCGGGCGATGCGACCGATCTGGCCGGCGGTCCCGTCCCTCTTCCGAGCCTGGCGCCGTCCGGCACGGTTTCGCCCACCCCATCCCTCTCGCCGTCGCCGACGCAGAGCCCGCGCCCGAAGGTCGAGGGTGCGTTCCGGTTCATGGGAACGGTCGCGGGTGCCCCGGTCCGGTGGAACCCGTGCGAAACGATCACGTACGCGCTGAACACCGCCGGGGCGAGCTCGCCTGTGCGGGCGGATCTGAGGGAAGCCATCCGCCGCGTGACTCGAGCGACGGGCATCCGCTTCCGATCCGTGGGTGCGACGGGGGAGACGTTCGTCCACGCGTTCCAGCGGATGCGATTCCGCGGCGTGACCAGGAAGGCGGCGCTCATCGTGATCTGGGTCGATCATGACGACTACCAGGCGATCCTTCGGCTCTTGGGCGACCCTCGACCGTCGATCGCGTTCGCCAAACCGATGGCGGGGCTCTACGCGCACCGTGATCAGTACTTCGGCGGGATCGTGGTCATGGATGGGGACGCGACCGCGAGGCCGGGCTTCGGCGACTTCAACGCGCACGGCTCGGTCCTGCTCCACGAGCTCGGACACATCATGGGGCTCAACCACGTGAAGGACCCCGACCAGCTCATGTACTCGGGGCGACACCCCAACTTCCGCGTCCGGGACTTCGGCCCGGGCGACCTCGAGGGGCTTCGGCGGCTCGGCGAGGACGCCGGCTGCCTCGAGTGACCCCGGTACGATGACCGGCCATGGGCCGGGACGTCTTCTACATCACCACGCCGATCTACTACCCGAACGACGTGCCCCATATCGGGCACGCCTACGACGCGGTGGCCGCCGACGTGATCGCGCGGCATCACCGACTGCGCGGAGAGGAGGTCTTCCATCTCACCGGGACGGACGAGCACGGCCTGAACATCCAGCGCAAGGCGACGGCCGCCGGCGTCGACCCGCAGCGATGGGTGGACGAGATGGAGCCGAGGTGGCGAGAGGTGTGGGAGCGGCTCGACATCGCCTACGACGACTACATCCGGACCACGGAGCCTCGCCACAGAGAGGCAGTAGTCAAGTTACTTGACCAAGTACACCGGAACGGCAAGGACGACATCTACCTGGACACCTACGAAGGGCTCTATTGCGTCTCCTGCGAGCTCTACTACTCGGAGGGGGACCTGCTGGAGGGGGGTCTCTGCCCGATCCACGAGCGGCCGGTGGAGCTCGTGAAGGAGCAGAACTACTTCTTCCGGCTCTCCGCCTATCGGGACCGCCTGCTGGAGCACTACGAGCAGCGTCCCGACGCCGTGGAGCCCGAGGTGAGGAGGAACGAGGTGCTCTCGCTGATCCGAGGCGGGCTCCAGGACTTCTCGATCAGCCGTACGAACTTCGACTGGGGCATCCCCTTGCCCTGGGACCCCGATCACGTCTGCTACGTCTGGTTCGACGCCCTCACCAACTACATCACCGCGGCCGGCTACGGCTCCGACGAGCAACGGTTCGACAGGACCTGGCCCGCGAACATCCACATGATCGGCAAGGACATCCTGCGCCAGCACGCGATCTACTGGCCCGCGATGCTGATGGCCGCCGGGATCGAGCCGCCGGAGCAGGTGTGGGCGCACGGCTTCCTGACGGTCGGCGGGAAGAAGATGTCGAAGACCAACGCCACCGGCATCCACCCGTTCGAGCTCCTCGACCGGTTCGGCGTCGACTCCTACCGGTGGTACTTCCTTCGAGAGGTCCAGTTCGGCCAGGACGGCTCGTTCTCCCTCGAGTCGATGGTGGACCGCCACAACGCCGAGCTCGCGAACGGCATCGGCAACCTCGCCTCCCGGGTCCTCGCGATGCTCCGGTCCTACTTCGACGGGGTCCTTCCCCAGGCCACGGTCGAGGGCGCCGAATCCGACCTCCCGCAGGTGATCGCTGAGGCCGCCCGCCGCTACGACGAGGAGATGCTGCTCGTGCGACCCACCGCCGCCCTCGCCGCCGTCTACGACGTGGTCGTGCGGGCCAACCGCTACATGGTCGAGCGATCTCCCTGGACCATGGCCAAGGACCCCGCGAGGCGCGACGAGCTCGGCTCGATCCTCTACGCATCGGCGGAGACGCTTCGTGCGCTCACGATCCTGATCTCATCGGTCATGCCCAGCGCGGCCGCGCGACTGTGGGAGCAGCTCGGCATCGAGGAAACCCTCGAGTCGCAGCGGCTCGCGAGCGCCGGGGCCTGGGGTCAGATGGTGCCGGGGACGAAAACCACGAAAGGCGAGAGTCTTTTCCCCAGGGTCGACGCCGAGGACTGAGCCGCTCGGAGCGCCTCCGGGAAAGCCGGCTGATGTTTCACGTGAATCCCCTTGGATGCACCCGAAGTTGAGACCGCCTATCATCGCCCGCCGATGGGCGGACCCAACCCTGAACTCCCGGTGCAGAGGGGGGTGGTGGACACCCACTGCCACCTGTTCCTTGCGGACCGGGAACCTTCACTCGTGGTCGAGGCTGCCCGCGATGCCGGCGTCGATCGGCTCATCTGCGTCGGCGTGGACCCCGCGACCTCGGCCAGATCGCTCGAGATCGCCGAATCGATGACCGGCGTCTTCGCGACCGCAGGGATGCATCCCCACGACGCGGAGCTCCTCGACGCTGCAGCGGGGGCGAGGATCGAGGAGCTCCTCCACGACCCCCGAGTGGTGGCGGTCGGGGAGTGCGGTCTCGACTTCTACCGGATGCGATCGCCCGCCGAGGACCAGATCCGAGCACTGAAGGTGCATATCGCCCTGTCAAACGAGACGGGCAAGCCGATGGTGGTGCACGTCCGCGACGCATGGCCCGATGTCCTTCGAGTCCTGGATGAGGGTTCGGCCGACCGCGTGGTGATCCACTGCTTCAGCGGCGACGCGACGATCGCGAGAGAGTGCGCCGAGCGTGGGTACTGGATCAGCTTCGCGGGCAACGTGACCTATCCGAAGAACGAGCACCTGCGCCAGGCGGCGCGCGCGGTGGATATCGATCGCCTCCTCGTCGAGACCGACTCGCCGTTCCTCGCTCCGCAGAAGCTTCGGGGAACCGAGAACGAGCCGGCGAACGTGTTGCTGACCATCGCCGAAGTCGCGCGCGTGCGTGACGAAAGCGCGAGAACCATCGCCGAGACCACTGCACGCAACGCGACTGCCGCGTTCCCCGGACTGCCGAACGCACTTCGCTAGCGGTTTCACCTCTCGAACAGACGTTCGGCGCTCAAGGTTGCAGTGAGAGTTGAGGGTTTGCTAGCGTGCGTTTTCCACAACAGCTTCGAGGCCCGGTCCGGCTTCGCCGAACCGGCTCTCTCGAGGGAAGCGGGACGACGGATGGGTGACGCTCGGATCACGGCTCGAAGGAACCTTCGGGTTCCGCGTGTGATGTCGTCGACGAACGTTCGTCTCGATGGTGTGGGGGTCTGGGTGGTGGACGGAGCGGAGGGGTTCGGTCGGAAGCGCTCGAGCCTTGCCGCCGGAACTTCGGTTGCCGTCGGAAGCGTCGGGACATCCCCGACCGAGTCCGTGCGGGCTCTCGCGTTCGGGGAAGGTGCGCGAGGACTCGATGCACGCGGATCTGGTCGGGGAGCTCCTCTCGGCCATGGGGATCGTGCCCGAGGCTGACGTCGTCCGCACACCATCCAGCGCCCCCCTTCACGTTCGGTCCCGGGCCATCGGCCCGGGACCGAACCGTTTCGGACCTGACTACGCTCCGGCCGTGAACGGCGTCGAGCCAGTTCCGTTCGGGGCGGGCGCGCTGCGCGCGCTCGCCGACCGGCACGGCATCCGGCCCAAGCGCGCGCTCGGACAGCACTTCCTGATCGATCCCAACCTCGCGCGCGCGATCGCGTCGGACGCGGGTGTGGGGCCGGGCGACCGCGTGGTCGAGATCGGCGCCGGCCTCGGCTCGCTCACGCGAGCGCTCGCCGACGCCGGCGCCGAGGTGCTCGCCGTCGAGGTGGACCCAGCGCTCATCCCCGCGCTGCGGGAATCGACCGCCGGGCTGGATCGCGTCCGCGTGCTGCACGCGGACGCGACCGACGGCGGATGGCGGGACGAGCTCGGTGATGGCGACTGGGTGCTCGCCGCCAACCTCCCGTACAACGTGGCGACCCAGCTCGTGCTGGACACCTTGCAGCACGTGCCCCAGGTCCGCCGCCTCGTGGTGATGGTCCAGCGCGAGGTGGGGGAGCGCCTGGCTGCCGGCCCCGGCGAGGATGCCTACGGGATCCCGAGCGTCCGGATCGCCTACCGGGCCGAGGGAACCCTCGTCCGCCGCGTCCCCGCTTCGGTGTTCTGGCCGCGCCCCAAGGTGGAGTCCGTGATCGTCCGCCTCCAGCGCCTGGAGGAGCCTCGGGTCGGGGTCGACGAGGAGCGCCTGTGGGTGGTGGTGAACGCCGGGTTCGCCGAGCGGAGGAAGACGATGCGGAACGCTCTCCGGCGACTGGGCATCGACGGGGAGGAGGCCGACGGTCTCCTGACGGCGGCCGGCGTCGACCCCTCGGCGCGCGCCGAGACTCTGTCGCTGGAGGAGTTCGCGCGGATCGCCGAGGCACTGACATCCCAGGCGCTCCCGACATGACTGCTCTTGCGATGGCGGCGCATGCGAAGTTGAACGTGTTCCTTCGCGTCCTCGGGCGTCGCGAGGACGGCTACCATGACATCGAGACGCTCCTCCTCCCGATCTCGCTCGCGGACGACGTGACGGTGGAACCCGCCGACGAGCTGACCCTGTCGATCGAGGGGCCCGCCGCCGAAGGGGTCCGCGCCGATGACGAGAACCTCGCGATCCGCGCCGCTCGCGCGCTTGCCGCCGAGGTCGCGAAGGCCGGCGGCGGGGAACCACCGGGCGCGCACATCACGATCGAGAAGCGCATCCCCGTCGCCGCCGGCCTCGGCGGCGGTTCGGCCGACGCCGCGGCGACCATCTTGCTGCTCGATGAGCTCTGGGCCGTCGGCTGGGGTCGCGAGGGGCTCGCTCGATCGGCGGAAGCCATCGGCTCCGATGTCCCGGCACTGCTCCTCGGCGAGCCCGCGTACGCAGAAGGGCGCGGTGAGCGGGTGTCGCCGGTGCTCGTGCAGTCGACGACGTGGGTCGTCAAGCCGTTGGGATTCGGTGTGTCCTCGGCGGACGCCTACGAGTGGTGGGACGAAGGGGCAGCGACGGGCCCGGATCCGGGAGCGCTGATCGCCGCGGCGGAGGCCGGCAACAACGCCCTCCTGGGGAGCGCCCTTTACAACGATCTTCAGGAACCGGTCGCGGCCCGCCATCCGGAGATCTCGCAGACGATCGAAGCCTTCATGGAAGCTGGCGCGGAAGGTGCGGTGATGAGCGGCTCCGGACCGACGGTGGTGGCGCTCTGCCCGTTCGCGACGGCGCCGGACATCGCCCGCGCCGTCCCCGGCTCGCTCGTCGTAGATGCCCCTCCCCAGCTTTCCAGGCCTGCCAGAATCGACGTCGATCCCTCCGGGGTGGTCTAACGGCAAGACACGGGCCTTTGGAGCCTGGTATGGAGGTTCGACTCCTCCCCCCGGAACCTGGGAACCGCGCTCCCCTGGCGCATGTCGCAGGTCAGAGCGGTCGAGCATTTTGCCCACGCTCGATCCGACCCGGAGCGTGAGCCAGGAGAGCCGTCGATGTCGACAGCGAAGATGGCCTTGATCGCGGTGGCAGGAGTGGCCGCCGCACTGCTGTTCACCGCCCTCGTCGTCGCCGGGGACGAGCGCGCCGTATTCGTCATGCTCGCGCTCTACGTGGGCGGTATCGCGCTCGTCAACCTCTATCGCAAGTTCTCGCGCCGGTCCGCGGTCGAGCGGGAAGCGCTGCGCCTCGGTCTCTCCTTCTCGCGGCGGGACCCCTTCCGGGTGCTCGACGCCGACTTCCACCCGTTCCTGCGGTTCGGCAAGCTGCCCGGCACCCAACGCGTCGAGAACGTGGTCTGGGGAGTGCGCGACGGTCGCGAGGTGCGGGCCTTCGACTACCGGCGGCCCGGCGAGGACGAGATCCGCTACTCCTGCGCCATGGTTCGGATCCCGGACGGGTGGCCGTCGCTGTTGGTCCGTCGTCACGGCCCTCTCGACGTCGCCCGGAACGCAGCGGGTCTGCAGCGGATCGAGTTGGAGCTCGACGAGTTCAACCGGCGCTTCGAGGTTCGTTCGGACGATCGCAGGCTGGCCTCGGCCGTGATCGACCAGAGGATGATCGGCTGGCTGCTCGAGTCGGATCCGGCACTCGGCTTCCAGCTCCAGGAAGGCTGGCTGCTCGCGTGGATGCCGCAGCTGCCGCCGGATGAGCTTGAACGCACCCTCACTTCAGTCGAAGGATTCCACCAACGGATCCCGCGAGCCGTCTGGTCGCTCTACGGTGACGGTTCACCGGCCGACCTCGCCTGATCCCATCCGCTGGAGCGGACCGAGATCACCGTTGGACCCGTTGAACCCCTTCCAGTCGTGGGGTCATGCCCTCGAAGCGGAGGCCCGTCTCCGAGTTGCTGGGTCCGGACGGAAAGGTGGCGGTTCGAGCGGTAAGCGCCGGTAAGCATTCCTGACCTGGATCGGAGCGACACACGCTCCTAGGGCTTGTCAAGCCGGCGTGCGTATGGAGGGATCTGACTTGACATCCAGGTGCCCCCGGCCCACGCCGACCGGTCCGACCCTCACAGGTAGCCCTCCGGCACGGGCCCGATCACCTCGAGAGCATGTCGCGCTGCGATCTGGGACAACTCGTCCTCATCGGCCGTGCCGTTCTTCATGGCGTCGCTCAGGTCGTCGAAGTAGCCGACCATCGAAGCGGGCAGATAGATGTTGAGCTTGCGGCTCGCGACCTCGCCCACCCTGAATCCGTGTGGCGTCTCGGCGGGGATGAAGATGAACGACCCGGCGGGGCATCGGAACTCCTTCTCATCCAAGAAGATGATGTACTCGCCTTCGAGGACGTAGAAGGCCTCCGCGATCCCATGGTGGATGTGAAGCGGCGGTCCGAAGTTGGGTGGCTCGTTCGCCTCGAGGAGTGTGAACGCACCACCAGTCCCGTCCGCGGACGCCTTGACGGACATCGAGAACGCGCCGAGGTCGATCAGCCTTCCCCCGCGAGGTGGGAGCATGTAGGCCTCGCTGGCGACGCTCATGTTTCCCCTTTCGACGCAGGTGGTGGGCGATCGATGATAGGCGCGCCACGTATCGCGCCCATATGGGACCATGAGCCCGCCTTCCCTGATGCCCCCGATGAACGACGAGGTCTCAAGAACAGACGTGGGCACGAATCCCAAGCGAACCCGTCGATCGGTCGCCGCGGTTGTGCTCGCTGCCGGCAAGGGGAAGCGGCTGCGCTCGGATACTCCCAAGGTCCTGCACCAGGTCTGCGGCCGGCCCATCCTGTGGCACACGCTCCAGGTCGTGCGCGCGGCCAAGCCCGCGCGGATCGTCGTGGTGATCGGTCATGGTGCCGACGACGTCCGCGCTGCCGTTGAGTCGTGGGCATTGAAGCCCGCTCCGATCTTCGTCGAGCAGGCCGAGCAACTCGGGACGGGGCACGCGATCCAGCTCGCAGAGAAAGCGGTCGGCAAGGCGGACGACGTCCTCGTCGCCAATGGCGACTTCGACCCGATCTCCGCGACCGACCTGACGAAGCTCCTCACGTCCCACCGCCGCACCGGCGCGGCCGTCACGCTGGGATCCACGAACCTCGACCGACCGGGCGGGTACGGCCGGGTCGTGCGCGAGGGCTCTCGCGTCGTCGACGTGGTCGAGGGGCGGGATGCCCCACCTGCCGTTCGGAAGATCCATGAGGTGGCGACGAACTGGATCGCCTTCCGACGCGACCTCCTGTACGCGACCCTGCCGCTCCTCGATCGCGAGAACCGCCAACGCGAGTACTACCTGAACCGGGCGATCTCGATCCTCCTCGACAAGGGCGAGCGCGTCGACGCCGTGGCCTGCGACACGGGAGGGATCCTCGGCGCGAACACGCAGGGCGACCTCGCCGCCTTGGAGGCGCTGGTCCGGCGCCGGGTCAACGAACGACACATGGCGGCGGGGGTGCGGTTGATCGACCCGGACGCGACCTACATCGATGTCGAGGTGAAGATCGGGCGGGACACCGTGATCTATCCGAACACGTTCGTGGAAGCCGGTTCGGGGATCGGCGCCGGCTGCACCGTCGGGCCCTCGACCGCGATCGCGTCGTCGCGCGTCGGCGACGGCTCCGTCGTCTGGTTCTCGGTGCTCGAGGGCGCCAGGGTCGGCAAAGGGTGCGAGGTGGGGCCGTTCGCTCGCTTGCGGCCGGGTGCCGTTCTCGACGACGGTGCGCTCGTCGGGAATTTCGTCGAGGTCAAGGCCTCCAGGATCGGCAAGCGCTCGAAGGCGAAGCACCTCACCTATGTCGGCAACGCGGAGGTCGGGGCCGGGGTGAACATCGGCGCGGGGACGGTCGTCGTCAACTACGACGGCTACGAGAAGCACCCGACCGTTATCGCCGACGGGGCGAGGATCGGGTCGGATACGATGCTGGTGGCGCCGGTCAGGATCGGCAAGGGCGCCGTGACGGGGGCAGGCTCGGTGATCACGAAGGATGTGCCGGCCGGCGCGCTCGCGGTCGAGCGGGCCGACCAGAAGACGGTGAAGGGCTACCGGAAGCGGGCCGACGAGAAGCACCGCTCGAAAGGGAAACGGTAGGGGGCGACCGTGGAGATCATCACCAAGAAGCGGATGATGCTGTTCTCCGGCACGATCCATCCGGCGCTCGGAAGCGAGATCGCCGAATGCCTCGGTATCCCGGTGAGCCACAGCGAGCTCAGGCGCTTCGCGTCGGGAGAGATCTACTTCCGATCCGAGGAGAGCGTGCGCGGCGCGGACGTGTTCGTCGTCCAGTCGCACTACGAGCCCGTGAACGAGGCGCTGATGGAGCAGCTCATCATGATCGACGCGATGAAACGCGCGTCGGCCAAGCGGATCAACGCCGTGATCCCGTACTACGGGTACTCCCGGCAGGACCACAAGGCGCTCTCCCGGGAGCCGATCAGCGCGAAGCTCGTTGCCGACCTGCTCTCGACGGCCGGCGCGGACCGGGTGATCTCGGTCGACCTGCATTCGGGGCAGATCCAGGGTTACTTCGACTTCCCATTCGACCATCTGACGGCCCTTCCGATCCTGTCCGACTACTTCAAGGACGAGTTGGGTCTGCACGGCGACCACCTCGTCGTGGTCGCGCCGGACGCGGGTCGGATCAAGACCTCGGAGAAGCTGCGCGAATACCTCCACGCCGACCTCGCGTTCCTGTACAAGCGGCGGTCGCGGAAGGAAGCCCACAAGATCGAGGAGATGGCGGTCGTGGGTGAGGTCGAAGGCAGGCCGTGCGTGATCGTCGACGACATGATCGATACCGCGGCGACGATCTCGAAGGGCGTGCAGGTCCTCGCGGAGATGGGGGCGGGCCCGATCTACGTGGGGGCGACCCACGGACTGTTCAGCGGCAAAGCTCGCCAACTCCTGGAGGAAGCCCCGATCCAGCAGGTCGTCGTCACCAACACCGTGCCGATCCCCGAGGAGCGGACGTTCGCGAAGCTGAAGGTGCTCTCGATCGCGCCGCTGATCGCGAACGGTCTGCGCGCCGTCTTCGAGGACTCGTCGGTCTCCGAGATCTTCGGCGGCGACAATCAGGTCTAGCTAATCGAGGCAGTACGTCGTGACGTGTGCGATCACACGCCTGGTGTGATCGAGCAGTCCGGCCTGCAGGGCGAACGCTCCCGCCTCGTCCTCCGTATCGAAGTACAGGCCGATGCCCTGCTCCGCATCCGTCCCCAGCCCTTCCGCCGCCCCCTGATCGCAAGCGAGGTCGCCGGGGAAGGCCTCGATCCCGAACTCCTGGAGGAGCCAGGCGCTCACGTCGTCCGCTTCGCGGTCACCTGGGGCGCCGACCCACGGGTACACCGCCCAGTAGGTCCCCCCGTGGACGGGATCCACCGGCATCGGTGTGACTGCCGTTGCCTCGGAGGATCCCCAGCCCATCCCTTCCTCGAAGAGCACGCCCCCGTCGGAGCCGAGGTACGCGAACGTCCCGGACCCATCGGGCGGCAACGCCATCGCGCACACCTTCCGGTCCGGCTCGGTCCAGCCGAGCGGTCCCATCTGACACTGGAACTGCGTCGGCGGATCCGTCCCGTCATCGCTCGTGAACCGGATCTCGACGACGTCGGGAGACACCGATCCGACCAGCAGGTTCAGCTTCGTCGTCGTCACGCCGTGCATCGAGGGCTGGGTGCCGGCCAGCGAGGTCGCGAGCGGCTTCGGGCACAGCGGTTCGTTGCCTTGGGCGCCGATCGTGACGTGGATGCAGGCCGAGTCGTCAGCGAAGGCGCCGGTGAATCGAACCCGATACCGCTGACCGAACGCGTCGCCGGCGAACTCGACCTCGTCTCCCCGAGGCGCGGCGACCGGCGGTGGCGACTCGCCCGTGGTGGGCTCGACACCGAGCGCGATCACGTGGCCACCGAGCTCGCCGTAGTCGGCCGGGAGGTCGATGAAGAAGATGTCGAAGTCGAAGGATCCCATGGCCGACGGAACCGGAAGGATCGTGCCGGGAACCGGCGAACCGCCGAGGTCGTATGACTCGTTCTCGGTCCCCGGCCGGAACTCGATCCCGGTGGCTTCCTTCGCGACCACTCCGAAGATCGGGTCGGTGCCGGTCCACGTCAGGGGCCCGGCGGTGCCGTCCGTGAGCAACCTGGTCGGAGCTGGGCCATCCTCCAGCGACAGGTCGACCGCATCCCCCTCGGCGTTCGCATCGCGGCGAAGCTCGAGGCGCCAGGGTCCGTTCGTCCCGTCGGAGCCGCCGGCGATCACGTAGGCGGGTGTGACGGCGTTCGGGGGCACCGGTTCCCAACCGTCGTCGACGGTCAGCGACTCGTAGGTGGCGAGCAGGCTCGACCGGTCATCCTCGGTGACCCCGTCGCCGAAGCCGATCCATGAGAAGAATGGCTCTCCGTTCACCGTGAACCTCGTGTAGGAGCCGGGTCCGCAGGCGCCGGCCTCCTCGGTCGTTGAGCCCGGCCACCGTCCTGCGGACGGATCCGCGATCCCTTCGATGGCTCGCCCGTAGTCGAGGGCTACGTAGAGAACCGCGGCTCCGTCCGGAAGCCCGTCCCGGCAGGCGATCGACGCGAGTCCCGTGTCGATGTTGGAGAGCTGGATCATCGGGAGTCCGTGGGGAAGCGGGAGTGGCTCGGTCGTCTCGCCTGTCTGTTCGCAGGTCTCGTTCCCACTCGGATCGGCCGTGCACTCGCCCGAGGAGCCCGACGATCCGACCGCCATCTGCATCGACAGGGGCCACTCGTTCACGAGATACCAGTCCGAAGGACCGGTGACCGTGAACGCCTCGATCGTGGCGGTGCGCTCGAAGACCTCGTACCGACCGGTCGGGAACGGATCCGAGTCGCTCCGCAGGAGCGAACGGAGCCCCACGAAGGATCCCCCCGCCACCACCATGGCAACGAGCGCGGACCCGAGGACGGTACCCACCTGACGGCGGCGGCCGCGACGCAGCACTCGCTGCGGCGCGGGCCCCGAGGTGCCGAGCGTCGACACCGGCGCCTCGCCGGCCTTGTCGCGGAACAGCTCGCGGAGCTCACGTTCGATGTCCGTGGTCATGCGTCCTCACCCCTGATCCCTTCGCGGAGCGCGGTCGTGGCTCGCGCCGTCAACGACTTCACCGCGGCGACGGAGCACCGCAGCGCATCCGCCGTCTCTCGTTCCGACAGATCCTCGTAGTAGCGGAGGACGAGCGCCGCCCGCTGGCGAGGCGGCAGCGTCGCCAGTCGGCGCCACATGTCCTCGCGTCCCGCGACGTCGGGCAAGCCCGACGTCGCGGCACGCTCGACCCGCCCCGCCTCCTTCGAGAGCCACGCACGCTCGACCCTCATGCGGCGGAGCCGAGATGTGTGAAGGTTGACGATCGTGCGGCGCAGATAGGCATCGAAGGCTTCGTGGGCTCGGAGGTGCCCGAATCGGCCGACGCACCGTACGAACGCGTCGTGCACCAGGTCCTCCGCCTGCGAGCGGTCCCCGGTGAGCAGGTACGCCAGGCGGTTGGCGGCGGGCACGTGGCGGACGTACAGCTCGGCGAGCTCGCCTCTGGGCTCCGTCACCGCCGTCCTTTCCCTCACGAGGGATCGCGCCATACCTTGAAGACGCACGAGTCATGCGGAAGGTATCGCCGCGTCCGCGCACCGCGCTGACTCGGGCCGAGCGCGGTCGGCTATCCGAAGATCGGGCCTTCGCAATCCGTCCGCTTCGGAAGCACGACGGGATCCCGTGGCTCCTGGTCGAAATCGAACACGTAGCTCAGGTTGAACGCGTCCCGGTCCCGGTGCGTGAGCTGGGCGAGTCCCCAATTGTCTTCGATGAATCGGAGGACGCTCGAGAACTCGCCGAGCTCCGAGTCGATATGGCCGCGTTTCGTGTACGGGCTGATCGTCAACAGCGGGACGCGGAAGCCGAAGCCGAACCGGTCCACCTGCGGCGGGGGCACATGATCGTAGAAGCCCCCGTAGTCGTCCCAGGTGAGGAAGATCGCCGTGTCCTTCCACATCGGGCTCCGCATGATCGAGCCGACGATCTCGGTGGTCCAGTTCTCTCCGTGGCAGAAGCTCTCCTCGGGATGCTCGCTCACCTCGAAACGCGGAGTGATCCACGTGACGGGCGCGAGGCGCCCGTCCTCGACGTCTTCGACGAACCGATCGGACGGGAAGATGTGCCTCTCCCAGACCTCCGGGTGCATCCGGACGCGACGGATCGCGGAGAACGTGGTCAACCAGTAGCCGCGTTGGTGATTCCAAGGGGCGTAGAACGACCACGGGATCCCGGCACCATCCAGGAGGTCGGCCTCGGTCTGGAAGTCGAAGCAGGGAGGCACCTGCTGCACCTCTCCCTCGGCGTCGACGACCTGTACGAAGCTCTCCTGCAGCGAGTCACAGCCCCACGACTTCTCGAGCCCGGTCTCGCGGCTGAACTGGTTCACCCTTGCCTGATCCTGTTCCGGGTTGTCGTGGGTCCCTCCGGACTGCGCGGCGATCGTGAAGAGGTGGTTGGGGAACGACGGACCCTGCGCCGAGGCGAAGAAGTTGTCCGACAGGGCGAACTCCTCGGCCCATCGCCAGTAGTTGGGGAGGTCCGACCGGCCTTGCATCTGTGTATAGGCGAAGCGATCCGAGATGTCGTCGCGAGCGAACCTGTTCATCCGTCCGTGGTTCCAGGACTCGATCGCGCAGTCGTAGCAATGGGGGATGTCTTCGGGGAGGCGATCGGGCGGGGACAGGAGCGGTCGCAGCCGATCGCCGTCGTAGCCTTCGATGACGCCGTTCACACCGGGGAAGCGGCCGAACAGGTGATCCATGGTTCGGTTCTCTTTGATGATGAAGACGACATGCTTGATGGGCCATCGAGTTGCGAACGCGGACGCGTCCACGCGTTCGGGCCTGCCCGGCGGGAGCAGATCGGGGGTTTCCCTGGCGCGCGGTGGACCCTGACACGCCGCCGCGAGCAGGATCGTGCCCAGCAACGCGGAGGCGGCGCGGGCGAGCTGCATCGGGCTGGATGCTACGGGATGGGCCGATCGGGCTCGCCTCGCGTGCCGGTCGGCGCACGGCCGCTGGTACCATGACCGGCCGGATCGACCCTTTCGAAAAGGACCCTCTGACCTGCCATGGAAGCCATCCTTCACGCCGAACCTCGCACCGAGAAGGGCAAGGGTCCCGCGCGACGTCTGCGTGCGAACGGACGCGTCCCCGCGACCCTGTACGGGGCCGGCGTGGACGCGACGTCCATCCACGTGAGCGCACTCGACCTGCTGCACATCTTCCACGCGATGGGCCAGGCGAGCGTCCTGGTCGACCTGAAGCTCGACGGCGACGAGTACCTCACCATCGCCCGTGAGATCCAGCGCGACCTCATCCACAACCGCTTCATCCACGTCGATTTCATGGCGGTGCGCCGCGACGAGAAGATCACCGTGAACATCGAGCTCCACGAGATCGGCGATTCGGTCGGGGTGCACTCGGGAGGAGTGATCGAACACCATCTCCGCGAGGTGGAGATCGAGAGCCTGCCGGCCAACGTGCCCCAGCGGATCGAATTCGACATCACCTCGTTGAAGATCGGTGACTCCCTTCGTGTCGGCGACCTCACCCCGCCGGAAGGTGTCGAGTTCCTGACCGACCCCGACACGATGGTGCTCGCCGTCGTTGAGCCCGCGATGATGGACACCGAGCTGGACCTGGCGGTGGCGGGCGAGGAGGCTCCCGAGGCCGAAGCCGCTCCCGAGGAGGAGGCCGCCGAGGGCGAGGTCCCGGAGGGCGAGGAAGGCGAAGCCGCCGAGGGCGAGGGTGGCGAAGCCGCCGGATCCGAGGAGGGGGCCGAAGGCGAGTCCAAGGCCCCCGAGGGGGACGGCGAGAGCTAGTCGATGGCCTGGCTCGTCGCCGGTCTCGGCAACCCCGGCGATCGCTACGCGAGGACCCGTCACAACGTCGGCCGGATGGTCGCCGAGGACCTCGCCCACGAGGCCCGGGAGCGGTTCCGGAAGGTTCGTTTCCTGCCTGTCGAAACGGCGGAGATCCGCGTCGGTGACGAACGGGTCATCCTCGCCCGATCCACCCGGTTCATGAACGAGTCGGGTCCTTCGTACGCGTCCCTCGCCGCGAAGAACGGGGTCGACCCATCCCAGCTGATCGCGGTGCACGATGAGCTGGACATCCCGGCCGGCACGATCCGGGTGAAGCTCGGCGGCGGCAACAGCGGTCACAACGGACTGCGCTCGCTCGATCAGGCCCTCCGCACCCCGGAGTACCTCCGGGTCCGCGTCGGCATCGGCCGCCCTCCGGGTCGGCAAGACCCCGCGGACTTCGTGCTGCAGCCTGTCGGCAGCCGCGACGATGCCGACTTCGCGATCCTCGCCGGCCACGCGGCCGACGCCGTCCGTTCGCTGATCACGGACGGCCTGGAACGCACCCAGGACCGCTTCAATCGTTCGGCTCCCAGCCCGTAGGACGAACGGGGACTCCCACCTTCAGGTCTCCCGGCCTGGGCCGATACAAGAGGGCAAGGCGCGACGTCTCCGTTCGTTGAGGCATGGCCTTCTTCGAGGCCGCCTCTCCTCGCTGCGTTGGGCCGCCATCCATCGGAGCGACGAGCGGGAGGTGAGCGATTGGCGAGCGTAGAAGGAACGCCGTCCGTCCGTGCCGCCACCCGTGTGGGCCGGCGCTTCGCCGTTCGGGCCTACGAGCTCTTGGTGGCGATCCCCCTGCTCGTCTATCTCGGGTATGAGGTCTGGCAGACGTCGTTCGGGTTCCTCGACTGGAAGATCCTGGTGTGGGGCGGGGCGATCGCGCTCGTGCACCTCATGCCCCTGCCGCGGCGGATGCCGTTCCCCTTCAGCCTGAGCTTCCCGCTCGAGCTCTCGGTTGCCCTCCTGTATCCGGCGCCGGTCGCGGCGGTGATCGCGTTCGCGGCGTCGATCGATCGCGAGGAGCTTCGGCGCGAACATCCTCCGCTCACGATCGTCTTCCGGCACGCGCAGCTCGCGTTGTCCGTGCTCGCGATGTCAACGCTCTTCCACCGCTTCACCGATCTCCACGACCGGTGGTTCGTGGTGGGCTGCGTGGTCATCCTCACCGCGCTCATCGGGTACGCCATCAGCACGATGGTGACCGCGGAGTGGCAGACCCTGCGGTATCGCCACCGGCTCGATCACGTGCTTCGCGCGATGCACGAGGGTGTCATCGCGGAGTTCCTGCTCTCCTACCTCGGCCTCGCACTATTCAGCCTGCTCGTCACCACCACCACGCGCACGGTCGGCCTCTGGTGGATCGTCGTGTTCATCGCGCCGCTCGCGTTCGCGTGGCAGATGCTGCACAGGACCCATTCGCTCGAGCTCGCGACCGAGGAGCTCGCCGCCAAGCAGGCGGAGAACGAATACCAGGCCCTGCATGACCACCTCACCGACCTCCCCAACCGACTGCTGTTCCTGCGGAGCCTCGCGAACGCGATCGCGGAAGCCGAGAAGACGGGCGGGAAGATCGCCGTGATGCTGATGGACCTCGATCACTTCAAGGAGATCAACGACGCGCTCGGCCATCACTTCGGCGACAAGCTCCTGACGGCCATCGGGCCGCGGATCGCCAGATCGCTCCGGGACGGTGATCTGATGGCACGGCTCGGCGGCGACGAGTTCGGCGTTCTGCTCGCCGACCTCAAGGACGAAGAGACGGCCTCGAACGTCGCGGAACAGATCGTCGAAGGACTCCGGCAGCCGATCCGCGTGGAGGAGCTCGATCTCGACGTCTCCGGCAGCGTTGGTGTCGCGTTGTATCCGGCTCACTCGGAGGATCCCGACATGCTGCTGCGGCACGCGGACGTCGCGATGTACGCGGCGAAGGAATCGGGTGTCGGCTTCGAGGTCTACGACGAGGTCATCGACCGCTACAAGCCAGAGCTCCTGACGCTCGTGACGCAGGTGCGCCCCGCGATCGAGGACGGCCAGTTCCGGATGTACCTGCAGCCGAAGGTTCGCCTCTCCGACGGGCGTGTCGCCGGCGCCGAGGCCCTGATCCGCTGGGAGCACCCGACGCTGGGGCGACTGTCGCCCGCCGACTTCATCCCCATGGTCGAGAAGACCGTCCTCCTGAAGCCGTTGACCTACTGGGCGATCGAGGACGTCGTGCGCACGCTACGGTCGTGGGCGGACTACGACATCCGCCTTCCGGTGGCCGTCAACCTGTCGCCGCGGAGCCTGCTCGACCAGGACCTGCCCGACCTGGTGGGCGGCCTCCTCGAGCGGTTCGACGTGCCGGCCTCGCTCCTGAAGCTCGAGCTGACCGAGAGCTTCCTCGTCGCCGACTCGGGCCGATCCGACGCCGTCCTGAACGAACTCTCCCGCCTCGGGGTGGGGTTGTCGATCGACGACTTCGGGACAGGGTTCTCCTCGCTCTCGTACCTGAAACGGCTGCCGATCGAGGAGCTCAAGATCGACCGCTCGTTCGTGTCGCACATGCTCGTTCGGGCCGACGACTTCACGATCGTTCGGGCCACCGTCGAGCTGGGCCGGAGCCTGGGGCTCCGTGTCGTCGCGGAGGGCGTGGAGGACCGGGAGACGTTCGACCGACTCGGCGACTTCGGATGCGACGAGGCGCAGGGGTTCTACATCGCGAAGCCGCTCGGGCCGGAGGCGTTCTGGCAGTGGCTGTCCGCGCGCGAAGCGGAGTTCAATCTCGCGGACGCCTCTTCGCCCACATCCGATGAGCCCCCGGCTCGCGGTCGCGGTCGCGTCGCCAAAGACCGTAGCGGCGGAAGACTCCGCGCCGTTTAGACTTCCTCCTTCGAGACCCCGTCGCGACCGCGACGGGGCTGTTCGCGTTGGCGTTCGCGTGTCCGGGAGGTGGGATGTCGCTTCGGGAGGTGCTCCAGGCCCTCGTCACGTCGGAGCCGTTCGAGCGGCTCCTCCTCGAACGTGCCCGCCCGATCGTGGCGAGGGCCGACGCAGGACAGGATTTCCTGCTGGCGGGGCTGGCGCTCGCGCTGGACGTCCCACTCATGGTGGTCACCCCCGGGCCTCGGGAGGCGGAGGACCTCGCCTCGGAGATCGGGGCGTACCTCGGGCCGGAGTCCGTCGCCCTCCTCCCGGCCTGGGACGCGCTTCCCTACGAGGGGATGGATCCGGCGCCCGAGGTGGCGGCCCGAAGGGCCGACGCCCTCGGGCGCCTCCGCGCCGCCGAGGGGCCGTTCGTGATCGTCGCCCCCTACCTGGCGGCGATGCAGGCGGTCCCGCCGACGCTCGGCACGGTGGCTCCGCTCCAGCTCGCTGCGGGCGTGGAGCTCGCGCCGGATGCGCTCGCGGGACGGCTCTCCGACCTGGGCTACGTCCGGGTCGACGTCGTCGAGCACCGGGGGGAGTTCGCCGTCCGCGGTGGGGTGGTCGACGTGTTCCCCGGCGTCGCCCGGCGGCCCGCTCGGCTCGAGTACTGGGGCGATGAGATCGAGCGGCTCCGCGAGTTCTCGCCCTCGACCCAACTCTCGACGAAGGAGGTGGGCGCGATCGAGGTCTCACCGGTCCGGGAGCTCTTCCTCGACGACGAGCTCCGGTCGGTGGCGGCGCGTCGCGCCCCCGACATGCCCGATCGGTTCCGCGACGGACTCCAGCGGCTCGCCGACGGACTCCGCTTCGAGGGTTCGGACACGTTGGCGCCGTTCCTGTTCGACCACATGTCGACGCCGGGGCAGCTGCTCACCGACGGCTCCTGGGTCGTGATCACGCAGGCGCAGCGCACGCTCCAACGAGCCGCGCAGGCGCACGCGGAGGCGGAGGCGCTCGCCTCGGCGATCGACTGGCCGGGGCCGACGATGCTCGCGCCACTCGAGGATGCGATCGAGGGTCATGTGCAGCTTCGGCTGACGGAGTTCAGCGACGGGATCGATCTCGCGATCTCGGGCTGGGGGACGGCCGAGGGGAACCCCGGCGAGCTCGCGAACCGTCTCGAGCGGGCCGCGGCCGACGGCACGAGGATCGTGCTCGTCGGGCGCGGGCACGGCTCGCTCCAGCGAGCTGCCGAGGTCGTCGGCGACCTTCCGGTCGAACGGATCGAAGCCCCGCTCGCCTCCGGCTTCCTCTTCGAGCCCGGCCGTCTCGCCGTCGTCACCGAGGAGGATCTCTTCGGCTCCCGGCGACACACGCGGAGCGCCCCGAGATTCGCGAGCCGAGCCACCGCGTCGGTGGCCGATGAGCTGGAACCCGGAGACTTCGCCGTCCACCGGATCCACGGGGTCGGCCGGTACGGCGGGGTCGTCCATCGCGAGCTGGCCGGCGCCGAGCGCGACTACCTGATCTTGGAGTACGCCAGCAACGACAAGCTGTACGTACCGTCGGAACAGGTCGGCATGGTGGCGAAGTACCTGGGCGGAGATGCTCCCCGCCTCCACCGCCTCGGCGGGTCGGACTGGGCGCGAGCGACGGCGAAGGTGAAGCGTGCCGTCAAGGACATGGCCGGAGAGCTGGTTCGTCTCTACAGCGCTCGGATGGCCGTCCCAGGGCACGCGTTCGGGCAGGACACGCCGTGGCAGCTCGAGCTGGAGGACGCGTTCCCGTACGAGGAGACCCGTGACCAGGTGACCGCGATCGACGAGGTCAAGGCGGACATGCAGCAACCCGTGCCGATGGACAGGCTGATCTGTGGCGACGTCGGGTTCGGCAAGACCGAGATCGCCGTTCGCGCCGCCTTCAAGGCCGTGATGGACGGCAAGCAGGTCGCGGTCCTGGTGCCGACGACGTTGCTCGCGGAGCAGCACTTCGTGACGTTCGGCGAACGGTTCGCGCCCTATCCGGTGAAGGTGGCGATGCTCTCCCGATTCCTGTCGCCGGCGCAGCAGAAGGACGTCGTCGCGGACGTGGCGGCGGGACGCGTGGACGTGGTGATCGGTACACACCGGCTGCTGGGCGCCGACGTCTCGTTCCGGGACCTCGGACTGCTGGTCGTCGACGAGGAGCAACGGTTCGGCGTGGCGCACAAGGAGCGCCTGAAGCGGTTCCGCGCACACGTCGACGTGCTCACGATGACGGCGACGCCGATCCCGCGGACGCTCGAGATGGCGCTCACGGGTATCCGCCAGATGTCCACGGTCGACACGCCGCCCGAGGACCGGCAGCCGGTGCTCACATACGTGGGCGGCTACGACGAGGGACTGGCGCTCGGCGCCGTCCGTCGAGAGCTCCTTCGAGAGGGGCAGGTGTTCTGGGTCCACAACCGTGTCGCGACGATCGACCGACACGCTGCCTGGTTGCAACAGCAGCTTCCCGAGGCCCGGATCGTCATGGCGCACGGCCAGATGGACGAGGACACGCTGGAACGGCAGATGGTGCGCTTCTGGGACCGGGACGCCGACATCCTCGTCTGCACGACGATCATCGAGTCGGGGCTCGACGTGCCGAACGCGAACACCCTGATCGTCGACCGGGCGGACAAGCTCGGGCTGGCGCAGCTCTACCAGCTGCGCGGGCGTGTCGGCAGGAGCGGCGAGCGCGCGTTCGCCTACTTCTTCTTCCCACCGGTACGGGAGCTCACCGAGGAGGCGCACGAGCGCCTGGCGACCATCTCGCGTCACCAGGCGCTCGGGTCCGGGTTCCGGATCGCGCTCCGTGACCTCGAGATCCGGGGCGCCGGCAACCTCCTCGGCGCCGAACAACACGGACACATCGCCGCGGTCGGCTTCGATGCGTACTGCCGGATCCTCCAGCAATCGGTCGCGGAGCTGCAGGGTCAGCCGATCGCCGAGGAGAAGGAGCTTCGGATCGACCTACCCGTGCGAGCGTTCGTGCCCCCGGGCTGGGTGGCGCAGGAATCCCTCCGTCTCGAGCTCTATCGGCGGATCTCGCTCGCCGGGGATCACGATGCCCTGGAACGGATCCGGGAGGAGACGATCGATCGGTACGGAGCCCTTCCCGCGGAGGTGGACACCCTCTTCGCGGTCGCGTCCCTCCGAGTCACCAGCCGGCAGCTGGGCGTCGAGGAGGTGTCGACCTATCGGGACCAGGTGCGCATCCGTCCGGTGGAGCTCCCGGAGGCCCTCCGACTGGACCTCGCGGACCGCGTGCCGAGTGCGACCTTCCACGAGGCGAAGCGAACGCTGAACCTCGCGCCGGAGCGGATCGCGAGCGTCGAGCTCCCCGGTTGGGTGGAGGCCCGACTGCGGGAGGCGATCGGCGACGCCGTCTCCATCGCCGACGAGGCTCGCCGGTAGACTGCTCGCTCTGATGTCCATCCCCCGGTCTGCTCGCGTGCTCTTGGTCGTCCTGACAGTGAGCGCCTGTGGTCTGAGCAAGCCCGAGGTGGCGCGCGTGGGCGACCTGGACATCGAGGATGCGGACCTCCGAGAGGCCGTCGGTCTGCAGGAGGCGCTCGCGGACCTGCAGGGCACCGCGTGTGGAGGCGAGTCCGTCGCGGGCGGGGAGGGTGAGAGCGCCGCGTGCAACCGGATCGCGCTCTCCGGCGAGCTGCTGTGGGCGGCGGTTGCCGGCTACGCGGACGCCAACGACATCACCGCCTCCGACGACGAGGTCGAGGGGGCGATCTCTCAGCTCGAGGGGCAGGTCGGCACCGACGAGCTGGCACGGGCGCTCGGCGCGCATGACGTGACGCGCGACGATCTCTTCGAGTTCGGTCGGAAGATCCTGACGATCCGTGCGGTGCGGTCGGCGATCGCCGAAGAACGAGTCGGGGCCGAGGAGCTCCGCGCTCAGTACGAGCAGCGCGCGCTCGAGTTCACGACCGTGGAGGCGAACCACATCCTCGTCGAGACGGAGGCCGAGGCGCAGAGCGTCTTCCGACGAGTCCGCGACGCGACGGAGGCACAGTTCATGGCGCTCGCCCGCAAGGTCTCGACCGAGCCCGGTGCGAAGGACAGCGGCGGGAGCCTCGGCAGCGCGGCGGCGACGACGTACGTGCCCGAGTTCGCCCGAGCGACCGTCGCCCTCGAGCCCGGGGAGGTGTCGCGGCCGGTCCACACGCAGTTCGGATGGCACGTGATCTACCTGGTCGACAAGGGCGTCACGCCGTACTCCGAGGCGAAGGCGGGGCTGCTCGAACCGCTCGCCGATCGAGAGTTCCAGGGGTGGTTGTCGGATCGGGCGGAGGAGATCGGCGTCGAGGTGAACCCGAGGTACGGGCGCTTCGAGCCGACCACCTTCTCGCTGACCGCCGTCCGGAGCACCGACCCGGAAGATGCACCCGCCTCCCCCTCGCCGTGAGCGGCGATCGTCCCGATCCGTCGTCGCACATCCCGTCCGGTCCCGTGCCCTCGTCCGAGGAGGGTCTCCGACTGCTCGACCTCGTCAAGGTGATGGCTCGCCTGCGTGGACCGGGCGGGTGTCCCTGGGATCGGGAGCAGACGCACGAGTCCCTTGCGAGGCACCTGCTCGAGGAGACGCACGAACTCATCGAGGCGATCGACGCGGGCGACTCCGAGTCCATCCGCGACGAGCTCGGCGATCTCCTGTTGCAGGTCGTGTTCCACGCCGAGATCGCCTCGGACGAGGGGCGCTGGGACGTCGATGACGTCGCGAGACGGCTCATCGAGAAGCTCGTGCATCGTCACCCTCACGTCTTCGGGGAGGTCGAGGTCTCAGGCTCCGAGGAGGTCCTCACGAACTGGGAGAAGCTCAAGGCGCAGGAAGGATCGGGGGCGCGGTCGAACGTGGAGGACGAGATCCCGGCGACGCTGCCGGCGCTCGCCCGGGCGGCTAAGGTCCAGCGCCGGGCCGCCGGATGGGGGGTCGAGTGGGAGAGCTCGGAGGCCGCCGTGACGGCGCTCCGCGAGGAGGTCGGCGAGCTCTCGGGAGCATCGGATGACGCGGAGCGGGAGATCGGCGAGGTCTTGTTCGCCGCCGTGGCGGCTGCCCGGAAGCTCGGCGTGGACGCCGAGAGCGCTCTGCGGCGAACCACCCGCGGCTTCGCGGAGCGGTACGAGCGCTTCCGGTCGCTGGCGGAGGAGCGCGGTCTCGACCCGACACTGGTCTCCGAGGACGAGGTCCGTGCGCTGTTCCGCGACGCCCGCGATCCGTAGGCGTGCAGGCGGTCAGGCGCGCGTGAACACGGCGACCTGCCACACGCGGCGATGCGCCGCGTGTGCCTTCCGGAAACCCGCGTCCTCGATCCGTCGATCGACCGCGTCGAGGTCGTGGACGAAGGCCTGGAACCCTCGGAACTTCCGCTCCCGCAGACGGAACCACCTGTTCGAGATCGCGATCCATACCCGGTTGAACCGCCCCCTGAGACCCGCGTGGATCGGGGCCGTGTACGCGAACACGTCGCCCGCCGCGCCCAGCGCGTTCTCCAGCAGCTGATCCACGCTCGGGTAGCAGCACAGCACCCGGTTCAATGCGATCACATCGTGTCGCTGGAGCCGCTCGACCGCGCCGTTGCCCACCGAGAAGGTCGCTCGATCCGCGAGCCCTCGCTCCGCGGCGAGCGACCGGGCTTCCTCGATGGCTCCTTCACCCAAGTCGATGCCGTCGGCGCTCGCGGCGCCGCGGGCGAGCGTCGCGAGCGCCAGGTCGCCGACGCCGCAACCGAGATCCAGCACCGTCCTCCCGACCAGACCTTGCCGCCGAGGAGCCTGCTCCTCCAGGGCGGCGAGCAAGGATCGAGTGATGTCGGCGACCGTGCCCCGCTTGCGCGCGCGCGCGGCGTTCCGGGACGCCCACTCGTCGAAGCAGCACGCCGACCGTCGTTCGCTCGGATCCACGAGGGCAGTCTGCGTCGCCGTTCTCGCATCCGCAACCGATATCGTCGGCCGACGTGAGCGAGGACCGCGACAGGATCGAGTCGTATCTCCGGTGGCGGGAGGAGTCCACGAGCACGCGCATCGAGCGCTCGGGCTTCGGCACCGCCCTGTTCAACGACGACTTCCCGTCGTACATCGACGGCAACCTCCTTCGGCTCGAGATGCCGGTCGGTGCGACCACGGAGCAGCTCATCGCCGAAACCGATCGGCTGTACGAAGCCTTCGCGCACCGCGCGATCGTCGTCCCCGACGAAGCGACCGGATCGAGACTCGCCGAAACGTTCGGACGAGATGGGTGGGAGGTCGACCGGCTCGTCTACATGGTGCGGCGCCGTGACGCCGACCGGGAGTCGGACGCTACGGCGGAGGAGTCCACGTTCGACGAGATCTATCCGCTACTGCTCGAGGCCAACCTCCAGAGCCACGGCGGCATCACACGGGCCGGGGCGGAGGCGAACGCCGCCGTCCGACGGGTCTTCGTCGATCGGACGGGCGTCCGGTTCTTCGTCGCCCGTGTCGACGGGGTGCTCGCGGGCCTCTGCGAGCTGTATGTGCACGACGGCGTCGCCGAGATCGACGACGTGCAGACGCTCGAACGGTTCCGCCGCCGCGGGATCGCCAGGTGCGTCGTCGGTCACGCGGTCCGCCATGCGCGAGAGGGAGGCGCGGATCTCGTCTTCCTCATCGCCGACGATGCCGACTGGCCGAAGGAGCTCTACGTCGATCTGGGGTTCGATCCCGTCGGTCGGTTCTGGCAGTTCACGAAGCCGCCCGAAGGCGAGTCCCTTCCGTAGCTCGTCGAAATCCCGGGCCGCGGCTCCGGGTCGACTACGATTCGGAGCCCGATGTCTCTGATCGAGTCCGTTCGCGCGCGCGAGATCCTCGACTCCCGTGGGGATCCCACGATCGAGGTGGACGTGTGGCTCGATGACGGCGCGTTCGGACGTGCGTCGATCCCGTCGGGAGCCTCGACCGGAACGCACGAGGCGCTCGAGCTCCGCGACGGCGAACAGAGCCGGTTCGGTGGCAAGGGAGTTCTGAAGGCGGTCGCGAACGTCCACGACGCGATCGCCCCGACCCTCGCCGGGATGGACGCGTACGAGCAGCGGTCGCTCGACCGGGCACTCGTGGACCTCGACGGCTCGGACGACAAGTCGAACCTCGGTGCGAACGCGATCCTGGGTGCGTCCCTGGCCGCCGCGAAGGCAGCCGCCGACTCGCAAGGGCTGCCGTTGTGGCGCTCCCTCGGTGGGCCGAACGCGCACGTCCTCCCAACGCCGATGCTGAACGTGATCAACGGCGGCGCGCACGCGGACAACGAGCTCGAGCTGCAGGAGTTCATGGTGATGCCGGTCGGCGCCTCGTCGTTCTCGGAGGCGCTCCGTTGGGGGGCCGAGTGTTTCCACGCGCTGAAGCGGATCCTTCACGACAAGGGGTTGTCGACCGCGGTCGGCGATGAGGGTGGGTTCGCGCCGCAGATCGCGACCGGCGCCGAGGCGCTCGAGCTGCTCCTGCAGGCGATCGAGACGGCGGGGTTCGAGCCCGGCGGCGAGGTCGCCCTCGCGATGGATCCCGCGACCTCCGAGCTCGCGACCGACGACGGCCGCTATCACCTGGAAGGCGCCGATCGGACCGCGGACGACATGATCGCCTTCTGGTCCGGCCTCCTCGATCGCTTCCCCATCGTCTCGATCGAGGATCCGCTCGGGGAGGACGACTGGGCGGGATGGGCCAAGCTGCTCGGGGCCGTCGGCGAGCGCACGCAGATCGTCGGGGACGATCTGTTCGTGACGAACGTGGAACGGCTGGAACGCGGCATCCGCGAGCGCGGCGCCAACGCGATCCTGGTCAAGGTGAATCAGATCGGGACCCTCACGGAGACGCTGGACACGATCGCGTTGGCGCAGCGGAGCCGCTTCGGCGTGGTCGTCTCCCACCGCAGCGGGGAGACCGAGGACACGACGATCGCCGACCTCGCGGTCGCCACCAACGCCGGGCAGATCAAGGCGGGCGCGCCCTCGCGAGGAGAACGCACGGCCAAGTTCAATCAGCTCCTGCGGATCGAGGAACATCTCGGCGACGACGCCCGCTACGCGGGTGCCGAACTGCTCGGTGGAGGCGGCGGATAGCACGTGCGCGCGACGGCCCCTTCCCCTGCCGTCTCTGCCGGTGCCATCCGGACACGAGACACATCGCCGAGCCGGCGTCGTCGCCGTCGCGCGCGCCTGACGGCGCGCGCGACCGTCCTGCTGACGCTCATCGTCAGCGTGCTCGCCCTTTCGGTCGCGCCCGCGCAGATGTACTTCGAGCAGAAGGCGGAGCTCGCCCGGTTCGAGGAACAGGCCGCGACGCTGGAGCGGAAGAACGGAGCGCTCGCCGCACGCGCCGAGGAGCTCCGCGACCGGGCATTCCTCGAGCGGCTCGCGCGCCAGTGCCTCGGGATGGTGAAACACGGCGAGATCGCGTTCGTCGTGGTCCCGAAGGAAGGCGTGCCGGCACCTCCCCCCGAGTGCTAGCGGGCCCCGCGGGCCAGTCCGCGGGCTAGGCGACGTCCCGCGGATCGAACCTGACCTCGCCTGCTTCGGCGATCATCCGGTAGCCGATCCGGCGGTACAGCGCGTTCGAGGTCGGGTTGTCGAGGTCGGCGTAAAGGAAGCAGAGCGTCCGGCCCGTCCGGAGCAACCAGCGACTCTGCTCCGCAACGAGCGTCGTGGCGTAGCCTCGTCCGCGAAGATCGGGTGGCGTGTACACGGGTCCGATGCGCATGCCGTTCGGCGTCGCTCCGCCGTAGCCCGAGACCGACACCGCCCGACCATCGACCTCCCAGAGCCACATGCCGGCCTCGTCGGTGGCCGCGAGCCGGGACTCCACGAATCGGATCTGACGCTCCGCCTCGTCGCCCTCGGCCGGGAGCACCTCTTCCGCGAAGGCGACCACCCATGGGATCACGAGGTCGCGGTCCTCCGGAGTCACCGGACGCGGGTGACCGGGAGCTGCCGGAACAGGCAGCACGTCTCGCAGCTCATAGACCCCGTGGCGGAACACGCGCGTGGCATCCAGATCGTTCGCCGACGTCCACGCGCCGACGAACGCTTCGAGCTCGGGGAGCGCCGCGATGACCCCGGGGAGCGCCTGCCGCTCCTGGAGCAGCCGGTCGACGAGGGCGTCCAGCGCCTCGTCGTCTGAAGGTTGTGCGAGCACGAGGTTGAGCGGGTGTGTGCGGAGCGCCGCTCCGGTGACGTCGTCCCCGTCGGAGACGATCCAGAGGTCGAACGCCTCGTAGAGATCCGGTCGCTGGATCAGCGTGGTGGAGATCCCGAGGAGCAGGTTGTTCCGGGCCTCGTCCCTCACGAGGTAGGGGGTTGCAGCCTCTTGGAAGGCGAGGGGATCATCGAAACGCCGCACGAGCATGGCCCACGACGGTAACGCAGAGGAGCCCCAGACGAACGAGGTTGGGCTCGGTGACCTGCGGGTTCGCTCTCCCGGGCCCATTGACGGCCCGCAGCGCTTCGCGCACACTGGCCCCTGTCGCGCGGGTGGGCCGCGCCTCGGTCGCGCCTCGCGGCGCGTTGGATGGAAGGGATCGCTCTCATCGCAGAGATCGAAGTCGGCGCGGTGATCGACGGGACCGTCGCCCGCATCACCCCCTACGGGGCGTTCCTCCAGCTCGAAGACGGACGTCTGGGGCTGGTTCACATCTCCGAGGTCGATCGGAACTACGTGAAGGACGTCCACGACCACCTCCGCGAAGGGGACGTCGTCCAGGCGAAGGTCGTCGCCATCAAGGAGGACGGCAAGATCGATCTCTCGATCAAGGCATTGCAGGATCCGGCGCCCCCGCGGGCTCGGCGCGGGTCCGATCCCGAATTCGAGCAGATGCTGAAGAAGTTCATGCGTCAGTCCGAGGAGCGGTTGGTCGACTACAAGCGCGCGGTCGAGCACAAGCGCAAGTAGTCCGTGAGCGACGAGCTCCGGGCAGCAGATCTCGAAGCGGTCCATCGGCAACTCGGCCGTGAGCCCACCACTCCGTTCTCGGTCGTCGCCCGCTGCACCGGCGGGCATCCGCTGGTGATCCGGAACCGGCCGCTGGACGCCGAGGGCCGCCCGTTTCCCACCATCTACTGGCTCACGTGTCCCGCCGCGGTGAAGGCCGTCTCGCGACTCGAATCCGAGGGATGGATCGCGCGTCTCGGTGGCGACCCTGCGATCGCGCAACGTCTGGAGGACGCCCATCGTGCCTACGCGGCCGAGCGCGGGGAGATGGTTCCTGGCGCGCAGGAGTGGGGCGGGGTCGGCGGCACGCGCCGAGGCATCAAGTGCCTCCACGCCCATTACGCCTATCACCTCACGGGCGGAGACGATGCGGTGGGGCGGTGGACGGCCGAGCGGGTGGAGCCGATCCACGGGACCGACCGGACCGGCCGGGTGGCGGCGATCGATCAGGGCACGAACTCGACCCGTCTGCTCGTGCTGGAACCCAGAGGTCCGGGTGAGGACCCGTTGGAGATCACACGAGACATGCGCATCACGCGTCTGGGGAAGGATGTGGATCGCACCGGCAGGCTCGCTCCCGAGTCGATCCATCGGACCCTGAGTGTCGTTGCCCGGTTCGTCCGCCGAGCTCGTGCCCTGCACGCGGAGCGCATCCGTCTCGGAGCCACCAGCGCCGTTCGCGACGCCTCGAACAGGGAGGAGCTCGTCGAGCCGCTGCGGAAGCTGCTCGACTCCGATCCCGAGGTGATCGACGGAGAGCGGGAGGCCGCGCTCTCGTTCCTCGGGGGAACGCGGGGACTCGATCCCGCCGACGGGCCGTTCCTCCTGGTCGACATCGGCGGCGGGTCCACGGAGTTCGTGTCCGGACGGGAACCCTCGATCGTTGACCACGCGATCTCCACGCAGATGGGGAGCGTCCGACTCACCGAGCGCGTCCGGCCTTCGGACCCACCGACCGGGGACGATCTCCGTGCCTTCGGAGCGCTGATCGAGCCGCACCTCGAGGAGGTCGAGCGAGCGGTTCCCGCTCGGGACGCGCGCACGCTCGTGGCGGTGGCGGGCACGGCGACCACCCTCCAGGCCTGTGCGCTCGGGCTCGTGCGCTACGACCCGGACGTGATCCACCGATCGACCCTCTCGATCGCAGATGCCATGCGGACCCTCTCGGACCTGGCCACGATGACCAACGTGGAGCGTGCCGCGATCCCCGTGATGCCCACCGGCCGGGGCGACGTGATCGTCGCCGGCGCGACGATCCTGGTGAATGCGATGCGGCGCTTCGGGTTCGAGCGGGCGCTCGTGAGCGAGACGGACATCCTGGACGGCTTAGCCCTGGAACTGCTGGACGTCCGGTAACCTCGACCGCCGATGTCCAAACGCAGCAGGGATCGCCAGCTCGCCAAGCTCGCCGCCCGACGGCAGGCGGAGCGAGACGCCGCCGTACGCAGGCGCAACCTCATCGTGGGCGTCGTCGTCGGAGTGCTCGCGGTGGCCGTGGTGGTCGTGGGCCTCGGCATGCTGCTCGGCGACGACACCGATGCCGCCGCGCCATCCTCGACCCCATCGACGAGCCCCTCGCCGAGCGCGTCGCCCTCCGCCGCACCCGGCACGAAGACCGGGACGATCACTCCCACCGCCGCCAACGATTCCGGTGAGGTGGCGTGCGGCGGCGAGGTGCCCGCCAAAGCCGGGAAGCCCAAGCCGCAGTTCGCCGGTCCGCCGCCGATGACGATCGGCAGGAAGGCGACCTACACGGCCACGATGGTGACCTCGTGCGGCACCATCGTGATCGAGCTCGATGCGAAGCGCGCGCCGCAGACCGTGAACTCCTTCGTCTTCCTGGCGAACGAGGGCTACTTCGACGGCCAGTATTTCCATCGCCTGGACACCTCGATCGACGTGATCCAGGGTGGTGATCCGTCCGGAACGGGGCAGGACGGTCCCGGGTACGCGATCCCCGACGAGCTCGCCGGCAAGCTGTCCTACACGCCGGGCACCCTCGCGATGGCCAACGCGGGGGCCAACACGGGTGGAAGCCAGTTCTTCCTCATCACCGGCCCCGATGGCACCAATCTCGACGGGAACCCGAATTACACGATCTTCGGAAAGGTCGTCGAGGGGCTCGACGTCGCCCAGGAGATCCAAGCCCTACCGATCGTGGACCCGAATGCGACGGATCTCTCCGGTCAGCGCCCGAAGCTCGCCGTCTACATCGAGAAGGTGACGATCGAGAAGACCGGCGGAGGGGCGTAGCGCCGTCGCTCAGCTTCCGCCGGGCTCGGCGAGCCAGGTATCGATGCCCTCGAGGATCTCCGACTTGAGATCGTCGTCGGCGAACGAAGCTCGCACGCCCGTGCGGGCGATCTCCGCCAGCGAGTCCTCGTCGTAGCTCCAGGTCTCCGCCGCCGCTCGGTAGACGTCGGCGAGCCATGCTCCGAACATCGGCGGGTCGTCGGAGTTGAGGGTCACCGTGACGCCGGCGTCTCGGAGCACCCGGAACGGGTGCTCCGCGAGCGACGGGTACACACCGGTGGCGACGTTGGACACGGGCGAAACCTCGAGCGGGATCCCCCTCTCCGCGAGATGCCGGACGAGGATCGGGTCTTCGACCGACCGCACTCCATGCCCGATGCGATCGGGCATGCAGTGCTCGAGCGTCTCCCACACGTTGCCGGGGCCGGCCCACTCGCCAGCGTGCGGTACGGATCGGAGGCCCGCGTCTTTCGCACGTCGGAAGAGAGGGCCGAAGGGGGCGACCGCCGACCGTTCACTGCCCGCGGCGTTCAGTGCCACCACGCCGCGCCCGGCGTACTTCAGCGCGACCTCGAGTGACCGCTCGGCCATCTCGAGGCCCGCGTCGCGCACGAGATCGGGCGCGACGCGGGCCGTCACCCCGAAGTCGCGCCGTCCGGCCTCGAGGCCGTCCAGCACCGCTTCGATCGGCCCGAACCAGTCCTCACCGAGGCGCGTGGCGTGGTTGCTGGGGGAGAACACGACCTCGACGTAACGGACGCCGTTCCGCGACTCGTCCTCGCAGAATTCATAGGCGATACGCCGGAAGTCCTCCGCTTCGGCCAGAAGGGCGCAGGCCGCCGTGTACTGCGCGATGAAGTCGTCGGGTCCCGCGAAGCGCCAGCCCTCGCCCGTGAGACCTAGGGGCGTCGCGGCACCGGCTCGGTCCGCGAGCTCCCGAACGGTGGTGACCCGCATCGCCCCTTCCAGATGCACGTGCAGCTCGGCCTTCGGCAGCGCCGTGAGATCTCGCATCTCCGGATGGTAGCGACCGCGGGCCGGACATCGGGGGGCAAAAGTCGGAGCTCTTGCGGTGGCGCCTTGTCTACCAGGAGCTCCCGAAGACCTGGATGTCGGCCACGCCGCACGCGGTGTCCGTCGCGAACCGGACGCCGCCGCCGTCGATCTCGCGCAGGTAGAAGCAGGTGCCGGAAACGCTCATCCCGGACACGAAGATCGCGTTAGGGATCGGATGGAGGTGGAGGTACGCCACGCCGGTGATCAGCGGCGTGTCGCCATCCACATAGAGGATGGCAGCCTCGATCGCCGTCATCTCCGCAGGATCGGTCGTATAGGTGAGGGTGTCCGTGAAGTAGGCCTTCTCGGCAGCGAACGCGTTCCGGATGTCGGACTGCACCGCACGGTCATAAGCCTTCGTCCGTGCTCCCAGGAAGGTGGGCAGTGCGATCACGACGAGGACACCGATGATCATCACCACGATCATCAGCTCGATGAGGGTGAATCCACGTTCGTCTCTCACCCCGCTTGTATCGGTCACCCGAAGGACCAACATGAGTACCCGAGTGGCCTACGGAGCGCTAGCATCGAACCGGCCCGGGTGTCGGAACAGGCAGACGACGGCGCCTTAAAAGCGCTTGCCCCGGAAGGGGCGTGTGGGTTCGAATCCCACCCCGGGCACTCCTCGGAGTGAGTCCTCCGCGCCGGCCGCCCGGCGCGACGAGCCCCTTAGGTCGAGCCGGCCGGGATGCGTCGTAGGATGCGTCGGATGGACGGTCAGCCACCGCCACCCCCGCCGTTGCCACCCGGCCAACCCTTGCCCCCGCCGCCGTCGGGGATCCCGACCGCTTCGCGGAGCCGGCCGCTCGCGTTGCGGCCCATGGGCGTCGGAGAGATCCTGGATGCCGCGATCAGGTTGTATCGCGCACAGTGGAAGAGCCTGATGGCGATCGTGGCGATCGCGCTCGTGCCGATCACGTTCCTGCAGGCGTTCTTGACGCGAAGCATGGGAAGCCCCTTCTCCACCGAGGCCTCCGTCTCCGGGGACGTCGATGGCACGCTGATCACGTCGGTCGTGCTGGGGGTCATCCAGGTGTTGGTGATCCAGCCGTTCCTCACGGCGGCGGTCGCGAAGGCATCCGCCGACGTCTACCTCGGCAACGAGGTGGTGGTCGGGCCGACCTTCCGCTACGCGGTGTCGCGGATCCACTCGATCCTGTGGATCACGATCCTGCTGATCCTCTTGGTCCTCATCCCCGGGGTGGTGCTCCTCATCTTCGGGGCGGCCCTGGGGGCAGAAGAGATCGCCATCGTCCTCGGGATCGTCATGGTCGTCTTCTTGATCATCGCGTTCGTGCGGTTCGTGTTCGGATCGACCGTGCTCGTCGTCGAGGGGAAGAAAGGGTCCAAGGCCCTCCGCCGATCGTGGGAGCTCGCGAAGGGCTTCTTCTGGAAGATCTTGGGGACGCTGGTGCTCGCAGGGATCATGGCGAGCGTCGTCGAGGGCATCCTGTCGATCCCGGGAACGATCGCGTTCGCGGAGATCGGTCCCGGAGGATGGCCGTTCCTCGCGATCGGAGGCTCCCTGGCGGCGATCATCACGACACCGTTCTCGACCTTGATCACGGTGCTGCTCTACTTCGATCTTCGGATCCGGAAGGAAGCCTTCGACCTCGAAGTGATGGCCCAGGAGATGTCCTCACCACGGTGAGGAGGGTCTCCCCGCTCTCCCTCTTCCTCGTCACGGGCTTGGCGCTCGGCCTCGTCGTCGGGATCGCCGCCGGCGCTTCGGCGCAGACGGCGATCCCCATCGAGGAGCTGCGAGCGCGCCTGGCGAGCGCCGCGTCGCTCGCCGAGGCGGGCGAAACGGATCCCTCCCGCGCTCGGATGACGGAGATCCGTGACACGCTCGGCTTCCCCGTGGTCGTTCGGATAGAGGGGTGGACCGCATCGATCGAAGCGGATCCGACGCTCCAACGGCTGGGCGGGGACGAGGCGGCAGATTTCCGCCGAGCAGGTGTCCGGATACAGGCGATGCACGGAGCCCTCGACCGCGCCGTCGATGCACGTCCGGTCGATCCCGGCGACGTCGAGACCGCACTCGACGCTGCCTACCGGGGTGCGATCCAGGTGGAGCCGGGTCTCGTCGAACGGATCCGCCGAGCGGTCATCGAGTTCATCCAGGGCTTCCTCTCGCGGGTGTTCGCCTTCAGGGGAGCCGGCACGCTCGTCGCGTGGGCGGCGATCGTCGGGCTCGGGTTGCTCGCGTTCTGGCTGCTCCGTCGCCTGCGGCTCGTCCCCGAGACGTCGATGGTCGTCGGGTCCTCCACGACGAGCCAGCGCGTCGACTGGATCGCGCGCGCGGAGGATGCGTTCCGGGCAGGCGACCTGCACGGCGCGATCCACGCCTTCTATCGAGGATTGCTCGCCTCGCTGTCGGGACGAGGCCTCCTGATGGACGTTCCCGCGCTCACTGCCGGAGAAGCCCGATCGACCGTGCGTGTCGTTCGACCCGACCTGTTCGAGGCGGTATCCGAGGCCACCGGTACCTTCGAGCGTGTGGCCTACGGGGGCGCCGCCCCCGGGCCCGACGAGGTCGACACGATGCGCAGAGCGGTCACGCTCGCGAGGTCCGCGTGAGCAGGCGGATGATCTCCGTCTGGCTGACCATCGTGGTGCTCCTCGTGGTGTTGGTCCTGTGGATGCCGCGGGCGGAGTCCGGTGAGTCGACGCTCGCCCTCCGACGGTTCCTCGCGACGTCGGGCCTAGACGTGTCCGAGGGGGGACCGCCGCCCTCGGCCGACGGGACCTACGTCTTGCTGCACGATCTCCGCACGCCGGAGGAGGCTCGGTCGCTCTTGGACTGGGCGGAGGGCGGAGGCCGGCTCGTCGTCGCCGACCCGGCCTCTCCGGTCGTGGGACTCGCCGGCGCCGAGGCCGGCGAGCCACTCGGTCTCGTCGGCGCGCAGACGTTGGAGCCGGCGTGTCTCGCGGAAGAGGTGGTGGGCGTGCGACGGGTCGTCGCCAGGGCGTCGGAGCGGACGCTCCGCGGCGATCGGTTCGTCTCCTGCTTCGGTGGTGTCGTGCTGGTGCGGGCGCACGGTGACGGCAGCGTCGTGCTCCTGGGCGGCTTCACCGCGTTCACCAACGAATATCTGCGGTCGGCCGACAACGCCCTGTTCGCTCTTCGGACGCTGGGGAGCGGATCGGCGGTGACGTTCGGCACGCCGACCGCTCCACAAGGAGGGGCGTCGCCGATGAGCGTCTGGGCAGCCCTGCCGGATCGAGCGAAAGCGATGGTCGTCGCGATCGGTCTGGCGGCGGTCGCGTTCGCGGCGGTGCGCGGCCGGAGGCTGGGCAAGCCGGTGATGGAGGAGCCGATCACGCCGATCCCGGCGAGCGAGCTTGTTCGGGCGACATCGCGCCTCTACCGCCGTGGCCGAAGTCTCAGCTACGCGGCCCGCGTGATGCGGGAGTCGACCCGAGCTCGGATGGGCCGGCGCTTCGGCGTCGAGCCGGGGCACGATGCCCTTCCTGCCGTCGCCGCGCACGCGACCGGGATGCCATCGGATCGTGTGGAGGATGCGCTCGCCGGGCCCGAACCGAAGACCGACGAGGAGCTCATCCGCCTGGGTAGCCTCCTGGCGGAAGTCGAGATGCGAGCCAGGGGAGGTCCGGCGTGACGGAGCCGAGAGAAGCGCTCGAGGCGGTCCGCGAACAGGTCGGCAAGGCGGTGATCGGCCAGGATCCCGTGGTGTCGGGACTCCTGGCGGCGCTGCTCGTGCGCGGACACGTGATCCTGGAAGGGGTCCCCGGCGTGGCGAAGACGCTCACCGTCAAGGCGCTCGCCCGCTCCCTCGACCTGGAGTTCTCGAGGGTCCAGCTCGCACCCGACCTGATGCCCTCCGACGTGACCGGGAACGTGATCTACGAGGGGAGTACCGGCGAGTTCCGGTTCCGGCCCGGTCCGGTGTTCACGAACCTCCTGCTCGCCGACGAGATCAATCGCACGCCGCCGAAGACGCAGTCAGCGCTCTTGGAGGCGATGGAGGAGCGGCAGGTCACCACCGAGGGGGAGAGCCGTGCCCTCCCCGACCCGTTCCTCGTCGCCGCCACACAGAACCCCATCGAGTTCGAGGGAACGTACCCGCTCCCCGAGGCCCAGTTGGATCGGTTCCTCTTCAAGCTCTCCGTGGGCTATCCCGGTCGCGATGCGGAGCGGGCCGTCCTCGAGATGCACCACGGGGGCAAGGATCCGCACGACCTCGATTCGCTCGGCGTCCGGCCCGTCGCGGGAGCCGACGACCTGCGGGCGGGGGCGGATGCGGTCAAGGAGGTCCGGGTCGACGACGAGATCGTGAGCTACGTCCTCGACCTCACGGAGGAGACGCGTCGGACGCCGGCGCTGTCCCTGGGTGTGAGCCCGCGCGGGGCTGCCATGTTGCTCACGGCCTCGAAGGCGTGGGCGTACCTCGCGCGCCGGGACTTCGTCACTCCCGACGACGTGAAGGGTCTGGTCAAGCCCGCCTGGAGACATCGCGTCGTGCTGCGACCCGAGATCGAGCTGGAGGGAGCCACGGCGGACTCGGTCCTCGACGGTGTCGGGGAACGGGTCGCCGTGCCCCGGTAGCCCATGCATCTGCGCCGGCGACTCGTGGGAGCGGTCCTGGTCGCGGGGGCGGTCGCCGCGGTTGCGCCGGGCGATCCGGCTCCGGCGCTCGTGGCGACGACAGCACTCCTCGTCGTCGCGGTGGTGTCGGACATCCTGCGTGCCCCCCGTCCCGAAGCGCTCCGTCCCGGCCGCGAGGTCGCGGCGGTGCTACGGATGGATCGCCCGGCGGCGGTCGTCGTGGGTATCAACAACCCCACCGGGAGGTCGCTCGCGGTCGACGTCCATGACGCCACGGTGCCCTCGATGCGGCGGGAGCCCCGTCGTCACCACGTCTCGATCGAGCCGGGTGCGTGGACCGAACTGCGCGCAGAGGTCCGTCCGGCCCGACGAGGTCGGGCCCGCATCGGCCCCCTGACGATCCGAGTTGCCGGCCCACTGGGGGTCGCCGGACGACAGTCGACGATCACGCTCATCGACGATGTGAAGGTCTACCCGGCGCTGCGCGGGCGGGCGGAGGTCGAGCTCCGCTTCCGGCACGCGCAGTTGCTCCAGTCCGGCCTGCGTTCGTCCGCGTATCGAGGCGGGAGCGATGAGTTCGACTCGCTCCGCGAATATCGTCCGGACGACGAGTTCCGGCGCATCAACTGGAAGGCCACCGCTCGTTCGCCGCGGCCGATCGCCAACGAATATCGCGAGGAGCACAACCAGCAGGTCGTGATGCTCCTCGACGCGAGCAGAGCCACCGCGGGTCAGGTCGACGGCGTGTCGCGTCTCGAGCACTCGTTGGATGCGGCGATCGCCGTCGCGGACCTCGCGGCCCGCGTCGGCGATCACGTCGGCGCGCTCGCGTTCGGCCGAGATGTGCGGGCGTTCGTCGAGCCCCGCGGCGGGCCATCCCAGCCACCTCGCATCCTGAGCCTCCTGTTCGACCTGGAGCCGGGCCTCCACGCGGCGAACTATCCGGGCGCGTTCGCCGCACTGCTGGCGCGGCACAGGCGTCGAGCGTGGCTCGTCCTGTTCACGGATCTCTCCGAAGTCTCCGTCCTCGAACCGCTGCTGCGGGCGATCCCGGTGCTCGTCTCCAGACATCTCGTCGTGGTGGCGAGCGTCCGCGACCCGGTTGTCGAGGCGCTCGCCACGTCGATCCCGTGGACCTCGGAGGACGCCTACGACAAGGCGTCGGCGGCGGAGTTCGTGACGTGGCGCGATGAGGCCGCCGCTCACATCAGGTCCTTCGGTGCCACCGTGATCGACGCCCAGCCCGGCAAGCTCGCGGCCGCGGTCGCCGACGAGTACCTGCGGATCAAGTCGATGGGCCGGCTCTGACCGCGCCGCTGTAGGCGCGGTCTGGAGTCGCCGGCGCGGCAACCGGCGCTGCCCCGGGGCGAAGGAGCAGGGCCAGGTAGGCCGCCGCCACGACGGCGCCGATCGTGACCTCGACCGCCGGCGCGCCTGTGCGGCCGGTCACGAACCCTTCGATGAGCGCGGCCACCAGGAACGCCGGGATCACGCCGAGGATCACGAGCACCGCGTCGCGAGCCTCCTCGCCCAGCGCCGTTCCTCGCGGCCGGTCGCCAGGCTCGATCAGCGCCCATCCCATCCGCAGACCGGCGCCGCCGGCGATGCAGATGGCGATCAGCTCGAGGAACCCATGGGGGAGCACGAGCGACCAGAAGCGCCATCCCTCCCCGGCGGCTTGGTAGCTGCCGGCGAGCAGCCCGATGAAGACCGCGTTCGACATGATCACGTAGATCGTCCCGATCCCGAACGTGATGCCGAGCGCGAACGCGAGGAACGACACCTGCACGTTGTTCTGGAAGATCAGCGCGGACAGCGCACCGGAGCTGCCGGCGTCGCCGAGGCTCGTTCCCTCGCCCGCCCCCCTGATCGCTTCACGGGCGGCCGGCGGCAGCAACCCGGCCTGCGCCTCCCGTGAGCCTGCCACCCACAGGTCGGTCGCGAGCACCAGGACGGCCATGAGCACACCGACGACGGCGATGAAGGGCGACGTCCGGCGGAACACCTCGCGATAACGCGTCCCGAAGAACCTGAGGAACGATCGAGCCGACGCAGGCGCCGCACCGTAGATCGCTCCGTGGGCCCGCACGACCAACCCGTTGAGGTAGTGCTCCAACGCGGGATCGTGATATCGGGTCTGGACCTCGGCCAGGTGGGACGACGCGCGGAGGTACAGGACCACCGCCTCAGAGATGTCCTCGCCCGAACGCCCCCCGAGCGCGCGGTTCCCTCCTGCGGCCCGCTCCTCCAGCTGTGCCCATTCCTGCCGATGCGCTTGGATGTATGAGTCGAGATCCATCGACGCGAGTCTACGTGGGAGGGTGAGCCACGTTGAGCAGGCCCGATCGAACGGTCACTCCCGAAGCGGTGACCGTCAGCGTCGACGTGGCGGGTCTCGGCTCGAGGATGATCGCCTGGATCGTAGACTCGCTGATCCAGCTGGCGATCGTGATCCCGATCCTGATCGGGGTCGGCTTCGGTGACATCTCGAGCACGGTCGAGATCGTCGTCATCTACGCGGTGATCTTCCTGATCGTCTGGGGGTACTACCCGCTGTTCGAGTTCTTCGGACGGGGACGTACGCCCGGCAAGCGCGCGCAACGCCTGCGCGTGGTGCGCACCGACGGGCAGCCTGCAGGAGGAGCGGCGATCCTCGTTCGCAACCTGATCCGGATCGTCGACGTGCTCCTCTTCCCGTTCCTCGCGGTGATCTCCATGCTCGTCACCGCACGGGCGCAGCGCCTCGGCGACCTGGCTGCGGGCACGATGGTGATCCGGGAGGGCCGGCTCGTCGCGCCCGAGATGATCGCCTCGCCCGGGGGATCGACCCTTCCCACGGTCGACGCGACCGGGTTGACGGAGCGCGAGTACGACGTGATCCGCTCATTCCTTTCGCGACGGGGGTCGCTCGATCCTTCGGCGAGGCAACGACTGGCCGGCCAGCTGGCGTCCTCGGTCCGAGGACGCGTGGGTTCGGTACCGGATGGGTTGACCGACGAGGCGATGCTCGAGGCGGTGTCCCAGTCCTATCGGGGGCGTTTCGAAGCTGCGGGACCACCCGCATGAACCAGGCATTCAGCCAGGACCGTCGCGACCCGATACCTCGTGCATGAGCGTGGCGAACCTCGCGGTGCCCCTCCCACGGTTCGGCACCCTCCGGTCGGAGGGTGTGTGGCGGTGGGTCGTGCTCGCGTTCGTGTTCGCCTTGAGCGCCACGCTCTGGGCGTTCACTCGGATCCCGATGGCCGGAAGCATGCACGCCTGGAGCTCACAGCAGTGCGTTCGCCTGGAGATGTCGCCGCAGGACCTGCCCTGCCAGGTCACGTTGGGCAGGACGCTGGGCGTCTACCTCGCCTCGTCCGCCCTGGTGAGCCTCGCGGCGCTCGTTCCGGCCGTCGTGCTCGCGCTCAGGGGCCGGCGGGTCCTCGCGTTCGTCCCGATGCTCGCGCCGCTCGCGATCACGTTCCTCGCGCATCTCAGCTCGTGGGCATGGTCGTCGTACTGGGCTCCGTTCGAGCACACGTCGACGCCGCAGCTGTTCCTCGGCCCGTGGGCTCCCTGGACCGCGGGGGGCCTTCCATCGTCGGTCTGGCGCCCCGATCACCCACTGGCGATCGGAGCGGATCTGGTGCTCCTGGCGCTGCCCGTCCTCGCGATGATCGCGCTGTTCCGCCCGGCGAAGGCGCCACGCGCGGGTTTCTCGGGCAAGGCGGTGCTGCTCGCGTGCGTGATCGCTGCCGGAGCGTCGGCGATCATCGAGTGGGGAGCCCATTCCGTCATCGGCGCGAGCCTCTATCTCGAGGGCGGATGGTTCATCCAGGGGCTCGTGATGGTGAGCTTCGGCCTCCTGTTGCCGGTCGGCCGGCGGCGGCCCCTCTGGACGATCGCTCCCGTCGCGTGCCTCGTTTCCCTCGGAGGAGCGACCGCGATCGTCGGAACGCTGTACGACTACACGGCGTTCACGTACTTCCGCGCGGCCGTTCCACTGGCGCTCATGGGGTTCGCCGGTGCCGCGGCGTCCGCGTTCATCGCGCGTCAGCGGGGCTTCCAGGTGGACCCCGGCTCCGAGGGATCGCGGCGTCTACGACCGATCTCGATCGCCTACGGACTCGGGCTCGGTGCGCTCGCGGTCACCACGGTGATGTTCGCCTTCGACCCGCTCCCGTTCCAGATCTCCACGCCGCTCCCCACCTATCTCGGGGCACGTGATCGCGTGGTCGATCTGCGTTCTCGGCTGACGCTCGACGAGGCCCTCGCGGTCGCCGTCGGCTACCGAGATGCTCACGGCTCCTTCGAGGGATTCGATGCCGCGTCGGCGCGCGAGTCCGCTCCCCACCTCCTGTGGGCCGACGGGCTGCCGGCTCGGCGATCGACCTTCGTTCCGGAGCTCACGGTGCGCGTCGTGGACTCGACGGACGAACGGGTCGACCTGGTCCTGGTGCAAGCCTCGACGACGTATTGCGTGAGCACCGCGTCTGGGGGCGAACCTACCTACGGTGTCGCGCGAGCGGGGCATCCGCGCCCGCGAGCCCTGCTGGCGATCGAGACGTGCGGAGCTCAGCCGTGGACGGATGAGCTCTTCACGCCGTTCCCGATCGACGGGTTCTGCGACGATGCCCCCGACATCGTGCTGTGTCGCATGGCTCAGAAGCAACTCAGGGACATCATCGCGTCCCCGACGGGCATCGCCTGACCCGCTCGAGTCAGCCGGCCCGTCCCACCTCCTCGATCAGGTCGGCCGCTTTCCGCACGCCCTTCTGATCCCGGATCCGGTCGCCGAGCTCGTCAAGGTTCGAACGGAGCGTCTCGTTCTCGAGGAGACCGTCGACCGCGCCGACGAGCTCGTCGTCGGAGAAGTCGTAGGTCGCGAGCCGGAGTCCGTAGCCGAGCTCGTGCATCCGCTGCGCGTTGTCGTACTGATCCCAGAACAGCGGGAGCACGACCATCGGCTTCCCGAAGTGCAGCGACTCGGTGATCGTGTTGTTCCCCCCGTGCGTGATCACCAGGTCGACCTCGGGGATGATGCTCGTCTGCGGCACACGCGCGTCCCCCCACATGTTTTCCGGGAGCTCGAACTCGTCCGCGCGCGGGCCCTTCGACACGATGTATCGGTGGGGGGTGCGTGCGAGGACGTCCACGAGCCGGCGCATCAGGTCGACATCCGCCGATCCGAGCGAACCGAGGGACAGGTAGACGAGGGAGCTGTCATCGTCGCCGTCGGTGAGCGAGCCCGGCACGGTCCATGGTTCCTCGGTGTCGCGCACGGACGACTCGAGACGGTGCCACGTGGGCGCCAGAGGGTTCGTGCGGAGGTAGTCGGCGGCGTCCGGATAGATCGAGAGGTTCAGGTGCGGGGATCCGTGGATGAACTCGAGGTCGGGCAGCGGCGGCGCCCCCTGCTCGAGCATCCAGTCGTTGAAGCCAGACCAGAGCTCTCGATGCGTCCTGTCGTACTCGGCACGGAACTCCTCCCAGCCCGACGGGTCGTCGACCGGATAGCCGCTGAAGGTCGGAGGCAGATCGGGGTCCTTCATCTCGAGCGGATTGCAACTCATGATGCGCACCCACGGAGCGCCGTGCGTGAGCAACGCCGGGAAGCCGCTCACGTTGTCCTCCACGATCACGTCGGGCTGCGCTCGGGCCAAGATCTCACGGAGCTGCGGCTCGCAGTACTTCGCCCCTTCGATCAAGGACTCCCAGACGGGTCTGATGAAGGTGTCCAGCTGCTCGATCGTCGGCTTGCGGAACTCGGGCGCGGTCTTGGTGATGAAGTCGGTCCAGAACTGGCCGGCGTCCTGGTCGCCCTCCGCGGGTGGTGCGAGGTCGACGAGGTCCTCCTGGAAGCCGAGCGGTTCGAGACGACCCTTCCACGAGGCCTCGGCGGCGAACACGACGCGGTGACCTCGCTGCTCGAGGATCTTGCCGATCCCGATGCAGTTGTTCGTAGGCCCGTAGGCGCTCTCGGGCATGAAGACGATCGTGAGTGGGTCGGTCATGCGCAGTCCTCCGCGTCCGGGTGCGTATGCATATCACCCGGACCGGAGGTCGCCAGGTCTACTCGACCAGCCTGACGGGCACGAGACCGAAGTTCTCACCGCCCTGCGGGTCGAGACCCTCGGGCGTGTACTCCTTCCACCGGACCAGCATGCACCGGGCGTTCGCATCTGCTTCCGCTTCGGGGATGTGGGAGCAATTCGCGAGCGCCTCGTTCTTCCCGCGCCAGATGCTGATGATGTCCATCTTCGCGAAGCCGACGATGTTGTACTTGTCGACGGAGCACGTCGCGGGCTGGCCCGGTGGAGCCGGCGGGCACGGCGCCCCAAGGCGATCGACCTGGGTTAGGGGATCGTTGACCGGGAAGTACAGAGGATGTCCCGCAGCGATCGCATCGTTGATGATGTTGTCGAACGCGCCCCCTCGATTGCCCTGCCCGCGACAGACGAATGTCCGGCCGTCACCGGCGACTGCCCCGAAGAGCGACGAATCGATCGGCAGGGGCTCGAAGTAGCCCTCCAGCATCCACTCCGAGAACTCCGGAGGGGTGGAGTTGTCGCAGCCGACGCCGGTCGTGATGTCCCATTTGCGGAGGTCGAGGGTTCCCCATTCCGCGTTCATCAGGTCCTGGGCATGCCGGGTCGAGCCCGGCGACGAGTTGTTCCACCAGAAGTAGCAATCCACCCCTTCGGCTGGGATCGCGTCCGGGTCGGCGGGCGGGATGTCGCAGTCGCCGAGCCGGTGCGCCGAGAGCATCAGGGGTGCGACCTTCTCACCTGCGCCCGCTCCGCCCCAGGAGGCCACCGCCTCCGTCATGACCGGCGTCTCTGAGTCGAGTCCGAGAACGGGGGCGAAGTAGAGGGGTCGATCAGTGGATACCCGCACGCGAACGAAGCCCCAGGGGTTATCGCAGCTCGGGAAGTACTTGGGGAACCCGCCTACGACTGCGGCACCGCTTTGGTTGGCAACGGTGTACTGGTCGGCCTGCGCATTGGCCATCCCCGTACCTTCCATCTGGCCGCAGGACTGGGCGGCTGCGAGTGCGGCCGCATCGGCCGCATTGACCAGGGCGCGCCGTGTGAAGAGCAGTGAGCCCACGTCGACGACCAGGACCATCATGCCGAACAGTGCGATCAGGCTCAGTGTGACGATGACGAGGACAGCGCCTTCCTCGCCCTCGCCCTCGGCGGTCCTTCTGAATATCTTCTGACGCATCGGGGGTTCGCGCCTTTCCTGCCTCTCTGGGGATGTCGATAGTCGTACAGAGGTATCCCCCGGCGCATCCCCCAAAAGGACTAGTTGCCGTAGGGAAATGGGGGTGAATCGTGCTGGCGTGGGGGACCTACACTCCGCGACGTGCCCGCGCAGAGACCCGCAGCCGAGATCGAGAGCAGGGTGGCATCGAGCGAGGCGGCGGTCTTCCTGCCGGCCCGCCGGATCGCGGGCCGGCGCGAACCGCTGGGAACCATCGAGGTGCTGGACGCACTCGACCTCGGTCGAGGTCGCTGGCTCCTGGTGCTGGAGACCGGCGCAGGGTTGCTGGCGGCGGCCGTGGTGGAGGAGGGGAAGCGCTTCCGCCGGGCGAGCGTGGGGGACGGGGTGGCCGAGGAGTTGCTGGCACACGTCGCGAGTGAGGACGGGTCGGGGAGGTTCTCCTTCAGGCGGCTCGGCACCGTCGAAGCCGTGGTCGGAGAGCGGCCGATCGAGGTGGATCAGTCGAACGAGTCGATCGTGGTGGGCGGCACGGTCGTCGTGAAGCGATGGGTGTGGACGACTCCCGGCAACGAGCGGCCCATGGTGCTCCCGGCTCACCTCATGGCGGCCCGGTTCGAGGAGATGCCGGCTCCGTTGGGGAACGCCTCGTGGGAGCACGACGACGGGGAGGCACCTCTCGTCTCGATCGCCGCGTACCTGCCCGGGGCTCGAGACGGCTGGGACTGGTACGTGGAGCTCCTCCAGCGATCGCTCGAGGACCGCTCCGCCGACCCCGTCGACCCGGCCGCCGCGCTCGGGGCGATGACGGCCCGCCTCCACGTGGCGCTCGCGACGCCGACGGACGTACTGCCGGCGCCGACCGCGCCGGCCGACGAGCACGCGATCGCCGAAGCACGGCGCAGCGCCGAAACCGACCTCGGTGCAGCACTCACGTCGATCGAGGGGGACGACGGCGCGTGGCTCCGCGAGAGCGCCGTTCGCATCCGCGAGGAGCTCGAAGACCTCCGGAGCCGAGAGACGGTCACGATCCCGGTCCACGGCGATCTCCACGTCGGCCAGTTCCTCCGGTGGGAGGACGGACTCGCGGTCTCGGATCTGGACGGAGATCCGCTCGGTCCCGGGACCATCGCCGGTCCTCCGGCGCGCGACGTCGCCTCCCTGGTGCAATCTCTCGACCACGTGGGCAGGATCGTGGAACGACGGCGTGGGGGATCCGTGGCGGGATGGATCAGGGACGCGTCCGATGCGTGTCTCCACGCCTATCGGGGCGAGCTCGCCGATCTCGGGTCATCCGCCCTGTTCGACGATCGGTTGTTGCGTCCGCTCCGCGTCGCGCAGGAGTTGCATGAGCTCGTCTACGCCGTCAGGTACCTTCCCGGCTGGCGCTACGTCCCCGAGCGCGCGCTGCCCGCGCTGCTCGCGGAGTCGGCGTGAGGCGTCTCGCTCTCGCCGTCGGCCTCGCGGCCTGTGTGGTGGTGCCGTCTCTTCTGTTCCTGGGGCGATACATCGTGAGCGGGACCGGGGTCGCACCGGCGGGCAGCGACACCTCCCAACACGTCTGGCGATCCGAGGTGGTCGCGGAGCTCGGTCTCGAGGCCCTCCCCGCATCGGACGGCCGATCGCAGGCGCTGAACACCAACGCGGATCGTCCGGGATTGCCGCTCCTCCTCTCCGCACTGTCGTCCGTCACCCGCGCCGATGCCCGAGACCTCGCGTACGTCCTCCCGGCCGTCGTCGCGGCCACCATCGCGCTGGCGGCCGCGGCGCTCGCCGGCGCCATCCCGAGTGTGCCCGGATGGGGGATCGCTCTCGCCGGTGTGGCGACCGGGGCCTCGGTTCACGTGGCGCTGGCCGCGAACGGGTACCTCGATCAGCTCCTGGTCGAGCCGCTGTTGCTGGTGGCCGCGGCTGGGGCACTCCGCGCCGCCGGCGGCGGCCCGGGACGGGCGCTCGGCGCCGCGGCGCTCCTCGCGTCGTGGCTCGTGCATTGGCAGTTCGCGCTGCTGTTCACGCTGCTCCTGGGGATGCTGGCGGTCGCGTGCCTGCCGGCGTCGCTCGGCGATCGCCGGCGGGGACGCCCGCTCGCCGAGACCGCGTCGGGACGCGTGGGGACGATCATCGCGGGGGGCGCCGGGCTCGGGATCGCCGCGCTCCTGCTCGGGACGCCAGGCGTCCCGCGGACACCGATCGGTCTCACGCGCGGTTCGGTCGATCGCCACCTCTCCGCCCAGCTCCCCTTCTACCGGCTGCCCGCTGCCGCGGTCGCCGCCGTGATCGGCGGCGCCTGGGTGGCGGTCGATGCGAAGGCTCGGTCGCGTCGGCGCGCCGCCTGGCTGCTCATCCCCTGGGCCCTCGTCCCGGCCGCCGCCGCCCTCGTCTACGTCGCCGGTCGCACCGTCCCGGTGCCACGTGCGCTCTCCTTCGCGCTGGCCATCCCGTTCCTCGGCGCGGTCGGCCTGCTGGCTTCGGTCGACTGGGTGCGCGGAAGGTTCGGGAGGGTGGCTACCGCCGCGGCCGCGATCGTCGCGGTCGCCGCGTTGCTCTTCTCCGTGACGTTCGCATGGGAGGCCTGGCGAACGAGGCAGCCGTGGAGCGAGGACCCGGCCCTGGCGGAGTTCCACTCGCTGGGGCGATACCTGACCGATGCGGATCGCCCGGCGATCGTCGTGGTCGACGAGCCCAGGGCGGAGGGCGGCTTCGGGACCGTTCCGGTGATGCGCCGGATCCGAGCCGAGCTGCCGGCTCGTCTCGCCCTCGCGACGACCGTCTATCTCGGCGACCCAGAGATCCTCGACGATGGGCGCCCGACCCTCCGCCCGGAGGTGGCCGGCTTCGATGAGATCTCCCAGGAGACCTGGCGAGCCGCCCGTTCCCTGCTGTCGCAGGATCCGGCCATCGTGATCCTCCGATCTCATCACACCGGTTTCGCGCCGATGGTCGCTGCGCACCCCGAGTGGAGGTCGAACGGGTGGATGGCCGTCGTCTCGGGTCCGCCGCCCCCGTCCGCGCGACCGGTCGCCCCCGAGCGACCATCGACGGCGCTGCTCGCCGCGTGGTGCGCGTCCTCGCTCGCGGTGATCGCGCTCGCCGGTGCCGGCTGGGCCGTCCGTTTCGGAGGCGGGTCCCTCGCGCTGCGCCTCGCGCTCGCGCCGGCCACCGGTCTCCTGGTCCTCGTCGTCGCAGCGCTCCTGGTCGAGCGCCTCGGTGTGAGGACGGGCGGGGTGGGTGGTGTCGTGATGGTGATCGTCGTGTCGGCGGCGGGAGCGATCGCCGCCGTCACCCATCGGTCGTCTCGGCCTTCGAGCCGATCCCCGATGCGCTAGCGTCCGAGCCGCCACACGCGCGGGATCATGAGGGAGGACGCGACCGTGCCCACACGCCAAGAGGCGATCGACATCCTCGAGCGCGGACACGCAACGATCCGACGCCTCACGAAACAGGTCCCACCTCACTGGATGGCCAGGCCCGGCGTCGGCGGCGGGGAGTGGGCGCCCAAGGACCTGCTCGGGCACCTCTGCTTCTGGGAGGAGAAGGTGCTCGAGGCGCTGGCCGCGTGGGATGAAGGCGAGCGAGCGCCGATCGATCGTGAGATCTACGCCGGTTCGATCGGGGCCATCAACGCGGCGGGTGTCCGCGCGCGATCACGACACACGCTCGCTCGGGTGCTCCGGGACTGGGACAACGTGCACGGGGAGCTGATCCGAGCTCTCAGGACGATGCCCGACGCCCGCTGGGAGAACCCGGCGACGCCGCGAGGTCGGAAGTCGCTCGGGCATCGGATGGGTCAGCTCCTCGTGGGACGGGGTCCATTCGAGCATGCCGATGCGCACGTCAAGGATCTGCAGGAGTTCGTCGACGCGATCCCGGAAGCGGAACGATCGTGAAGCTGACCGCGGTCACGCGTGCACGATCACCGGCGTGCCGTACCTGAGCAGAGGCATCAGCCGGTCGAGCGTCCCTTCGGACACGCGGATACAGCCGGCGCTCACGCTCCGGCCGATCGACGACGGGTTGTTGGTGCCGTGGATCGCGAGCTGGTTCCCCCCCGACCATCCGGCGGGAAGGCGAGGCTGGATGCCGCTGATGCCGAACGCGAATGAGCCGAGCGCGCCGCCGGCCGAGAACGGCACACGGTCGGTCACGAAGTACTCGCCGACCGGGGTCGGGGAATACGACGAGCCGGTCGCGCCCGGGGCTCGGAACAGGACCGTGCCGAACTTCCGAACGGTCACCATGTGCTGGGAGAGGTCGACGTCCACCTGCACGCGGGTTTCGTCTCGCGTGAGGCCTCGGAGTCGGATCCAGCCCTCGCGCCGGGGCCACGTGTAGGGGAGCTCGACGAGCCCCCATCGACCGTCGCCCGACACGGTCTCGACCCACGCGACGATCGGGATCCCGTAGTACTTGGAGCCCGAGGGCACGACGCCGACCTGAGCGGCACCCGCGCGAGGGCGAGCGTAGGCAGGAAGCGTGTGGGGCACGTGCACGAGGACGTTCGTCCAGCGGGCGACGCGCTCGGCGACACGCGCGATCTGGGCGGGGTCGGGACGGATCCCGGTGGCCGGGAGCTCGAACCCACGCGGCCGGGGCGTCGCCGGGACCCGGGCAGCGAGGGAGGAGCGAACAGAAGCGTGGGAGGCGCCTGCCTGCGCGCCGACCATGTTGGCCGCCATCGGCGTGAGCAGCCCGACGACCAAGGTGAGGGCGATCGCGAGCTTCGAGGGGTGAGCGTGGCGCCGCATGCTCTCCTATCGGCGCCCTCATCCGGGTACCTAAGTCGAGGTAGTCGATTGCCCGCCCTCCTCGGCCCGCCGTAGGCTGGAACCCGGTCCCGATACGAGTAGAGGAGCAGGTCGGATGGATGCACCGGATGCGATCCGCGAAACCGCCCGTGAGCTGGTCTCCCCGGGGAAGGGGATCTTGGCCGCGGATGAGTCGAGCGGGACGATCGAAAAGCGGTTCGATCAGATCGGCGTCGACTCCACCGAACAGAACCGTCGTGCCTATCGGCAGCTGCTCTTCACCACGCCCGGGCTGGGCGAGCACATCTCCGGCGTGATCCTGTTCGACGAGACGATCCGTCAGTCCAGCGACGACGGGACGCCGCTGACCGAGGTGCTCGAGAAAGCCGGCGCGATCCCCGGGATCAAGGTCGACACGGGAGCCAAGCCCCTCGCGCTCTTCGAGGGCGAGACCGTCACGGAGGGTCTCGACGGACTGCGCGAGCGGCTGGCCGAGTACCGGGAGCTCGGTGCCCGGTTCGCGAAGTGGCGGGCGACCTACTTCATCGGGGACGGTCGTCCCACCGACTTCGCGGTCCTCGCCAACGCGCATGCGATGGCGCGGTACGCGGCGCTCTGTCAGGAGGCCGGCATCGTGCCGATCGTCGAGCCCGAGGTCCTGATGGACGGGGATCACGACATCGCGGCGTGTGAGGCCGCGACCGGGCATGCGCTTCGGGCCCTCTACGAACAGATGACCGGCCATCGGATCGATCTCCCGGCCACGCTGTTGAAGGTGAACATGGTGGTTCCCGGGAAGGATGCCGCGACGCAGGCCGACGACGCCACGATCGCGGAGGCCACGCTACGGACCCTGCTCACCCACGTGCCGGAGGAGGTGCCGGGCATCGTCTTCCTCTCCGGCGGGATGACCGACGAAGAGGCGACGAGCAGGCTGAACGAGATCAACCGGCGAGGTGGCGCTCCGTGGCAGATCTCCTTCTCCTACGGCCGGGCACTCCAGCAAGCACCACTGCAGGCGTGGCGCGGAGACGCATCCAACGTCGAGGCGGCGCAGGCGGCCCTGGCTCATCGCGCGCGGATGAACGGGCTCGCTCGGAACGGGGAGTGGTCGCCGGCGATGGAAGAGCCGGCCGCCTGACGCCCCGGCCGACCTCATGAAGATCCTGACGATCGGCGGCACCCGCTTCTTCGGACGTGCGTTCGTTGAGGAAGCGGCGCGCCGCGGCCACGAGGTGTCGGTCTTCCATCGCGGCGGATCGGAGCCCGGAGACTTCCCGGATGTCGAGCACCTCCACGGCGATCGGAAGGACGGACTCGAGCTCCTCGCCGGCCGGACGTGGGACTCCGTCCTGGACACCTGCGCGTTCGTGCCGCGGGATGTCAGGGAGCTCGCGGAGGCGATCGGCGATCGCGCCGCTCACTACACGCTCGTATCGTCGCTCTCGGTCCACCCGGACGACCTCCCCGTGGGCGCGACGGAGGAGACCCCGACCCATGAGCTTCCGTTCCCCGAGACCGATGAAGACACGGATGAGCTCTACGGACCGCAGAAGGTCGCGTGCGAGACCGAGGCGGCCTCCGCGTTCGCCGAGCGGCTCCTCGTGATCCGGCCCGGGTACATCGTGGGACCGCACGATCCCACCGACCGTTTCACCTATTGGGTGCGACGGGCGGCGGCCGGCGGCGAGATGCTCGCCGCCGGCCCGCCGGACGCGTCGATCCAGGGGATCGACGCGCGGGACCTCGGCATCTTCGTGTTGGACAGGATCGAGGCATCCGACACGGACACCTATGGCGTGGTCGGTCCCGCGGAGCCGGCGACGACGGCCGACGTCCTCGAGTCGGCGCGATCCGCCGGTGACGCCCATACGACGTTCGTCTGGGCCGATCGGGACTGGGTGCTTGCGCTCGGCGATCGACACGAGACGTGGTTCCCGATGTGGCATCCGCACCTCCCGGGGTTCCACGCGTACGACGCGAAGAAGGCGACCGCTGTCGGGCTCCGGCCACGACCCTTCGACCAGACGATCGCGGACACGCTCGGCTGGGACCGGGAACGGGGGTTGCCGTTGCTCGTTGCGGGGATGACCTCGAAGAAGGAAGCGGAGCTCCTGTCGGAGTGGCGCGCCCGCGCGGAGTGACCGCGGGCTACTGCAGGTCGCGCGCGGTCGTCCGTTCCCACCGCCGCTCGGCGATCTGTTCGTCTCCCTCGAAGACCGTCAGCCCGATCGTCAGGTGCCAGGTCTCTGGATCGGAGCGGAGCGTGGCCCAGGCCTCGGATCTCACGGAGGCCTCGACCCATCCCAGTTCCAGTGAGGCACCGGCGGTCGCCCGGCAGTTCCCCGGCTCGTGCGGTCGGACCTCGATCGCACCCCAGTAGCGATCCGAACCGTTCGCCAGTCCGCTGCGTCCGCGCACCCCGCCGTGATCGATCGTGACGGTTCGCTCGCGCGCCAGCACGTCCTCGGCGATCTCCCAGCGAACCCGCTCGGGTCGCGATGCTTCGGCGTGTCCCGGCTCGAACTCGGGAGGAGGGAGGAGGGGTGGGCCGTCCAGAACCGGCAGGACGAGGGTGGAGCCGGCGCGATCGATCTCGATCGCGCCGGCGAACGGCGGCGGCCACGACGAGGGGAAGTCGCTCCCGGCGAGGTCCAGCCGGATCATGTGTCCCCGCTCGAACACGTAGGACGTCGCGTCCAGGTCGATCGTCGCCACGACGGGCTCGCCGGGAGTGAGTGGTTCCGGGAGCTCGTGCGAGTCACGGTGCGTCAGGTTCAGGATCCCGCGCGTGACCATCGCTGAGCTCCCGTCGGGGGCGACGTCGCACAGCTTGGCGGAGACGAAGGCGACTGGGGCCGTCGCACCGACCGAGAGCTCCACGCGCGGATGACCCATGATCTCGATCTCCTGGGTGACGGGCCAGTCGTAGACGAGGGAGAATGCCTCGTCCGGTCGTTGGTCCCAGGGCATCCCGAAAGGGAGCGTGCCGGCGCACCAGATCGACCCGGTGACCCCCACGTCCCCTCTGATCTCCAGGCGATCCTTCGTGGCGGGCTCTCCGGCGGCAGTCTCGGCGGGCGCCGCCGCCGCCGAGGCGAGCGGTCGCCGATCCTCCTCGAGCCGAGACGGAGGCCATGCCGGCTCGGCTCGCCACTCGCCGGCGTAGGAGTCCAGGTCCGGCTCCGGATCGGTCCATCGCCGCACGAAGATCGAGATCGGCGGTTCGACGTCGACGGCCGCATCGCCGCCGAGCCACCGCTTCCACCACGCGATCATCACCGGGACGTGGTCGATCCGCGGCCCCGGCATCGAGAGCCGTGGGCTCATGTGGCTCCAGGGCCCGAAGAGGATCTTCTTCGGGCCCTGGAGCCGTTCGAACGCGCGGAACGCCATGTTGCGGTACCCGTCGGCGTGTCCCGCGATCACCAGGGTGGCGGCCTCGATCGCGTCGTAGTCGAAGAACACCGATCCGTGTCGCCAATAGTCGTCCTCGTTCTGGTGCTCGAGCCAGTTGATCTCCCACGGCTCGTTGGCGTCGATCCGGCGGAGCCATTCCTCGCGCCATCCCTCGCCGTAGATCGAGGGGACCGGCGGGAGCGCGTTCATCGCCACCATGTACGCGGGGTAGTCGAGGAAGTCGATCCCCCGCCGCACGCCCCCGCCGTAGTGGACATCGTCGGTGTAGCGCCGGTCCGTCGCGTAGATCGGGATGATCGCTTTGAGCGCCGGCGGACGGAGCGCGGCCACCTGCAGGGAGTTGAACCCGGAGTACGAGGTGCCGTACATCCCGACGTTGCCGTTCGACCAGTCCTGATCTGCCAGCCACCCGATCGTCGTCACGTGGTCGCGGAACTCCCGATCCGTGTACTCGTCTTCGGCGACGCCCTCCGACGAGCCCGTCCCGCGAACGTCGGCGCGGCAGACCGCGAGCCCGCCCTCGTCGCACAGACGTCGGTAGATCTCCGTCGCATCGGAGAAGTCGTCCTTGCGGTAGGGGCGGGCCTCGAAGACGACCGGCCACGGCGGAGGGGTCTCCGGGAAGTGGAGTGTGACGGCGATCCGCACCCCGTCGTCCATCTCGAGGAAGCGGCGCTCGTCGGCCATCGGCGCGCACGGTACAACCTGCAGCCATGCGGGTCATGACCCGCGACCAGTGGATTTGACGCCCATCGTCGTCGAGCAGGAAGGTGAAGCCCCCGACCGAGGAGGCGTCCTCATGCGTCAGATCGACCGACGAACGTTCCTTCGAGGATCCGCGGCCACCGCGGGCGCGATGGTTCTGGGTGGTCCTTTCCAAGGCTTCGTCACGCGGGCTGCGAACGCGGTGAGCCCGGCGGCGCCCGCCCCTGTGCTCGGGCCGGTCGAGGACATGCGCGACGGTATCGTCCGCCTCTGGCTTCCCAGGGGTTTCCACTACCGCTCGTTCCACGACACGGAGACGCCCGTGATCCTTCCCGACGGGACGGCGCTCCCTGGCCGCCACGACGGGATGGCTTCATTCCCCGGGCCCGGCGAGAACCTGTATCTCGTCCGTAACCACGAGGTCAACAATCCGGGACCGGCGTTCGGTCCGGGGATCCCTACGACGCGATGGCGAGGGGCGGCACCACGACGATCGAGGTCACACCGAAGGGCAAGGTCGTCGACGCGTTCACGAGCCTGAACGGGACCATGATGAACTGCTCGGGTGGCCCGATGCCGTGGGGGAGTTGGGTCACGTGCGAGGAGACGATCAACGGTCCCGACGTGGGTCCGGACTTCACCGGCGCGCCCAACGTGGCACTCCGGGAACCGCACGGATTCATCTTCGAGGTCCCGGCAGGCGGTCAGTCGAACCGCGAGCCGATCACGAGCGCCGGCAGGTTCGCCCACGAGGCCGTGGCGTTCGATCCGACCGAGGGGATCCTGTACCTCACCGAGGACAACTTCGCGTTCCCTTCGGGCTTCTACCGCTACGTGCCGGCGACCGACCCGACGGCCACCGGCTCCCTCGACAACGACGGGCAGCTCCAGATGCTCGCGGTCGTCGGTCAGCCGGATCTGGTCCTCGCCGCGGCGCAGACCGCGGGTGCGACGTACCACGTGGAATGGGTGGACATCGAGGATCCGGCGCCGACGTTCCCCTACACGCCCGGGCAGACGGCGCCGACGACGAACGACCAGGCGCTCGTCTACGTCGGGAGCCAGGGTCGGGCGCAGGGCGCCGCCTACTTCTCGCGCCTGGAGGGATCCGTCTACGAGGACGGCGTTGTCTACTTCACCTCGACACAGGGCGGAGGCGCAGCCCCACCGGGCCCGGCCTCGTGGCCGCTCTCGGTGACCGGATACGGGAACGGGACCGGGCAGGTCTGGGGGTACCGGGTCGAGGACCAGGTCCTCGAGTGCGTGTTCCAGTCCCCCGGCGCCGCGGTCCTGGACTTCCCCGACAACGTGACGACGAGCAGTCGGGGGACGCTGATCCTCTGCGAGGACAGCACCGGCGACAACTTCATCCGCGGCCTCACCAGGGACGGCGAGCTGTTCGACATCGCGTTGAACCGTCTTCGGAGCGCGGGGGGTGCGTCGCGGTTCGGTGACGAGTTCGCCGGCTCGACCTTCAGCCCCGACGGGTCGACGCTGTTCGTGAACATCCAGGCGAGCGCAGGGATGACGTTCGCCATCTGGGGGCCGTGGGCGAGGATCGGCGTCTGATCCGCGACCGCACCATCGAGAGGGGAGTGTGAAGTGAAGCGAACGAGGATCAGGCTCCTGATCGTTGCGGCCATCGTCGCGCTCGCGGTACCCACCTGGGCCGGACAGGGTGTGGTGGCGCAGGAGGCGCCGGAGCGACCCACGCGTGTGCTGATCGTCCTGTTCGACCAGATGATCCCGGAGTACGCGGATCAGTTCGACATGCCGAACTACCGTGAGGTGCGGGATGCGGGCACCAACTTCAAGCGGGCGTATCTCGGGTACATGGCCTCGGAAACGGTGATGGCGCACAACGTGATCACGTCTGGGCAGCTTCCGAAGCACATGGGATGGACCGATGAGGCGTACCGCGACACGGAGAACCTCTTCGGGCGTGGCACCGATGCGATGCACATCACCGGCGACCTGAGCCTCGCGGACTTCGGGACACTGATCTCGCACGAGGGCTACCCGAAGCTCGCCGACTATCTCCACGCGGCGTTCCCGGGGACGAAGTTCATCGTCGTGGGGGAGAAGTCCTACGCCGTCGAATCTGCGATCGCCCCGACCGGCGACATCGGGGTTCGGATGTCGGGCCGCTCCTCCAGCACCTTGGACGCCTGCGGGCTCGAGCTCGGGGGCAGGTACCGTCAGCCGTCGGGCAAGGCGGTACCCACCTACCTCTCGCTGCCCTTCTGCGGGCGGTACTTCATCAACTCCGCGGACACGCTCCACTACGGCACCAGGGACGCGTACCCCTCGTGGATCTACCCGGAGGACGGCAACCGGTTCTTCCCGGGCACCGACGCGTCGGCGATCGCGGGCCACACGGGAGGCGACGTCTGGGTCGCGGACGCGGCGATCGAGATGATGAACCGCGAGCCCTGGTCGGGGATGTTCGTGACCCTCGGGGCGATCGACAAGGCCGCACACATGTGGGGCGCGCAGTACGACGCCGATACCTTCACGGGCGACTGCGATGCGGCGGACCCGGCGGTCGCCGGCGCCGCGCAGACGCACGTTCGCTGCGCCGCGGAGATCGCCGACGAACAGCTGGGGAAGATGCTGGACACTGTCGCGGCGTTGGACGAGGAAGACGGAGGCGAGACGCTCGTCGTCCTCACGGCGGACCACGGTGCGACGTATGGAGAGCGCTTCTACGGGAAGACCGGTCCGGTCGGCATCAGCAACAGCAACTGGTACTACGCGCCCGTCGGTGTGTACGACGCGGGATCGTCGGGCCCGTTCGTCCCCCCGACCGATCCCCTGTACCACAACCCGTCGCCGGCACTCCAGCCGTTGATCGACACCGACAACGTGCAGTTCTCCTACCAGTCGACGGCGATCGAAACATGGCTGATCGACCACTCGGTGGCCAAGACGAGGGAAGGAGCCACCGCGATGCTCGAGATGCCGGGCGTGATCGCGTCGTACTGGCGCGACGGCGATCGGTTCCGGCTCTTCGGGACCAACGCGATGACCGGACCGGAGAAGGCGTGGTGGAAGCAGCACGGGCAGGAGCTCGTCGACAGCATGGCGGCGGCGAACGGTCCGGATCTGATCGGGCTGTTGCACGACAAGACGAGCTACGGTGTCTTCGGCGATCACGGCGGGGCGCAGCAGTCCGTCCAGCGCGTGCCGATGGTGTTCTGGTCGCCGAGCCTGGCGTTCGAGAACGACACGGGCGCCCCGTTCAAGACGATCGACGTGATGCCGACGATCCTGGACGTCATGGGCATCCCGGAGACGTCGCCGACCGACGGGACCGCCCGCCCGCTGGAGTAGACGGAAGCTCGCATGGAGGGGCCGGAGGCGCAGCCTCCGGCCCCGCTCCCACCGGGATAGGGTGCCCGCATGACCAAGGTCGGGCACGGACCGATGCTCGCGAAGCTCGAGCCCGAGATCCCCCGCGGGCCCGGCTGGACCTACGAGCCGAAGTGGGACGGGTTCCGCACGATCGTCACGGTCGGTGACGAGATCCGGCTCGACAGCCGCACGGACCGGCCGATGGTGCGCTTCTTCCCGGAGCTCGTCTCGTTGCTCGAGGAGCGACGCGACGGACCGTTCGTCGCGGACGGGGAGATCGTCATGGTGCGCCCCGGCCGGCTCGCGTTCGACGAGCTGCAGCTCCGGCTGCACCCGGCCGAGTCGCGCGTCCGCAAGCTCGCCGCGGAGATCCCCGCCAGCCTGATCCTGTTCGACCTGCTGGAGGAGGACGGCGACAAGCTCGGGCCGGAACCGCTCGCCGACCGGCGCGACCGGCTCGCGGCGCTCGCGAAGCGTCTCCACGTGCCGCAGGCGGCCGAACGACTGGAGGACCTCGATCCCGGACCGGAGCTCCTGCTCACGCCGTGGACGGACGATCTCGGTGTCGCGGAGGGCTGGTTCGCCGATGAAGCCGGCCTCGGTCAGGACGGGATCGTGGCGAAGCGCGACGATCAGCCCTACCTGCCCGGAGCCCGTGGCTGGGTGAAGGTGAAGCATCGGAAGACCGCCGACTGCGTCGTGGGCGGCTACCGCGTCGCCAAGGATGGCGAAGGCGTCGGCTCGCTGCTCCTCGGCCTGTACGACGACGAAGGCAGGCTCCACTACATCGGACATACGTCCTCGTTCAAGGCGAAAGAGCGGCGCGAGATCCAGGAGCTCCTCCGGCCGCTCGAGGAGGGAGCGGAGAGCTTCGTGGGCGGGCGAGAGCCCGGCGGACCGAGCCGGTGGTCGGCGGGCAAGGACACGGCGTGGGTCACGGTGCAGCCGGTCCTCGTCTGCGAGGTGGCGTTCGACCGGATCCAGTACGGCCGCATCCGTCACGCGGCGACGTTCCTCCGGTGGCGCCCCGACCGCGAGCCGGAGACCGCTACGTGGGCTCAGCTCGGTGAGTCCCCGCCCTCCTGGGGCGAGGAAGGTTCCTGAGGCCACTCGACCCCTTCCCACGGGTCGTAGTCGACCTCGAGCGCGTCCTGCGCCGGACGATCCGCTTCCGGGACGTTCCGCAGGTTCACGCGGATCCGCGTCCACGTCGTGCTCCGGCCTCGCATCGGATCGACCATCACGTCGGTGGGTTCGAGATGCGGCACGACCTCCGGGTGCTTGGTCTTCCACCGCTCGAAGCCCTCCATCGCCTCGCGCTCGGTCTCGGCGCGCGCGATCTCGATCAGCGGCATCCGCGTGCGGCGCCGCCCCGTCGGCCCGCTCTTCTTGCCCGGCGCCGGCGGAGGCACGGAGCCCTCGGGGCTCGCGTTCTTCTCGCGACGCCGAGACGGTTGCGCGCGAACGGGCTCCCCCTCGGCCTTCGGGAAGTGCGGCGGGTACGGCGCCTCGCCCTGTCCCTCGCGCGCCTGACGGTCGGAGAGCTCGAGGGCCGCCTCGAGCCCGCCCACGTGGTCGTCGATGTCGGCGCCGGGATCGCCGACGCGCCGGAGCCGGTCGGGCACCGTCCGGAGCGTGAACACCTCGGCGTCCACACCCGGCACCTCATCCCACGTGAGCGGCGTCGACACCCGCGCATCCGACACCGGCCGGACGCTGTACGCGGAGGCCACCGTCCGGTCGCGAGCGTTCTGGTTGTAGTCGAGGAAGACGCCGTGGCGCTCTTCCTTCCACCACTTGGTCGTCGCGATGTCGGGGAGACGGCGCTCGACCTCGCGAGCGAGGGCGAGCGCCGCCCGCCGGACCTCGGTGAAGTCCCACTCGGGACGGATCCGCGCGTTCACATGGATCCCCTTCTTGCCGCTCGTCTTGGGGAAGCCCACGAGGCCGAACGCTTCGAGCACGTCTCGCGCGGCCATCGCGACCTCTCGGACGTGCTCGAACGGCACGCCCGGCATCGGGTCGAGATCCATGCGGAGCTCGTCCGGATGGTCGACGTCACCCGACCGCACGGGCCAGGGATTGATCTCGAGGCACCCGAGGGTCGCCGCCCAGGCCAGATGGGCGGCGTCCGCCATCACCGGCATGTTCGCGGTTCGGCCGCTCGGGAACGTGATCAGCGCGGTTTCGACCCACGGCGGCGCACCTTTCGGGAGGCGCTTCTGATAGAAGCCCTCGCCGCTCGCCCCGTCGGGGAACCGATGGAGGGTCGTGGGCCGGTCGCGGCAGCCGACGAGCGCGGCGTCCGCGACCTCGACCCAGTACCGCACGAGGTCGAGCTTCGTGATCGGACCGTCGGGAGCGTCGGGGAAGTACAGCTTGTCGGGGTTGGTCACCCGGATGTCCCGGCCCGCCACCTCGAGCGTCTCGACCTTCGTCGGCACCCGCTCACCGTACCCTGGTCCTCATGGCGGACGTCATCGAGACGGATCGGCTGCGGCTCCGACCGTTCGCCGACGATCTCTCCGATCTGGACGCGCTCCACGAGATCCAGTCCGACCCCGAGCACATGCGCTTCTACCCGCACCCGTTCAGCCGCGAGGAGTCCCGGGCGTGGATCGAGAAGTTCCTCGAACGCCAAGAGCGGTACGGCTACAGCCTGTGGGCGATCGAGGACCGCGAGACGGGGGAGTTCCTCGGCAACTGCGGACCCGTGCCGCAGCTGGTCGACGGGATCGAGGAGGTCGAGATCGGATGGTCGGTCACGCCACGCCGCGCGCGTCAGGGGATCGCGACCGAAGCCGCCGCGGCGTGGCGTGACCGATGCCTGGGGCTCCTCGGCATGGATCACGTGATCGCGCTGATCCGTCCGGAGAACGTTCCGTCGCGCGGCGTCGCGGAACACATCGGCATGACGGTGTGGAAGGAAACACGTCACGGGAACCTGGGGTGGCTCCACCTCGTGTATCGGATCGACGCGGCGCGATCAGCAGGCCCCTAGTCGCTGACCTCGATCCGGTCGATCACGACGTCGTCGACGGGACGGTCCTGCGGACCGGTGGCAACGCCCGCGATGGCCTCCACCACGTCGTACCCCTCGGTCACCTCGCCGAAGATCGTGTGCCGGCCGTCGAGCCACGGCGTCGCCGCGACCGTGACGAAGAACTGCGAGCCGTTGGTGCCGGGGCCCGAGTTCGCCATGGCGAGGAGGCCGGGCTTGTCGAAGGAAGGCCCGCCAGGCGGCACCTCGTCCTCGAACTGGTACCCGGGGCCACCCATCCCGGTGCCGGTGGGATCGCCGCCCTGCAGCATGAAGCCCGGGATCACGCGGTGGAAGATCGTGCCCGGGTACAGGGCCGTCGACTTCTTCTTCCCGTCGCGCGGGTCGTCCCATTCCTTGGCGCCGGTCGCCAGCCCGACGAAGTTCTCGACGGTCTTCGGCGCGTGATCCGGCATCAGCCGGACGGTGAAGGAGCCCTTGTTCGTGTGGATCGTCGCGGTCGGCACAGGTCCTGTCCTTTCAGGGTCGGGTTCGGATCGCGGAGCTGCCGAGTCTAGCGAGCGGCCTCGAGGAGCTGATCGGCGAGATCGTCCGGCTGGGTCACGGGGAGCAGGCACGCGAATCGCTCGCAGACGTAGGCGGTCGGAGATCCGTTCACCTGGGGGCGATCGCGCAGGAGCGCGACCGCCTCGACCGCCTCTTCGTCACCGGGCGTCGCCATGGCGACCACGGTGTTCGGGAGGAACCGAACGGCGAGCACTTCATCCGCCAAGGCCCGGGCCGAGGGATCGTCCATCGACCCGATGATCGCCACCTCCCGGGTCGGCCCCAGCGAGAGATCCAGCGCCGAGAGCGCGTGTCCGAAGCCCGAAGGTGCCCTTCCGAGAACGTCGACAACCAGCCGGATCGCCGACACACCGATCCGTTCGAGCTCCTGGTCTCCCGTCAGGAGCGCGATCCGCTGGAGCACGTCGGCGGCCGCCGAGTTCCCCGACGGCACGGCGTTGTCGTAGAGCTCTTTCGGCCGGATCACGAGGGCGTCGACGTCGGCGCCCGACTGGAAGAACCCCCCACGCTCGTCATCCGCGAACAGCCGGACGAGGTCGTCCACCAACCGCTTCGCCTCGCGGAACCACCGCAGCTCACCGGTGCGTGAGAACAGCGCGAGCATCGCGGAGGCGAGCAGCGCGTGGTCGTCGGCGTACCCCGGGCCGCCCGGTGTGCCGTCTCGCCAGGAGCGAAGGAGCCTGCCGTCGGGACTTCGCAGGTTCGAGAGGACGAACTCCGCGGCCGTGATCGCGGCGCCGGTGAAGGCGTCGTTCGCGAACGCCCGGCCCGCCTCCGCGAACGCCTGGATCGCCATCGCGTTCCACGCGGTCAGCACCTTGTCGTCGGTCGCGGGCCGCACGCGATGCTCCCGCTCCGCGAACAGGACACGTCGAGCCTCCTCGAGTTCTTGGCCGTGGCTGTCGACGTCCGGTCGCCGCAGGACATTCGTCCCTTCTCCATGCTCCCCGGCCCAGTTCCCGCCCGGAGAAGCGCCGAAGGCCTTCGCGGCCTCCTCGCCCACCAGGCTGACGAGCTCGTCCCACGACCACGTGAAGAACTTGCCCTCGACGCCTTCGGAGTCGGCGTCCTGGCTCGAGAAGAACCCGCCCTCCGGATGCCGCATCTCGCGGAGCAGGTACTCGAGGGTCTCGGTCGCGATCCGCCGATAGCGATCCTCGTGTGTCAGCTGCCAGGCGCGGGTGTACAGCTGGGCGAGCTGGGCGTTGTCGTACAGCATCTTCTCGAAGTGGGGAACGAGCCAGGTCGCGTCCGTCGAGTACCGGGCGAAGCCGCCTCCGAGCTGGTCGTACATACCCCCGGCCGCCATCCGGTCGAGGGTCGTCGTCAGCATCGGGAGCGCGTCGGGCGCGTCCCGCACCGCCATCCGGAGAACGAACTCGAGCGTCATCGGTTGGGGGAACTTCGGCGCCGACCCGAACCCGCCCCAGGTCTCGTCGAACGATCGCCGGAGCGCTGCGAGCGCCGACGACGTGATCTCGTCGGTGAGCGGCTCCGCGGACGCCGTCAGCGACGAGGCACGGGAGATCGCCTCGATGACCCGGCCGCCCTGCCCCTCGATCTCGCCGCGCCGCTCCCGCCAGGCGTCGGCGATCCCCTCGAGCACCTGCCGGAACGACGGCATGCCGTGGGCGGACTCCTTCGGGAAGTAGGTACCGGCGAAGAAGGGTTTCCCCGCGGGGGTGAGGAACGCGGACAGCGGCCATCCGCCCTGGCCCGTCAATGCCTGGACGGCGTCCATGTAGATCGCGTCGAGGTCCGGACGCTCCTCTCGATCGACCTTGACCGGCACGAAGTGCGCATTCAGGAAGGCGGCGATGTCCTCGTTCTCGAAGGATTCGCGCTCCATCACGTGGCACCAATGACACGCGGCGTAGCCGATCGACAGGAAGATCGGACGGTCCTCGGCGGCCGCTTTCGACAGCGCCTCATCTCCCCACGGGAACCAGTCCACGGGGTTGTCGGCGTGCTGTAGGAGGTACGGGCTCGTGGCATCGGCCAGACGGTTCACCCTGACAGTGTCGCGCAAGGGACCGGTCGGCGGCTCAGTTCCGAGGGGGGAGGTGCCGATGTTCTCGTGAGATGGACGAGCTGCGGGTCCTCATCGTGGACGACAGCCTCGGACTGGCGCAGGGCCTGGTGTTGGCGCTCCGCCGGCGACCGGGGCTCGAGGTGCTGGGTCCGGTGGGCGACGAGGCGAGTGCGCTGCGGATGCTCGCCGAAACGCCCGTCGACATCGTCGTGGTGGGTCTCGACCGGACCGACGACCAGGGCGTCGCCTTGATCGCGGCCCTCCGCAACGCGTCCGACATCCGCGTGATGGCCGCGACGCGACACGCCGCGTCACCACTCGTCGAGCTCGCGCTCGCCGCGGGGGCGTGCGGCGTGCTTCCCACCGAACGGGAACCGGCACACCTGGTGACGGCCTTCCAGCGCGCCCTCGCCGGAGAGCTCGTCCTTCCCGTAGCCGACCTGCCGACGCTCGTCGATCGCCTCTGGCACGCGCGGGCACGACGCAGCGAGCACACGCTCCTCGCGACCTTGACCGGGCGGGAGCGGGAGATCCTCGCGGCGCTCGCCGACGGAGCCACGACCGCCGAGCTCGCCCAAGAGCTCGGGATCAGCCCGGCCACGGTGCAGACCCACGTGAAGAACGTCCTGAGCAAGCTCGGCGTGCACTCCAAGGTCGAAGCGGTCGGGACCGCCTGGCGGGCGGGCCTGACACTCACCTCGCGTTCCGCCTGAGCGGTAGCCTCGCCGGCATGGACGTTGTCCATGCGGTGGTGGCGGCGGGGCATCCGGTGGTGCGGAGCGTGATCGACATCGCCTGCCGGGAGGCAGGCGTCACGGTGCTCGCCAAAGTGGAGACCGCGTCGGCCGCGATCGAAGCCTGTCGTTCCCGGAAGCCCGACCTCCTCGTCATCGATCTGGAGCTCCCCGACGCCGACGGATTCCACGTGCTGTCCGATCTCGACGACGTGGATCGCCCGGAGGCCGTCCTCGTGCTGTCCGATCACGCGGAAGGGGACCTGGTGCTCCGTGCCCTCCGGCTCGGCGCCCGCGGCTACGTCACGAAAGCGGAGGGACTCAGGGACCTCTCGACCACGATCACCCGGGTGCTCGCAGGAGAGCGCGTGATCGCGCCCGGCATGGAGCAGGACGCGGTGCTCGCGTTGGGGAGGTTCGCACGACGGGCCCGAGAGGGTGCGGAGGTAGCGGCCGATCTCACCTCCCGGGAGCAACAGGTACTCGAGCTCCTGAGCGACGGGCACACGATGCGGCAGATCGCCACCAGGCTCGGCATCTCCCCCCGAACGGTGGAGACCCATGTGGCGAAGGTGTACCGGAAGCTCGGCGTGCGCACGCGCGTGCAGGCGGTCTCGCGAGCGGCCACGCTCGGACTCGTGGAGCTGTAGCCTCAGCGGCGTCACCGCCGATACAGAAGATGGCGCCAGACCTGTCGCTCCGGAGAGCCGATGAGCGAACCGTCCGTGAACGAGACCAAGGGAACCCGCGCCATCCGGCGCCTGGGTGTCGTGGTGGTCGACCCGTTCCCCGTGGTGCGCGCGGGGCTCGCGTCGACGATCGAAGCGAGTCCCGGCCTCGAGGTCCTCGCCCAGGCCTCGAGTGCGGAGGAGGCCATCGCCGTGGTCGGCGGCGTCCGCCGCACGCGTGTGGTCGTGCTCGTCGCGATGGGGCTCGCGGGCGACAAGGATTCCTACTGGCTGATCCGGACCCTCCGCGAGCGATTCCCCGGCTACGCGATCCTCGGCCTTGGCGCCAACGCCGATCCTCACGTGGTCTCCCGGGCGCTGTTCGTCGGCGCTGACGGATTCGTCGACAAGAACATCGAGCTCGACGAGTTCCTTGCCGCGATCAAGAGCGCGGGGGACGAGGAGATGGTGATCGCCGGTCCGGCCGCCGCCTCCGTCGGGAAGATCGCGGAGGGGATCGAACGTCGGCGGAGCGTGGGCCTCCGGCTCACGAGGCGCGAGCGGGAGGTGCTGGCGGTCGCCGCCGAGGGTCTGACGGCTCGCGAGATCGCGGAACGGCTCGGCGTGCGAGAGCGGACGGTCACGACGCATCTGGCGAGGATCTACGGGAAGCTCGGTGTCGGGAATCGTCTGGCCGCTCTCCGGATGGCGGCCCGCTCGGGACTCGTCTCCATCGGCCCGGCGGAGTAGCCGGCTAGCGACGCAGGAACACGGATCCGGCAGGTCCGTCGGCACCGAGCGTCCACGCGGGATCCGTCGCGCAGCTCTCGAGCGAGCACGGCGCCCGGGGGAAGGATGACGCCGCCGACCTCGTGTCGCTCGAGGATCGCCTGCCACCCGACGCCGCCGACGATCGCGGTGTCGTAGTCGCGCCAGATCTCGGCCGGGAACAGCTCGATCCGGGAGTCCACCATCACCGGGTAGCCCGTGAGCGAGTACTCGAACCACGATGCGAACGGCTGGAACACCAGGAGGCGTGAGCCGGCGGGCAGGGCTCTCCGGGTCGCGCCCGCCAGGACCTCCGGCGCGTCGGCGGCGAGTCGCCTCGACGCGCCGGTCACCGGGTCGGTGCCCGACCGTGAGAGGAAGGCCGCCATGAGCAAGGCGAGCGACAGGGCGGCCGTCGCCACCAGTGCACCTGGTGCGGAGACCGCGAGGCCCTCCGCCTGTTGCTCCGGCCGCGTCTGTGGGACCGCGAGCCAGCCGGCCACGACGGGGGGCGCCGCAAGCGCCCACCACACGGTGGACCGGAGTGCCGCTGCGCCGAGCGCGAAGAACACCACAAGCCGAACCACGTCCATCACCTTGAGCGTTGTCCGCTTCGTCAGCCCGACGATGAAAACCGCGACCCCGGAGAGCCAGAAGAGCGATCCGGCACCCGAGAGCGGCGAGGGAGGGCGCCACTCGGCGACCGTGTTCCTGATCGTGTCGTTGGTCGAGACATCAACGACGTAGGACCACACGCTGACGCCGAACGGGTTGGCGGCGGTCGCCGCGATCGTCGCGAGCACGATGAGCGTTGACCGGAGGGGCGACCGCCGGCTCACGAGATCGTCCCCGAGCGCGAAGGCGGCCAGGACCGGCGCGAGAAGGAAGCTTCCATGGACGTTCACCCACACGGCCGCCAGGACCGGCACGAGCCACGACCAGCGATCCCGTCGCGAGAGGAGCAGCCAGGTCACGGTGAACAGGGGCACCGCCAGTGCCTGCGGTCTCGCGCCGAGCGAGCTGGCCCCGACCAGGAATCCGAGGATCGTCAGGATCGCGGCGGTACGTACGTCGCTCCCGGCGCGACGACAGTTCCGGTACAGCACGGAAAAGCCGGCTCCGATCGCCGCTGCGTAGGTCGCCGCCACACCCGCCCAGCCCCAGATCCGATGCGCCGAAGCGAACACGACCTGGGCGCCCCACTGCTGGTTCAGCCAGGGCAGTCCCGACCGGGTGAACGTGAACGGGTCGGTTCGGACGAGCTCGCCCGCACCGAGGGTGAGCTCCCCCGCACGCACGTGATAGGCGAGGTCGATCGCCCTCATCCGGGAGATGAGGGCGGCCGCGGCCGGCAGAACGCCGGCCGCGGCCGCCCATGCAGCCTCCGTCCGATGGCCCCCAGGAGAACTGTTGCGGCCTATCCGAAAATCGGCCCCTTTAGGGGTTCCCATCGGGGCATCCTACGGGGTACCATCCGGCTCCCTCAGGAACAAGGGGGGTGCGTACGTCGAAGTACGTAGACAACTCCAGTGGAATTCGGGATTCCCTGGGGCCATGGGGTTCTTCTAACGTGGTCATCGGCGGGATAGCCTCTCGCCGGTGGGGCGCGAAGCGCCCCTGAGGACGGGATATCGGAGGAAGGGGGTGTACAGATGCTTCAGCTCTTCACCGGTCTCCAGACTTGGTGGGCAGAGCTCAAGGAGCGTGCCTCGGAGGAGCGCGGCGCGACCGCGGTGGAGTACGCGCTGATGGTTGCTTTGATCGCAGTTGTGATCATCGTCGCGGTGACGTTCCTGGGCGAGTCTGCGAGCGACAAGTTCCAGCAGGTTGGGGACGCAGTCGCCAGCACCTAAGTCCAACTAGAGCTCTACAGCTAGAGCGGCCCCGTCGGCCGCTCGCGACGCCGCCCTCGAGGCGGCGGCGCGAGGGGCCGACGGCCCTGTTCAGGAGCGATGGGACATGAGGATGCGAGCCAAGCTTCGTCGTGAAGAGGGAGCGGCCGCAGTCGAGTTCGCGTTGATCGTGGGACTGCTGGCCATCCTTGTTTTCGGCCTGCTCGAATACGGGCTGGCCTTCTGGCAGGTGCAGAACCTCCGTGCAGCTGCCCGAGAGGGTGCGCGCGTCGCCGCCGTGGGTGGTGACGACGCCGAGGTCCGAGCGGCGATGGTCGCCTCTGCGTCCGGGTCGTTGAACGGCGGCTTCGGACTCGCGCCCTACACACCGTGCGACGAAGACGACCCCGGCAACCCGGTCACCATCAAGCTCGTCAATGGGAGCCTGCCAGGCTCTGTGCGAGAGGCCTTCGAGGTGTCGATCCCCTTCTTGCCTCCGATCACGTTGAATCCCACGCTGAGTGGAACGTTCCGATGCGAGTGACCAAGCGGATCTCGAGCAAGGGAAACAAGGATGAACGCGGCGCGACCGCGGTCATCGTGACTCTCAGCCTCATCGCGCTTCTCGGCATGATCATCCTGACCGTCGACGTGGGTCAGCTGCTCTACAAGCGCCGAGCGATGGTGAACGCCTCGGACGCGGCGGCGCTCGCCGCTGCGCAGTCCTGCGCGGGACTGGTGGATTCCGACGATCCGGATGCCATGGCCAACGCCTTCGCGGTGGACAACGTGAGCGTTGCCACGGGCGGCATCACCGACATCGAGGGATGCGACGGGCCACCTTTCGGGCACGTCACCGTCCAGTACGAGATGCAACAAGGACTCTTCTTCGCAGGAGTGCTCGGTTTCGATGGTCCCGCGGCCGTCAGGACTGAGGCCACCGCCGGCTGGGGGCCAGCGGGTGGGGCCACGCCGCTCCCGATCACCGTGTACGTCGGCGACGACCAAGGGGATTGCGACATCGAGCCGGGCATCGGCATCGGCGTCCCGTGCAACCTGTGGTACGACAACGATAGCTTCGGCGGCTCCGCGTTCGGTTTCCTGAACCTGTGCACCGCGACCGACCCCTGCAACCAAGGCTGGGATGTGGGCGCGAGCGACAACTGTCCGAGTGACCGATCCGAGGTGGACAGCTGGGTCGACGGTACCTGGACCGGCGGTCCGAACATGGTCAACTACCCGGCGCCGACGTACGTGTGCAAGGTCAGCGGCCTCGCGTCGTCGATCTGGAGTCAGCTCGAGCTGAGGGCAGGCCCCGACCATGTGCCTGGCGAGGAGGACTCGTCGGACCTGATCTTCCCTGTGAACGACTGCGCCACGCAGGTCGACAATGCGGGCGGGACCGTCCCGTGTAACGAACAACCCGACAAGTACAACATCATCGGGTTCATCGTGCTGCACCTCAACGCGGTGTTGGACAGTCAGGCGGAGTGGGGTGGCACCTCATATCGCCACTGTCAGAAGGCGCAGGATCTCGCCCCGAACCAGGTCTTCCCGTTGTCGGCCCTCTCCAGCGGGCAGTGCCCGAGCGGGAGCACGCCCTCGGGTGTCGAGAACCTTCGGATCAACGGACAACCGCCGGGCGCCACGTACTCCTACGACGACGCCAACAAGACGATCACCTGGACGGGCGGGGTGACGCGGAACGCGCGTTTCGACTTCGACTGGTGGATGGATGGTGCATGTGGGCGCCCGCCGGCCTCGTCCAGCGCCGTGTGTATCCAGGTGGAGACAGTCGAGGTGAGGTTCGGCGGGACCGGTGCTGGCGGTGGAGCGGACCTGGGTCTGCGGGCCGTCGAGCTGTGCGACCTGGAATTCGGGAGCTGTCCGGACTGAACAAGGGAAAAGACTGAAGCCGGCGGGGGGTTCGGCCGATAGAAGAACTCTGAGGATGGGCTGAAAGGAGCAAGAGGATGAGGTCACGGGGTCTGGTGGTTGCGATCGCCGTCGTGCTCGCTGTTGCGGCGGCGGCGGCTGTGATCCTTTACACGCAAGGGGTCAAGGAAGACGCGGAGCAGGGTGGCAGTCTTCAGACTGTCATCGTGTCATCGCAGGAGATCCGGGCGAACGAGCCGCTGAATCCGCTGCTCACCCAGGACATCTTCAAGCAGATCCGGGTTCCCGAGGACGCATTGGTGTCGGGGGCCGTGACGGACATCAGGCAGCTCCAGGATGCGACCACGACTTCGACGATCCTCGCGAACGAGCAGATCCCGATCTCTCGCCTCTCGAGCGGCCCGCGGCCGAACGAGCTCGGCATCACCGAGGGCCACATCGCCGTTGCGGTCGAGCTCGACGCCCCACAGGGCGGCACCGGCAACGTGCAGCCCGGAGACAACATCTCGGTCTTCGCCACGTACCAGAACGTTCAGGCGCTCGCCGGCCTCACGCGGCAGTCGATCAACAATCCCAACGCGGGCAACACGGGCCGGAAGGTTGATCTCCCCGACTTCACCGTCACGCTGATCCCGACCGTCAAGGTCCTCCGGATCCAGAACCCCGAAGTCGACACCGAGACCGGTCAGCAGAACGATAGTGACCGGATCCGGATCACGCTCGATCTCCTTCCGCAGGATGCGCAGAACCTCGTGTTCGCACAGGAGAACGGACTGGTGTGGATGGGTCTGCTGCCGCCCGACGAAGAGGGCACACAGCCGAACGCCTCCACCGTTCCGCTGGACCTGCTGATCGGAGCGAGATTGGGATGACAGACGCGAGCGTCGTCGCCGTCGGGACGCCGCAGTCGTTCCGTCAACAGCTTGCGAGGGCCATCGAGATGGGCCCGGACGAGGTGGGTTGGGTGCAGTCGGCTACGGCTGCCGAGGAGTTGTTGATCAACGCCTTCCAGCCCATCGACGTCCTGGTCCTCTCGCCCGAGGTCAAGGAGCCCGACGCACTCGGCCTGGCCGAGTTCGTCGGGCGCCAGGCCCCCGGCACGGCCATGGTGCTGGTCCGCGACCACACCTGGAACGGGCTGTTGCCGGCGGCCATGCGAGCCGGCATCCGCGACGTCGTCGACATGACCCAGGGGACGGAGGAGCTCCGCGACGCCGTGGAGCGCGCGATCGTCTGGGCGTCCAACCTGCGTTCGGTCAACGTCACCCAGTCCGACGGCCAGCCCCTCACGAGGGGGCGGATCCTTTCGGTCTTCTCCTCCAAGGGCGGGACCGGGAAGACGTTCCTGACGTCGAACCTCGCGACCGCGATCTCCGAGGTCACCGGCCAGGACACGGCGGTCGTCGACCTCGACATCGACATGGGCGACGTGTTCACGTACTTCGGCCGGGAGCCATCGGCGACGATCCAGGACCTGATGGAGCTGGGTGAGGGCGCGGAGCGCTCTCGCATCAAGGCCGTGGGCGTCCAGCTCGCGGAGCACCTGTGGGGGTTCGGCGCACCGCCGGATCCCGCCGCGGAAGCTCCCGCCGGTGAGGCGATCGGGAAGTTCCTCCGGGCGCTGCGGAACGAGTTCACCTGGGTCGTCGTGGACGCCTCGGTCGACTACTCGGACTCCGCGCTCGTGTGCTTCGATCTCTCCGACGCGATCTGCCTGGTCACCGGCCTCGACGTCGTCGGCGTGAAGCACCTGTCCAAGTCACTGGACACGCTGCTCACGATCGGGTTGCCTCGGGAACGGTTCCGGGTCGTGCTGAACCGCGCGGACTCCAAGGTGGGTCTCGACGCCTCCGACGTGGAGCGCGTCATGAAGATCAACGTCGACGCGATGATCCCCTCGAGCCGGCTCGTGCCGACGTCTCTGAACAAGGGTCGTCCGGTCGTGCTGGACGAGCCCAACTCCGAGGTCGCGCAGGCGGTCCGACAGCTCGCCATGCGGTTCGCCGGCCAGGCCGAGATGGTCGCCGCCGGCGAGGCCGGGATCGACACGTCGAACAAGAAGAAGCGGAAGCTGTTCGCCCGAAGCTGAGAAGCCAAGATGAGAAGAAGGTAGAGGAGGCACCCCATGTCCCTGGCAGACAGGCTGCAGAAGGCCCAACAGAAGGACCGGATCGCCGAGGTCCGGACCCGGGTGCAAGAGCGCCTGGTCGAGAGCCTCGGACCCCGCCTGTACGACGCGACCCTTTCCGACACCGAGCTCGAGGGCATGGTGCACCAGCGCCTGCGCGAGCTGCTCGACGAAGAAGAAGGCCCGCTCGCCGCGCAGGAGAAGCTCCTCATCGTTCGTCAGATCGGCGACAGCGTCCTCGGCCTGGGGCCGCTCGAGCCGTACATCCGTGACCCAGAGGTCACGGAGGTCATGGTCAACAACTGGGATACGATCTACGTGGAGCGCTCGGGCAAGCTGTACTGGACGGGCACGAAGTTCCACGACGAGGGCCAGCTCCGTCGCACGATCGACAAGATCGTCGCCAAGGTCGGCCGTCGCGTGGACGAGGCGAGTCCGATGGTGGACGCGCGCCTCCCCGACGGGTCGCGTGTGAACGCGATCATCCCGCCGCTCGCGATCGACGGTCCCACGCTCACGATCCGAAAGTTCGCCGCCGACCCGTACCAGGCGGACGACCTCGTGGAGTTCGGCACGATGAGCTCGGCGACGTCGAAGTTCCTCGAAGCCTGCGTGCGCGGCCGCATCAACATCATGGTCGCTGGCGGAACGGGCGCCGGGAAGACGACGACGCTGAACGTCATCTCGTCGTTCATCCCCGACGACGAGCGGATCGTCACGATCGAGGACGCCGCGGAGCTGAAGCTCCAGCAGCCGCACGTCGTCCGGCTCGAGTCCCGGCCGCCGAACATCGAAGGCAAAGGCCAGGTCTCGATCCGCGACCTCGTCAGGAACTCGCTGCGTATGCGCCCCGACCGGATCGTGGTCGGAGAGGTCCGTGGACCCGAGGCCCTGGACATGCTCCAGGCCATGAACACGGGTCACGACGGATCGATCTCCACGATCCACTGCAACTCGCCTCGCGACGCGCTCTCTCGTCTCGAGACGATCACGATGATGGCCGGGATGGACCTGGGCTCTCGCGCGATCCGCGAGCAGATCTCGTCCGCGATCCAGCTGATCGTGTACCAACAGCGCCTGAAGGACGGAACGCGTCGCTTCACGCACGTGACCGAGGTCGCGGGGATGGAAGGTGAGGTCATCACCCTCCAGGACATCTTCCTGTTCGACTTCTCGGCGGGCATGGACGACGAAGGTCGTTTCCGAGGCCGCCTCAAGTCCACGGGGCTCCGGCCGAAGTTCCTGGACAAGCTCCAGGAGCGAGGCATCAGCATCGACGCGGAGCTCTTCGCGATGGAACAGAAGGGTCGGTAGATGCTGGCGGCAGAAACCTTCTTCTCGAGCCAGGCGATGCTGGCGGTCGTCGTCGCCCTCGTGGCGCTCGCGGCGTTCGCGCTGGGATGGCTCATGCTCGGGACCGCTGCACGAGTGAAGGCGGATCGCGACATGGCGGCTCGCATGGCCGCGATCGGGCGGCCGGTACCACAGTCGACCGCGTCGCCGGTGGGCAAGGCCGGCACGGGCTGGATCCCCGAGAGCGTGTCGGCGTTCGGCGAGCGCTTCGCGCAGTCTCAGGGCTTCAGCGAGAAGCTGGATGCTCGGCTCGAGGCCGCGGGCGTGAGCCTGCGGTCGGGCGAGTTCGTGATCGCCACGGTGGGCGCCGGATTGCTCGGCGGCGTGCTGGGCGCGGCGGTCTTCGTGAATCCGCTCCTCGCCGGCGTCTTCGGTCTCCTGGGCGTCGCGCTTCCCACGCTCGTCCTGCGGATGTCCCTCAACCGCAGGGGCGACAAGCTCCGGGAGCAGCTGCCGGACGTGCTCACGATCATGGCGTCCTCGCTCCGCGCCGGGCACTCGTTCCTCCAGGCACTGGACACCACCGCGCGTGAGATCTCGGCGCCGGCCAACGTCGAGTTCCAACGACTCGTCGCGGAGATCCGGCTGGGCCGTCCGGCGGAGGAGGCCCTCGAGGCGCTCGCCGACCGTGTCGGGAGCGCCGACTTCCGTTGGGCCGTCCTCGCGGTGAACATCCAGCGCGAGGTCGGCGGGAACCTGGCCGAGATCCTCGACAACGTCTCCGACACGCTTCGCGAGCGCGCGACGATGCGCCGACAGATCCGCGTGCTGACGGCGGAGGGCCGTCTGTCCGCCTGGGTCCTCGCCATCCTTCCGTTCGCGATCGCGATCTACATGTTCGCGGTGAACCCGAAGTACATCTCCTTGCTCTTCACGACGCAGATCGGTCTGTTCATGCTGGGTGTGGCTGGGGTCCTGATGGTGCTCGGGATCCTCTGGATGAGGAAGATCGTGGATATCGATGTCTGACATCTGGTTGGTCCTTGCCATCGGATGCGTGTTCGGCGCCATCCTCCTGCTCGGGATCTTCGTCGACCTGAGTCAGTCGGAGCGCCGTCGCGCCGTCCGGCTGCTCGAATCCCAGGTCGCCGGCACGACGAGCGAGAACGTGAACCTTCGGGAGCAGCATCTCTCCGAGAGCTTCGGGCGACGGATCGTCGTGCCCGTCGTTGCCGGTGCGGCCAAGATCGCGCGACGGGTCACCCCGATCGATGCCCGCGACCGCGTCGCGCACAAGCTCCTGCTCGCCGGGAGCCCGAGTGGATGGGACGCCGAGCGTTTGCTCGCGTTCAAGATCATCGGGCTCGGCGGCGGCATCGTGCTCGGCTTCTTCGTGACGACCCTGGTCGGCGACCTCGCTCCGTTCATCCGGATCGTGCTGATCGGGCTCCTGGCGTTCGTGGGCTTCATGGTTCCCGACTCGATGCTGAACCGCCGTGTCGAGGAGCGTCAGAAGGAGATCCTTCGGACCCTCTCCGACACCCTCGACCTCCTGACGATCAGCGTGGAGGCGGGCCTGTCCCTGAACGCCGCGATCGCGCAGGTCGTGCAGAACGTGCCGGGCGTCCTGTCCGCGGAGTTCGCTCGCATGCTGCAGGAGATCCAGCTGGGGGTGCCGCGGGCCGACGCGTTCCGGAACCTCGCCGAGCGGACCGACGTGGATGAGCTCAACGCGTTCGCGCTGGCGATGATCCAGGCCGACGTCTTCGGTGTCTCGATCGCCAGCGTGCTCCGGACCCAGGCGCAGCAGCTGCGGATCAAGCGCCGTCAGCGGGCCGAGGGGAAGGCGCAGCAGACCCCGGTCAAGATCGTGTTCCCCCTGATCCTGTGCATCCTGCCGGCCCTGTTCGTGGTCATCGTCGGGCCCGGCGCGATCCGGATCTTCGAGTCGTTCGTCACCACGTGATCGGGTCGCGCCCGCCGCAGGCGGGCGCGACGCGATAGCCTCCCGCGCCATGAAGGTCGCGTATCAGGGTGAGCCGGGCGCCTACAGCGAACGCGCCGTCCGCTCCCTGTTCACCGACGCCGAGCCGCTTCCCTGCGACACCGTCCGTCACGCGTTCTCTCGCGTGACGAGCGGCGAAGCCACGTTCGGCGTCGTCCCTCTGGAGAACTCGCAGGCAGGGTCCGTGAACGAGACGTACGAGCTCCTGTCCAACACGAGCCTGCTCCGGATCGTCGGCGAGTCGATCGTGCGGGTCGACCACGCCTTGCTGGGCGTGCCCGGCGCACGTCTGGAGGACGTGCGCCGTGCCCACTCCCATTGGCAGGCACTGGCGCAGTGCGAGGATTTCCTGTCCTCGATGCACATCGAGCCGGTCCCGGAGCACGACACGGCGGGCGCGGCCCGGAAGGTCGCCGAGGTGAGGGACCCGGCGGACGGAGCGATCGCCAGTGTCGACGCGGCGGGCCTCGCCGGTCTCATCGTGCTCGCCGAGCGGATCCAGACCGAGAAGGAGAACTTCACGAAGTTCGCGATCGTCGGTGCGACCGACCCCGGATTCGGCGCCCCGGACAAGACGTCGATGGTCATGGCAGTGCTGGACGAGCCCGGCTCCCTCCTGGGAGCGCTCGAGCCGTTCGCCACCCGCGGCATCAACCTCCACAAGATCGAATCTCGACCGAGGCGAGGCGCGGCCTTCGAGTACCTGATGTACGTGGACTTCATGGCGGCGGAAGACGCCGCGGGCGTCGAGGACGCCCTCGAGGAGGTCCGGAAGCACACCTCGCTGTTGAAGATCCTGGGCTCGTACCGCTCCGCGGGCGACCCGGTCTGACCGCATAGCATTGGCTCGATGGCCCGTGCGAGTCGTGTCACGCCTTCGGCGTCCGAGGTGCGGCGCTTCCCCCTCCTCCCCGTGATCTCGGGCGCGCTCGTGATCGGTGCGGCCGTACTCGTGGTGGCCTTCATCCTTTCCCGCGTCGAGGACGAGCAACACCGGGGCGGCCCGCTCAGGAACCCGAACCCACCCGAGGGATCGGGGCCGATCAACACGGCGTTCGAGGGCATCACGACCTTCCGAGGCAACGCCGCTCGGACCTACTACGGGGAGGGGCCCGTGCCGCTGGATCCCGTGATCGGCTGGCGCGCGCCGGCGGAGCGCATGTGCTCCGTGTCCTTCGTGGGGATCGAGTCGGATGAATGGTGCGGCACCGGGTGGACGGGGCAGCCCAACGTCGTGGTGGGCGAGGACGGGGCGATCGAGGTCCGCGAGGGTGCGTACGACGGCATGTACCACTTCCTCGACGGCACGACGGGACTGCCGGTTCGGCCTCCGCTGCCGACCCGCGACCTGGCGAAAGGCTCTGCGACGTCCGATCCCGACGGGTTCCCGCTCTACTACGCCGGCTCACGTGACGGCAGGTTCCGGATCGTCGCGACGGACCGGCAGGAGCCGCTCGTGCTGTGGTCGGTCCACGGTGCGACGAGCGTCGAGCGACCGCTTCGCAACGACGACTGGGACGCGGCCGCGCTCGTGGTCGACGACGTGTTGTTCCAGGGCGGGGAGAACGGGTGGCTGTACGTGATCAGGCTGCACCGGAGATACGACCCGCTCGGATTGGTCAGGGTCAGGCCGAAGATCATCGCGACCGTTCCGGGGTTCGACGACGAACTGCTCCGGGTCCTCGGCGACGCCGAGGTCTCGATCGAGAATTCGGTCGCCCTCCACGACGGGATCCTCTACTTCGCCAACTCCGGCGGCCTCGTGCAGGGATGGGACGTGTCCGATGTATTGGCGGGCGGCACGCAGCTGGAGCGCGTGTTCCGTTTCTGGACGGGCGACGACACCGACGCCACGATCGTGATCGACGGTGCCGGCGGCCTCTACGTCGCCAGCGAATATCAGCGCTTCGGCGACCGGAGCCGTGAGGTGGGACAGCTCATGAAGCTCGACCCCGCGCGGCCGGACGACCCACTCGTCTGGTCGATCGATGCCAGAGAGATCGGGTTCGAGGGCGCGGGCGGCAGCTGGTCGACGCCGGCGTTGTACGGAGATCTCGTCTTCTTCACCACCGCCGCGGGCCGTGTGCTGGCGGTCGAACGGGAAAGCGGCGACATCCGCTGGGAGCGGCAGGTGGGGGCGCCCGCGATCGGGTCGCCCGTCGTGGTGGACGGCGTCTTGATCCAGGGCGACTGCGCGGGTGACCTCTGGGCATGGGACGTCTCGGATCCGGATGCCGACCCGCTACTGCTCTGGAAGCTGCACTTCAACGACTGCATCGAGTCGACGCCGGCGGTCTGGCGAGGGTGGATCTACCTCGGCACACGTCAGGGGTACCTCTACGGGCTCACGGAACGACGGGAGCCCGCCCCCGCCTCGTAGCGGATCACGGCAGGAGGATCGAAGGGTCCTGGTTGATCTGCGCCGTCTTGAAGGCGACGAGCGCGATCGCCGCCACGATCAGCCCCACGAGTCCCGCGGCGGCGAACGTTCGGCGGAGGGCGACGGGCCTCGAGGGATCGACGGCGAAGCCCGCGACGAGGCCCGCGACGAGCCCTCCGAGGTGCGCCCGCCAGTCGATCGCGGGGATCGAGAATCCGATGATCAGGTTGATCACCAGCATGCTCAACGCGCCGCGCAACCGCGCCTGCGCCATCACGTGGTGGCGCCGGAGGTAGTTGTAGGCGATGAAGGCACCGACCAGGCCGAAGATGGCACCGGAGGCTCCGACGGCGACCGCGAAATCAGGGGCGAGCGCGAAGGAGGTCGCGCCGGCGAACACGCCGGTCACGAGGAACACCGCGAGGGTTTCCAGCCGGCCGATCTGTCGCTCGATCTCGTTCCCGAAGATCCACAGGACGTAGGAGTTCAGCGCCAGGTGGATCAGCCCCGCGTGCAGGAACATCGAGCTGAGCAGGCGCCACCATTGTCCGCCGACCACACCGGAGGTGAAGTCGAACTCCGTGGGACCGACGCCGACCGGTACGAGCGCGCCGGCGTCGATCAGATCCTGGAAGCCCGGACCGTCGAAGAGGGAACCCGGACCACCCGCCACGACCAGCTCCCAGAGGTAGCCGATGCCGATCGCGATGAGCAGGATCTTCGTGACGGGGGTGGCCTTCAGGTTGGCTGCTGCGACCTGCCTCCCGGGTCCCCGCCGGTACTCCCGCCGGGCCTCGGCCACGCACTCCGGGCATTGATGGCCCACGGGCGCCGGGACCATGCAGTCGGGACAGATGGGCCGGCCACAGCGCGTGCAATGGACACCTGTTTCGACATCGGGATGCCGGTAGCAGCGTTCCCGCGTCGGGGGTGGGGGCATCGTGGGCGTCTGGTCCACAGAGGCAATCGTACGCGTGAGCGCCCCGAACGACGCTCAGGTCGACCGGGGATCTACGACTCCTCAGGCGGAAGCGCCTCGATGGCGGCGGCGACCTCGGCCGAGTCGAAGAGGGGGCCCCACCGATCGACGACGATGCCGTCGGAGCCGACGAGATACAGCCATGGCTCCGTCATCTCGGGAGTCCCGTCGGGGAGCTCGCGGAGGAGCCACGCCGCCGCGCCCTTGTTCACGACCTGTCCGTCATAGTCCTTCCAGATCTCGATGTGGATGTAGACGGCTCGGTCGGGGTGCTCGGCTGCGATCCGCTGGAGCTCCGTGACCTCCGGGCCGCAGAACCGGCTGGTGCAGTAGGCCGGCGTTCCGAAGAGGATGAGGGCGGGCCTACCCTTCTCGATCGCGTCGGCGATCGTCCACCGGTGGAGCTCCGGATCGGGGATCTCGCCACCGGCATCCGCCATCGAGTCGATCGCGCCGGGCCGGACCTTCGAATCCATCGTGAGGTTCTCGGTGGCGAGGGCCGGCATGCCGGGCGCCGGGATCCCTGACTCCTGGCGCACCGGGAACTCCGCCGTGAGTTGGCGCGCGACGCTGTCGATCTCGATCGAAACCGTCGTCCGCCAGATCCCGGCGTCGTCGAACGTCACGTCCTCTGCCTCGTAGACCCCGTTGGCTCCCGTGATGATCGCCGGCTCGTCGCCTGAGACCTCGGTCCCCGGTACCGGCACGTAGCTCGCGGTGGCGGTGGGGCCGGCGGACGGCTCGCCGCCGCCGTCCGTGCCGAGGTAAGAGAAGGTGAGGGCGACCGAGCCCTGAGTGACGACGCGCACGCCGTTCGCGTCACTCGCCAGGATGCCGACCTGGACCCGCTGCGGCGCTCCCGAGTAGTGCCATGTGCTCGCCATCTGGGCTGAGTAGGAGGTGTCGACGCCCGAGGTGGGGTCGTTCTCGCCGGTCGAGCACGAGACGACGACGGTCGCCAGGGCGAGCATCGAGAGCACGAGGGGTCGCCGGATCATCCGTTCCCACCTTCTCATGGTGTCCAGGAACCGTCGGTGAGCGCTCCCTCCAGCGCCAGGAGGAAACGCCGTCGGTCGTCGTTGCGGCCGTAACGTCCGAGGCGCGGGCCGGCTCGGACCACGCGATGGCACGGGACGAACAGCTCGATCGGGCAGCGCGCGAGCGCGCTGCCCGCCGCGCGGCCGCCGCGGGCTGCGCCCGCGGCGGCCGCGACGTCCCCGTAGGTCCACATCTGTGCGTAGGGGATCGACCGCACCGTCTCGAGGACCCGTCGGGCGAATCCCTCACCGACGCCCGACAGGTCCGCGGGGGTCTCGAACGCCCGGAGCGTGCCATCGAAGTACGCGTCGACCTCGCGGCGGATAGGCGCGGTTCTCCGGCGATCCTCCGAAGCCTCCAGCTCGGGCTCTCCCGGCCCTTCCATACCGAAGATCGTTCGCACGACCCCCGCCTCTCCGGCGAAGATCGTGAAGGGACCGAGCGGCGTGTCGATCGTGGTCCGGACGAGCATCAGATCGGCGGCCAGGGGAACGGACGATGGTCCTCGCCCGGCTCGGGGAACCGCTCCAGCGCTGCCACCTCCGATGCCCGCGACTCGAGGGCCGCCAGCTCCGGCGCGGCGAGCAGGTTGGCGAGCTCCTCCCGGAGCGAGCCCTCTCGGATCTCACCGGCCAGCCGGCGAAGGTCGGCTCGCACCTCCTCCTCGAGCTCGTCCCCGATGAAATCCCAGATCACGGTGCGGAGCTTCGGCTCCTCGCTGAAGCACACCCCGTGATCCACGACGTAGATCCGTCCGTCCTCCCCGAGCAGACAGTGCCCCGCCTTCCGATCCGCGTTGTTGACGACCAGGTCGAACGCGGCGACCCGACGGAACTCGGCGGGGAAGCGCTCGCCGAGGGTGAAGTAGTGCTCCTCTGGGTCGGCCGCGACGAAGCGCTGGACCGAACCGATACCGTAGGGACCGTCGCGCAGGACGGTGGCGGGGACGTTGGGCCAACCGAGGGACCGGGCGACGACGTAGGTCGCGACCTCACGTGTGCACAGGGTGCCCTCCGGGAAGTCCCACAGCGGCGTCTCGCCGCGCCGAGGCTTGTACACCGCCAGGGTCTCCCCGTCTTCCCCTCGGGCGCGGGCCAGGAAGGTGTGGTTCGAGGCGTTCGGCAGCAGGCCGAGGACTTCGAGCTCGCCGGTGGCGATGACCCGAGGGATCGCGGGATCCGTCAGGCCCGCTTCGAGTGCCCGTTCATCGCGGGACACGCGTGACCCTCCGCGTCGATCGGGTTCCCGCAGAACTGACACGTCGGGCGGCCGCGGGCGGCCACCGCCGCCCCGTGCCGGGAAAGAGCCAGCATCTGCGCCGGCGAGGCCCAGATCCGGATCGACTCGGGCTCCATCTCGGGGAACACCGGTCGTGGATCCTCGATGTCCACGTCTTCGAGGTCGGGTTGCAACTCCTCGACCTCGAGCAGGAACAGGTCACGGTCCTCGTCGAAGCCGATCGAGAGGCGGCCGGCTCGCCATCTCGGGTCCAGGGGCTCCTGGAGCGCCATCGTCGACTCGTCCGTGACCGGTTCTGTCGTGGGAGCGTCCTCCAGGAGTTCCATCACGGATGCCGCGAGCAGCTGCACCTGCTGCTTCTCGACGATCACCGTCACGACTTCCTTCCCGGCGCGCGCTTGGATGTAGAAGGTCCGGTCGCCCGGCTCGCCCACGGCGTCGGTGGTGATGTGATCGACCGGTCCGAGGTCCATCGACCTATCCTCGCAGCTTCCTCTTGCGGTCGTCCCCGGAAGGCGGACGGCCGCCCTTCGTCGGCCCGAAGCGTCGGAGACTGCCCGTGTCGTTCACCAGCAGGATGCGCGGTACCCCTTCACCGAGATGAACGACCGAGACCGAAGCGGGTTCCGCCATCACGCGCTGGAACTGATCGAGGTGGGCGCCCGCGTAGTGGGAGATCAGCATCCGGACGAGGTCGCCATGCGTGCCGACGGCGACCCGGCCCCGCGGGTGTCGGGCCACGATCCGCTCGATCTCGTCCAGCATCCTGGCCTCCGCGTCGACGAAGCTCTCGCCTCCCGGGAAGGAGAATCGGGAGGGATTGCGCTGCACCGTCTCCCAGAGCTTGACCCGCCGGAGCGAGGGGAGCGTTCGTCCCGTCCAGGCGCCCGCGTCCATCTCGATCAAGGCGTCGGAGTTCCTGATCTCCATGCCGTGAGCCTCCGCCAGCGGCTCCATCGTCTCGACGCAGCGCTCCAGCGGGCTCGAATAGAGCGCGGCGAGGCGGACGCCCTCGAAGCGTTCGACGAGCGCGGCCGCCTGCCGGCGGCCGCGCTCGTCGAGATGGATCCCTGGCGTCCGCCCGTACAGCCGGGTTCCCGTCACGGCCGTGAGACCGTGACGGATCAGGAAGAGGGTCGTCATCGCGTCGAGGAGCATACGCGGAGGCGAGAACGGTCCTGCCACCGATGTGCTCTGGACATCGCGTCAGGAGCGTGCAGCTGATGGGAGCGTGACCCGGAACGTCGTCCCACGCCCCAGCTCGCTCTCGACCTCGATCGATCCTCCGTGGTTCTCGACGACGTGTTTGACGATCGCGAGGCCGAGTCCCGTGCCGCCCGTCTCCCGGGATCGCGCCCGGTCCACGCGATAGAAGCGTTCGAAGATGCGCGAGATGTCGCGAGTCGGGATCCCGACCCCCGTGTCGGTGACGCGCAGGGTCACCTCGTCATCGCTCGAGACGACCTCGACGGTCACCTGCGCCCCTTCGTGGCTGTAGCGGATGGCGTTGTCGATGAGGTTTCGCACGAGGAGCGCGAGGTCTCGCTGCGATCCACGCACCGTTTCCTTGCCGTCCGTCCGGAGCTCGAGGACGACTCCGGCTCGTTCGGCTGCATCCTGCAACCGTTGACCCTCCTCCCGCGCGGTGGCCCCGAGCGAGACGAGGTCATCGAGGGCACTGCCCGACTCCAGCCTCGACAGATCGAGCAGGTCGGCCACGATGCGCGAGAGGCGGACCGCCTCCCGTTCGAGGTGGGATGCGAAATGCAGGACCGCCGTCGGGTCGTCCTCGGCAGCTTGGCGCACGGTCTCGGCGGCAGCCTGGATGGTGGCGGCAGGCGTCTTCAGCTCGTGGGACGCGTTGGCCACGAAGTCGCGTCGCACCGCCTCCAGTCGCCGCTGCTGGGTGACATCGCGCACGACGACGAGGGTGGCGTCATCCGCGGTGGGCGTGATCGTTCCGGCGAGCCAGCGGGTCGGCGCCCCGATCTCGACGAGCACGGATGTGGGCTGGCCGTGTTCGCGGCTGTCCTGGATCGCCGTTCGTAGGGCGAGCGGCATGATCGCATCGACCGACGCCGGCACCGAAGGGAGGTGCCGACCGATGGCTTCGTTCGCGAAGGCGACGTGGGTATCCCGCCCGATGAGGAGGATCCCGTCATGCATCGTCGCCAGGGCGAGGTCGCGGACCAACCGCTCCTCCCGAGCCTCGAGCTCCCGCTCACCACGGATGACGTCCGCGGCGTCGGCTCGCGCTCTCCACGCGCGCGCCGATCGCGCGGCTCGCCACCAGCCGATGGATGTCACGGTGACGACGACCGCGGCCGTCGTCACCGCGAGGATCGCTTCGGGTTCCACGAGCGGCAGTGTAGGCAGGCGTTCACCCGATCCATGAGCCGTTCCGACACCGTTCATCCCCGCGTCGATCCGACCGTTCTGACTTCGGGCAGGCGGGATGCCTGCTGTCGGCGAAGGTTCATCCTGCGTTCACCTCGGTGCCACGGGACCGACATGCACCCTCCCTAGCATCGAGCCAGTGCTCGGACGACAAGGGGGAAGCATGTCGGAGGGGAAGCGGCGGTTTTCGCTGGTCGGAGGCGCCACGGTGCTCATGCTGGTCGCGACCGCGTGCGGCGGGGATGGAGGCAACGACCCCGGAGACGGTCCTTCGGGCTTGACGGGCTCGATCACCATCTCCGGTTCGTCCACGGTCGAGCCCATCTCGGCACTGGTCGCGGAGCTGTTCAACGAACCGAACCCCGAGGTCAACATCACCGTCAACGGACCCGGCACGGGTGACGGGTTCGAACTCTTCTGCCAGGGCGAGATCGACATCGCCGACGCGTCGAGGCCGATCGACGAGGACGAAGTCACCGCCTGTCGGGACGGCGGGATCGAGTACCAGGAACTCGAGGTCGCACTCGATGGGATCACGGTCATGGTCAACGCGGCCAGCTCGATCGAGTGTCTGTCGACGGCCGACCTGTACGCCATCTTCGGGCCCGAGTCGGAGGGGATCGACTCGACGACCGAGGCGAACGCCCTCTCGAAGGAGGTCGGCGGTGCCGGAACCATGCCGGCACAGGACCTCGAGATCACCGCTCCAGGGGAGGAGTCGGGGACGTACGACGCGTTCCTCGACCTCGTGGGGATCGAAGACCTCGCCATCGAGCACGGTGTCTCGGAGGACAAGGCCGCGGCACTCCGCCCCGGTTACCAGTCCTCCGGGAACGACAACGTGATCATCCAGGCGATGGAAGGGAGTCCCAACGCGATCGGCTTCGTCGGGTTCGCGTTCGCCGAGGAGGCGGGTGACCAGGTGAAGGAGGTCGCGATCGATGCGGGAGACGGCTGTGTCGTACCGACCGCGGACACGATCGCCGACGCCAGCTACCCGTTGTCCCGGTCCCTCTACATCTATCCCGACGTCGCGACGGCGGGGAAGGACGAGGCCGTCAAAGGGTTCGTCGACTTCTACCTGACCGAAGAAGGGTTCGTGACCGCGGTGGAAGAGGCGGGCTACATCGTTCTTCCCGCCGACCGTCAGGACGCCAGCCGGTCCGCGTGGGGATCGGCCGTCTCGTGATCGCTGTTCGCATCGGGAGGGTGAGCGTCGCCACGGGCGGCGCTCACCTTTGCCGCGTCGAGCGATAGGGTCACCGGCGATGGCCACGGCCGTGACCAGGACCCCGGACGGCGTCCTCTCTTCCCTCGAGGGGAGTGCGAGGCGGCGGCGGAAAGAGGCCACCATCAAGGGTCTGCTGGTCGCCGCGGCTGCGGTGTCGCTGCTCGTCAGCGGCGGGATCGTGGCGGCCCTGGTCTTCCGAGCTCTCAACTTCCTGAGCGACGTCGAGCTGGGTTCGCTGTGGTCCGGCAGCTGGCGGCCGCGGCAGCTCCAGTTCGACCTCCCGTCGCTCTTCCTCGGTTCGCTCGTCGTCACGCTGATCGCGATGGTCGTCGCGACACCGGTCGGCCTCGGGGCGGCCATGTACCTCTCCGAGTACGCGAAACCACGATCTCGGCGCGTGTTGAAGCCCATCCTGGAGACCCTGGCCGGGATCCCGAGCGTGGTGATCGGGTTCTTCGCGCTGACGGTGATCAATCCGGTGGTCGTGCAGGATCTCTTCGGCGCCACCCACGCCTTCACGATGATGGCGGCGGGCCTCGGCGTCGGCATCCTGACGATCCCGCTGGTCGCTTCCGTGGCGGAGGACGCCATGTTCGCCGTGCCCGGTGGTCTCCGGGAAGCGGCCTACGGCATCGGGGCGCGACGCAGGACCGTGACCCTGCGCGTGGTGTTCCCTGCCGCCATCTCCGGAGTGGTGGCCGCGTTGATCCTCGGTATCTCCCGAGCGCTGGGCGAGACGATGGTCGTCGCGATCGCGGCGGGTGCGACGGGAAACGCGAGCCGCACGCTGAACCCGCTGGAGCCGAATCAGACGCTCACCGCGGCCATCGCATCGCTCGCGATCGGCTCCGATCAGGTGAAGACCGCCGGCTCGAGTCTGAACGCGTTCGAGGTGCTCTATCTGCTGGGCCTCCTGCTCTTCCTGTTCACGCTCGTGTTGAACGTCATCAGCGAGCGGTATGTGCGGCGCGTCCGGAGGCACTACTGATGAGCGTCCTCGTACCTGCCGCTTCCCGGAGCACCGTCGAGCTCGCGCTTCAGGGGAAGGGCCGCGACGTGCGAGGCAGGATCTTCGCAGGACTCCTCCTGCTCACCCTCGTGCTCTCGATCCTCGTGCTGCTGATCCTGCTCGCGTCCGTGATCAGCGATGCGCTTCCGGTGCTCCGGAGCCGCGGCCTCGGATTCCTCAACGACAACCTCTCGCGATCCGAGAGCCGCGCCGGAGTGCGCCAAGGGCTGATCGGCTCGCTGGTGCTGATCGGATTCGTCGCCGTCATCGCGGTGCCTTTGGGGGTCGGAGCCGCCGTCTACCTGCAGGAGTACGCGCGGGACACCCGACTGAACAGGGTGCTCATCGCGAACATCCGGAATCTCGCCGGCGTGCCGTCGATCGTCTACGGCATCCTGGGGGTCGTCGTCTTCGCCGAAGCGCTCAGGAGCGTCACGGGACCCGAGTCTTCCGGTTTGAGCTATGTCACCGGGGGTCTCACCCTCGCCGTTCTCGTGATGCCGTTCATGATCATCATCACGATGGAGGCGCTCCGAACCGTCCCTCGCGGCATCCGGGAGGCGGCGTACGGCGTCGGCGCCACTCGCTGGGAAGTGGTGCGAAGCCACGTGCTGCCGTACGCCGCGCCGGGAGTGTTCACGGGCGCGATCCTGGCGCTCGCGCGTGCATTCGGGGAGACGGCGCCGCTCCTGTTGGTGGGGGCGGTCACCGGCTATCTCAGCCCCGGAGGATCGGGCAACGTGCTCGAGACACTGCAGGGGAGCTACACGTCGCTGCCCACCATCATCTTCTCGTGGTCGAGGCTGCCGGGTGAGGAGTGGGCGCAACTCACGGCGGCTGCGATCGTCGTGCTCCTCGCGGTCATCCTGGTGATCAACTTCGCCGCCATCCTGTTGAGGAATCGATATGAACGGAAGTGGTGATGATATGGATGTGTCCGAGATGACCCAGGCCGAGATCCCGCGGGATCGGATCGCCGCCCGCGTGGCCGTCCGTCCCGCGCCGGGAGACGATGTCGTCGAGGTGGAACGAGAAACGGTCTTCGACGTCCGGGATGTATCGGTCTTCTACGGCTCGTTCCGCGCCGTCCGGGACGTCACGCTGCCCATCGCGCAGAACGAGATCACCGCCCTGATCGGGCCCTCTGGATGTGGGAAAACCACGTTCATCCGATGCCTCAACAGGATGAACGACCTGATCGAGGGGGCCCGGATCGAGGGCAGCATCCTGTATCACGGGGTCGACCTGTACGACGATCGCGTGGATCCCGTCGAGGTGCGGCGGCGCATCGGGATGGTATTCCAGAAGCCGAACCCGTTCCCCAAGTCCATCTACGACAACGTGGCGTTCGGTCCGCGCATCGCCGGACACAAGGGGAACCTCGATGACCTCGTCGAAGAGTCGCTCCAACGGGCTGCCCTCTGGGACGAGGTGAAGGGCAAGCTCAAGGACTCCGGCCTGGAACTCTCGGGCGGCCAACAGCAGCGCCTCTGCATCGCGCGTGCGATCGCCACGCGTCCGGATGTCATCCTCATGGACGAGCCGTGCTCGTCCCTCGATCCGATCGCCACGGCCAAGATCGAGGATCTCATGCGGGATCTCGTGTCCGAGTACACCATCGTGATCGTCACGCACAACATGCAGCAAGCCGCCCGCGTGTCCGACCGGACGGCATTCTTCACCGTCGACGTTTCGGAGGAGGGTCTCCGGACGGGCCGGATCGTCGAGTTCGATCGGACGGAGACGATCTTCACCAATCCGTCCGATCAGCGAACCGAGGACTACGTGACCGGGAGGTTCGGATGACCCGCGAACATTTCCACGAGCAACTGGAACGGGTCGAGCTGCAGCTCCTCTCGATGGGAGAGCTGGCGTCCCTCGCCGTGCAAAGGTCCGTCGAAGCGCTCACGCAGCATGACGACGAAGCGGCCGAGGAGGTGATCAGGGACGACGACCCGATCGACGACCTGTACCTGAAGATCGACCACGACGTCCTCGAGATGCTCGCGCTCCAATCCCCGGTCGCCAGTCAGCTCAGGCTCGTGTCGGCGATCCTGCACAGCTGTCACCACCTCGAGCGGATCGGAGATCAAGCGGTGAACGTCGCCAAGCTCTACCTCGCGACCCGCGATCTGCCTCCGAGCCAGACCCTGCTGCAGCAACTGGACGAGATGGGCTCACACGTCGTGAACATGATCCGAACGGTGATGGAGGCGCTCCGCACGCGGGATCTCGAGCTCTGCTTCAAGCTCCCGAAGATGGATGACCCGGTGGATCGTCTCAATCGCGCGACCCATCTCGAGGCGCTCAAGCTGGCGGACGACGCACGTGCCCTCGATTGGGGCTTGCACATGAACCTGGCGGCTCGGGCTCTCGAGCGGGCCGGTGACAACGCCGTCGACATCGCGGAGCAGGTCGGTTTCCTCATCACGGGTGAGTTCAGAGAGTTCACGGATGCATCGCACGACGTGCCGGATGTGGGCGCCGAGGCGTGAGGATGAACGGCTCGGCCAGGATCCTTCTCGTCGAGGACGAGGAGTCACTCGCCGACACCGTCCGCTACAACCTGGAGCGCGAAGGGTTCGCCGTGGTCGTCGCAACCGACGGCCGGCTCGCGTTGGAGCAGTTCAGGAACGAGCCCCCATCCCTCGTGATCCTCGATCTGATGCTTCCGGAGATATCCGGGCTCGACGTCTGTCGGCAGATCCGGCTGATCTCGAACGTTCCGATCATCATGGTGACGGCGAAGGATGCGGAGGCGGACAAGGTGTCCGGACTGGAGATCGGCGCGGACGACTACGTCACCAAGCCGTTCTCCGTCCGGGAGCTCATCAGCCGCGTTCGCGCACATCTCCGCCGGGTCGAGATGGGCGGAGACTCGAGCGGCTCGGACGGAGCCCTGCGGGCCGGGCCCGTCGAGCTCGACGCCGATCGACACGAGGTCAGGGTCCGAGGTGATCTGGTCCCGCTTCCCCCGAAGGAGTTCGCGCTCCTCGCGATGCTCCTGCGACTGAAAGGCCGGCTGCTCACGAGGGATCATCTGATCGCCGAGGTGTGGGGTGCCGACTACTTCGGCGACACGAAGACGCTGGATGTGCACGTCAAGCGACTCAGGCAGAAGATCGAGGAGGATCCCCATCAGCCGGCGCACCTGCTGACCGTGCGCGGTCTGGGCTACCGCTTCGTGGAGTGAGGCTCGAGCCTCCGGCTTCGCTGTTGCGACCGCAACCGTTCGCGTGATATCCACCCTGCGGCCGATGACCGAAAGGGCCGGAGGATGCCGAAGCTACGGTTCAGGCTCGTCCCGCGGGACGAGAGCTTCTACGAGATGTTCGTCAACCTGGCGGTCAAGGTCGAGGAGGGGGCAGCCGCGTACCAGGACCTCGTCGTGGACTATCAGGATGTGACACGGAAAGCCGACCGATTGAAGGACCTCGAACACGAGGGCGACGAGGTCACGCACGAGATCATGAAGCGGCTGAACACCGTCTTCGTCACACCCCTGGACCACGAAGATATCCATCGGCTCGCCTCTGGCCTGGACGACGTTCTCGACCACATCGAGGCGGCCGCGGATCTGTTCGTGCTCCACAAGATCGAGCAGCCGTTGCCCGAGATGAAGGCGCAGGCCGACATCCTGGTGCAGACCTGCAAGGTCACCCGAGAGGCGCTCGAGACGCTCCCGAAATTCAAGGAGCTCGAACGATACTGGGTCGAGGTCAATCGACTCGAGAACGAAGGGGACCGGGTCTATCGGCGGGCCATCGCCGGGCTGTTCGGCGGCGAGTACAAGGCGATGGACGTCCTGAAGTGGCGTGACGTCATCGACGAGACGGAAGGAGCCATCGACCAGCTCGAGGACGTGTCCAACATGCTCGAGGCGATCGCCTTGAAGAACGCCTGATGGTCTGGTTCGTCCTCGTCCTCGCCTATCTGTTCGAGTTCGCCAACGGGTGGACCGACGCCCCGAACTCGATCGCCACCGTCGTGTCCACGCGGGTGATGCGACCCCATCACGCCGTGCTGATGGCCGGCGTGTTGAACGTCGTCGGCGCGCTCGTCGTCGGGACCGCGGTCGCCAAGACGATCGCCGAAGGCATCGTGGATCCCAACTTCGTCGGCCTCGAGACCGTCGCGGCGGCGGTGCTCGCAGCCACGCTCTGGGCACTCGCAGCTCAGTTCTACGGTCTGCCGTCCAGCGAGTCCCACGCCCTCGTCGCCGGGCTGCTCGGCGCCGGGTTCGCTGCCGGGGGGCTCGAGGCGCTCGAGAGCGAGGGGACGAACGCATCGCTGATCGGACTCGTCTCCTCACCTCTGGGAGGGTTCCTGCTCGGCTTCATCCTGATGGT
>CAVVAK010000003.1:0-34580 GCA_963746335.1 uncultured Actinomycetota bacterium | reverse complement strand
ATGATCTCCTCGCGCGCGGCCGCATCACCGGCGTTCTCGAACGCGAACCCGAAGTAGAGCGTCCGGAAGTCGGCGTCGGTGGGCGTCATCGAGGTCATCGCGCCCTCGACGAACCCGACGTCCTCGGAGCGGCTCCAGTCCAGGACGTTCACGCCACTCCCGATCTCGGTCGGGTCACCGAGGGTCCAGCTCCCCATGCCGCCTTCGAAGTCGGTGCTGACCCCGGCTTCGGTCGTCGGCGCGGTGATGTCGTCGACCCACACGCCGAGCCCCTGGATCGCCCAGTCGCTCGCGTACGAGATCGAAACGGTCACCTCTTGTCCGGCGTAGGCGCTCAGGTCGAACTCCCACTCGGTCCACCCATCCGACCGGCCGGACGCCGCGTTCCATCCGCTCCCGGCGCAGTCCGCGCCCTGGTACTGCACGAGCCACGGATGGAGCTCGTGCCAGCCCTCGGGACAGGAGTCCCCGGTGCTGGAGTCCGTGTGTCCGTTCGCCTCCGGCAGGGTGACCCACTGGCCGTCCTCGCCCTGGACCTCCACGAAGACGAAGTCCCACGCGGGCTCGGTGTCGTGCGAGATGAAGAACGACAGGTCGGTCCCCGAATCGACGGCGAACGTGTTCATCAGGCGCTGGTACCGGATGTCCGCCCGCTGCGAGTACATGTAGAAGTCCCCGGAGTGCGGCTCGTACGCGCCGGCGAACGGCGTGTCCCACACCCCCGGGGCCGTGCTCGTGAACTGAGGGAACTCGTCGGTCTTGAGGATGCTGCTGGTCGTGACGAACGACTGGTTCGTGGCGTCGCGACCTGGCTCGAAGACCTGGTCGATCGCCCACGGGTCGGTCGTCGCGTCGTCGTAGGGGTCGTCGGCCCCGACGACGTCGAACGAGCTGCCGTCCTCGGCCGCTCCCCCGTCCTCCACGAACAGGTAGGCGCCCAGCCAGTACTGCAGGAAATCGTCCGAGAGGAACAGGCACCCGTCGTCGGCCTCCAGGTCGACCGCGTCGCAGAGCGGTGGCGTCGAGACCGGGTTGTAGTCGAACGCGTTCGCGAACTGCCACCCGGCGTGGCGGCCCGTGTACAGGAGCCGGCCCCCTTCGTTCAGGAAGGCCCGGACCTCCAGCATCATCGAGTTCGCCTGGGTCTCCGCTCCCGTCCCACCCGGTTGCCCGGCCACGCGGGAGAGGAGATCGTTCGCCGTGTACCAGATCACGGCGCGGTAGTGCCCGAGGACGCCGAGGTGGTCCGGCGCCGCCCCCATCGCGTCGACGTCGTAGACGTCGTGTGACGTCCCGGCCGGCAGCGCTTCCTCGTAGTCCGCGAGGAACGGCGGCTGGCCGTCGGCGGGAGCGTACGCCGGGAAGTTCGACGGCCCCGTGTAGTCGGTGTCCGCGAGGATCAGGACGTCGGCCGCGTTCGTCTCCTCCACGTGGAACGTGAAGGAGTCGCTCGTCTGCCCGCCACCCTCGTACCAGACCTCGACGTCGTCGCCTGCTTCGGCGCCGGTCACGTGGCCGCGGACGATGTGGTAGTAGACGTTCCCGCCGCCGTAGCGGAGAGATGTGTCCGTCGGATCCGGCCACTCCTCCGTCGGGGCCGTCGACTCCTCCCCGTCGATCGACCAGTGCAGCGTCACCGGGTCGTCCTCGCCGTCACCGTCGAGGTCCCGCTTCGCGAGTACCTGCACCGGTTGGTCGGCGCCGTTGAAGGAGTGCGCGAACGTGAAGTCGCTCATCGGGTTGAACGACTTCTGCGGATCGAGGTCCGCGGTCGAGAGGTAGAACGGCTCCACCTCGAGGTTCACCGGCGACACCGGGTTGCTCGGGTCTGCCGCCGACCTCGCGGCGGCGAACGCGAACGGGAGGTTGATCGTGAACTCGTGCTCGACCTCGCCCTCGCTGTCGGGGAAGACGAAGCCGGAGTCCTGGTTCCCGTCGCCCAGCTCGGGCGTGATGCTCAGCGCGCCGTACTCGGAGTACGCGTAGTCCGTCTGCTCTCCGTTCGTCGTGTACAGGTCGGCGCCGACCCCCGGGTCGTAGCCCTGCACGGCCGGCTTCTTGTCCGTGCCCGCCCACGCGACGAAGAGCGGGTCGTCGGCCGAAGGCGTGTTCACCTGGTAGCCGAACGGATAGAGCAGGAGCTCCCCGAACGAGTGATAGCTGATGTGGAACTCGGGCTGCGCGCGACGGAGCACCGCGTCGAGCGCCTGCGTCTCCGGCTCCGAGCCGGGTGAGGGTCCGCGGTAGGTCTCGTCCGAGACGAGCGAGGCGGACCCCTCGTCGTCGTACTTCCAGTGCTCGGGGAAGTTCCGGTTGCCGTCCACGCCGTCCAGGAGCGTGATCTGGTTGTCGGGGTTCACCGGGCCGATGCCGTCGGGGTCGTTGTCGCGGAGGTTCTTCCGCCAGAGCCGGTCCCCCTGCGGGTCGAACGTGTACTGGTAGCCGTCGGGGTTCTGGATCAGGACGAACCACACCTCGGTGGTCCGGAGGACGTTCATGACCCGGGGCTTCCGCTCCCGCCACCCCTTGATGAACCACTCGAGCAGCCGGCGATTCACCTCGCCGGCGATCCATTCACGCGCGTGGACCGTCGAGGAGTACAGGACCGCGGGCTTGCTGCCGTCGGCGCTCGCCTCCTCGTTGGCGGTCAGGCGGAGCGCCACGATGTCGCGGGGGGTGTCGGGGCCGTCGCCCTGCGGGTCCGTCCCCCACGTCTGGCCGACGACCTCCAGGTCCAGGATGTCCTCGTTCGCCGCCTCCACGTCCGTCATGTACTGGCGGAACCCGTCGGGCCCGTCGTAGTCCATCCATACCTTGAAGCCGGCGTTCTGCTGCTTCGCGGCGAGGGTTCGCGCCGTGAGCCCGGCGTCGTTCCGCCAGACCTTCAGATCGATCCCACGCTTCTCGAGCCCGTGTCGCTCGAACGGGTAGATCACGAGGATCACCCGGAAGCCACGCGCGACCTCCTCGATGCTCGCGACGTCGTAGCCCTCGCTCGTGAGGAGCTCGACGGTCGCGGCGTCGACCACCGCCTCGTACATCTGCAGCTTCTGGCGGGCGATCTTCGTCGGGCCCGCTGCTGCCGGCGAGACGAGCGCGGCGAGCAGGACGAGCGATACGAAGACAGAGAAGAGCGCGATCCGGTGCTTCACGGGGGACCTCCCTCGGATGCGGATGCCCATGAACCTATGACGGCGGCTCGTGGTCGCGCAAACCCGATCGAGGGCAGGTTTCCGCGCCGAAGCTCCCCGCCGCTCGTTTCGGAGGAGACTTCAGCGCTGGGGGCTCCTCATGCATCCATGGAACGTGCGAGCAGAGGGCGAGGTCGTGAAGTTCCCCTCCGAGCGTGTCGAAGCATGGGCCCGCTTCGACACGTTCTTCGAGGAGGAGCACGAACGCCTCTTCAAGGCCCTGTACTTCGTCACGGGGCAGCGCCAGGACGCTGAGGAGCTCATGCAGGACGCGTTCCTGCGGCTGTGGGAACGGTGGGACCAGCTCGATCGGATCGAGGACCCGACCGGCTATCTCTTCCGCGTCGCGCTGAACGGGTTCCGGATGCGTCGCCGCCGTGCGGCGATCGCGCTCCGCCGGGTCCTCCCCGCGGGGGAGGTGCGAGACGTGTTCGCCGACGCGGAGATGCGCGCCGATGTGCGCCGGCTCCTCCTCGGCCTCACGCCCCGACAGCGGGCCGCCCTGATGCTCGTCGACCTGCTCGGCTATCCGTCCGAGCAGGCGGGGCGCATCCTCGGTGTTCGTGCATCCACCGTCAGGGCCCTGGCGACACAGGGCCGGCGGGCCCTCCGAGCGACGGAAGGAGCGCGGGATGCCTGACGTGCAGGAGGTGTTCCGCCTGGCCACGGAGAAGGCCCTGCCCGACCCCGGCGCGCTCGAGCGACAGCAGCGCCAGCAGCGGCGACGCACGAACCGCCGCAAGGTGGGCGCCTACGCGGTGGCTGCCGCACTCGTCGCCGCGGTCGCCTTCATCGGAGTGCGAGCGGGGATCACCTCGAAGGAGCGGGTGCCCTTGGGTCAGCCATCGAGCCCGACGACCGCCCCGGCCGCCGAGCCAGCCGGAACCGTGACCTCCGACGGTTCGACGTGTTCGATCGAGATGACGGGTCAGCGGATCGAAGCGGGGTTCGTGGTCTTCGAGGCCGTCAACGACACCGACGAGCGGGCGATGTTCGACTCGTGGCTGCTCTCCGCCGGGTACACCTTCCGAGCGTTCGAGCGGGCTGTCCGCCGCGACGCGCGGTTCGCGGAGGAGGGCGAGACACGAGGGGCCTGGCCCGGCGACGACGAGGTGACGTACCTCAGAAGTGACGTCATCCCGGCCCACAGCTCGGAAACCATCGCCGTGCCGATGGCGGCGGGCAGACACGCCATCACGTGTCTCAAGCCGTACGAGGGCCTGGGGCTCCGCCCGTTCGGGATCGCCGGCCCGATCACCGTGCGATGACGCAGATCCACACCACACGAAGGGAGAAGGCGATGCGCAAGCAGCTCGTGGCAACAACGGTCCTCTTGGTCGCACTGGCGGTGGGAATCCCACCCGTCGGCGCGGTGAACGGCGACCTGGACGGGAACGCGCACCCCAACGTGGGCGTGATGCTCGTCCAAGACGCCGCCGGCGAGATCTTCGAGTTCTGCGGCGGGGTCCTGATCTCGCCCACGGTGTTCCTCACCAACCACAACTGCCCGGGCGCCGTGGCGTTCGCGCAGTCGGTCGGCGGCCGCGCGGTCATCACGTTCGAACCGGTCCTTCCCTGGCCTCCCGAGGGGCCGGGGTTCCACACCGTGGCGGCGGGGTACGTCCACCCCGACGCGAACCCAAGGAAGGTCTCCAACCTTTACGGGATCGCCGTGCTGACCGAACCCATCCACGGGATCACGCCGGCCCAGCTCCCCACGTTGCAACAGCTCGCGTCCATCAGGAAGGGGCAGACACTCACCGTCGTCGGCTACGGCGACAACTCCCGGCGGTTCGCGGACGTCACGATCTCGAAGATCGACTCCGGCATGATCACGCTTCTCAACAACACGAGCGCGACCGGGAACGGGAGCGTCTGCGGAGACGGGGGCTCACCGTTCTTCCTCCCCGGCACCAACGTCGCCGTCGCCGTGGCCGACGGCCAGACCGGTCGGTGCAACTCGATCTCGTGGGCGTTCCGGAACGACACGGAAACGGCGCGGTCCTTCATCGACGATTTCGTCAGCGTGCCGTAGGTCGTCGTTCGTCGTCTCAGGGCGACGGGAACGGACCCGGCTCTCGCGAGCCGATGGCCTATCGTTCATCGGACCGATGAGCACGACGACCGACGATCCGCTGACCGCAGCCCGAGAGGCGGTGGCTCGCCTCGAGTGGGAGCGCGGCCTCGAGCTGTTCGAAGAGGCGGACGCGTCCGGCGAGCTCGGCCCCGAGGACCTCGAGTCCATGGCGGAGGCGGCGTGGTGGGCGATGCGTCCCGACGACGCGATCGACGTCCTCGAACGCGCGTACGCCGGCTACGTCCGGGCGGACGCCAACGCGCGGGCCGCGCTCGTTGCGCTCACGCTCTCTCGCGAGTACGGCGCGAAGCTCGCCGGCTCGGTGGCCACTGGCTGGTTCAACCGCGCAGAACGACACCTCGCGTCGGAGCCGGAAGGGCGCCGCGCACGGCTACCTCTACGGCCGACAATCCCTGCGGGCGCTGCAAACGCCGGGAACCTCGACGAAGCCGTCGAGCTCGCACGCCGGACCGCCGAGATCGGCGAGCGGCTCGGGGATCGAGACGTGCAGGCCATCGGCATGATGTTCGGGGGCATGGCTCTCGTGGAGAAGGGCGACGTCGCGGATGGTCTCGCCATGATCGACGAGGCGGCGCTCGCCGCGGTCAGCGGGGAGCTCGCGCCGTACGTCACCGGGTCCGTGTACTGCAACATGATCGGGACGTGCTGCGAGCTCGCGGACTACCGGCGGGCCGGCGAATGGACGGAGGCGGCGCTGCGCCGAGGCGTCCGAACCACACCGGGCGACTGCCGGATCCACCAAGCGGAGGTCCTCGTCCTCCGGGGCGAATGGATCGAAGCCGAGGCATCCGCCCGCCGCGGCGCCGACGAGCTGCGAGCGTTCAATCGGCTCGTCCACGTCGGCGAGGGGCTCTATCGCATCGGTGAGATCCGCCGGCTGATGGGCGACGTCGATGGCGCGCAGGACCTGTTCCGTCAAGCCGGCGAGCTGGGACGCGATCCGCAACCGGGGCTCTCGCTCCTGCTCCTGCAGCAGGGGAGAGCGGACGCCGCGAAGGCCTCGATCGAGCGGGCGCTCGAGGAAGAGACCAGCAAGCTCTCGCGAGCTCGACTCCTTCCCTCGGTGGTGCACATCTCCCTGAAGGCGGGGAACCTCGATGCTGCCGGGACCGCAGCCGACGAGCTCGGAGCGATCGCAGACACGTTCGACGCGCCCGCCTTGCACGCCGCCGCGCACGTGGCGCGAGGCGCGGTGCTCCTCGCGACCGACGATCCGAAGGAGGCCGCGCGAACGCTCCGCCGCGCGGTGACGCATTGGCAAGACGTCGGTGCGCCCTTCGAAGCGGCTCGCGCGAGGGCGCTGCTCGCCCAGGCGATCCGGGAGCAAGGAGACGAAGAGACGGCGGCGCTCGAGCTCCGGGCCGCGCGTTCGACCTTCGAGAAGCTCGGCGCCGTCCCGGATCGGAACGCGGTCGACGACCTCCTCGCGGGGCTCGCCGCGAGCGCCGACCTCGTGTCGGAGCGCGGGATGAAGACGTTCCTCTTCACCGACATCGTGCGGTCGACCGACCTCGTCTCCGCGATCGGCGACGAGGCATGGCTGGACGTCGTGCGCTGGCACGACGAGAAGCTTCGATCGCTCTTCGTGCAACACGGCGGCGAGGAGGTCGATCACGCCGGCGACGGATTCTTCGTCGCCTTCGACGATCCCGCCTCTGCGATCGGATGCGCCGTCGCGATCCAGCGAGCGCTCGCGGATCACCGACGTGCGCACGGGTTCGCCCCCAGCGTGAGGAGCGGTGTCCATTCGACGGCGGCGACGAGGTTGGGGAGGTCGTTCCGTGGCAAGGGTGTCCACGAAGCCGCACGGATCGCCGCATCGGCCGAGGGTGGCGAGATCGTCGCCAGCCGCGACACGGTCGCGGGCTCGGCTCGATCGATCCCCGTCTCGGACGCGCGCGAGATACGCCTCAAGGGGATCTCGGAGCCCGTCGAGGTCGTTTCGCTCGACTGGCGTGACGGCTCCATGTCCTGAGCGGTGGCGTCGAACGGCTCGTTCTGCGCCGCCGACATGGCCCACGTCCTGCCGGACGAGGAGCTCACGACCGAGGCCCTCGCCGAGAGCACGGCGTTCCTTACGGGTATCGGCGCCGTGTCGCTCCTCGAGCGGATCGAGTCCGCCCGACCGTCACCCGCCCACGCCGAGATCACCGGCGGCTGACGCCGCACCCGCCACGCGTGCGCAGGACTGGCTCATGCCGCCTACGCTGCCGGTGTGGATGACTGGGCGACGATCTCGGCACTCGCCACCGCGGGCGGGACGCTCGCGCTCGCGATCGCGACGTTCGTCTCGGTGCGGTCCGCGAATCGCTCTGCCCGCGTGGCCGAGCGCGCGCTCCAGGCGGGGATGCGGCCGCTCCTGAGTGGCTCCCGGCTGGTCGATCCCGACATCAAGATCGGATGGTCCGACGACCACCGCGCGATCGTGGGCGGCGGCCGAGCGTCGATCGAGCTCGAGGAGGATCGGATCTACCTCGCGATGTCGCTCCGCAACGTCGGCTCGGGGGTCGCCGTCCTCCAGGCGTGGGGTATCGACGTCCCGCCGAGCATCGATGAGCAAGCACCGCTGGATGATCTCGACCGGTTCCATCGCCAGCTCCGGGACCTCTACATCGCGGCGAACGACGTGGGGTTCTGGCAGGCCGCGTTACGCGATCCCGAGGACCCCCTGTATCCGGTGGTCCGTTCCGCGATCGAAGAACGCCGCACGTTCCTGATCGACGTGCTCTACACCAACGACGAGGGCGACCAGCGCGCGGTCACACGGTTCGTCATCGCGCCGATGCGCGAAGACGGAGCCCAATGGATGTGCTCGGTCGGCCGCCACGTCTACCTCGACCGGCCGAACCCTCGCTGACGACGACCTCTCAGTCGTCCCGGAAGCGTCAGATCGGCGCAACCACCAAGCCCCTCGGATGGGATGCTCCCTCGGTGAGCGGGTCGGCAAGCGAAGAGGTCCAGCAGCGAGAGGACACGCTCCCGCGTGCCGTCATCCTCGTCGAGGGGTTCAGCGACCTCCGTGCGCTCGAAACGCTCGCCGCACGGCGAGGCCGCGCCCTCAGGGCCGACGGGGTCGCCGTGGTCGCGATGGGCGGAGTCCAGGCCATCGAGCGGTTCCTCGAGCGATCCGGGCCACGTGGATCCGACGTCTCCTTGGCGGGGTTGTACGACGTGGCGGAGGAACCCGACGTCCGTCGCGGTCTCCAGCGGGCGGGGTTCGGATCCGACTCGTCGCGTCTCGAGTTGGAGAGGCTCGGGTTCTACGCGTGCATCGAGGACCTCGAGGACGAGCTCATCCGCGCGCTCAGCCCGGAGCGGGTGGTGGACATCGTGGAGGAGCGAGGTGAGCTCGGGCCGTTCCGAACCCTCCAGAAGCAACCCGAGTGGCGAGGACAACCCCTCGACCAACAGCTCAGGCGCTTCCTCGGGAACTCGAACCGCAAGATCGCCTACGCGCCGCTGCTGGTCGCCGCGCTCGATCTCTCCAGGGCTCCGCGGCCACTGGACGCGGTGCTCGCGCACGTCTGAGCCGAATGTGTGCCCCCGCCTCTGTCGCCTAGCCCTCCGTCGCCCGCTGCCCGAGGACGACGACCGCCGTCTCTTCGGGGCGTCGCGCCGCGTAGCCGTCGAGGTTCTTGTCGATCTCGCGCCAGCGCTGCCAGAGCTCTTCACGCTCCGGGCCGACCGCGGCCCTCCCCAACACCGGGCGCCTGATCCCACCTGCCAGCTCGACGACCGCCTCCGGTTGGGCCTGCAGGTTCAGCCACCACGCCGGCTCGGGTGCACCCCAGCCGTTCATCGCCATCGTGATCAGGTTGGGCCCGTCCTCGAAGTAGCCGACGATCACCTTCCGCGGTTCGCCGCTGCGCCTGCCCGTCGTGGTGAGCCGCAAGGCGCCGTACTTCCCCGGGCGGGGGTGCCAGAGTCCCCATCGTCCCCCGCTCGCCCGGACGATCCACCGGTGCACGTGCCAGGCCGAGACGACGAACCACCGCGGTGGCAAACGCCCTTTGCCTTCGGCCACGCCCACTCCTTCCTTGAGAACGGTCGCTAGTACTCGTCGTGCCGGCGGAGCCAGGGCGCGTGCCCCTCTTCGTCGCGGCCCTTCGGCGCCCGATCGAGGATCGGGTAGTAGCCCATCAGGAACTCGAGGCCGCGCGCCTGGGTCGAGTAGGTGTGGTAGACGACCCCGTTTTCCTGCGCGAACGCGCTGAAGCCCGGACCCTCCGTGAGATAGCCGGGGATGTCCGTCCCGCTGGCGACCGCGTTGGCCTCGACCCCCGCCGGGGCGTCGCCCTCGAGCATCGGTCCTGCGAACGCACGCACCTGTTCGTCGGTGTAGGAGAACCCGAGGTCGAAGTTGAAGTCGTTGTGCTCGCACGAGACCCACGGGAAGGTCCAACCCATCCGGTCTTCGTACGCGAGGAGCCTGTCGATCGGCGCCCGCGAGACGTAGAGCATCGTCACGTCGCGCGCGTGCAGGTGAGGCAGCACGGCATTGACGGCATCGGCCGACGACGAGCACGTCGGGCAGCCGGCCTCGTAGCTGGGACCGAACATGAAGTGATAGACGAGGAGCTGCGAGCGACCGTCGAACAGCTCGACGAGCGTCCGAGGGCCGTCGCCGGTGTCGAAGCGGTAGCCCTCCTCGACGGGAACCCAGGGGAGCTCCCGTCGCCTCCGGGCGAGGTCGTCGGCCATCCGCGTGTGCTCCTTCTCGAGGCGCAGCAACTCGTCGCGCGCCGCCTGCCATTCCTCACGTGTCCCGATCTGCTGCTCCGTCATCTCGTCCCTCCTCGACTCGAGGACCCGATCGGAACGCTACCGGACGACTCGGTACTCGAGACACGTGGTCCCGTGCCGGCGTGACGGCACGGCGTCGGTCTCAGTCGATAGGGTGTGCGGCTCATGACCTACGCGATCGAGGCGGAACAGCTCGTCAAGCACTACACGGGCCGCGGCGGGGACGTCGAGGCGGTGCGGGGCGTCGACCTGCATGTCCAGCAAGGGGAGGTCTTCGGGTTCCTGGGCCCCAACGGCGCCGGCAAGTCGACCACGGTGCGGATGCTCACGACCCTGATGACGATCACGTCGGGGTCGGCGCGCGTCGCCGGCGTCGACGTGAGCGCCGACCCGGAAGAGGCCCGCCGACGGATCGGCGTGGCGCTCCAGGAGGCCGGTCTCGACATCCGCCAGACCGGCCGGGAACTCGTGATCCTCCAGGGGCGCCTCTACGGCTTGTCGCAGGCGCAGGCGGCCGAGCGGGCGGCCGACCTTCTCAAGCTGGTCGATCTCGAAGGGGACGCGGATCGCCGTATCAAGGGGTACTCCGGCGGCATGAAGCGCCGGCTCGATCTGGCGTCGGCCCTCGTCCACCGGCCCGACGTCCTCTTCCTGGACGAGCCGACGACCGGCCTCGACCCCGCCAGCCGGCTGACGGTGTGGGACGAGCTCCGGCGGATCAACGAACAGGGCACCACGGTCTTCCTCACGACCCAGTACCTCGAGGAGGCGGATCAGCTCTGCGATCGGATCGCGATCATCGACGCCGGCCTGATCGTCACCGAAGGAACACCGTCCGAGCTGAAGGCCGATCTGCGGCAACGCCGTGGGCTGACCGATGACCCCACGCTCGACGACGTGTTCCTCGAAGCGACGGGACGGACGCGCGAGCGCGAGGCCGGCGAGGTGCAGGAGGTGCAGGCGTGACCAAGTACGTCGTGCTCGTCCAGCGGTCGATCCGGGAGGCCCTCCGCACACCCGAGGCGTTGTTCCCCACGATCTTCATCCCGCTGTTCTTCCTCGTGGTCAACGTGGGGCAGGCCGCCAAGATCTTCCCGTCGACGAGCACCCCGTTCCTCGCGGGGCAGAACTACGCGGCCTTCCAGCTCCCGAGCGCGCTCCTGCTCGCCGCGTCCTTCGGGACTGCGGCCCTCTACCTCGTGGAGGACATCGAGGGCGGGTACTTCGACAAGCTGCGCGCCGCCCCGGTCCCCCGGACCGCGATCGTGTTCGGCCGGCTCGCGGCGGAGGCGCTCAAGAGCGCGGGGATCGCGATCTTGATGGTCCTGATCGCCCTTCCGTTCGGGATCCGGATCGCCAGTGGCCCGCTCGGGTTCGTCCTCCTGATCCTGCTGACCGCGACATGGGCCGTGGTGTTCTCCGGATTCATGCAGCTGATCGCATTGAAGACGAGAAGCGCCGCGGCGACGAACTCGGCGGGGTTGATCTTCTTCCCTCTGTTGTTCCTCACGCCGAACTTCGTCCCACGCCCGCTGCTCACCCGACCGATGGAGATCGCCGCCACCTACAACCCGGTCACGTACATCATGGAGGCGATGCGATCGCTGGTCCTGCACGACATGGAGTGGGCGGCGATCGGTCGAGGGTTCGCGGTCGTGGCCGGCGCCGGCGCGTTGATGGTCTTCCTCAGCGTCCGCTCGATCCGCCGCTACGACTGAGGGCGGTCGTGCCTCGCCGCTACCCCGCCTCCGAGATCGCCGGCGAAGCCGGCTGCCCGGAGGACCGGGTGCGGTGGCTGAGCGACATCGGCCTGCTGACGGCGGACGACGAAGGCAGGTTCTCGTTCGGCGACGTGCTCGCCACGAAGATGGTCACTGCCCTCCTCGAGAGCGGACTCCCTGCCGAGACGATCGAACGGGCTGTCGCCGGCGGGTTCCTCTCGTTCCAGCGCACCGACGAGTATCTGCCCTACCAACCGGGTCCGAGGTCCGAGCGCACGTTCGCCCAGTTCCAGGCGAGCGCGGGCCCGGGCGCCGAGCTCCTGCCCGCGGTCTTCGAGGTGATGGGGCTGCCGAAGCCCGACCCGGACTCGCCGATCCATGTCGACGAGGAGGCCCTGTTGGAGCGCTTCCTTCAGGTGTGGCGAGAAGCGCCCGACGAGGACGCATCGATCCGCGCCGCACGATTGCTGGCGCAGGCAGCGCGCGCCGCGATGCTCGGGTGGGCGGATCTCGTGGACGAGCAGATCGCGGAACCGGTGCGACAGCGGCTCTTCCGCGGCGAGCTCGAGGAGTTCCCGGACGACGTCCGCGTCACGTTCATGCGGGTGACGAACCTGGTCCCGGAGATGTTCACGTGGCTGAGCTCCCGCTACCTCGAACATCGGAGCGTGAACGGGATCGTCGAGGGCTTCGAGCGGTTCCTCGCGTCCCGAGGACTCGCGCCGCCCCCCGCCCCGGATCGGCCGCCCGCGATCGTGTTCGTGGACCTGTCCGGCTTCACGGCGCTCACGCGGGAGCGCGGCGACGAGACCGCGGTCCTTGCCGCCTCGTCGCTGCAGCGCGAGGCGGACGCGACGGCGACGCGGCACGGAGGCCGGCTGGTCAAGCTCCTCGGTGACGGAGCGATGCTCCGGCTCGCGGATGCTGCCGTGGGCGTCTCGGCAGCCCTCGAGCTCGTGGAGACGATGAGCGGCGAGGGCATCGTGTCGTCGCATGCGGGCGTCCACGCAGGACCGGTGATCGAGCGCGACCTCGACGTCTTCGGCCAGACGGTGAACCTGGCGTCTCGGATCGCGGACGCGGCAGGCCCCGGCGAAGTCCTCACGAGTCAGGCGGTGGCCGAGGCGGCAGGTGACGGCGGGTTCGGCTTCGAACGGCTCCGGGAGGTGGACCTCAAGGGACTCCCGGAGCCGGTTCCCCTCTACCGCGCGACGCGATAACGACGAAGTTCCTCAGGCGACGCCTCGCGCCGACGAGAGCCGTAGGCTTCCACGTCGTGCGGCGGGTATCCGACGACTTCCTTCTCAACATGGCGGAGGTCACGGCCACGCTCGTGAGCCTCTTCCTCGTGGGCGTCTTCTTCTACGTGGAGAGATCCTTCGGCCGGCGAGATCGCTCACGCGACGTGTTCGCTTCGTACCTGCGGTCGGGCACTCGCATCACCTTGATCGTCCTCTCGATCCCGCTCGGGCTGTCGCTCTCGCTCGTGGTCCTCGACCCGGTCTGGTCGAAGGTGCTCTTCGTGCTGCTGAGCATCGCCCTGATCGGGGCGAACATCGATTCCGCGATCCGCGTCCGCGGCGTCCCGCGAGCCACGGGCTCGATCGTGCTCCTGTTGAACGAGGTCGTCGCCACGGTGTTGACCGTGATCCTGCTCGTCCTGCCGTGGGTCCTCGGGGGACTCCACCCGACGAGGCGCGACTTCACGTGGTCGATCCTGATCGCGTTCGCGGCCGGCGTCATGAGCATCGGCTCGATCGTGATGTCGACGTTCGACGTCGCGCGCCCCCGCGCGTCGACGTCGGACCCTGGACGTGACGACGCGGAGGAGGATGGAGAGGCTTGATCCTACCGATGAGCACCCGCGTCCGGTGGATCGTCGTTGGGGTCGCCGTGATCATCGGACTGTCGTCCTGCATCGACCGCCACAGCGGGCTGCGTTCCCGGCTCGCGAAGTTCCCGGCCCCACCCGACCTGGTCCTACTCGATGAGGAGGAGACCGGCCCCTCGTCCTGCGTCAACGGGGATTGCCCCCGTGTCGCTCGCTTCTACCTCACCGAACAGACCCTGGATGTCACGTGTCGGAGCGTGAGACACGCAGTAGATGGATGGTGGTCCGAACCCCTCGACTGGGACATGGAGGCGGACTCGTTCAACGCTTGTTTGGGTCACGTCGCAAGGCTGTCCGTGAGCGTGTTCGACGCGGATCGACTCCCGGCAGTTACTTCGGCTGAGATCGATCCGTCCGAACTCGAGGCCTACCGTTCGGCCGTTCTGATCAGCCTCACCGCTGTTTGAGGGAAGGAGCGAGCTAGGGTGAGGGCATGACGAACACACCGATCATCCTGGTTCCCGGGTTCTGGCTGGGCGCGTGGGCGTGGGACGAGGTCGCCGGTCTGTTGCGTGCCGACGGTCACGACGTCACGGCGCTCACGCTCCCCGGTCTCGAGTCCGCCGATGCCGACCGGTCCTCGATCGGCCTGTCCGACCACGCCGAGGCGATCGCGGAGGCGGTCCGGGCGGCGGGTCGTCCCGTGGTGCTCGCCGTGCACAGCGGAACCGGCTTCTCCGGCTACGTCGCGAGCGATCGGGTCCCCGAGCACATCGCGGCGATGGTCTACGTCGACACCGCCCCGGGTATCCCGCCCCTCGATCCCGACTTCGAGGGCGCGGAGAAGCCGATGTCGTGGGAGGAGCTCTCGGCGGAGGAGAACCTCGACGGGCTCAGCGAGGAGCAGCTCGAGACGTTCCGGCAGCGGGCGGTCCCGGAGCCCGGTGGCGTGATGCGCGACACGGTGGACCTGACCAACGACGCGAGGCTCGACATCCCGAGCACCCTCATCTGCACCGGCTACACATCGCAGGAATACAAGGACGCGATGGGCGAGGGCTACGCCTGGCTCGCGGGTCTCAAGGAGGTGCGCAACATCACCTGGGTCGACCTGCCGACCAGCCACTGGCCGATGTGGTCACGCCCGAAGGAGCTCGCCGAGATCATCGGCGACGTCGCGAAGGCTCACGCTTCCAGCGACTGACCTGGGAGCGGGCTAGTCGTCCGCTTCCTGTGTCGCGTAGTCCCCGGCGCCCATGAGGTGGTACGACACGTAGGGCTCATCCCCCACGACCCAGCTGTCGTGTCCCGCCGGGATCGAGAACACGTCGCCCGGTTCCATGACGAACTCCTCGCCGTCGGTCATCCGCACGGCCGCGCGGCCCGACACGACGATCCCGACGTGCTCGACCTCGCAGATCTCCGTGCCGGCGATCGCGCCGACGTGCTCAGACCATTTCCATCCCGGCTCGTAGCTGGCGCGTCCGATCGACATCCCTCCCGCGCTGACCAGCTCGAACATTCCCTTCTCGAACGCACGGCGCTCGTCGGGCTCGTCGAATCTCGTGATCCGAAGTTCCATCGTTCTCTCCTCGCATGCACGTGGTGTGTCGCCGAGGGCCAACCTATCGGGCGGGCGGTCCGATCCCGCCGGCGACGTTGGGAGAGCGTCCTCACTCGCGAGTCCGGGTCGATGCCACCACGATCGCGACCGACGCCGCGATGAGCGCGATCCCGACGAGCAGTACCCAGACATCATCGAGATCGTCGTCGAAGAGGGGCGACCACTCCAAGATGAACGCGAGGCCGGTACCGGCCACGAACCCGCCGGTCCGTCTCAGGTAGAAAGCTCGCCCGAATGCCATCGATGCCAGCTTGGCATGCCCAGACGCTGGGTCCGGCTAGAACGAACCCGTCACGACCTCGCCGGCCGGCTCGTACGTACCGACGAACACCCCGGTGGCGGAGACCTTCGAGTCGACGAGCTTCAGCGCCGCGGGGATCGTGCCGTCGGCGAACAGGCGCTTGCCCTCCCCGAGCAGGAGAGGGAAGACCCACAGGCGGTACTCGTCGACGAGGCCGTGGCGGATCAGCGTCTGGGCGAGGTTCCCGCTGCCGTGCACCTGCAGCTCCGGCCCGTCCCCTTCCTTGAGCGCCGCGACGCCCTCGGCCGCATCCCCTTCGATCAGGACCGCCGGGCCCCAGTCCAGCGAGGTGCCGCTCCGCGACGCCACGTACTTCGTGGCGTCGTTCAACGGCTTGCCGTAGCCCTCCTTGTGGTTCGGCCAGTACGGGACCCAGATCTCGTAGGTCCGGCGTCCGAGCAGGAGGTCGAACGGCACGTTGAACTCCTCGGACTTGAGCTCGCCCAGCTGGTCGTCCCAGCTATTCGCCAACCAGCCGCCGTGCACGAAGCCGCCGCTCTCGTCCTCCTCGGGTCCGCCCGGGGCCTGCATGACCCCGTCGAGCGTGAGGAACGTGGTCACGATCAGCTTCCTCATCGGTCGTCTCCTCTCGATCGGATCCCGTTACTGAACTCTCGGCACAGTACGAGACGGCGTGGCCTCGGGAGACTCCGATAGCGTGCTGCGTGCCCGGCGTCGAGGGTCCCGAAGGAGGGAGCGGCTTGATCCGACCGGCATATCGCTCGTGGCCCCTCTACAACTCGCGCTTCCGTGACGTCGTCGTCGGGATGACCGAGGAACAGCTGGCGATCCAGCCGTCGCCCGAGCGATGGCCGCTCTGGGCGAGCGTCGGGCACATGGCCTGTCAGCGGGTGTTCTGGCTCTGTGACTTCGCCGGCGAGCCCGGCGCCGAGACGACGCCGTTCACGAATGCCGGGTACGACTGTCCGGGCGACGACGACCTCGAACACGTGCTCAGCCCCGAGGCACTGGCCGAAGCACTCGACTCGACGTTCCGCATCATCGAGGGTTTCCTCGACCGATGGACGATCGACGACCTGGAGGAGGAGCTCCGTCGCCCGGAGTGGGACGGCTCCTGGGTCCACACCCGCGGCTGGGTGATCCAGCGGGTCTTCACCCACGACGTCTGGCATGCGGCCGAGATGAATGAATCCCTCGGGAACGCCGATTTGCCCCAGATCGACCTCTGGGCCTGAGGACGCCCGCTGCTCCACTGCGACTACGGGAGGACGACGATCTTGCCGCGAGTGTGACCCGACGCGATCTGTTCGAACGCCTCCGCGGCTTCCGCCAACGGGGACGTCTTGATCTCGGGGCTCACGATCTCTCCTCGTTCGAGCATGCCGGCGAGGAGCTCCAGAGGCTCCGTCGCCACCATCCCCATGATGTTCGCGCTCTCGATCCCCTGGGCCTTCAGCGTCTCCTCGTCGGCGCCGCCGACCGCCGAGACGACGCGACCACCGGAGCGGACGAGCGCCGCAAGGCGAGCGGTGTCGTCTCCGCGGTGCATCTCCGCGATCACGTCGACGCCATCGGGCGCGAGCGAGCGGACGGCCTCGACGACGTCGCCGGCGTCGTAGTCGATGACCTCGACGGCTCCGAGCTTCCTCGCGTAGTCGGCGTTCTCGGCGCTGTTGACCGCGAGCACACGCGCGCCGCGCTTCGCCGCGAGCTGCACGAGGTAGCTCCCGACCCCACCGGTCGCGCCGATCGCGACGACCACGTCGCCGTCGGAGACGGAGGCGGTTTCGACCATCGTCAGTGCGGTCCCGCCGGCAACGGGGATCGCGGCGGCGTCGGTGTGGTCGATGCTCGCCGGCTTCCGAGCGATCGTGCCGGTGGACATCGTGGCAAGCTCCGCGAACGTCCCTTCGCCGAGATGCCTCTTCCCCACCGAGCCGAATACCTCATCCCCGATCGACAGCTCGAGGACCCCTTCGCCGAGGGCTTCCACGATCCCGGACGCGTCCGCGCCGGGGATGAGCGGGAGCCGGTGCTCCATCTGATCCTTGAGGTAACCCTGGGCCACCGCGTTGTCGAACGGGTTCAGACCGGCCGCGGCGACGCGGATACGGACCTGTCCTTCAGCCGGCTCGGGGTCCGGGACATCCATGACGGAACCGGGCCTGCCCAACTCCTCCAGGGCGAACGCGCGCATCGCTTCCTCCTTCTCGGCGGACAGGGCTGACAACCCTCGGCCCCGTGTTCGCATTCCTACGGGGAGAGAGCCGGTCCTAGACCCCTTCTCGCGTGGCGCTCGGCGAATCCGGGACCCTGACCGCGCCGACCTCGGCGAGGATGGGTGAAGGTCTGAATCCCTTCACGATGCAGTAGATGCCGAGCGACAGCTCCCAGAGGAATTCCGGGATCGTCGCGATCCCTTGGAGCGCCGACCCGCGCTCGGTCAGGTCGAACATGATGGCGATCCCCGACCCCATGATCAGCGGACCTCCGATGAGCCCCAGCATCGCCATGCCCCGTGGCACCAGGCCGGACCGATACATCAGGTAGCCCAGGATCACTCCGTTCGCGAAGCCGGCGAAGAACCCCGGGCCGATCAGGAACGCTCGGTCATAGACCGCGACGAATGCCTCTCCGAGAGCGGCGTCCGTACCCGCCGTGGCCTGCTGCCGCATCAGCAAGAACGTGAGGAGGCTGATGATCCCGATCGCGATGAACACCCCCTCGACGAGACGAGCCGAGATATACCCGACGGCGCCGATCTCGCTCTGCCGCTTGAGGATCGGATAGATCACGACCGCGGTGCCGACGTTGGCGATGATCAGGAAGACCTCGAGGGCAGCGCCCAGCGCCACGCTCGCGGTGGGGTCGGCGCCGGTTCCGTTGATGAGGCCGGGGTTGTCCCGTACCGGGGCGTAGAGGATGAAGTAGGCGGGGATCGAGAGGACGAAGGTGGCGACGAAGAGCCAACCGAAAACTCGTGCGATCCTTCGCGGATCCTGACGGTTCATCTGCATCCTTCTTTCATGAGGCCGACGGCGGTCGCTCGCCACCGATTCCGGGTGCGTTCAGTCAGACGGTGATGACGACCTTGCCGCGGGAGTGGCCCTCCTCGAGATAGCGAACCGCGTCGGATGCCTCGATCAACGGGTACGTGCGGTCGATCAGCGGCGTGACCGTGCCTGCCTCGACCAGTCCTCCGAGGGCGAGCAGATCCTCCCGCTTGATCTTCGTGGCCAGTCCGCGGAGCCTCTGACCGACGAACAGCGACACCACGGGCGCCCGCAGCATCCCGCGGAAGAAGCCTCCGGTCCACCGACCACCGCCGTCACCACCCACGATCACGAGGGTTCCCTTCGGGGTGAGCGCGCGTCGCAGCTGTGACAACGGGCGACGGCCCGCGGTGTCGACGATCACGTCCCAGCGCCGAGACCCGTCCGTGAAGTCTTCGCGCGTGTAGTCGATCACATCGTCCGCGCCGAGCGAACGGACCAGGTCCTCCTTCGACGGACCGGCAACGGCGGTGACCTTCGCGCCGTCCGCCTTGGCGATCTGCACGGCGAGGGATCCCACGCCGCCGGACGCGCCGATGACCAACACGGACTGCCCCGGCTGCACGTTGCCCTCGTCCCGGATGGCTCGCAGTGCCGTCACGCCGGAGACCGGGATGGCCGCTGCCTGCTCGAAGCTGAGGTTCGCGGGCTTCGGGACCAGATCGGCTGCTTGGGCGATCGCGAGCTCGGCGAACGAGCCCTTCGCGGTGCCCATCACCTCGTCGCCGGGTCGGATGCCCGTGACGTGGGCGCCGACCGCCTCGACCGTGCCCGCGACGTCCCAGCCGAGGACCTTGGCCTTCGGCTGGCGGAGCCCGATCGCGAGACGCGCCATGTAGGGCATCCCCGTCATCAGGTGCCACACATCGGGACCGCAGCCGGCCGCCTTCACCCGGACGAGCACTTCTTCCTCGCCCATCACCGGCTCATCGATGTCCTTGAACTCCAGAACGTCCGCGGAGCCGTATCGGTCTTGCACGATCGCCTTCATCCAGATCCCCTCCCCTGCTACCCATGCTGGCGTTTCTGATGTGTACGCCGTACACTTCGATGGGTGGAGAGTACGTGTACGGCGTACACTTGTCAATACGGTTGGCGCAGGAGGTGAACGGATGAGCACGAAGATCGAAGTCGACGCTGAGAGCCGGGTTCCCCTGACCAGGGAACGGGTGCTGCGTACGGCGGTCGATCTCGCCGACGAGAGCGGCATCGAGGCGCTCAGCATGCGGAAGCTCGCACAGGCGCTCGACGTCGTCCCGATGGCGCTCTACCGCCACGTGGCCAACAAGGACGAGCTCCTGGATGCGCTGGTCGACGTCGTCGTCGGCGAGATCGACCCGCCGCTCGAGGGAGCCGGCTGGAAGACGGCGCTCCGAGCGAGGATCCTCTCGGCTCGCCGCGCGCTCCTCCGGCATCCCTGGGCATCTCGGCTGATGGAGTCGCGGAAGACCCCCACGCCGGTGGTGCTCGGCTACATGGATTCGATGATCGGGATGTTCCGCACCGGAGGCTTCTCGCTCGACCTCACCCACCACGCGCTGCACGCGATGGGGAGCCGGATGTTCGGGTTCACGCAGGAGCTGTTCAACGACACCACGGACGTCGATCCGGCCGCCGAGGCCGAGATGTGGGGCTCGATGGCCGGCACCTATCCGTACATCTTCGAGATCTTCAGCAAGATCTCCCACGACGACGCGTCGACCGTCGGACCGGGCTGCGACGACCAGTTCGAGTTCGAGTTCGCGCTCGACCTGATGCTCGACGGCCTCGAGAAGCGCAAGCACCGATCGGCACGGAGCGGCGGATAGGCTCCACGCTCATGCCGCTCGCGACGGTCGCGCGTTTCAACGTCACGCCCGTGAAGTCGACGGCCCTGCATCATCCCGACTCGATCGACCTCCGGCCGGAGGGCGCCGTCGGCGACCGGCGCTTCCTGTTCGCGCGCTCCGACGGGACGAGATTGAGCGGCATCTCCAAGGCACCGCTGATGCCGATCGTGTCGACGTGGTCGGTGGCGGACGAGCGACTGGCGATGCGCTTCTCGGACGGCTCATCGGTGGAGGGCAGCGCGCTCGCCGGTGGGCGAACGGGTCGATATCAAGCTGTTCGATCGGACGGTTCCCGCCAGGACGATCGATCCGGTCTTCACCGAAGCGGCCAGCCGCGTCGTCGCCGACGGAACCCTCTCCGTCTACCGTGTCGACGAACCCGAGTTCGCAGGGGGCGGACATCGCGCCTCGGTCATCTCCCTTGCGTCGGTCGCCGACGTGGGCGCGCGGGGAGGAGATGCCCGGCTGGATCCCCGCCGCTTCCGGATGCTGATCGAGCTCGACGGTGTGGCAGCGTACGCGGAAGACGGGTGGCGAGGTCGACGGCTGCGCCTCGGTGAGGCCGTCCTCCGCCTCGGGGAACGGGTGCATCGCTGCGTGATGACGAACCTGCAACCGGACACCGGCGAGAAGGACTTCGACACGCTCGCCGTGCTGGCTGCGCATCGGAAGGTGGGAACGGAGCTGCTCCTCGGCGTCTACGGGGACGTGGAGCGCCCGGGCCGGATCGTGGTCGGCGACGAGGCGGAGCTCATCGACTGACGATCCTCACTCCTCGAGGACGAGTGCGCCGCGCATGCCCGACGTGGCCGTGTACCTGCAGCTGAACAACAGCACACCGGAGCGCGGGAACATCACCTCGACCTCGGCCCGTGCCCGCACGCCGCACTGCAGATCGATCCCCTGCGCCGGCACGCTGAAGTTGTGGGGACGGGTGCCTTCGTTGTGCAGTTCGATGGTCACCGTCGCTCCGGGCCGACCCTCCAGCACGCTCGGCTCGAAGTAGTCCTCGTACATCTCCATCTCGATGGAGTCCGCGTCGGTGACGCGAACGGTCCCGTGGAGATTGATCGCCGCTCCCCCGATCACCACATGATCGGGTTCGAGCTCCTCGACCTCCCATCCGCCGCGTCGCATGCGGCCGACCCCGTAACGCCAGTACCCCTGATCGCCCGTCCCCGGACGACAGGGGAAGGCCTCGGGACCGAGCAAGGGAGTTCCAACCTGCGGAGGGCTCGGTTCCGTGTTGCCGGATCCTGCTCGCGGTTCTTCCACGGGCGCGCCTGTGGTGTCGTCCCGACAGGCCGGAAGTGGGAGCAGGATGGCGAGAAGCAGGATCGCCACCTTGCTGCGCTGCATCTGCCTCCCGTCCCGTTGACCTGGGGCGTTGCACACACGATCGGCCTCTCCGCCGCCGTGCCATACGGGAGCGGTGGACGAGGGGATGGCGATCCACCCATCAGGCGGGCAAGCGAACGCAACCGCCGCGGCCTGCGGCTAGGTGAGGTCGACGGGGTGGCGCTGGTCGTGCTCGTCGAGCACGAACTGATCGGAGGCGATGGCGCGATAGAGGCGGTGACGAGCGGTTGGCGACACGTCCTCCCGGGTCCACCGACGAAGTCCCTGCGCTTCCCCGTGGCGCGAGAAGATCTCGATCGCCTCGTCGACGTCGGCGAGCTGCTCGGCGATCGCCGACATGTAAAGCGCCTTCCCTCCACCTGCTTCATGCGAGTCGAAGATGACGATCGCCAGTTCCGAGCGCACCGCGAGGTTCCGCGAGTGCCTCGCTTCGGGGGAAGAGACCCACAGGAACTCGCGGTACTCGACGGGCGCGTACCACACGGGCGATGCCCAGGGCGCGCCGGTGCCGTCGGCGGTAGCGAGCGTCATGTAGCGGTTCGAGTCGACGATCGACTTCGCCACCGCTCGGAGGTCCGGCTGCTCGCTCATCTCGATGGGAACACCCTAGGGAGGCGATGCGTTCGAGTCTCCCGGGGCGTCCGGGGCTCGTTCACGGAGGGTGGTCTAGGCTCGGCCCGATGGACGACGCGTTCACCTCGGAGATGACCGATGGCTACGACTTCGACGAGCCGTGCGTGATCCTCGGGCGGCCGATGAAGGACGGGGAGATCGCGACCGGCGCCACCGTCCAGGTCCCGCTGTCGATGATGAACCGCCACGGGCTCGTCGCCGGTGCGACCGGCACGGGCAAGACGAAGACCCTGCAGATCATGGCCGGCCAGCTCTCCGCCGCCGGCGTGCCCGTCTTCATCTCCGACATCAAGGGCGACGTCACGGGGCTCTCGCGTCCCGGTGACGCGACGGCAGAGCCGATCCGCGAGCGATCCGAGCAGCTGGGCATCCCGTATGAGCCGCACGCCCATCCGGTGGAGTTGCTCTCGCTCTCCGGAGCGCTCGGCGCGCCGGTGCGGGCCACCGTCTCGTCGTTCGGGCCGCTCTTGCTGGGCAAGGTCCTCGACCTGAACAAGACGCAGGTCTCGGTCCTCACGCTCGTCTTCACCTATTGCGACGACCAGCGCCTGCCGCTGCTCGATCTCACCGATCTGCGCACGACGCTGAAGTACCTGTCCTCCGACGAGGGCGCGCCGGTGCTGGAGGAGTACGGCGGGTTCTCGAAGGCCACGATCGGTGTGCTCCTGCGCTCGATCGTGGAGCTCGAGGCGGCCGGCGCCGACGCGTTCTTCGGCGAGCCGGAGTTCGACGTCAACGACCTGATGCGAACGACCGACGACGGGCGAGGCGTGATCTCGCTGCTCGAGATCGCCGACGTGATGGACCGCCCTCGGCTCTTCTCGACCTTCATGCTTTGGATGCTCGCGCAGCTGTACGCGACGCTGCCGGAGGTGGGCGATCTCCCGAAGCCGAAGCTCGCGTTCTTCTTCGACGAGGCTCATCTCTTGTTCGACGACGCCAGCGAGGCGCTGATGGACCAGATCGAGCTCACGGCGCGGCTGATCCGCTCGAAGGGCGTCGGCGTGTACTTCGTGACGCAATCGCCGACCGACGTGCCGTCGTCCGTGCTGTCGCAGCTCGGCAATCGGGTGCAGCACGCGCTCCGCGCCTTCACGCCCGACGACGCGGAGAACCTGCGAAAGACAGTGAAGACCTTCCCGATCACCGCCCACTACGACGTGGGGGAGACGCTCACCTCCCTGGGGATCGGCGAGGCGTTCGTCACCGTGCTGACACCGAAGGGCGTGCCGACGCCGCTCGCGGCGACACGACTCGTGCCGCCGGACTCCTTCATGGATGCGATCGACGATGCGAGCCGCGCCGAGCTGGTCGCCGGCGGCGAGCTCCGCGAGCGCTACGCCACGCCGATCGATCGCGAGAGCGCGCACGAGATCCTCACCGGGAAGCTCGCGGGGGCGGCGGAGGCGGCGGGAACCTCGCCGCCGCTTCCCCCGCCCCCGCCCGCACCCGGGACGGCGCGGGTGCAACCGAAGGTGGGAGCGAAGACGAAGGCACGACCGAAGCCCCGGCCGAAGACCAAGAAGTCCGAGGAGTCGTTCGGCGACCAGGCGAAGGACGTCGGGATCGGACTCGCGAAGGACCTGTTCACCACCGCCGACGGGCGACGCACGCTGCGCACGGTGTTCGGCACGCTCCTCGGCCGGAAGTAGGGGCGAGACATGAGGGCCGCAGCGGTCGCAGCCGCGTTCGGCTTCCTCGTGATCGCCGCGTTCCAGGCGGCACTGGCAGCCGGTGCGCCGTTGGGCCGCGCGGCCTGGGGCGGGAAAGCAACACACCTCCCGAACCGACTCCGCATCGCCAGCGGTGTCGCGGTGGTCTTCTGGCTCCTCGCTGCGCTCGTGGTCCTCGCGAGGGCGGGCTTCGACGTTGCACCCGTCCCCGATGCGATCGCCCGGTGGGGGACGTGGGCCCTGGTCGTCCTGCTCCCGATCGGCGCGTTGATGAACTTCGCCTCCTCCAGCTCGTGGGAGCGGTTCCTGTGGGGACCGCTTGCAGCCGCGATGGCTGTCCTCTGCTTCGTCGTCGCGCAGAGCTGAGCCCGCCCGCCAGCTAGCATCCCGTCTCGGAGGAACCGGTCTTGACCTTCGAGGAACTGATGCGGAACCGAAGCGCCACGGAGTACGCCGATCTCGTACTCCCCTCGATCGGGAGTCAGGGCACGGACGATCGGTACGTGGGACGGATGCCGTGACGCGGTCCGACGAGTCCGTCACCGACAGCCCCATCGGCTGGGTGTCGAAGCACGTTCGCCGCTATGTCGAGTCGGATGGGAAGAGCGGTCATCGCTGGAGCGGCGTCGACACCCTCTTGCTGACGACTCGAGGGAGGACCACCGGGGCGCTCCGACGAACGGCCCTGATCTACGGTCGGGATCGCAGTCGCTACGTCGTCGTCGCGTCGAACGGCGGATCGAAGTCGCACCCGGACTGGTACCAGAACCTGGCGGCGGACCCGCACGTGTCCGTGCAGGTCGGCGACGACCGCTTCGAGGCCCTGGCGCACACGGCCACGTCTCGACAGAAGCCGAGGCTGTGGCGCTTGATGGCCTCCATCTGGCCGGAGTACGACCGGTATCAGACGCGGACGTCGCGGGAGATCCCGGTGGTGATCCTCGAGCGGCTCACCCGACGCAGTGGACCGCTTCGGCCCGCGAAGTAGCATCGAGACATGGACGCCTCGACCATCTGGAAGTTCCTGCACATCACCTGCATGTTCCTGGCCGTCTCGATCTTCGTCGGGCAGGGGATGCTGACGGGAGCCGTCGCCCGCTCGGGGAACGTCCGCGCCCTCCGTGGCGTCTTGGCCGCGGAGGACCGCTTCGCCCCGATCGGTGGCGCGATGTTCCTCCTCGGCATCGTGTTCGGGTTCCTCACGGCGATCACGAGCGACTTCGATCTGACGCAGACGTGGCTGGTGATCGGCTACGTCCTCAGCCTGTTCATCCTGGTGAACGGCCTCACCTACCACCGGTCACTGGCAGAGAAGCTGAAGGGGGCCGCTGCCGCGAGCCCCGACGATCAGCCCTCCGATGAGCTCCGCGTGCTCGCGGGAGCGCCGAGCGTCGCGGTGATGAACACGATCGACGGCATCGCGTGGCTCGCGGTTATCTACGTGATGGTCGCGAAGCCTTTCAGCTAGCGGGGTCGACTCTCGGGGAAGGGAGGTACTTCATGGCGAAGCTGATCTATGCGGCGCTCACGTCGCTCGACGGCTACGTCGCGGACGAGGACGGCAACTTCGATTGGGCAGAGCCGGACGAGGACGTGCACAGCTTCGTCAACGACCTCGAACGGCCCATCGGGACGCATCTCTACGGACGCCGGCTCTACGACGTGATGGTGGCGTGGGAGACGATCGACGACGAGCAGCCCCAGATGAAGGACTACGCGGAGATCTGGCGAGCCGCCGACAAGATCGTGTTCTCCCGGAGCCTGGAGACCGTGTCGAGCGAGCGGACTCGGATCGAACGGAACTTCGACCCCGATGTGATCCGCCGGATGAAGGCGGAGGCGGCACGCGACCTCAGCGTCGGCGGCGCCGAGCTGGCCGGGCAGGCGATCCAGGCGGGGCTGGTCGACGAGATCCAGCTGTTCCTCTCGCCCGTCGTGGTGGGCGGGGGAACACGTGTGCTCCCGGACGACGTACGCGTGGATCTCGAACTGTTGGATGAACGCCGTTTCGACAACGGTGTGGTGTATCTCCGCTATCGCACGAAGCGATCACCGGCCTGAGAGCGCGGTCGCGCTCGATGTGCGACCATCCGATCAACGACGAAGGGATCCTCCGCGATGGTGAACGGCACTTCCATGTACGCGGGCTTCTGGCGACGGGTCGCCGCGGTGATCCTCGACGGCTTGATCGTGGGCGTGGCCGTCGTCCCCCTGACCTTGGCATTCGGTGGCGGAGACACCTACGCGGAGTCAGCTCGATCCGCCTCCGGCTCGGGGATCGAGGCCGTCATCACGTGGCTGTACTACGCGCTCATGGAGAGCTCGGCCAAGCAGGCAACCGTGGGGAAGATGGCCCTCGGCATCATCGTGACGGACCTCGAGGGGCGCCGGATCGGCTTCGGCCGGGCGACCGGCCGGCACTTCGCGAAGATCCTCTCGGCGCTCATCCTCGGGATCGGGTTCCTGATGGTGGCGTTCACGCAGCGGAAGCAGGGACTCCACGACATGATCGCGGGGACGCTCGTGATCAAGGGGACCGCTCCGTCGACGGCAACAGCTTCCACGACCCTCCCACCTCCACCGCCGATGAGCGGTTGACGCGGCCGTCCACGCCGGTCAGACGGTGACGACGATCTTCCCCGTCGCCTGCCCCGATTCCAGGTAGCGGATCGCCTCGGGGACCTCGCTCAGCGGGAACGTCCGGTCGATCACCGGCGTGACCTTCCCTGCTTCGATCAGCTCCTTCAGGACGATCAGCCTGTCGCCGGGGTCCTTCGTGCCTCGGAACGGATGGATGTGGCGCACGAACGGCGCGATCACCATCAACTTCGCGAACCGACCGAGACTCCCGAACCACCGATGGCCCGAAGCTCCGTACTGGTCGAACCCGCTCATCACGTACGTCCCATCGGGGGTGAGTGCGCGTTTCGCCTCCGACCACGGATGGTTCCCGGCGATGTCCAGGACGAAGTCGTATCGCTCGGCACGCCGTGTGTAGTCCTCCTTCGTGTAGTCGAGGACCTCGTCCGCCCCGATCGACCGGAGCATGTCGAGCTTGCCGGTGGCATCCACGCCGGTCACGGTCGCTCCCCACGCCTTCGCGAGCTGCACCGCGAAGCTGCCCACGGCGCCGCCCGCGCCGTTGATCAAGACGGTCTGCCCCGGTTGGAGCCGTCCCTCGTCGCGCACGTGCTGCACCGCGAGCGATCCGGACGTGGGGACGGCGGCGGCCTGTTCGAACGTGAGCGTCGACGGCTTCGGCTGCAGCGTGGCCTCGGAGACGGCCGCGTACTCTGCGAAGGCGCCGCCGTTGCGCCAGAGGTTCGCGGAGATGCTGTGGCCGAAGACTTCGTCTCCCGGTCGGAGCCGTGTCACACCCGGGCCGACCGACTCGACCACGCCGGCCAGATCCGTGCCCGGCACGAGGTGCTTCGGTCTGCGCACGCCGGAGCCCATGAACCGGAGGACGTACGGGATCCCCCTCATCGCATGCCAGACGTCCGCATGGACCGACGCTGCGCGAACGCGGACGAGCACTTCCCCGGCCCCGGCAGTTGGTCTCTCGATCTCTCGCAGCTCGAAGACGTCGGCCGAGCCGTACCGCTCCTGGACGATCGCCTTCATCGGGCGATCATCCGTCCGTTCCGAGTCCGTAGACGGACACGACGTTGCCGGTCGCGGTGTACGGCTCCCGGCTCCAGCCGCCCCAGCGCTCCCGCAAGCGCAGGCCGGCGATCCGCGCCATCAGGTCGAGCTCGCTCGGCCACGAATACCGCTGGACGACCGGGAAGAGCTGGACCCCCGCGCGCGCCAGGACGACGTGGCTCTCGTCGATCGTCTGCGCCACCGGGTCGTGGCGCAACACGTCGAGCTGGACCTCGTCGACCTCGATCGACTCCGCGTCCACGTGTTGGTCGTTGCGCAAGCGGTAGAAGAAGCTCGGCGAGTTGGCCTCGACGACGAACGAACCGTCATCGGTGAGATGCGCGGCCACGTTCTCGAAGCAGCGCACCTGGTCCTCCTGGGTCAGCAGATTGAACAGGGTGTTGTACACCACGTAGATCAGCCGGTACGCGCCGGGAACCGGGACCTCGGCGAAGTCGCCCATCGTCACCGTAAGCCGATCGCCGCCCGGTTTCTCGCGGAGCCTGGTGACCATCGCGGGTGAGATGTCGATGCCGTCGACCTGGACGCCGCGCGCCGCGAGGGGCAACGCGATCCGGCCCGTGCCGATCGCGAGCTCGAGCGCCGGCCCGTCGCCGGCGAGCTGGGCCAGGAACGCGACGGTCGCTTCCTCGTCTCCCCGGAGATCGTCGTCGTAGGCCTCGGCGGTCTCCTCGCCGAAGCTCATGGCCGGCTCGTAGTCCTTCATGCACCAACCTTATGCGCGTTGTGAGCAACGGATCCTCGGAGCCCGACGGAGGCGTGTGCGATCAGGTCTGCGTCGGCGGGATCTCGGTGACGCGCCCGTCCTCGAAGCCGAAGTCCCAGACGTCGATCGCCGGGGGCTCGATACCCAGGGTCGTGAGCGCGGTGCAGATCTGGCTCCGATGATCGGTCCCGTGGTGCAGCGCCTGCGCCAGGCGGATGCTCATCGGGGCGTGGGTCTCGGATCCGTCATCGCGGTGCCGCTCGAGGACCGCGTCCGGATCGACCTCTCCTGCGAGGAGGGCCGACCAGGCGACGCCGTGACTCTCCGTCGCGGCCCTGAGCTCCTTCAGGTCCATGTGATCTTCATCGATGAGCGGCGTCTTCTCCCCACTCAAGACGAAGAGGTACGAGGAATCCGCACCGACCGTGTGGCGCATCGTGTCGAGGATCGAACCGTAGGTCCCCGGGACGGCCGTTTCCATCTGCTCCGGACCGAGCGCGAGGCACTCGTCGATCACACGGAGCGTCGCCCACACGTGGTGGGCGAAGGCATCTTCCAGCACGTGCTTCGTCATCGCTCAACCATACAGACGCGTCGCCCTCATTCGATGTGTTCCTCGACGGCTTCCATCGGGTCGTCCTCGTGTGGGTCGTCCTCATGGCGGATCTGTTCGCGGACCTCCGAGTACTGCACCGACTCGGTCGCGATCATCACGGACATGACCGTGGCCAGCAGCCCGAGCGCCGCCAGCGCGGGCATCTCGGCGGCGAGCGGCACCAGCATTCCGAGCAGCACCGCCACCAACAACCGCCTCCCGGTCACCTTGTGCCAGGTCCGGTATTTGAACGCCGAGTGCGCGAGCAGATAAAGGGACGTCCCGCCGTACAGCGCGCCGAGCGGCAGCAGCGGGAGCGGGTCGGAGAGCTCGTGCTGCCCAGCTCCACCGACGTACTCCAGTACCGTCTTCATCCCCAGGGCGACCAGGACGATCCCGGCGATCATCGGCATGTGCAGGTAGCTGTAGGCGTCGCGGGCGAGCCGCGCTCGTTCCTCGCCCTCCGCTCGCCGGAGCAGCCGCTCGGCCACGATCGAGACGACGTCGAAGTACGCCCACCACAAACACCCGGCGACCGTCAGGCCGAGGATGGACGCGACGATGATCGGCCACGAGATCGGCATGTCCGCCACGCCGACGCCGATCGCCACGATCGACTCACCCAGCGCGACGATCAGGATGAGGCCGTGCCGCTCGGCGAAGTGCGAGGCCGAGCGAAGCCTCCAACCCGACGCGCCCCCCAGGATCGTGCCGAAGTAGTCCACGATCAGCGCCGCGACCCACGTGAGGGTCTGTGCCCATCCGTCCAGCTGCGACGCCACCAGCAGCACCGCGGTGCTGCCGATGACCGACGGAGTGAACTTCCAGACCTGCCGTCGCAGACCGGGGTCGTCGCCCGACAGCACGAAGAACATCACGAGGTGCAGCACCCGAACCGCGAGATAGGCGAACGCGACGACGACCGGTCCGTCGAGCCCGTGGTCCAGGTCGTTGAAGGCCTCGGGCACCGTCACGGCCATGACGAACATCGCGGCCATCGCGCCGAACATCGCGACCCGGCCCAGGCCCTCCTCCGCCTGCACCGCGTTGGCGAGCCACGCATAGCCGACCCAGGACCACCAGAGGAGCGCGAGCACGAGCAGTCCTCGCAGGAGGCCGTGCGCATTGGGGTCGTGCGCCATGAGGGCCGTGACCTGCGTCAACGAGAACACGAAGACGAGATCGAAGAAGAGCTCGATCGGCGTGACCCGAGCTTCTTCGGGCACCGGCAGGAGCCGCGGGTGTCTCTGTTTGCTCACGACGAAAGAAGGCTATCGCTGAGCGAGCTCCGCTCGAAAGCGAGCTCCAGCGCCTGCGGAAGATCGAGGTCGCGGCCCCGCGCCCAGGCGGCCTCCAGTTCGGCACCGTCGAGCGCCGGGCGGATCGCCGCGAGCGCGCGGTCTCTGATCGCGGTCTCCTCCTCGTCCGGTGCGAGGCCCAGCCGCTCCCGCGCGCGCTCGGTCGCACCGAGGATCGCGGCCGCCCGATCGCGCTCGCCTTCTTCGGCGAGCGCCGCCGCGGCGACGTCCAGGCAGAACGCCGCCAGCGACTCCTCCCGGAATCCGAGCGCGCGACGGGCGCCCGACGCCGCCCAGCCGGCCGCCGGTTCCGGCAACTGCCGATACACAGCGGTCTCGCCGAGACTGGCGAGTGTGAACGCCTCGCACCTCGACTGGCCGCGGCTCTGGACGAACGGCAGGTTCTCCTGGAGGAGATCGTCCGCCCGCTCGTGCCGGCCCCGTTGGTTCGCGATCGCCGCGAGGTTCAAACGGCACGAGGAGATCCCGACCCCGTTGTCGACTTCGACCGCGGCGTCGAACGCCTCGCGGTAGAGGACCTCGGCCTCATCCAGCTCCCCGGTCTCCCACGCCCGTCCGGCTCGCTGCTTCAGATCCTGGAATCGATCCGCGACGCCGCCGAGCCTCATGGCCAGGTCGGCCGCCTCATCCGAAGCGGCGATCGCCGTCGGATGGTCGCCCAGCCGGTAGGCCGTCGCCCCCAGGGCCAGCAACAGTCGAACCCGTGTCTCGTCCTCGACGTCCGAGATCGACAGCGCCCGTTCCAGCCAGGCGCGCGCCTCGGCGTATCGGTCGCGCATGATCCAGTACATCGGGAGAGCGACCGTGATGCTGCGCACGAGCGGCGCGTCGCCGGTGTCGATCCCGTATTCCACGGCCGCCCGCAGATTGTCGATCTCGGCATCCATGGCGGCGACGGAGAGCTCCTCCGGCTCGCCCGCTCGTATGTCGGCGTCGGCCCGTTCCGCGAGCTGCCGGTACCACCTCGCGTGCGTGCGCCGGACCTCGCCGGCTTCCTCCCGCTGGGAGAGCTGCTCCGCGGCGAACTCCTGGATCGAGCTCAGCAACCACAGTCGCGGTGCTTCCTCCGCCCGCCGCTGGAGCATGTTCTTGTCGAGGAGCCCCTGGAGCACGTCGGGGTCCGCATCCGCGACCATCTCCGCTGCCTCGACGCTGCATCCGCCGGCGAACACGGACAGGCGATCGAGGACGGCCCGCTCTTCATCCGTCAGCAGGTCATAGCTCCACGCGATCGTGGCCCGGAGCGTCGCCTGACGCGGGTCGACGTCTCGCCCGCCTCGCAACAGATCGAGGCGGGAGGACAAGCGCTCGAAGAGCTGTTCGATCGAGAAGAGCTTCAATCGTGGGGCGGCGAGCTGCAACGCGAGGGGGAGCCGGTCGAGCCGGTCGCAGACTGCCTGCACGTCGGGACTCGGCTGGATCGAGACGCCGCTGGCCGCAGCCCGCGCCACGAAGAGCTCCATCGCATCGTCCGCATCCATGGCCGCCACCGCGAATTCGCGTTCCGCAGCGATCTGCAGCCGCTCCCTGCTCGTCATCAGCAGGGTAGGGCCGGCTGCCTTCGACAGGAGCTCGGCGACATCGGTCGCGATCTCAGGGAGGAGATGCTCGGCGTTGTCGAGCACGATCAGGGCGCGCTTCCCCCCGAGACGTTGCGCCAGCGTCTCGACCAGAGGGGTCTCCGGCTCCTGCGCGACCTCCAGGGCGAGCGCGATCCGGAACAACACGAGATCACGGTCGGAGAGCGCCGCGAGCGGCACCCACGAGATGCCGTCCGGGAAGGCGTCTGCCGCCTCGGCGGCACCCTGGAGCGCGAGGCGCGTCTTCCCCGTGCCACCGGGACCGGTCAGGGTGAGGAGGGGGACGTCATCGCGGCGGAGCAGCGCGGCGACCTCTTCCACCTCCTGATCCCGGCCGATGAACGGCGTGGCCGGGACGGGCAGGTTCGCTCGATAGAGGGACCTGATCGGCGGGAAGTCTCCCTCGCCAAGCTGGTACACGCGCTCGGCAGCCTGCAGGTCCTTGAAGCGATGATCGCCCAGATCGACCAACGGGAACCGGTCTGCGTCGACCTGCTGCACCGTGTGCAACGACACGAGGATCTGTCCCCCGCTCCCGGCGGCCGCGATCCGGGCGGCTCGGTGGACATCGGAGCCCACGTACCCCTCCGCGGTTCGGAACGCGGTGCCGGTGTGGATCCCGACCCTGACCCGGATGGGCCCCGACTCCAGGGCGACGGCTCCGTCTCGGGCCCCTTCGAGCGCGCCGCCCGGCGTCGGGAACGCGAAGAAGAAGGCATCGCCCTGCGTGTCGACCTCCACGCCGCCATGACGTGAGAACGCTTCTCGCAACACCCGGCGGTGCTCGGTGAGCACCTCGGCATAGTCGCCCTCACCCAGCTCGTGGAGCAGTCGTGTGGAGCCTTCGACGTCCGTGAACAGGAACGTCACAGATCCTTCCGGCAGGTCGGCCCGCATGATCGAACCGTAGTCCCGAGGACGGGGGGCGTCACGGGTTCCGTGGATCCGGCAGACATGGTCCAACCGCGTAAGGTCGGGACCATGACGTTCCGCGGTTGGCCGGTGGAAGCCATCGAGTTCTTCGAGGGCCTCGAGGCCGACAACTCGAAGACCTACTGGCAGCGGAACAAAGAGGTCTACGACTCGATGGTTCGCGCCCCGATGGAGGAGCTGCTGGCGGAGCTGGAGCCGGAGTTCGGAGCGAGTCGGATCTTCCGGCCGTATCGAGACATCCGATTCAGCGCGGACAAGTCCCCGTACAAGACGAACATCGGCGCGACGATCCGCGACGGCTACGTGCAGCTCACCGCCGACGGCCTGGCCGCTGGATCCGGGATGTGGGAGATGGCTCCCGATCAGCTCGAGCGTTATCGCGAGGCCGTGAGCGCCACCCGAACCGGCGGCACGCTCGTCAAGGTGGTGCGAGAGGCACGCGATGCCGGGGTCGAGGTGTCCGGCCACGACGTCTTGAAGACGGCCCCGAAGGGCTATCCCAAGGATCATCCGCGGATCGAGCTCCTCCGGTACAAGGGGATCATCACGTGGCGGGAGTGGCCCGCGGGGGCGTGGCTGGGAAGCCGGAAGGCCAAGGATCGCGTCGTGGAGGTGTTCCGGGCGTCGAAGTCGCTGAACGCGTGGCTCCGCGCCCACGTCGGTCCCTCGACCCTGCCCGAGCGACGGCGATAGGTTGGGAATGCACGAGCACCATCGAGGAAGGGAGGCACCATGAACCTGAACAGCATCTTGATCGGGTCCGAGGATCCGAAGGCGTTGGCGGACTACTACACCAAGCTCTTCGGTGCGCCGGGCTGGGACGACGGTGGGTACACCGGCTGGCAGGTCGGCACCGGTTGGGTGACCGTGGGACCGCACGATCAGGTGAAGGGCAAGAACACGCAGCCGGGCCGGATCCTGTGGAACATCGAGACCGCCGACGTGAAGGGCGACTTCGAGAAGTTCAAAGCCGCCGGCGCGACGGTGGTGCAGGAGCCCTACACCCCCGGCCAGGAGGGCGAGGAGATGGAGGGCCAGATCGCCACGTTCTCGGACCCGGACGACAACTACTTCCAGTTGATGAGCCCGATGGGGCCACCGCCCGAGGGCTCGTAGGGAACGGATGCTCCTGGACGAGGTCGCGGCGGCGTCGGCAGACGTCGCCGCGACCTCGTCCCGACTGAAGAAGGTCGAACGGATCTCCTCGGTCCTCGCCGAGCTGCGGCCCGACGAGGTCCCGATCGCGGTGGCCTACCTCTCCGGCGTCCTGCCGCACGGATCGATCGGCGTCGGATGGGCATCCCTCCGCGACGTTCCACCGCCCGCGCGCGAGGCGACCCTCGAGCTGGTCGAAGTCGACGAGACGCTGCGCCGGATCGGAGGACTCTCAGGCGCCGGTTCGAAGGCGGCTCGCGGAGAAGCGCTCCACGACCTGTTCGCCCGCGCGACGGAGCCCGAACAACGCTTCCTGCGAGGGCTGCTGATGGGCGAGGTCCGGCAGGGAGCTCTCGAGGGTGTGATGGTGGACGCCGTCTCGCGCGCCGCGGACGTCCCGCTCGCGGAGGTTCGACGTGCCGCGATGCTGGCCGGTGACCTCGGCGCGGTGGCCGCGGCCGCGATCGAGGGAGGCAGCGCCGCCCTGGCGCGGTTCCGCCTCTCGCTCCTGACCCCGGTGCAACCGATGCTCGCCCAGTCGGCCGAGGACGTGGCGGCGGCGTTCGAACGGATCCGGCCCGCCGCCGTCGAGTGGAAGCTCGACGGCGC
>CAVVAK010000002.1:0-264813 GCA_963746335.1 uncultured Actinomycetota bacterium | reverse complement strand
ACCGTGGACGAATCTCCATGCCACGCGCTGTCCCAGACCTGTTCGAGGAGCTCGAACCGTCTGAAGGCTTTGCCCGGGTGAGCCGTCAAGAGCTCGAGGAGGTCGAACTCCTTCCTGGTCAGCGGGATCAGTCGTCCCTTCACACCTCACCTCCCGGCGTCCCGAGTCGATCTCCAGTGGCCCGACAACGATCGGTTCGCCGTCCTTGTCGCCTGAGGACCGCGCACGGCGACGGAGGACGGCGCGGATCCTGGCGACAACCTCGCGGGGGGAGAACGGCTTGGTCACGTAGTCGTCGGCGCCGAGCTCGAGACCGACAACCCGATCGACCTCCTCGCTCTTCGCGGTCAACATCAGGATCGGCAGGTCGCGTTCGATGCGGATGCGCCGGAACACCTCGAGCCCGTCGAGCTTCGGCAGCATGAGGTCGAGCACGACGATGTCGGGCCGACACCGCTCCGCGAGCTCAACCGCCGTCTCGCCGTCCGAGGCGATGTCCACGTGGAATCCTTCGCGCTCAAGGTATCTGCTGAGCACGTCGCGGACGATCTCCTCGTCGTCCACGACCAGCACGCGGTCTCCCACCTCCCTATCTTGACCTGCTGACGCCGAAACAGCCAAGACCGGCGTCCGCTGGCGGACGCCGGCCCGGCTGCGCTGAGGACCTACGCCGGGATCACGGGGCACACGAACCTCGTGACCTCGAAGGTCGTCGCTCCGCCGGCATCCGGATCGGCGAGGACGGCCGCGATCTCATCGTTCGTGTCGATCACACCATCGGATCCGCCATGTTGGGTGACAGCATCTGCGTACGAGGTGTTCCACTCGATGCCTTGCACGATCCAGCGCCCGCCGTTGTAGCCCCGGTCACCGGGCGCGGCGGTGGCGACGTTCATCTGGGCGCCGAAGAACTCGTAGATCGTGTCGAACGAGTGGTCCGGAGCACCCGTTCGTGTGAGGTCAGTCGGCGTGGCGACCGTCCGATACACGGTGCCGTTCACGAAGAACGCCGGGCCTGGAGGGCCGACCCTCGCGAGAGCGGCGGCCGGGACCGCGCTCACAGCGAGGGCCGTCCCAACCAACACGATCATCCTCTTCATGGTGACTCCTCCCTCTCTGAGCGGCTCACGTTCCGCTCGTGTCGTCTTCCAGTCTCGGGAGGGATCGATGACGGCCCGCGGACGTGGACCTTTCGAGATCCTTACTTCTGAAGCGGGTCGCCGAGATCAGGCCGAGACCGGCTCCCACACCATCTCGCTCACCGACAGCACGACATCGAAGCCGGTGCCCTCGGTACGTGGCCGGACTTCGCCTTCCACCGCGCACACCCGATCGTTGAGCCATGGTATCGCTCGTCCTCGCTCGTGTGCTGCGCCATCCCGAGGAGGCTGCGCATGCCCGGTCGGTCAGGGTCGCCAGCCCCTCCCAGTGGAACAGGATCGTCCCGCCGTCATCGGTCTCGAGCACCCCGCGGAACTCGGGCTCCAGCGCGCCGTCGACCCGGCGCCGGGGAAGTTCGCGGCGCGGTACCGCGCCGAGAGGCGGCCCTCGGCCCGCCCCTCGGCGATCAGGAAACTCTGTGCCTCGGTACCGGACGCGCCTTCCCGGGTGACGTTCCACGCCTCGGGCGTCGTGAACGTCACCCGGTAGAAGGGTTCGAGCCGCATCAGCGCGCCGCCAGCCCCGCGACCGTCGTCGGCACGCCGTCCCAGGCGCCGAGCATCGAGAGCTGCCCGCGCTCGTCGACCGACCAGCCGACGATCTGGCCCTGGTCGGCGTCGATCGCGTACAGGAACCGCCCGTCATCCGACAGGTCCTCGTCACGGAGTCCCGAGCGACCATCCTCCGTGACGCCCGCTGTGGCGTCCTCGAGCGTGAGGCCACCATCCATGTCGATCGCGTAGCGCGACACGGCGCCGTCGGCGAAGTTCGTCGTGAATGCGTAGCGCCCATCGTTGGAGATGACGGCCCAGCAGATCTCGCTGCGACCGTTGCCCATGCTCGCGGTGCCCGGCGTGATCGTGTCGCCGTCCACGCGGTAGCTCGACGCCGCGGCCGCGCCCTTCTCGGCGCGGAAGGCCTCGGTCACGACGAGCGTCCCGTTCGACGAGATCGCGAACCCGTACGGCGTCGCACCGAGCGAGTCGATCGTGCGTGGCTCCCCGAGCATCCCGTCCATGCCGACCGCGAAGGCGGACAGCTTGTCGCCGCCGCGCTCGGTCGCGATGAGTGCGCGACCATCGGGCGTGAAGCCGATCTGCGCGCCGTCGGGCGTCGAGAGCGACCTCGATGCGCCTTCGACCGGCACGAGATCGCCGTCGACGAGGCGGAAGCCGTCGATCCGGGCGTCGCCAGTGGCGAGCACGAACACGAGCCCATCGCGCTCCGCGACGCTGCGTGGAGCCGCGCCCGTCGGGACCGTCTTGGTCAGCGCCGGCATCGCACCCTCGACCGAGAACACGCTCACGTCATCGCTGGCCACGTTCGTGACGAGCAGGTGACGGCGGTCCCCCGTCAGCGTGACGGAGCCCTGCGACGGCAGGTGCGCCTCGTCGCTGCCCGCCCCACCGGTTGCGAACGTTCCTACGTGCGTGAGCATGCCATCGGCATCGCGCGCGTACGCGATCACCTCGTTGTGCGCCGCGTTCGTCTGCACGAACACGGCGCCTTCCATGGAGGTCTCCATGGCGTCCCCCCTTCCTTCATCCGGACGAGGCTCTGTGCCTGAGGGGCGGGGAAGCGTTACACGGTCGGTGACCGAATCAGTGCTCCGTGGAGGAACGGGACGGTCTGGCACCCGATGGCCGACTGAGTCATCATCCGGCGATGGGCGCAGACACCATCATCGATCTCGTCTCCCGTGGCAACGAAGCCCTTGCGTCCGGAGACTGGGATCGGCACGCGACGCGTTCATGGCAGCCCTCGAGTTGGGTCCCGACCCAGAGGCGTCAGACGGGCTCGGGCGGACGCTCTGGTGGCTCGGCGACGTCGACGGGGCGATCGACCATCGGGAACAGGCCTACGCGTCGTTCCGGCAAGCGAGGCGATGCAGCGCGGGCCGCACGCATCGCGCTCTGGCTCAGCAGGGAATACGTCGAGGCGGTCGGGAACGAGCCCGCGAGCAACGGCTGGCTCGCGCGGGCTCAGGGCCTGCTGCGCGATGTCGAGTCAGGTCCGGCACATGGATGGCTCGACCTCACGCTGGGGAGCCGCTCGTTCGACCCGGCCGAGATGCGAGAACTCGCGGAAGCGGCCCTCGGGACCGCCCGGCGATCGGGCGACGCTGAGTTGGAGGCTTCGGCCCTCGCGCTCCTCGGCCGGGCGCTCTTGCTGGGGGGCGAGTTCGACGCCGGGGTCGCGGCCCTCGACGAGGCGATGGTCGCGGCCACAGGCGGTGAAGTCACGGACCCCATCGTGTTCGGCGACGTCTGCTGCCTGGTGACCCTCGCGTGCGAGGAGTCGGGTGAGCTGGAACGCCTCTTCAAGTGGAACGAGGTCATCGAGACCTTCATGGCTCGACATCTCCACGGACCGCTGATCTCCTTCTGCGGGAGTTGCGGGGCGGAGTTCTTCCAGGCGAAGGGCGACTTCGAGATGGCGGAGCGGTGCGTGGCCGGGGCGCTCGAGGCGTTGGAAGCGACTGGGCACCGAACCCGCTGCATCCATCCAGCTGCGAAGCTCGCGGAGCTCAGGATCCTCCAGGGGCGCACCGAGGAAGCGGAGCGCCTGTTGATCGGCTACCAGGACTCCCGGAGGCCCTCGGCGCGAACGTCGCGATCCATCGCCTGAAGGGCGAGCACGCGTTGGCGGCCTCACTCCTGCTCCGCCGCCTGAACGACGTGGGCGACACCGTGGTAGCCGTACCGTTGCTTTCGACGCTCGTCGAGGTCCAGCTCGCGCAGGCGAACATCGATGAGGCGCGGATCACCGCCGAGCGGATCGGAGCGCTCGCTGAGGGCTCGAACATCCACGACTCCGGGCGATCGCTGCGCTCGCCGAGGGACGGATCTCGCTCTCGGCGGGCGAGCCGGAGGCCCGCGGCCATCTCGAGCGGGCACTCGAGGCGTTCGGGCGGCTGCAGATGCCGCTCGAAGCCGCGCGGACCCGGGTGGAGTTGGCTCGCGCCCTTCGTGACGAGGATCCCGACGTCGCCGGCCGTGAGGCGCAGATCGCCTTGGAATCGTTCGAGCGCCTGGGAGCAGGGCGCGAGGCCGATGAGGCTGCCGCGCTCGTCCGCGAACTCGGCGGGCCGAAGCGAACCGGGCCGAAGGACCTCGGGCTTCTCACGAAAAGGGAGCTCGAGGTGCTCGGGCTCCTCGGGGAAGGACTGAGCAATGCCGAGATCGCGGCGCGCCTCTACATCAGCACGAAGACCGCCGGGAACCACGTGAGCAACCTCCTCACGAAACTCCATCTCCGGAACCGGCAGGAAGCTGCGGCCTTCTCGGTGCGCTCCGCCGGCGCCCGCCCTGCCTGACCTCCGACTGATCCGCCTATCTCGGACCGAAGATAGGGAACGTTCCCCATCCTCCGTGCCGCGCTGCGGAGCAACATCCGCATCGGAGGTGATGGAGATGCAGAAGACGAGTGATCGGGGCGCCAACGCCCTGAAGCAAGACCTGGTCGTGCAGGTCGAGGCGACCTCGCGGGCCACGACCGGGGCCGTGTACGCCCTGCTCGCCGACCTCTCCACCCACACCGTGTGGGCCGGAGAGCGGCAGGGGAAGCGCACCCGGCTCTTGACGATCGACGCGCCCGCCGGGCCAGCCGTCGTCGGCACCGAGTTCCATTCCACAGGGGCAGACCCGATGGGCACGTTCTCGGATCGCTCCGTGGTCACGGAGGCGACGCCGGGCAAGGCATTCGAGTTCGTCACGGAGGCCCGGCTCACCACGAAGAAGGGCATCCCGACCGACTGGACGAACGTCGAGCGGTACGAGCTCGAACCCGCGGCCGACGGCTGCCGGATCGTCTGCACGTCTCGCGTGACGCGGATCAGCACGCTGCCCGGCACGCTCGGCATCTTCAACGTCCCTGGGCTCCGCGCCCTCGGCCTGGCGGTGTCGGCGAAGGTCAGCCGGCGATCGGTCCGGAACCTTGCCCGCCTGGCAGAGGAGCGAGCCAAGGGAGGAAGGTGACCGCGGGGGAGTGAAACGTTCGAGCGGATCAGCGGGACGGACAGACAGCCACGACGGAAGGGAGATCGTGATGGGCAAGGTGTCGAAGGGCAGCGCCGGCGAGCCGATCGAGGGACCGGGTTTCGAGGGTCGGTACGGCGAGACCGAGGGCTACACGATCGGTTTCGAGAAGTACACGGAGCACTCGGACATGACCCCGCTGTTCGTGGGGCTCCCGAACGATCAGTGCCAGTCCCCGCATTGGGGGTTCGTCGTGAAGGGGAAGCTCGTGTACCACACGGCGGACGGGGACATCGAGATCACGGACGGAGAGGCGTACTACGTGGGCCCCGGACACACGCCCGAGTCTTCCCCGACACGGAATCGTCGAGTTCAGCCCGACGGCGGAGCTCAACGAGACGATGGAGGTCGTCACCAAGAACCTGGAGTCGATGGCCTTGATCCTCTCGAGGGTGCGACGGCGCCCGCCCGGGAGCCGGCGCCCTCGCGCCTGCGGGTATCCGCGGGAGCAGGAGGAACGGCCCGCACCACATCCCTCGCTCTTCTCCCGCGCAGTTGATGAGGATGCCTGAGGGCGGGGGGTTTGCTGGTGGGCGCTAGAGGATTTGAACCTCTGACCTCTTCCGTGTCAAGGAAGGCACAGGCGACTCGCTGACCAGATTTTCGCAGGTCAGCCGCCCTTCGGGCTGTCACAGGAGTTCCGTCTATTACTGTCTGGTTCGGTCGGCTCCTTGACTTGGTGTTGACCAAATCTGGGGCCGCAAAGAAGGCTGCTACCAGGCACCGCCCCGAGAGAGAGCCTGGATCTCCCCCTTCCTCCTTCTGCGGGTCAGCTCGGCACCGGCATCGGAGGTGGCGCGCCGCCGTGACCGTCCGAGGCGTGCGCCCAGCGCGGATCGCCACGGCGAGCAGCCCGAGTCCCCACACGCTCGCGAGCAGCCAGAGCAGCCCCCCGACGATGGGGATCAGCGCGAGCGCCCGGAGGATCACCAGGCCGATGAGGAACGCGATGTACCTCGAGGAGGATCGCATCACCAAACGCCCGACCCCGTGCGTCGCCACGGTGTACCCGATCGTGTAGATCAGAGCCAGCGCGAACAGCACGAAGAGCCCCAGCGGGATCCCCACGACCGTCACGAGCAGGAGCACCGCGGCGATGGGCAGCAGGAAGAAGAGAGCGACGCCCCACCCGATGCTCGAGCCCAACCGAGCCGGATCGTCTCGACGACGGCCTCGTCCAGGTGCGGCGCGAAGGCCAGCAACAGCAGACCGAGGATCAGCACCGAGACCGTGTAGCCGAGCCACCACACGAAACGGCCGGCGAAGCCTCCCATGTCGTAGTCGAACTTCGTCGCGACCTTGGTCTGCGAACCACGGATCGTCGCGCCGTCCTCCACCTGCGGGTTGCCTTGGGTGACCAGGTCGCCACCGATCTCGGCGCCGGATCGCACTGTGACGTCGCCGTTGAACACCACCACGTCACCGTTCACCGTGCCCGAGATCTCGGTGTCGCCGTTCAGCACGAACAGGTCTTCCCGGACGGTTCCCTCGATCGTCGCGGGCCCGTTGAAGATCACGGCGGTGTTAACGGTCCGGTCCGCCTCGATCAGCAGCTGCCCGGTGAGGACGACCTGGTCGTTCTCGTCGCGGCCCGATCCTTCGTCCTGGGCCCCCGCGGGGCCGGCGACCAACAGGAGCAGCACCCCCGCCGCTGCCAAAGCTCTGATCAACCTGGGCGAACTGGATCCGCGTGCCATGGCCCCTCCCATCGTCGGCTTCCTCTCGACCCTATGCGCCGGTTGCGTCTCGCGCCAATCCGTCGTGGCCAATCCCAAGCGATCAAGAAGCTCCTTCGCCAGTCCCCTCGTCGCCGCATCTACCTCCAGTGGAACGATTTCGGGAATCGGCCGTCCCCACCGGCACTCAGGTCGTGAGATGGACGAAACCACCATTCGATTTGACCGTTGGCGCATCTCTGGCTTAGGTGAGACATTGCCGTCGCCCTAGGGAGAGAGCTAAGGTGAACCCTCAGGATCCGCGAGCGATCGCACGAGTATTCGGTTGGCTCTTCGTCGCCACCTTCGTCACCTCGATCCCCGCGTACTTCTTCCTCTACGCCCCGGTGCGGGATAACCCCGGCCTCATCACCGGAGCCGGCGCCGACCCCACCGCGAGCGTGGCTCTGGGCGCTGTCCTCGAGCTCATCCTCATCATCGCCAACGTCGGCACCGCCGTGGTGCCGTACGCGATCTTCAAGCGGTATAGCGAAGGCCTCGCTCTGGGCTACGTCGCAGCGCGCCTCGTCGAGGGCATCTTCATCGCCATCGGGATCATCAGCCTCCTCACGTTCCTGTTCATGCGGCAGGAAGGCACGGCTGGCACGGACGCCGCTCTCGGCGAGGCTTTCGTCGCGATCTATGATCGGGCGTTCCTGATCGGGCCAGGCATCTTCGCCGGCGTCGCGAACGGAATGATCCTGGGCTACCTGATGTACCGGTCCGGCTTGGTGCCACGAGGCATGGCGATGCTGGGGCTCATCGGAGGTCCACTGCTCGTCGCCTCGGGCATCGCCATCATGTTCGACGTCATCGAGCGCGGGTCCGCGCTGCAGGGCATCGCGACGATCCCGGAGTTCATCTGGGAGCTGTCGTTCGGCATCTACCGCATCGTCAAGGGATTCAGGCCTCGTCTCCGATCCTCGCCATGGATGAAACAGTCAGGGTCCCCGAGTCGCCGAGCGCTGAGCGAAAAGGCGTTTAGGGCTGGCCGCCGTGCCTAGCCAGCCGACCTCCCAGCTCAGGGGGATCGGAGGCTGGTGGGTCACGGACCGTCACCTACCCAGTCCGGTTCCGCCTCAGACGTCACCCCTGCCCGGAAAGCCTGAAAAAGTTCAACTGCCTGAGCCACTCCCTTGAGAGTCACTGGCCCGATCGACTCGAATCGCACACCCGCTCCGGAGGCACGACTCGACGTCACCTGGCTCGCCAGCACCTGTCCTGCGGTCGCGTGAGACGCGATCCTCGAAGCGAGGTTCACCGTTCGCCCGTAGACGTCGCCGTCTTGGAAGACGACGGGACCGGTATGGACACCGATGTGCATCGGGGGCAGCCCGGCACGTGAAGCACCCTCGACCATGTCCAGTCCTGCGAGCACGGCGGCTTGGGGGTCCTTGAAGTGGAACATGCCACCGTCCCCTAGCCAGCGGATCGGGCGTCCACCGCGACGGCGGGATATGTCTTCGACGAGTGAAGCGAGGGTCGAGGCGAGCTCCGCGGCGAACTCGTCTCCACGCTCCTCTGTCAGCCGCGTGTAGCCAGTGAGATCGACGAAGCAGATCGCAGGCGGCTTAGGCACTTTCTCGAAGAGCCCCGCCCGCTCGAGGGCGAGCTCGGCGTGCCCGATCGAATGCTCGATCCAGATGTGCTCGCGGTGGCGGTGGTAGATGTCCAGGAAGGCACGCTCCAGCTGAGCGTTGACGCGTCCTCCGAATCGCGCCCCGAAGTCGATGCAACTCCCCCTCACTTCGCCCCGAGCGTCGGAGCGGCTCCTCGATCGGCGCTCTCGTACAGGTCTGCCTCGGCCTTCGCCATTCGGCGCACGCTGTCCGCATAGACACGCAGTAGACGCAGCGTCGGTCCTTCCCCGGCTCCGGCTGCCATGAACTTGCGCAGCAGATCAAGCAACTCGCGATCGCCCTCGCGAATCCGGTCGGTTGGTTCAGGCGGAGCGAAACCGATGGCCTCATAGAGGGCTTGCACCGTCCGGAACGCCACCTCTTCCTCGGAGCAGAGCTGTTCGAAGGTCACCTCGATGCGCACCGCTCTGGCGATAACGGGAGCATCGAGCCAGGAGATGGAAAGGTCTCCTGCTCTCACGAGACTCATGATGCCCTCAGCCGGGAGACCCGCTTCCTCCCAGGCATGGAGCAGCCGAACGCGACCCGTATCCGCCGAGTCGTACGTCGTATCGCCGTCCTTCGGCTCAACTGCCCCGAGTTTGATGAGACGCTCCACGAAGCCTGGGCTCACCTCTGCCTGGTTCGCGAGCTCTTGGATCGACAGGGATTGCCGCTCCGAGTGAATACCGGCCATCATTGCGAGGATAGCTCTCCGGGCATCGCCCATTTGAGTCAGTCGATCTGGTTCCTCACGCTGTTGGGTATCGCGTATTCGCTCGAGTCCCCCAGGGAGGGAAGGATGGACCTCTCCACGGCTGCTCCTTTCGTCGCCCGCCTTGCAGCGATCGCGGCGGCAGCCGGATTCGTGCTCGTCGCAGGATTCCAGATCGGTCTCGCCTTCGGCGCTCCCTGGGGCCGCGGCGCGTGGGGCGGAGCGCACGACGTGCTCCCGACACGTCTGCGGATCGCCAGTTCGGTGGGAGCGGTCACACTCATCCTCGGAGCACTCATCGTCCTCGGCCGCGCCGGATACTCGGCGATCCGCGATGCCGTCAGCTCTGTTCCTCTGGGGTACGTGGGCGCTCGTTGGTGCCATGACGCTGAGCGCGTTCGGGAACTTCGCCTCGTCGAGCCGCTTGGAGCGCATGTTCATGGGACCGATGGCGCTCCTGCTGGCACTGCTTTGTCTCGTGGTCGTGCTGAGGAGGTAGTGGGAACCGGTTTCCGTTCCGGGAGTTGACATGTGACAAGGTATCCGAATGACGTATCGATGGTGTGCGCAGGTACTCGTGAGTGATCGTGGCAAATGAGCGAACGAGGACACACCCAACACACCGGCATGCCACATGAACTAGCTCCTCCGAGGAGCAAGGGCCACATCGGTTTGATCGTTGCCACGAGCATGTTCGGTGGCTTGATCCTGGCGCTCGTCCTGACACTCCTCGTGTTCGCAGGAGCAACCGAACCGGTCATCGGCGGGGTCGCCCTGCTCGCCTTCGCCCTTGGCTGGACGCTCCTCGCGTGGCTCTCCGAACGTCGAACCGATCAGCCCCAACGGTGGGCCTACGTGGCGGCGATCTTCATGGGTGTGCTCGGCCTGGCTCATCTGGTTTTCCAACCAAGTGACGGAGTGCTCAGGGCTTTCGGCTGGGCATGGCCGATCGCCGCCGCGGCGCTCGCGATCTGGATGATCATCCAGTCGCGCCGATCCCTGCACAACTGGTCGCGTCCTGTGATCCTCTATCCATTCCTGGCGGTTCTCCTCCTGGCTGCCCTCGGGGGCGGCTACGAGACGATCCGCGAAGCGATGGACAAGTCTGCGTACACCATGTCCGGCCAGCTGATCGACGTCGGTGGGTACAAGCTCCATATCAGTTGCACGGGCTCGGGCAGTCCAACCGTGATCCTCGAAGGTGGGCTCGGCGAGCCGGCCGCGATGATGTCCGGATGGATCCAGCCGGGGGTGGCTAGGGCGACCAGGGTCTGCGTCTACGACCGAGCGGGCAAGGGTTGGAGCGAACCCGCCGGCTCGCGGCGAGATGGTGTCGCGATCGCGGCCGACCTCCACACCCTGCTCAACCGGGCCGAGATCGACGGTCCGTACGTCCTCGCCGGGCACTCATCCGGCGGCGTGTACGTGCAGGTCTTCGCCTCGCAGTATCGCGACGAGGTCGCCGGCCTGGTGTTGCTGGATTCCCAGCCACCAGATGCCATCGCCCACCTTCCGGGCTACGCCGGTGAGTACGACGGCCTCCGCAGGGTCACCGCGCTGTTCCCCTCCGTCGCGCGGCTGGGCGTGATGCGTCTGAGCTACGCCTCGGCAGCGACCGGCCTTCCCCCCGAGGCACGAGCTGAGGAGCGCGCGTTCTGGTCGACCGCCAGCCACAACCGCAGCTTGCGCGACGAAGTTGCCGGGCTCAAAGCTGCTCTCACCCAAGCGCAAGCTCTGACGAGCCTGGGTGACAAGCCGCTCATCGTCGTCACCGCGGTCGAGGACGCTCATGCCGGGTGGCTGCCACTGCAAGAGAAGATGGCCGGCTTGTCGACGAACAGCGTCCAACGTGTCATCCAGGACGCATCGCACGCCTCGCTGATCGAGGACGAGGGCGATTCAGCGAACGCAATCGACGCGATCCTCGATGTCGTTGAGGCTGTCCGCTCTGGCGCGACGCTGCTCCCGTGAACCATGAGGCTCACACAGGAAACGGGCCCTGACCTGCGCGTTTCGTGGTGGGCGCTGGAGGATTTGAACCTCCGACCTCTTCCGTGTCAAGGAAGGCCCACCTGACCATCTGACCTGCGTCTTTGCAGCTCAGCCTCGATTCGGGCTGTCTCAGGAGTTCCTTCTGGTTCCGCCTGGTTCGGTCGGCTCCTTGACCAGGTGTTGACCATTCGCAGGTGGTGTCAGCGCCCCCGGTCACGACGACCATCGACGCATCAATCTCGATCCTCGCGAGGGACGACCTGTGTGAAGGCGGCGAGATGCACCTCTCCATCGACAGAGAACTGCAGGAACAGTCGGTATCGACCCGGGCTGGGGTAGTTCATTGCGAAGTCGAGCCCCTCCTCGAGGGGATGCACGTGCAGGAAAGCGAGATCCCCCTCACGCAGGACCACGAGATGACCCCGAGCTCCGAGGTACCTCTCCAGATCGACGGCTGAGCCGTCCCGCGTCACGTCGAATCGAAGGACGCGGTCGTCCGAGGACGAGACCCCTACGTCGAACCCATCGGCGCGAGAACCGTCCGAGGGCTCCGGGAGTCGCTCCGGTCGGTATTCCCCGGCAACGTGGAGATCCACACCGAGGGTCATGGGAGTCCCCCGGCCGAGAAGTCGGCGAAAGCCCGCCACACGCCCGGTTCCAACGGCCCCAGCTCCACGGACCAGGTCCCCGCGCGGAGGGTCGGATGGACGTGCTCGAACCGAGCGAGATCACGTCGAACGACGATCAGGTGCATCCGCCGGTCATGCAGGACGTCGAAGTCCTCGAGTGGACCACGTGAGCCTTCGATCCGGAAGGAGAACGGAACGGTGGTTCCTTCAGGCAGGAAAGTCTTGGACACGAGCAAGGATCGATCGTGATCCGCCACGATGAGGCCGGCAGGAGAATCACGCTCGCCGGGATCTCGAGCTCCTCGGTTCGCATCTGCTTGATGGGCAGAATGATCTCGGTGATCCACCGGTGTATCGCCTCCCTACACGCGGTCGCCCACGATGCGCACGATCTCTTTCGGAAAGACGTACATAGGGCCCCCATGCTCTGGCGCACCGTAGTCCTGTAGCCACGCGACCCGACCTGCCTCGGCGATCAGTATGAACGTGTGGCCGGGCTCGCCCGTCGCGGCCGCCCATCGCATCACGCCAAAACGACGGGCGACCTGGTTTCCCTCGTCCGAGAGAACGCTCTCGGACTCCCGTATCCCCATCGCCTCGCCTTCCTCGCGCCAGGCATCGACGGGGTCAGGCTGTTGAAGTGCTCGTCCTCCTGCAGGTCGACCACCTGCTTGAGGCAGCCGCCTCAGCCAGGCCCCATCCTGAAATAAAGGAGCACCGGCTTCTCCCTGCGAAGTCCGACAACTCGACGTCCCCCCCGCTCACCGACGGGAGGCTGAAGGCGGGTGCCGCGTCGCCTTCGAAAGAGAAGCATCGTCCTCGATCCCGGCCCCGCTCCCCCTTCCGTCACAGGATGCAGCCAGGAGGATCAAGCCGGCCAGAGCGAACCAAGGTGGTATCTCGTCACATCTTTGTTCCGCTCCCGCTACAGCGGGCAGTTCGGGCAGCATGGCTCGTACGGGATCTTCTCGGGTGCCATCGGTGAACCTTACTCGACTACCGGGTTCGGGCTCGCGTCGGAGTTCCGCCTATCGGCATCGTATGACTCTCTACGAAGACCCCTTTCGCTCCCAGATGTGTGTGGTCCAGTTCAACCCCTCTGTTCCGGCTTCCCGATTGAAGTCATCGCCGACCTTCTCGGACGCCGCGTGCATCTGGTCGTGGCTGTCCCACTCGGACATCGTGCTGACCAGGCCCGGCTCGTTCTCGTCCTCGAAGACGCTGCCGTTACGGGAGCCCATCTCCTCCATCGTCGGGGCGTACTTGTCAGATGTCGCCACGAACCGATCCACGTCCGGCACCTTCACGATGTACTGCACGATCACTGACATGGCTCTCCTCCTTCGTCGGGGCGGCGCCTATTTGGCCTCTGCGTAGTGGCTGGCGCCCTGGAACTCAACGAACATGGCTGGCTCGTCCCCGACCACCCAGGCATCATGGCCCGGAGCGATCCTGTAGACATCTCCTGCGGTCACGTCACCGGTGCTCCCGTCCTCGTGCTCGACATGCAGCCCTCCGGACACCACGTATCCGATGTGCTCGACCTGACAGCTCTCTGTCTTTACCACCGGCTTGATGCATTCGGACCAACGCCAACCGGGTTGGAACGTGTACCTCCCGATCTGACCACCGGCGAGACCCACGAGCTCCACCGTGGTCTTGTCGGGCGTTCGCGTCTCGTCCGGTGAATCGAAGTTCCTGCTCTCGACACCTGTCATCTAGCTCTCCCTTCTCGATTCTCGACCCGCTGCTCTTCTACGCGGGATCCATCTCAACGTGCTTCCGGCCGATCGGCCGCGCTCTCCTCCTCTCGACAACTGAAGACGGCGGAATGAAGGATCATCGCGACTCCCGTGCCCGCCTCGTTAGCCATGATGGGCCTCTGCAGGTTTCCTGGCCTTCACGACCACTCCAGTCGCGACGTGATCGTGACGCTCGGGAGGCAGCGTCTTCCTCATGAGCTCGATGACGTCCTCGGTGAAGAGGGGGTAATAGGAGGCCTCCTCGATACCGGATGGGCGATGCCCACCCACCCAGACGTCCTCGAACCCCGCCCCTTGAAGCTTCGCGGCGAAGACACGCTCCGCCATCGCTCCGGATACTCACCCAGCCCAGGCGCTCTGGTCGTTCGCGATCTCGGGTGGTAGCTCTCCCTCGACCGTCAGGTCCGCGAGCGAGATCCGCCCGCCCGGCCGCAGGACCCGGAAGATCTCCGCGAGCGCCCTGCTCTTCCGGGCCGAGAGGTTCATGACACCGTTGGAGATCACGACGTCGACGGAGGCGTCGGGAAGCGGGACGTCCTCCATCTCGCCGCGACGGAACTCCGTCCAACCGTCCACACCTGCTTCGGTCGCGTGTGCTCTGCCTCGCTCGCACATCTCTTCCAAGATGTCGAGGCCGATCACACTCCCTTGGGGGCCTACCCGTTTGGCCGCCAGGATGCTGTCGATCCCTCCACCCGAGCCGACATCGAGGACGTCCTCCCCCGACTGCAGCAAGGCGTACCGAACCGGGTTCCCGACGCCGAGGGCCCAGGCCACGGCTCCAGTCGGGACCTCCGCGAGCTCCTCGTCCGTATAGAGCCACCGGGCGACCGTCTCGCCGGCGCCTGCCGAGATCCCGGCATAGGCGTCCCGCACCGCTTCCTTGATCTCGTCCTGGAACATCAGGTCCTTCGCCATCCCTTACAGCCCTTCCACGAAGCGCTCGAGACGCTCCTTCACGTGCGGCGGGATCTGCTCCGCTGACGAGGTGGCGAGGAACGCTCGCATCTCCTTGGCGAACTCGAGCTCGCCGCAGCACTTCCGGCAGAACGAGAGGTGCTTCTCCACCTTCTCCTGGTCCTCGGGCGAGATCGCGTGGTCCAGGTAGTCCCAGAGCTGCCCGACAGCCTCCGAGCAGGGGATCGCCTTCGTGTCAGTCATGCTCATCTCTCTTTCGTCAGAAGCCCGGCTTCTTGCGCGTACGCCCACATCTCGCGCTCGAACAGCCGACGCCCCCTGTGGAGACGCGCCAGGGTCGTACCGAGCGGTGCATCCATCAGGCGGGCGATCTCCTTGGTCGCGAACCCGTCGATGTATCGCAACACGAGAGGGATGCGGTAGATGTCCGGCAATCGGATGAGGACCTCTCGCAGATCCTCGGAATCGAACACCTGCAAGAAGTCCGCGTGGAGCGTGTCCGAATACGGGAACGGGTCCTCGTCGACGAGGGTCCGGTAGAGCGAGAAGTCGCTCAGGTCGCCCATCGGCCTCTCGTCGACGGCCCTCGAGCGCTTCCGGAGCTGATCCCGGAACACGTTCACCAGGATCGTCTTGAGCCAGCGTCCGGCCGCTGCCTCCTCCTTCAGGGTCCCGAACGCGCGGAAGGCCTGCAACAAGGCCTCCTGGACGAGGTCCTCCGCGCCGTCTCGCACCAGCCGCCTCGCGAGCGAGTAGAGGGCCGGGAGCTCCGGAAGGACGAGCTCCTGGAAGTCCTCCTTCGTTCGATCCCGGATGCCTACCTCGCTCATCTCGATGACTAATCTCCGCATACGGGCCTCCACTACTAGAGGACGACCACGCCGACGACTTTATTGCAGCGATCCCGAACCGCAATCGGATCCGTTCGCGTGTCGTCTTGGAGGACGAAGGAGGAAATGAGATGACGACCATGACAGTGGATAGAGCCGATCCGACGGCCGCGGAGGGGAACCTCCGCACCGGCTCATGGCTGATGGGGGCCGCAGCGGCGGGGTTCATCGGCTACGCGGTGATCTTCCTGGTTCGGAACTTCACGGACAGCTTCTTGGAGCTGGGGATAGGCCCGAACGAGGTGAACGTCGGGAAGCAGGCGATCCAGGATTTCAGCCCGTCCCTCTTCGAGTACGTCAGCCACCTGCACATCGCGGTGGCCGGGTTCATCGCGGCGACCGGGGTCGCCGTGCTGTTCCTCGTGGCCTACGGCGTGCGGCGAGGAGAGCTCTGGGCGTGGGTGGGGGCGGTGACGGCGCCAGTTCTCGGGCTCCTGGTGGCTCTCCCGGCTCACTATCCGAACCACTTCGACACCCTTGGCCACCTGGGACTGATCTACCTCGCCACGCTGATCTTCGTGGCCGGGGCCCTGGTGGCGCTTCGAGGGATCCTGACCCTCCGGAAGGGTTGAGCTCGACGCGATCGGGCGGCCGGTCACCGGCTGCCCGACCGCGGCGGCGAGGCACGGGCGAGAGGAGTGTGAGGTGGGACAGACGGAGAGCCTGCTGTGCGCGAGGTGCGGAGGGGTAGCGGATGGCTGGAAGTGTGCGATCTGCGGATCTGTGGCGGGTGAGCACGACGCCGGACACCTCCACGTCGGCTCCGATCGCTACTGCACGTTGAGATGCGCCGGATGCCAGCAGGCGGATGTTCACTGCACGTGTGTATAGCCATGTCCGACGATCAGAGACGGAGTCACTCGTGTCCGCTTCGATCCAAGGCCCAGCCGATCATTGCTCCGGCGTAACCTCACCCGAAGAGCGGTGGCGGCCATGGATCGCCACTGCGATCCGCTCGGCGTCTCGCCCGACCCCGAGGAGCAGCGCCGACGAGGCGGCCGACAGGAACGGAAGACCGACGAAGAAGAGCCCCTGTTCGCTGGGCACGATGCCGCGCTCGTGGATCGGTTCGGGGGCGCCGTCGGCGAAGACCGGCAGGTCGATCCACGAGAAGTCGGGAGCGAACCCAGTGCACCAGATCACGCTTGCCGGCTCGAGAACGCTCCCATCGTCGAGGACGGGACGTCCGTCGCGGGCTCCGACGACCCGCGGGACGCGCTGCACACCGGCGGCCACGAGATCCTTCCGCTTGGCCCGGACCACGGGACCAGCCCGCCGGTGGAGGTTGTCGCGTACCTTCCGTCCGAGCGGGTTCCGCACCTTCATCACCCGGTGGAACATGAACATCACCGCCGGGACCCCGATCCACCGCCCGAATGGCCGGTCGATCCGGAACGGGACCTGGCCCGGATCCCGGCCGGAGAGCCACGTCTCCCGTGCTTTCGCGTTCTCGAGCGCGATCTCCGTCCCCGTATCGTGCGCGCCCACGATCAGCACGGGGCCGTCGGGGAGCTGGTTCGGACTCCGGTACTCGACCGAGCTCAGCTGAACGATCGCAGGGTCGAGCTCGTCCGCGAACGATGGGATGCGAACCGATCGATAGCCCGACATCGCGACGACGACGTCGTTCGCACGGAACCGTCGCTCCGCCGTTTCGACGAGGTATCCGCCGCCCTGGCGTGACACACGTTCCACGCGAGTATCCGTCAGCACGGGGAGCTCGAACCGGGCAGCGTACGCCTCGAGGTAGTCGGCAATTTCGTCCTTCGTGGGGTAGGAGCGACGAGGGGCCGGGAACGACATGCCGGGGAGGCCGTTTGCCCATGCCGGGGTGAAGAGGCGAAGGGAATCCCAACGCTGCCGCCAAGAATCGCCGGTCCGGTGCTTCGCGTCGAGGATCACGAAAGGAAGACTGCGGCCCTTCAGGTGGTAGCCGACCGCGAGCCCGGCCTGGCCGCCGCCGACCACCACCGTCCCGACGCCGTCCGGTTCCCTGAGGCCTCGAGGCGCGTCGCTTGACATCATGTCAAGCGGAGGGTACCTGCTAGGTTTACACCATGTCAAGTCAGGGTCGTGAGCCGACGGAGGGGATCGACCGCCCCGGCGATCCCGGCACTCGGGAACGCATCCTCCGCGCAGCTTGGGAGGAGATCGTCGAACAGGGTGCCGCGATGACGCTCACGCATGTCGCCGATCGGGCGGAGGTCTCGCGTCAGGCGGTGTATCTCCATTTCGGCGACCGCGCGGGGCTGCTGCTCGCGCTCGTCCGGTTCATGCCGGAGGTGCTCGGGTTCGAGCAGCTGCTGGCTCATGTGCTCGCCGCGCCGACCGGGGTCGACATGCTCCGCCGCACGGTCGAGCTCCACAGCACCTATTCCGCGGAGATCGATCCGGTCGCCGATGTGCTCGAGGCGGCGCAGTATCGGGACGAAGCCCTCGGCGCGGCGTGGCGCGACCGGATGGAGGCCAGTCATCGGGTGCATCGGATGATCGTGCAGAGGATCGCCGACGAGGGGCAGCTCGCGGACGGCTGGACAGTCCAGGATGCGGGCGACCTCTTCTACACCGTCACGATGCAGGCTCCGTGGCGCGAGCTCACCCGGGGGCTCGGCTGGACCCCCCAGCGATACGCGGAGAACGTGACGAGGCTCCTCATCGCCAGCTTCGTCCGCCTCAGCTGAGGATCGGACAACGACCTTCAGAGCGTCGCGATCCGCGAGGCCGTGAGGGTCCTGGGGATCGCCGACCCCGGGGAGGTCCTCGTCACCGATCTGCCCCGAGCCCTCACGAACGAGTCCGGAGCGCCCTTCGTCGATCGGAGCGAGAACGCGCTTCGAGGCATCCGGGAACCGAGCGGCTTTTCGCCGTCGACCTCGGGTAGCAACCCTCCAGATCGGCCGGACTCAGGCCCCGGAAGACCCCGACGGGGTCAGCCGTGACATCGTCGCTGGCTCGACGTAGACCAGCTCGCCGCCCGACGTGCGCTCGATAACCGCCTGCGCGCGCGCATACATCTCGTCCCGTAGGCGCACCAGCGTCTCCTCCGGCTCCTCGGGATCGTAGGCACCGACGAAGGCCCAGTGGTCCCGCATCTCCTTCACCGACGCCGCGTACGTCCGGAGCTCGAGCCTGCGTCGATCGTCGAGGACGAACACCCCCCGATCGAGGACGGTCGCCACCGCCGCGTCCGCGTATCGGAGGTCGTCCTCGTAGTCGAAGATCGGATCGTCTTCGGAGAAGGACAGCCGTCCGTTCGACCTCACCTCGACGAACGGCGGCGCGTCGACGGCGGGGTGGATCTCGATCAGCGCGCCCGCTGGCTTCAGTAGCCGGTGGATCTCCTCCAGGGCATGGACCATGCCCTCGGGCGCCATTCAGCAGAGCGACCAGGACAGGAGGACGACGTCGAAGACGTCCGGGTCGGTGCCTGCCGCGAAGTCCTCGAAGTTCATGTTGCGGAACTCGATCGGGAGGTGCGTCTCGCGTAGCCGCTCCTTCGCCCTGACGATCGAATCCTCGAACGGCTCGATCGCCGTGACGTGAGCGGCGCGATCCGCGTACCGCCACGTGAGGCGCCCGTCCCCGGATCCGATCTCCAAGATCTCGGCGCCGTCGAGCTCGACCAGGTCGACCAGCGCCGCGGTCTCGTTCCCTTCGGGGTCGGTGCGGATCGTCATTCCAGAGAGCCTAGGCGACCTCTGTTGTCCTTGTTGATCGTGCGGTTGACCGTGCGCCTCCGGCCACCATTGACCTGCGGAGATGAAGGGCATCTTCCCAGGGCATGCGCCAACACCGCTGGAAGGGGACCGGAGCTGGGATGTTGCTGGTGGGCGCTAGAGGATCTGAACCTATGACCTCTTCCGTGTCAAGGAAGACCCGTGCAACGCTCTGACCAGCGCTTTCCCAGCTCAGGGCATCTCCAGGCTGTCACAGGAGTGCCGTCGAGTACCGCTTGGTTCGGTCGGCTCCTTGACCGGGTGTTGACCAACCCCCCGCTCTGCTCACCCACTCACCCCTATCGAAACGGCACGCTCGTGGCTGAGGTGCTTGCTATCGCTTACGGTCGCCGAGGGGATGGCCCTTATGTGGTGGCCGCTTCGGTGCCTCGACACTCCCCTCAGCGGCCAAGGGCCAAGGAGAGGTCGAGCCAAGCGAACTGTGGTCCATCGGCAGCAGAGCGTGCCAGTATCAGCTTAGGATCCGTCGGCAGCTGCCGAGAACGGAGGTTGGTTCATGGAGGACCAAGAGATCATCGACCGGATCAACGGGCTTGCGAACGAGGAGCTGGAGCTCTTCGGCAAGGAGTCACGTGGCCAGGCGTCCGGATCGGACCAGGAACGGATGAAGCGTCTCGAGGTCACGCTCGACCAGTGCTGGGATCTCCTTCGCCAGCGTCGCGCCCGGAGGTCGGCCGGGCAGGACCCCGACCAGGCGACGGTTCGCGACGAGAAGACCGTCGAGGGCTACATCGGCTGAGGCGCCGCTGCGGGTGTGGCGAGTGCGCCGACCGCGCCTACACGGCACAGTAACGACGCCTCGACGACCGACGTCCGTTGTTGGCGCGGGGGTGCAGTGAGGAGGCACCCAACCATTCACGGGTGGATCGACTGATCGCGTGTCGCGCTCGATCCGCGAAGAGCGAGAAGCACGTCCGGCATACTCTCATGGGATATGAGAAGCACCGGTGACCAGGCCGAGGTCGTCCTTGACAGCTCCGTCATCGTCGCACCCTACGACTTCGGATTCCAGCTCCGCCACTACGTGGTCGCGCCCGAGTCGAGGGAGGACGAGAACCTGGTCGAGATCGTCCGCCTTCGCAGTGGACGCCTCGTCAGGGTCGAGATCGTGTCCCGCGGGACGGTCCAAGCGCCTCGGCTGCACCTCGGATTCGCTTCGCACGAGCCGCTCTCCCCCAACGATGTCGAGGAGGCGCGGGAGCTGATCTCCTGGCGCCTAGGCCTTGCGGAAGACCTCGGCCCGTTCTATGCGCTAGCCGAGGCCGACCGGGTGCTCTCCGCAAGCATCGAATACAACTTCGGCGCCAAGGGAAAGAGCAGCTTCACCCTCTTCGATGGCGTCATCGACGTGATCTGCGCGCAGAACACGGCCTTCCGCCGGATGTACGAGATGCGAGCCAACCTCGCGAGGGCCTTCGGCGACCCGTTCACGGCGGGACGCGTGTATCACGCGTCTCCGACGCCAGAGCAGCTCGCGGTCGCACCTCTCGAGGCGATCCGAGCATGCAAGGTGGGCTACCGGGATCGGTTCATCCAGGGCGTGGCTCGAGCGGTGACGGATGGCCTCGATCTCGAGGCGGTCAAGCGGCTGCCGCGCGAACAGGCTCGTGCCGAGCTCATGAGGCTTCCGGGCGTCGGACCGTACACCGCGGACCTCGGCCTCATCATCGGTGCGCGACGCCAGGACGCCCTCTTCCTCGACGTGTACATGAAGGAGGTGCTTCGCGCGTTCTACTTCGAGGGTGAACCCGCTTCCGAGGAGGAGCTCGCGCGCTTCGCGGAGGCTCGGTGGGGCCTCCACCGCGGACTCGCTTGGCTCTACCTGTCCACCAACACGGAGGCGTGGGCGGAGAGGATCGGGATAGCGTTCCGCCTGAAGTCCGGCGCCCTGAACGAGGCCGACACCAGAGGGCGTGAGACCCCGGGGGGTTGGGTCCGCAAGACCAAGCGGGGGCGTCGCCGCGAAGACGGCGGGGGCTGATTTCGGCCTCGACTACCAGCCCATCGAACGGGCCCCTTGACCCCCTTGCCCGAGTGGAAGAGTCTCAAGGGCTGGGCCCCATGCCGCCGCCCGTTTCTCAAACGGTGAGAGGAGTTCACTATGGATGCGACCCCGTCCATTCCGTCCACGATCGGAGCGACCTACGTCGAGCCTTCCGGCGACAGGGTGCTGGAGCCGGGGCAAAAGATCGGGGACCTCTTCCAACGCAACATGACCCAGCCGTACGTCCTGCAGCGTCTTCTGAGCGGACCTGGTGGGTCCAGGCGTTCAACTACGGCACTGTCTTCTACGTCGGTGACCGCGGCGTCTTGATCTTCGACACGCTCGAGGGCGTCTACGACAACATCACCCAAGCGGTCGCGTCGGTCACCGACAAACCGATCACCGCGGCCATCTATCCGCACTACCACGCCGACCACATCGGCGACATCGGCAAGTACGTCGAGGCCGCCCAGAAGCAGGGCCACTCGCTGCGGATCATCGGAAGCGAGAAGACCAGGCAGTCGATGGAGCTGAGCAACAGCTCGTTCCCTCGTCCGACCGAGGTGCTGGACTGGCCGCGCGGCAGCTTCGAGTTCGAGGACCTGACGGTGGAGCTGCACGGGTTCGAGTGGGCCGCGCACACCGACGACCACGCGGCCTGGCTCCTGACGCAGGACCGGATCATCCACTCCTCGGACCTGATCAACCCCGACCAGCCGCCGTTCTGGAAGTTCGCGGGCAACGAGCGCTTCCACTGGCACGAGCACAACCTCAAGCAGGTCTACGACCTGGATGGGACCACCTGTCCGGCAGCCACGGCAACATCGGCACCCGGGAAGACATCGACTTCGAGTTCGCCTTCCTCGCCGACATGAAGGCGGCGGTCGGCGAGGCCATCGGCGGCGCACCCGTTCACCGACTTCGTCGACCCGTCCGCGGGCACCCACACCGGCTTCCTCGCCAACTGGAGCACGACCATCGCGCGAGAGGCCACGGATGCCCTCCGCCCCAAGTACGGCCAGCTCTACGGCTTCGAGGAAGCCACCCTGCCGAACGCCGAGATGGTGACCTGGGCGATGTTCGAGTACCGCTGAGGAGCAACGATGGCGGACGACCCCACCGGAACCCGCGAGATCACGGCCGCCATCGTCCGGGAGAAGGGCTCCTTCGAGCTCGGGGCCGCCCTCTTGGAGCCTCCGCGCGCGGACGAGGTCCTCGTGCGCATCGTCGCCACCGGGCTGTGCCACACCGACCTGGTCGTCCGCGACCAGGTGTACCCGGCACCGCTGCCGATCGTGCTCGGCCACGAGGGCGCCGGGATCGTCGAGGCAGTCGGCAGCGCCGTCCGAAAGGTCGGACCCGGCGACCACGTCGCATTGAGCTTCCTCCACTGCGGGCAGTGCCGGCCCTGCCTTGACGGATCCCCGGCCAGCTGCGCCAACTTCAACGACATCAACTTCGCCGGCCAACGCCCGGACGGTTCGCACGCCCTGTCGCTGGCCAACGGTGACGCCACGCTGCGCGACCGGTTCTTCGCGCAATCCTCCTTCGCCACCTTCGCCATCGCGCACGAGGCCAACACTGTCAAGGTCCGCGACGACGCGCCGCTGGAACTGCTCGGACCGCTGGGCTGCGGCATCCAGACCGGAGCGGGCACGGTGCTGCGTGCGCTTGCGCGTCGGCGCCGGCGCAAGCTTCGCGGTCACCGGCGCCGGAGCAGTCGGGCTCAGCGCGGTCATGGCGGCTCGGGCGGCAGGCGCGACGACCATCATCGCAGTCGACGTGCTTCCCGCCCGGCTCGACCTCGCCCGGGAACTCGGCGCCACCCACGTCATCAACGGAGGGAAGACCGATGCCGTCGCCGAGATCCGCCGGATCACCGGTGGAGGTGGCGTCGACTACGCGCTCGACACCACCGGGCTGCCTGCTCTCATCCAGCAAGGCGTCGAGGCGCTGCGCCAGCGGGGCACCGCGGCGATCCTGGGCGCCTCGAGACCAGATGCGATGATTCAGCTTCCAGCCAACGCGTTCATGCAGAGTTGCAAGACGCTCATGGGGGTCGTGGAGGGCGACAGCGTGCCCGATGTGGTGATCCCACAGCTGCTCGACCTGCACATGCAAGGCCGATTCCCTTTCGATCGGCTCGTACGCTTCTACGACTTCGACCAGATCAACCAAGCTGCCGCTGACGCCGAGTCCGGCGCCGCGATCAAGCCGATCATCCGGATCGGCTAGGACTCGAGAGCCCTCGGATGCCCTCGCGCCACGACTACCAGCGCGGCGTCGGCCGCTCGGTCGCGGTGGCTTGTCTGGAGCGCCCCCGTGGGGCGGCAGCCCAGACTCCGCATCCCGACTTGGTGACAGACTAGCCGCGTGTCCACCAACCAACGGAACGAGCGAGCCCAACCCCGGACCGGAGATGCCCGTACCGCCCGCGAACCGGTGTCCTACCTGGTCTTTTCCGCATCACTTCGCGAGGGTTCGCTGAATACGCGGCTCGCGCGGTTGGCGGCTTCAACGATCGAAGCCAACGGCGGCGGCGTCAACCTTGCATCGATGGGCGAGTTCGACGCACCGTCGTATGACGCGGATGCTCAACGGAACGGAGGCTTTCCGCCCGGCGCCGAGGCACTGCGCAACCGTCTGGAAGCTTGCGATGCGTTCGTGATCGCGTCCCCTGAGTACAACGGATCGATCCCGGGGCTGCTGAAGAACACGATCGATTGGGTCTCACGTTTCCGCCCGCAGCCATTCAACGAGCTTCACGGACTGCTTCTGTCGGCCTCGCCGTCGATGGCCGGCGGCAACCGCGGCCTCTGGGCGCTGCGAGTCCCATTCGAGCATCTCGGTGCGCGGCTGTACCCGGACATGTTCTCCCTCGCCCAGGCTCACCAGGCGTTCACGACCGAGGGCCGGATCGCGAACGAGGTGCTGCAAGAGCGATTCGACGCGAACATCGCCAACTTCATGGACCTCGTCGAGGCAGCGACGCATTACCCGTGCATCAAGCGGGCGTGGGTGGAATACCTGGGAGAGCAGCCTGATCCAGCCCTCGACCGGGTTGAATGATCGTGCGGGAGACGGGCCGGGCTGAACACCGCGCGCTTTCGCCACCGGTCTCGCGGAGAAGGCGGCGCACCGTTACCCTTCTCCACCAAGGGGATCGGGATTGATGGCGCCAGGAAACGCGCTGACCTCGATCGTCCCTGCTGGGATCAATGCGTGTCTCTTCGATCTCGACGGCGTCCTCACCCAGACGGCGAAGGTCCACGCGGCAGCATGGAAGCAGATGTTCGACGCGTTCCTGCTCGATCGGTCGAAGCAGAACGGCTGAGCCGTTCCGCCCCTTCGAGCTGCACGACTGACTACGCGGAATACGTCGACGGCAAGCTCCGACAGGACGGTGTGCGGGCCTTCCTGGCGTCGCGCGGCATCGCGCTGTCCGGAGGGTCGCCGCTGACGACCCGCCGACGGCGCACGACCGTGCACGGCCTGGGGACGCGCAAGAACGACCTCGTGCTCGAGCTGATCGAGCGACGGGGCGTCGAGGTGTACGAGGGCTCGGTGCGGTTCGTGGAGGCGGTGCGCGACGCCGGGTCTGCGGCGGGCGGTCGTGTCGGCGAGCAAGAACTGCTCGGCGGTGCTCGCCGCCGCCGGCATCGAGCACCTGTTCGAGGTGCGCGTCGACGGCGTCGTCGCCGAGGAAGCGAACCTGCGCGGGAAGCCGGCGCCCGACATGTTCCTCGCCGCGGCCGCAGCGCTGCGGCGTCGACTCCCGCGCATTGCGCCGTGTTCGAGGACGCCGTCGCCGGAGTCGAGGCGGGCCGTGCCGGCGGCGTTCGGGTGGGTCGTCGGCGTCGACCGCGGAGGCCGAGCAGACCGCGCTGCGCAGCCACGGCGCCGACCTGGTCGTCGAGCGACCTCACCGAACTGCTGGAGCGCCATTGATCGAGCCGGGCCGTCTTCTCGGTCGAGCCGTGGGCTGTCGCCGAGCGCCACCTCCATCTCGATCTGCTGGCACAGACCGAGTCGATCTTCGCCCTGTCGAACGGGCACATCGGGCTGCGCGGCAACCTCGACGAAGGCGAGCCGCACGCCATCCCGGGCACCTACCTCAACGGGTTCTTCGAAGCCTTGCCGCTGCCGTACGCCGAGCCGGGCTACGGCTATCCCGAAGAGGGCCAGTCGCTGATCGACGTGACCAACGGCAAGCTGATCCGCCTGCTCGTCGACGACGAGCCGTTCGACGTCCGCTACGGCACGCTCGAGCGCCACGAGCGCGTGCTCGACCTGCGCGACGGCGTCCTGCGGCGTGAGGTCGAGTGGACCTCGCCGGCGGGGCAGGCGGTCCGCATCCGCTCGACCCGGCTGGTCTCGTTCGTCCAGCGCGCGATGGCGGCGATCCGCTACGAGGTCGAGGCGCTCGACCGGCCGGCCCGCATCGTCGTGCAGTCGACGCTCGTCGCCAACGAGCCGGTGCCCGAGCAGACCGACGATCCCCGGGCGGCCGCGGCGCTGCGCGCCCCGCTCGTCGGCGAGTACCACGCCACCACGATCTCGAGGCCGCGCTCGGGCATCGCACGCGCGTCAGCGGACTTGCGGATGGCGGCCGCGCTCGACCACGTGGTCGACGGACCCGAGGGGACGGTCACGCGAGGTCGGAGAGCGAGCCGGACCTGGCGCGGGTCACGGTCAGCACCGAGCTCGCGCCCGGGCAGACGCTTGCGAGTCGTCAAGCTGCTCGCCTACGGCTGGTCGAGCGTCGCGCTCGATGCCGGCGCTGCGCGATCAGGTCGACGCCGCGCTCGCGGCGGCGAAGCGGACCGGCTGGGACGGGCTCCTGGCCGAGCCAGCGCGCCTACCTCGACGACGTGTGGGACCGCGCCGACGTCGAGGTGGAGGGCGACGCCGAGCTTGCAGCAGGCGGTGCGGTTCGCGCTCTTCCAGGTGGTGCAGGCCGCCGCCCGCGCCGAGCAGCGGGCGATCCCGGCCAAGGGGCTCACCGGCCGTGGCTACGACGGGCACACGTTCTGGGACATGGAGACCTACACCCTGCCGGTGCTGACCTACACCGCGCCCGGATGCCGCCCGCGACGCGCTGCGCTGGCGGCACTCGACGCTCGACCTGGCGCGGGCGCGCGCCCGCGAGCTGCGCCTGGAGGGCGCGGCGTTCCCGTGGCGCACGATCCGCGGCGAGGAGTGCTCGGGTACTGGCCGGCCGGCACCGCCGCGTTCCACATCAACGCCGACATCGCCGACGCGGTCCGCCGCTACGTCGCCGCGACCGGCGACACCGAGTTCGAGCGCGGGCCCGGCGCTCGAGCTGCTGGTCGAGACGGCGCGCCTCTGGCGGTCGCTCGGGCACCACGACGCCGAGGGCCGCTTCCGCATCGACGGCGTGACCGGCCCCGACGAGTACACGGCGCTCGGTCGACAACAACGTCTTCACCAACCTGATGGCGGCGCGCAACCTCCGGGCCGCCGCCGACGTCGCGAGCCGGCATCCCGAGCGAGCGGCCGAGCTCGGCGTCGACGACGACGAGATCGCGGCTCGTGGCGCGACGGCCGCCGACGCCATGGTCGTGCCGTTCGACGACGAGCTCGGCGTGACCGCGCAGTCGGAGGGCTTCACCCGCTACCGCCGCTGGGACTTCGCGCGACCGAGCCCGAGGAGTACCCGCTGCTGCTCCACTATCCCTACTACCTGCTCTATTCGAGCCAGGTCGTCAAGCAGGCCGACCTCGTCTTCGCGCTCTACCTGTGCGGCGACCACTTCACCCCCGAACAGAAGCGGCGCGACTTCGACTACTACGAGGCGATCACCGTGCGCGACTCGTCGCTGTCGGCGTCCATCCAGGCGATCGTCGCCGCCGAGGTCGGCCACCTCGACCTCGCCTACGACTACTTCCGCGAGACGGCCCTCATCGACCTGCACGACCTCGCCGGCAACACCGCCGACGGTCTCCACCTCGCCTCGCTCGCCGGCGCCTGGCTGGTCGCGGTCGCCGGGTTCGGCGGCCTGCGCGACCACGGCGACACGCTGGCCTTCGCCCCGCGCCTGCCGCACGCGCTCACGCGCGTCTGCTTCCGCTTGCTGTACCGAGGCCGCCGTCTCCGCGTCGAACTCGGTCCCGAGCAGGTCCAGTACGAGCTTACGGACGGCGCGCCCCTCCAACTCGTCCACCATGGCGGAGCGTTCACCTTGCGGCCCGGCGTCGCTGAACGACGCTCGTATCCGGCGTCCGAACGCGGGCTGCCGGTTTCGTCACCATCCGGTCCGGGAAGCTTCGGCGACGTCGAAGGGTCCTCGTCTCGGGGATGAGCCACGCGCGGCGCTCGCCCTTGCCGCGTCGCGCGCATGGCTGCGCGCACTGGCGTAGGTTATGAACTCGTGTGCACATCAGGACTCCGCCTCGCAGGGGGCATCTATCCGGAGGATGACGCAGAACCGTGAACGTCTTGTACGCGACCGATGGGCGCGAGTCGGCACGGAACGCCGGACGCCTCCTGGCCCGGCTCGCTAGCCCGACCCGCGCGGACGTCACGATCTTCCTCGTCGACCAGTTCAACGACCAGGTCGCCGACGACGAGGTGGCGAATGCCACGTTCGGTTGGGCGGTCGAGCATCTCGAGGCAGCGTCCCTTCCCGCTCAGACGAAGAGGGTTCGAAGCGACGTGAAGAGCGAGATCCAACACGAGGTAGACGCGGGTGCATACGACCTAATCGTTATAGGGGCCGGCAATACTGGGTGGCTCGGCGGACCGATCCTGGGTGGCGTCGCGAATTACGTTCTGCATGGCTTAGACACCCCGACGCTCGTGGTCCGCCGTCCGCCCGCTGAGGGCCGAGATCGCATCCGAGTAGTGGTGGGCGCGGACGCTTCCGCCGCCTCAGATCGCGCGATCGAAACCCTGATCCTGCTCACCGAGCCGGAGCGGTGCGAGATCTTCGTTGTATCCGTCGTCGAGCAAGTGCCGATCGACACCTTCGGTCTTCCTGTGGCTGCGACGATCGCTCCCGGAGAACTCGATGCCGCGATGGAGCTGGGTGAGGGAGAGGCCACGGTCAAGGTTCGTGCGGCGACGGAGCCCTTCGATCGGGCCGGCCTCCGTTCCAGCGGCCACGTCGTCACCGTGCCCGGGGTAGCTGCTGGCTTGATGGACGCGATCGAGCGACACGACGCCGATCTCGTGGTCGTAGGCAGTCGCGGGCTCGGCCCGCTCGTTGGGATCGCACTCGGCTCGGTCAGCTCACATATGGTTCGGGCCGCTCCCGCAACGCTGGTCGCGCCGTCCCGAGCGAACGAGTAGCCGACCCTACGCGGGGGTTCAGGGGAAACTCACTGGAGGCGGCGATCCCCGACAGTAGCCCTATGTTCCATCAACGACGCGGCCCCTCGGAGCCCGCCGCATACTCCTCCAGCGGCACTCGGTTCGCTCGCCATGATTCCAGGACCGGCGTGACAACGCGCCACGCCTGCTCGGCTTCGTCGGCGTGCACCGAGAGCCGGCTGCCGCCGCTGAGGACATCAAGGAGCACTCGGGCATAGGCAGGAAGGTCCGCGGGGGGCGGTTCGCCGCGCAGCTCCACCTCCTTGGCTCTACCGAATGCGCCGCCGGTGAGGCTCAGAACGATGTCGGAGGGGCCGTCGATCCCGATCCAAAACTTGTTCGCTGCTTGGCTGTCGCTCGACCGGAAGCGGAGCAGCACTCCTTTTCGACGCCGTTTCATGGCCTTTCCGGCGCGAAGGACGAACGGCGTACCCTGCCAGCGGTCGGTCTCGAGTTCGAGGGTCAGCTCGACGAAGGTCTCGGTGCCGCGCTTCGGGTCGACGCCGTCCTCATCCGCGTACGCCGGCACGGCGCGTCCATTCGCTCTGTGGATGTCGGTCAGCCGGCCGGAGCCGTATCGAGCACGCCGAGAACGGAACGCAGGCTCCGCCGAACCCGGAGGGCGAACCGACCGCAGGACGTCGACCTTGCGCTCGCGCAGCTCGCGCTCGTCCGCGCTCGCGGGCGGCTCCATCGCGACCAGACACAGGATCTGGAGCACGTGATTCTGGAGTACGTCCTTGAGAGCCCCCGCCCTGTCGTAGTAGCCCGCACGGCCTTCGAGAGCCAGCGTCTCTTCCCAGAGGATCTCAACCTGCGCGACGTGCTTTCCGTTCCAGACCGCATCGAGCACCCCGTTGTGCCGGAGTGCAAGCAGGTTCTGCGCCGTCGCCATGCCGAGAACGTGGTCGACGCGGAAGATCGCCTTCTCGCCCTCGTTCCCGGCCACCTCCGTCAGTCGCTGGTTGAGCGAGATGGCGCCATCGAGATCTCGCCGAATGGCTTCTCAAGCACGATGCGACTGTGAGCCGGCAGGCCGGTTCGGCCCAGGCATTCAACCGCGCCAGGAAAGAGACTCGGGGGAAGCGCCAGATAGGCCGCTACGGGCGCGGCTTGGCCAGCGAACAGCGACGCGACGCTCGCTGGGTCGGAGACGTCGACAACTCGGTAGCTGAGCGAGCGCAGAAGCATCCGGCGCGCAGCCACTGGGACATCGCCCGCGTGCTTCGCAAGCCTCTCGTCCACTCCGCGTCGAAACGCCTCGTCGTCAAGCTCCTGCCGGGCGGCGCCAGTGACGCTGAAGCCGTCCGGGAGGTGACCCCCGGCGAAGAGAGTTGCGATGGCGGGAAAGAGGTATCGTCCCGCGAGGTCGCCCGTGGCACCGAGCAGTATGAGTCGCTCGATCATGCTCGTCAGCCGGCGTACTCGCGGACGGGTATCCCTTGAACCCCGACCGCCACGCGGAAGAGCGAGCCTGCGAGCGGCTCCTCGCCAGGCTCGAGCCCCTCGCGTGACGTTGTGATGTAGAGCTCCTCGAGCTTCGGGCCGCCGAACGTGCAGGCTGTCACCTTCGTCACAGGCAGCTCGACCACCTCGTCCAGAACGCCGTCGGGCGCGTAGCGACGGAGGGCGCCCCCGTTGGAGAGCGCGATCCAGATGCCTCCCTCGGCGTCGACCGTCAGCCCATCGGGCCGGGCGTCCCCGGTCTCGGCGAACGGGCGACGCCCCGCCAGCCCAGCGTCCCGGTCATAGTCGAAGACGTCGACTCGGAAGGTGTCCGTATCGTTGTAGTAGACGAGCGTGCCGTCGGGGCTCCAGTCGAGCCCGTTCGAGATCGTGACGTTGCCCAGCACGACGTGGACCGAGCGATCGGGGTCGAGCCGATAGAGCGCTCCCCCGCCATGCCGCTTGTCGTATGCCATCGACCCGCAGTAGAAGCGCCCGTCGGGGTCGCAGCCGCCCTCGTTCATCCGAACGTTCTCGTCGCTCCACAGCTCGTCGAGGCGAGTCAGCCTCCCGTCGGGCTCCTCGAGCGCGAAGCCTCGCTCGATGCCGAACACCGCGCCGCCCTCGCGACGGGGTCGAACGGCGGCGCAGATGTTACCGACGTGCTGGCGCTCGACCGATCCGTCGGTCGCCAGCGTGAGGACGTCGCCCGCCAGCATGTCGACCCAGCGCAAGCCGCCCCATGCCGGCGACCACACGGGTCCCTCACCGTGGTACGCGACGGCTCCGGTGATCTGCTCAGCTCGCATCAGCCGCTCCGGCGCGGCGCTGGGCGACGTCGCGGACGATCTCGCGGTACCTCTTCTCCGTGAGCGGGTAGGCCATCATGATCGCCACGGCGACCAGAACGAACACCGCCGGCACGATTCCGGCGGTGAACTTGATCGCATCGACGGCCGACCCTGGCTGAGACGCGGCGCCTGCGACGTATCCGCCGAGTCCGATCGCAAACGCAGCCAACGCAGCGCCGATCGCCTGACCCGCCTTCCGGGTGAAGGAGAACACCGCGTAGCTCGTGCCTTCCGTTCGGAACCCGGTCTTCCACTCGCCGAACTCAACCGTGTCAGCCTCGAGGGCCCACATCAATGTGTTGACGCCGCCGAGGCCGATGCCGAGCACGCCGAACAGCCCGATGGCGAATGCCGGTATCGATTCTGGAGCGAACGCGAGACCGAGGGCGCCGACGACGGCGATAGCGCCCAAGAAGACGTACGCGCGCTTCTTTCCGATCGTCCTGACGAGCTTCGGGATCACGAGCGCCGCAGCGAAGGTCCCGATCGTCTGCACGACGGTCAAGATGATGTAGTAGTTGGCACTCCCGAGGACATCGCGCGCGTAGTAGACGGTGACCGTCTGCAGCGAGAACCAGCCGACCAAGAACACGAGGCTCGAGAGGCAGAGCAACACGAGGGGGCGGTTCTGCCTCAGCGTCCTCACCGTCTCGCGCGCGCTGACCTTCGCGACGTCCCGCTGGACCTGCTCCCTCGCAGTGCGGAACGTGAACAGGTACAGGACCAGGCCGATCCCCACCAGGACCGACGTGGTCAAGGTGAGTGAACGCTGAAGGTCGTCGGAGCCTTCGATCTGAGGCGCCACGGCGACCGCGAGTAGAAGGATCGCGACGTTCGAGCCGATCACGCGCATGCTGGCCAGGCGGGATCGCTCCGTCGGCTCCTGCGTCATCGCGGTCGCCAGGGAGCCGTATGGGATGTTCACGAGGCTGTAGGCGAGCCCGAAGATCGCGTAGGAGACGTAGGCGTAGACGAGCTCACTCCGCTCGCCGAGATCGGGCACCGAGAAGATCGCCACGTTGAGGAGGAGGAGCGGAAGCGAGCCGAAGAGCAGGAAAGGACGGAACTTCCCCCACCGCGTCGACGTCCTGTCGACGAGGCGGCCGGCGAAGATATCGGCGAACGCGTCCCACATACGAACGACGAGGAAGAGCGTCCCCGCCGCGGCCGCCGAGATACCGACGACGTCGGTGTAGTAAAGAAGAAGGAACATCGACGACATCGAGAACGCGAGGTTGTTCGCGACGTCGCCCGCCGCGTAACCGAGGTATTGGGACCGGCGCAGCGGTGCTGCTGGTTGAGGTGGACCCGTGCTCACGGTTCACGCCGCCACCGTCGGCGGAGCATGTGCGCCGCCGCCTTCGGCCGCCGCTCGCGGGTGAAGACGCCCTTCCTGTTGCCGTCCGCGCGCAGGACCCCGGCGGTCGTGGCGAAATCCGCGAAGTTCCAGATCTGCTCGCCGACGACGGCCTCGTGGCGGTCGAAGACCCGATGGAACATCTCGAGCACCTCGACCTGGTATTCCTCCGTCCAGGGCGTCGGCGTGACGCCGTGCAGACCCGGGAACGTGTCGGCGCCGTACTCGGTGAAGATGATCGGCTTCTCGTACGCATCCGTCCAAGCCCGGATCTCCGCGTCGAGGCCCCGCTCCGCGGCAGGGAGATCCCCGGCATCGACGTACCAGCCGTAGTAGCGGTTCAACATCACGATGTCGAAGAGGTCCGTGAGCACGTCGATGTCGGGCGTCGCCGTCAGCACGTTGGCGAACCCTACGGGCCGGGTCGGGTCGAGCCGTCGCGCCTCCGCCACCAGCGGCTGGAAGTACGCGCGCGCTTCGGGCGTGACGGACTCAGGCTCGTTGGCGATCGTCCAGAGCACGACGCAGGGATGGTTCTTGTCGCGCGCGACGAGCTCGCGGATCGCCTGCCGGTGCGCCTGCTGCGTCCCAGGCCCGATGGTCTGAGGCGAGAACGTCGTGAACGGCTCGGCGCCGAAGGCCCCCGCGGCGAGGCCGCTGTTGATCCCGACGGCCGGCGTCTCGGCGATGACGACGATGCCGTGTCGGTCAGCGTACTCGAGCACCTCCTCCGCGTACGGATAGTGGGACGCTCGGAAGGAGTTCGCGCCGAGCCAATCCATCAGGGCGAAGTCGTGCACCATGAACGCGTTGTCGTGGCCCTTTCCGCGGACGGGGCTGTCCTCGTGCTTCCCGAAGCCGGTGAAGTAGAACGGCTCGTCGTTGATGAGGAACCGCGTGCGGTCCACACGGACGGTCCGGATCCCAACCGGTACCTCGTAGGCATCGGTCGGGACGTCTGCTTCACCCCACAACTCCACGCCCAGCTCGTAGAGGTACCCCTCGCCGGGGCGCCACGGGTGGACGTCCTCGACGGTGAGCCGACCGGGGCTGCCCGTTGCTCGGGCGACCTCCGCCCCCTCCGCGTCCCTCAACGCCACCCGGATCTCCCCGCGCTCTTCCCCGGCCGTCTCCACGTGGTAGGTGACCGTTCCCGCGCCGCCCTGCAGGTCGGTGAGGACGGTGATGTCCTCGATGTACGACTGCGGCGCGGTGTAGAGCCACACCGACCGATGCAGGCCGGCGTAGTTGAAGAAGTCATGGAAGTACGACTGGCGCGGTCCGTCCGGTGTCTCCTCGACGCGCCCGGGTGGGATGGTCTCCCACCCGAGACGGTTGTCGACGGCGACCGTCACGCGGTTCTGGGCGCCGAACTCGATGACCTCCGAGACGTCGGCCTCGAACGGCGTGTAGCCGCCGGTGTGCTCGACAACCTGGGTGCCGTTCAGCCAAGCGGTGCCGTGGTGTGTCGCGGCATCGAAACGCAAGAAGATCCGCTCGCCGGACCACCGCTCGGGCACGCGGACCGATGTCTGGTACCAGACCTCCCCCACGTGGTCGCGGATGCTCGCGTCCGCGAAAACGTCGTTGTAGCTCGCCGGTACGGGCACCTCGCGCGCGCCCGGGAGGGAACGGCCCCACCACTCCTCCGTCCGACCGACACCAACAGGGTCGAGGGCGAAACGCCAGAGCCCGTCGAGGGACCTCCGCTCCCGGGTTCTCGTGTCGCGAGGCCTCAGCATCCGTCTCAGCGCTCCCCGGTCCGAAAGCCGCTCGCGAGCACGATCACCTCGACGCAACCGTCGACGCCGATCGCGACGGCGTCGAGCACGAGGTGGTACAGGCTGGGGTCGTCGCCGTCCACGCCGTAGAATTCTTGGACGTATTCCCGGCGGGCGCGGTCATTCGCATCCACGCGCCGCTCGGCGATCGCGCGGTCGACACGTTCGGACTCCATCACCTGCTCGACACGTACATCCCTCGACCCACCGAGATAGACGTGCAGCGCACCGGGCACCGAGGCGAGCACGACAGCGCCGCCGCGACCGAGCACGACTCCTCCTCGTCGGCTCGCGCGGGCCAGGAACTCCTCGATCTCCCCTCGGAGCCTTCCCTCCTCGAGATCCACGAGTTCCACCGGACGGCCGGTGGCTGTCGTCGCATTGGCGACCCGCGCAACGTTCGAGACCAGCCGGTCGATGCCGCGCCGCGGACGATCGTCCACCGCGGCGACGGCCCCCTCCGTGAGACCGGACCGCTCGGCGATCGCCGCGGAGATCGCCCGATCGAAGAACTCGACCCCGAGCCGCTCGGCGACCCGCGGCCCAACGACGCTGCCTCCGGTGCCGTGGAGAGCAGCCAGCGTCACGACGGGCAGGCGATCGGCTCCGGCCGGATCCATACGCCCCCGATGCTAGAGGAACCCGACACCCGAAGCACCCGCAGGAGATGATGTCGAACAGTGAACGCGAAATCGATCATCAGAGGGCTCCGAGGCGTAGCGGACCGCTCGCTCCAGCGAGTGACGGCGGATGCATGGCTCCTGCTCCAAGGGACGGCGGCCGCGACGGCTGCGTGGCTCATCGCCAAGAACGCGCTCGGTCACGCTGAGCCGTTCTTCGCTCCGATCGCCGCGCTCGTCGCGTTGAATACGCCCCTCGGTGATCGTGGCCGGAACGCGCTACGGCTATTGCAGGGGGTAGTCATCGGAATCGCAGTTGGAGAGCTCACGCTGCTGTCCCTAGGCGGGGGCTACGGTTCCCTCGCGGTCTCGATCCTTGCCGCGACAGTCGTCGCCCGGGCTCTGGGCGGCGCTCGTATCGCCGTCGCGCAAGCGGCAGTCAGCGTCATCCTGGTCGTCGGGCTCGCCGACGCAGACGCCGGCATCCAGAGGTTGGTCGACGCCTTCGTCGGGGCCGGCGTCGCCCTCGTCTTCAGTCAGTTCCTCTTCTCACCCGAACCCGTGCGGCTGCTGCGTCGCGCCGAGATGGCGGCACTGACGAGGATGGCGGACGGACTCGCATTGACCGCACTCGCCCTGGAGGACGACAACGACGACCTCGCTGAGAGCGCGATCGACGAGCTCCGCCTCCTTCGCGACGATCTATCCGAGCTCGGCCGCGTGCGCCGCGCCAGTACCCGCGTCGCGCGCCGCTCGCTCATCTGGCGCTCACGACTTGATCCGGTTGTGCAGGAGAAAGAGAACGCGGGTCACCTGGACCTGCTCGGCAGCAGCTGCGTCGTAGTCGCTCGAACGGCCGCGACGCTCCGCTCGGCTGAGCGTGCGGAGCTCGCAGCATATGTGCGCGAGCTCGTCCGGGCACTTAGGCAGCTCGCGGGCGGGCTCGACGACCGGGCAGTACGTCAGCACGCCGCGGACCGCGGACTCGCCGTCGCCGGCGAAGTCGCCACGGTCGGCGAGCGGCCCGGCTCGGCCTTCCTCGCGGCACTCATGGGTGTAAGCATGGTCGCTACAGACCTCATGGTCTTCGCGGGCGTCGAACCCGAGGCCGCAGTCGCGGCTGTACAGGAAGGGATCCAGGCACGGCCCGTCCCGACTCCGCCGGAGGCTGCCCCAAAGCGGTTCAACTGGCGCCGATGGTTGTAGCGGTTCGGCCGTGAAGCCTAGAATTCGAAAACCGTCTGGTCTCCAGACGTTGCGGTATCGGCCTTGAATCCTCACGTCGCGGCGAGGACCGAAAGCCCGCTCGGAGGCTCGAGGCCAGTGAGGCGTAGATGAACGAGGACGGCGACACGCAAGAGATCCGACTCCTCGAAGTCGAACGCAGGCTCGAGCGGGTCGAACGACTACTGCGGGCAGCCGCGGACGAGGCGAGAGGAGCGCGTGACGACCTCGGTCACCAGCGGAGGCCCGGTGAACGCTGGGCGAAGATGATGCTCGCCGTCCTGGACGACCTCGATCGGCTGGGTGGCGAAGTGTCCCGGATGCGTTTCCTGCAGATCGGTGAGAACCATGGATACAACCGTCGAGGGATGGCCGGGTTCTACCAGCAACTCGTTGAGCCGAGACCCGGCTACAGAACGAGACTGAGCGCTGGCGGACGAGAGCGCCTGCGGAGTCCTTCGCGAGCGGTACGGGGAAGGGTCGCCTGATCGCGGTCGTGAACCCGGAGCAACGTAAGCAATGAGACTGGCCTGAGCCCCTCGACGAAGGCACACGGATCGGATCATCAGCCCACTGTCGGATCTGCGATCCATCCTGCGCGGCGCATCGCGATCACACGGACGCCTGGACGCCGAGCATCTCTTTGGCCTGGCGAACCATCTGATGGGTGAACCCCCACTCGTTGTCGTACCAACTCATGATCTTCACCAAAGTGGCGTCGACCACGCGCGTCATGTTGAGGTCGACGACCGAAGCGCGCGGGTCACCGATGATGTCGGACGACACGAGCGGGTCCTCGGAGACGCCCAGAACATCGCGGTAGCGTTCAGAGGCTGCCTCCTCCCGGAACACGTCGTTGATCTCCTCCATCGAAGTTGCCCGGCCGGCCACGAAGACGACGTCGGCGATCGAGCCGACCGCGACCGGCGCACGGATCGCCACGCCATCGAACCTGCCTTCGAGCTCCGTGACGGCTCTCGTCGTTGCTAGAGCCGCGCCGGTCGACGTCGGCACGAGATTGGCCGCCCCGGCCCGGCCTCGAGTGAGGCTCTTGTCGGCCCCGTCTACGATCCGTTGTGACGAGGTGTAGGCGTGAACGGTTGTCATGATCGCCCGTTCCACCCCGACGCGCCGGGCCATGACCTCGACGAGCGGCGCGATGCAGTTCGTGGTGCAGCTTGCGCACGAGATGATCCGTACTTCGTCGTTCTCGGTACGGTTCACGCCAGGCATCACGGTCGCGATCGTTTCGGTCTTGGCCGGCGCGGAGAGGATCGCGAACCTCGCGCCGGCCTCGATGTGCTTCATCAGATCCGCCTGCTCACGGAACATCCCGGTGCATTCCAGAACCAGGTCTACCTTGAGCTCGGACCAGGGAAGCGCTGCAGGATCCTTCTCGGCGAACAGCGAGATCGATCGACCATCGATCATGAGCGCGTGGTCCTTCGTCTCGACCCGCCTCTGGTACCGGCCGTAGACGGTGTCGTACCTGAGCAGATACGCCAGGTTGTCCGCCGGGATGAGGTCGTTCACGGCGACGACGTCTAGCCCGTCGGTGTCGAACAGGATCCTCAGCGCCGCCCGACCGATCCGGCCGAGGCCGTTGATCGCGATGTTCCCCACGTCCACCTGCATACTCCAGACCCTGACGCTTCGCAAATCCAGACTATCGGCGCGGGGTGGGATGCAGAATCCGGATGAGTGAGCCTGCTTCATCGGAGTACGCCGGAGACGTCTCGACCGTCTGGTCGACAAACCGTCGACGTTCCTCGCACAATGTCGCTGTCGCCGAACCGTCGCCAACGGCTCGCTCCCACGATCGCGACGTTTCGAGCATCAGACTTCTAGCCGTAGTGAATCGCCCTCCAAGATCACTTGGTAGCTTTCCACTGGCTCCTGAGCCGGGCCTCTGAGCACCGCTCCGGAGGTGACGTCGAACTGGGAGCCATGACAAGCGCACGTGATGGTCGTGCCCTCCAGTTCACCCTTCACAAGCGGACACTGTTGGTGCGTACACAGGTTGTCGAAAGCGAAAAAGCTCCCTCCAACATTCGCGATCGCGATCGTCAGATCATTCACATCGAAGGCCTGCATCTCCCCAGTGTTCAGCGCACTCGCCGAACCCACAGTCACAGCCTCGCTCACAAGATCCTCCTCTCTCCCGCCCCTGCTTCGGGATCACCTCCTCACCGAACACTAGCGCAACCTTCTTTCGCAGCGATCACGACCGACGTGTCGACGTTCGACACACCCTTGTGGCGGGCTGTGCGAGTCGAGTCGAGAAGACGACCTCAACATCGAGATCGGCCGAACGATCTGACCAAGCGGCTAACCGGCAGAGAGTGCCTGGAGTCCTTCGCATGAGCATGCTCCGATGTAGCGGCCGCAACGTTCGCGAGATCGCGGCCTGTCGCACCCTGGAGCGAAGACAGCCTGGTCGACCCAGCCCTAGGGCTCGGTGAGGGAGCCAAGCGCAAAGACTCCACTCGATGCCATCCTCCTTGACTTCCTATGGAGGTCCCCCGGGAACTGACCCGAGAGGAGACCCCCTTCCAAGGGGAGGCGGTGTTCGAAGTGTTCCAAGTGCGCGTCATCGCCCCTTCAACGGCGTGGAAGAGGCCCTAGAAGAGGTGCTTACGGAGCGGAAGCATTGATGGGACCGCAGCCGAGATCCTCAACACCTCAGACGACCGGCGCCACGCGATGCATCCTCTGCGCGGCGTGCACCACCTCCTGCCCGATCTTCTGGTCCGACGAGTCCTACATCTGGCCGGCGGTGATCGTGAACGCCCACCGGTTCATCTTCGACTCGCGCGATCGGGCTCCCCGAAAACGGCTCGGGATCCTGTCGGAGAGGACCGGCGTCTTCCGGTGTCGGACGATCTTCAACTGCACCGATGCCTGCCCGCGCGGGATCGAGGTCACGAAAGCGATCCAGGAGGTGAAGCGCGCGATCCTCTTCGATCGGGTCTGAGCGTCGAGGAACCCGTGAGTGGACGGCTGCGAGACGGCCCAGCCGAACCTTCAGACGATGAGAAGAGGCGAACGAGATGTGGTCCAGCGCAGCCCCACCGACCCGGCCCAGGCTGTTCATCCCGATTTTCGCTTGGACGTACCAGGGGTTGGGTGTCCCGCGGGTCCGGCCTTCGCGACTAGGATGACCGGAACATGGAAAGGATCGAGTCTGCTGCATCGGAGGAACGACGGAAACGTCTCGACCTCCTGGTCGACGAGGCTTCGATGTTGTCCTTTCCGGCGAGCGATCCGCCCGCGGTTTTCGTGGAGGAGCGAGAGCCGAACCGCACGAAGCAACAGAGAGGCCGCCCCCTTCCGTGGAACACGGAGGCTGATGGAGCACGACCGGTGTGAAGGACACCACGCCTACCATCGCACCGGCTTCCATCACCGATCGTGTCGAAAGGGGTAGAGCCCATGACTGAACCCCGGGACGCCCGCAAGGAACTGGAGACGATCCGTCGCATCGCGCCGGCCGACGCCCGCAGCCTCGTCGAAGCTGGCGACGCCGTGCTGGTGGACACACGAAGCCGCCAGTTCTATCAGGAGGCCCACGCGAACGGAGCGATTTCCGTCCCGTTCGAGGAGATCCGTCGGTCCGCGGATCATCCCGCCCTCGGATCCATACCCGACGTTCAGACGATCGTCCTGTATTGCGCGTGACCGGACGAGTACACCAGCGCCCGTGCGGCGCGGCGGCTGATCGACGCGGGCTACGACCCCGATCGCGTGGTGACACTTCGAGGAGGCCTCGTCGCGTGGAACCAGGCCAACTACCCGATGAAGTGGTGGGACGACTAGGAGAAGGGAGACCCTCGTGGATGTCGCAGTCATCGGCACGGGCAACGTCGGTAGCGCACTCGCGCGAACGTTCTCGTCGGCTGGTCACGACGTCTTCCTGACGTCGACGACACAGAGCGAGGCCCAGGCGCTCGCGAAGGAGGTTGGCGGTCAGAGTTTGGGATCCAATGTCGACGCGATACGCGCCGCTGAGGTCGTGATCCTGGCGGTCCCCTACGACGCCACTGCGTCGATCGTGGACGAGGCCGGCGAGGCCCTCGACGACAAGATCCTCGTGGACGTGACGAACCGGTTCGAGGATGAAGAGCCCGGCGCGGTCGTCGACGGCTCGTCGAACGCTGAGCAGATCGCCTCGATGGCGCCGGATGCGCGGGTCGTGAAAGCGTTCAACACGGTCCTTGCCTCCCGGCAGGCGGACCCGCAGGTGAACGACATGCTGGTCGACAACTTCGTCGCCGCCACCGACGCCGACGCGAAAGCGACGGTGGTCGAGCTCATCCGCTCGATCGGCATGCGTCCGATCGACGCTGGTCCGCTCTCATCCGCCCGAACTCTCGAGGCGATGGGGGCCCTGAACATCTACCTGAACATGCAGGGTGGCTCCTGGCAGAATGCCTGGAAGCTGATCGAGCCCGTCGCCTGAGAGCGCGGTGCTCACGAGATGAGAACGGGGATGGGTGCACTCGCGAGCTGCGCGGCCGTGCTCCCCAGGATCGCTTTGCTCGCTCCCCGGCCTCGACGGCCCACGACGAGGAGTTGATACCCTTCTCGCAGCGCATACTCCGGGAGCGCTTCCGATGGTTTGCCCGAGAGGATCGTGATCCCGAGGTGGGCCACACTCGCTGATGCAGCCATCCCCTGCAGGGTCTCGAGGGCGTGCTCCGTGTCGGCCTTCACCTGCGGGTTCCCATAATCGAACTCGGCGACGCCGACCAACGTCAGTCGGCCGATCCGCCGCCCAAGGAGCTCGACCGCCGTCCGGAGCGCAGTCTCCGATTCCGGGGACCCGTCGACCCCGACGAGCACATCGACAGGTCCGGTGCCCGGTCCGGGGACAACATCGACGGTCTCGCGGTTCGGGGCGACCGGTTCAGAGTTGATCCGCCCCCAGGCCAGTGGCAAGGCGATCGGTCCGAGTATCGCCCCGATGAGGAACCATTCGAATGGGCTGTGGCCCCGTCTGCCCATCAGAACGGCGAGGGTGACGCCGACGGTGAGCCACACGGCCAGCCCGATCAGCAGGAATTCGGTTGCGGTGAGCGCCAAAGCGAGCATCGTTGCGATGTAGGTTCCCATGCTCAAGCTCGATTCGCCTCAGCACTCCTCACGATGTGATTCCAGGACTCATCGCTGCCGCTCTCCCGCCTGGCACAAGGAAGAACGCGCTGACCGTTCGAGCTCGCTCGCCCACTCCCGGAGCCGCGGCAGGTGCTCCGCGTAGTGATCCGGGCCGGCCTTGCGGATCCAGCTGTCCGCCTCCGATGAATCCTCCGGGAGCGATCGCCATGCTCGGAGCATCCTGTTCCGAGCCGCGACCCCTTGTGCCCGCACGACCGCGAACGGGACATCGTGCATCGCGTCATAGAACGCCTGGTTCATCGCGTCGATGTCAATCTCCTCCGTCTGATACGTCCCGACCCGGATCCGCTCGAGGACGACGCCTGCCTCCGCCAGCCAGCTACCGATATGCGCGATCAGGTCCTTGGCCGACCAGCCCTCCTGGAAGTAGCCAGGTTGATCGACCTTGTCCACCGGCAACGAATCGACGAGGAGGTGGAGCTCGTTCCAAGCGCGATCCTCCTCAACGAACAACGCACGCTTCGACGCGGTCCCGCCCACGACGACAGTATGACCCGTGTCTGTGTTGCTCGTCTCGAGATCACCCGGATCTGCATCACCAGACTCGCTCCCGAAGGGAGCAGGAGACCGCTCCGTGACGGACGGCGTCGGCGCAACCGCTCGCCGCATGCTTCGCTCTCTCGTCCGGAAGTCTCCGCTTCGAGAGTGGGAGGCCTGGCTGCCGCGGGTCGGTCGGGCGAGCGTTGGATTGGCTTTGCCTGCATAGACAACAGGAAGCCGAGCACGTCGCTCTGGCATGCCGAGGTCGGGAAATCCTCGGTGCAGCCTCGACCTACAGGGCCGATCGCCCGGCGGGGAGCTCCGATACCCTGAGTCGAGAACGTCGAGATGAGGAGGCAGGATGCGTCCGGAGGAGCTCTTCGTCGCACCCCCAGGGCCGGATCTTCTGATCGAACCGAGGCGTCGGCTCATCGCTCGACTGCCCGACGTCGATCAAGCGGCATCGGCCGTCCGCGCCCTGCAGGACGTCGACATCCCGACCGATCGGGTGTACACGATCTGTGGAGAGGAGGGGATCCGGCGTCTCGATCCAACGGGCCGACATCATGGTTTGAAGGGCCGGCTGGTCCGGGCAGTGCAGTTCGTTGCCTCGTACGGGGAGCTCATCGAAGATGATGCTTCGCACCTGCGAGGTGGCGGTGTGCTCCTCTCGGTGCCGGCGGCAGACCCGAACGAACGTCAGAAAGCGCTGGAGATCATGCGCGCTCACGGCGCCTCGGGTATGCGCTACTTCGGGGACACGACGTACCAAGACCTTGTGTGAAGGACTCGTCAGGCGCAGATCGTGATAGCTCGGCGTGTACATGCGTCGGACATCGAGTTGATCGACGCGAACTTTGCTGTCGCAGGCCCTGTTGGCTGGATCAGGGGTTGACCAACCGCCGGCCGTCGTCCCTGACCACCCTCACCGGATCACGGATGGATAGGCCTCGAGGGTGGGAATCACCACCCTCGCCCCGGCGAGCTTGAGGGCATCGGCGCGGTACGTGCCCGTGGTGACACCTATCGGAACCGCACCGACGGCGGCTGCGGCCTCCATGTCCCGGGGGGTGTCGCCGAGCACGTGGACACGCCGGGCTGGCAACTCGCGCCGTATCAAGAGGGCGCCGCGCTCGATCGCTCGTCGCGTGAGTTCTGTACGGTCGGCCGAATCCGAGCCGAAGCCTCCGAACGGCAAGAAACGGTTCAGATCTCCCCGCGCGAGCTTGATCCGGGCTGCCTCCTCCAGGGCGCCGGTCACGATGCCGGTCTCGCGTCCGGTCGCGTGAAGGGATCGGAGCGCGTCTTCGGCCCCTGGCAGCACCCGGTACCGCTCGGACGCTTGTACCTCCACAGGCAGGCGCTCTAAGTACGCGGCGAGCAGTGACTGCAACTCCGCCTCTGTGGGACCCCGGTGGAGGACCTTCCGGAACGTGCTCCTGCCGACCTCGGGATCGGTCATGCCCGCTTCCGTGTACTCGCCGATGTCTGCGGGGATGCCGTGCAGCTTTTCGAACGCCCATCGCCAGCTCCGAGTACCAGCGCCCCCGGTCGAGATGAGCGTGCCGTCTACGTCGAACAGGACCACGATGGGGTCGGGATGCGACTCGTCCTGCCTCTGCCGTCTGGCGCGACCCGTCGTCATCGATCTCCTCCCCGCCAGCGGACCGAGCGGCTCGATCTGGTCCTTCCCAACAACCGACGCGCTGCACCGCGAAGAGCGTCGCACCGCGATACTGGCACGCTGCGATCGCTCGACCCGTTCCTCAACCGATGTGTCGGTGACCGCATTGCGCCTCCCGTGCCGCGTTCCCACTGTCATCCTCGCGGACGGGATCGGGCTTCAGCAGCCTGCTGAGTTGTTGGCACGAATGCCGACCCGATGACGATGAGCAGCTCGAGGAGCGTCGCCGTGGCATCGGCGGGTCCGATAGGCTCCGCGAGCCACGCGTGAGGTCCGAACGGAAGCCCGACCGTCCTCGACGAGATCCAGGCTGCGACAACCGCTCCGTTCACGGTTGCGCCGATGTCGAGCAAGCGCCGGTCGAGTCGGACGGACACCTGGACCGCCCACCCGATCTGGAAGATCGCCGTCGCGAGGAATGCAGCGCCCAGGACGATCGATTCCTCCAGGTGGTGGGGCACGACACTCGCGTGGATGAGTCCGGCCGCGATCGAAGCGATCGCGATCGGAAGCCGTATGAACACGGCCCGATCGATGGAACCCTCGGACCGTACGACGGACCCCATCGCTAACTCCCTTCACTGGACCGTAAGGAACCGGCGGCGCCTGAGGCGCCGCCGGTCCGTCGATCGATCTACTTCGCGAATTCCTGCGGGAACTGCGCGATCAAGCCGGATGAGAGCATGTCGGCCATGTGCAGGATCTCGGTCTCCACCTCGTCGTACACCGCGACGCTCTTGGCGTAGTCGCCGCCGAGCTGGGCGGCCGCCTCCTCGAGCGTGAGGTCGAGGTGGTCGATCATCATGTGGCGCGTGTCGGCGAGCGGCCAGTTACGCGGGTTCGCCTGGTGCAGGAACCCCGCGATCTCCTGCGCGTTCGCGTACCAGGCCTCGTTCGCCTTCTCGAACACGACGTCGTCGCCGGCCTTCGCAGCGCCGAGCAGGTCGGCCGCGATGAGGATGTGCTCCTCGAGCAATGCCGCCAGCTGGTCCCCGGCGGCGTCGCCGTAGAACGGCTTGACGGCGTCCCCGATGTCCACCTGGTTCTGCAGGAGACGATCCGTCGTCGCCTGAAGGTCCGGCATCTCTCCGACGAAGCTCACGATGAACAGCCGCGTCCACGTGACGTGGTCGACCCACAGACGCTGCATCGCGTCCTGGAACTCCGCTTTGACCTCGACGGCGCTCGCGTGTTGGTGTGTCGAGGCCGATGCGGTCTCGACGGTCGCGGACGACGACGGGCCGAACGCGAGCACGGCCGCCGTGGCGACCCCGAGCACGGCCGCGATCCCGGCGCGCCAACGCTTTCCCTTCGTAGTCATCGGCTCTTACCTCCTCTATCACCAACGTTCGTTGGTGATAGAAGGATCGTAGGCCCGCAGCCGATCCAGCGTCAAGCCCGTAGGGCTAAATCTTCTTGTACTTTTCCATTTGACGCTCGGGAGCTATGTATATGACCTAACGGCGTTGGTGTAATATGAACGTCATGCTACGTGGGTTGAGACGGGACGCTGAAGCGCTGGGGGCGCTGGAAGACGACCTCCGACGTGACCTCTATCTTCACGTGCGCGGCGCGGGCCGACCAGTGACTCGGGAGGAAGCGGCGGCCGCTACCGGGATCTCCCGCAACCTCGCGGCCTTCCACCTCGACAAGCTCGTCGATCGCGGCCTCCTCACGCACACGTACGCACGCCCGTCGGGACGGGGTGGACGCGGAGCCGGCCGCCCAGCAAAGTACTACGAGCCGTCCGATCGCCAGTTCGACGTTTCGATCCCCGAGCGGCGATACGACCTTCTCGGAACCGTCTTATTGCGAGCGCTGCGCTCGGAGGATCAGCGAGTGCCCGGCGCCGAGGCGGCTCGCCGCGCTGCACGGGATACGGGCCTCGAGATCGGGCGGTCAGAGCGCCGGCGTCGCCATATCGCACGCCCGGGCCCTGAGCGGGCGATCAAGGTGACGACCGACGTGCTCGAGGAGCGGGGGTACGAGCCGTATCGGGACGAAAAGGGCTGCGTGCGCCTCCGGAACTGTCCCTTCCACGCGCTGGCCGAGCAGGATCGCGATCTCGTGTGCCACATGAACGAGGAGCTGGTCGACGGTGTCGTCCGGGGGCTCGGGAACGACACGGTCCGCGTCGTCTTCGACCCCGTACCGGGAGAATGCTGCGTGCGGGTGGAGCCTCCGGGCCTCTCGGATGGCGCTGAGCCGACCAGCTAATAGCAGTAGGCCGGTACGTCAGATCCCCGCCGCCGTGGTCTGCTTCCCCTCGCGAGGTTGCCAAGGCCAGCGACCCTCCGTCTCCACCTGGAGGGCGATGCTCAGGAACGTGCGGATCAGAACGATCGCCCCCAACACACCGACGTCGCTGAACGTCGGCGTGATGGCCACGGTGCGCACGATATCCGCAGCCACGAGGAACTCGAGGCCGAGCAGTATGGCGCGACCGAGGCTCCTCCGGTAGATGGGATACGCTTCCGATACACGCCCGAGGCGCGCTCGGTTGAGGAACAAGAGGCTCGCCGCCGCGGCTCCGACGACGACGATCACGATCCCTGCAACGTCCACGGCCTTGCCGACGGCTTCCACCACTTCGTCCAACGACATGTCGCCTCCTGAGCCTTGGTCCGTCCCAGCATGCCCCATCCGCCTGGTCCCAGGTTTTCGGCGGCGCGAGGAATGAAAGGCTCGCCCTGCGTGCCTACCCGCCGTGGCGTCGATGAGGTGGGCGGCCCACCCGAGTCTTCCCACTCTGCATCCACCGAGGACGGCACGCCGTGCGCGGGTCTTGGCCGCATTCCCTCAAGATGCCGAAGCGTGAGCCGTGTACCCAGTCCGTATCAATTCCAGCAGTCAGCTTTGACTCCCTCGCGGCCTGACAGGTCCAGTCGATAGAGCACGTAAGTCGTTCTTCCGCCGGATCCGTGTCCTTACCGTGGCATGGCCGGTCAGGAGGTGGTGCGCCCCGATAGACCCTCCACACGCTGATTTGACGGACCCACGCATTGGGACTACAAGGGGATGAAGGCGTTCAGAGAGCGACCTGGGTCAGTCGCTGGCGGGCGAACCCTCCGGTCGCAGAAGGGAGGTCGCAAGATGGCCGAGCCGAGCCTGTACGACCGGTTGGGCGGCGTGTTCGCCATCGCCGCGGTGGTCGATCACTTCAGCGACGCAGTGGTCGCGAACCCGAAGGTCGGCAAGGGATCGAAGAACGAAGGGCTTGACGAGTGGTCTACCAACAAGCCCGATCGGCTGCCGGGGCTGAAGTGGATGCGTACATTGTGGGTCTGCAACGTCGCGGGTGGTCCCTACACGTATACCGCCACGAAGCCCGGAAGCACCGTCTTGGGGCTGGAAGAAGCTCATCGCGAGCTTCGCATCACGCCGGAGGAGTTCGACGAGGTCGCGGCCGAGCTGGGACGCTCGCTCGATCACTTCGGTGTTCCTGCCCGTGAGAAGGACGAAGTCCTGGGGGCGTTCGCGGCGCACAAGGGGGAAGTGACCGAGGGATCGATGGCTTCGGCTTGAGAGAGCCGCGGAGCCTGACACTGGAATGAAGCCGGTTCCCTTCCGGGGGCGTGAGGAATCCGGCCCATACCACCCGGGCGCTTGCCCGACCCATGGTGAGACGAGTTCACGATCGAGACTCCCTGTTCCATCAGGCTCTCAGGGATGGCCGGCGTGCAAGCGAGCATCTGGACCCCTCGACGGCTGGCGCGGCCCATCGCTAGGTGAGACTCTCGACCTGGTCGAGCGACAGCCGTGAGACACGCCTTCCGGCCCGCCGGAGCGCGAGGAGATCGCCGAGAGCCTGAGAGTCAATGAGCTCCCCGAACGTGTACGACGCACCCGGGATCGGGATGTCGGTGTCTCGGGAGCGATCGACGACTTGGACGAATACGCCGGTGTCGGGTCCCCCCTTGTGGAGTTGTCCCGTCGAGTGGAGGAACCGCGGCCCCATCCCAACGGTCGTGGCAACCTTGTAGCGCCCACGGATCGCAAGGCGCAGACGCTGCAGGAGCTCTTCCGTCTTCGGCGTTGGATCCACGTACGCTTGGATGGCGACGTAGTCACCTTCGCGGAGAGTCGAGAGCAGTTCCTGCGGACGGTCGATCTCCGGAAGCCGTCCGCGACCGGACGCGAGGATCTCGCTGGTCGCGCGCTTGGCTGCCTCCACGTTCGGCTGGTCGAATGGGTTGATCTCGAGGATCGTCCCGGTGACTGCCGTCGCGAACTCCCAGCGGAAGAATTCGGCCCCTAGGTCCGGCTCCGCGGAGGGGAGCCGCATGACTGCGTCGCCCTGCGCTTCCAGTGCTGCGAGCCCGTCGTGCTCACCGTATGCGACGAAGAGCCTATCGGGACCGTAGGCCTCGGGCGGTCCGAGGTCTTCGTCGATGACCGGCAGGATCCCCTTGCCCTCCTTGCCGGTCGATTCGGCGATGAGCTGCTCGATCCACATCCCGGCGGACGACAGTTCGGCTGGAAGCACCAGGGTGAGCTTGTCGCGGCCGACCAGCGCCGCTTGCCCCAGCACGGCGCCTAGTCGAGCACCCGGATTGTCACGATACGGAACGCAGCCGTGACACGCGCACGCCATCCCATCAGCTGCGTCGAGGAAAGCCTCCAGATCCGCACCGATCACGGCAGCGGGAACGAGTCCGAAGAGCGAGAGGGCGGAGTAGCGCCCTCCGATGTCCGGCGGGTTCAGGAAGACCCGCCGGAAGATCCGCTCGCGGGCGAGCGCTTCGAGCGGCGTCCCCGGATCCGTGATGGCAGTGAACTGCCTGCCGCGTCCTGCCGCCAGCTCGAAGAAGTACTCGAGATGGGACAGGGTCTCGATCGTGCCGCCGGATTTGCTCGCCGCGATGAACAACGTTCGGTCGAGATCGAGGGAGTGCTCGAGGCGTGCGATCGCGCTCGGATGGGTGGTGTCGAGGACGACCAGGTCCGGATAGCCGTCACGGACGCCGAGGGTGCGGTGGAGCACCTCCGCAGCCAAGCTCGACCCGCCCATCCCGAGGAGCACGGCGGTGCGAAAGCCGTCGTCCACCAGCTCCTTCGCGAAAGCCTCCAGCTCCGAAACCCGCTCCCACATGGCGGAGGTCACACCGAGCCAGCCCAGGCGATCGGAGATGCCGGCGGGAGCCGGCCTCCACACGGTGTGGTCGTGCCGCCAGATCCTCGTGACGACGTCATCCCGCTCGAGCCGCCTCAATCGATCCTCGGCAGGTCCGGCGATCGGGCCGCCCGCCCGAGGGGCCTGCGCCGGTTCGCCTGCCACTGCCTCGAGCTTCGTCTCGATCACTCCGAGCAGCTTCGTGAGGTCCGCTTCGAAGGCATCCAGACCGTCCTCGACGAGCTTCGCGGCGATCGCATCGAGATCGATCCCATGTTCCGGAAGGGCGGATAGGACCCGCTCGGCTTCTGCCACGTCATCCATGACGGCGCGCGGACGCACCACGCCGTGATCCCGGAACGCGTCCAGCGTGGCTTCGGGGATGGTGTTGACGGTCTCGGGTCCGACCAGCTGCTCGACGTAGAGAACGTCCGGATAGCCCGGGTTCTTCGTCCCCGTCGATGCCCAGAGGGGCCGCTGCACGCGAGCCCCGGCCGACGCGAGGCGCCCCCAGCGCTCGCCCGAGAAGATCCGGCGGAACCGGTCGTATGCGCACTTGGCGTTCGAGATCGCCACCTTGCCAAGGAGCGGCGACCCTTCCGGTAGCTGTGCGTCGACCGCAGCATCGACGCGAGACACGAAGAACGACGCAACCGAGGCTGCCCGATCGATCGGCTCACCGGCATCCAGCCGTCGCTCCAGACCCCGGATGAAGGCGTTGGCCACCTTCTCGTACATCTCGATCGAGAACAGGAGCGTGATGTTCACGTTCACACCGAGGACCGTGAGCTCCTCGACCGCAGGCACACCCTCGTCGGTGCCGGGCACCTTGATCATCGCGTTCGGCTTGCCGATCCGGTCGAAGAGTTCCCGAGCGGCACGGATCGAGGCGGCTGCGTCATGCGCGAGCCGCGGCTCGAGCTCGAACGAGACGAAACCATCGGCCCCGACCGTCTCCTGGAAGACCGGAAGGAACACGTCCGCCGCCATCTGCACGTCCGCCAGGGAGAGGTCGTAGAACACCTCCAACGGACTCCTACCGTCCTTCTCAGCGATCACGCGGATCGCCTCCTCGTAGTCGGTGGAGTTCCCGATCGCCTTGCCGAAGATGCTCGGGTTCGAGGTCAGCCCGCTGATGCCATCCTCACGGACGAGTCGCTCGAGACCACCTCCGGCGATGAGGCTCCGTCGAAGGAAGTCGAGCCACACGCCTTGTCCCGCCGCGCGGAGCCGGAGCAGCGGATTCACGAAGGATCCGTCCTCGAGCTGCCGAGCCGGGTCCCCTCTTCCTGGAGAAGCTCCTTGGCCCGGTTGGCTACGTGCTCGGGGGTGAAGCCGAGCTCGCGGAACAGAACCTCTCCCGGAGCGGAGGCGCCGAACCGTTCGAGCGACACGACGTCGTCGGCCCATCGGCACCATCCGAGGTCGCGTCCCGCCTCGACGGCTAAGCGACGTGCCTGCGACGGAAGGACCTCCTCGCGGTAGGCGGCCGACTGGGTGCTGAAGAACTCCCAGGAGGGCATAGAGACCACGCGCGCGGAGATCCCATCGCCCGCCAGGAGCTCGCGGGCCGCCAGCGCCAGGTGCACCTCCGAGCCGCTCGAGATGATGATGAGATCGTCGCCCTCTTCTCGTACGTACGCGCCGCGGCCGACGGCGCCTTGTGCAGGAGGCGGGAGAACGGGGAGCTTCTGACGCGTGAGCACGAGCGCCGTCGGGCCGCGCCGCTGCAGCGCCAGAATCCAAGACTGCGCGGCCTCGTTCGCGTCGGCAGGCCGTATCACGACGAGACCTGGGATCGCGCGCAGCGCCGCGAGGTGCTCGACGGGCTGGTGTGTGGGCCCGTCCTCGCCGAGCCCGATCGAGTCATGCGTGAAGACGAAAACGACGGGGAGCTTCATGAGCGCAGCCATTCGGATGGCGGGACGCATGTAGTCGCTGAAGACGAAGAATGTCCCCCCGTACGGGCGCAGGCCACCGTGCGCCGCCATCCCGTTCATCACTGAGCCCATAGCGTGCTCGCGTACGCCGAAGTGGAAGTTCCTCCCAGAGAAGTCGGCGCACGACACGTCGCCATAGCCCTCGAGGTAGGTGTCCGTCGATGGCGCAAGATCGGCGGATCCGCCGACGAGCTCGGGCACCTTGCCGGCTATCGCGTTCAGGATCTTCCCCGACGCCGACCTAGTGGCCATCTCGGCGCCCGGATCGAAACGGGGAACCGACTCCGCCCATCCAGCAGGGATCGCACCCTCGAACACGCGACGGAGCTCGCTCGCGAGACCGGCATGCTCCTTCTCATAGGACGCGATATGTTTCCGCCACGCCTCGTGGTGGATGCGTCCGGCCTCCCCAGCCTCGCCGAACACGACCCGTGCTTGCTCGGGCACGATGAACGGCTGTTGGTGGGGCCATCCGAGGTTCTTCTTCGCCGCTCGGACCTCGTCTTCGCCCAAAGGCGCTCCATGCGCAGCAGCGGTCCCGGCCTTGTTCGGAGCTCCGTACCCGATCACCGACTGAACGATGACCATCGAAGGACGCTGCGTTTCCGAGCGTGCCTCGTCCACAGCGCGTTCGACCTCGTCCAAGTCGTTGGCATCGGAGACTGACAGCACGTGCCATCCGTAGGCCTCGAATCGCTTGCTCACCTTTTCGCAGAAGGTCAGTTCGGTGGAGCCTTCGATCGTGATGTGGTTGTCGTCGTAGAGCGCGATGAGCTTCCCGAGCGGGAGGCTCCCGGCCAGTGAGGCGGCTTCGGAGGCAACCCCCTCCATCAGGTCACCATCGGAACAGATCACGTAGGTGTGGTGGTCGATGACCTCGTGACCTGGCCGATTGAAACGACTCGCAAGTAGCCGTTCTGCGACCGCCATGCCGACGGCATTCGCGAATCCTTGTCCCAACGGGCCGGTGGTGACCTCCACGCCCGGCGTCAGGCCTCGTTCGGGATGCCCTGGGCACCGGGAACCCCACTGCCGGAAAGCCTTCAGCTCGTCGAGCGGAAGATCGAAACCGGTGAGGTGCAAGAGGGCATAGAGGAGCATCGATGCGTGACCTGCCGAGAGCACGAACCGATCGCGGTCCGGCCAATCTGGCGCATGCGGGTCGAACTTGAGGAACCGCGTCCACAAGACGTATGCGACCGGTGCGAGGCCCATCGGGGTTCCGGGATGCCCTGAGCCGGCCGCCTCCACGGCATCCATCGCCAAGGTCCGGATCGTGTTGATGCAGAGACCGTCGAGATCCCCTGATCGACTCGGGCCCACACGATCGCCATGCGTATGCACCACGACGTCGGGCCGAAGGGTCACCGGGTCCGAAGCTGTGGACCCGTCCGTCGGCACGCGCGTCACGCCGAGACCCATTCGTTCATTTCAGGGACGAAGGTCTCGCTGATCGCCTCTAGGTCGCTCCAGTCAGACACGCGCTCCCATACCCCACTCCCCGTCTGTGTCCTCGGTCCGGGCTCCGTCTCATGGGAGACCGGTCCGGGCTCCGTCTCATGGGAGAGGAGAGAACAACTCGGCCGTTCAGTTCGCATCGAGGAGGAACTCCGTTCCCGTGATCTGGCACAAGCGTCGGACGAAGGGATTCGCACCGACGAGCAGGAACCGATGACCGTCTCGTTCGGAGCGCTCGTACGCTCGCACGAGCGCGTGCAGTCCGGACGAGTCGATGAAGCGAAGGTCTCGAACGTCGAGCACGATCGTCTTCGCGCCGTCTCTTTCCAAAGCCGTCAGCTGGTCGACGAGCTTCGGCACAGTCGCCATGTCGAGTTCGCCGGTCAGGGCGATGCTCGTGACAGGGTCCCGCGCATCGATCCGAGTGGAGAGCGCCGCGTCCCCCATGGGACCCACTCCTTCCCCCCGGCGCGCTGGCCGCGCCATCCGCCTTCAGGGCCGTGGGTTTGGGCCTCCTACCTGTCGGAACCGTCGCTCTCGGGCCCGACACGGGGAGTGTACTCCCCTCTTCGAATCAGCGCGCAGCCTTCGCGGCGGATCCGGGCCGATCGGCGGCCCTCGTACTCGTGGGACTTCTCCCTGATTGGCGGGGCGCAACGGGCTCCGACCCTCGCCATCGTCTCGAATCAGCCGATCTGGACGGCAAGCATCGAAACCGAGCCGCCATCGATGCCATCCACGGGGAACGTGACCTGCTCATCTCCCTTGCTGCCGGCGGCAACGTAGAGGAGCGGCAAGTAGTGCTCGGGAGTCGGGATCGACAGCTTCGCATCGGGCCCGAAGGAGTCGTAGTCGATCAATGGCTGATGTTCGTGGGTTGCGAGCAGCCGCCGGGCCTTCGTCTCGAACCGCTCGGCCCAGTCGAAGGCCTCGGCCCCCTGTCTGCCCCACGCATAGGTGTGAAGGTTGTGGACCATGTTGCCACTCCCCAGGATCAGGACACGCTCCTCACGCAGGGCTGACAGCCGCCGGCCCAGCTCGTAGTGAGTCGAGGCTGACTCGGTCTCGTCGATGCTGAGCTGGATCACGGGCACATCGGCTTCGGGGAGGAGGTGGGTGAGCACCGACCACGTCCCGTGGTCGAGTCCCCAGGATTCGTCATCTTGGTTGACGTCGGTCGGTTTGAGCAGCTCCGCGACCCGCGCCGCCAGCACCGGGTCGCCAGGCGCCGGGTACCTCACCTCGTAGAGCTGTGTGGGGAACCCCCCGAAGTCGTGGATGGTCCGCGGGTGTTCCATCGCTGTCACTCTCGTGCCTTCGATGTACCAATGGGCAGAGACGCAGACGACGGCACGCGGCCGGGGGATCGACCGGCCGATCGCTCGCCAACCCCTCGTGTAGGCATTGTCCTCCAAGGCGTTCAGCGGATTCCCATGCCCCACGAACAGAGCAGGCATCCGGCCCTCGACGGTGGCCATGTGTGCTCCTCCCTGTTGACGCAAGCCTCGCGATCGTAGCTCAACGTCCACACAGATGGACAAGCGCAACCTTTGCGTCGAGCGCAGCACACGTCGCCGGCCGCATATGCGTCGGCGGAGGCCGTCACGAGTGCGGATATCGCTTGAACCTCGATAGTACGCTGAGGACGTGACACTCCTCGGTACGACCGTCACTTCCTTCGGCGAGTATCTGGAGGCAGGCGGAGGCCGCGGACTCGAGATCGCCTTGGGTGCCACCCCCGAGGCGGTTATCGATGAGGTTACGAAGAGCGGCTTGCGTGGCCGAGGTGGGGCGGGCTTCCCGACAGGCGAGAAGTGGCGCTCGATCCGAACGACGGGCACGGGAGCGAGGTTCGCCGTCTGCAACGGCGCGGAGGGAGAGCCCGCGACGTTCAAGGATCGCGCGCTCATGAGGACCAACCCGTACCAGATCCTCGAAGGGCTCGCGATCGCCGGGTACGCGATCGGTGCCGAGCGCTGCTACATCGGGATCAAAGAGACGTTCACAGAAGAGGTCCGGGCGATCTCCAGGGCTCTGGACGAGATGCGGGAGGCCGACGCGCTCGGCGGGAGATCGCTCGAGGTGGTCGTTGGGCCGGACCTCTACCTGTTCGGAGAGGAGACCGGCCTGGAGGAGGTGATCGAGGGCCGGCCGCCGCTCCCGCGGATCGCGCGCCCGTTCATGCTCGGGCTCTTCGCCTCGCCGCCGAGGGACAACCCCACGCTCGTGAACAACGTCGAGACGCTGTCCAACGTCCCTCGGATCGTGGCCGACGGACCGGGCTGGCTCCGATCGAACGGAACGGACACCTCCCCTGGCACCATGGTCTTCACCGTATGTGGCGACGTCCTCCGAGAGCGTGTCTTCGAGCTCCCGATGGGAACGCCTCTGCGTTCGTTGGTGGAGGACCATGCGGGGGGGCCGAGGGAGGGCAGATCGATCAAGGCCATCTTCCCCGGCGCCTCGAACACGGTGATCCTCCCGGAGCAGCTCGACACCCCTCTGGATTTCGATTCGATGCGCGAGGCCGGTTCGAGCTTGGGGGCCGGCGGGTTCGCGGTCTTCGACGACACCGCGTGCATGGTTCGTGCTGCGTACCTCTACTCCCGCTTCCTCTGGGTCGAATCCTGCGCGCAATGCCCTGCATGCAAGTTCGGCACGGGTGAGGTGACGAAAGGCCTGGATGAGATCGAGCTTCAGGGGCGGGCGCCGGACCTCGACTTGATCCTCGCCCGAGCCAGGAGCTCGACCGACGGACAGAAGTGCGCGCTCCCCACAGGAGAGAGCCTCCTGATGCAGAGCGTCGTCCAGGTCTTCGCGGACGAGTTCCGCGCCCACGTCGGCAGGCCGTGTCCTCTGCCGCGGGACCTCCCCTTCCACAAGATCGTCGACTGGGATCCGGCCACGAACAGATTCGTGTACGACGACTCCTACGCGAGCAAACGGCCCGACTGGACGTTCGATCCGTGACCAGGAAGCCACCCCGTGCCCGGAGCCGAGGAGCCTCCTTGGATGTCCGCGTGAAGCGTGTCTACGAGCCGGCGGAGCGATCGGACGGGTACCGCATCCTGATCGACCGGCTCTGGCCCCGTGGGATCTCGCACGACCGCGCGATGCTTGATGCATGGGAGAAGGACCTCGCGCCCAGCGCCGAACTCAGAACGTGGTTCGGGCACGAACCTGGCCGCTTCGATGAGTTCCGTAGCCGTTACATCGAGGAGCTCCGTGGCCAGCGCGAGCTCCTTTCGGAACTCCGCCGGCGAGCGCGCCACGGCACAGTGACCCTCGTCTTCGCCGCCAGGGACACCGAACACAACGATGCAGTGGTCTTGGGCGAGGTCATACGCCGAGGCCTCCAGAGAGACACCGGCAGGACTTGATCGAGCTAGAGATCGGGCAAAGACGTGCTCGTTCAACGAACCCTCCGGGTGCTCAGCAGGGTCCCGTGACAGAGCATCGCGACGCCGTGACGACAACCCCAAGAAGGGTTGAACTGGGTTTCTGGTGGGCGCTAGAGGATTTGAACCTCTGACCTCTTCCGTGTCAAGGAAGCGCTCTCCCCCTGAGCTAAGCGCCCGGATCGGCCTCATCGTAGCGGGCTCGAGGCGGGGACCGGAATCGAACCGGTGTGCGAGGCTTTGCAGGCCTCTGCCTAACCACTCGGCCACCCCGCCGAACGAGGGCCCAGTCTAGCCGCGGCCTGCGACGGTCCTGGAGCCCTCCCCGACAGCGTACAAGAGCCTTCAGGTGCGCCATCCGGAGGTATCGGGACCCGAAACCTGTTCACCCAGTGTTCACACGGGAGGGTTCACAGCTGCCGATACCAACGGTAGCCTCGAAGAGGAATTCGATGGACGCCACCCCGCGTTGTGAATGTACAGGACCCGCGGGATGTGACACGAAAGGACGGACAACATGTTGTGGTTGATCGGAGGCATCACCCTCGCGCTCGTCGGTATGGGAGCGACCTGGGGCACCGTCGGAACCGCGATCATCCTGTTCACCGCCGTCGCCTGGATGCTCCTGGCGTTCCGGCCGGTGGCAGCGGGGGCGCTGGTCGCGAACATGGCCCGGCGCCGCTTCGAGTAGCGGCTCCCACGTAGACGTGCAGGAGGCCGGCCCGATGGGCCGGCCTCCTTCGCGCTCCGACCCCTCCAGACCGCCCGCGAAGCCGGTGGTTGGATACCACCTGACGGGGGTAACCCCTTCCCAGTGAGCCGAACCGGCGAGAAGGTCTTCGGCGCCCTGGCGATCGTCGTGGGGCTCGTCCTTGCGACCCTCGCCGGCATCGAAGCGCACATCCATCCGGTCGCCCTGCTCTTGATCACCCTCGGCGTGATCGGGTGGGTCGCGTTCTACTTCGTCGTCGTCCGGCCGGCGACCACCGGTAGCAAGAGCCCTCGCCGCGCGCCGGATCAGGAGACCGAGTAGCCCGCCCGACATTCCCTCACGGCTTCGTGTAGGCGAGGACGTCTGCACGCGGCGGACCCGTGGCATCGTTGGGGACGACGACCTCCGCCGATTCCTCGTCGCCCTTGGCCACCAGGTCCAGGGTGACCTCGCGTACGACCTCGCCGACCGTCACCTCGATCACGACGTTCTGAGCGCTCGTTCCCCCGACGTTGATGACGGTGACCTCGAGGGGCCGGCCGCCGCTCGCCGATCCGCCGGTGTCGGCGACCTCCACACGGAGATCGACCGGGCCGTCTGCCCCCGAGAGCTCGCTCACGACGAGTCCAGCCACGATGGCGAGGATGGCGGCGAGCGAGACCAGCAGCAGCACCCACTCGAACGTGGTCCGCTTCCGCCGGACGCCGCCGCTCGAAGAGCCCCGTTTCGAGGTCATATGAGCATCCTCCCGAGGGCCGCACCGATCGAAGCGGGGAACGCCAGTGTGACAACTCGCGCCGTCGCGGCGCCGTTGAGCTCATCCACGCGCCCGAACATCGCGAGCATCGCGGCGGAGATGACGAACGCCACGGCGTACGCCAGGAGCGTCTCGGTGACCGGTCCCTGGGTCGCTCCGTCGCTCGCCACGCGGTGTTCGCGGCCGCCGAACTCGGCGTAGAAGACCATCAGGTAGGGAAGGACCAGTGAGGCCACAACGAGGAGACCCAGACGGATGCCGTCGAGCTCGGCGGCGAGCAGGATCGGCTCCTCGGTCGGAGCGATGTTCAGGGCGAAGACCAGCGCCCCGCCCGCCGCGACGAGCAGGTCGCCGCCGCCGCCCGGGAACTCCTCGGACTTCTCGGCGCCGGTGCGCGGCGCGAGCGCCACCCCGATGGAGAAGCCGATGCTGACCGGGATCGCGGTCAGAGCGGCGACGCCGAGCACGTTCTCGAAGGAGGTCTCTTGCCCGACTCGATCCAGCAGGAAGAGGAGCAGCGTGGAAAGCAGGACGGAGAGCCCCATCCCGACCACGGCGTCCTCGGTTGGTCGGTGGGTCCGACCCGGACGGAATCCCACGAAGTAGGAGAGCGCCACGTTCACGGCGAACGTGGCGACGAGGCCCCCGAGGATGATCACCGGCGACACGCTCCGTCCGTGCAGCCAGGTTTCCTGGGTGTAGAGGAGTGGCACCCCGAGGAGAACGCCTCCGGCCACCCCTCGCATCACGTCTTCGGCGGTCGTCGCCTTGTCGGCCACCGCAGAACCATCTCACAGGCGGCACCCGTGCTCGGTGTGACTCGATTCGATGGATGTGTCTGCCGACCCCGGGCGACGTCCGTCCGTCACCTCGGCACCGGATCCGTGTGCCGAACGTCACCACCGTCCCGTGCGCGCCGGCACCGACTCCGCGGGAAGCCACCCGTACCGTCGGGTTATCAGACAACGGTCTCCCCGAGGGACCGAGGAATGGAAGGGGGAGTCATGAGCGCACAGGGAGGAACCCTCCAGAGGCGAGGGACCATCGAGCTGCCGATCTGGCCCGTGGCCGCTCTCGTCGTCGCCGCGGTCGCCGCGCTGATCGGGATGACGTTGCTGAGGGACGCCGGGCAGACCACGTTCGTGAAGTCGGTCACGGAGAGCGAGCGGTTCGAGAACTCCACCGCTGCGGTCCGTGAGCAGGGGGCAGTCGCACCGGCGATCCCCCAGGTTGTGGGCATCTCCCACGTGGCACCGTCGCTGCACTCGGTGGGCTTCGTGGGCCTCGAGAACCCAGGCGCCTACGTCACCGAGGCACCGGCGTTCGTGCCCGGCCTCGAGAACCCGGGCGCTTACCCGGCGGAGATCGGAGCACCGGCCGAGGGCCCGATCATCGTGAACGGTCAGCCGTGCATGCAGTGCCGGTAAGCACTCTTGGAGAACGCGAAAGGGGCCGGCGCGAAAGCGCCGGCCCCTTTCGACGTACAGAGGGGTCTTTCGTCCATGTCTTCGAGTGGGAATGGTGGCTGAGCTGCGAGTCCTTGGAGCGGACGACGGGATTCGAACCCGCGACCCCCACCTTGGCAAGGTGGTGCTCTACCACTGAGCCACGTCCGCAGAATGCCCCATCATCCTAGGCACGGGGTTCCTGAGCTTCAACCGGCCGTCTACGACACGCCGGTGGAGCCGAAACCGCCTGCACCCCTGCTGGACTCGGGGAGCTCCTCGACGAAGGCGGGCGACACATCCGGCACGGCGACGATCACGAGCTGCGCGATGCGGTCGCCCGCGGAGATCTCCACCGCCTCGTGCGGGTCGAGGTTCACCACGGCACAGACCACCTCGCCCCGGTAGCCGGCGTCGATCAGACCCGGCGCGTTGGCCAGGGTCAGGCCCTTCTTGGAGGCGAGTCCGGATCGAGGGAGCACGAGGCCGGCGTGGCCGTCGGGGATCGCGACGGCCACGCCGGTCGGCACCATCGCCCGCTCCCCCGGCTTGACCGTGAGTCCCTCCGCCGCGCGCAGGTCGAGTCCCGCGTCCCCCGGATGCTGCGCCTGCGGCAGCTGACCCTCGGGCCGGACTCGCGCGAAGGGCAGGTCCACCCCGCTCACTCCGGCTCGATCAGCTCGAGGCGGTTGCCGAAGGGATCGCGCACGTGGACCCGGCGGAACCCGGAGAGCTGGTCCGCGTCGATCACCTTGTAGCCGGTCATCTCGACGCGCGCGCGCATGCGTTCGAGATCTTCGACCAGGAAGGCGGGGTGCGCCTTCATCGCGGGTCGGAATCCTTCCTCGACGCCGAGGTGGATCTCCAGGTCGCCCGAGCGGAACCAGACGCCACCGCGGTCGGCGAGCTCCTGAGGCTTCGGGACCTGATCGAGCCCCAGGACACCCTCGTAGAAGTCGATCGCCGCCTGCTCCTCGTCGGGAGGCATCGCGAGCTGCACATGGTGCAGCGCGAGCAGCCTCCCGGGCTCCTTGTAGCTCATGGCTCCGTCCCTCCGTGCACACGGCGGGCCGGGGACGACGGAGTCGTCCCCGGCCCGCCTCGCGAGTGCGCCTATCCTACGAGCAGCCGCTCGTGCTGCCGCAGGTCCCGCAGACGTAGCAGGAGCCCGCCGGCTGCATCTTGGAGCCGCACTGGTAGCACAGCGGGGCGTCCAGCTCCTTCGCGGTGGGCGAGGAGATCAGCTCGATCGGACGGACGACCGATCCCTCGGAGGCACGGATCGGGGCCTCCTCGACGGGCGTCGTCTCCTCGAGCGTGTCCTCGGGCGCGGCCATCTTCTCGACGGCCTCGATCTTCCGCTCCTCGATGGAACGGATGCCGAGCGCCTCGCGCTTCTCCGGCGGCAGGTGGTCGAGCGCCAGGCGCCGGAACACGAAGTCGACGATCGAGGACGCGAACCGGATGTCCGCGTCGTCGGTCATCCCGCTCGGCTCGAACTTCATGTTGATGAACTTCGAGGCGTAGTCCTCGAGCGGCACGCCGTACTGGAGGCCGACCGAGACCGCGATCGAGAACGCGTCCATGATCCCCGACAGCGTCGAGCCCTGCTTGGAGGCCTTCAGGAAGATCTCGCCGAGCCCGTCGTCGGGGTAGGACCCCGCGGTGATGTAGCCCTCGGCGTCGCCGACCCGGAAGGACGTGGTGATCGCCGGCCGCGATCGCGGGAGCCGCTTCTTCGCGGACCACGGGAGCGTCTGCGGCTCGCCTTCCGGAACGACCGCCGTCCTCTTCTTGTCGGCGGACATCGGCTGGGCCACCTTGCAGTTGTCCCGGTAGATCGCGACGGCCTTGAGCCCGAGCTTCCAGCTCTCGACGAAGAGCTGCTCGACCTCCTCGACCGTCACGTGCTCCGGCATGTTGACCGTCTTGGAGATGGCGCCGGAGATGAACGGCTGCGCCGCCCCCATCATCCGGACGTGCCCCATGTAGTGGATCGGGGCGTCGCCCATCGCGGTGTCGAAGACGGAGCGGTGCTCGGGCTTGAGGTGCGGGGCATCGTTCACCGAGTTGTGCTCGGCGATGTAGGCGACGATGTCCTCGACCTCGGCGGCGTCGTAGCCCAGCCGATCGAGCGCCCGCGGCACGGTCCGGTTCACGAACTGCATCGTGCCCCCGCCGACGAGCTTCTTCGTCTTGACGAGCGCGAGCTCCGGCTCGATGCCGGTCGTGTCGCAGTCCATCATCAGGCCGATCGTGCCGGTCGGAGCGAGGACGGAGGCCTGCGCGTTCCGGTACCCGTGCCGCTCACCGAGCGAGATGGCCTCGTCCCACGAATGCTTGGCGGCCGAGAGCAACCCCTCCGGGACGAGCTCGCTCTCGATCGCGTCCGCCGCCTCCCGGTGCTTGCGCATCACGCGGAGCATCGCGTCCGCGTTCGGCTCGAAACCCTCGAAGGGACCCATCGCATCGGCGACGAGCGCCGAGGTCCGGTACGCGTGCCCGGTCATCAGCGCCGTGATGGCGCCGGCCCAAGCCCGGCCCGCGTCGGAGTCGTACGCCAGGCCGCGCGCCATCAGCAGCGCGCCGAGGTTGGCGTAGCCGAGGCCGAGCTGGCGATAGGCCCGCGCGTTGATCCCGATCTTCTCGGTGGGATAGCTCGACTCTCCCACCAGGATCTCCTGCGCCGTGAAGACGATCTCCACCGCGTGCTTGAAGTCCGCGACGTCGAAGGTGCCGTCATCGTTCACGAACTTCATCAGGTTCAGCGACGCCAGGTTGCACGCGGAGTTGTCGAGGTGCATGTACTCGCTGCACGGGTTGGAGCCGTTGATACGCCCCGACGCCGGACAGGTGTGCCACTCGTTGATCGTGGTGTCGTACTGCATCCCCGGATCGGCGCACTCCCACGCGGCCTGCGCGATGTCCCGCATCAGGTCGCGGGCCCGCGTGCTCTCGACCGTCTCCCCCGACAGGACGGCCTTGAGCTTCCAATCCTGGTCCTGCTCGAAGGCGCGCATGAACTCGTCGGAGACGCGGACCGAGTTGTTCGCGTTCTGGTACTGCGTCGAGTGGCTGTCCTTGCCGTCGAGGTCCATGTCGAACCCGGCGTCGCGCAGGACCCGGGCCTTGCGCTCCTCGACCGCCTTGCACCAGATGAAGTCGCGGACGTCCGGGTGGTCGACGTTGAGGATCACCATCTTGGCCGCGCGACGCGTCTTCCCGCCCGACTTGATCGTGCCGGCGGAGGCGTCGGCGCCGCGCATGAAGCTCACGGGCCCGGAGGCGGTCCCGCCACCGGCGAGCCCCTCCTTCGAGGACCGGATCTTCGACAGGTTGATCCCCGAACCGGACCCACCCTTGAAGATCGTCCCTTCCTCGACGTACCAGTTGAGGATGGACGACATGTGGTCCTCGACCGCGAGGATGAAGCAGTTGTGCACCCGGAGATTCCCCGAGAGGTACTCGCCGCTCTCGGTCTGGATGTCGTAGACCTCCATCGGACCGAGGGGCTCGATCCGCTCGATCTCGAGGCGCTTCGTGTCGCGGGTCGCCATGCCCTGTCGGTCGATCGCCGCGTCGAGCTTGTCCGTCTTCCGAGCGTCGACGAACCCGATCTCCGCCTCGAACAGGACCTGATCCCCGACGTTGCCGATGGTCAGGCGCCAGCACCCCTTCTGCGTGAAGCGGGGATCCCGCTTGAAGCTCACTCGGGCGAAGACCCCGAAGCGTGAGAGCAGCTCCTGCACGCCGCGGACGAGCTTCTCCGAGATCATCTCGAAAGCGACGACGCCGGATGACTCGTGCACGCGCACGTAGCCCTCGGCCTGGAAGATGCTGCGGAGATACGCAGCGACGACGGGGAGGGGCGCGGTGAAGAACCGCTCCGGGACCTCCATGTCGGCACCGCGCGAGCGGAGGCCCCACCTGTCGACGAAGGGCTGAAGCACGCTGCCGTCGAGCCGGATCCGCCGGCACTCGAGACCCTCGTCGTGGGTGACCTGGACCCGCTCGTGCCGGCGCACCGTCGGGAACACACGGTCGAGCGCTTCGCTCACCCAGGCGCGCTCGTCCTCGTTGACGGTGATCGCCTCGATCGTGAGGGAGCCGGTCCCCTCGTCCTGCCCGACGGAGCCGTCGGACTGCAGCCAGCCGACGAGCGCTGCCTCCGCCACCTCGACGAGATCGATCTCGCCGTCACCGAAGGAGTCCCGGCGATGCCACTGCAGTTTGTCGCCGGCCAGGAGCTCCGCCGCCGGGACGAACTCGCCGGCGCCGATCCCCTGCGAACGCCACACGAGGTGATCGCCGGTCACGTCGAGCTGATGACCTGACTTGGTGTGGACCCGCAGGACGTCCTTCACACCGTTCGCCTTCGTCGCCACGATGCTCGTGACCCCGCCGGCGTCGTGGACCTTGGCGCCGATGCGGTTCTCCTCCACGAGCTTCCCGATCGGGATCAGGCCGTCGGGGGTGCTGACGAGCGCTCCGTAGGGCTGGCAGGCGCTGCACTGCTGCGGCGTATCGGGGACACCGACGTTGAACCACACCGGGGAGTTGAACGCCGCCTTCTGGTTGACGAGGAGATGCGTGAGCTCGTCTGCGAAGACCTGGGCGTCCTTGTCCGTGGCGAAGTACCGGTTCTTCTCGCCCCAGCCACGGATCGTGTCGACGACGCGAGAGACGAGCTGGCGAACGGAGGACTCGCGCTCCGGCGCTCCGAGCGGCCCGCGGAAGTACTTCTGGGCGACGATGTTGGTGGCGTTCTGCGACCAGCCGATGGGGAACTCCACACCGCGCTGCTCGAAGGCGTTGCCGCCCTCCTTGAAGTTCGGGATGACCGCGTCACGCGTCTCCCATTCGACCTGGTCGAACGGGTGGGTCCCCTTCGTCGAGAAATGTCTCTTGAACGTGAGCCCCTTGGGATCAGTTGCCCCGATCACCTGGACGCCTTGCAGGTCATCTCTCGTCTTCGCCACTGCGTCGCCCTCCTCTCGGTCCGGGGAAGTGACCGTCCAGATCCTGGAGCCCGATCGATCATGGGAGCCAAGAACCCTGGGGGAAGGGATCACACCCGTGGAATCACAAGGATGTAATACTGCCCCCGGGGTCGGTCGGTGTCAAGCTCCATTTTCCTACATATGGGGCTTAACCCCCACCCAGCACCACAACATCTTGTGGTCCCGGGAAGATCCCGGGAACGGAGTCGCAACGTACCCGGCGAGGGCTGTGGAACGCCAGTGGAGCCCCGGTGGGAAACCCGTTCCTGTCGCTCTTCCTTCTCGTTCCCGGGGGCTAGCGCTTCCGGCGCTTGGCCGGCTCGCGCTTGAGGAGCGTGCCGAGCTCCCGCTCGAAGTCGGTGATCTCCTGGAAGTCCTTGTAGACGCTCGCGAACCGGATGTATGCCACCTCGTCGAGCTTCCTGAGCTGCTGGAGCACCTCGATCCCGACCTGCTGGGAGGTGACCTCCGGGCCCTTGCGGCGCAGCCTCTCCTCGACCCGATCCACGAGCTCCTCCACCTGGAACTCCGAGACCGGGCGGTTCTTGATGGCCTTCAAGATCCCGGCGGTGACCTTCTCCCGCCGGAAGGGGTCCCTGGAGTCGTCCCGTTTGCGGACCACGAGCCCGACGTCTTCGATCCGCTCGTAGGTGGAGTAGCGACGGCCGCAGGATGCGCACTGGCGCCGACGACGGATCGCCGATCCGCCGTCGGCGGGCCGCGAGTCGACGACCCGGTCGTCGTCCGCACCGCACCAAGGGCATCTCATGTCGTGTGTGGCCACAAGATGTGGTGGCCGCGGGCACGGTACCCCCAGGATGTGGGGTGGTCAAACCCATCGACCGGATCCGTCAGCCCACGGACGGGATGGAGAGCTGCTGACCCGGCACCAGGGCGCCGGGGTTCACGTCGTTGGCCGAGGCGATGGCGTCGACCACGACGCGAGGGTCGGTGCCCGGTTCGAAGCTCGAGGCGATGGACCACAAGGTGTCCCCGGCCCTGACCACGTAGGTCCTGTAGGCACGTGACTGCGACGCGCCGCCCACGCCGACCGCATTGGCCACGGGTCCGGACAGGACGGCGGCGAGTCCGGCCGCCGCGCAGAGCGCGGTCAGGCGCCTCCGCCGAACGCGTGTTCGACTCATGAGTTCATGCTTCCCGAACAGATGTTCGATGTCAAGAGCAGAACCGAACATATGTTTGCATCCTCTCCCGGTGGGTGTTACCGTGCCGCGACACCCAGACAGGAGGCTACGCACCGTGTCTGACATCACCGCCCGGCAGCAGCGCATCCTCGACTTCATCGAGCGGACGGTTCGGGAGCGCGGCTACCCCCCCACCGTGCGCGAGATCGGCGACGCCGTCGGACTCACGTCGTCTTCGTCGGTGCACGCGCAGCTCGCCAACCTGGAGCGGAAGGGCCTCCTCACGAAGGATCCGAGCAAGCCCCGGGCCATGACCCTGTCCGACGATCGACGAGCAGGGGGAACACCGGTCCCGCTGATCGGGCGGATCGCAGCCGGCGAGCCGGTCCTGGCCGACGAGCACATCCAGGACCGCATCATGGTGCCGGCCGAGTTCGTGCGCGGCGACGGTCACTTCGCCCTCCGGGTCGCCGGCGAGTCGATGATCGGCGCAGGCATCCTCGACGGCGACGTCGTGGTGGTCCGGAGCCAGCGGTCGGCGAGCGACGGTGACATCGTCGCCGCGCTCCTGCCGGGGCCCGCCGAAGACGAGGCGACCGTGAAGCGATTGGGCCACGACGGGGCACGGGTGATGCTCATCCCCGAGAACCCCGCCCTCGAGCCGTTCGAGATGCTGGACGGACGCATCCTCGGCAAGGTGGTCGCGGTCCTCAGGAAGGTGTGAGCCAAGGGATACGGGGCGGGCTAAGCTCCGCGGAACCGACCGGAGGGAATCCCGCCCATGTCCGTCGAGCCAAGCACCAACCTCGAAACCCAGATCCGCTCGCAGCCGGACGAGCTCTCGCATCTGCTCACCTCCGAGAAGACCCGTGAGCAGATCCACGGGGCGGCCGAGGGTCTGCAGCGGTCCCGCAGGATCTGGCTGGTCGGGACGGGCACCAGCCACCACGCGGCGATCCTGGGAGCCGGGATGCTCCAGGACGCCGGACGGTCGGCCGTGGCCGTCTCGTCGATGCGTTTCGTGGTCTGGGCGCCGATCGTCGGACCCGACGACACGATCATCGTCATCACGCACACCGGTGAGACGGCGTACGCGCTGGCCGCCCGGGCACTCGCGACGACCGCCGGGCTCGACGTCATCACGATCAGCAAACGCGGAACGCCGTTCCCCCACGCGGTCGAGACGTGCGCCGCGGAGACCTCCGAGACCTACACGGTGAGCTACACGACGACGCTGATCGTGCTCGCGATGATCGCGAAGGAGATGGGGGCCGACTCGATCACGGATGACGCGCTCGCCCTCGTGCCGGGGGCCGTCCGAAGCGCCATCGGATCCTCCGGCACCGAGTCGATCCGGGTCCCCGAACGAGCCCTCGTGATCGCGGGCGCGGGTCCCGCAGCCTTCACCGCGCGTGAGGGGGCGCTCAAGCTTCGGGAAGGAGCGCGCGTGCTCTCCGAGGGACTGGACATCGAATTCCTGCTCCACGGTTCGGCCGTTCCTCTCCGCCCCGGCGATGCGCTCCTCAGCTTGATGACTCCGGCGACGGACGGTTTCGTCGACGCCGTGACTGCCGCGGCGGAGGCGGAGGGGATCCCTTCCTATCGCCTCGCCGAACCTGCCCCGCTCCCGATGCTGCTGGCCCAGATCCCCCTCACCGTCCGGCTGCAGCTCCTCGCGCTCCGTTTCGCGCTCGAACGAGGCCAGGACCCGGATACCGTGATCACGGGGAACTGGGCCGAGCCCAGTCTCTGGAGGATCGGGCGGCCCGACAACTAGCGCGTCGCTCGCGGTGAACACCGCTGTGAGCACTTCAAGTACTTCTCCCTGAGGAGTTCCTTCTCGTGGGTGTCGATGCCAGAGGTGAGGGCACACACATCACGCTCTCATCAACCATTCGAAGAGAGAAGGCCACCCATGAGAACGCGCAGCCTGCTCGTGGCCGCCGCGGCCGCACTCCTCAGCCTCGGCATCGCCATTCCTGCCTTCGCGGACACGACCACCGCTTCGGTCACCGTGACGGGCGGGACATTGACGATCAGTGCACCCGCCGCCGCCGGCAGCCTGGGAAGCATCGCCAACAGCGTCGCCGGTGGCACCATCAGCGGCTCGCTCGGCCAGATCCAGGTGAACGACGCGCGCAGCGCCGCCGCCGGCTCCGGCTGGGTCGCGAGCGCCATCTCGACCGCATTCACCCCATCGGCAGGGCCGACCATCGCTGCCAGCTTCGTCGGCTACACCGCCGGGACGATCACGAAGGTCGGTACGGCCACCTATACGGCGAACAACCCGACCAACCTGACCGGCGCTTCGGCCGCGGTGACGGCGACCGGGATCACGGGCGACAACTCCGCGACCTGGACCCCGACCATCAACGTCGCGGTCCCCGGCGGAACCATCGCCACCACCTACAACGCCACCATCACCCACTCGGTTGCCTAGATCCGCTCGGTCGCCGCGGTGGGTCCTGGCGGTCCTCTCGGCCACCCTGTTCATCGCCGCCTCGGCGCACGTGGCCGCCGCGGTCCCTCGAGCGGCTGCATCCGGCGGCATCGGGCTTCGACTCCTCGATGCACCGGCAGATGCGGGGAACGATCCTCGAGTCCGTCTCTACATCGTGGATCACCTGGCCCCCGGGACGACGATCCAGCGTCGCATCGAGGTCTCGAACACGACCGCATCCTCAGAGCACATCGTCTTGTACCCCGCAGCCGCCACGATCGCGAAAGGCTCGTTCCTTGGCGCTGCCGGACACACCCCGAACGAGGTTTCGACCTGGACATCGGTCGATCCCGGCGCGTCCGACGTGCCCGCCGGTGAGCGTGTCACGGCCACCGTGACCATCGACGTTCCGAGCGACGCGCCACCCGGCGAGCAGTACGGCGTCGTTTGGGCCGAGGCGAGCTCGCCCTCCACCGAAAGCGGAGTCACCCTCGTCACCCGCGTCGGCATCCGGATCTATCTCTCCGTCGGGCCCGGCGGCCCACCGGCGGCCGACTTCACGATCGACTCGCTGACCGCGGAGCGCTCCCCCGAGGGTCACCCGGTGGTCCTCGCAACCGTCCAGAACACCGGCGGCCGTGCACTCGACATGAGCGGAACCCTTGAGCTCTCGGCCGGTCCCGGCGGGCTCAGCGCCGGGCCGTTCCCCGCCACCCTCGGCACCACGCTGGCGATCGGCGACACACAGCCCGTGACGATCGTCCTGGACGAGGAGATCCCGGCCGGTCCGTGGGACGCACGGATCACCCTTCGCAGCGGGCTCCTCGAACGCAGCGCACGCGCAACCATCACGTTCCCCGCCGCCGGCGCCTCGCCGTCGGTACGCACGACGCCCGTCCGACCGGGATGGCAGTCTCCCGCCATCGCGGCCCTCACCGTGATCCTGCTCCTCGGCACCACGACGCTGCTCCTCGTCCGCGCCCGTCGTCTGCGAACCATGCGCAGCCTGCGCACCGCACCGACCGAGGAAGGAACCCCGGAACCCGTCAGCGTGGGCGAACCGGTCGGACTCGTCAGATAGGCCGAGCGATCCGATCAGACCTCGTCGAGCACGAATCCGCGGATCGCGGACAACAACCGCAGTCCCACGCGCGCGTGCACCAACGTTCCCTCGGTGTCCGTCTCCTTCGAGAGCACCTCAGCCTCCCGGTACAACCTGGCGGTGACGTCCTCGCGTCCGAACGGGACGAGCAGCCGGACCTCCACCGGGGGGTGCGGGACCCGGGCGCCGATCTCCTCCAGCAGGCCGTCCGCCCCCTCCCCGGTGAACGCGGACACGGCGACCGAGCCGGGGAACCTCCCGGCGAGCCTCGCCCGCGCGGAGCCCCGGACCTTGTCGATCTTGTTGAGCGCGAGAACCTCCGGGATCCGGCCCGCTCCGATCTCCCCCAGCACCCGCCGGACGGCGTCCACCTGCTCGTCGAGCACGGGTGAGGTGGCGTCGGCGACGTGGACGATCAGATCGGCCAGGACCACCTCCTCGAGCGTGGACCGGAACGCCTCGACCAGATCGTGCGGGAGCTTGCCGACGAAACCCACGGTGTCGGAGATCACGGCTCGGCGCCGGCCCGGCAGCTCGATCCGCCGCGTCGTCGGGTCCAGCGTCGCGAAGAGCTGGTCGGCCACGATCACCTGGGCCCCCGTCAGCCGGTTCATGAGCGTCGACTTCCCGGCGTTGGTGTAGCCGGCGATCGCGACCTGGGGGATCCCCGAGTCCTGTCGGCGCGATCGCTTCAGGTCGCGCGTCTTCGCGAGCGTCTTGATGTCGCGTCGGAGCTTCGCGATCCTGCGGCGGATGTGCTGGCGGTCGACCTCCATCTTCGTCTCGCCCGGTCCTCGGGTGCCGATGCCGCCGCCGAGCCGGCTCATCGCCTCCCCCCAGCCGCGCAGGCGCGGAAGGAGGTAGTTGAGCTGCGCGAGCTCGACCTGCGCCTTGCCCTCACGGCTCCGCGCGTGCAGCGCGAAGATGTCCAGGATCAGCGCCGTCCGGTCGATCACCTTCACGCCGAGCCGCTCCTCGAGGCTCCGCAGCTGGCCCGGCGTGAGCTCTTGGTCGAGGATCACGGACTCCGCATCGAGGTTGTGCACCGTCTGGTGGAGCTCGTCCATCTTGCCCCGCCCGATGAACGTGCCGGGATCGGGCTCGCGGCGGCTCTGCACGATCCGGGAGACGGTCTCCGCGCCGGCGGAGTCCGCAAGCGCGGCGAGCTCGTCGAGGTCCTCGTCGCTGATCCCCGGCCCGACGCCCACCAGCACCGCCCGCTCGCGCACACGAGGCTGCCACGTGGCCGAGAGCGGTGACTCGAGCGTCCGGTCCGTCCCCTTGTGACGGGCGGCCACTCCCCCTCGGGCCCCTTGCCGCTCCGGCATGCGGCTAGGAACCCACCGACGAGCCGAACTCGCGCAGCATCTCGTTCAGCTGGAGCTTGGAGTCGGTCGACTCGTTGCGGTATCCGACGATGAGCCCGGCGGGCAGCCCGTAGCTGCCGGCCGGGAAGTCCCGTGGGCGCGATCCCGGAACGACGATCGCCCCGGCCGGCACCTCACCCCGGTACTCGAGCGGCTCATCACCGGTGACGTCGAACACCGGCGTGTTCCCGGTGAGGATCAGCCCGGCCCCGAGGACCGCGCGTGCTCGCACCCGGACCCCTTCGACCACGATGCATCGCGAGCCGACGAACGCGCCGTCTTCGACGATCACGGGCCTCGCCTGCACGGGCTCCAGCACGCCGCCGATCCCGACGCCCCCGGAGAGGTGCACGTCCGCCCCGATCTGGGCGCAGGACCCGACCGTGGCCCACGTGTCGACGAGCGTCCCCGGTCCGATCCACGCGCCGATGTTGACGTAGCTCGGCATGAGCACGACCCCGGGCGAGAGGAAGGCCCCGTACCGGACCGTCGCCGGAGGCACCACCCGGACCCCGGCCTCCTCGTAGCCACGTTTCAAGGGCAGCAGGTCTCGATACTCGAACGGACCCACCTCGGTCGTCTCGATCTGGCGAACGCGGAAGGACAGCAGCACCGCCTTCTTCGCCCACTCGTTCACCTTCCAGTCGTCGCCGTCGGGCTCGGCCACCCGGGCCTCGCCTCGATCCAGCAGCCCGACGGCCTCTCCCACGGCGCCGGCGTCGACACGGTCCGGCTCGGCCCACGATCGCTCGATCCGTTCGGCGAGCTCGGTGACGCTCACGCGGATCTCCCGAGGACGCGATCCAAGGCTTCTGCCGCGCGCTCGCATCCCTCGATCGTGGGCACCATCGCGATCCGCACGTACCCCTCCCCCTCCGGGCCCAGGAACGAACCGGGCGCGACGATCACATCCGCCTCAGCCAGGAGCTCGAGCGACCACTCGAGCGACGTCCGGCCTTCGGGAACGGCGACCCAGAGGTAGAACGTCGCGACGCTCCCGGCAACGCGAACCCCGCGCGAGGCGAACAGATCCAGGAAGAGTTTCCGCTTCTGCGCGTACGTGGCCCGTACCTCCTCCACGTGTCGATCGTCGCTCCACGCGGCGACCGACGCGCGCTGGACGAACTCCTGCGGGGTCACACCGACGGACGGTCGGAGCGCTCGCAGGGCCGAGATCATCTCGGGGTCGCCGGCGACGAAGCCCGACCGGTAGCCCGTCATCGACGATCGCTTGCTGAGCGTGTGGAAGACGAGGACGTTGGTCAGGTCGCCGACCTGCAGGACCGACGCCGGGGGCTCGCATTCGAACCAGAGCTCGCTGTAGGCCTCGTCCGAGGCGAGCAGGACGTCGTGCGAACGGCAGTGATCGGCGGCCTCCTTCAGGAAGGCCAGCGGCGCGGTGGCTCCCGTGGGGTTGTTCGGGTAGTTCAGCCACAGGGCGGCGGTGCGACTCCAGGTGGATGCGTCCACCGCCTGGAGATCGGGAAGGAAACCGTTGGACTCGGTGAGCGACAGCCGGGCCACATCGCCTCCAGCGAACCGGGCGCCCCGCGCGGGGATCGTGTACCCGGGGCTCGTCACCGTCACCAGGTGCTTCCCGCCCTCGGGGTCCAGGATCGACTGGGCGAGGCTGAAGATCGGTTCCTTCGTCCCGAGGGTGGGCAGGATGTGGACGTCGGGATCGAGGGTCGTGTCGAAGCGCCGCTCGACCCACGAGGCGATGGCGGCGCGGAGCTCCGGGAGACCGGCCGCGCGCGGATAGGAGGAGGTCGGCTGGACGGCGTCCTTCAAGGCCTGCCGGATGAACGCGGGCGTTTCCTCCCGCGGGTCGCCCACGCCGAGATCGACGACCGGTCGCCCCTCGGCGACGGCCGCCGCCTTGCGCCGATCCAGCTCCTCGAACGGATACGGCTCCGATGCCCGGAGGCCCGGCGACAGGTGGACCATCTCTCCCTTCCTACGACTCGCTCGCGGCCTCGAGTTCCCCGGACTCGCCCCGGAGGAACGCCATGAGCACCCCGTACGACCTGACGAGCGCGCCGACGTCGACCTGCTCGTCGTCCCTGTGAGCGTACTGCGGGTCACCGGGTCCGAAATTGACCGCGTCCACACCGGCGAGGCCGAACTCGGCGACCGGCGTCCACGCCTGCTTCGGACCGACGGCAAGATCGCCGGCGGCCCGGAGCCGCTCCACCAGCGGGTTCCCGGTTGGGGGCCGACCGGGTGGTGCGTTGCCGACCACATCCACCACGGCGCTCGGGTGACCGAGCAGCTCCCGCAGCCGCCGTTCGGCTTCGGGCGGCGTGTGCGTGGGGGCGTACCGGAAGTTGACGTGGGCGGTCGCGTGGTCCGGCAGGACGTTGGTGGCGACACCCCCCTGGATCGTGGTCACGGACGCGACCTCCCGGTAGGTGAGGCCGTCGACCTCGACGTCGCGGATCGGCAGGTCGGCCACCGGTGCAAGTGCGGCGATCGCGGCGTGGATCGCGTTCCGGCCGAGCCACGGCCGGGCGGAGTGCGCCGCCTCGCCGGCGAACGCGACGGTCGCGTTCAGGTTGCCCAGGCAGCCGAGCTCGAGCTGGTTCGCCGTCGGCTCGAGCACGATCGCGAGCGCCGCCTCCGAGATCTCGGGCCGGCGGTCGAACAGCGGAAGGAGCGCGTCCTCGGCGAACGGAAGCTCCTCGCGTCCGAAGAACAGCAGGCCGACGTCGAGATCGGACTCGATCCGCGACGACTCGCTCGTCGTCGGAGCGGTCACGGTCGCGGTCGCAGCGATCGAGTCGGCGATCAGGAGCATCACCGCGAGCCCGCTCTTCATGTCGGAGGTCCCGCGCCCATGGAGGGTCTCGCCCTCACGGCGGCCGGGGGCGCTCCGGCCGATCGGCACCGTGTCCACGTGACCGGCGAGGATCACGAGCGGCGTCCCCGGCCGCCGCTCCGGGAGCGCGAGGAGCACCGAGTCCTCGTCGTCCACGACGCGGTACGCGACCGGCAGCCGTCCGCGGATCTCGGTGAGGATCGCCGCCTCCTGCCGGCTCTCCGACGGGATGGCCACGAGCGCCTCGGCGGACGCCGCGAGCCGCTCCGCCACCGTCGTCACGTGTTCATCGGCTCCATCAGCGCGTCGAGATCGACCGTCGTCTCGAAGACGCGACTCGCCGGTCCCGTGAGAAGGACCGAGCCGGTCTCCAGGCGCTCGACCTCCACCACCCCCCCGGGGAACCGAACGGAGGCTCGGGGACCGATCAGTCCTGCTTCGTGCGCCGCCACCAGGATCGCGCAGGCTCCGCTGCCGCACGCCATCGTCTCGCCGCTCCCCCGCTCCCACACACGCGCGACGATCCCGTCGTCCGTGACCTTCGCGAACTCCACGTTGGTGCCCTCGGGGAATCGATCGTCGCGCTCCAACACCGCCCCGATGTGTGCGACGTGGAATCGATCCGGGTCGTCGTCGACGAACAGGACGAAGTGGGGATTGCCCATCGACACCGCGCTCGCCGTGACGACGAGGCCGCCGCCGAGGTCCAGGGGCTCGTGGAGGGACGTCTCCCACGCCGGTCCGCGCATCGGGATCGCCACCTTCGTGAAGTTGGGCTCGCCCATGTCGACGCTGACGCGCCCGTCGGCCGCGATCGCGACGCGACGCGTGCCGGCTCTCGTCTCCACCTCGAACGGCGGATCGGCCGCGTCTCCCACATCGCGAAGGAGCAGCGCCACGCAGCGGAGGCCGTTCCCGCACATCTCGGCGAGGCTCCCGTCGGCGTTGCGGTAGTCCATGAAGGGGCGGCCATCCTTCCCGCGCGTCACCCTGATCGAGCCGTCGGCGCCGACCCCGAAGCGGCGGTCGCACAAGGCTTGGACCTCCTCGGCGGAGAGCGCTCGTCGGTCTTCCGGGTCGTGGGTCATCACGAAGTCGTTCCCGGTGGCCTGGTACTTCCAGACGCGGAGCTCGCTCACGCGCCCTCCAGGTAGGCCACGACGTCCCCGACGACTCCCGACGCCCCCTCCATGCCGGCATCGAACCACCGGATCCGCGGGTCGCGACGGAACCACGCCATCTGCCGCCGCGCGAGGTTGCGGGTCCGCTTGACGGTCTGCTGGACGGCGTCCTCCAGGCTGAGCTCGTGCTCGAGATGGCGGGCCAGCTCAGCGTAGCCGATGGCCTGCGAGGAGGTGAGCCAGCCTCCGAACCCGCCGGCGACGAGCTTCTCGGCCTCATCGAGCCAGCCGGCCGCGAGCATCTCCTGCACCCGCATCTCCACCCGCTGCGATGAGCAGTTCCGGCGTCAGGCCGATCCCCGCGACGCGCACCCGCTCCGGCGGATACGACTCCCACGCCGCGGCGTAGGAGCTGAACGGGTTCCCGGTGATCGCCGCCACCTCGAGGGCTCGCACGGTCCTCCGGACGTTCGCCGGATCGATCTTCGAGGCGGCGACCGGGTCCAGCGTCGGCGAGGCGCCGATGCATCCGGTCGGGCCCGAGGGCGGCCGCTTCCCCCTCCAGGGTCCCGCGGGTCTCCGGCTCGGTCCCCGGGAAGTCGAGTCCGTCGACCACCGCCCGGAAGTAGAGGCCCGAGCCGCCCACCAGCAGCGGCCGCGGCCCGCGACGGCGGACGTCGTCCGCCGCCTCGCGGGCCGCCGCCTGGAACGCCGCCACGCTGAACGGCTCGCTGGGCTCTACGAGGTCGAGCAGGTGATGCGGGATGCGGGCTCGCTGCTCGGCCGTGGGCTTGGCCGTCCCCACGTCCATGCCTCGGTACACGAGCATCGAGTCGATCGAGAGGATCTCTGCACCGATCGTGTCCGCGACCTCGAGGGCGGCCTCGGTCTTGCCGGATGCGGTCGGTCCGATCAGGGCGAGGAACGGCTCCACGCCTCAGACCAGAGCGGGCGCGGGCACGACCTCGCCGGACAGGTGATGCGGCGCCGCGGCCGTGATCCGCGCCGTGACGAACGTCCCCGGCTCCGGCGCTTCCGCGAGGTGCACGATCCGGTTGGTCCGGGTTCGGGACTGCGACGAGGTTCCCTTGCGCCCGGCGCCCTCGACCAGGACCTCGGCCTCCGTGCCGATCTGCGCACGTGCCTTCTCGAACGAGATCTCCCCCTGCAGAAGCAGGAGCCGGTCGAACCGCTCCTGCACGATCTCCTTGGGGACCTGATCGGGCATCGAGGCAGCGCGGGTTCCGGGTCTCGGCGAGTACTGGAACGTATATGCCGAATCGAACCGCGCTCGCTCGACCACGTCGAGCGTGTCGGCGAAGTCCGCGCTCGGTCTCGCCCGGGAACCCCACGATGATGTCGGTGGACACCGCCACATCGCGGGATCGCGTCGCGGATCCGGTCGAGCCACCCGAGGTAGCGCTCGCGCCGGTAGGAGCGCTGCATCGCCTTCAGCACCGCATCCGATCCCGACTGGAGCGGGAAATGGATGTGCTCGCAGACCTTGTCGCTCGCCGCCATCGCCTCGATGACGTCCGGGGTGAAGTCGTGGGGGTGCGGCGAGGTGAAGCGGATCCGCCGGAGTCCCTCGACCTCGTTCACCTGTCGCAGCAGCTCCGCGAAGAGCGGGCGGCGCGACGTCCCGGGAACCGTGACGTCGCGCCCGTAGGTGTTCACGTTCTGGCCGAGCAGCGTCACCTCGACCACGCCACGGCGCGCGAGCCCCTGCACCTCCGCGAGCACGTCGCCGATCGCCCGGGAGCGCTGCGCGCCCCGGACGAACGGCACGATGCAGAACGTGCAGGCGTTGTCGCATCCGACCGCGATCGCGACCCAGGCGCGGAACGCATCGTCACGCGCCGCCGGAAGCGCCGAGGGGAAGAGCTCGGTGTACTCGGCGACGTCCATCAACGGACCTTCGTCCTCCGCCCGTCGCAGGAGACCGAGCAGGTGCGGGAGGGCGTGCGTCCCGACGACGACGTCGACCCACGGCGCCTTCTCCTGGATCACACCTTGATCTTTCTGGGCGAGGCAGCCCGCCACGACGATCCGCAGGTCGGGGTTCTGCGCTTTCAGCGGCTTGAGGTGCCCGAGGTTGCCGTAGAGCTTGTTGTCGGCGTTCTCGCGGATCGCGCACGTGTTCAGGACGATCACCCGCGCATCCGCGACGTCCTCGGTCGGCGTCATGCCGTCGGCGCGGAGCATGCCTCCGATCCGCTCGGAGTCGTGCTCGTTCATCTGGCACCCGAAGGTGCGGATAAGGAACGTCCCGTTCACGTCCCGAGGCTACCTCGCGTACTCGGTGGCGCGCGTCTCCCGGATCACCGAGATCTTGATCTGGCCCGGGTACTGCAGCTCCTCCTCCACCTGCTTGGCGATGTCCCGCGCGATCGTCTGCGCTTGCAGATCGTCGACCCCCTCGGGCGTGACCATCACGCGGACCTCGCGACCCGCCTGCATGGCGAAGACCTTCTCGACACCTTCGTGGGCCGTGCAGATCTCCTCCAGGCGCTCGAGACGCTTGATGTACGTCTCGATCGACTCGCGCCTCGCACCCGGTCTGCCGCCGCTGATCGAGTCGGCGATCTGCGCGAGGACCGCGTGGACCGTCCGCTGCTCGACCTCCCCGTGATGGGACTCGATGCAGTGCACGATCTCGGGATCTTCCTTCAGCCGGCGCGCGATCTCGGCGCCGATGATCGCGTGCGAGCCCTCCACCTCGTGCGTCACGGCCTTCCCGATGTCGTGCAGGAATGCGCCTCGCTTCGCGATCGTGGGATCGACCCCGATCTCGGCCGCCAGGGCGCTCGCGATGTGGGCGGATTCGACCAGGTGCTTCAACACGTTCTGGCCGTAGCTCGTCCGGTACTGGAGCCGGCCCAGGAGCTTGATCAGCTCCGGGTGGACGTCGGTGAGCCCCACCTCGGCGACCGCATCTTCGCCCGACTTCCGGATCTGCTCGTCGAGATCACGCACGGACCGCTCGTGGACCTCCTCGATGCGGGCCGGCTGGATCCGCCCGTCCTGGACGAGCTTCTCGAGGGTCATCCTCGCGGCCTCACGGCGCACGGGGTCGAAGCACGAGAGGACGACCGCCTCGGGCGTGTCGTCGATGATGATGTTCACCCCGGTGGCGGCCTCGAACGCACGGATGTTCCGCCCCTCACGGCCGATGATGCGCCCCTTCATGTCCTCGCTGGGGAGGGTGAAGACGCTGACGCTGGACTCCGCCGTCTGCTCCGACGCGACCCGCTGGATCGCGATGGTCACGATCTTCCGGGCTCGCTCTTCGCCCTCCTCGCGGGCGCGCTGCTCGATCTCGCGCACCTGTGCCATCGCGCCGCGCTTCGCCTCGTCGATCACCTGCGAGGCGAGCAGATCCTTGGCCTCGTTGGACGTCATCCCGGCGATCCGCTCCAGCTGCGCCTTGTGTTGCTCGGTCGCCTTCTCGAGCTGCTCCCGGACGAAGGTCAGCTTGTCCTCGCGCTCCTTGAGCTCCTCGGTCCGAGCATCCATCCGTTGGCCACGGTCTCGGAGGTCGCCCTCGGTCTCCGTGATGCGGCGCTCGAGGCGTCCGACCTCCTCCCGGCGGTGCTTCAGGTCCTCCTCGGTCTCCCGCCGCATCCGGGAGGCTTCGTCCTTGGATTCCTGGAGCCCTCGAGCGCGGGTCTTGGCTGCTTCCTCTTCGGAGTCGAGCAGGAGCTTCTTGGCTTGCGCTTCGGCGGAGCGCGCACTGGACGCTCCGATCGAGTTGCGGACGACGAATCCCACGACGACCCCGGCCGCAAGACCGAGGAGGCCGGCGACGATGGCTTCCATCGTTCCTCCCGATGTCTCGGGAGAGGGATCTCGGTCACCGATCCAGTGGTTCGACGAAGGCTAGTGCCGCCGACCCCTTCTGAGAGCACGTGCGGGATCGGAGCAGGTGGTCGGGTCGATGTTGAACTCGGTCACTTCAGCCCTTCGGTCGTTCGCCTGGTTGGGTTCGGGAGATCGATTCCTCTCGTTTCCCCGATGGTACGGCCGGGGCTCGCGAGACACAAGGTCGCTACTCGTCCTCGAAGGAGATCTCCAGCGCTTTCCGTGCTGCGCTGCGGGCGATATCGGGGCTGTAGCCCCGCCGCATCAGGAGCGAGGAGAGCCGTGTGAAGGCCTTCTGCGGTGCGACGCCACGGAGCCGCGAGGCCCGCGAAAGGGCCAGATCTGCCGCCCGCTCCTCGTCGTCGTCCGGAGCCCCCTCGGAAGCGGTGGTGGCCGCGAGGGCCGGAGCGATCCCGGCCGCCCGGAGTCCCCGCTCGACGCCCCGGCTGCCCTCCTTGCGGGCGCCGAACCGTTGCTCCGCGTACTGCCGGGCGAATGCCTCGTCGTCCACCAACCCGACCCGTTCCAGCCGCGTGAGGACGTCCTGCACCTCGTCCGGCTCGAACCGGGCGGCGAGGAGGCGCCGTTCCAGCTCCCGGCGACTGCGGGGGCGGACCGCCAAGAGACCGAGTGCGCGCTCGTGGCAGTTCTTCGGGTTCTTGACCTCGCGACGGCGAGGCACAGCCGCGGCGCCTATCCCGACACCTTGCTTCGCTTGCCCGCGGCGACCGGCTCGTCGGAGGGCGGCGGCTCTTCGAGCGGGGGCGCTTCGGCCTCGCCTATCGTGATCGGTTGGTCGTCGTCTTCCGTGAAGCCGGTGAGCCCGACGGCCTCGCGCACCTTCCGCTCGATCTCGTCTCGCAGGTCGGTGTGCTCGGCGAGGAACTGCCGGGCGTTCTCCCGGCCCTGTCCGAGCTGGTCGCCCTCGTACGTGAACCACGCGCCGGACTTCTTGACGATCTCGAGATCGACGCCCACGTCGATGAGCGAGCCCTCCTTGGAGATGCCCTTGCCGTACATGATGTCGAACTCGCACTGGCGGAACGGCGGCGCGACCTTGTTCTTCACGACCTTGACCCGGGTGCGAGACCCGACGACCTCGGTCCCGTCCTTGAGGTTCTCGATCTTGCGAACATCGAGCCGGATGGTCGAGTAGAACTTCAGCGCCCGCCCGCCGGGGGTGGTCTCGGGCGATCCGAACATCACGCCGATCTTCTCGCGCAGCTGGTTGATGAAGATCGCGGTGGTGTCGAACCGGGACAGCGAACCGGAGAGCTTCCGCATCGCTTGCGACATCAGGCGCGCCTGCAACCCGACGTGGGTGTCGCCCATCTCGCCCTCGATCTCGGCGCGCGGCACGAGCGCCGCCACCGAGTCGATGACCACGAGGTCGAGCGCCGCGGAGCGGACCAACATGTCCGCGATCTCGAGGGCCTGCTCACCCGAGTCCGGCTGGGACACGAGGAGCTCGTCGATGTTCACACCCAGCTCCCGCGCGTACGTGGGATCGAGCGCGTGCTCGGCGTCGATGAACGCGGCGATGCCACCCTTGGATTGCGCCTCCGCGATCATGTGCAGGCACACGGTCGTCTTGCCCGAGCCCTCCGGACCGAACACCTCGACGACGCGGCCCTTCGGGATCCCTCCGACCCCGAGCGCGATGTCCAATGCCAGCGAGCCCGTGGGGATGACGGTGATGCCCGCCCCCATCGGGTGCTCGCCGAGCTTCATGACGGCGCCTCGACCGAACTGCTTCTCGATCTGCTGCAGCGTGACGTCCAGCATCTTGTCCCGATCCACGTTCCCCTCCTTCGTGCCCTCTCTCCGACCTTGGCCCTGCCCGGAGGGGGTCCGGGAGAGTGCCTGTGCAAGCGACGAGTGGAGATTAGCCCTCGACTCTGACATGAGTTACACCTCTGTCATTCTTCCTGATTTCCCGAGTGCGTGCGGGCCGAGGCTAGTCGAACAGGTGTTCGAACGCAAGCAACCCTGGGAAGGTGGCGGCAGCACTTCTCGGCCCGATCGGTGACATCGCTGATCCCAGGGATCCGAGTGCGATTGACGCGAGCACTCCCCGATGCTTCCCTCAGCGCGATGCGCGACGACGACTACGGCGACGCGACCTACGGCGACAGGATCGCCGAGATCTTCGACGAACGGTATCTGGGGTCGTTCGCGGAGGACACGGCTGGCGCGGTCTCCTTCTTGAAGGACCTGGCTGGAGATGGCCCCGCCCTTGAACTCGGCATCGGTACCGGCCGCGTAGCGCTGCCGCTTGCAGAAGCCGGGGTCGAGGTGCACGGGATCGACGCGTCCGAGGCGATGCTCGCGAAGCTGAAGGCGAAGCCCGGAAGCGACCGCATCTCCGTGACCATGGGAAGCTTCGCGGACTTCTCGCTTCAGACGCGATTCAAGCTCATCTACGTGGTCTTCAATACGTTCTTCGGCCTCCTGACCCAGGACGAACAGGTCTCCGCATTCGAGGCGGTCGCGCGCCATCTCACGCCCGACGGCGTCTTCGCGATGCAGGCCTTCGTGCCAGACGTGACGCGGTTCGACGCTCACGATCAGCGCGTCGCGACGGAATCAGTGGGCATCGATGAGGTCACGCTGGAAACCTCGAGCCATGACCCGTTCGCCCAGCGGACCGACAGTGCCTACGTGACGATCCGAGACTCAAGCGTCCGGATGTACCCCGTACGGATCCGCTACGCCTATGTCTCAGAGCTGGATCTCATGGCTCGCCTGGCGGCTCTTCGGCTGCGCGAGCGCTGGGCCGATTGGGATCGTCACCCATATCCGTCACGGAGCTGGACCCACGTGTCCGTGTGGGAACAGGGCGATCGATCGAAGGCTTAGCCCCAACCGAAGTCCACGCACCCAGGCGCTCCGGGCCTGCATCTAGCCGCCCAGTGGGAAGCGCGCCAGCGGCTCGTACACGGGCGCCGGCCGTCGCAGGTGGCTCCGGAACAGCACCACATGCTGCACCTCCCAGTCCGCCGTCAGCAGTGGCGTCTCCGCGTACTCCGGAGGGAGCTTCACGGGCGGATCGCTCCGAGCCACCGTGAGATGCGGGTGGAACTCGCGCGTCTCCGCCGGGAACTCTTCGAGCAACCCCCCCTCGATGCCGACCGCCAGCCCCGCCACGTGGCCCGCATCGTCCTCGAGGCCCGCCCACAAGACGCGAGCCCTCCCCGGCGACGGGAATCCGCCGACGCCGCTGACGCGAGTACGGAAGGGTTCGACGACCCGCGCCGCCTCCTCCACCCGGTCCGGCACCCAGTCCGTGAGCCGTGGCCAGGTCCGCCCGAGGAACTTCAGCGTCACGTGCCAGTTCTCACGCGGTGCCCAACGAGCCTTCGGGAACTCCTCCCGCCAGGGAGCGAAGGCATCCTCGACCGCATCTCTCGCCTGTTCCGGGATCTCGACGGCGACGAACAGCCGGAGCGGCTTCGCTTCCGGGCGGGAAGCCCGATCCCGAGTCATCAGATCAAGCGGTCGGAGGCCGGGAGCGGACGGCCCTCCAGATGGCGACGGACGAGGTCCAGCGCGGCCTGCTCTGCCCACCGGCGGACACGATCGCGCTCACCCGGCACCTGGAATCCTCGCGCGTGCGACACGTCGTCGCCTTCCAGTGCGATCCAGATGACGCCGGGAGCCGCGCCACCGTGCGGTTCCGGTCCGGCCGCGCCCGTCAGCGCCAGCCCGAGGTCGGCCGCGAAGACCCGCCGAGCTCCTGCCGCCATCTCCCGCGCGCACTCCTCGCTCACCGGCCCGGGACCTTCCAACGTCTTCCGCGAAACACCCAGCACGCCCTCCTTCGCCTCGATCGTGTAGACGACCGCGGAGCCGACGAAGACCTCGGACGCACCCGACACGCTCGTGAGGCGGGCCCCCACTCCCCCGCCGGTGATCGACTCCGCACAGGCGAGCCGCGTGTCCGACGCGGCCAGCAGCCGGACCACGGCCTGTTCGAGCGTTTCATCCTCGGAGGTGAACACCTCGTCGCCGAGCCGCCGCCGGACCTCCTCGGCCACCGGCTCGATCAGCTCGTCCGCCTCGCTCGCGGTCCCGGCCTTGGCGGTGATCCGGACCTTCACCTCACCGGACGACGCTAGGAACGCGATCGTCGGGTTCGTGGAACCGGAGAAGAGGTCGTCGACGCGCTCGGCGAGCGCCGACTCGCCGATCCCGGCGCACCGGAGCACGCGAGAGCGGACCACCCCGCTGCCCACCGCCGACGCCAGCTCCGGCAGGATCGTGCCGTCCATCATCTCGACCATCTCCTCGGGCACGCCCGGCACGGCGTAGATCCGTCCGCCGTCGGGCAGCTCCGCAGCCAGCCCCGGCGCCGTCCCTCGCTTCGGCGTGATGTATCGGGCGCCCTCGGGCACGTCGGCTTGGCGGAGGTTGCTCTCGGGCATCTCGCGCCGACCGAACGAGCGGAACTTCTCCCGGAGCATCTCCTCGAGCTCCGGATGTCGTCTCATCGGCACGTCCAGGAGGGCGCCGAGCGCGTCGCGGGTGATGTCGTCCTGCGTCGGCCCCAGCCCACCGGTGACGACCACGACGTCGGCGCGGGTCGACGCCAGCCGCATCGCCTCGACGATCCGCTCCAGGTTGTCTCCGACGGCCTGATGATGCAGGACGTCGACGCCGATCGCCGCGAGCGACTCCGACATCCACCGAGCGTTGGTGTTCGCGATCTGGCCCAGGAGCAGCTCGGTCCCGACCGCGACGATCTCCGCTCTCACCCCGTCTCCATGCGGTGGCGCTCGGTGAACAGGTACTCGAGCCCGCTGGTGACCGTCAGGATCACCGCGAGCACGACGACCGTGAGCACGACCGGGTCGAACCCCGACGGCAGCGGGGCGATCGACAGCCCGACCGCCGCGATCTGGCTGAGCGTCTTGGCCTTGCCTGCGCGCGACGCGGGCATCGATACGCCTCGCTGGTCCAGTCGCCATCGCAGGAGCGACACCGCCACCTCACGGAAGACGATCACGGCGGCGGCCCACCACGGGAAGTCCTCATGTGCCGCGAGCACCACGGCCGGCACGATCACGAACAGCTTGTCCGAGAGCGGATCCAGCCACGCTCCCACGGACGTGGTCATCTCGTGACGCCTCGCGAGGTACCCGTCGGCCAGGTCGGAGAGTGCCCCCACGGCGAACACGAGCAGGGCCAGCCATCTCGTCTCTGCCCGATCCGTGCCCAGCAGCACGACGATGACCGGGATCAACGCGATCCGTCCGATCGACAGGACGTTCGGCCAGCCCAGCCCGAGCGGTCTCACCCGTTCGGCGATGATGCTCCTCCGTCGTCGCCCAGTGTGAAGCGATACGTGTGTGGCGATCCGGCAACCCCTTCGGTCACGTCGGCCCCGTTCAAGCTGACCTCGACGAGGCCGGCGTCCGCCACGGTGAACTGCAGGTGCTCCAGAGCCACGAGGGTGATCGTCTCCCCCGGTCGCAACGCATACGAGGCCGGGGCGCCGTCTTCTTGGGACTCCACCGTCACGTCGCTCCGGGCCACCAGCACCGCACTGATGGTGGGATCGGTGGGGATCGGCGACGACGTACCCGATGGGATCACGGCCGTCGGTGGGGCGGCCTCGCCACGGGACAGGAGGCCGAAGGCCAGCAGGATCAACAGGATCGAGGCCGCCGCGACGAGGAGGAACCGCTGGTTGTCCCTGATGCGGCTCGCGGCGATCATCCGCTCGACGGGGCCGAGCTTGCCGGGCGGTGGCGTCGGCTCGGCCTCCTCTGCCGTCTGGGCGTAGGCACCGGCGATCTTGCCCGCGTCGAGCCCGAGATAGCTCGCGTACGTGCGGAGGGACGCGCGCACGTAGACGTCGCCCGGGAGGACGTCGAAGTCCTCCCGCTCGAGCGCATCCAGTTGATCGACTCGGAGCTTCGTGTCGCGCGCCGCCTCGTCGAGCGAGACCCCTCGCACCTCGCGAGCACGCCGCAGCGCCGAGCCGACCCCTGCCCGGGGATCCGTCACTGAGCCGGCCATGAGAGGGCAAGGATAGCCGTCGCGGCCCTTCACTCCCGCGGATGCCGGAGGGGAGCCGGCCGGCCTAGGTCCAAGGTCCCGTTCCGAATCGGCCGTCCGTCTGGTTGAGTGCATCCCGCGGGGGACTACAGTTGGCGGTGCAGGGAGGGAGATCCTTTTGGAACCGAGCATGCCCCGATCACCGAGAGAAGACTCGCCGCTGGCGACGGTGCGCGGGCTCCTGCCGTCCCCACACCTGCTCTCGAACGGGCCCGTCCGCTACCTCCTCGTCGCGGGTGAACAGGACGACGGCGCGTGGGGATCGATCGGCGCATTCTGGCGAACGATCGACGGCTGGAACGGCGGGTTCCTCGTGAGCCCCGAGGCGATCTGGGCCGGCAGCGAGATGGTCCGAAGCTTCCGCAGCGCGCAGGGCAGAGGGTGGACGATCGACCGGATCTACGGCTACTGGCAGTCGCACGTCGGCGTGGCCGGGAAGCTCATGATCGATCCGCAGCAGCACGCGGACACGCTGTTCCAGGTTGCCCGGCGCGTCGGCGCCATCTGATCGGTTCGGCTCGATCGACGAGCCGACGATGCGTGCTGATGACACCTAGGCGGTGCGGCGCTCCTCCCACTCCTCCCACGTGAGGAGCACATCGCGCGCCTTCGATCCCTGGGAGGGCCCCACGAGGCCGCGCTCCTCCATCAGGTCCATGATCCGGCCGGCGCGCGCGAACCCCACCTTGAGCTTCCGCTGCAGCATCGAAGTCGACCCGAGCTGGGACCGGATCACGAGCTCGGCCGCCTGTTCCAACAGGTCGTCGTCGTCGCCGATGTCGTGCTCGCCGGCGCCCTCGCCTGGTGGGAGCGCAAGCCCTTCCACCGAGTTCTCGTAGACGACCTCCCGCTGCGCGCGGATGAAGTCGCAGATCGCCCGGACCTCACCCTCCGTGACCCACGCGCCCTGGATGCGCACCGGCTTCGAGATGTTGGACGGCGCGAACAGCATGTCCCCGTGCCCGACCAGCTTCTCCGCCCCGTTCATGTCGAGGATCACGCGCGAGTCCGCCTGCGACGAGGTCATCAGCGCGATGCGTGAAGGGATGTTCGCCTTGATCAACCCCGTGACGACGTCGACCGACGGGCGCTGGGTCGCCACGACGAGATGGATCCCGACGGCTCGCGCCATCTGCGCCACGCGGCAGATCGCGTCCTCGACGGCGCGCGGGGCCACCATCATCAGGTCCGCGAGCTCGTCGATCACGACGACGATGAACGGCATGTGCTCGAACTTCTCCTCCATGCCGGGCGGGATCCGGAGGGTGCCGTCGCGCAGGCCCTCCTCGTAGGAGTCGATGTCGCGGACGCCCACCGTCGCGAGCAGCTCGTAGCGCATCTCCATCTCGCGCACGATCCATTGCAAGGCCTCGGCCGCGCGCTTCGGATGGACGATCACCGGTGAAAGCAGATGCGGCACTTCGCCGAAGTGGCTGAGCTCCACGCGCTTGGGGTCCACGAGCACGAGCCGGACGTCCTCGGGCGTGGTCCTGGCCAGCAGCGACGTGATGAAGGAGTTCACCAGGGACGACTTGCCGGCACCGGTGGCTCCGGCGATCAGCAGGTGGGGCATCTCCGCGAGGTTCACCATCCGAGCCCGGCCGTGGACGTCCTTCCCGAGCGCCACCTCCAGCGGGTGGGTGGCCTGCTTCGCGGCGGGCGAACGCAAGACGTCTCCCACCATCACGAAGTCCCGGTGGGTGTTGGGGACCTCGATGCCGATCGCCGACTTGCCGGGGATCGGCGCCTGGATCCGAACGTCGGGAGAGGCCAACGCGTAGGAGATGTCGCTCGACAGGCTGACGACCTTGCTCACCTTGGTGCCGGAGGCGACCGCGACCTCGTACATCGTGACGGTCGGACCCCGATGGGCACCCACGACCTTGGCGTCCACCCCGAAGGTGTGAAGCGTCCGTTCCAATGCGGCCAAGGTGTCCCGCTCGGCGCGGGCGTCCGCATTGGAGGGAGGAGCCGTCCGCAACAGCTCGAGCGGAGGAAGCTGGTACGGACCGTGCGGCGTCGTGACGGTTCGGGTGCGGGATGCCTTGGTGACGGGGAGCCCCGGATCGGTGACGAACCCGGGCTCCTCCTCGACCGCCGGGATCGTCTCCGTCGAGTGGTCGTCCGCATCGGGGACGAGCACGACGTCCTCGTCGTTCAGTCCGAAGAGCTCCCGGAGCGACCACGTCCGCCGCGGCTTCGCTCGATCCTCTTCGCGGGCCTTGGCGGAAACGGGGTCGCGTTCGTCCCGTTCCTCCCGGAAGGTGTCGAGCTTCTCCTTGATCGCGGCGAACGGGGTGCCGGTGAAGATGAGCAGTCCCAGGCTCGCGACCCCCGCGCACACGATCGCGCCGCCGATCGGAGAGATGACTCGGGCGAGGGGCCAGGCGGCGACCGCCCCCACGACGCCGCCGGCCTCGGCGAGGGCTTCCTCGCCCGCTGCGAAGCTCGGGTTGCCGGCGAACAACGAGACCAGGCCCAAGACGCCTGCGAGGAGCACCGCGAAGCCGATGAACAGCCGGACCCGATCCTCACGCGCGGTGTCCCGGAGGAGCACGAACCCCCACCACGCACCGAACACGGGGAACGCGTAGGCCCCGATCCCGAACGCACCTCGGATGAGCCAGGCGATGGCCCGGCCCACGGGACCCCCGGCTTCGATCCACACCGAGAGCACGGCCAGGAGGGCCAGCACGATGAGGCCGATCCCGAGGGCGTCGCGAGCCCAGGGCGAGAGCACGGTCCTGACCGAGGTCTTCGCCGGCTTCCTCTTGGCGCGTGCCTTCTTCGTGGGTCGCTTACGCGTCCCACCGGTCCCGGCCCTCCGGGAGGGGGAAGTCTTCGTGGCCATGTTCGGACAAGCATGACGGGTGAGGCGGACGCTTCAAGGACCCGAGCGGTGCTCAGACCTCCATGATCACGGGCAGGATCACCGGCTTGCGCTGCGTCACCTCGTTGAAGTACTTCTTGAGGACGCGGCGGACGTTCTGCTGGAGCGCAGACGGATCGGTCACGTGCGCCTCCGCGGACTCCTTGACCGACTGCATGACCCGCGTCCGAGCCTCCTCGAGGATGTCCGCCGAGGTCTCTTCGTGGACGAACCCACGGTTCACGACGTCGGGACCGCCGACCAGTTCGCCCGTCTGCGAGTCCACGATGATGACGACCACGACCACCCCGTCCGCCGAGAGCTTGCGGCGGTCCCTCAGGACCTCGCCGCCCACGTCGCCGATGCCCAGCCCGTCCACGAACGTCATCCCCGCCTGGATCCGATCGAGCTGCCTCAGCTCCTCCCCTACCTCGACGACGTCTCCGTCCTCGCAGACGAGCGTTCGCTCCGGAGGGATGCCGACCTCGTGGGCCAGCCGGGCATGGTGCTGCAGGTGGCGCCGCTCCCCGTGGACCGGGATGAACCAGCGCGGCCTGACCAGGGAGAGCATCAGCCTCAACTCCTCCTGGGCGGCGTGGCCGGAGGCGTGCACCGGGTCCGACGGCATGTGGAAGACGTCGGCCCCCGTGCGATAGAGGGCATCGACGACGCGATGGATCGCGGGCTCGTTCCCGGGGATCAGGGAGGAGGACAAGACGACGGTCTCCCCGGGTCCGATGTCGACGAACTTGTGCTGGCGCTGCGCCATCAGCGAGAGCGCGGAGTACGGCTCCCCCTGCGAACCGGTGCAGATCACGACGACGCGGCCAGGGTCCAGCCGGTCGATCTCCTCGATGTCCACGACGTCTTGGTCCGCCACGTGAAGGAGCTCGAGCCGCCTGGCGGCGTCGACGGACTTGTGCATCGACCTGCCCAGGAACGCCACGACGCGCTCGTTGGCGTGTGCGGCGTTCACGATCTGCTGCACCCGGTGGATGTGGCTCGAGAAGCATGCCGCGATCACCAAGCCCGGAGCGCCCGCGACGATGTCGTGCAGGACGGGTCCCACCGTGCGCTCGCTGACGGAGTACCCCGGCTCCTCGGCGTTGGTGGAGTCGGAGAGGAGGAGATGGACGCCCTTCCCGCGTCCGGCCTCCTCGGCGAGGCCATGCAGGTCGGTCGCCCTGCCGTCCAGGGGCGTCTGATCGATCTTGAAGTCGCCGGTGTGCACGATCGCCCCGAACGGGGTGTCGACCACGACCGCCATCCCGTCGGGGATCGAGTGCGTGACGCGGAGGAACCGCATCGTGAACGGACCCGTCGAGGCCTGCTCGCCCGGGGTCACGGTCTTCAGGTCGACGAGGTGGGCCACCTCGTGCTCGTCGAGCTTGCTCTGCAACAGGGCGAGCGTGAACGCCGTTCCGTACACCTCGAGTCGGCGATCGATGTCACGGAGGAGGTACGGGAGTGCGCCGATGTGATCCTCGTGACCGTGGGTGAGGACGACCGCCTGCACCTTGTCGGCCTGTTCCCGAACGAAGTCGAAGTCCGGCAGGACGAGATCGATGCCCGGCATGTCGCCCGACGGGAACGACAGACCGACGTCGATGATCAGGATCCGGTCGTCGAGCTCGAGGCAGGCCATGTTCCGGCCGACCTCACCCACCCCTCCGAGGAACACCAGTCGCGCGGGAGACTCAGAGGAGACCGGCATCCTCCAGTGCTTTGCGGATCCGATCGCGTTCGTCCGCGGTGGCGGGAACGAGCGGCAGGCGGGGCGGCCCGGCCGGCCGGCCCAGCATGTCCAGGGCCGCCTTCACCGGGATCGGGTTCGACGTGACGAACAGCGCGTTGAACAGCGGCGAGAGATCCTCGTGGAGCTTGCGGGCGGCGGGGACGTCTCCGGTCTCGATCAGATCGATCATCTGCCGGATCTGCGGGCCGACGAGATGGGAGGCAACGCTCACCACGCCCACGGCGCCGAGGCACACGTATCCGAACGTCGCCCAGTCATCGCCCGAGTAGACCTCGAAGCCTTCGGGAGCCTCGGAGATCAGGTTCGAGATCGCCTTGAAATCCCCCGTCGAATCCTTCACGGCGACGATGTTGGGCTTCTGCGCGATCCGAACCATCGTCTCGTGCTCGATGCGCGTACCCGTACGGCTGGGGATGTTGTAGACGATGATCGGGAGCTCGGTCGCGTCCGCGATGTGCTCGAAGTGCGCGACGAGCCCCCGCTGCGGCGGCTTGTTGTAGTACGGCGTGACCACGACGATCCCGTCCGCACCGGCGTCCTCGGCCGCTTGGGTCAGCTCGAGGGTCTCGGCGGTCGAATAGGTCCCGGTCCCGCAGATCAGCTTCCCCTTCCCCTGGATCGCGTCGCCCACCGCGCGGAAGAGGTCGGCCTTCTCCTTGTGGGACAGCGTCGGGGACTCGCCCGTCGAGCCGGCGACGAAGATGGAGTCGGAGCCGTTGTCGGTGAGCCAGGACGCGAGCTCCTGGGCGCCGTCGAGGTCGACCGCGTGGTCGGAGCGGAACGGGGTGACCATCGCGGTGACGAGCGATCCGAACCTTCCGGTCACGCGATGCCTCCTCTCGCCATCCATGGCGGTGCCCCGTGGTCCGGGTCGGCAGGGGCTCCGCCGCGACGCCCTATGCTAGCTCCCCATGCCGCGCATCTACACGAAGACCGGCGATGACGGAACGACGGGGCTCTTGTACGGAGGCCGGATCCCGAAGGACGATGCCGCGACCGAGGCGTACGGCACGACGGACGAGGCGGTGGCGGCGCTCGGGCTGGCTCGTGCGTCCGCCGGCCGGCAGCTCAACGAAGAGATCCTTGCGCTGCAACGTGAGCTCTTCGTGGTGGGTGCCGATCTAGCCACGAACCCGGCCGAGCGGGCCAAGCTTCAACCCGGCGTGTCGCTGGTGACGACCGACATGACCGAACGGTTGGAGCAACGGATCGACGAGCTGGTCGCGGAACGGGCGCTGCCGCAGGCGTTCGTCGTGCCCGGCGCCAACGAGGGAAGCGCGGCGCTGGACCTCGCACGGAGCGTGATCCGGCGAGCCGAGCGCCACGTCGTGGCCCTCGAACACGAGGGCCGCGACGTCAACCCGGAGGTCAGGCGGTACCTCAACCGGCTGAGCGATCTGGTGTTCGTCCTCGCCCGCCGGCAGGCGGGCGAGGACGAACCCGTGAGCCGCTAGGGCTCAGCCCAGAACCGCGTCGAGGCCGAACGTGCCCGAGTTCAGCGTAACCACGTACTCCGTCGCGCAGGTCGAATCCGTGTAGAGCGTCTGACGCGGCAGATCCTCGACGAAGTTCTCGTCAGTGATGTTCGTGGGCGGCCCGTCGGCAGTGGTCACCGTGACGTCCCAGTTCCCGGAGCTGGGACCGATGAGCTCGAAGAGGCAGTCGGTCCCCGGCGTCCATGTGTAGGTGAAGGTCCCGGACGACATCTCCGAGTATGTCCCGCCGAACGCGGTGGCATCGGTCGCCGGGGTGGGCACATCCGAGAAAACACCTTGTGGGCTGAGGTTGTCATCGTCACGGGGGATGTACACGCGGCGCGGGGGGCTGAACTTCCTGTTCCCCTGCTTGTCGGTCGCGACCACCCGATAGTCGAACCTCGTGCCCTCGACGCCGTTGATCTCGGGGTTCTTCGAGCCTCCGGACGAGCCCTGGCTGACGGCGGTCCATGATGTCGACCCCACCGCGCGGCGCTGGAGGACCCAGGATTGGATCCCGGAATGCGCGTCGGAGACGGAGAACGGGAAGTTGAACAGAGTGGTCGTCGAGCTCTCCCACACGCGCAGCGGCGTGGTGGTCAGGGTCACGACCGGCTGGATCATGTCGTGGAGCATGTCGGGGAAGTTGTTGGGCGCGAAGTCGACGCACCCTCGGCCGCAGGGTGAGGGGCCGTCCCACTGGCTCGCTCCCGCCCACCAGTACACGTTGCCGGTCTGCGTCTTCGGGACCGTGATCGTCGCCGTGGTTCCCGACAGCTTGGCGACCGGGAGATACCGGATGAACTGCGAGCCGCAGTTGGTGAGCGATCCACGGAGGCGGGAGGCGTAGAAGATGAACGCGCACCGCTCGTACACACCCTCGGTCGTGTTGTTCTTGTCGATCTGGATGATGAAGAACGAATCGTTGCCGAGACTCCTGGGGGTCCACGACTCGTAGGTCCTGACCTTGTGCACCACAGCCGTCGATGTATGACTCACCGACACGGACCGCAGATCCAGCCTGCCCGGAGAGTCGTTGCCGTCGCTCCTGGTGAAGTTGTGCGCCGCGGCCGGGCCGGCCCCCGTCACTCCGGAGACGAGCACGAGTGCGAAGCCCACCAGGAGCAGCTGCCGCCAGGAACGGTGAGGCTTGGCCCGTCCAGACATCCCATCCTCCATCTCGCCGAGCCCCGGACCCTACCCCGCCGTTGCGCGCCGGGGCAAGGGGCCATCGGCTCCTTCGAGGTTGGTGACGGGTGAGGTCAGAAGTCGACGACGCACCATGGCGCCGGGGTCGAGGCGAACATGGCGTCGGCGCGATCGAGAGCTCCAGCGCTTCGCTCTTCGACCTGCCCAGACCACCAGAGCTGTCGGAAGCTCGTCCCGCCGAGGTACGTGGCTCCGAGGACGTTGATCGTGCCCGCGAGGTCCTCGGCGGCATCGGAGCGGGCGCACCGACCGACCCCTCCCTCCGCGATCAGCTCGTAGGTGCCGGAGGTGTCCGGCCGAAAGGGGTCGGCGATGCCGAAGACCACACGTCCGTCGGCCGCGTAGCGGCGCGCCTCCAGCGCGGCCGCCACGTCCACCATTCGCAGCCGCAGACCGTCTACCACGCTGAAGCGCAGCCGCCTCGGCTCGCGAAGCAGATGAAGCAACGGCTCGTCGACCGGACGGTTCCAGGCTTCGACCGTCGACACGAGGTCCACGTCGAAGAGGAACCGCCATATGTCCGCGTGCCCAGAAGGCGTGGACGCGACGCACTCCTTCACCGTCATCGTGCCGGTCGGGACCGACCGGGGCCAGTCGAACTTCACCCAATAGACCGCGTACGCGTCCGCTTCGCCGGTGTCGTCGAAGTGAACCGCGTACATCCATGACTGTTCCTTCTCTTCACCCACCGTGGCGAACATGTTGTCTCGCAGAGCCTCGTTCCGCTCGACCCCACCGGGGCGAAGCGACGCGTCGTAGATCCGGTCCACGAGCGGCAGCGCGTCGTCCTTGGACACGAGCTCGACGCGCCCACCGGGCTCGTACCCACGGACGAACGCCATGCGCGCGGACTCCGCCTGGAACTCGCCCAGGCACGCGGCCAGCCCGTAGCCGAAACGGCCGTAGATCGCTCCCTCCGACGCGAAGAGGGCGACGAGAGGCTCACCCCGCTCGGCGGCTTGCTCCAAGATCGCGGTCATCATCCGGCTGTTGATCCCGCGCCGACGATGCGTCGGCTGCACGCCCACCATCGTGACGCCCGCCGTCGGGACCCTCGCGCCGCCGGGAACCATCATCCGGAACGTGATCGAGGCGGAGGTGCCGACGATCCGGCTGCCCTCGACGGCCGCGAACGAGCGATCGACCTCGATGACGGGAAGGAACGCCTCGATCTCGTCGTCCTTGGCGGTCGAGCTGAACGCGGTCGAGGTTGCCTGGATCCAATCGACCCGTTCGCCCTCCGTGATGGTGCGGATCTCGATGTCCATGGAGGGGGGAGCCTATCGGCTCGATCGGTACGGGAGGCCAGGCTCAGCGATCGAGGAGGGCGTCGAGCCCGACGGTGAGCCCCGGGTGCGACGGCACCCATCGGATCGCCATCAGGACGCCCGGCACGAACGACGTTCGGTCGGTGGAGTCGTGGCGGATCGTGAGGGTCTGGCCCTGACCGCCGAAGATCACCTCTTGGTGTGCGACGAGGCCGGGCAGCCGGATCGAGTGGATCCGGATGCCGGCTCGCTCGCCGCCACGGACACCGGGCAGGGACTCGGAGGACGGCCCACTCCACTTCTCCGGGCGGGCGGCCACGACGGCGTCAGCCGTCGCGGCCGCCGTCCCCGAGGGCGCATCCGCTTTCCCGTCGTGGTGCAGCTCGACGATCTCCACGGCCGGCAGGTATCGCGCCGCCTCGGCGGCGAACCGCTGCATGAGGGCCGCGCCGATCGCGAAGTTGGGAGCGACGAAGACGCCGACCGGCGCCTCGCGCCAGGTGTCGTCGACCTCGAACCCCGTGGTGCCGACGACGATGTGCACACCATGCTCGATGGCCCACCCGACGTGCTCGGGAGCGAACCCGGCGCTCGTGAAGTCGACCGCGACCTCGACACCCGCTTCGAGGAACGAGTCCAGGTTCTCCGCAAGCACGAGGTCGGAGCCCTGCAGACCGAGTGCCTCGGAGGCTTTCTCTCCGGCCTTCGATCGCGAGATCCCGGCGACGAGCTCCATGTCCGCGTCGGCGTGCACGGCGCGACACACCTCGGCGCCGACACGACCGGTGGCGCCGATCACGCCGACGCGGATCACGCCATCACGCCGGCGAGATCGCGCTTCGCGAACGGCCCGAGCACCGTGAGCGTCATCGGCTGCGACAGTACCCGCTTGGCCACTCGCTGCGCGTCGCTCAGGGTGACGTCCTCGACGCGCTTGAGCGCCTGGCTCACCGTGAGGATCTCGCCGTGCCCGATCTCCGATTTCCCGATCCTCGACATGCGGCTCCCCGGATCCTCGAGCGAGAGCACCATCGAGCCCTTCACGTGGCCCTTGGCACGCTCGAACTCCTCGGCCGTCAAGCCACCTCCCGCGACATCCTCGAGCTCGCGGCGGAGCAGCCCGATCACCTCTCGCGCGCGGGCCGGCGTCGTGCCCGCGTAGCAGGAGAAGAGGCCCGCCTCCGTGTACTGCGAGTGGTAGCTGTACACCGAGTACACGAGTCCACGCTTCTCCCGGATCTCCTGGAACAGGCGCGAAGACATCCCGGTGCCGAGCGCCCCGTTCACGATGAGGAACGCGAATCGGTCGGGGTCGCTACGCGGGAGGCCGTTCGTACCGAGACAGATGTGCGCCTGCTCGGTCTTCCGCCGTTTCACCAACGGCTCGGCGGACGATTCGGGCGGGGCCTGGCCGGCTCGGAGATCCCACCCCTGCGGATCGCCGGTGCCGACGATCCGGCCCGTGTCCATGCGACTCCGCAGCATGTCGAGCAGGTCCTCGTGCCGAAGGTTGCCCGCGGCCGCCACGACCAGGCGGCCGGGCACGTAATGACGCCGGTAGAACCGATGGACCTTGTCCCTGGTGGCCGCGCGGATCGTCTCGGCGGTGCCCAGGACGGGCCGGCCCAGCGGGTGGTTCGGCCAGAGCGCTTCGGTGAAGAGGTCGTGCACGACCTCCTCCGGGGAGTCCTCGTGCATGTTGATCTCCTCGAGGATCACCTGTCGCTCGGCATCCAGATCCGCCGATCGCAGCATCGAGTGCTGGAGCATGTCGGCGAGGTGGTCCACCGCGAGTTCGATGTCCCGGTCGAGGACGCGCGCGTAGTAGCACGTGTACTCCTTGGACGTGAAGGCGTTCACGTCTCCGCCGACCGCGTCGAAGTTCTCCGCGATGGCGCGCGCCGTCCTCTTCTTGGTCCCCTTGAACAGCAGATGCTCGAGGAAATGGCTCGAGCCGCTGATCGCAGGCGGCTCGTCGCGGGATCCGGCGAGCACCCAGAAGCCGAGCGACACGGAGCGGACGCCGGGCATCCGCTCCGTGACCACCCGCAACCCCGAGGAGAACTCGGTTCGCTCGATCCCCACTGATCCGCCTCCGGAGGTCGTCTAGCTGCTGGACGACCCCTTGTCGGCGTCGCGGAACCGTCGGCCGTGGCGTCGCGGCCCGCCATCGGCCCCGTTCCTCGGCTCGCGGGTCTCACGGGGCTCGCGGTTCTCACGCGGCTCACGGGGCTCGCGCGGCCCGCGACCCTCTCCGCCGGAGGACCGCTCGCCCTCGGGAACCTCCCACTCCGGACCGACCGGCTTCAGGCTGATCTTGCCCTGGGCGTCGATGTCCTCGACGACCACCGTGAGCTTGTCGCCTTCTCTCACGGCCTCCTCCACGGAGTTCAGCCTCTTGCCCTTGCCGAGCTTCGAGATGTGCACGAGACCGTCCCGGCCGGGCACGAGGTTCACGAACGCGCCGAACGTGGTCGTTTTCACGACCGTCCCGTCGTAGGTCTCGCCCTGGAGGACGGGACGCGGGTTCGCGATCTCGTCGATCATCCGGGCGGCGTCATCCGCGCCCTCACCTTCGTGCGACCCGATGAAGACCGTGCCGTCATCTTGGATGTCGATGTCGGCGCCGGTCTGCGCGATGATCTCGTTGATCCGCTTGCCCTTCGGTCCGATCACCTCACCGATCTTGTCCACCGGGATCTGGATCGTGATGATCCGCGGGGCGATCGGGTTCACGGCGTCGCGCGGAGCCGGGATCGTCGCCTCCATCACGTCGAGGATCTTGAAACGAGCCTCTCGAGCCTGCTCCAACGCCCCGGCCAGTACCTCGGCCGGCATCCCGCTCACCTTCATGTCCAGCTGGATCGCGGTGACGAACTCGCGCGTTCCGGCGACCTTGAAGTCCATGTCGCCCAGCGCGTCCTCGGCACCGAGGATGTCCGTCAGCGTCACGTACGTGCCGTCCTCGGCGATCATCCCCATCGCGATCCCACCCACCGGCGCCTTGATCGGCACACCGGCATCCATCAGCGAGAGCGTGGACGCGCACACGCTGGCCATCGACGTCGAGCCGTTCGAGGCCAAGACGTCGGACACCAATCGCAACGTGTACGGGAAGTCCTCCTCCGAGGGGATCACGGGGATGAGCGCTCGTTCGGCCAGCGCCCCGTGACCGATCTCTCGGCGGCGGGGCGAGCCGACGCGGCCCGTCTCACCGGTGGAGAACGGCGGGAAGTTGTAGTGGTGGATGTACCGCTTCGAGTCCTCGAGATCGAGCGTGTCGATCATCTGGTTCATGCGGAGCATCCCGAGCGTCGCGACGTTCAGTGCCTGCGTGTCGCCGCGCTCGAACAGCGACGATCCGTGCGCCCGGGGCAGCAGACCCACGTGCGCCGAGAGCGGGCGGATGTCCTTCGCTCCGCGGCCATCCAGTCGAACCCCGTCCGAGATCACACGTTCGCGCATGACCTTCTTCTCGAGCGACTTCCAGGCTGGCGAGAACTCCTGGCTCCGCTGGGCGAAGACGTCCTCCCCGAGCACCTGTGCCAGGTGCGCCTTGGCCTCGTCCTTGAGCGCCGACATGTTGGACTCGCGCTCTTTCCGGTCGGGCACGAGCGCGGTCAGGACCTTGTCCTTCGCGAAGGACTCGAGCGCCTCCCAGAGATCGTGCTGGTACAACGGGTGCGGCTCGAAGTCCGACGGCTTCACGCCGACCTCCGCGAGGAACTCCTCCTGGAATTCGATGACTTCGGCGATGACCTCCTTCGCCCGCTCGATCCCTTGGGTCACGACCTCTTCGGTGGGAGCGGTGGCGCCCTCCCCCGCCGCGAGGAGCGGCCAGGTCATGTCGGGCGCCTCGCCCTCGATCATCAAGATGTCGATCCCGCCCTGGTCGTTCTTCGAGCCGGCCACGACGATGTCGAAGGTCGCCTCGTCGAGCTCCTGGAACGTGGGGTTCACGGTCCACTCGCCGCCGATCAGGCCGAGCCGCACCGCGCCGACCGGCCCATCGAAGGGCAGGCCCGCGATCCCGACCGCGAGCGATGCCGCGTTCATCGCGGCGATGTCGTAGGGGTTGGCCATGTCGACCGACAGAACGGTGATGACGACCTGCACCTCGTCCCGATAGCCCTCACGGAACGAGGGTCGAAGGGGACGGTCGATCAGGCGTGCCGTGAGGATCGCCGTCTCGGACGGACGTCCCTCGCGACGGAAGAAGCTGCCGGGGATCTTCCCCCGCGCGTACATCCGCTCTTCGACGTCGATCGTGAGCGGGAAGAAGTCGATCCCCTCGCGGGGGTTGGAGCTCACGCAGGTGGCGAGCACCATCGTGTCGCCGTAGCGAGCGACGGCGGCGCCGTCGGCAAGCTTGGCGAACGTGCCGGACTCGAGAAGCAGATCCTTGGTACCGATCTGCCGTGACATGCTGGTGGCCATAGGCCGTGTACCTCCTGTTGTGGGCAGCGCCCTCGTGGCGCCGCGGTTGCGGGAGGCGGCGGGCCGGTTGTCAGTGGTGGGCCTCCGGCGTGTGGTGCTGGGCGCTGCGCAGGGGTCTGGGCGCTGCGCGCCGTCCGGGGGTCCGCGACTGAGAACCGACCGTGATGGGGCTCCTCCGCCTCCGATCGGTCGGTCAGTGGGTCGTTCGCATCACTCCTTCATGGCGACCGCGATGCTCCCAAATGCTTCGCAACGTCGCGTCAACGGCGCAGCCCGAGCTTGGCGATGAGTGCCCGGTAGCGGTCGATGTCCTCACGCTTGATGTACTCCAGGAGCCGCCGCCGCCGCCCCACCATCTTCAGCAGACCGCGCCGGGAGGCATGGTCCTGCTTGTGGGTCTTCAAGTGTTCGGTGAGCTCGGCGATGCGCCGCGTCAGCACCGCGACCTGCACGTCGGCAGATCCCGTGTCACCGCTGGAGAGGGCGTGCTCCTGGATGATCTCGTTCTTGGCTTCTTTGGTCAGCGTCATGGTTGCAGGTCAAGGCTACCAGCACTATCCGGGTCAAGACCTTCCCTCCGTGTCTCCTGATGGCGTGAAGTCGCAGCTCGGACGGCATGCACGAGTCCGGCTCGGCGGGTGCGGAGGTCATCCACGAGGCCCGACGCCGCGGCCAGCCTCCCGAGGCCCAGCCGCGCCCGCCGTGCTCGGATCGCCCTCCCCACGCACCACAGGGCGGCGAGGCCGCAGACCGGCCCCAGGGCCAGTGTGAGCAGCCACGGCCGGGGTGCGTCGTCGAGCACCACCCACCTGAGGACCGCCCAGTTCGCCGGGAAGAGCGTGATCGCCGTGAGGAACTTGGCCGTCGCGTGGGTCACCGGGGGCATCGAACGCCGGCCGACCGCGTACACGGCGATCACGGGCACCGCGTTGGTCACGAGCCCGATCGCGGCGAGCGGCGAGAGCGCCAGCGTGAGCACCCAGCCGATCCGGCTCCGCCGGGCGAATGCCTCCTCGGCTCCCGGTGTGACGACCGCATCGGGGATCTGCGCGGCGGAGAGCGCCTCTCGGTAGTCGGTGGCGGCTGCAACGACGGCCGCCTCGAGGGGAGGCTCAGCCTCCGACAGGAGGTCGGCCAGCCGCTCGACATCTCCCAACGGCGGTCGCCCCCGGGGATCACCGCGCTCCCGTCGGAGCGCGACGTTGGCGGCCAGGCGGAGGGCGGATCGCTGCTCCGCGCTCCGGAAGTCGATCGCCGCGTCCGCGAGCCGCGACGCGATGGTGCTCGTGAGCGCGGCAACCGCTTCGTGGTCGGTCTCATCGGGGGGAACACCCGGGTTCGTGGCGAGGTCGGCGTCGAGCTCGATCGGCTCGCCGACGCGGATGTAGGCGCGGGAGCGTGCTCGCTGCTTGTCCTCATAGATCAGGCCGACCGGGACGATCCGAAGGCCCATCGCGCCGCGCGAGTGAGCTCCGAGGGCGATCCGTGCGGCGCCGGTGTGGATCGGGAGGAGGTGTGATCGGTCGCTCGCCTCCCCCTCGGGGAAGATCCCGATCGCGCCGCCTTCGCGCAGATGAGCGAAACACGCGCCGAACGCGTCGACGTTGCGCCGCGTTCCCGCTCCGTCTCCCCCGGCGTCCTGAGCCCGATGGACCGGGATCGCGCCGGCGAACGCGAGCAGCGGACGGAGCGGCAGGATGCGGAACAGCGAGGCCATCGCGAGGAAGCGGACCGGCCGCGGCACGGTGGCGATGAGGAGCGCGGGATCGACGAAGCCGCCGTGATGGTTGGCCGCGAGCAGGACGGGCCCGGAGCGGGGGATGCGCTCGAGGCCGGTCACGTCCACGGCGCGGAACCAGCCGAAGGTCGAGGCCCTCGCGATGAGCCGCACGATCCTGTCGGCGAGTCGCCGCATGGGCGGCATGCTCGCACCTCTACGATGTCGGCGTGTCGAGGGCGGATCGTCTCGGAGCGCTGTGCGGGGTGCTCGGGCCGGTCGCGTTCACCGCCGCATGGCTGGTCGCGCAGCGCCGCCAGGACGAGTACCAGGTCAGGCACGAGCACATCAGCGGCCTGGCCGCCAAAGACGCGAACGACCCGCTCGTGATGACGGCCGGGTTCGTCGCGCTCGGCGGCTGCACGGTGGCGTTCGCCTCCGCGCTGGAACGGAGGCTCGGCCCGCGCCCAGGTGTGGGTCCCGCGCTGATCGGGGTCGCGGGCCTCGCGACGATCGTTGCCGGCCTCTTCCGCCGCGATCGCCGCTCGAACTTCCCGGCCCCCGGCGAGGCCGAAGCCCAATCGTGGGAGAACGATGTGCACGACGCCGCGGCCGTCGTCGGAGGGGTCGCGGGGACGCTCGGACTCGTGGCGCTCGCGCCGCGCCTGGCGAGGGACCCGACGTTGCGCGACCTGGCGAGGCCCGGGCTCGGCGCCGCGGGCGCGAGTGCGGGCCTCTCCGCGTGGTTCCTCCGCGACGTGGTCCGGCCGGGCAGCGGATTGCTCCAGCGCGCGAACACCACGATCCCGCTCGCGTTCATGGCCCGGCTCGCGTTCCGCCTGCTGAGGGACGGGCGAGGATCGAAGACCGTCAGATCACCGCCCGGAGGATCACCGTGAGGCCACCGAGAGCCGCGAAGGTGAGCACGGCGGTCCGGAGCCATCCCGCGCGAACACGACCCGCGATCCGGATGCCCACCCAGAGGCCGAACAGCAATGGTGGCATCAGCGTGAGGCCCAGCGCCACGTCCGGTCGGTCCACCTGCCCCGCCGCGAGCAGGGCGCCGAAGGACAGCAGGAAGCCGAGGACGAACGCGACGGCGATCGTCGAACGCATCTCGGGCCCGGGCCGCTCGCTGTAGACGATCGCGAGCGCCGGACCTCCGATCGCCGCCGTCGTTCCCATCACGCCGGAGACCAGCCCCGCGAAGAGCGAGATCGGAGGCCGGGGACCGAGCGGGATGCCCACGAGGGAGGCGAACACGGCCAGCAGGATCATCGAGCCCACCGCCACCGCGAGACCGGTCGCCGGCACCGACGCGAGGATCCACACGCCGGCGCCCGTGCCGATCACCCGACCGGCCATGATCCAGGCGAGCCCCCGCATGTCGACGTGGCCTCGTTCCCGGAGCGCCATCGTGGCGGTGAGCGGTAGCGAGGCGCACAGGACGGCGACCGGGACGGCGCCGGGCTCGACGAGCTGCATCACGGGCACGGCGACGAGAGCGAGCCCGAATCCGATCGTGCCCTGGACGGCGCCGCCGACGGCGCACGCCAGCGCCATCGCCGCGAACCCCCACATCAGGTGGAGGCGCTGCCGCCGGCCGGGATGACGCTGCGGGTTCGCTCGACGTCCTCGGCGATCGCCGCCACGAGCTCGTCCACGGAATCGAACTTCACTTCGTCGCGGAGCCGTTCCCAGAACTCGACGGTGAGCGTGTCGCCTCGGAGCTCGTCGTCGGGGAAGTCCAGGAGGAACGCTTCGACGTGGAGCGGCTCCGTCCCGAACGTCGGGTTCGTCCCGACGTCGATCGCCGCGACGAACCGGTCCCCGTGTTCGAGCTCCGCCACACCCGCGTAGATCCCCTGTCCCGGAAGCAGCAGCCGCGGCCAGGTGCGGAGGTTGGCGGTCGGGTAGCCGAGTCCCTTGCCGCGCCCCGCCCCGGACACCACCTCGCCGTCCACGGCGTATCTGCGCCCGAGCGCCGTCTGCGGCCACGCGAGATCGCCCGCGGCCAGGGCTCCTCGGATCGAGGAGGACGAAACGACGCGGCCGGCGATCGTGAACAGCTCGACCACGTCCGCCGTCATCCCGAGCGGTTCGCCCATCTCGCGCAACGTCTTCACGTTCCCGGCCGCACGATGCCCGAACGTGAAGTTGGCGCCGATCCTCGCGTGCACCGCGTGCAACCCCAGGACGAGCACGTCGCGGACGAAGTCCACGGCGGAGATCATCGAGAACTCCTTGGTGAACTCGAGCACGACCAGCACGTCCACACCGCACGCCTCGATCAACCGCGCCTTGCGATCCACGGTGGTGAGCAGTCGAGGCTCCTCACCCGGCGTGAGGATCTCGCGCGGGTGCCGGTCGAACGTCACGGCGACGCTGCGAGCGTCCCGCTCCTTCGCCGCCTCGACCGTGCGGCGCATGACGTCCTGGTGACCGAGATGGACGCCGTCGAAGAATCCGATCGTCACGACCGACGGCCCGTCGGGAAGCGGGAGAGCGTGCACGCCCCGGACGATGTCCATAGCCGATGGAGGGTACCGGTCAGCCGGAGGCGAGGATGACCTGCGGACGGGCCCGCGGCCCCTCGTCCTCGTAGACGCCGATCAGACGTCCGTCCGGCCCGAATGCTCCGTACGGGCCGGTGAGGCCGGCGGGGCCGAGCGGCCTCCCGTGGGAGGCCGCGACGGCCTCCTCGGCGTCGAGGTCGACGCGAGGGAGATGGCTCACGGCCACCTCGATCGGTTGCGGTTCCGATGCCTCGTCCGGGGCGACGGCGTCATCGACCACGTAGGGCCCGATGGCCGTCCGGCGGAGGGCGGTGAGGTGGGCGCCGCACGACACGGCGGCGCCCACGTCGGCCGCGAGCACGCGCACGTACGTTCCGCCCGAGCAGACGACGCGGAACGTCACGTCCGGGACGACGGAAGAGACGATGTCGAAGGCGTCGACACGGATCGGACGCGGCTGGGCCTCGAGGTGCTCGCCCTCCCTGGCCGCCTCGTAGAGCTTCCGCCCGCCGACCTTCACCGCGCTGTACGCCGGCGGGCGCTGGAGCGACTCCCCCACGAGCGAACGCATCGCCGCGGCGACGTCTGCCTCGGTGGCGTCGACCTCGGTCTCGCGGACGACGTCTCCGTCGGCGTCCAACGTGGTCGTCTCCACGCCCAGTCGCAGCGTCCCCTCGTAGGTCTTGGGCAGACCGCCCAGGAACCGGAGCAGGCGAGTCGCGCGGCCGACCCCGATCAGGAGCAGACCGGTCGCCATCGGGTCGAGCGTCCCGGCATGGCCCACCTTCCTCGTCCCCAGCCCACGTCGCACGACGTCGACGACATCGTGCGACGTCACCCCTCCGGGCTTGTCGACCAGGAGCAAGCCCTCCGCCGAGGTCACGGGAGCGTCACGACGCCTGGCGGAGCGCGGCGACGAGTCGCTCGATCGTCCCCTCCGGACCGTGTTCGGACGTGTACCCGGCCGCGAGACGATGCCCGCCACCGCCGAACGACGACGCCACGGCGGAGAGGTCGTGGGCCCCTCGAGACCGGACGCTCACCTTGAACCGACCGTCCCGCTGCTGCTTCAGCACGGCGGCGACGTCGACGTCCCTGGCGGTGCGGAGCACGTCGATCACGTCGTCGGTGTCGCCGGGCCCGACGCCCGCCTCAGTGAGGTCCGCCTGCGTGATGTAGGTCCAGACCACGCTCGCCTCGGGCACCTCGGTCATGCGCCCCAGAGCGGTGCCGAGCAGCCGGAGGAATGACGGGTCGTTGTCCTCGTACATCGCTCGGACGAGCTCTGCGTGATCGAAGTCGTGTTCGCGCAACCGGGCGGCGACCCTGAGGGTCTGGGGGGTGGTCGCCTGGTACTGGAACCGCCCCGTGTCGGTCACCAAGCCGGCGTACAGGCACAGGGCCACGTCACGGTCGAAGGCACCACCCATCGTCTCTATCAGGCGGAACACCATCTCGCACGTGGACGACGCGTCCGGATCGACGAGCCGAACCGTGCCGTAACCGTCGTTCGAACGATGATGGTCGATCCAGATCAGCTCGCGTGCATCGGAGGCCGATCCCCCCAGCACGCCCAGCCGGTCGAAGGACGCGCAGTCGCACGTCACCATGACCCCGGGGTGCGCGGGGAACGCGCTCGGCGGCACGACGTGATCGATGCCAGGCAGGAGCGTCGCCCACCGCGGCAGGTCCAGCGGCTCGTTCCCGTAGGAACAGACGGTCCGGACCCCTCGGGAACGAAGGAGGTTCGAGAGCCCGAGCATCGACCCCAGCGCGTCGGCGTCCGGGTTCATGTGGCAGGCGAGCGCCACCTCGTCGGCTCCCGACAGGATCTCGGCCGCTCGCTGCATCTCTTCCAGCTCACTCATGTCCTCACTCATCTGGGGCCTCCCCACGATGGAGCCGGCCGATGATCTCCTCGATCCGGTCGTACTGGGCGAGTGTCTGGTCCACCTGGAACTCGAGGTCGGGGAGGCTCCGCAGCCGAACCTGGCGCCCGAGCTCCTTCCGGAGATGCGGCGTGGCGGAGCGGAGCCCCGCGGCCGTGGACCGCTGCTGCTTGTCGTCTCCGAGCACCGTGTAGGACACCCAGGCACGCTTCAGGTCAGCGGTCACCTGCACCCCGGTGACCGTGACGAAGCCGATCCGTGGATCCTTCAGCCGCTGGATCTCCTCCGCGAGGACCTCGCGGAACTCCTCCGCGACCCGTGCTTTCCGAGCACCCTGTGGCACCTCGATCCCCCCGCGTCGCTCAGTCGTCCGGCGAATGGAGCGTCAGGTCGCTGTCGATGATCTCGACCTCCGCCCATCGCTCCACGAATCGCTCCACCGAATGCATCACCTTCTTGAGGTGATATCCCTCCGCCGCCACGGCAGCGACGCCGAGCTCGGCCCGCTGCCACTTGTCCTGGTAGCCGGTCTCTGCGACGGCGACCTCGAACGTCGACCGGATCCCACCCGTCAGACCCTTGATCACGTGGCGCTTCTCCTTCAACGATCCGCACGCCGGGATCCGGAGATCGAGCCGAAGGGCGGCCGTCAACATCAGGAGGAGATCTGGCGGGCGAACTCCTCGACCTCGAAAGCCTCGATCACGTCGCCCTCCTTCACGTCCTGGAAGTTCTCGAGCCCGATCCCGCACTCGAACCCTTCGCGGACCTCGGCCACGTCGTCCTTGAACCGGCGGAGCGACCCCACCCGACCCTCGTAGACCACGACGCCGTCGCGGATCAGCCGAACCTGCGAGTTCCTGCGGATCGTGCCTCTCGTGACGTAGCAGCCCGCGATCACCCCGAGCTTCGGCACTCGGAACGTCTGGCGGACCTCCGCCTCGCCGAGGATCGACTCGCGCTCCTCGGGCTTGAGCATGCCGGAGAGAGCGGCCTTCACGTCGTCGATCGCGTCGTAGATGACCCGGTACAGCCTGATGTCCACACCCTCGCGCTCTGCCAGCTCGCGAGCGTTCGCGTTTGGCCGGACGTTGAATCCGACGACGATCGCAGCCGCCGTCTTCGCGAGGTCGACGTCGTGCTCGGTGATCGCGCCCGCGCCCGAATGGACGAGGTTCACGCGCACCTCGTCCTGCGGCAGTTTCAGGAACGCGTCCGTGAGGGCTCCGAGCGAACCCTGGACGTCGGCCTTGACGACGAGGTTCAGCTCCGGGATGTCCTGGCGCTCCTGGCGACGCAAGAGCTCCTGGAGGGACGCAGGACGCTGGTTCACGACCTCAGCCGACCGGACGCGAGACTCCCGCTCGGCCGCGACGTGGCGAGCCTCGCGCTCGTCCTCGACCTCGCGGAACTCGTCGCCGACGTTGGGGACCCCGTTCCAGCCGAGCACCTGGACCGGCTTCGCCGGTCCGGCGACCTCGACGGGCTGGCCGTTCTCGTCGACCATCGCGCGCACCTTGCAGTACGTGGTGCCGCAGACGAGGGCGTCGCCCACCTCGAGCGTTCCCTTCTGCACCAGCACCGTCGCGACCGGCCCGCGGCCCTTGTCCAGGTGCGCCTCGAGGACGGTGCCTCGGGCGTGCCCGGTGGGATCGCCCTTCAGCTCCGCGAGGTCTGCCACGATCAACACCGTCTCGAGCAGCCCGTCCAGGTTCGCGTTCGTCTTCGCGGAGACGTCGACGAACTCGGTGTCCCCGCCCCACTCCGAGGGGACGAGTCCGCGCTCCACCATCTGGGTCCGCACGCGGTTCGCGTCGGCCTCTTCCTTGTCGATCTTGTTGACCGCCACGATCACGGGCACGCCCGCCGCTCTCGCGTGGTCGAGCGCCTCGACCGTCTGCGGCATCACACCGTCGTCGGCGGCGACGACGAGCACCGCGATGTCGGTGATCTGCGCGCCGCGAGCACGCATCGCGGTGAAGGCTTCGTGGCCCGGCGTGTCGATGAACGTGATCTCACGTCCGTTCACGTGCGCCTGGTACGCCCCGATGTGCTGGGTGATGCCGCCGAACTCGCCGGAGACCACGTCGGTCACCCGGATCGCGTCGAGGAGCTTCGTCTTGCCATGGTCGACGTGACCCATGACGGTGACGACCGGCGAGCGAGGCACGAGCTTGGACTCGTCCACCTCGTCCTCACGCTCGCGCTCCTCGGCCTGGATCTCGTCCTCGAGGCCGACGACCTCCACGTGATATCCGAGCTCCGCCCCGAGGGTCTGGAGGGCCTGGTCGGAGAGCGACGTGGTCGCGGTGACCATCTCGCCCGACATGAAGAGGATCTTCACGATGTCCGCCGGGGAGCGATTGGTCTTCTCGGCGAAGAGCTGTGGGGTCGAGCCCCGAACCACCTGCAGGACCGGGCCTTCAGGTGCGGCTGCCGGTGCGGGCGCGGCCGCCGGTGTCGGGGCCGTCGCGGAGCCCGGTACCGGAGCCGGGGCTGCCGGCGCCGCGGGCGCAGGAGCCGATCCGGTCGCGGCGGGGACCACCACAGGAGCCGGCGCCCCCGGCGCGGTGGTGGCAGGAACCGGTGCGGGAGCGGGCGGCGCGGGGGCGACCGCCGCGCCGTTGCCCTCGGCCGGAGCCTTCTCCGGGGCCGGGGCGGGGGTGGCCTTGGGCGTGGCCGACTTCGGCTTGGACTTGGCTCGCGGCTTCGGTGGCGGCTCCATGACCTGGCGGGGCTTGGCGGCCTTCGTCGCCTTGCCGCCGGACGCCCGCAGGCGAGGCACGAGGTCTTCGGGCACGCTCGAGGAGGCGGACTTGCCCGTCACGCCCATCTTCTCGAGTGTCTCCAGCAGCTCCTTGCTGGAGACACCGAGCTCTCTTGCGAGCTCATGGATCCTCATGTCGCCTGCAACGCCTCCTCGATCTGATCCTTTAGCCTAGCGAGTTCCTCTTCGGCCAAACTGGTTCGCAGCGCGCTCGCGAATGCGCCCTTGTGCAGGGCCACCGCCACGCACGCGGGGTCGCGGTGGACATACGCACCTCTCCCCGGCGCCGAACCGTTCGGATCGACGCGCACGCCTGCCGGCGTGCGCGCGACCCGCACGAGCTCAGCTTTCGCCGCGCGCTCCCGGCATCCGACGCACGAACGTTCCGGCTCGCGCGCCACGTCTCGTCATTCCCCCGCCGGCGCCTCCGCTGGCGCGGCGTCGGCCGGCACCTCGGCTTCGACGGGCTCCGCCTCCTTCGGTGTGGGCTCGGCACCCGCCCCCGTGGCCACCTCTTCCTCGGTCTCTGCCGGCGCCCCCTCCGGGGGCGCCGGTGCGTCCTCGGCAACCACCGGCGTCGGAACCACGACCGGCGCCGGCGGCTCCGCCGCCTGGCTCTCGGACTTGATGTCGATCCGCCACCCGGTGAGCCTCGCCGCCAGCCGCGCGTTCTGCCCCTCCCTGCCGATCGCGAGCGACAGCTGGTAGTCGGGGACGATCACGAGGGCGGTCTGGGTCTCGGGGTTGACCGTGACCTCCTTGACCTTCGCCGGCTGCAGCGCGTTCGCGACGAACGTGGCCGATTCGTCCGACCAGGGGACGACGTCGATCTTCTCCCCCCGCAGCTCGTTCACCACCATCCGCACGCGAGAACCCTTCGGACCCACGCAGGCACCGACCGGATCCACGGCGGGCTCGTTCGAGGCCACCGCGATCTTCGAGCGGTGCCCGGGCTCCCGCGCCACCGCCATGATCTCGACGATCCCCTCGTTGATCTCCGGCACCTCGAGCGCGAACAACGCCTTCAACAGGCCGGGATGGGTTCGCGAGACCACGATCTGCGGCCCCTTCGTCCCTCGACGGACCTCCGTGATGAACGCCTTGAGACGCTCGCCGTGCCGCAGCGGCTCGGACGGCACCTGCTCGCCCTGTGGGAGCAACGCCTCCACCTTCCCGAGGTCGAGGAGCGTGTACCGGCGTTCCTGCTGCTGGACGATGCCGGTGACCACGTCCCCTTCTCGGCCCGCGAACTCCTCATAAGTCATCTCGCGTTCCGCGTCGCGGAGCTTCTGGAAGATCACCTGCTTCGCCGTCTGCGCGCCGATCCGTCCCTTGAAGTCGTCGGTGACCTCCACCTCCGCCTCCGAGATCACCTCCATCTCGAGTCCGGGCTCGTCGCTCCCCTCGACCGGCGGCGTGTCCACCTCTTCGAGCTCCTGCTGCCACATGCGAAGATCCCCGGTCTCGGGGTCGATCATGGCGCGGAACCCGACGAACTCGTCGTCACCGTCGGGATGCTCCTGCTTCCAATGGGCCTTGTAGGCCGAGGCCATGGCCTCCTCCAACCCACCCAGGATCGTTTCGAAGGCGATGCCCTTCTCCCGCTCGAGCTCTCGCAATGCGGCGATCATCTCGGCGTTCATCGCTCACGCCCCTTCAGCTCCGCGTCCCAGTCGACGACGGTCTTCGCGGCGGCCACCTCATCGAGGGCGACACGATGCTCGGCCTCCTGGGCGGCGATCCGGATCTCGTCGTCCTCGGCGGCGCGGAGCTCGCCCTCGAGCACGCCTTCGCCCGTCCTCACCCGAACGCGCTGGCCGACGGCGCGGCGGAAATCCTGTGGCCGGCGCAGCGGCCGTTCGATCCCGGGCGTCGTCACCTCGAGGGCGTACGGACCGGGCTCGAACCCCTCGAGGTCGAGCCGGCGCGAAACCTTCTGGGAGATCTGCGAGATGGCGTCGAGATCGACACCGCCCTCCTTGTCCACCGTGAGGCGCAGGATGCGGCGGCCACCCTCGCGACCGAAGGTCACGTCGACGAGCTCGAGGCCTTCGCCCTCGATCACGGGTCTGACCAGCGGTTCCGCGTCCACGTTCCCCTCCCTTCGTCCCTCGGTAGACGTCACCCCTCGAAAAAGAAAGTGGGCGGCGAGCCCACTTCCGGCCGTGCGATGGTCCTCGACCAGCCAGTATAGACAGGGACTTCCGGAACCACTGAGACACCCTGCGTCAGAGGGTGCCGTGCAACAGGTCCACGGCCGCCTGCGTGGCCTCGGCCAGGGAGGCCTTCGTCCGTTCCCCTGTGGCCCGGGCCTTGAGGTCGACCGTGCCCGCCTCGAGGCCGCGCGATCCGACCACGACCTGCACGGGGTAGCCCACCAGGTCGGCATCGGCGAACTTCACGCCCGCCCGCTCTTCGCGGTCGTCGAGGACGGCCTCGATCCCCCGCTCCATGAGCTCCCGGTAGATCCGCTCGGCCTCCTCGGTGACCGCCGGCGTGTCGGCGTTCGCCATGATCACGGCGACCTCGTACGGTGCCAACCCCTTCGGCCAGACGATGCCGACCTCGTCATGGTGCTGCTCCACCGTCGCCGCCATGATGCGCGTGATCCCGATGCCGTAGGACCCCATGACGTAGGGCTTCTGTGATCCGTCCTCGTCCTGGAACGTGGCCTCGAGCGGCGCCGAGTAGTTGGTCCCCAGCTGGTAGATGTGGCCCACGACGATCGACCGGCCGATCTCCAGCCGGCCTCCGTCGATCGGACAGCGGTCGCCATCGCGGATCTGGACGAGGTCTTCCCACCGATCGACGCGGAAGTCGCGATCGAGGGTGGCGCCAGTGACGTGGACGTCTGGACGATTCGAGCCGGTGACCCAGTGCGGCCGTCCACGGACCGAGTGGTCCGCGAAGATCGTCACCTCCGGACCCAGACCTTGCGGACCCACGAACCCTTTCGCGAACCCCGTCCGCCTGAAGTCCTCGTCCTCGAAGCGGCGCACGCGCTCGGGGAAGTGCAGACGCGCGAGCTTCTCCTCTCCCACTTCACGATCGCCAGGCACGAGGACCGCGACCGAACGGCCATCGACGTCGAACAGGATGCACTTCATCGTGGCCTCGGCCGGCACGCCCATCTGCTCCACCATCAGGTCGATCGTCACCGCCCCCGGCGTCTCGACGTCGGTGAGCGGCTGCGGATCGTCGTCGACCACCGGTTCGGGTGCGAGCGGCGTGGCGGCCTCGGTGTCCGCGAGGTAGTCCCCGTTCTCGCAGCGGACGAAGAGATCTTCGCCGACGTCGGCCAGCGCCATGAACTCGTGGTTGATGCCGCCGCCGATCGTCCCGGGATCCGCCTCGACGATCACGTGGTCCAGGCCGAGGCGGTCGAACACGCGCTGGTACGCCTCGTACATCACGCGGTAGGACTCGCGCATCCCCTCCTCGTCGCGGTCGAACGTGTACGCGTCCTTCATCAGGAACTCGCGTGCACGCAGGAGCCCGTACCGCGGCCGGAACTCGTCGCGGTACTTCCACTCCACCTGGTAGACGTTGACCGGCAGGTCGCGGTAGGACGGGAACTCCTGCTGCACGAGCGGAGCCGCGATCTCCTCCTGCGTCGGACCGAGGACGAACTCGCGCCCATGACGATCCTGCAGCCGGAACATCAGGTCGCCGTACGCCTGCCATCGACCCGTGAGCTTCCACGGCTCGGCAGAAAGGACGATCGGCATGCGGAGCTCTTGGGCCCCGGACGCGTTCATCTCCTCGCGCACGACCCGTTCGATCTTGTTCATCGTCCGGAGCCCGAGGGGCATCGTGGTGTAGATCCCGGCGGCGACCTTCCGGATGAAGGCGGCGCGCAGGAGCAACCGGTGGGACGGAACCTCGGCCTCGGCCGGATCCTCCCGGAGTGTGCGCGCGAACAGCTTGGATACCCGCATGGAACGGACAAGGATACCGGCGGGGTGGTGCCCGCCGGCTCCTAGACGTCCGTGAGGGTGGCGATCACCTGCTGCCAGCGTTCGGTCGCGGTTCCTCCCACGCCGTCGTCGATCGGGTACGCCCCGTACGCCGCCATCGTGGTCGGGTCCAACGGATCCCTCGAGATGGCGGTGTAGTCACCCCATCGCTCCAGGCCCGGTCCGTACTCGTACCGGCCGAAGCCGGCCTGGATCAGGACCGACGAGGCACTCGTGACACCGGGCTGGATCACACCGGCATAGGCGGCGAGGCATTCGGCCACGCCGCCCCGTGCATAGTTCACCCAGACCTTCCCGTCGCCGTCGGTCGCGATCGAAGGCCACGCCACGTCGCGTCCCGCGGCGCCCACACGCCCGATGCGGGTCACGTCGGAGTTGGCCAGGGTCGAGGCCGGATCGACCTCCCACCATCGGACCACCGACTCCTCGGTCCCTCCACCGATGTTCCCTCGGATCGCGGTGGTCGTGTAGAGGCGTCCGAGCGCGGCGTCGAAGAACGACGAGGTCAGTCGGAGATCGCCGGTGTCCCATTTCGAGTTGCGACCAGAGGCGTTCCCGCATTGTCGTCCGAACGGGGGATAGTCCATCCCGCCTCCGCCCAGGGAGACCTTCGACAGCTTCAGGGCACCGTTCACGATCTTCAGCCGCCAGAGGATCAGCTTGCCCGTCGAGCCGTTGAAGTCGATGGACGTCATGTACTGGGTCGTGGGGGCGCCGCCGGTCGAGATGGTCGGCACGATCGTGAACGCCCGGGAGCCGTCCGGATCCCTCGTCTGGGTGCGGCTGAAGACCTTGATCGGGACCACGGGGACCGAGCAGTCGTAGAGCTGTGCCTTGCGCATGGACACGACCTGCACGTACTGGAAGCCTCCGGTGAACGGCGCGTCGGAATAGTCGAACTGGTTGGTCGTCAGTGTGATCCGGTTCTCGGTGAACCCGAGCATCGGATAGTCGGCGAGCTGCTTCCCGTTGCCGCCGACCAGATCGCCGGACATGTGGAGCACACACCAGTCGTCGGTCACCCCCTCCGATCCCTCGGGGATCACCACGACGGAGAGGAAGCTCTGGGTGCTGCTCGCCGATGCGAACGCGAGGAGGAAGTGCTGTCGGTACGGGTCGTAGACGACCTTGGGGTCGAAGTCGTCGACGCCGTTCGGAAGATCCCTGTCGAGGGAGCGGAGGCGACGGGGAGGATCGAGCTCGACCCCCGCCCGGTCGTAGAAGGCCATGTGGACGTTCACGGCCGCCAGATGGTGGGTGAGTCCCAGGGCACCGGTCGGGTCACCCGGTGACACGGTCGCGAGATCGGGGACGCCGTCGAACGTCGGCGGCACGACGGTCGGTGCGAGCACCCCTCCGCCGTCACTCGATGTCGCTCCCCCGGAGCGAGCCGCCGCCGACCGGAGGTCGCTGCCCGCGCGAACGAGCCTCGGCACCTCGGTCGATCTGGGCCCTCCCCCCGAGGCAGGAACGCGATCGATCCCCGCCAAGTGGATCTTGGGCGAGCCTTCGGCCGCGGTCTCGGAATGCGCGCGCATCGGCATCGCGAGCACTGTCACGAGAGCGGCGAGTCCCCAGGTGAGACGACGCATCGAGGCATCCTCCGGTGGATCGGTGCGGCGCCCTCCCGCCGCATGAGCCGCAAACCGTAACAGGCCGTTGACTCGACAGGAACCGGGATGCCACCATCCACCTCACGATGGCGACGGCGAGGCACGACTGGGCGTGGCCGAAGGGCTCGACGAGCCCAGGGCATCCGCCGCGCTGATCCACCTTCCACAGACCGCGACGAGCCCCGGAGATCCCGGGGCTCCTTCATGACAGGACGGGATATGGCTTCCAAGGGCCGCGACGAGACATCCGCGACTCCCACGCTCGCGATCCGGCCGGGTCGGGACGGTTTCGACGCGCTCGCCCGCGAGTGGGCGCTCGTCCCCATGTGGGCCGAGCTGCTTGCGGACGTGTCGACGCCGGTGGGTCTGTTCCCCGCCGTCGCGGGAGCAGGACCTGGGATCCTGTTGGAGTCGGTCGAGCGTTCCGAGCGCTGGGGTCGTTACTCCTTCGTGGGGGGCGACCCGGCGGCGACGCTGATCCTGGACGGGGCCGGCCTCCGCATCCACGATGCCACCCGAGACCTGCCCATCGCGATCTCGAACCGGGGATCGGCTCGTGAAGCGCTGGTCGCCGCCGCGCGGTCGATCCGCGGACCGCGACTGCCCGATCTGCCACCGCTCACGGGCGGCTTGATGGGATATCTCGCGTACGAGGCGGCCGGACCGCTCGACGGCCATCCGGCCCCCCATCCCGACGAGGCGCCGTGCCCGCCGATCGGGCTCCTCGCGATCGATCGCGCGGTGGTGTTCGACCACTGGCGACAGCGACTCATCCTCGTCGCGCATGTGCCGCCCGGCGGCTACGACGCGGGCGCCGCGGCCCTGGAGGCGCTGGCGGGACGGATCGCGACGGCCGCGACGCCGCCGCTCGCCACGATGAACGGCGCCGGACCCACGGGGGCCGAGGAACCGAACATGGCCGATGACGACTACCGGCGGATCGTCTCCTCGTTCAAGGACCACATCCTCGCCGGGGACATCTACCAAGGGGTGCCGTCCCGGAGGGTGTCCTACGACGCCCCGGAAGGCGGGTTCCCGATCTACCGGCGCCTGCGCGTCTCGAATCCCGCGCCGTACATGTTCTTCCTCCGCATGCTCGACATGGAGCTGGCGGGTTCCTCGCCGGAACCGCTCGTCCGGGTGGAGGGACGACGGGTGTCCACTCGTCCGATCGCCGGCACACGGCCCCGAGGCACGACGGAGGTCCGGGACCGGCTGCTCGAGCACGAGCTCCTCGCGGATCCGAAGGAGCAGGCGGAGCACGCGATGCTCGTGGACCTCGCACGCAACGACCTGGGGCGCGTGTGCGTTCCCGGCAGCGTCCGACCCACGGAGCTCATGGAGGTCGAGAGATTCTCGAAGGTGATGCACATCGTCTCGACCGTGGAGGGCGACCTCCGGGAAGACCGGCATCCGCTGGACGCCCTGGCAGCGACGTTCCCCGCAGGGACGGTCACAGGCGCGCCGAAGCGGCGGGCGATGGAGCTGATCGCGGAACGCGAGCCGACCGCCCGAGGACCGTATGCGGGCGCGGTCGGCTACCTCACCTTCGCGGGCGACCTCGACTTCTGCATCACGATCCGGACGGCGGTGGTCGCGGGCGGCAAGGCGCACGTGCAGACGGGCGCGGGGGTGGTGGCCGACTCCGACCCGGAGACGGAGCTCGCCGAGACGAAGGCGAAGGCGGCGGGGTTGCTTCCGGCCGTGGGTACCCTCGGAGGGGAGAGGGGGCCGGACGCATGATCCTCGTGGTCGATCACTACGACAGCTTCACGTACAACCTCGTGCAGCTGATCGAGGGACTCGGGAGAGCCACCGAGGTCGTGAAGTCCGATGAGCTCCCGGCCGCCGATCTCGTCGCCCGCGAGCCCGACGCCGTAGTCCTCTCCCCCGGACCGGGTCACCCGAAGGACGCGGGCTGCTTCCCCGAGCTCCTCGAACTGCTTCCGGGAAACACCCCTGTGCTCGGCGTGTGTCTCGGTCATCAAGCCCTCGGCGTCGCATGTGGCGGCACCGTCGACCGCACGACACCGTTCCACGGCAAGGCGTCGCTCGTCCATCATGAGGGCCGCGGGATCCTCGACGGCGTCAGCAGTCCCTTCGAAGCGGGGCGGTACCACTCGCTCGTGGTGATCCGCGACGATCTCCCGCCCGAGCTCGAGCTGACGGCGTGGACCGACGAAGGGCTCGTGATGGCCACGCAGCACCGCGAGCTGCCACGGTTCGGCGTCCAGTTCCACCCGGAATCGATCCTCACGCCGGAGGGACCGCGGATCGTCGAGAACTTCCTGTCGCTCGGCGGCTGATCTACGGTGCCGGGCAACCGGGTCCGTAGGCGAACGCGCCGGAGTTCGCCGCCACCCGGCAGGCGGACGCGTCAACGGCGACGAACGCGCGCGCCGGGACCCGCTTGAGCTGGTCCACGAACGAGTAGCTCCACCGAGGATCGACCGTTCCCTGGAAGTACCAGTCGCTGCCGTTGTCGGCCACGATCACTCCGTAGCGCTTCATCGCGCGGAGCACGATCTGGGCTCGCAGCGAGTACCCGCTCATGTCGTACCCGGCCTTGAGCCGGAACCTCGCGCCCATCGGCGGACACGCGGGGTTCGCGACCCCCGCCTGGTGTCGCGCCGGCCAGACGTAGCTCCGGCGGGTGCAGCCGACGGTGAAGCGCAGCGCGTGGTGGATGCCGGCATCCGGCCCGAAGACCTCGTCGTAGCGAACCAGACCGGGGAAGATCGGGAGCCCGGCGGCGTCGGCGCTCGTCCAGCCGGCCGGACGGAGGGCGTTGGAGTCGAGGTCGAAGATGGCGCCGCTGCCCGCGGTCGGATTCCCCCCGTTCCGCCGGACGCCGAAGAGCTCGTAAAGGACGCACGTCCCCTCGTCGATCATGATCGCGTGCCGGTCGGAGCCGCCCTCGATCCGCACATCGTTCCCGAACGGGTAGGGGCCCGGGTCGCTCTCCTCGTCGTAGCGGAAGTCGATCGAGACCTTAGCGTGCGACGAGGGCACCACGTCGAAGGGGATCCCGTAGGACGGTGGGCCGAAGTCGGGGTGCAAGCGGGTCGTTCCCGCATGCGTGGCGCGCTTCCAGGTCGGGCTCTTCGGGTGCACCGGGAGCTTGCGCACGTCCATGTGCCAGACGTTGTTGGCCGGGAAGACGGTGCAGGCGGTGCCGGGCACGTCCGCCGCGACGGCCGGCGGTGCCGACGGGCCGGACGCCAGCATCAGGGTGGCTGCACACAGCCCGAGGAGCTTCTTCACACCAGAGGTATCGGCCGTCGCAGCGATTCCGTTGAGCGGGTCAGTCGGATGGGGCCGCGGCGGCGGCGAGCTTCTTCGCCTCGGCGATGAGCCTCGGGACGAACTCCGACTCGGGGATCTTGTCCACCACCTCACCCTTGACGACGAGGAACCCTTGTCCCTTCCCGGCCGCGATCCCGAGGTCCGCCTCACGGGCCTCGCCGGGACCGTTCACCACGCATCCCATGACCGCGACGCGGATCGGCGCCTTCAACCCTTCTCGTTCGAGCGCCTCGTTCACCTGTTTCGTGAGACCGAGCACGTCGACCTCCGCGCGGCCGCAGGACGGGCAGGCCACCAGATCCAGCCCGCGCTTCCGCAGGCCGAGCGACTGGAGGATCGCCGTGCCCACCTTGACCTCCTCGACGGGATCGTCCGTCAACGAGACGCGGATCGTGTCGCCGATCCCTTCTGAAAGGAGCGTCCCGATCCCGACCGCGCTCTTCACACCGCCCATCGGCATCGGCCCCGCCTCGGTGACCCCGAGATGCAACGGGTAGTCGCACTTCTCGGCGAGCTGCCGGTAGGCCTCGATCATCACGAGCGGGTTCGAGTGCTTCACCGAGATCTTGATGTCGAAGAAGTCCTCGTCCTCGAGGATCCGGGCCTCGTACAGGGCCGATTCGACCAATGCCTCCGGCGTGGGGGCGCCGTACCGGGCGAGCAGGTCCTTGTGGAGGGACCCGGCGTTCACACCGATCCGGATCGGCACGCCCCTCGCCTTCGCTTCTCGGGCGATCACGCGCACCTTGTCGTCGTACTTGATGTTCCCGGGATTGATCCGCAGCCCCTGGATGCCGGCCTCGAGCGCCGCGATCGCGTACTTCCACTGGAAATGGATGTCCGCGATGACGGGCACCGTGGACTTCGTGGCGATCGCCTCGAGCGCCTTCGCGTCATCCCAGTGCGGAACGGCGACGCGCACGATATCCACCCCTGCGGCCACCAACGAGGCGATCTGCTGCAGCGTCGCGTTCACATCGGCCGTCTTCGTGGTGGTCATCGACTGGATCGAGACGGGCGCGTCGCCGCCCACGGCGACACGTCCCACATGGAGCTGCCTCGTCGCTCGGCGCCGGATCATCACCATCAGTCTCTCAGCTGCCGAACACGTGGAAGGTGACGGTCCGATCCTTCGGCTCGTCCATCTCGAAGAAGATCAAGCGCTGCCATGTGCCGAGTGACGGTTCCCCGCCGAGCACCGGGATCGCGTGCGAGGTGGCGGACAGGAGCATGGCCTTCACATGGGCGTGGCCGTTCTTCCGCTCGTCGGGATGCATGTTCTGCGTCCGGATCTCGAAGTCGTCGTGGCGGTAGTACGTCCCCTCGTGGGGCACCAGGTCGATCAGATGCCGACGGAAGTCCTCGAGCGCCCCGTCCTCCCACTCGTTGATGAGCAATGCGCACGTCGTGTGGGCGCAGAATGCGACGGCCACGCCCTCCGTGACGCCGGCATCCTTGATCGCTCGACGGAGCTCGTCGGTGAGGTCGACGTAGGCGTAACGCTCCGGCGGGGTGACGGTGACCGTCGTCGTACTCGACCTCACCGCTCGCCCCCGTCGGCGGAGGGGAGATCGAAGGTGAACACGCTGCCCCGGCCCGGTTCGCTCTCAGCCTTGATCTGGCCGCCGTGCGCCTCGACGACCGAACGTGCGATCGCCAGACCGATCCCGGTCCCGCCGTCCCCCCGTGCGCGCGCCGGGTCGGCCCGATAGAAGCGCTCGAACAGCCTCGGCAGGTGCTCCGGCGGTATGCCTGCCCCCGTGTCGGCGACCACCACTTCCACCGAACCGTTCCGGCGCCGAGCCGAGACCGTCACGTGCCCACCATCGGGCGTGAACCGCACCGCGTTGTCCACGAGGTTGAACAACACCTGGTGGACGCGCTCCCTGTCGACGGACAGTGCGGGCAGGTCGTCGGGGACGTGGTTGTCGACCCGCACCCCTCGACCCGAAAGGGCCACGTCGATCTCGGAGATCAGGTCGTCGACGAGCGGATGCAGGGGAAGCGCCTCGATCCGGAGGGGGATCTCGCCGGACTCGAGCCTCGAGAGATCGAGGAGCTGATCCACCAGCCGGCCCAGTCGCTCGACCTGGGCGAGCATCACCTCGAGCGTCGTCGGCTCGGGTTGCTCCACACCGTCGAGCAGGTTCTCGAGATGCGCCCTGATCGCGGTGATCGGTGTCTTCAGCTCGTGCGAAACATTGGCCACCAGGTCACGACGGCTGCTCTCGAGGTTCTCGAGCTCGCCGCTCATGCGATTGAACGCGGTGGCGAGCTTCCCGACCTCGTCCCGGCTGCGTGTCTGCACGCGGACCGAGTAGTTCCCTGTCTCCATCATCCGGGCGGCCGACGCCATGTCTCGCAAGGGTTGCGTCATCCCTCTGGCGAAGAACCGCGCCACCACGAGCGAGATCGTTGCCGCCACCACGCCGACGAGGAGGAACTGCCACCACACGCTCTGGAGGAACCCGGTGGTGGCGGACAGACGTCCGAGGAATCCTCGCGACGGTGACCGCGTCAAGGCCGTCACGGAGCCTCCCTCGCTCGTGGGGACGGTGGCGAAGACGTTGGCGCCGATCACGCCCCACCGCGGAGCATCCACCCGCAGACGAGGCAGCTCACCGAGGTCCGCGCCGCGAACCTCGGTGGACCCGTCCGCTCGGAGGATCACCACCATCGCTCCCGGCGGCACGGAGTCCAGCCGGTTCGTCGCCGCTCTCCGGGCCAGGCTCAGGACATCGATCGCCTCGGAGTCGCGAGGCGAGTTCCGAAGGGCGAACCCGATCAGGACGTAGCTGATCGCGAGCGCGAGTCCGACCGCGATCACGACCGTCGATCCGAGCTTCGCTCGGATCGACGTCAGCCTGTCGAGCGGACGGGTCGCCATCGCTATTCCTTGAAGGCGTACCCGACGCCGTGCACGGTCCGGATGAACCGCGGGTCGTTGCCGTCCTCGCCGATCTTCCGGCGCAGCCGGGCGACATGTGAATCGACGACCCGTCCACCCGCGTGGTCGCGGTACCCCCAGATCCGGTCCATCAGCTGATCTCGCGCGAGCACGACGCCCGGCTCACGGGCGAGCGCGTGGAGGATCTCGAACTCGAGCGGTGTCAGCGGCACCTCGGCGCCGTCCACCTCGACGCGGCGGCGCTTCGCGTCCACCAGCAAGCCAGGCCGTTCGATGGGCTCGCCGTCCGAGGATCCCTCGATCCGATCTCGCCGCCGCAGGATCGCCTGCACCCGGACGGTGAGCTCACGAAGGCTGAAGGGCTTCGTGAGATAGTCGTCGGCCCCGACGGCGAATCCGGCGACCTTGTCCGCCTCCTCCGTCCTGGCCGTGAGCATCAGCACCGGCGTCCACCCGTCCCGCTGGATCCGCGTGCACACCTCGAGTCCATCCATCCCCGGCAGCATCAGGTCGAGCACCACCAGGTCGGGGCGATGTTCGGCGTGGCTGCGGATCGCCTCGGGACCGTCGGACGCGACCACGACGTGGTACCCCTCGCTCTGGAGACGGGCCCGGACGGCTTCGGCGATCGCGTCCTCGTCCTCGACGACGAGCACGGTCTGTGGGGACACGCGGTCATCGTATCCACCAGGTCCCGGGTGGCGTGGCCGGTGGGGATGGAGAAATCGTGTCGGCGTGAGGCGAACGCCTAGATGACCGGCAACGGCTCCGTGATATCGAGGAAGACCGTGGCGATCGCGAAGATGGACAGGAAGACGATCACCGCGGCCGAGACCGGGATGAGCTTGCGATAGTCGACCTGACGTCCCGAGAACCTCTCCCAGACGAGCAACGCGAGGTGACCTCCATCCAGCGGAGGCAGGGGGATGAGGTTCACGATGCCGATGAAGATCGTGACGTACCCCGCGTACGCGAGGAAGGTGCCCCAATCGCCCCGATCGCCCGCGTCGCCGACCTGTCGGCTCACCCCCACGAGACTGGTGGGATCGTCGTGACGACGAGGTTCGTCGCTGAACAGGACCGAGAACGTCCGGGTCACGCCCTGCGTGAAGATCTTCGGGATCGTCGTGACGGCGTTCCATGCCGTCGCGCCGACATACCGGACCGACACCGCGGCCGCCTCGGGGACCGAGAGGGGCTCAGGCCCCAGCGTGAAGCCGATCCTTCCCTTGGTCTGCCCCCCCTCGGTCACGAGTTGGGGAACGATGGGAAGCGTGAGCCGACGACCGTCGCGTTGGATCACGTACTCGAGCGGCTCCCCAGGGTGTCCCTGTGCCCACGTCGTCACATACCGCCCGAGGGTGTCCGGGGTCGGGTTGTCGAGATCCCCGACGCGGATGACGACATCGCCCGGTCGTAGCCCCGCTTCGGAAGCCGGCGATGCGTGGTTACCGAGTGTCGCGGCGACCTCGCCGACCACCACCACCTGCGTGGTCGAGTCGCCGTAGGTGGCGAAGAGAGCGAAGAAGAGGATGGCACCCACCAGGAAGTGCGAGAGCGGTCCCGCGAGGATCACCAGGGCTCGTTGCCAGATCGGCTTGGACCCGTACGCGCGGGGCAGATCCTCGGGCGCGACTGATTCGTACGGGTTCATCCCGGCGATCTTCACGTAGCCGCCGGCGGGGATCGCCTTGATCCCGTATTCGATCTCGCCCGGCTTCCTGGACCAGAGCTTGGGTCCGAAGCCGACGAAGTACTCCGTCACCTTGAAGCCGAAACGACGCGCCACGAGCATGTGACCGAGCTCGTGGATCGGGATGACGACGAAGACGATCAGCGCCAGGAAGCCAGCGATCGCGTAGACGCTCCCCACCTAACGAGCCTCGATGATCTCCGCCGTGCGACGGCGGGCCCATGCATCCGCCCGCTCGATGTGCACGACCGAAACGACCGAGGGTGGTTCGTGTTCGTCGATGATCGCCTGGACGATCTCCACGATCCGCGGGAGCGGGATCTTCCCCTCGAGGAAGGCCATCACGGCGACCTCGTTGGCGGCGTTCATCACCGCGGGGAAGGTGAGGCCGAGGCCACCGACGCGGTACGCGAGGTCCACCGCGGGGAAGGCTTCGTGGTCCACCGGCTCGAAGGTGAGCGGCGTCTCCGTGAGCGGCAACGGAGCGATGCCGGTCGGGAGCCGCTCGGGCCAGGCCAGGGCCAGCTGGATCGGCAGGCGCATGTCCGGCGAGGCCATCTCCGCCCGCATCGACCCGTCACGGAACTCGGCGATCGCGTGGACCACTCCCGCGGGGTGGATCAACACGTGGATCTGTGAGTACTCCAAGCCGAAGAGGTAGTGCGCTTCGATCACCTCGAGACCCTTGTTCATCATCGTCGCCGAGTCGATCGTGATCTTCGGCCCCATCGACCACACGGGGTGCTGGAGGGCCTCCTTCATCGACGCCTTGGCGAGCTCCGTAGCGGTCCAGCCGCGGAACGGACCGCCCGAGCCCGTGATGACCACCCGCTTCAAGTCCTCGCGGCGCTCGCCGCGGAGCGCCATCGCGAGCGCGGCGTGCTCGGAGTCCACGGGCAGGAGCCGTTCGGGCTCACCCTTGATCAGGTCCATCACCAGCTCGCCGCCGACGACGAGCGATTCCTTGTTCGCGAGCGCCAGGGTCTTGCCGTTCTGCAGGGCGGCCAGCGTCGGCCCCAGGCCGGAGGATCCGACCAGCGCGTTCAGCACGATGTCGGCTTCGGTTTCGGCGGCAAGGCGCTCGGCGACGTCCGGCCCGCTGCGGAGCTCCACACCCCGGAGCGATCCGAGGTTGCTCCTGACCTCCTCGGCCGCAGCGTCGTCCGCGATCGCGACCACGGGAGGAAGGAACTCCCTGATCTGCCCCATCAGGAGCTCTTGGTTGGTCCCCGCAACGGACAGACCGACGACCTTGAAGCGCTCCGGATTGCGCCGCACGACGTCCAGCGCTTGGGTCCCGACGGATCCCGTCGAACCGAGGATGGTGACCGTCCGCATGGGCAACAGACTACCCCCGACCGCAAGGGAACAAGCAGCGGTCGAACCAGAACCCTAGAACGCGATGATGCGCAGGAGGAACAGGGCGGCGGGAGCCACGAACAGGAGTGAATCGATCCTGTCGAGCACGCCGCCGTGTCCGGGGAGGACGCTGCCCATGTCCTTCACGCCGATGTCTCGCTTGACCAGGGACTCGGCGAGATCGCCGAAGGTGGCGGCGAGCGAGACGATGAGGCCGAGCAGGACGGCGTTCAAACGACCGTCCACGAAGATCCCCGGCGCCGAGTCGACGAACGCGGTCACGAACGCGGCAGCGACGACGACCGTTCCCAGCGACGCCACGAGCAGCCCTTCGACCGACTTCTTCGGGCTCGTCGCCGGCGCGAGCGGCCTCTGGATGAACGATCCGCCCCACACGGAACCGGTCAGGAAGGCCAGGGTGTCGAAGACGAACGTGAGACCGATCACCGCGACCACGACCGCGGTGTCGAACGTGCTGAGGATGATCAGCAACGATCCGGCCAGTCCGGGTATCCACAGCAACCCGAGCAGCGTGAGACCGATGTTGCCGACGACGTCCTTGCGATGAGGCGCCGGGACCGTCATGTACCAGAGGAATGTCGCCAACGAGCCGAGCGAGAGCATCGACAGCAGCCCGGCTTCGCCGTGGTAGTACGCGCCCGCCAGCACCAGGGCGCCGCTCACCAGTCCCACGGCGGTCGCCGGCTGGCGGTGGTGCTTCACCATGACCCCGTACAGCTCACCCTGCGCGATCAGGGCAACGACGGCCGCGACCAGCGCGAAGACGCCCTCTCCGATCAACAGCGCGACGAGTGCGACCCCCGCGAGAACGATGCCGGTGAGGAACGCAGCCGGCACGTCCCGCTCGGAGCCACGGCGGTCGAGATCGGCTCCGACCTCGACCGCCGCCGGCTCCTGCCAGCTGGGTCCGCCGAGCCCCTCCGCGCCGACGACGATCGTGCGAGAGGGCTCCTCCTCGGCCATGGCCGCGAAGTCGTCCTCGTCTCCCGGCTCCGCCGGGTACGGCTCGGCGCCGAGCTCATCCAAGAGGTCGGCCGCGTTCTCCTCGTCGATCTGCACGACCCTGGGGGCGGGCGCTTGGCCGGTCTGATCTCCGACGGGATCCGCGAAGTGCGCCGCGGCCTCCTCGAGCTCCGCCTCCGTAGGCCGGTCCGCCTCCCCCCCGGCGGGCCAGTCGTCCTCCGCGGCAGGCCGCGCGAAGAGATCACCCTGGTCGTCGTCGGGTCGGGCCATCTCCGCCGGAGCCCCGGCGAGCTCGAGGTCACCTTCATCCCTGGAGCCCCCGCCGAGCGCCTGATCGACCGGATCGAGCGAAGCGGTGTCGTACCAGTCGCCGGAGTCCTCGTCTTCGTCGTCGTCTTCGAAGGCAGCGCCCGCTGCCGATGCCTGGTCCCCTGCGGGTGGCACGGTCACGACGGGCTCGGGCTCGCCGCGGACGACGACGTGCTCCTCATCGGGTGTCTCCCCGGCCGGGGCTGCCTCTTCTTCCGGCTCGTCCCACTCGACGTCTTTGATGGGGGCGAAGAACTTGTCGAGATCCTCGAACAGATCGTCGCTCTCGCGCTCGTCGTCGGGCACTAGACCTCCATGAGCTCAGATTCCTTGTGGCGCTGGATCTCATCGATCTCCGCCACGTACCGGTCCGTCAGCTTCTGAAGCTCCTTCTCTCCCCTCGAGAGCTCATCTTCCGAGATGGAATGCTCTCGCTCAAGCTTCTCCATATCATCCTTGGCGTGTCGCCGGACGTTCCGGACGGCGACGCGGCCTTCTTCCGCCCGGTGGTGGACCTGCTTGACGAGCTCCTTCCGGCGCTCTTCCGTGAGAGGCGGGAACGCGAGGCGGACCACCTGCCCGTCGTTGGACGGCGTGATCCCGAGATCGCTCTGCTGGATCGCCTTCTCGATCTGCGGGATGGAGTTCTTGTCGAACGGCTGGATCACGAGCAGTCGGGGCTCGGGAACGTTCACAGATGCGAGCTGGTTCAGCGCGACCGGCGTTCCGTAGTACTCGACCATGATCCGGGTGAGCACCGCCCCCGAGGCACGTCCGGTCCTCACCGACGACAGATCCTCGCGCATGTGGACGAGCGCCTGCTCCATCTTGTGGTCCGCATCCTTCAGCGAGGAGTCGACCGTCATCGCGCGCCCCCGTGGACGAGCGAGCCCACCGGCTCACCCGTGACGACCCGGCGGATGTTGCCTTCCTCCCAGAGGTCGAACACGATGATCGGCAGCTTGTTCTCCATGCAGAGCGAGATCGCCGTCGCGTCCATCACCTGGTACCCCTCGCGGAGGATGTCCACGTACTCGATCGTGTCGAGGCGGGAAGCACCCGGCACGACCTTCGGATCGGCGGTGTAGACGCCGTCGACCTTCGTGCCCTTGAGGAGGGCTTCGGCGCTTATCTCCAGAGCACGCTGCGCGGCACTGGTGTCGGTCGAGAAGTACGGCACCCCCAGTCCGGCTGCGAAGATCACGACCCTGCCCTTCTCGAGGTGACGTCGCGCACGCAGGGGGATGAACGGCTCCGCAAGCTGCGTCATCGCGATCGCGGTTTGCACCCGCGTCGTGACGTGGAGCTTCTCGAGAGCATCCTGCAACGCCAGCGCGTTCATGACGGTGCCGAGCATCCCCATGTAGTCGGCGCGGCTCCGCTCGATCCCGGGAGCCTGCCGACCGCGCCAGATGTTGCCGCCACCGACCACGACCGCGATCTGGACACCGAGATCCACGACCTCGGCGAGCTGCCGGCCGATCAACGCGGTCGCCTGGGTACTGATCCCCGAGCCTTCGGGCGGCGCGAACGCCTCGCCGGAGAGCTTGAGGAGGACGCGGTGGTATCCGGCCCTCCCGGCTCGTTCCGTCACGTTCGCGTGTGCTCCCCTCGTGATCGCCCTCGTGCCGACGTCAACCCTCGGTGGACTCACCCAGCTTGTATCGGACGAACCGGCGTACGGCAACCTTCTCCCCCACCTTGGCTCCCACCTCGTCGAGGAGCTCTTGGATCGTCTTCGAGTCGTCCTTGACGAACGGCTGCTCCAGCAGGACCGAGTCTTCGTAGAAGGCCTTGAGCTTCCCCTCGACGATCCTGTCGATCACGTTGTCCGGCTTGCCTGATTCCTTGGCCTGCACGCGGGCGATGTGCTCCTCCTGCCCAACGACCTCGGCGGGCACCTCCTCGCGAGCGAGCCAGCGTGGTGCGGCGGGGCTGGCGATGTGCAAGGCGATGTCCTTCACCAGCTTCGAGAACTCATCCGTGTTCGCGACGAAGTCCGTCTCGCTGTTCACCTCGACGAGCACGCCCACCGTGTTGTTGAAGTGGATGTAGCTGTCGATGCGGCCCTGGTTGGCGGCTCGGCCGGCCCGCTTCGCGACGGAGGCCAGCCCTTTCTCGCGGAGCAGCTCGATCGCCTTGTCCACGTCGCCGTCCGTCTCCTGGAGCGCTCGCTTGCAATCCATCATCCCCGCTCCGGTGAGCTCTCGGAGCTTCTTCACCTGGTCAGCCGAGATGTCGCTCATCCGGGGTTCTCCGCCGTCGTGTCGCCGGCTGCCGCGTCGGAGGCACCTTCGTCGGTCTCGACGACGACCTCGGGTTCCTGTTCGGGGAGGTCGGGCTCGAAGACCGTGCTGGCGGCGATCTTCGCCGCGTCCTCCGGCGAGGGCACATCTTCGTCCGCGGGTCCGGGAGCGGCGGTGGTCGACCGACGCGGAGCGGCCGAGGGCCGGCGGGCGGCGACCTTCTGGACGACCTCGTCCTTCGCCATCCCGTACCCCTCGGTGAGCGCATCGGCGACGACCCGGGTGACGAGGCTGACGGCGCGGATCGCGTCGTCGTTGCCCGGGATCACGTAGTCCACCTCGTCGGGGTCGCAGTTCGTGTCGACGATCGCGATCACGGGGATATCGAGCTTGCGCGCCTCGGTGACCGCGATCTGCTCTTTCTTGGTGTCGACGATGAACACCGCGTCCGGAAGGCGCTCGAGCGCCTGGATCCCGCCCAGGTTCCGTTCGAGCTTCTCGCGCTCGTGCTGGAGACGGATCACTTCCTTCTTGGGCAGGTTGTCCATCGCCCCGGAGGACTCCATCTCACGCAGCTCTCGCAGGCGGATGAGCCGGCGCGAGATGGTGGTGAAGTTCGTCAGCATCCCGCCCAGCCATCGATGGTTCACGAACGGCATGCCCACTCGGTTCGCGTGCTCTTCCACGACTTCTTGGGCTTGCTTCTTCGTGCCGATGAACAGGACCGTTCCGCGGCGACGGCCGAGGTCACGCACGAACTCGTACGTCTCCTCGATGCCCTCCAGGGACTTCTCGAGGTCGATGATGTAGATCCCGGATCGCTCTCCGAACAGGTAGCGCTGCATCTTCGGGTTCCACCGTCTGGTCTGGTGGCCGAAGTGCACGCCGGCCTCGAGGAGCTCCCGCCTGGTGACGACAGGCACGTATCCCTCCTGAAATCTGGTTTCTTCCTCCGTCCGGATCTTCCCGTGGGCGGCCCGGCCCATCTGAGGTTCTGGGCCTGGGACCCCGCCGTCGCGGTCCTCGGACGTGCGTGCTCGACGCCTTCCGGCGTCGGCGCGCGCAGTCTACCAGCGGCGATGCGCGCTCAGGCTCGAGGGCAGGTCGTCTCGCGCCGGCCCTCAGCGCCGGCCCTTGCGCCCGGTGGCCCGCTCGCGCGAGGGAGCCGCGCGGACGGGGGCATCCGGTACCTCGTCGGCGATCGCGAGGTACCGCAAGGCGAACGCCGCCACGATCGCCGCGTGCAGCAGGTTCATCAGGACCACGTAGATCCACGCCGCATACGGTGGGTTGACGTCGAGCAGCACTCCGGGCAGGCCGGGCGAAAGGAAGGTGGCGAAGATCGGGACGACGTAGATCGCGGCGAACGTCAGGTTGCCGGATCCGGGGATCCGAGCGGCGCGGACCGAGCGACCGAGGCAGTCCATGAGCCGCCGGTGCTCCGTGACGGCGATCACGGGCGCGAAGGCGAACACCCACGTCGCCAGGACGAGCGCGGCCATCTGGACGATGAGCGCAAGCCCCGAGCCACCGATCGCCGCCACGATCTGCGCGGCGAACACGACGGCCACGCCGATCACGTGCAGCGAGAAGACCACGGGGAACGCTCGGAGCCCTCGCACGGCACCCCAGCGCGTGGCGGTCCCGCTCTCGATCGTCTCGATCGCGAGGCCGACCAACAGCGAGAACCACAACGCATGCACGGCCGCGGTCCCGAACACGAAGAGGAGGCCTTGACGCACGCCGAGCACGCCGGTCGAGAGGGAGAGATCGGTGAAGGTGCTCAGCGGCGTGGGCGCGGAGACGTGCGCGAGGAGGGCGAAGGGCCCGGGATAGCCGAGAGCAACGACCACCAGCCACTCCACGAAGAGCCAGACGAGGAGCGAGCCAACGATCAAGGGGCTCGACCACGTGCCCGCGAGACCTCTCGTGAAGGCCGTCCGCATCTTCGGCATCGAGTCCATCGGCGGGGCCGACATGCCGGAGAGGAGGCCTCGTCGCGGTGGCGGGGCCGACGCCCTCCGGTCCCCGCGGCTCCGCGCGCTCATCCTGCGTCCTCACCGGTGCCGGCGTCGGGAGGGAGCGCGGGGCCCAGTCGTCGCTGGAGCGGCCGCGTGAGGACGACCACCGCGAGACCGACCAGCACGCCGCCCAGAAGGAACCCGGTGAGCAACCTGCCGACGTCGAGGGTCGTCGGCGACGGCTCGTCGATCAAGGTGCCAGACGGGTCGGCGCCGAACGCCACGATCGCGGCGTCCTCGAACCCCGTGACCCCGACGATCAGCTCACCCGCATCCGACGTCCCGCGGAGGAACGTCGCGCCGGTATCCACTTCCCACACGAGATGGCCGCTCTCGCGATCGACCGCGTAGAGCGTGCCGGAGTCCGCCGACACGAGCACGTGATCGTCCGTGAGGAGCGGGGGCGAGGATCGCGACGGATCGTTCAGCGCGTGGTCCCACTGCGGGGCGCCGGTCTCGGCGTCGAGCGCGTAGACGCGACCGGTCACGTCGACGGCGAACACCCGACCGTCTTCCGAGACCGGCGCCGGCGCTCCCACGCCCTGCAGGAGGAACGGCTGGCCGCGGGGAGCGATCGGGTTCACGACCTCCGTCCGCCAGAGGGATCGGCCGTCCCGTGCATCGAAGGCGAGGATCCCACCGATCACGTCGAGGGTCAGGACGCGCCCGTCGGCTACGACGGGCGCGCTCACGAAGTTGGAGGCATCGTCGGCGCTCGCACGCCAGAGCTCGTCCCCGCTCTCGGCGTCGAACGCCACGATCTCCGAGGGCTCTTCCCGACCGCCGAGCGTCGTCACGAGCGCTCGGCCCCCATCGAGGGTGACGGCGCCGGAGATCGGCGTTCCCAGCTCCTCCGTCCAACGCACGTCGCCGGACACGACGTCGACCACCGTGACGCGCCCGCCCACATCTCCGATGTAGGCGCTCGTCTCGTCGACCGCGACCGGTGTCTGCACCACGTCCTCGAGCGGGACCGCAGAGTCCCACACCGTCTCCCCCGTGGCGAGGTCCACCGCGTTCACGTGCGAGTCGAACTCTGCGTCTCCGTTGCCGGATGCCTCGGATGGAGAAGGGGACACCGTGGCCGACGCCGTCGTCGGCGCCACGTCGCCGAACCCCTCCGTGAAGACGACGACCGGACCGTCGGGCCTTTGGCCGATCGCCGGCTGCGATGACGGCCCGAAGTCGCGTTCGGCACGCAACACCTCCGACCCGTCATCCCCGTCGAAACCCAGCACCTCGGTCGGTGCGACCACCACGATCGTGCCGTCCTCCGCGATCACCGGCGAGGACAGGCCGCCTGTGGTGTCCGTTCCTTCGAGCTCCACGTCTTCGTTCGTCCAGGCGAGAGCCAACGGGGCCGTCGGGCCGTCGGACAGGCCGTTGTGGCCACCCGAGCCCTGGAACTGGGCCCAGTCGGCCAGGGCCACGAGCGGAGCGCCCAGGACGAACACGACCGTGACGGTGGCAACGGTCAACGAGCGGGGTGAGACGCGGGAGGAACGAAGGAGGCGCAAAGCCGCGTCATCCTAGCGGCTCGCTTCCCGCCGAGCGGGTCAGTTCGAAGGCAGCGGCGCGAGGCGGATGAACCTCCACACCTCGACCGGCCCCAGGTAGTCCAGCGGATCCACGTACACGTCGTCCACGAGCACCGCGAAGTGCAGGTTGGGAACCAGATCCCCGGCGTGGCCGGTGCCCGAACGGGCGATCACCTGCCCCGTGGAGACCGGCTCGCCACGTCGGGCGACCAGAGCCTCGAGGAAGGAGTACCTCGATTCCAGTCCTCCACCGTGGTCGATCGTGAGGAACAGCCTGCCGCCCACCGGACCGGCGAACGTCACGGTTCCCGCCGCGGGGGCGCGCACGGGTGACCCGAGAGCGACCGCGATGTCGATGCCTCGATGACCCGAGCCGAACGGGGTGTCCGGCGGGTCGAACTCTCGGATCACCGGCCCGACGACCGGCCACGACCAGTCTCCGGCGGCGAGCACCGGCCCGGCGGCTGAGGGTGCGATCATCACCCACGCGACCGCCACGAACAGGAAGAGCTTCCTCACGCGAGAGACGCTAGGTGGCCCAAGCGGCGTGGGCCGTGATAGCCGTCACACCCGCGAGGGTGTGTTCTCAGTCGAACTCGGAGAGTTGCCCGCGGAGGCCGCCGACCGCCTTGGTGTGGATCTGACACACACGTGACTCCGTCACGCCGAGGATCTCGCCGATCTCTGCCAGCGTGAGGCCTTCGAAGTAGTACAGGGTGACGACGATCTTCTCCCGTTCCGAGAGGGAGTTGATCGCGGCGGCGAGCAAGCCGCGCGTCTCCTGGCTCTCGAGTCCCCAGGTGGGATCGAGACCTTTGTCGGCGATGGTGTCGATGAGCGCCACCTGGTCACCTCGATCGCTTCCCGAGGAGACGACCTCGTCGAGCGCCAGCACCGAGACGAACGAGATCTGGGAGACCATGGCGTGCAGCTCCGGACGGCTCATGCCGAGGCGATCGGCGAGCTCCTCCTCCGACGGCTGCCGCTTCAACATGGCCTCGAGGTCGGCCTGCGCCTTCTCGAGCTCTCGCGCCTTGAAGCGGATCGAGCGCGGAACCCAGTCCATCGCCCGGAGCTCGTCGATGATCGCGCCCTTGATCCTGGGGACGGCGTAGGTCTCGAACTTGTTGCCCCGACCCGGCTCGAATTTCTCGAGCGCGTCGATCAGCCCGAACATCCCGTAGCTCACGAGGTCGTGCTGGTCGACGCTGGACGGCAGGCCGGTCGCGACGCGACTGGCGACGTATTTCACGAGCGGGGCGTAATGGAGGATCAACTTCTCGCGCGCGTCGACGTCGGAGCCGGTCTTGTAGGCGGCCCACCGGATCGCGAGCTCGTCGTCGACCGCCGGCGGGATCGTGACCGTCTTGGATGGCGGCGACTTCGCCGGCGCCTTGCGTGGGCGCACCGCGGTCTTCGTCGCGACCTTCTTCGCCGTCGCCACGTCAGGCCCTCGGATGTGCGCGTTCGTACGCTTCGAAGAGCCGACGCCGGGAGACATGCGTGTATCGCTGCGTCGTCGCGACGCTCGCGTGCCCGAGCAGTTCCTGGACAGCCCTGATGTCGGCCCCTCCTTCCAGAAGGTGTGTGGCGAACGAGTGCCGCAGGGTGTGCGGGGTCACCCGCCTCCCCGGCAGCAGGGTAGCGCCATACCGCTCAACCATCGAACGGATATCGCGCTCACTGAAGGGCTTGCGGCGCCGATTGAAGAAGAGCGTGCGAGATCCTTCGGGAGCCATCGTGAACCGTCCGTCCTGGAGGTAGGCGCTCATGGCGTCCGCGGCATACTCAGAAATAGGTACTTCGCGTTCCTTCGAGCCCTTCCCGAGCACGAGCACCCGGCCCCGCTGCACATCGATCGAATCCATCCGAAGCGTGGCGACCTCGCCGACCCGGAGGCCCGAGCCGTACAGGAGCTCGAGGACGGCGCGGTCGCGCAGGGCGATCGCCCGCTCGAGCGGACCATCGGGGGCCGTTGCCCCGGGCGCCTCCGCGAGACCGTCCGCCTCCTTCGGGCGGAGCACGGTGGGAAGGCGATTGACGACCTTGGGACGCCCGAGCAGGAGGGAGGGGTCACTCTCCACGCGTCCGGCGGAGACGGCCCACCGGTAGAAGGTCCGGATGGCCCCCACGCGCCGCGCGATGGTGGCGCGCGCGTAGCCGAGCGTGTGCTGCTGCGCGAGGAACCGACGGAGGAGCGGATAGGGGGCATCTCCCAGTGAAGACCGGTTCCTCGTCAAGAAGACGGCCAGCTGCTGGAGGTCGACGCCATAGGCAGCGACCGTATTCGAGGACAAGTGGCGCTCGAGGGCCAGATGGTCCTCGAAGGCGCGGAGAAGATCGATCTCGGTTGGGGGAAGTCCTTCGGGCATGCACGCTCCCGTTGGGATGGTCCCCCTGTCTATCAACCGAACAGGTGGTACGCAAGGCTCCTCGGGAGGGCACCGCTATCCCCCGAGGGATGCTCGCACCCCCCCACGTAGCCGATAGACGGCGACCCGAACGCAGGTCGTGTTCCTCAGTGGGTGATCGGAGCGGCGGGCCGGTGCCGTCGTTCGTAGCGGCCACCGACGCTCTCGACCAACCCACGCAGCTCCAACTGGATCAACGTCGTGACGGCATCCGGGATCGACAATCCCGCCTCGCGCGCGACAGCGTCGGGCAGCGACCCACCCGAGAGCGCCTCCCACACCCGGCGCTCGTCATCGGTGAGGTCGGGCGGTGCCGGCGGTGGCGCGGCGCGGTCGATCCCGAGGTCGTCCAGGAGATCGTCGGCACCCCGGATGAGCGTCGCCCCGTCGCGGATCATCTCGAGCGGCGTCTCCGCGAGCGGACTCGTGACGGGCCCTGGGACGGCGAAGATCTCGCGACCCAGGTCGAGTGCGTGATCGACCGAGATCCGCGACCCACTTTTCGCCGCACCCTCCACGACCACCAGCGCCCTCGCGAGCGCCACGACGATCCGGTTGCGTGCCGGGAAGTGCTGCGGACCCGCCGGCATGCCGGGTGGGTACTCGCTCACGATCGTGCCGCTGCGTGCGATCCCTTCGAGCAGATCTCGACTGCTCGCCGGGTACGCGACGTCGATCCCCGAGCCGAGCACGGCGACCGTCCGGCCGGCCGCTTGGAGCGCGCCCCGATGTGCCGCCGCGTCGATCCCGTGCGCGGCCCCGGAGACGACGGCGAGGCCGGACGCCACGAGCGCCCGGCCGAGGTCTTGCGCCACATCCCGCCCGAGGTTGGAGCACTTCCGGGAGCCCACGATCGCCACCCGCTCGGGCGACTCCTCGAGTGGCCTCCCCAGCAGGAACAGGCACGCAGGCGGATCCCGGAGGTCGTTGAGCCGGTCTTCGTACTCCGGATCCGCCGGCGTAACGAGCCTCGCCCCAGCCTCCTCGACGCGGCTCGAAGTCATCCCTGGGTCGACACGTGGGAGCCACTCGCGGTCGCCGTCGCTCCCCAGCCGGCCGCGCCGGACCGACCCGACGCATCCCCTTGCCGAGCCGGACTCCCACGCCTCCGCATGCACCTTGAGCGGTCGCAACGCTCGAAGCTCCGACAGCGTCAGGAGGGCGCGGCGCTCGTCCTCTCCTTCGCCGAAGCCCGGCGGCCAGCCGCGGGGTGGCGGCGGCTCCGGCTCATCCGGCACGCGCGAACACCTCCGGTCCGAAGCCCGTCCGGTACGAGAGCGCCTCGGCGAGGTGATCCGCCTCCACGCGCTCCGACCCGGCGAGGTCCGCGACCGTCCGGCCGACCTTGATGGCCCGGTCGAAGCCGCGTCCGGTGAGCGCCAACGTCTCCACCGCCTTCGTCAACAGGCCCTCGGCCTTTGGGGACAGCGAACAGGTTCGCCGCGCGACCGGCCCCGGCAGATGGGCGTTGCACGACACACCCAGCTGCGCCCATCGTCTGCGCTGCCGATCGCGCGCCTCCTCGACCCTGCCCCGCGCGTTCGAGGACGCCTCGCCCGGCGAGGAGCCGAGCAACTCTTCCTTCGTGAGCCGCGGGATGCGCAGACGGATGTCGATCCGGTCGAGCAGGGGTCCAGAGAGCTTGTTCCGGTAGAGCTGGACCCGGTCGGGCCTGCAGACACACTGCTTGATGCCGTCACCGTCGAAGCCGCACGGGCATGGGTTGGCGGCCGCGACGAGGGTGAACCTCGCCGGGAACTCCACGGAGCCTACGGCGCGCGTGATGACGACGCGACCGTCCTCGAGCGGCTGGCGCAGCCCCTCGACGGCGTCGCGTCGGAACTCCGTAAGCTCGTCGAGGAACAGCACGCCGTGGTGGGCGAGACTCACTTCTCCAGGACGCACCGCCGTGCTGCCGCCGCCGAGCAGCCCGACGGTCGAGACCGAGTGATGCGGCGCCCGGAACGGGCGTGCGCGCAGCAGCCCTCTCGACGAGCCCAACAATCCAGCGACCGAATGGAGCTGCGTCGCCTCCAGCGACTCCTCCCGCGAGAGCTCCGGCAGGATCGTCGGCAGTCGCCGCGCGAGCATCGTCTTGCCGGCACCGGGTGAACCGACCATCAGCATGTTGTGACCGCCGGCCGCCGCGACCTCGAGGGCACGACGCGCCTGCGTCTGTCCGCGCACCTCCGACAGATCCACGGTCGCGGCGGCGGGCATGTCGTCCGTCGACGCGGTCACATCGGGCGCCGACCAGGTCCCGCGCAAGAATCCGACCACATCGGAGAGCGTCTCCGCGCCGACGACGCGGAGGCCCTCGACCTGCGCGGCCTCGACGCCGTTGGCGGCCGGCACCACGACACCGTCCAACCCCGCTCTCGCAGCGGCGATCGCAACGGTGAGGATGCCCGGCGTCCTCAACAGCTCACCCTTCAGGGAGACCTCGCCCGCGAACACGAACGCGCGAAGGCGATCGCTCGGCACCTGCCGAGTGGCTGCGAGGACGCTCATCACCAGCGGGAGGTCCAGCCCCGGGCCTTCCTTGCGGACGTTGGCGGGCGCGAGGTTCACGACGACGCGCCGGAGCGGCCACTCGAGCCTGGCGCCCTCGACGGCGGGCCGAACCCGCTCCCGCGCGTCCTGCACGCCCGCGCCGGGTAGCCCGGTGACGATCAAAGCCGGGAGACCACGACCGACGTGCGCCTCCACGGTCACGAGATGCCCGCCGACGCCGAGCACCGCCACCCCCAGGACCCGCCCGTACATGAGCGCCGGACGATACCGGCGAGGACCGACACGGCCGGGCTCCACGTGCCGTCGCGATAGCATCCGCCGCGTGCCCGAGCCCCTCGATCATCCCGAGCCCGAGCTGATCGATGTCCGCGATCCCGAACGGTCGCGCGTCGCGCTCGAACGCCTCGGCGAGCGGACATGGACCGAGGCGCTCGACTGGCTCTACGGGCCCGCAGCGGAGCGCGCGACGGCGCCGGACCTCTACCCCGACATGCGCCGAGCGTTCTTCGGCGAAAGCCGTGCCCCCGGTTCGGCACCAGGAGCGGGACGCACCTCGGCGGAGGTCCTCGCCGAGTTCCGCGAGCGTCTCGCCCCGTTCGCCTACGCGGCGCAGCACCCCGGCTCGTACAGCTACTTCACGCCCCCGCCGCTTCCGATGTCGATCGCGGGCGAGACGCTCGCGCAGTGGCTGAACCAGGGCATCGACGTGTGGCTCTCGGGGATGGCGGCACCGTTCGTCGAGGAGGAGGTGATCCACTGGCTCTGCGACCTCTGCGGCTACGATGCCGACGCGTGGGGCGTCCTCACGAGCGGCGGCGTGATGGCGAACATCATGGCCCTCACGGTCGCCCGGGACGTTCACCTGAGGAAGCTCCTCGGCGGAGACGAACCACCGCGCGGGACACACCTCGACGGCGCGCGCGTGTATGCCTCGGACCAGACGCATTTCTCGGTCGAGCGTGCCGTCGACATGCTCGGCTTCCCGGAGGGAACGCTGAGGATCGTTCCCTCCGACGGCTCGTTCCGATTGCAGGCCGGGCCGATCGCCGACGCGATCGCCGAGGATCGCGCGGCGGGGCTCACGCCCTTCGCGATCAGCGCCGTCGCCGGCTCGACGAACACCGGCTCGATCGACGACGTGCCCGCGCTCGCAGACCTCGCCGAGCGAGAGGGACTGTGGCTCCACGTGGATGCCGCGTACGGTGCGGCGGCGCGGCTCTCTCCCAGGGAGGCGCACAAGCTGCCCGGCCTCGAACGCGCGGACTCGCTCACGGTCGATCCGCACAAGTGGCTCTTCCAGCCCTATGACATCGGAGGGCTGCTCGTGAAGCGGCGGGAGGATCTCCTGCGCACGTTCCACAAGGAGCCCGAGTACTACGCTGTCTGGGGTCCGGAGGAGCGCCCGCTCCACTGGTACCAGTACTCCCTCGAGGGGACGCGGCGGTTCCGTGCACTGAAGCTCTGGCTGTCGTGGAAGCATCTCGGGTCCGACGGCTTCGCAGATCTGATCGAGCGCAACGTCGACCTGGCTCTGCATCTCACAGCGCGCGCGGAGGAGCTGGGCTTCGAGGTCGTGCCGCCGGAGCTGGCGGTCGTCTGCCTGCGATGGGCACCCGCCGGACTCGATGAGGCGAGGACCGACGAGGTGCAGCGGCGGCTCCAGCGCGGCCTGGAGGTCTCCGGCGACGGGTGGCTCTCGACCACCACGCTCCGGGGCCGAACGTGGCTGCGGGCGGGCGTGATCAACTATCTGTCGACCGAGGCCGACGCCGACCGGATCCTCGAGACGTTGCTGGGTGCTTCAGAACGCATCCTCGAAGACATCGATCGTTGATCTGCGATCCCGCACGGCGACGCTCGCGACGTCGAAGCGGATCGCCCGAGGTCGTGCGCTCGAGGCCTGCAGGTACGCATGGGCGAGGGCCCGGAGCTTCGCCCGCTTCTTCCATGTGACGGCCTCGTAGCCGGCTCCGTAGGGGCTGTCCCGCCGAGACTTCACCTCGCAGAACACGAGGACACCCCGGCGCTCCACGATCAGATCCACCTCGCCGAGGCCGCAGCGCCAGTTGCGCGCGACCACCCGATAGCCACGCCGGCGGTAGACATCCGCGGCGGCGTCCTCCCCACGTGAGCCGATCGTTCCGGTCGCCACGCGAGGAACGCTAGCCGTCGCTACCGACAGGGTCAGGTCACCGCGGGCCGGCGACCGGTGACCGCCGAGAGCACGCCGAGGCCGATCAGGGTCAGCCCGGGCAACCACCGGCGAAGGACCCCCGACCCACGGCGGCTCGCCAGCCTCCGGGACACCCGGGCCGAGACGAGCGCGTAGCTCCCATCCGAGACGAACCCGAGCAGGATGAACGTGAGACCGAGGAGCACGACCTGCAGCGGCACCGAGCCCTTCGAGACGTCCACGAACTGGGGCAGGAACGCCAGGAAGAACAGCGCCGTCTTCGGATTCAAGACGTTCACCACCACGCCCTGCGCGTAGATCCTCCGGAGCGAGTGACCCTTGCCCGCGACATCGGGCCGTTCCTCATCACGTCCGCGAAGCGCTCTGATGCCGAGCCAGATGAGGTACCCGGCGCCCACGTACTTCACGATGCCGTACGTGAGCGCGGAGGAGGCGAGGATCGCCGACAGCCCGAGGGCCGCCGCCGTGACATGGACCATCGAGCCGGTGTGGATCCCCAGGACCGACACCAGGCCGGCAGCCCTCCCCTGATCCATCGAGCGGGTGACGATGTAGAGAACCGACGGGCCGGGGACGACGAGCAGCGCGAGCGAGGCCACGGCGAAGGTCGCGAAGACCTGCGGGGACGGCATCAGACCTCGGGCGAGTCGGGGATCGACGTCGCGTCCTGGCGGAGCTCCTCCACGTTGACGTCGTGCCTCGTCACCACGCGAACCGTGGACACGAATCGAGCGGGCCGGAACATATCCCAGACCCAGGCGTCGCTGAGCTCGACCCGGACCCAGCCCCCCTCGAGATGCTCGAGCTCCACCTTGTTGGCCAGGTAGAAGCGACGCTCGGTCTCGATCACGTAGGCGAACATCGGGAGGACGTCGCGATACTCGCGGTAGAGCTCGAGCTCCCGCTCTTCTTCGAACCGCTCGATGTCGTCCTCGTTCATGGGGTCATGCTCTCATGCGAGGGCGCTTCCCAGGTCCGGAGGCCGACCGACCGATCCATCCCGGGAAGCAGCGGTTGGCCGACGCACGCGAACGACAACCGGTGGATCGGTGTCGGCCCCAGCCGATCGAGCACTTCCAGATGCTCCGGCGTCCCGTACCCCACGTTGTGATCGAAACCGAAGGCCGGGTATCGCCGGTGCATGCGCACCATGATCCGATCGCGGGTCACCTTCGCGACGATCGAAGCGGCCGCGACCGAGACCGCGACGGCATCTCCCTTCTTCATCGCGAGCGACGGGCAGGGCATCCGGGGCACCGGGAACCCGTCGGTGAGCGCGTACTGCGGCGGCGGGTCGAGAGCGCGAACGCATCGCCGCAGCAGCGCGACGTTCGAACGATGGAGACCCCGGCTGTCGATCACGCCGGGCTCGGCCTTCGCGACGGCGAACGATGCCGCCGCGACGATCCGGGCGTACGCGGACTCTCGCTGGTTCCGCGTGAGCACCTTGGAGTCGTCGATCCCTTCCGGGTCGAATCCGTCGGGAAGGACCACGGCCGCCGCCACCAGCGGGCCGGCCAACGCCCCGCGGCCGGCCTCGTCGGCGCCGGCGACCCGGCTGAACCCCTGCTCGCGCAGGGCCCGCTCGTAGCGAACGAGGTCTCCGGTCAGTCGATCCCCCCGATCCTCCCGAAGGGCCACGCGATCACGAACGCTTCCCCGATCACCTTCTCCTCCGGGATGTAGCCGAGCCCGCCCGGAGGCGGGAACCTCGAGTCCCCCGAGTGCAACCGGTTGTCGCCCAACACGAACAGCATGCCATGCGGGACCGTCTCAGGGCCGAAGTCGCGCGAATCCCGTTCCGCGGCCACGTACGGCTCGCGGACTTGCGTGCCGTTCACGAACACCACGCCTCGACGCATCTCCCAGGTGTCCCCCTCCATCGCCACCACGCGCTTGATGAAGTCGTCGTCCTCCGGACGGGCCACGCCGATCCCCTCGCCCAGCCAGTGCAGGAACCCCCCGACGACCCCCCTGTCCTCGTGCGGCGCCGGATGAGGGTCGGAGAACACGATCACGTCCCCGTACGTGACGTCGGAGAACACCTTGCAGATCCTGCACACGAGGATCCGATCGCCGGGCTCGAGGGTCGGCTCCATCGACACCGACGGGATGAAGAACGCTTGGATCAGGAAGCTCTTGATGAGGATCGCCAGCACGAGCGCCGTAAGGACGAGCGGTATGAGCTCCCGGAGGCCGCCGCCGAGACCCTCGCGTTCGGAACGGTGTGGTCTGGTACGGGAGTCGCTCGCGGCGTGGCGGCCGGCCCGGCCCCCTTCGGGCGGATCGAGGTCGGTGTCAGAGAGATGCGTGCGGGGCGGCGCCGGGCCGGCCGCCTCGGCCGGGTCCCGCGTCTCGGCCACTCAGGCCTCGGCCCGCTCCTCCGCCTCGTCGGCGGATGCGACCGGTCCGGCCTCCTCGGCCGCCTCGACATCGGCAGGTCCGGCGCCCGGGTCCTCCGACTCGCCGTCGGCGATCTCTCGGTCGGCGTCCGCCTCGAGCTCGGCGGCGGTCTCGGCCTCCTCGATCGCCTCCATGGATCCCGCGTCGACGGGATCCTCGATCGCCTCCTCCTCGGCGGCCATCGCCTCCATCGCGGCGAGCTTCGCCTCGTCGATCCGACGCTCCTTGATGCGAGCTTTCTTCCCTCGGAGATCCCGGAGGTAGTAGAGCTTCGCCCGGCGGACGTGACCTCGCTGGACGACCTCGAGCTTGGCGATCGACGGCGAATGCAAAGGGAACGTGCGCTCGACGCCCACGCCGAACGAGATCTTGCGGACCGTGAACGTCTCTCGGAGCCCCCCGCCGGAGCGCCTGATCACGACGCCCTGGAACACCTGCACGCGCTCCCTGTTCCCCTCCACAACCCGGGCATGCACCTTGACGGTGTCGCCCGGTCGGAATCCAGGAAGACCTTTGCGCAGGTAGGACTTCTCGACGAGGTCAGTGGTGTTCATAGCGGCGGCGAGCAAGGATACCAGCGGGACCCTCCGCGCCCGGCCGGCGAGATGTGTGTGCCGAGACCGTGATGTCCGTTGCGAGGAAGTGACGACCGTATCGCGGCGAGATGGCGTTCCCGGTCGACCGGTTGAGGGTGACGGGTCACGGGCGAAGGATGGCGCGATGAACCCGGAGACGAACCGAGGGACCACCGTGGAGCGGCCATCGGTGCGGACCGGGACCGTCCTCGGATGGGCGGTCGCCTTCGGGCTTGTGGTCGACGTGTGGACCGAAGGCCCTCCCGGGATCGGCGTGCTCCTCGCGGCCACGCTGGCGGCGCTCGGGCTGATCTTCACGACCCGGCCGAGAGCCCAGGCGCTCGCGTTCCTGGCCACCGGACTCCTGCTGGTGTCGTTCGTCGTGGTCCGCGACAGTCCGGTGCTCGTGGGTCTGGACGTGCTGGCGGCCATCGGGATGTTCGCGCTCGCAGGAGCCTTCGCCCGAGAAGGCGAACCCTTTCGCGTGGGTCTGCGAGCGTACGCGGCCCGGGCGATGGCATGGACGGCTTCGATCCCCGCGGCCGCAGCGGTGCCGCTCCGGCCGTTCGCCGGCCTGTTCCCGGGTCGGCGTGGCAGGTGGGTCCTCCCGCGCGCCATGCTGATCGCGCTCCCCGCCGGTCTCGCCTTCGCGCTGCTCCTCGGCTCGGCCGATGCGGTGTTCGCGGAGCTCCTCAGAGCTCCGTTCGAGCGGCTTTCCCTGGGCGAGCTACCCGAGCACGCCATCGTCGTCGTCGCAGCCGGCGGCGCGTTCCTGACCCTCGCCGTGCGTTCGTCGGTCCCGACCCGGGTCGCGTGGGCCGCCAAGCCGATCGAGGGAGGCAGCCTGAGTCCGACCGACTGGATCTCGCTCCTCGCCACGGTGGACGCGGTCTTCGCTCTGTTCGTCGGAGTACAGCTGGTCGCGTTCTTCGGAGCCCGATCGCACGTGCTCGCGGAGACGGGACTCACGTTCGCCGAGTACGCGCGCTCGGGGTTCTGGCAGATGCTCGCGGCCGCGACGCTCACCGGAGTCGTGATCGCCGCGGCCTGGATCGGGGGACGTCCCACGGTCGGCCCTCAGCGGACGTGGTTCCACGTCCTCGCCTCGGCGCTGGTGGGCCTCTCATTGGTGGTCCTGGCGAGTGCGTTCCAGCGCCTCGTGCTCTACGAGACCGAGTTCGGCTACACGTGGCCACGACTGATCCCGCATGCGGCGATCCTGCTCACCGCGGCGTTGCTCGCATGCGGCCTCGTTGCCGTGTTGACAGGCCGAACCGCCTGGCTCCCGACGGCCGCGCTCGGACTCGGGATCGTGACGCTCGTCGGCCTGAACCTCCTCGACCCCGAGGCGTTCATCGCGGAGCGCAACATCGCCCGCGTCGAGCGCGGCTACGAGCTTGATGCATCGGAGTTGGCGGCGCTTTCCGCGGACGCGGCGCCGGCGATCGCGGCCGCGCTCCCCGACCTGGATCCGTCCCTTCAGCCGCAGCTCGAGCGGGATCTCTCTTGCCTGCGTGCGGAGCTCCGCCGGGGCGTCGACCGCTTCGGATGGGCCTCCTTCAACGTGGCTCGAGATCTGGCCCTCGAACGGCTGAACCCGCTGGCCCTGCCCCGCTGCTAGCGGCCGAGGTCGGGCCGATTGCGACGCGTCTTCTCGCGCGCCGCCTCTCGACGCCACCGCTCGACCTCGCCATGGTCGCCCGACAGCAACACCGCAGGGGCGGCCATCCCGCGGAACTCGGCAGGTCGCGTGTAATGGGGATGATCCAGCAGGTCGGGGTCGGTGAAGGAGTCTCGCTGGTGCGACTCGTCCTTCCCGATCACGCCGGGAACGAGCCGAGTGACCGCTTCGATCACCACCAGGGCCGGCAGCTCGCCACCCGCGAGCACGTAGTCCCCGATCGAGACCTCTTCGGCAGGCAGTCCCTCGACGACCCGCTCGTCGACTCCTTCGTACCGTCCGCAGAGCACCGTCAGGTGCTCTTCACGGGCGAGTTCGCGCACGTACCCCTGGTCGAGTCGCCGACCGGCGGGCGACAAGAGAAGCACGCGGCCCCGATCGGGGTCGAGGGACTCGACCGCGGCGAAGAACGGCTCGGGTTTCATCACCATCCCGGGGCCGCCGCCGAAGGCAGCGTCGTCGACCGTGCGATGACGATCGTCCGACCAACCGCGAAGATCGTGCACACGGACGTCCAGGAGCCCTCGTCCGAGCGCTCTCCCGAGGAGGCTCTCACGCAGGGGTGACTCGAAGATCGCAGGGAAGATCGTGAACACGTCGATCCGCACCCCGCGAGGCTAGCAACGTTGCGTCGCGGCGCTGCGCGAGGCAGGATGCCGCCGACCGGCCGCGGGGCCGGACGGAGGAACCATGAACCTGACCCCGATCGTCCTGGTGGTGCTCGTATTCGTCGCGATCGTGATCGCAGTGGACGCGGTGCGTCAGCGGAAGATCCTCGCCACGCGATCGATCGACCTTCGAGGCCTGGTCACCGCGCGTCTGGCTGAGCCGGGTCCCGCCGTCCTCACGTCGGCGCTCGCCACGGCGCTCGTGCGCGAGCCGACGACGCACGCCGACCTCTACGCCACCCTCACCGAGTCCCTGGAGGTCGCGAACATGCGACCGCGCCTACAGGACGGCGCGGAGGTGAAGGTCTTCCGACTGCGCTGGGGGAACGACTACGCGATGCTCGCGCGCGCCGACCGTGAGCTCCATTTCCGGTTGGAGGTCTGGGAGGCCGAGCTCCTGCCGAGCATGGACGGCACCCGCACCGTCGGGGAGCTCGTGGTGGAGCGGATGGGGGCCGGCGGCGGCCTCGACGCCGAGCCGGTGACCGATCTCGTCGTCGCCTTGTATGGAGGCGGGTTCCTCGACCCCGCTCCCATCGCGACCAACGAGCTGATCGCCGACCGGCTCGACCCCGCGTCCCCCGGCCGGAAGAAGCTGAAGCGCTTCGGCAAGACCCTCCAGATCGAATGGAAGGGCGCGGACCGTCTGGTTCGTTTCTGCTACCGGAACCTCTTGCGGCCCTTCTTCCGGTGGCCCGTCGCTCTGGTGTCCGGCCTCGTCGCCCTCGCGGGGCTGGCAGCGTTCATCGATGTGGCTTTCTCCGGGCGGTTCCACATCGGAGAGGACTCCGCCCCGACCGAAGCGGCGATCTTGCTCGCCCTCGCGTTCTTCCTGACATTCATGCACGAGCTCGGGCACTCGGTCGTCATCTCCCACTACGACCGGAAGGTGAAGAGCGCCGGCTTCCTGATCTATTTCGGCTCGCCCGCGTTCTTCGTCGAGGCGACGGACAGCCTCATGCTCGACCAGAAGCGACGCATCCTTCAAGCGTCTGCCGGGCCGTTCACGGAGCTGATCATCGCCGGGGTGGCGTCGCTGGTGATCTTCGCCTTCCCGGACGGTCCACTCGCGGACCTGCTCTACAAATTCGCGCTCCTCAACTACATCGTGATCTTCCTGAACCTGGTCCCATTGCTGGAACTTGACGGCTACTGGATCCTCTCCGACCTGATCCAGCTCCCCGATCTCCGGCCCCATTCCCTTCAGTTCATCCAGCATGACCTGTGGCACAAGATCCGTTCGCGCGAGCGCCTCACGCCTCAAGAGTGGGGACTCGGCGCATACGGGGTCGCCGGGATCGCGTTCACGATCTTTTCCTTCGCGACGGGGTACTTCTTCTGGGAGGTGATCTTCAAGGAACTGATCTTCGGTCTCTGGCGAGGCGGCATCGGCTCCAAGGTGCTCTTGGTGCTGCTGGCCGTCTTCCTCACGGGACCGGTCGTCCGAGGCCTACTCAAACTCACCCTGAGCCTCGTCCGGCGCGTCAGCGGGCTCGTCCGAGCCGTCCGGTTCCGCCTCGAAACCACCTGGCGTGTCGAGGCGGCGCAGCTGATCGACGCGCTCCCGGCGTTCGACGATCTTCCCGAGGACGTTCTCTCGGACCTCGCGGGGCGTGTGCGGATGCGGATCCTTCACACAGGCGAGCCGGTCTTCCGGCAGGGAGAGAGGCCGGACGCCTTCTACATCGTCCGGACGGGAACCGTGCGCATCGAAGATGAGGATCCGGAGACGAGCGATACGCGCGTTCTCCGGACGATGGGTCGAGGCGAATGCTTCGGCGAGATGGGCCTCCTCGGAGGGCATCGGCGTCAGGCGACCGTCCGTGCGGTCGGCGAGGTCGAGCTGTTCGAGGTCGACAAGGGCACGTTCGATCGGCTCCTGGCAGAGGACATGCGTGCGCCGGAGTTCGGCCATACGATGCAGGCGCTCGCCGAGCTTCGGGAGCTCTCAGTCTTCCACGGACTCGACTCCGAGCAGCTGAACATCATCCTCGAACACGGAGAGTGGATGACCGCGGTCCACGGCGACGAACTTGTGACTCAAGGTGAGCCGGGAGACCGGTTCTACGTGATCGAGTCGGGAAGGGCGGATATCGTCAAGGACCGCGCCGTTCTCGGCGCGGTGAGCAAGGGGATGTACTTCGGCGAGGTGGCCCTGCTTCGCGACGTCCCCAGAACGGCCACGGTGGTCGCCTCCACCCCGATGCGTCTGTTCGCTCTCGACCGTGACGGCTTCGAGCTCGTCGTCGCCGACGCCTTCCGGCGCGGTACGCTCCGCCCCGCCGCCGATCGCACCTGGCAGCACTGAGAGGGGATCACGTGGATTGCTGGCACTGCCGCCGGACCGCCGTGGGGACCTGCCGATTCTGCGGCCGCGGCGTCTGCGAGGACCACGCGGAGACCCAGCCGTTCGTCCTCGAGGTGTTCCGCAGCAAGGACGTGACGCGGGCGCTCGTCGTGGAGGACGCGCTCTGGTGCGCGGCCTGCACACCCCGCCCGGACCCGGTCGACCTGCCGGAGCTCGACGCTTGACCTCCCGTACCAGATGTGACCTGCGTCACATCTGGATCCTGCTCGACGTCACATCTCGCGGTTGTTGAGCGTCACATCGTGCTGGGTGACGAACGTCACTGTCCTCGCGTGACACACGCCACCGACCGGTGGTGCTCGAAGCGACATGATTCGCGTGTCGAAGAACGGGGCTCAACTGGGCCCACGGACTCAGGAGGAGGACCCTGGGATGGCGGACAAGAAGATCACTCCGAAGGCGGCAGACTCCAAGGACAAGGCGTCGGGCGACCGCGCCGCGGCCCGCGTCTCGCTGAGGCAGACCAAGCGTCAGACCAAGCGTCAGACCAAGCGTCAGACCAAGCGTCAGACCAAGAAGAACATCTGATCTTCGGATCGACGTGATCAAGGGCGGGCGCCTTCGGCGCCCGCCCTTCGTCTTGGCTTGCACGCGGTAGCCGGACTAGGCTCCTCTCGTCATGCGACGGGCGGAGGACCTCCAGGTGGGAAGAGTGATGGCCGGCGCGCCATTCCTCGAGAAGGTCCCGCGCAAGGCGCTCGACCGGTTCGCCTCGGAGGGTGCCGTCCACCGGTTCCGCCGGGGTACCTACCTCTGCCACCAGGGAGACCCCGACGGCGACGTGTTCTTCCTCGTCTCGGGAAGGGTCGAGATCAGTTCCGAGACGGCGAACGGGAACCGGGTCTTGCACGCGACGCTCGACACACCGGGTTTCGTGGGCGAGCTGTCGGCACTCGGGAAGATGCCGAGGACTGCGAGCGTGCTCACTCTCGATGACTCCGATGTCTGGTCGACCGGACCGGAGTCGTTCCTGGAGTTCGTGACCGCAGAGCCGGCAGCGTCTCGCGGCTTCCTCCAGGCGCTCGCGCGCCAGGTGAGGGAGCATCAATCCTTCACCGACGATCTCTTGCACCTCGACCTCAAGGGCCGGCTCGCGAAGCGACTCCTCCAGCTCGTGACCCCCACCCTCGACGACCTTCCGAAGGACGGGGTCCTCGTGCCCGCCGTGACGCACGCGGACCTCGCGAGCCTCTGCGGCGGCAGTCGCGAGAACGTGACCCGCATCCTCACGGAATGGCAGCGCAGGGGGATCGTGGAACGCGACGGACACCGCTACATGCTGAAGAAGGTGGCGGGTCTAGCGAAGATCGCCGACCTCTAGTCCCTACTTCTCCTCCGGGGGCTCCTCGGGCGCGGTGAGCCCCGGCACGTCACGTACCAGGATCGTTCTGGCGTCGACGTCGACGTCGATCAGGAGGTCGGCGAGCGCCGGCACCAGCGTTTCCATCCCTTGATCGTCCACCGCGACCCAGATGTCGTTCGCGGGATTGGGGATCACCTCCCTCACGACGCCGAGGACACGACCCGATCCGGTCCGCACCTCGCACCCCTCGAGCTGATGCGCCCACCATTCCCCTTCCGCGAGCTCGGGGAGCCAGGACTCGGGCACCACGAGGACGGCGCCACGGAGCTTCTCGGCGGCGCTCCGATCGGCGACACCGTCGAACTTCACCAGCAGCTTGCGGCCATGCCGTCGGCTCGACTCGATCGTGAGGGTGGCACCGTCTTCGCGCAGGACGGTGCCACCGGCTGCCCATCGATCGGGGTTATCGGATCGGTTCTGGACGGAAACGTCACCTCGGAGACCGTGGACGCCGGTCACGACGCCGACGACGACGGTCGGCTCGTCCACTCAGTCTTCGATGTCCACCATGGCGCCGTGTCCCTGGCGCTGGGCGGCCGCTCGAACGACCGTGCGGATCGCCTTCGCGGTCCGGCCGCCCCGGCCGATGACCTTGCCCATGTCCTCGGGGGCAACCCGAACGCGATAGCGGGGCCCGCGCTCGTCGACGGTCTCCTCGATGGACACCGCATCCGGCTCGTCGACCAACTCCTGCACGAGGAACTCGACGAGGTCTTTCACGAGTCCTCGGTGGCGGGCGCTTCCTCGGGGGCGGGCGCTTCGTCCGCAGCGGGCGCTTCCTCGGGAGCGGGCGCTTCGTCCGCAGCGGGCGCTTCCTCGGGTACGTCCGTCGCCTCGGCGGCGGGCGCTTCCGCCGGCGCTTCGTCGACCGCTTCCACCGCCTCGGCAGCACTCGCCTCGGCGACCTCCGGCTCAGGCGCGGGTTCCGGCTCCGCGGGAGCTTCCGCGACCGGCGCGCTCTCTGGCTCGGAGGCGGCGGCCTCGGCCTTCTGCTTCGCCTTCTTCGAGACCTTCGGTTTCTCCGGCCGTTCCTTGGCGGGCTCGAGCGCAGCCGATGGGCGCTCCTTCACGAACTCGTCCCAGATGCCGATCTTGTTCATCAGGTTGCGGACCTGGTTCGAGGGCTGCGCCCCGACCCGGAGCCAGTGCAGCGCCCGTTCCTGATCGATCTCGATCACGCTCGGATCGTCGAGCGGATGGTACTTGCCGATGTTCTCGATGAAGCGGCCGTCGCGGGGACTCCGCTGGTCGGCCACCACGACGCGGAAGAACGGGCGCTTGTTCGAGCCCATCCTCCGCAGCCGGATCCTCGTCGTCATCTCCGCGTGTCCTCTCGCTAGCGCTTCGGCCCTCTCGATGTCTTCGGCGGCATCGACAGCATGCCAGGAAGGCCCTTCCCGCCGCCCATCATCGTCCGCATCATCTTCCTCGCGCCCTCGAAGTCCTTGAGGAGCGTGTTGACGTCGGAGGTGGTGGAGCCCGCCCCGCGGGCGATCCGCAGGCGGCGAGACCCGGAGATGATACCGGGATTCCGCCGCTCGTCCGGGGTCATGGACAGGATCAGGGCCTCGGCCTGACGGAGCTTGCCCTCGTCCACCTGGTCCGCGATCTCCTTGAACGCGTTCTTCCCTCCCGGCATCCCCGGCAGCATCTTGAGCAGATCTTGGATCGGACCGAGCTGGCGCATCTGTCGGAGCTGCGCGAGGAAGTCCTCGAGGGTGAACGAGCCCTGCAGGAGCTTCTCGGCGGAGGCCTTCGCCTCGTCCGCATCGAGCTTCTCGCCGGCTTTGTCGATGAGGCTCAACACGTCTCCCATCCCCATGATCCGTCCGGCCAACCGGTCGGGATGGAACTCCTCGAGGTCCTCGGGCTTCTCCCCCACGCCCGCGAAGAAGACGGGCTTGCCCGTCACGGCCGTGATCGAGAGGGCGGCGCCACCTCGTGCGTCTCCATCGAGCTTCGTGAGAATGAACCCGGTCGTGTCGACCTCCTTCAGGAACGCACGGGCCTGGACCACCGCGTCCTGTCCGGTCATCGCATCGCAGGCCATCAAGACATGATCGGGCTTCACGACGTCGCGGATGCGGCGTGCTTGCTTCATCATCTCGACGTCGACGTGCAGCCGCCCCGCGGTGTCGACGATCACGACGTCGTTCCCTCTCCGCTCCGCTTCCCTCAGCGCGTTCTTCGCCACCTTGACGGGATCGCGACCCTCGGAGACGACCGGGACGCCAACCTCGGCGCCGAGGGTGATCAGCTGCTCCACCGCGGCGGGGCGCTCCAGATCCGCAGCCACGAGGAGCGGGCGCCGGCCCTCCTTCTTCAACCGGAGAGCGAGCTTCGCGGACGCGGTCGTCTTCCCCGACCCCTGGACCCCCGCCATCATGACGACGGCGACGCGAGCGGAGGGCAGGACGAACTTCCGGTACTCGCCACCGAGCGTCTCCTGGAGCTCGTCGCGAACGATCTTCACCACCTGTTGCGCGGGCGTGAGGCTCTTCATCACCTCTTCGGAGAGCGCACGGGCTCGCACCCGCCCGAGGAACGCGTCGGCCACTTCCAGGGCCACGTCGGCCTCCAGGAAAGCCGTCCTGATGTCACCGAGGGCGTTGTCGACCTGCTTGGGATGGAGCTTGCCCCGCGAGCGGAGCTTCTTGAACGTGCTGTCGAGCTTGTCGGTCAGGGTGTCGAACATCGCGGGTTCTTCCGTCGGGCCCTCGCGCGAGCCGGAGCCCGGCCACGGCCCCGGCGAAGTCGAGGAATCCTACTCGGCCGGTGCCGGATCCTCCGGTCCGAGGACCTCCTCGACGGCGTTGAGGAGCGCGATCGGGCTGAACGGCTTGGTGAAGTAGTGATCGGCACCGCCGGCCATCGCCGCCGCCCGGCCCTCCTCCCCCGTGGCGGTGACCACGATGACCCGCACCGTCGAGTTGTCGGGGTCGCTCTTCACCGCGGCGAGCACATCGGGTCCGGAGATCCCCGGGATGCTCATGTCGAGCAGCACGAGGTCCGGTCGTTCCGCCTGCACCGCGGCGAGGGCCTGATCGCCGTCGGACGCTTCGTCGATGTCGAAGCCTTCGCCCTCGAGGACGAGACGCATCGCCTCCCGCATGGTCGGATGGTCCTCGACGATCAGGATCCGCGAGCTCACGACGCGAGGATCCGATCCGCGAACACGCCTGCTCGGAAGGGTTGGAGATCGTCGAGTCCCTCGCCCGTGCCGACAAGCCGCACGGGCACGCCCAGCTCCTGGCGGACCGCGAGCACCACGCCACCCTTCGCGGTCCCGTCCAGCTTCGTCAAGACGATCCCCGATACATCCACCGCCTCCGTGAAGGCTCTGGCCTGGGCGATCCCATTCTGGCCGGTCGTGGCGTCGAGCACGAGCAGGGTCTCGGCGACCGAGGCGCCGGCCTTCTCGACGACCCGGCCGATCTTGCGGAGCTCGTCCATCAGCGGGGTCTTCGTATGCAAACGCCCGGCCGTATCCACGATCAAGATGTCGGCACCTCGTGCGACGGCAGACGTGACGGCGTCGAACACCACCGCGCCGGGATCGGCGCCTCGCTCCTGGGAGACGAGGTGGGCGCCGGCGCGCACCGCCCAGACGTCGAGCTGCTCACCGGCGGCGGCACGGAACGTGTCGGCGCCGGCGAGGCTCACGGTGTGTCCCTCGCCGACGAGCCGGCGAGCGAGCTTCCCGATGGTGGTCGTCTTCCCCGAGCCGTTGACCCCGACCACCATGATCACGCCCAGGCCTTCATCCGGAAGCGATAGGCGCGAGTCCGGCCCCAGGATCGCGACCATCTCCTCACGGAGGAGGGCTTCGGCATCGGCGTCGCGCGCCCAACGGGTGCGGACCCGCTCGACCAGTTCCGAAGCCGCCGTGGGGCCGACATCGGCCTTCAGCAGGATGTCGTGGAGCGTGCGCCATGCATCCTCGCCGGCATCCCTGGACAGCAGGGATCGGACGCGAGCCCCCAGACGCTCGCGGCGCTCGGGCGGGGGCGCCTCGGCGACAGGGGCGGAGACATCGGACTCCGGGTCAGCCTGGAGCCTCTCGGCTTCCTTCCGCGCGGCCGTGAGCCGGAAGAAGATGAATCCCAGGGCGACACAGACGAACAGGACGGCGACGACGATCTCCACGCCTGGACGCTAGCCCACAGGCTCGGTCTCCGGCACGTCCACCCGTTCCGACGCCGTTCCCTGCTCGGAGATGGGGGGGGCGAGGTCGTCCGGGTGTTCGAGCCGCTGGCAGAGGATCTTGGTGGTCCCGTCCTTGTTGAGCGAGACCCCGTACATCATCGACGCGATCTCCATCGTGCGCTTCTGGTGCGTGACGATCATGACCTGCGCATCACGTGCGAAGCCCGCCACCAGCCGCAGGAACCGGTGGAGGTTGAGGTCGTCGAGCGCCGGTTCGACCTCGTCCATCAGGTAGAACGGCGACGGGCGCGCCGTGAAGATCGCGAAGAGGAACGCGAGGGCCGCGAGGGATCGTTCCCCGCCGGACAGGAGCGAGATACGCTTGACGCGCTTGCGGCCGGGACTCGCCTCGATCTCGATCCCTGCCTCGAGGGGGTTGGCCGGATCCGTCAGCACGAGCCGTCCCTCTCCTCCGGGGAAGAGCTCCTTCACCAACCGCTCGAACTGCGTCGCGACGTCGCGGAACGCCGTGTCGAAGGTCTCCTGGATCTCGTGGTCCACCTGCGCCACCAGCTCGAGGAGATCGCGGCGGGCCCTCCTGATGTCGTCGAGCTCTCGCTGCATGAAGTCGTGTCGTTCCTGGACCACCTCGAACTCTCCGGTCGCGAGCAGGTTCACCCGGCCGAGGAGGCCGAGTCGTCGCTGGACCAGCTCGCTGGCCTTCTCGAGTGACGGGACGGAGTCGTCGGTGGTGAGCATGGCGAGCGCCGACTCCGGCTCGAGGCCGTGTCCTTCGCGCAGCAGACGCTCGGCGTCACGGACCCTCCGTTCGATATCCCCGCGGAGCCGGTCGTCGTCCTCGTAGGCCTCTCGCAACCGGTCGAGCTCGGTCGACGCATCGCGCCACGACTTGTTGATCTCGGCTTCGCGGGAAGCCGCCGCGCGCTCCGCCGCCGCGGCGGCGTCCCGCTCGTCGGCTGCGTGGGTCGCTCGCTCCTCGGCGCGGGCGGCGGCCTGCTCCGCCGCCGCCCGCGACGCCTCCGCCTCCTCGAGCTCGGCTCGAAGCTGTTGCGGATCGTGCGCCGAAGCCTCGTCACGCTCGGTTCGCAACCTCGCCCGGCGCGCGTCCAACGACGCACGATCGCGGCGGAGCGTCTCGACCGCCACGCGCGCCTGGACCGGAGGCTGTGGGAGGGGCGGCAGCTCGGGGATGTCGTCCGATCCGGCGGGCCCGAGCTCCGCGAGTCGGTCCCGAGCGGAGGTCTGGGTCTCGCGAACGGTCCCCAGCCGCTCCGAGAGCAGCTCCTCCTCCTTGCCGATCGCCGTGAGGTCGTGCCCGAGGGTCGCGAGGCGCTCCGCGGCGATCGTGATGTCGGCGTCCGCGGCCTCGATCTGCTGGTTCAGGAACTCGATCTCTTCCCCCGCCTCGTCGAGCCGTTGACGCTGCGGCTTCAACCGGTTGCGGGTGCCCGCGAGATCGTGGGCGAGGACCTGGAGCTCCGCCCTGATCTCGCGGGCGCGGGTGTCGATCTCCTTCGGCGTGTGGATCACGGCGGGTCCCACGAGCGAGCCGTCCGGGGTGACGAATGAGGCACCCGGGTGCGCCGCCTGCTTCTCGGCGGCCTCCTCGATCGAGTCAGCCAGGTACACGTCCCGCAGCACCGTGCTCACGATCCCTCTGGCGGCGGGGTTGGCATCGACAGCGGAGAGCAGCGGGCGCTCGCCGGACAAACCCTGCGTGACCGGTCCTCCGGAGGCGATCGCGAGGATCGCACCGTCGCCGTCGGGGGCGGCGGCGATCGCCTCTTCCCGGTCTTCGTACACGACGGCGTCGGCCAGCGGCCCGAGCGCAGAGACGAGGGCCCGCTCTAGGCCTTCGGAAGCCTGCACGAGATCCTTCAGGACGCCCGCCGCGCGCTTCCGGTGCGTCTTCAGGAAGCGCGACCCGGCCGTCTCTTCGATGTCACGTCGACGCGCCTCCAGGAGCTCGAGGCGCGCCTGCTGACGTCGTTCGATGTCTTCGAGCTCCTCGACCTTCTCGGTCGCCTGGCGCCGCTCGGCTTCCAGCTGGCTACGACGCTCCGCGAGCGGCGAGGTCTGACCGTCGAGGCGCTCGATATCTGCCTCGATCTCCTCCCGCTCCGCATGAAGGCCTGCGCTACGGTCCCGCGCCACGCGCAACTCCGCCTCGAGACGATCGTGCTCGTGCTCGCCGGAGGAGATCGCTCGCTGCAGCGCTTCCATCTCCACTCGCCGCCCCGCGGCCTCCTCCCCGGCCCGCCGACGGAGCTCGTCCACCTCGCGCCGGTGCTGGTCGGCCTCTCGGAAACCGCCTTCGGCTTCGTCGAGCTCGCGCTCCCGCTCGGCGAGCTCTCCCACGGTCCGCTCCAGGTCGGTCTCGACCCGCGCGAGCTCCGCCTCGATCGCATCGAGCCGGGCGGCGCGGCCTGCCTGGGAAGCGAGCTCCTCTCTCGCCCGGGCCTCACGATCGAGGGCACTCCGGAACGCCTGGTCCGCCTCAGACCGGTCGGCGTGCGCGGAGCGGGATCCGAGCTCACTCTCGGCGAGCCTCCTGGCGGCGGCCGCGCGCGCGTCCGCACCCGCGAGCACGTCGGCGTCGAGCGTGTCCAGCCGGGCGCGGGCTTCATCTCGCCGTCCCACACCTTCGTCCCAGCCGCCCTTCCGACGGTCGCGCTCCGCAAGCAGGCCGCGCAAGCGCGCGGCGGCGAGCTTCCGGGAGAGCTCCTCCGCCTGGTCGGTCAACGTCTCGTGCTTCTTGGCCATCTCGGCTTGTTGCCGCAGCGGCTTCAGCTGTCGCTTGAGCTCGGACATCACGTCTTGGAGCCGGAGCAGATCTTGGTCCAGCCCGGCAAGCTTGCGTTCGGCGCGCTCCTTGCGGCGGCGATGCTTGGCGATGCCGGCTGCCTCCTCGATGTACTTCCGGCGTTCCTCGGGCCGGGAGAGGAGCACTTCTTCGAGCTGGCCCTGCCCCACGACCGTGTGCAGCGCCCTCCCGATCCCCGACTCCGACAGGAGCTCCTGGACGTCGAGCAGCCGGACCAGCTTGCCGTTGATCCGGTATTCGCTTTCCCCGGAGCGGAAGATCGAGCGGCTGACCTCGATCTCGGTCATGGGGACGGGGATCAGACCGGCCTCGTTGTCGATCACCAGCTTGACCTCGGCCATCCCGAGCGCGGGACGGCTGGGCGTGCCGGCGAAGATCACGTCGGCCATCTGCCCCCCTCGGAGCGCGCGCGGCCCTTGCTCGCCCAGCGCCCAGCTGATCGCGTCGACGAGGTTCGACTTCCCGGAACCGTTGGGGCCCACGATCACACTGACGCCGGGGATGAACTCGAGGACGGTCTTGTCCGCGAAGGACTTGAACCCGCGGATCTGGATCTGTCGCAAGAACATGCGACGCGATGCTAACAGTGGTCCGAATCCGGACCGGGTAAGCGGGTGTGCATTTCCCACTACGTGATCCGGAACCCCGATCCGCCCGTCGGCGCTTCGTCGACGACGTCGATCCGATCGACACGCGCGAGCGGCGGTCCTTCACGGCACCAACTCACCATCTGTGCCACGGCGGACTCGGTCCCTTCGAAGAGGGCCTCGACGTCCCCGCCCGGGACGTTCCTGATCCACCCGCCGAGTCTGAGCTCGTCGGCTCGCTCCGCGCAGGAGGCTCTGAAGAAGACGCCCTGCACCCGTCCGGACAGACGGACCCGAACCCGACGCATCGATCGATGGTCGCACACCACCCGCCGGTCTACGCTGACCCGGCGATGCAGGGCAGCGGGAGCCGCTACGACCGAGAGACGGCGCTGGTCGTCGTCGACGTGCAGAACGACTTCGCGGACCCGGGAGGCTCGTTGTACGTCCACGAGGGCGAGGCCGTCGTCCCCGTCGCGAACGAGCAGATCGCGGAAGCGGAAGCAGCGGGGGCCTTCGTGGTGTACACGCAGGACTGGCATCCCGAGACGACGCTCCATTTCGAGAAGGACGGAGGACTGTGGCCCGTCCATTGCGTGCACGACACGTGGGGGGCGATGTTCCATCCGGATCTCCGGGTCGGTGAAGCCGTGGTGCGGAAGGGGACGCAAGGGGAAGATGGCTACAGCGCGTTCAGCGTCCGCGATCCTCGAAGCGGCGATACGGCACCCACGATCCTCCACGGCCTCCTGGCGGAGCACGGCGTCCGACGGATCGTGATCTGCGGGCTCGCCACCGATTTCTGCGTGGTGGAAACGGTGACGGATGCTCGTGAGATCGGCTACCCGGTCGCGGTGCTGCGCGACGGGGTCCGTGCGGTGGATCGGAAGGCAGGCGCGGGTGCACGCGCGCTCCAGAGGATGCACCAGGCCGGTGCCGAGCTGATCTGATCTGAGTCGGTGGTCGCGTGCCTCAGCTCTGGCACTGCGGACAGAAGTAGGACGTGCGCTGGGAGACCTTCACGGTCTGGATCGGCGTCCGGCATCGTCGACACGGCTCGCCCTCACGTCCGTAGACCTTCAGCTCCCCCTGGTATTCCCCCGGCTTGCCGAAGAGGTCGACGTAGGCCTCGTCGTCCAGCGTCGTTCCCCGCATCTTGATCGCGTCCTGCACCGTCTCCTGGATGGCCCGGTAGAGGCGGCGCACCTCCTGGGAGGAGAGCGTGTCCGACAGCCGGTCGTAGCGGATCCCCGCCGCGAACAAGACCTCGTCCGAGTAGATGTTCCCCAGCCCGCTGATGAACTTCTGGTCCATCAGGAGCTGCTTCATCTTGGCGCCGCGCTGCGCGAGCAGGTACTGGAAGGTCGGCCACGTGAAGACCTGATCGAGCGGGTCGATCGCGATGTGCTGGAGCTCTTTGACCTTCCCGAGCTCGTCGGCGCTGGTGACGAACATCTCCCCGAAGGTGCGCGGATCGATGAAGCGCAGGTCGCCCCCTTGCTGGAACGTCAGGACCACGTGGGTGTGGGGCTCGATGACGACCCTGCCGTTGCCGCGTTGGAACTGACCGCTCATCCCGAAATGGGTGACGAGCGCATCCCCGGAATCCAGGTGCAGCAGGACGTACTTCCCACGGCGCTCGACCTTCGTCAGCTTGCGACCCTCGAGCCGTGACGTGAAGTCCTTCCGCTTCCCGTGCCGGCGGATGACACGCATCGCGTTCCGGGAGCTCTTCACCTCGGCGGTCTTGATCCGGCGACCCACGACGTCCTTCTCCAGGTCCCGGCGCATCACCTCGACCTCCGGTAGCTCCACGCCGCCCCCTACGCCCCGACCCGCTCGGAGATGTGGTCGAACGCCTCGCGGGCGGCCCGCTGTTCGGCCTCCTTCTTCGACTTGCCGACACCGACGCCCAATCCTTGGCCGCTGAGGAACACGGTCGCCGTGAACTCCTTCTCGTGATCTGGACCCCGCTCGACGAGGCGGTACTCGGGCATCGTGTGCAGCTCTCGGGAGGCGAGCTCCTGCAGGATCGTCTTGTAGTCGCGGTCGCCCTCGCCCCGGGCGTACGCCTCCATGAGCGGGCGGAAGAGCCGCTCGATCAGCCGGCGGGTCTCATCCAGGCCGAGATCGAGGTACACCGCCCCGATGACGGCCTCGAGGGCATCGGCCAGGATGCTCGCCTTGTCCCGGCCGCCGCTCTGCTCTTCCCCCTTGCCGAGCCGGACCAGCTCCCCGAGCCCCAGGGTGCGCGCCACATCGGCGAGCGCCTGCGCGTTGACGATCGCGGCCCGCAGCTTGGCGAGCTCCCCCTCGGGCATGTTCGGGAACGCTTCGTACGCCATGTCGGTCACGACGAGCCCGAGGACGGAGTCACCGAGGAACTCGAGCCGCTCGTTGGTGGTGTCCACGCCGTGCTCGAACGCGTACGAACGATGGACCAGGGCGGTCTCACGGAGCTCCTCGTCGAGGAATCGGATGCCCAACGCCTCGTCCAGCCCCTCGGGGCCGGGGAGCGGCGACGTCTCAGCCGGCGTCACGCCGTCACTCGACCTCGACCGCCTGCCGGCCCGCGTAGTAGCCGCAGTTGCCGCACACGCGGTGCGGAAGCTTGGGCTGGTGGCACTGCGGACATTCCGCATATGGGGGCGGCTTCGCCTTCCAGTTGGCCGCGCGCTTGTCCCCTCGCGTCTTGCTCTGCTTCTTCTTCGGGACCGCCATCTCGTCATCCCTTCGGTCTTGATCGGGGGGCTGGGTCGTGTCCTTCTCCGCCTTCTGGCTCCTGGGCGCTCACCTGTTGGTTCCACTCATCCAGCAAGGCCTCCAGGCCGTCCCATCGAGGATCGATCTCGGACTCCGTGCAGGTGCACTCGCCGAGGTTCAGGTCGCCGCCGCATCGGGCGCACAACCCGCGACAGTCGGGCCGGCAAACCGGAGCGAACGGCAGCTCGACCCCGATCGCGTCGCGGAACATCTGCTCCGGGTCGAGGAATCCCTCGGGATCCAGTGGGTATTCGTCCGAGTCCTCGTGCGGGAACGGGACGAAGAGCTCGCGGAGCTCGACGGTGAATCCCTGCTCGAACTCCTTCAGACACCGGGCGCACCGAAGCGACAGGGAACCCTGCAGCCGACCGCTTGCGAGGATACCCTCCGCGAGCGACTCGAGGATCAGCTCCCCGGTGACGGGGGTGTCCTCGCTGAGACCGGCGAGCTCCGTCGCCAGGTCGTCGATCGTGCCCGAGACCTGCTCCGCCTTGGAGGCGCCGGATCGACCCACGAGGTCGCGAACGTCGATGGTGCCGATCATCGCTCCTCCTCCTCATCGAAGAGCTGGCCCTCCTCCTGGGGCCGAGCGAACTCGGCCTCGGCGGCGGTCGCAGGTCCCCGGAGACGCTCGCGACCGACCTCCACCTGGTCGAGGGTCCGGTTCAGCGACTTCGTCGAACCCTGCGAGGCCTCCAGGATCTTCCGGAGCGAGATCTCGAACTGGGCCAGCTTCGCGTCCACGTAGTCCTCCGCCTCCGACCGCATCACGCGAGCGCGCTCCTCCGCCTCGGAGACGACCCGGTCGGCTTCGGTGGTGGCCCGAGCGACGATCTCCTCCTTGCGAGCCATCCGGAGCTGCTCCTCGTGCGCTTGCTCGACGATCCGCTCGCCCTCCTCGCGCGCCTTCCCGAGGAGCTCCTCTCGGTCCCGGACGATCCACCGAGCGCGCTTGATCTCTTCGGGCAGCGCTTCCTGCATCTGGGCGATCATCTCGAGAACCTCCTCGCGATTGACCAGCACGGACGAGGACAGGGGCATCGACTTGGCTTCGCGGATCAGCTCCTCGAGCTGCTCGAGTCGTGCGGCAAGATCCATCAGCGCTCGTCCAACCGGTCGGCGAGCGCGACCCTCACGTGATCGGGGACGAGTCCCGAGACGTCTCCCCCGAGATGAGCGACCTCTTTCACGAGCGATGAGGATAGGAACGACCACTTCGGGCTCGTCGACATGAACAGGGTCTCGACGCTCGCGAGACGATGGTTCATCTGGGCCATCTGGATCTCGTACTCGTAGTCGGAAACGGCCCGGAGACCCTTCACGATGACGGCGCCGTCGCCGTGAGCCCGCGCGAGGTCGACGAGCAATCCCCGGAACGTGACCACGGTGACGTTGGGCATGCTGGCGCACGCCTCCTTCAGCATCGCGACCCGCTCCTCGAGGGAGAACATCGGCTGCTTGGAGGGGTTCTCCAGCGCGCCGACGACCACCGTCTCGAAGGTCTCGGATGCCCTTCCGATGATGTCGAGGTGACCGTTCGTCACGGGATCGAACGTCCCCGGACACAGGGCGGTCAGGCCCATCACACCTCCATGTCCCCTGGCAGGTCTCGTGACCGGAACAACGTGACGACAGTGTCCCCGTAGGACAGTCGTCTCGCGACGGACCAGTCTAGCGGAATCACAAGGTTGGAACTCCTCGACCCCCGGCTGAGCACGACCGTGAAACCCTCTCTGAGCAGCGGTTTCTCGCCGAGGAGGCCGAGGACGGGGTCCAGCTCGGCCTGGCCGGCCTCATACGGTGGGTCCAGGAACACGAGGTCGACCCTCTCGGCATCGTCGGGCTCGCGTTCAAGGAACCGACGGACGTCGGCCCGCTCGATCGCCGCCCGATCGTCCAGGCTCGTGCGGGCGAGGTTCTCCCGAACGGCGCTCAGAGCGGTCGGACTCGTGTCCACGAACACCGCCTCCCGAGCACCCCTGGAGAGCGCCTCGATCCCCAGAGCGCCCGTGCCCGCGTACAGATCCAGCACCCGGGCGTCGTCCACGAGCTCTCCGAGGCTCGAGAAGAGCCCCTCCCGGGCCCGATCGGACACGGGACGGACCCCTGCCGGCACGCGGGTCAGTCGCGTCCCCTTCGCGCTGCCGGCGATGACACGCATCGACGCGAGGATAGAGCCGCCGGAGGGCGTCTGAGACCGCGAACCGTGGGCGGCCGCGCGCGTCAGGCGCTGAAGAGCCACTCGATCGACTCCTCGAACCGGTCGCGGAGCTCGTCGAGGAGCCAGGGATGGCGCGTGAGCGACGGATCTTCCTCGATGTGGGCGAACGCCCGCGCTCTCGCCCGCTTCACGAGGTCGAGGTCCTCGGACAGCCGCGCGAGCTTCAGGTCGGGCATGCCCGACTGCTTGGTGTCGAAGAGCGTGCCCTCGCCGCGCAGGCGGAGATCTTCGTCGGCCAGCTCGAATCCGTCCGTCGTGCGGGTCATCGCCTCGATCCGCGCCCGCGCTTCGAGGTTGGTCTCCTCGGACTCATCGAACAAGACGCAATACGATTCGTGCGCGCCGCGCCCGATCCGACCGCGCAGCTGGTGGAGCTGGGCGAGCCCGAACCGCTCCGCGTTCTCGATCAGCATGACGGTCGCGTTCGGTATGTCGACGCCGACCTCGATCACGGTCGTCGAGATGAGGATGTCGGCACGGCCGGACCGGAAGTCCTCCATCACGCGTTCCTTCTCGTTTGGCCGCATCCGCCCGTGGAGCAACTCGACGCGGAGATCGGGGAAGACCTCCATGGCGAGCCGCTCGGCCTCGGCCTCCGCCGCGCGCGCCTGCGTCCGGTTCCCCTCGTCGATCGCCGCGCACACCACGAAGGCCTGTCGTCCGGCGCGCACCTCGCGCCGGACGAGGTCGTAGGCGGTGGTGCGCTCCGCATCGGAGCGCGCCGCCGCCGTCCCGATCGGCTGCCTGCCCTTCGGCATCTCGTCGAGCACCACGACGTCGAGGTCGCCGTAGTAGGTGAGCGCCAACGTCCGCGGGATCGGAGTCGCGGTCATGATCAAGACGTCGACCTCACCGTCGCCCTTCCCTTTGAGCGCCATCCGCTGATGGAGGCCGAAGCGGTGTTGCTCGTCGACGACGGCGAGCGTGAGATCGTGGAACGACACGCCCTCTTGGACCAGCGCGTGCGTCCCGATCACGAGATCGACGCTGCCGTCGGCGATGCCGGCGAGGATGCGCGTCCGGTCCTTCCCGGTGACGGCCGATGTCAGCAGCGCGTAGGTCATCCTCGCCGGCGGGGGGTCGGTCGCCGGTCCCTCCAGCGGGTCGAGCAGCGAGCGCTGGCCATCGGGCGGCTCCGCGGTCGCCGGCGCCCGATCGAGCAGATCGACCGCGCCGATGCCGGCGAGGAGGGCCGCGACCGAACGCGCGTGCTGTCCGGCCAGGACCTCGGTGGGAGCCATGATCGCGGCCTGATGCCCCGACTGGATGGCCACGAGCGCGGCGTGCACCGCCACGAGGGTCTTCCCCGATCCCACGTCGCCCTGAAGGAGGACGTTCATGGGTCGTGGAGCAGCCATGGCGGCCCCGACCTCCCCCACCGCGCGGATCTGCGCCTTCGTCGGCTCGAACGGCGTGCTGGCGAGCAGTCCGTCGGTCAGCTCGCCATCCGCTCGGTGCGCGACCCCTGTCCGCTCCGACTCCAGTCGATGCTTCCGGAATGCGACCCCCAGCTCGAGGGTGAACAGCTCGTCGAACTTCAGGCGTTCGACCGCCCGCGCCAGCTGATCGGCGTCCTCGGGGAAGTGCACGCGGCGGAGCGCCGTGTCGAGATCCTGCAGTTGCTCCGCTTCGATCAGCTCGGACGGCATCGGATCGGCGATCGGCGGCAACCGCTCGAGCGCGGAGAACACGAGCTCGCGGATCGTCCTGGTCGTGACGCCTTCCGAGGCGCGGTGGACGGGTGTGATCCGCCCGGTGTGCACGAGGTCTCGCTCCTCGCCGCCGAGGATCTCCGCCTCCTGGTTGGCCAGCTGGAGGCGGCCGCGATATCGGGTGACGGTGCCCGAGACGGCGACCTCGATGCCCACCTTGTAGATCCCGGCCGCCCACGGTTGGTTGAAGTACGTCAGGTCGAGAGAGCCGGTGCCGTCGGTGATCGTGACGGTCACCATCGACCGCCGCTGCCGAGTCAGCCTCTTGGTCGACTTGTGGACGCGGGCGATCACGGTGGCCTGCTGTCCGATCCGGAGATCGCCGATGCGCTCCACGGCGGAGCGGTCGATGTAGCGACGCGGGTAGTGGCGGAGGAGATCGCCCACCGTCCGGATGCCCATACCGGCGAGGACGAGGTGGGCCTCCTCCCCCTTCTCCCGGAGGCCGGTCCGCCGCGTGGCCAACTTTCGGTCCACGAGCAGGACCGGGGAATCGAGCGCGAGGGCCGAGGGAGAGGCGGGCACTTCCGTGATGGGTTCTACCATCCCCGTATGACCTTCCGACGGCTCCTGGTGCTCGTCGCCGGGCTCATGGTGCTGATCTCCTGCGAGGGCGAACCGGCGCCGGACCCCTCGACCGGAACCATCCCGGCGCACAACGCCACCGAGGCCACGCTGTTGCCCGAGTTCGCCGACGTGCTTCCGACCGCCGACCCCGAGACCTTCCAGCGACTGCTGGGGCAACTCGAGGGCACACCCGTCCTGGTCAACTTCTGGGGGTCGTGGTGCCCGCCGTGTCGCGAAGAGATGCCTCGCCTCGTGGCCGCGCATCACGAGTTCGGCGACCGGGTGCAGTTCCTCGGAGTCGACATCGTGGACTCACGGATGGACGCGAGGGCATTCATGGACGAATTCGGGATGACGTTCCCGAGCGTGTTCGACGTCCCGGATGCGATCAAGACGTCGCTCGGCCAGTTCGGACAGCCCGTCACCGTGTTCTTCCGAGCCGACGGATCCTTCTCCTTCGCGTACACGGGGCCGATCCCGGACGCGGACCTGCATCGTCACCTCGAGGCGATCGCCGAGTGAGGCCGTGGCTCTCTCGTCGCTCGACCCTCTGGTAGCCTCGACGAACCTATGGCAGCCGTCTGTGACATCTGTGGGAAGAAGCCCTGGTTCGGGAAGTCGGTGACGTTCTCGCACAAGCGGAACAACCGCCGATGGGACCCGAACATCCAGCGCGTCCGCGCGCTCGTCGACGGAACGCCTCGACGGGTGCACGCCTGCACCAGCTGCATCAAGGCCGGACGCGTGACCCGGATCCCTCAGCGGACGCCGTAGCTCGGTCAGCCCTTCGGGATCGACCAGAGGTGGTCGACGGGACCGATCCCCTCGCCGAGCGGGATCGCGTGACGGATCGCCTCGGTGACGAACGCCTTCCCGGCACGGACGGCTTCCAGGAGTGTCGCGCCTCGAGCGAGATGAGCCGTGATGGCCGCTGAGAGCGTGCACCCGGTCCCGTGGGTATGCGGTGTGTCGATCCGCTCGGCGTCGATCCACTCCTCGATGTCTCCCTCGACGAACAGGTCGGTCGAGCGGTCGCCCTGGAGATGACCGCCCTTCACGAGGACGGCGCGGGGTCCGAGTCGGAGGATCGCGTCGGCGGCCCGACGCATATCGTCGCGGTCGCGCACGTCGGATCCCGCCAGCCCGGCAGCTTCCGGGAGGTTCGGCGTCACGAGTGTGGCGAGCGGCAGGATCAGTCGCTTGACCGAATCGACGGCGTCGTCCGCGAGCAGGAGATGACCGTGCTTCGAGACGAAGACGGGATCCACGACGAGGTTGGGGATCCTCGTCTCCTCGATCGCCTCGGCAACGGCCCCGACGATGGCGACCGACGCAAGCATCCCGGTCTTCGCCGCATCCACCCCGATGTCACCGGCCACGGAGCGGATCTGCTCGGCGACGATGGACGGCGAGAGCTCCTCGACGTCGGACACGCCCTTCGTGTTCTGCACCGTGACCGCGGTGATCGCGGTCATGCCGAAGACACCCAGCGCGCTGAACGTCTTGAGGTCCGCTTGGATCCCGGCGCCGCCGCCGGAGTCGGAGCCGGCGATCGTGAGGACCCGCGGCCGGGCGCCGTTCATGGGGACGCGCCCATCACCGGAAGTGATCCCACCCTTCCCTCGTCCCTTCTTCGATCAGGGGCCCCTCCGTCCCGTCCTCGCCGACGGCGAGGAGCCCCTCGTCGATGATGGCGCCGATGTCAGCGAGCGACACCCCGAATCCCTCTCGGAGCTCAGACCTCGCCGCTTCGACCGTCTCGGGATCGGGGAGGGTCGCAAGCAACTCGTAATCCTCGCCACCAGCGAGCGCCTCGGCCGGCGTTGCCGCGGGATGGACCGGGAGCCCCGCGATCTCGACGCGGGCGCCCACGCCGCTCGCGTCGCAGAGCCTCGACAGGTCGAGCGCGAGACCATCCGAAACGTCCATCATCGATGAGACCCCGTGGCCCGAGAGGACACCCGCCTCGCCCACGCGCGGGATGGGCCGCATGTACCGCTTGAGCGCGTCCCGCTCGGCATCCGACCAGGAGCGCTGTGAGGCGAGCCGCAGCCCCGCCGCGGACCCGCCGAGCGAGCCGGTCACCACCAGTCGGTCGCCGGGCCGTGCGCCGTCCCGGCGCACGGCCCGGCCAGGAACCACCTCGCCCGTCAGGGTCACGACGATCGAGAGCTCGTGGCCCCGCGAGAGGTTCCCGCCCACCAGCGACAGGGCGAACTCGTCGCAGCATTCGCGCATCCCTCCGGCCAGCTCCACGACCCACGCGGCCTCGGTGGTGGGTGGGAGCGTGAGGCTGCAGAGCGCGAACCTTGGGCTCGCGGCCATCGCGGCCACGTCGCTGACGTTGACGGCCACGGCTTTGTAGCCGAGATCGCGTGGAGTCGTGAGCTCGATCCGGAAATGGACCCCTTCGACCATCGCGTCGGTGGTCAGCACCAGCTCACCCGAACCGGACCGGACGACGGCGGCGTCATCGCCCGGACCGACGATCACTTCGGGACCCGCCCCCGAAACGACACGGCGGATCGCGGCGATCAGTTGGTCTTCCGAGAGGTTCATCGACGCCCCAGTCTCGGCGGCCGCCACGCCTGGATGCGGTCCGGGAGAGGCCGCCCTGTACGTTCGCTAGACTTTATGGGTTCTCCGCCCATCCCACCGCGTTCGCGCACCCACTGATGCAGGAGGCCCGAGTGGCAAACGTGTTCGTCAACCCGACGCCCGAAGAGCTCCGCCGGTTCACCGAAGAGATGCCCGGATGCAGGACCACCGAGTTCGGAAACGTGAACGTCCAGACCAAGGTTCTCTCCAGGAGCGCCGGCAGCACCTTCGTCGTCGATCGGGCTTCGAGCGGGAAGACGATGACACGTGAGGCGTTCGACGACGTCGCCCGTCGACAGGACGAGTACATCGCCGACAACGACATGATCCGGATCGACGGCTGGATCGGGAACGATCCCACGCTCCGCACGCGCGCCCGTCTGCTGATGGAGAAGCGCTTCGCGAACATCGCCGGTATGCAACAGAAGCTCTACTTCGCTCGCGATGACGACGACGACCCTGAGGTCCAGGTGATCTACACCCCAGGCCTCGACGCACCCGGGTATCCGGACGACCGACTGATCGCGGTGGACCTCGATCACAACATCACCCGCGTGCTCGGCTCCGACTACTTCGGAGAGTCGAAGAAGGGCGGCCTTCGGATGTGGAACAACATCGTCTTCGACAAGGGTGGTCTCGCGCTCCACGCAGGTCTCAAGGTGATCCCGACCGCGGGGGGCGACAAGGTCTTCATGATCATCGGGCTGTCGGGCACCGGGAAGACGACGACCACGTTCACCACGCAGAACGGGTCGAAGCCGATCCAAGACGACTTCGTCGGCCTGATGCCCGGCGGTCTCGCGTACGGAACCGAGAACGGGTGCTTCGCGAAGACGTTCTCTCTCGATCCCGAGTTCGAGCCCTCGATCCACGGAGCGGTCACCAAGCCCACCACGTACCTGGAGAACGTCTACCAGGACGAGTCCGGCACGGTGAACTTCTTCGAGCAGAGCTATACGCAGAACGGGCGGGCGGTCTTCGAGATGCAAGATCTCCTCGCGGTCGAGGACGCCCGCAACGTCGGACCCGTCGACTACCTCCTGATCCTGAACCGGAACGAGAACATCATCCCCGCGGTCGCGAAGCTCACGCAGGAGCAGTCGGCCGCCTACTTCATGCTGGGCGAGACCACGGGCACCTCGGCGGGAGGCGTCGAGGAGGAGGGCAAGTTCCTCCGAGTTCCCGGAACCAATCCCTTCTTCCCGCTCCCCCACGGACTCCAGGGCAACAGGCTGCTCGAGCTCCTGGCGACTCACCCCATCGAGACGTACCTGCTGAACACCGGGCGCGTGGGGGGCACGGAAGAGGACGATCGATCGAAGAAGGTCAAGATCCCGCACACGTCTGCCTGCGTGAAGGCGATCGCCGAGCAGACGATCGCGTTCGAGGAAGACCCGGACTTCCGATACCAGGTGGCGACCGACGTCCCGGAGCTCGATGACACGGAGCTCCTGCGGCCCGTCTCGCTCTACGAGCGCACGGGGAGGATCGAGGACTACCGCGGCATCGTCGAGCGGCTGAAGGTGGAGCGGGTGCAGCATCTGCAGCAGTACTCCGAGCTCTCCGAGGACATCATCAAGGCCGTCGGTTAGCCCATCGCCTGAGATACCCCCCCTCTTCACCCTTCCATATGGGACGTGAACGGCGGTTTGACGCCTATACCCTCCGGGGGTATACGGTGGGTGCGCGCATCCAAGGGAGTCTCACATGGATCACGGAACGCACCACGGCCACCACCCCCCAGCCGATCATGAGGGCCATGGCGATCACGAGGGCCACGGCGATCACGAGGGCCACGGCGATCACGACGGGCCACGGCGATCACGAGGGCCACGGCGATCACGAGGGCCATGCAGAGCATGGAGGTCATGCGGGTCATGCCGCGATGTACCGGGATCGACTGTGGATCAGCGTCGCGCTGACCCTGCCCGTCCTCGCCTTCTCCGAGATGATCCAGGACTGGCTCGGATTCCGGCTCCCGGAGTTCACCGGCCGGGACCTCGTCGCCCCGATCCTCGGCACCGCCGTCTTCGTCTACGGGGGCCAGCCGTTCCTGACGGGCGGCGTCGAGGAAGCCCGCGCCCGGCGTCCGGGGATGATGCTGCTGATCGCACTGGCGCTCACCGTCGCCTTCGGAGCGAGCATCGCCAGCGCGTTCGGATGGCTCGATCTCGAGTTCTGGTGGGAGCTCGCCCTCCTCGTCGACGTGATGCTCCTCGGGCATTGGATGGAGATGCGAGCGCTCGGCCAAGCCTCAGGCGCGCTCGAGGCGCTCGCCTCACTCCTGCCCGACACCGTGGAACGCGTGACGGCCGCGGGCACCGAGATCGTGACGCTGCAGGAACTCCGAGCGGAGGACGTCGTTCTCGTCCGCCCAGGTGGCCGCGTGCCTGCCGACGGCGTGATCATCGAGGGAGAAGCGGCGTTCGACGAGTCCATGATCACCGGTGAATCCCGGCCGGTGACGCGACACGTGGGAGACCGCGTCGTGGGAGGCACCGTCACGACCGACTCCTCGGTCCGCATCCGGATCACGGCGGTGGGCGAGGAAACGACGCTCGCCGGCATCCGCCGTCTCGTCGAGGAGGCGCAGGCGTCGCGTTCACGTGCCCAGGCGCTCGCCGATCGCGCGGCCGCGCTCCTGTTCTCTGTGGCGCTGACGGCCGCCGCGATCACGCTGGTCGCGTGGCTCTCGATGGGTGAGCCCGACCAGGCGATGGAGCGCACCATCACGGTCCTCGTGATCGCCTGTCCGCACGCGCTCGGGCTCGCGATCCCGCTGGTCATCGCGATCTCCACGTCGGCGTCGGCGAGGGTCGGGATCCTGATCAAAGACCGGCTCGCGCTCGAGCGGATGCGAACCGTCGACACGGTGTTGATGGACAAGACCGGGACCCTCACCACCGGCAGACCCGCCATCAGGGGGATCGCCGCCGAAGGCGTCGACGAGGACTCCATCCTTTCGCTCGCCGCCGCCGTGGAAGCCGATAGCGAACATCCGCTGGCACGGGCGATCGTCGAGGAGTCTCGTCGGCGGGGGCTTCCGATCCCCACGGCGTCCGGATCCCGATCGATGCCCGGTCGCGGGGTTCGCGCCGTCGTGGACGGATCAGAGGTCGCCGTGGGTGGCCCTACCCTCCTCCGGGAGCTCGGCCTGGACCTGCCCTCCCGCCCTCTGGAGTCCGTCGCGATCTGGCGGGAGCGCGGTGCCATCGTCCTCACCGTCATCAGAGACGGGGAACCCATCGGTTCGATCGCACTCGAGGATGCGGTCCGTCCGGGATCCCGTCAGGCGGTGCGCGACCTGCGATCGGAAGGTCTGCGTGTCGTGATGATCACCGGAGACGCGCGCGAGGTCGCCGAGGCGATCGCGAGGGACCTCGGCATCGATCAGGTGCGAGCCGAGGTCCTGCCGGAGCACAAGGCAGCGGTGGTGGCCGAGCTCCAAGAAGAGGGACGGCGTGTGGCGATGGTCGGCGACGGCGTGAACGACGCACCGGCGCTCGCTCGGGCCGACGTCGGCATCGCGATCGGTGCGGGTACCGACGTCGCGATCGCGTCCGCCGGCGTGGTGCTCGCGAGCGACGACCCCCGCGGCGTCCTGAGCGTGTGGCGCCTGTCGCGCGCCAGCCACTCGAAGATGATCCAGAACCTCGTGTGGGCCACGGGATACAACGCCCTCGCGATCCCTCTGGCGGCGGGCGTGCTCGCTCCCTGGGGCTTCGTGCTTCCCCCCGCCGTCGGCGCGATCGCGATGAGTCTGTCCACCATCGTCGTCGCCTTCAACGCGCTGCTGCTCAAGCGCCTGGATCTCCATCCGAAGGAGGCGTCGGCGGAGGCCGCCCCAGCAGGAAGCCACTGATGAACTGCAGCCCGGCCGGTACCGCGAGCACGATGTAGTACCAGTTGAATCGAGCCGCATCGTCGATGAAGGCACGCCCTTGCGTCTCGACGCTCGCGAAGAGCAGGAACAGACCTGCCAGAGCGAACCAGAGGCCGACCCGCGACGCCACGAACAGCGCGTAGAGCAGGTGGTCGCGACGAACGTCGGAGTCGAGCGGGCGGCGGAGCCAATAGATCGCCGAGCGAACACCGAGCGATCCGAAGACGGCCGCGACCACGACCTCGGCGACGTTCACCGCTCGGACCCGCGGAGCATCGCCACGACCTCATCGTCCGAGACCTGATCGAAGTCCCGGTACCACTCCCCCACCGCGAGGAAGCCGAACGGTTCCTCGAGGAGCACCACCTCGTCGGCCTCGGGCTCGAGGTGGGCGCGCGCGGCCCGCGGACCGACCGGGGCGGCGAAGACGACCCGGTCGGCGCCGGCCGCGCGCGCCCATCGGAGGGCGGCGACGGCGGTGGCGCCGGTCGCCACGCCGTCATCCACGACGACCACCGTCCGGTCGGCGACCGGCGCCGGCGCTCGACCGCCTCGATAGGCGGCCTCGCGCCGCGCGATCTCCGCCTCCTGCCGCGCCGCCTCCTGCTCGATGTACTCGGGCCCTACCCCAAGCTGACGCACCGCCCGTTCGTGCAGGACCATGACGCCCGGCGCGACAGCGCCGATCGCGAGCTCGGGGTTGTCCGGCGCGCGAAGCTTCCGCGGGATGACCACGTCGAGAGGTGCCCCGAGCGCCCGTGCCACGGGCAGCGCCACGGCCACGCCGCCTCGAGGTATACCCAGGACGGTGGCGGGGCCGGACACGCGGTCCGCCATGGTGGAGGCCAGCACGGCGCCGGCTTCGTCCCGGTCCCGGAACACGTCCCCGATCATCGCACCCGCGTTGCTCCGCGCGCCCACCCCCGATTAGCATGGGTGGCGTCCCGACGGACCCGAGGAGGCACCAGGTGGTTCACGCGTACATCCTGATCCAGACGGAGGTGGGGAAGGCGGCCTCCGTCGCCAACGCCGTGCGGAGCACCACCGGCGTCACCGAAGCCGAGGACGTAACGGGCCCCTACGACGTCATCGTGCGCGCCGAAGCCGACAGCGTGGACGACCTGGGGAAGCTCGTCGTGGCGCGGATCCAGGCGATCGAAGGCATCACGAGGACCCTCACCTGCCCGGTCGTCCATCTCTAGGGCCCCATCCCGACGGCCCGTCTTGATCGGCGGCCGTCAGCCGCCCAGCTCCCGAACGCCGGTACTTTTCCGTTCGGACTCGTGCCGCTCGACCGCGAGATCCAGGAGTCGTTCCACGAGCTGCTCGTAGGGAAGCCCCGATGCTTCCCACAACCTCGGGTACATCGAGATCGAGGTGAACCCAGGGATGGTGTTGATCTCGTTCAACCACAGCTCGTCCTCGCCCAGGAGGAAGAAGTCCACGCGCGCCATCCCCGCGCATCTGGTCGTCCGGAATGCCGCGACCGAGAGCCGCTGCACCTCTTCGAGCACCTCCGGCTTGAGGTCGGCGGGGATCAGGAGCTGTGCGCCGTCCTCGTCGAGGTACTTCGCCTCGTAGTTGTAGAAGTCGTGGCCTTTGGGCACGATCTCTCCCGCGACGGAGGCGACGGGCTCGTCGTTCCCCAGGACCGCGCACTCGATCTCGCGAGCCCCCTCGACCGCTTTCTCCAGCAGGGCGTATCGCGCGTAGCGGAACGCCTCCTCCAGGCCCTTGGCCAGCTCCGCCGCGGAGCCCACTTTCGAGACCCCGACGGATGAGCCGAGGCTCACGGGTTTCGTGAACAGTGGGTACCCGAGCGCCTCTGCCGACGCCTCCACGGACTCCGCGTCGTCTTCCCAGTCCTTCTCATGAGTCGTTTCGAACGGACCCACCGGCAACCCCGCCTGGAGGAACAACCGCTTCTGCACATCCTTGGCCATCCCGATCGCCGAGCCGAGGACCCCGGCGCCCACGTAGGGCACGCCCGCCAGCTCGAAGAGTCCCTGGATCGTGCCGTCTTCGCCGAAGGGACCGTGCAGGACCGGGAACACGACATCGATCGGCTCGCGCGATCCGTCCGCCGCCACGAGCTCGCGCGAGCCCGCTTCCGCCGCGAGCTCGACCTCGGCGCCACTCCCGTCGGTGACCTCGGGCATCTTCCCTGTCTCGGTCGGCAGCGCAGGAGGGCCGGACAGCCGGTGCCACCGGCCGTCGCGGCTGATCCCGACCGGGACCACCTCCGTCCGTGCCGGATCGAGAGCGTCGATCACCGACCGAGCGGAGATGCACGAGATCTCGTGTTCCGCGGATCTCCCTCCGAACAGGATCGCGACGCGGCGGCGACTCATGCCTTCTCGAGGGCTCGTGTGAAGTCCTCGATCAGGTCGTCGGGATCCTCCAGCCCGACCGCGACCCGTAGCAGACCGTCCCCGATGCCCGCCGCCCGCCTGACCTCGGGGTCGACCTGTCGGTGCGTCGTGGACGCGGGGTGCGCGACCAAGGTCATAACGCTTCCCAGGCTTCCCGCGATCCAACCGAGCTCAAGCGCCTCCGCGACGCGGCTCCCAGCCTCGAGCCCACCGGCCACCTCGAACGCGAGGGTGCCCCCGAAGTTCCGGAGCTGCCGCTTCGCGAGCTCGTGCTGCGGGTGAGTGGTCAGTCCCGGGTAGTGGACTCGGTCCACGGAGGGATGGGCTTCGAGGACCTCGGCGAGGCGTCCCGCCGTGGCGCAATGGTGCTCCATGCGCAGACTGAGCGTCGCCAAACCCCGCAGGCTGAGCCACGCCTCGAGCGGTTGCATGGTTCCCCCGAGGTCGATCACGGTGTCTCGCAGCTTCCGGAAGAGGTCTTCGTTGGTGCACGCGACACCGCCGATCAGGTCCGCGTGCCCACCGATGTACTTGGTGGCCGAGTGCATCACCACGTCGAACCCGAGCGTCGCCGGGTTGCAGAGGAACGGCGAGGCGAACGTGTTGTCGACCGCGGACAAGACCTCTGCGTCCCTGCATACGCCGGCCAACGCGGCGAGATCGGGCACCATCGTGGTCGGATTCACGATCGTCTCGCAGTAGAAGAGATCGGCACCGGGAAGGGCGTCGCGCACCTGGTCGAGATCCGTTGGATCGACGAAGGTCGCCTCGACTCCGAATCGGGGCAGGATGTTCCTCAGCATCGAGACGGTGCCGCCGTAGAGCGCCGCTCCGGCAACGATGCGTGATCCGGATCCTGCCACGGTCAGGAAGAGCGACGAGATCGCAGCCATGCCGGAGGCGAACCCGATCGCCGACTCGGTCTCCTCGAGATCGGCCATCGCGGACTGGAAGGCATCGATCGTCGGATTGCCGTAGCCGCGCGAGTAGACGTATCCGGGCCCGTCGAACCGGATCGCCCTCGCGAACTCCTCGTTCGTCTCGAAGCGGAACGTGGACGACTGGTAGAGCGGCACGCTGCTGGACAGCTGCTCCGGGAGTGGGGGCCTGTGCGTATGCACGGCGCGCGTCTGGAAGCGCCGTCTCTTCGCCGGATCGCTCATGGACGGCAGCCTACTTCGTCCACCGTCGCGGATATCGGTCGCGCACGTCGACGACCAGTTCCGTGATCGCGTTCATCACCTGCGCCGTCAGGTCGCGGAGCGCCGGCTGTTCTCCTTCGGCCGGAGCGGGGAGCTCGAGCGGTTCCCCCACGGTCGTCCAGATCGGCCGACCGAACTTCAGCGACCCCTTGCCGGACTTCTGCCACACGGCCTGCGACCCCCAGCTGCCCATCGGGATGATCGGGGCCCCCGACATCAGAGCCAAGCGGACCGTCCCGGTCTTCCCTTCCATCGGGAGCCCGCCCTCGCGCTTCGTGACCGTCCCCTCGGGATACACGACGATCACCTCCCCGCGTCCGAGCGCGGCCACGGCGCGGTCGAGAGACGACCGGTCACGCGTGCCGCGTGAGACCGGGATCTGACCGGCACCCGAGAGCGCTCTCCCCACGATCGGGATCCGGAAGAGCTCTTCCTTCGCGAGGAACCGGGGCCGGCGCCCGGCGCGCACGACGGCATCGCCGTTCGTCAACGGATCGAGATAGGAGATGTGATTGCACGCGATGATCGCCGGGCCCGTCCTCGGTATCCGACCCAGGTGCTCGTGGGACAGCCGGAACCAGAACCGGAGCGGTGGAAGGCACACGGCCTTCGCGACGTGATACCAGGGTTCCATGGCATGCCCTTTGGGTCCGAGGCCGTGAGGGTACCGCGGAGCCTCCGCTAGGCTGACGAGCCCGTGCGCGCGATCGCGATCCCCGTGAAATCACTCGGCCACGCGAAGTCTCGCTTGTCCTCGCTTCTGACTCCCCTCGAGCGCGGGGCGCTCGCTCTGGCGATGTTCGAGGACGTCTTGGACACGACGCTGGCCGTCGACGGCTGGGAGACGTGGGTGGTGTCGGCCGACGAGAGCATCCTGGAGATCGCGATGGGCCGCCGCGCGCAGGGCATCTCGGAGGAGCGACCCTCACTCCGTTCGGCGATCCACCAGATCGAGGCGGAGGCCGTCGCTCGGCAAACGGAAGCCCTCGCGATCCTGCACGCGGACACGCCCCTCGTCACTGCCGAGGCGTTGCGAGCGGCCCTGCACACCCTGGGCCCGGTCGTTATCGCCCCCTCCGCCGACGAGCGGGGGACGAACCTCTTGTTGCGGCGACCCCCCGGGACGATCCCGAGCCGCTTCGGTCCCGACTCGTTCCGCCGGCATCTGGAGACCGCGGCCGAGCGAGGCTTGCCCACCGCGGTGATCGAGCGGGAGGAGCTTTCATTCGACCTAGACGAGCCGGGAGATATCCTCACGGTGCTGGAGACACATCGCCCGGGTCGCACGCTCGACGTGTGCCGGGACATGGATCTCGCGGGCAGGCTCGCCGCACGGACCTGACGGGAGCAGCGGAAGTGGATCAGGGAACGATCAAGCACTTCGACGAGAGCGAGCGGACGGGGACGCTCTTGACCGACGATCGCACCGAGGTCGCGATCGACGCTGGATCGCTCGAAGGTTCGAGCGTCCTCACGTTGCGGATCGGTCAGCGCGTGAGGTTCGAGACGGAGGAGCGGGACGGCGCCCCCGTGGCACGCTCGCTGCGGCTCGTGACCTGGGACTGAGGTGAGGTTCCCTCACCCCGAATCGTTGCCGAGCACCTGGTGACGGAACTCCTTCCCCGGCGTGAACGCCGGCAGGTCTCGCTCCGGAACCACGATGGGAACGTCCGGCTGCCGGGGGTTGCGCGCGATCCGGCGGTTGCGGTGTTTCCGTTCGAACGTCCCGAAATCCGCGAGGGTGACGCGGTCGCCCACCACCACGGTCTCGCGGACGGTATCGATCGCCGCGTCGATGACGCGCCCGACCTCGGCCTTGCTCAGGCCGGTCTTCTTCGCGACTTCGGTGACCAGGCCGCCCTTGTTCATGGATGCTCCCTCCAGGGTCGTCGTGGTTGTCTTCGAACGTACCGAACGCGGAAGGGAAGGGTCAACCGAGAGGTGTGCAGCGGAGACCTTTCCATCCCTCACCATCTCGTCGTCGTCCTTCCGATGCGATCTCGCAGAGCCCTTCGAGGAGGGAAGGACGCCTCCGGTAGACTGACCTTCACTCTGGGGCGTGGTGTAACGGCAGCACGACAGGTTCTGGCCCTGTTAGTCGAGGTTCGAATCCTTGCGCCCCAGCTCCGAGCTCAGGGTTCGTCCGGGGGCCTAGAGGCCCAACCCGACGAGCAGCCCCACCAGCACGACGGCCAGACTCATCCCGAACAGGGCCAGGGTCTGCCCAACCTCGCTGCGTAGATCGTCTTCGTCGTTCTCTGTTTGCATGCGACGTTGATACCCCGATGGCGGTCGTTCCATACGGAAGATGTCGGAGTGTTCGAGAGGAACTTGAGGCATCGCGTCCGTGTCCGGCCCATGCCGCTCTCGGTCATGACCCTCAGGCGGCCCGCTGTGCACCGTCCGGGTCCAGGAGATCTAGGACGGCAGATTCCACCGTCGCCCGGACCCGGTCGTCGGTCAGGTCGCGGCCCCGAGGCAGATCGATCGTCTCCCCATTCAGGAACCGTTCGATGACGCGAGGATCGATGTAGGACGCTCGGCAGACGGCCGGCGTGTTCCCCAGGGACTCTGCCACCTCCTTGACGACCGTCGAGACCACGCGCTTGCGGGAGGTGACCGAGGTGAGCCCCTCCTCCTGGGAAGCGAGGAGCGCAGCCGTCAGCACCGTGGCATGCCAGGTCCTGAAGTCCTTCGCGGAGATCTCTTCCTCCGCCAGATCCTTGAGATGTGCGTTGATGTCCTCGGAGCGCAGGTCGCGCCACGTCTTCCCCTCGCGGAACGCGAGCAGCTCGGACCCTCCACCCTTGCGACGAAGGAGCGAGCCCGTGAGCCGTGCGAGCGCCGGATCCTGGATCGCCTGGATCCGGCGCTGGCCGCCCTTGGCCGCGAAATCGAAGCGCACCTCGTCGCCGCTCACCCGGACGTGGCTGCGCCGGAGCGTCGCGAGCCCGTAGGAACCGTTCTCCTCCGTGTAGGCCTCTGAACCGATCCGGAAGAAGCCGAGGTCCAACAGACGGAGCGCGCCCGCGAGCGCCCGCTCTCGGCTCAAGCCGCGCGAGGCGATGTCCCTGTCACAGACCTTCCTCATCGCGGGCAGGCGCCGCGCGAGCCGCAGGACGCGATCGAACTTCTGCCGGTCGCGACGGACCCGCCAATCGTCGTGATAGAGGTACTGCTTCCTCCCCGCCCCGTCGGTCCCCACCGCCTGCAGGTGTCCTCGCTCATCCGGGCAGATCCACACGTCTTCCCAGGCGGGTGGGATCGCGAGCGAACGGATCCGGAGCCGCGTGGCGTCGTCGCGCACCCGCTGCCCGTTGGGATGCACGTACGTGAAGCCCCTTCCCTGACGCCGCCGCGAGATCCCGGGCCCCGTGCATCGGACACGCTTGAGCGCGCTCATCGTCCCCTGCCCTCGCCTGCCCGCTCCTCGAACCTCACGTCCACCCGCTCCTCGGGACGCGCCTTCTCCTCCTCGGCCTGGCTCGCGAGCACGTTCCGGTCCTCGTCCCCGAGCGGAGGCGCGATCAGCGATCGGGGCCACAGGCGACGGGCGCGCACCACGTTGACCTCCGCCGCGAGGAGGAAGAGCTGTGCGACCAGGGAGATCCAGGCGAGCAGCCCGATGACGATCGCGAAGAACCCGTAGACCACCGACGCCCGGCTGATCTGGCGCTCGACGAGCCAGCCACCCAACATGAGCAGGACCGTCCAGGCGACCGCTGCGAAGATCGCGCCCGGCAACACGTCCCGCCAGCTCACGTGCGCGACCGTGAGCACCCGGAAGGCGAACGAGAACACGGCCACGGACATGAGCAGCGTGCCGCCCAACGACAGCGCGTCGAGCAGAGCGGCGTTCCATCCGGTCTCGCCACCTGTCCCGGCCAGGAACGTCGACAACACGATCGAAGCACCGAAGACGAAGAGAAGGAGGAACGCACGCGCCACACGTGGGATGAGCCCGGGACGCTCGACGCGCGGAACGTCCCACACCTCGTCCATCGCGTTCTGGGCGGCTGCGACGATCGCGGTCCCCGTCCATAGCGCGCCGACGATGCCGACCGCAAGGGCGAGCGGCGAGCTCGAGAGCTGACGCACGCTTTCGTCGATCGTCCGGCCGATCTCCGTCCCGACCACCGGGAACTGCTCGAGCACCGAGTCGAGCAAACGGTCACGGAGCTCTCGGTTCCCCTTGATCACGAAGGACGCGACGGTCGCGAAGACCAGCAGGAGCGGGAAGAGCGAGAAGAATCCGTAGTACGCGATCAACGCCGCGAGCTGGCTCGCACGATCGTCTGCGAACTTCTTGAGCACGGCGAAGGGGAAGGCGAGCACCGCGTGCTGTCTCTGCACGTCATCGACGCGTCGCAGCATCCGCTGCGCCGCGCCGTCTCTCGTTGCCGTCATGCCGGGATTCCTTCCCTCGCCCCTTCGGCGTCAAACGCCGAGGGTGGGACGGATGCGGGCTCGGTACCCTTTCATCATGACCACATCCGACACCGTCGGCTCTGTCAGCCGCTGTCCCATCTGCGGTGAGGGCACCCTCGCGGACATCGACTTCGACGGAGACGACCAGTTCCAAGATCCGGAGAGCCGCCAGGTGGATACCTACACCTGCGGACACGAGGTCCCGCGGGCGCCCCTCGAGGTCGCCGACACGGATCGCCTGGACGTCGAGCAGCGGACCTCGGAAGAGGTCGCATCGCCCTCACCTGCCGAAGAGGCCGAGCACGAGGCCTGACCGCGGCTCGAAGACGAGGGTCAGCTCAAGGATCCCGGGACCGATCGACGATCGGCGCGGCTGTTCCCGCTGACTCGTCGGCGGGCGACGGAGACGGCGAGGGGACGGGGCTGGGCGAGGGCTTCGGTGGCGGCTTCGGCGATGGTTCCGGAGACGGCTCCGGAGTCGGTGAGGGCGGAGGCGCGGAGACGGTGGGCGAGGGCGCCACAGACGGAACGGGCTCCGGCGAGGGTGCGGGTGGCGGCGGGTCCGCGTAGATCGCGTAGCTCGCCGGCCGGAATCCCACGACCCGCATGTCCGAGGTGGCTTCGGTCATGAAGTCGTGCCAGATCCGGGCGGGGATCGTTCCTCCATAGACCTCCGGGAAACCGGCCACGTCGCGCATCGGACGCGACCCGTCGGGGTAGCCGACCCACACGCATGTGGCGAGCTGCGGGACGTAGCCGCAGAACCAGGCATCGGTCGCGTGTTGGGCGGTTCCCGTCTTGCCGGCCGCAGGGCGGCCGGCGAGACTCGCCGCCGTCCCCGTGCCGTGGTCGATCACGCCCTGCAGGACGCGGGTGGTGGCATCCGCGTCCTGCGGCGAGATCGCCGTGCTGCCGACGCTCGCCCTTCTGTGCAGCGGCCCCTGCAGGATCGTCCCGTCGGGTCCGGCCACGCGATCGACGCCCGTCGGTTCGACGTAGGTCCCCCTGGCCGCGAGTGTGGCGAAAGCCGAGGTCATCTCCAGGGGGCTCACCTCCGAGGTGCCGAGGCCGATCGAACACACGTCGGCGAGCTGCGAACGGATCCCCATCCGGTGCGCAACGTCCGCGACCGCCTCCGGTCCGACCTCGACCGTCAGCTGAGAGTAGATCGTGTTCACGGAACCTGCCATGGCGCTCTCGAGGGACATGGTGCCCGCCCATTGGTCTCCTGCGTTCGACACCGTCCACGGCTTCCCCTTCGTCTCGCAGAACGGGTCGCGGATCGTCATCGACGAGGGGCCGTACCGGACCTCGGTCGGCGAGATCCCCCGCTCGAGTGCGGCGAGGAGGACGAACGGCTTGAACGCGCTACCCGCCTGACGTCGTCCCTGGGTGGCGAGGTTGAACTCGCTCCGCGCGAAGCTTCGCCCGCCAACCATGGCGCGGATCGCGCCCGTCCTCGGATCGATGGCGACCAGGGCGGCTTCGGGATCGCGCCGGCCGGGGAGAGAGGAGTGGATCGCACGCTCGGCCGCGCGCTGCCACTCCATGTCGAGCGTCGTTCTGACGCGCAGGCCGCCCCGGTACAGGGCGTCCAGCCCGTAGCTCGCTTCGAGGTCGAACCGGACGTGCTCCATGAAGTGGGCCGCAGCCGATCGCACCAACGGCTCCTCGGTGAGCCGAAGCGGGCGGGCCTGCAACCGTCGAGCTTCCTCCGAGCCGATCGAGCCGACCTCGACCATCCGATCGAGCACGAAGTTCCGATACCGGTGCGCCACCTCGGGGTGCTCGAAGGGATCGCGGGCCGACGGCGCTGCGATGAGACCCGCCAGCGTGGCCGACTGGAGCATGGACAGGTCCCTGGCGTCGCGATCGAAGTAGGTCCGAGCCGCCGCCTGGACTCCGTAGGCGCCGTGTCCGAAGTACACGGTGTTGAGGTACCCCTCGAGGATCTCTTGCTTGGACGACGTGTGTTCGAGCTTCACGGCGAGGATCGCCTCGCGGACCTTCCGGGCGATCGAGCGCTCGGCCCCGGTCAGCACGTTCTTCACGTATTGCTGGGTGATCGTCGATCCGCCCTGGCTCATCGAGCCGCTGGTGACGTTGGCCCACGACGCCCGCGCCACCGATCCCAGATCGAGACCGTCGTGGCGGTAGAAGTCGGCGTCCTCGACCGCCACGACGGCTTGTCGGAGCGACGTCGGCATCTGGTCGAAGGGGATCAGGACCCGGTCCACGCCCGCGTGCAGCTCCGCGACCTCGTTCCCGGCGCGATCGAGGAGCTCGGTCGTCTCCGCCAAGGGAGGGATGTCCGGCAGCTCGGTCGACACGAAGAGTGCGGCGAGGGCGCCGGCGACGGACAGCGACGGGAGGAGGACCGACAGGATCGCGATCCACGCGAGGCGCCGGCCCCTGCTCATCGAGGGGGCCGGAGCCGCCGCCGCCCAGGCATCGTCGCGCGTCGGACCGGGAGGTCCGAGCGTTCGGGGCCGGGTGGTGGGGATCGCACTCATCGCTTCGGGGGCAAACGGTGTCGAGCATCTACCCCGCGAGCTGGGGCCGCAAACCAACGCCGACCTCCGTCGCGGCGCCGATACCATGGCGCCCCCATCTCGAGAGGAGGCGCGCGTGGCGACATCGACCGACCATCGGATCCCGGTCACCTTGGTACCCGGCGACGGCATCGGACCCGAGGTGACCGAATCGGCCCGGCGGATCGTCGAGGCATCGGGAGCTCCGATCGACTGGGAGGAGTGCGAAGCCGGCGCCGAGGTCTTCAAGAAGGGCCTTCCGTCCGGGGTGCCCGAGGACACGATCACGTCCCTTTCTCGGACCCGCGTGATGCTGAAAGGACCACTCGAGACCCCGGTCGGCTTCGGCGAGAAGAGCGCGAACGTCACGCTCCGCAAGCTGTTCGAGACCTACGCGAACGTCCGGCCCGTGCGAGAGCTCCCCGGTGTGAAGACCCCGTACAGCGGGCGAGGCATCGATCTCGTGATGGTCCGGGAGAACGTCGAGGATCTCTACGCGGGGATCGAGTACATGCAGACGCCCGGCGTGGCCGAGGCCCTCAAGCTGATCTCGGTCAAGGGATGCGAGAAGATCGCTCGCTTCGCGTTCGAGTACGCGAGGAGCGAGCACCGCACGCAGGTCACGTGCGCCACGAAGGCGAACATCATGAAGCTCTCCGAGGGGACGCTGAAGCGCGTGTTCGAGCAGGTGGCCCCTGAGTACGAGGACATCGAATCCTGGCACCTGATCGTCGACAACTGCGCGCACCAGCTGGTGAAACGGCCGGAGCAGTTCGACGTGCTGGTGATGACGAACATGAACGGCGACATCCTTTCGGACCTGACGAGCGCTCTCGTCGGAGGCCTCGGCTTCGCTCCCAGCGCCAACATCGGGAGCGAGGTCGCGATCTTCGAAGCGGTACACGGGTCCGCCCCGAAGTACGCCGGGAAGGACGTCATCAACCCGACGGCGCTCATCCTCTCGGCCGTCCTGATGCTCCGTTACCTCGAGTTGTTCGAGGAGGCGGACGCGGTCGAGCACGCGGTGCTGGTCACGCTGGAGGACGGGGTGCTCACGGGCGACGTGGTGGGCTACGGCAACGGCGCATCGACGACGCAGTACACCGACACCATCATCGGGAACCTCGGTCGTCGATCCGAGGGCTGGGCGGTCCGAGCGCATCGACCGCTCGTGCTGCCGAAGCTGTCCGACGACATCGACTACGTGAAGCCGGCATCCCGGGCGGTCGTCGGGATGGACGTGTTCGTCGAATCACCGATGGGCCCCGCCGAGCTCGGAGCTTCGTTGATGGAGCTGACGCACGAGACGCCCCTGTCCCTGAAGCTGGTGTCCTCGCGTGGGACCAAGGTGTTCCCACCGACAGGGGCGATCACCGACACGGTGGACCACTATCGATGCCGCTTCGTCATCAAAGAGACCCCCGGTGACCTCTCCGACGACGACGTGCATCAACTCCTGGTGGCGATCAGCCAGCGGCATCGATGGATGCACATCGAGAAGCTGCAGGAGTTCGACGGAGAACTCGGCTTCACGCGGGACCAGGGCGAGAACTGAGCCGGGACGGACGGCTTCGCCGTCCGTCCCGGCTCCGTGGTCTCACGCCTAGTGGCGGAAGGGTGTCGCGAGCACGGCCACGAACCCGCTGTAGACCTTGCGCGCGGCCGCTCGGTGGTCGCGGCGCTGGACCGTCCGCGTGGTCTGGGACCGACGGAATGCGTCAGCATCGCGCACTCGATCGCGGATCTGCTCCCTTGCCATGTCTCCCGAGATCATCTTCCGCCCCCTTGGTCGGTAACGGAACCGACGCTACGCGCGTGGTCCATCCCGGGCTGTGCCTGCGAGCACGCCTGCCCGGTGACCTTGGGCACGGCGCCGACGTGTCGCACGTCACGTCCCGCGCCATCATGGTCGGCGTGAGCCGGGTGGCGGTGATCGGTATCGGAGCGATGGGTGGGCGCTTCGCGCGCCGGTTCCTCGACGCCGGCCACGAAGTGATCGTGTGGAACCGAACCGCCGACAAGGCGGCCGAGCTCCTGGAGCTCGGGGCGAGGTCGGCGGCGACCCCCGCCGATGCCGCCAGCCGGGCCGACGTGCTCATCACCGCGGTATCCGACCCCGCGGCGCTCCGCCTCGTGACCGAAGGTCCCGACGGGATCGCCGCGGGCGCCGACGGCTCCACCACCGTCATCGAGATGTCCACGGTCGGCCCCCTCGCCATCCGATGGCTCTCGTCGGCGCTGCCACCCGAGACCGGCCTGCTCGATGCCCCGGTTCTGGGGAGCCTGTCGGAGGCGGAGTCCGGGACGCTCCTGGTCTTCGCCGGAGGCCCGCGTCGCCTCGTCAAGCGATGGATCCCGCTCCTCGCCGATCTGGGATCCGTCCTGGTGGCGGGCCCCCTCGGCGCCGGAGCGGGAGCGAAGCTGGTGGCGAACGCGACCCTCGTCGGGACGCTCACCCTCTTGGGCGAGACCATCGCGCTTGCCGACCACATCGGTCTCGACCGCTCGCTCACGATGGACATCCTGGCTTCGACGCCGCTCTCGATCGCTTCCGAGCGACGGCGCAGCCAGCTCGAGACGGGAGAGTTCCCTCTCCGATTCCGGCTCGCGCTGGCTCGGAAGGACGCCGACCTGATCCAGGAGACCGCGGCGGCCGCCGGGCTGAACGCCCGCGTCCTCGCCGCGGCGGCGGCGTGGTTCGCCGAGGCCGAGGGAAGCGGCCTCGGCGACCAGGACTACTCGACCGTCCTTGCTCGGATCATCGGGAAGGGCTGAGCGAAGAGGGGCCGGTGCTATCCTCGCTCCCCGGACCCATCAGGGCCCGCGGTCCCATCGTCTAGAGGCCTAGGACATCACCCTCTCAAGGTGAAGACACGGGTTCAAATCCCGTTGGGACTACCGGCAGAAACGCAGAGTCAGACGCGCGGGCAGGAATTGCACGAACCTGCGCCGAGATGGCGACGCTGGACTGCCGCTTCCGTGCGATCCACGAGTACGCCCCACTGCTGCTTAGACCTGTCGAGCAGCTCCAGTTCGGTCTTCGTCATCGTGCACGCCCTTCGCCCGACCTCAGCGCGCCGTGATCGGCCGGGTCAGCTCCTGTCGCTGCGCCGGCCGGCGCGGGGGCCGTACGGCTGAGGGATGTACTCGACCGACGGACGGCGCCCACGCGGCTGCGGGTACAGGGACATGATCTCTCGCGCCTCCTTGGGGAAATCGGTCGAGACCTTGAGGCCGAGCTCGGTGGCCGTCTGCGCGTTGATCGGGAAGTCGTGCGTCCATCGGCCCTCGGACAGGGTCCCGGCGAGCTTGTCCGCCTCATCCTTCGGAGTGCCGTTGCCGACGAGCAACTCGAACACGAACGTCCTCACCTGGTCGCGAGCCTTCCTGGAGACATCGGCGAGGATGAGTGTCTGGTCGTCGACCTTGTTGATGTCCGTCTTCCGCTCGACCGCCGCGATGATCGAGGCAGCGGACTGTTGCCCGATCTGCGGGTCCACCGGGCCGAGCACCGCGGAGGGTGCCATGAGGATCTGGTCTGCACCCAGGGCGATCATCGTCCCCCCACTCATCGCGTAGTGAGGAACCATGACGGTGACCCGAGCCTTGTGTGCCTGGAGGGCACGGGCGATCTGCTCGGCGGCGAGCACGAGGCCGCCGGGCGTGTGGATGATCAGGTCGATCGGGACGTCTGGGTCCGTGAGGTCGATGGCCCGCACGATGTCTTCCGAATCTTCCACGTCGATGTATCGGGCGAACAGCAGCCCGAAGAACGAGAACGCTTCCTGCCGATGGATCAAGGTGATCACCCGGCTCTTGCGATCACGCTCGAGTCGGCGGATCGCCCCGATCCGGCGCGCGAGCAGCATCCGCTGCTGCAGCAGAGGCTGGATCGTGGAGAGCAGGAAGATGAGCCACACGATGCCGCTGAGATCCACGCCGCCTCCTGACGTCGAGTCCAACATGAGAGCCGTTCCACCCTAGGCTCATCCGCCTCTATCGCGCCACAGATCGAACGGGGTCTGCCGGGGGCGACGGCGTGCGGGGAGGCGGCCCGCCGGGCGTCGTCGAGCGGAGCCGCAGCTCAACACAGCCATCTGGACCACGGAACCCTCCCGGCATCGGGCAACACGGATGGCAACAGTCATGGGCGGCTCAGCCCGAACCGATCAGGCCGTCTCAGGTTTCCGAACGAGTCGTGACCTGCGGCTCAGGAAGAGATGGGACGGCACAGGCCACCCTAGAACGTGACGATGCTCGACGGCCCAACGGTAGGATGCTGCGGAGATCGACCGTCGGATGCGGATGCCCCTTAAGGCCGCGAGGGACCGAAGCGATGAACCGAAGCAGCAGCTTCCAAGACGTCGAGAAGGTCAAGGCGGAGATCGCGAACGTCAACTGGTATCACCAGATCGACCTCGGGGATGGGATCGTCACCCCCGGCGTCGACAACACGATGAGTCGGATGGCCCCGCTCGAGCTGCCCGCCGACCTTTCCGGCAAGAGCGTGCTGGACATCGGGGCGTGGGACGGCGTCTTCTCGTTCGAAGCCGAGAGGCGGGGCGCGAGCCGGGTCCTGGCCACCGACTCCTACTGCTGGAGCGGGGAGGGTTGGGGCACGAAGGAGGGCTTCCTCACCGCCGGCCGGATCCTGGGGTCACAGGTCGACGACATGGAGATCGACGTGATGGATCTCTCCCCAGAGAGGGTCGGGACGTTCGATCTGGTGCTCTTCGTCGGCGTGCTCTACCACCTGCGACATCCGCTCCTCGCGCTCGAGCGCGTCGCCAGCGTGACGAGCGATCAGCTGATCTTCGACTCGCATACGGCGATGACGAAAGAGCGCGACCCGGTGATGCTCTTCTACCCCGGAACCGAGCTCAACAACGACCCGACGAACTGGTGGGGCCCGAACCCGCCGGCCGTGGAGGCGATGCTCCGCGACGTCGGCTTCCGGCGGATCGAACGCAAGCATCCGGAACTCATCAAGAAGGGCCGTCTGATCCTCCACGCCTGGAAGTAGCGGGCGGTTCCCGACCCGGCTGGGCCTTCAGCCCTCGCTCTGCGGGCGGCGGATACGCGTTCTCAGGATGTCGCGGAGGCTCACGATCCCGATGAGGCTCTTCTCCTCGACGACCGGCAGGTGCCGGAATCCGCGGCTCATCATGACCTCGGTCGCGTCGCCCGCATCCATGTCCGCGTCCGCGGTCACCGGGTCGCTGGTCATCCATTCCGAGACCGGCGATGAGCTCAGGTCGGATCCCGACGCGGCCGCGCGAAGGACGTCGCGTTCGGTGAAGATGCCGCTCAACCACGAGCCGTCCATCACGATGGCCGATCCGAAACGCCCCTTCAACATGCTGGCTGCCACCTGCGCGACCGGTGTGTCACTCGTGGTCGTGAACACCTGACCGGTCATGATCTCCTTCAGGGTGGTCATCTGCAGCCCTCGATCCCTCTCAACCGCCCTCGCCACCGACTTCGTGGAAACCGGACCGATCTTCCGGTATCGCGGCGTCTGCGAGGTTCTCGTTGAGTCGCCGCCAAAGGGCACCTGCCCACGAGCTCGCGTGCGGCCAACTCTGCCAGAAGACCTGCAGCGTGGGCTCATCGAAGGAGAGCGCGGCCTCATCGGGGGTCGCCGACTCGGCCACGCGGTCGAGCTCCTCGATGGCCCTCAACAACCGATCGGAGGCGTCCATCGGATCCTCAGTCATCGCTGCGCGAGTCTAGCCCCTGGCCGCGAGGATGCTCACGGTGGAGGCGATATGGGGAGCTCTTGGTCAGTTCCCGTGCGTGCTCCGTTCCCGAGCGAGCTCCTGGAGCCCGGCGAGGCTCTCCGTGTCCACCGTGGCTTCACGGAGGAGCTCGCGGAGTGCTCCCGGGTGTGTTTCCACGCCTCCGCCCGGCGCCATCGGCGAGCGGGTCAGTGCCTTCACCTTGCCGAGGTGCACGACCTCGTCGTCGCCTCGGCGTTCGATCTGCAACGAGCCGATCGCGGACCATTCCCTGATCGTCCGCACCTCGATGTTCATCAGTTCGGCAGCCACCTCGATCGTGACCGATCCGTCTTCGCCAACCATCCGAGCTCCTCCGTCCGTGGGAGTCGTGCTCCGACAGTAGGCCTCTTGACCGAAGCGCACATCTGGCTTCCGTCGGCGGTTGCAGACCACGCTGTCCGAAGGCCGGATGGCTCACACGGGCTAGTTCGTTCAGCGACCGAGCACGTCAGTGACGGGGATCAGTACGTCGGAGGTTCACCATTCGTCGTGTCGTCGCCCGACTCGCGCGCGGGTGTGGCACTCGCATTCGTCGTCGGAGCACCCCTTGTCGTGGTGGCGGCCCGGCTCCCAGACGAGATCGTGGTCGTCCTCGGCGACGAGGTACCCGCAGCTGCACCAGCCGCAGACGTCTTTCAGGACCATATGCCAGGTTCCCTCGGCGTCCTGGCGCTCGGGCAGGTTCAGGACCTTCGACACGGTTCCTCCTGGCTCTCAATCCTAGACCGAGGGCCCCGTCGAGGGGAAGCATGGGTCAGCAGCCGATATCGACCCACTCCGGTGCCGGCCCCACGGGGACCCCGGCGGCCCGCATGCGATCCCGGAGCCATCCGCGGTAGGTCCTCATCGCGGGTCGCGACATATCCGTGTGGGTCATGCACTTCCAAGCCGCGTACCGCTCATAGCGAAGGGGGCTCTGAAGGCTCTCGCCGTGCCCGATGACGTTCCGGTTCTGGATCCCGAACTTCGCAACGAGCCAGAGCGTGAGCTTCAGGGACGCGTTCATCTGGCGCGCGTTCCCGATGACCTCGGCGTCGGAGCGCCCCACGTGCTCGATCCCGATCGAGAGCTGGTTCAACCCGATCGTGTGTCGGCACCGGATCCAGAGCGGCACCAACTGGAAGATCCTGCCGTCGGTGTGCACGATGAAGTGGGTGCACGTGCCCGGGTACTCGCCCAGGTGCGGCGAGTTCGCCGCGAACGTGTTCCACGCGCCCTGCCACGTGGTGCCGGTCGTGTAGTGCTGGACGATCGCGACGGGTCCCCGCAGCCGCCACGTCCACCGGCCGTAGTGACGGTTGGAGTAGGCGCCCATCTGGCTGCGACGTCGGTCGCCGTACGGGATGGGCCTCCAGATGATCGGGGGTCGGAGAGATGCGACGTCGGCTGGACGCGGTGCGGTCGCGGCGACCTCGGCGCCGCCGTGGGTTGCAGAGGCCTCGAGAGCAGGTGCGACGACGAGCGCGGACACGAGCAGGAGCGCCGCGACGGTCACTCGGCGACCGCGCGAAGCCGGGCCACCGTGCGCTCCCTGCCCAACAACGCCAGCGACTCGGGCAGGGGCGGAGACACGTTGGACCCCGTGACCGCGGCGCGGATCGGCTGCCAGCCTTTCGTCCGGCTCAACCCCGCCTCCGACGCCAGTCGGTCCAGCACCCCCTGGATGTCCTCGGTGTCCCATCTCTCCAAGGCATCGAGCGCGTCGGCCGTCTCCTTGAGATATCCCTGCGGAGCCTTCGTGATCAACTCCGATGCCTTCTCGTTCGGCACCACGTCGTCCGTGAACAGGAAGCGGAGCAGCGCGGGCGCCTCCGTGAGGGTCTTCATGCGCTCCCGGATGATCGGGATGGCGCGGCGGAGCAGCTCGGGATCGACGGACAGTCCCTCTGCGGTGAGGAACGGGACGCATCGAGCGGCGAGCTCGTCTTCATCCAGTGTCTGGACGTAGTGGTTGTTCATCCACTCGAGCTTCTGCGTATCGAACACGGCCGGGTTGTGGGAGACGTGCGAGAGGTCGAACGCCTCGATGAGCTCGTCTCGAGACAGGAACGTCGTGTGGTCGTCCTTCGCCCATCCGAGGAGGGCGAGGTAGTTCACCAGCGCCTCCGGGAGGAACCCCTGTTCCCTGAAGGCGGCGACGCTCGTCGCACCGTGCCGCTTCGACAGGGGCTTCGAGTCAGGACCCAGCACCTGCGGAAGATGGGCGTAGGCGGGTGGCGTGCCCCCGAGCGCCCCGATCACCGCGGCGTTGCGAGGCGCGCTCGCCAGGAGATCGTCGCCGCGCACCACGTGGGTGACCTCCATCAGCATGTCGTCGACCGCGACGGCCAGCAGGAACACCGGCGTGCCGTCGGAACGGACGATGACGAAGTCGCGCAGGTCGCGAGACCCCCACCGGACCTCGCCCTTCACCAGATCCTCCACCACCCACTCCCGTTCGGGCATGTGGAACCGGATCGCGGACGACCGGCCTTCGGCTTCGAACGCCGCGCGCTCCCCGTCGGACAGCGTCCGGCAGCGGCCGTCGTAGCCGGGCGGCTCGCCGCGAGCGAGCGCCTCCTTCCGCCGCTGGTCGAGCTCCTCCGGCGTGCAGAAGCATCGATAGGCACGACCCGACTCGAGCAGCCGCTCCGTCATCTCGCGATAGATGTCCAGCCGCTCCGATTGCCGATACGGCCCGTGCGGTCCGCCGACGTCGGGCCCCTCGTCCCACTCCAAGCCGAGCCACCGGAGATCCTCGAGCACACCCTGGAAGGCTTCTTCGGTCACCCGACTGGCGTCCGTGTCCTCGACCCGGAGGATGAAGACACCGTCGTGATGACGCGCGTAGAGCCACGAGAAGAGCGCGCTCCTCGCGTTCCCCACGTGGATCGATCCCGACGGAGCGGGCGCGAAACGGCATCGGACCGTCAACCGCGCGCCTCGTTCCGCAACACGCCGACGCCCTCCACCTCGACCTCGACGACGTCTCCCTTCGCGAGCTTGCCCACGCCCTCCGGCGTGCCCGTCAGCAGCACGTCGCCGGGCAACAGCGTCATGAACACCGTGATGTATTCGATCAACGTGGCCACGCCGAAGACCATCTCGGACGTCGAAGCCTGCTGGCGGATCTCGCCGTTCAGTCGGGTCCGGACGATCGCGTCGTTCGGATCGAGGTCGGTCTCGATCCAGGGGCCGAGGGGCGCCGACCCGTCGAAGCCCTTCGCGCGCGCCCACTGGTCGTCGGTCTTCTGCAGGTCCCGGAGCGTGACGTCGTTGCCGCATGTGTATCCGAGGATGAACTTGTAGGCGTCCTCCGCGCGGACACCGCGGGCCAGACGGCCGATCACGACCCCGAGCTCGCCCTCGTAGTCGACCCGCTTGCTGATCGGGAGCAGCTTGATCGGGTCGCCGGGCCCGATCACCGCCGTCGAGGGCTTGAGGAACAGTAGCGGCTCCTCGGGAACGGTGAGGCCCCATTCCTCGGCGTGCGCGACGTAGTTCCTTCCCACGCAGACGAGCTTGGATGGGAGCACCGGCGCGAGGAGGAGGACATCGCCGAGCGCCACCGTCTCGCCCGTCGGGAGCGGATCCTCGAAGAACGTGCCGCGGAGGACCTTGATGTCATCGGAGCCCGGCTCGATCGCGCCGGTCGCGATGCGATCGCCGTGACGGAATCGGACGAGGCGCATCTAGCCGAGCCTGGTGCCGCCGTCGAACGTCGCACCGACCTGGCGCCAGTAGCCGGCGATCGTCTCGCGGGGCTCGAGTGCGGCGAGCTCCTCTCGCGGCGCCTCGTAGAGCCGGATCTCCGCGTCGCCGGTGTAGGTCGGGCCGATGTCCACGTCGCGGGACCCCATCGTCACGAGCTCCGCCATCGAGTCCCCACCGTCCTTCTCGATCGAGGGCATCCAACGCGAGTGCAGCATCGGCAGGGCGTTCACGAAGCCACCCGTCTCGGACTCGCCGGTGAGCGTGAGGCGGGCATCGGCGAGGCGCCGGTCGTTCGCCTGGAGCGACGCCCCGAAGGCCCCCCCGCCGCCGAGCCGAGGCCCGGCCCGCCCGACGGTCACCGGTCTCGTCATCCAGATCGAGCCGAGCTTCTTCGGATATCCCTGGTACCAGCCGCGAGCGAGCGCGAAGTCCTTGTCGACCCAGATGTAGACGCAGCGCGAGTATGTCTCGCCCTCGTATCGGCACCGGACGACCACGAAGCATTCCTTGTACTGGGAGCGGACGGGGTCCAGCAGCTCCTCGCCCGAGTCGCTGCACGACTGCCAGTCCGCCCAGATGATCGCGACCGCGCCGGGATCCTCCTCGGCTGGCTCAACGCCATCCGGGAGGAGCGCGGCGATGCGATCGGCGTCCGTCCGGTACTCGATCGTGAGCACGTCGCCCGAGTAGTGCCACGGAGGCGCGGGCACGAGCGATGCCTTGCCTTCGGGTGATCGCGGCGGGAAGAACCCCTTGAGCTCGGCCACGGACGCGGAGTCTACGGCCCAGGTCCTTCGGAGGCCGCCACCGCGACGCAGGTGATCTCCGGATAGGTGGTGCCTGCGTCGCGCCACGTCGTGCCGCCGTCCTCGGAGATGAACAACCTGCCGCCTTCGGCACCGAACACGACCGTGCCGCCGGCGGCCGCGAGACAGTGACTGTCGATGTTCTGGGCGAACCACTCCGGGAGACCGACGGTGGATCTGAGGAACCCCACCTCCCCGGGAGGAAGACGGTAGACGGCCGCCCGGCCGCCTCGAGGCCCGACGGATGCGCTCATGAAGAGCTCCTCGCCGTCCAGCGCCACCGCCCTGGCGTACGCGGCATGGAGGCCGTCGGTGATGAAGCGCCAGGAGTCGCCGTCGTCGAGTGACTCGGCCAGGCCGAGGGCCGTCGCTGCCACCACGTGACCCGGCTTCGCCGGGTCCGCGAGGACCTGATGCACGTCGGCATCGATGTCGATGGTCGGCTCCCAGGTCCCCTGGGAATCTCGCGCTCGCAGGATCCCTCCGACGTGCACGTTCGCGAACACGTTGCCGTCGGGAGCGGCGGACATCGACCGGGTGTCGGGAGGACCACCCCACGGCGTATACCAGCGGTCGCGGCCCTCAGCACCGTCGAACGATGTGAGCATCTCGACGGAGCCTGATCGCGCGAGCGCGATCCGGGCGTTCGCCGTGCCGATCAGGGCCCCATCGTGCACCGGAAGCAGGCATCGCCCGGGCCCCTCGTCGATCGACGCGATCGTCTCGACCGAACCGCCCTGGAAACGGATCACGTCGCGGCTGTCCGCGAGCACCCACCACCCCCCGCCCTCGGGGGTCAGTGCCGTGATCTCGCGGCCGTCGAGCCAGTGGTCTCCGCCCTGCCCGAACAGCCCGTTCCGCGTGCCGACGAGCCATCCCACGGGCCGTAGGCTATCGCCGGATGGAGACGCGGAGGATCCTCCTGGACGGCGTGGCCACCACCGTCACGCGTGAGGACGAGGAGCTGGTCGCGCCGGATGGCCGGCGCGTCCCGATGGACGAGCCGGCCCATCTCCCGCCCGTCCAGCCGGCGAAGATCATCTGCGTCCACCTCAACTACGAGAGCCGGCGGGCCGAGTTCCAAGCCGAGCTCGGCGCGGCGCCCACCTTCTTCCACAAGCCGACGACCTCGCTGAACGCGCACGGCGGGGAGGTCGTCCGACCCCCGCGCTGCCGGTACCTGAACTACGAGGGCGAGATCGCGATCGTGATCGGCGAGCGCTGCAAGCACATCGCACCCGACGAAGCGGACGACTACATCCTCGGCTACACCGTCGCCAACGACTACGGGCTCCACGACTTCCGTGACACCGACGCGGGCTCGATGCTGCGTGTCAAGGGATCCGACACGCTCTGCCCGCTCGGCCCCGGCCTGGTCACGGACTGGGACTTCCGTGGCAAGGCGATCCAGACGCGCGTGAACGACGACGTGAAGCAAGACGGGAACACCGACGAGATGATCTGGGACATGCGGTACCTCGTCGCCGACATCGCGCGGACGATCACGCTCTTGCCCAACGACGTGATCCTGTCGGGCACCCCGGCCAACTCCCGCCCGGTCGAACCCGGCGACGTCGTGGAGGTGGAGGTCGAGGGGCTGGGGGTCCTCCGGAACTTCATCGTCGAGGGGGACGTGCCGGTGCGGGAGGACGTCGGCGCCCAGCCCTCCGAGTCCGAAGAGGTCATCTCGACCGCGTTCGGCGGGGACTGGGAGTTCCGTGGGGTGAGGGCCCCGAAGCGAGGCTGAACCTTCACCCCGCCCGCAGCGACGCCATGTGCTCGGCGTACTCGTAACCTCACTCCCGGCACATCCAGCCGGGCGGACCGTCTCCACAGTTGCCCTCTCGGATCATGCCCTTGCCCTGGATCCAGAGCTCGTGCAGATCGGGATCGTCGGGCGTCCCGTACAGGATGTCGACGAGCGCCGCTCACCGCAGCGCGGGCAACGATCGGGCGTCTCGACCCGCATGGAGCCAACGATACGCCTCTGGTACGGACGTGGCGGCGAGGCGGATCCCGCGCGCATCGGATACGGTCCGGGAGTCACAGAGGAAGGGTCGTGAGATGGACCTGAGCGGTAGGCGGCTGCGGTTGCTCATCCCGGACATCCTCGGGCTCGAGCGCGGGAAGTACCTGTTCGGCGACGTGGCGGAGGCCGGTCATGCCGCGTTCTGCATCGGCCTCTACCCACTCACGACGGACCGGGAGATCCTCCCGATCCCCCGACAGCAGTTCGACGTCGGGCTCCCAGACGTCGAAGCCCAGCTGGACCGGGACACCTTGCGCCCGGGGTGGGAGGACGACACCGTGGTCGGGATCGCCGACGTGTCGCAACACGACCGACCTCTCGAGGTCGACCCCCGGCACGTGCTGAAGCAGGCGATCCAGGCCTGGCGCGACATGGACCTGGAACCGCAGCTGGCCTTCGAGCTCGAGTTCTATCTGTGCGAACGGGCCGAGGACGGTGCGTGGACCCCGGCGGACCTGCCGTCACATCGCGTGTACGGCACCGGGATGTCGGTGGACCCGAGCGGGGCCGTCCACGACATGGTCGCCGCCTCGCTCGCCTCCGGCTTCCATGTGGAGAGCTGGTGCAGCGAGTTCGACTCCGCGGCCTACGAGGTGAACTGGCGCTATCGGGACGGGATCGCGGCGGCCGACGAGGCGTTCCTGTTCCGCGTGCTCGTCCGTGAGATCGCCGCCCGGCACGGTCGCCACGCCACCTTCCTCGGGAGACCGTTCAACGATCGCGGTGGGAGCGGGATGCACATGAACCTCTCGTTCCGTCGCCGCGACGGGTCGAACGCCTTCCACGATCCCTCCGATCCGGACGGGCTGTCGGAGCTGGCCCGCAGGTCCATCGCGGGTCTGCTCGCGCATCACCGAGGGATGGCGGCGATCTGCGCCCCCACGGTCAACGCCTACAAGCGCCTGAAGCCCGACATGCTGAACGGCTACCTGGCCAACTGGGGGCTCGACGACAGGACGGTCGGGGTTCGCGTCCCGTCGGCGCGGGGCGAGGGGTCGCGCATCGAGCACCGGATGGCCGATGCCGCCGCCAACCCCTATCTCACCGGCGCCGCGCTGCTCCACGCGGCGCGCCTCGGCGTCACGGAAGAGATGGACCTGGGCCCCCGGCAGGAGCCGGGCGAAGAGCCGAACACCGACGTCGCGGTCCCCAACACGCTCTCCGAAGCCTTGGACGAGCTCCAGTCGGACACGAAGCTCGTCGGAGCCATGGGCGAATGGCTCGTCGAGTCGTTCGTCGCCCTCAAGCGCGCGGAGTGGGATCGGTCCGAGGCGGCCGGCGAGACCTCCGATACCGAGGTCACGCCGTGGGAGATCGAGTACTACCTTCCGTACTTCTGAGCGCGGGACTCACCGAGCTTGACACCGTGTAAGCGTTCGCTTACATATAGGGGCTTCCACTCCGAGGAGGAGCCAGCCATGGCAGGGCTGAAGTTCAAGATCGCGATCGATGCGCCGCCGGACCGTGTGTTCTCCCGGCTGGAGGACGTCACCACGCATCCGTCGTGGTCGAACCCGAAGGCCGAGATGACGATGGAGCAGACGGCCGGCTCGGGGCCCGGCCTCGACGCCAGATACCGCTCTTCGGGGATCTTCGTGGGCAAGCCGGTGACGGCCGACATCACGGTCACGGCGTTCGAACCACCGCGCCGGTTCGCGATCCGCTCGGACCAGCATCAGGAAGGCAAGAAGGACGTCTGGTACCTGAACGACTACACGCTGTCCCCCGCGAACGGGGACACCACCGTCGTCACGAAGCACGTGACCTCGAACGGCAACCCGGCGATCTTCTACCTCGCGTACCCCGCCGTGCGGGCCGACGCGATGACGTCGCTCCGGAACCTCAAGCGCGCCGCGGAATCGGGAACCTGAACGTCCTCACCCCTCGGGGAGTGCCCATCGAGGATGGCGGCACCCGTATGATGCCGCCCGATGGCAGCCGAACATCCTGAGATCGACCTCGCGAGCCCGGACAGCTACGTGGGGGGTGTCCCCTACGACTGGTTCGATCACCTGCGGCACGAGCACCCGGTCTTCTGGCATCCGGAGCGCTCGCCCAACAAGGGCTTCTGGGCGGTGACCCGCTACGACGACCTGACGGCGATCCATATGGACTGGCAGACGTATTCCTCGGAGCTCGGCGCGGTGGCCTTGGAGGAGCTGGACGACGAGCAGCTCGAGATCAGGAAGTCGATGCTCGAGACCGACCCTCCCCGGCACACGCAGCTCCGGCGGATCTGCTCCAGCCGCTTCTCCGCGCGCGGTGTGGGCAAGTATGAGGACTGGATCCGCGAGGTCGCGAGCGACGTCTTGGACAAGGCGCTCCCCGCGGGCGAGTTCGATTTCGTGCCCGAGATCAGCCGGGACCTCCCCATCCGATTCCTGTGCTCGATCTTCACCGTCCCGCAGGAAGACGCGCCGCAGCTGATCTCCTGGGGCGACCAGATGATCGCGAACCAGGACCCCGAGTACTCCCGTGCGGTCGTCGACCGCGACGACACCGAGGCCTATCGTCTGCTTCCCTTCCGCTCCCCCGCCGCCTACGAGGTGTTCGACTACGCCGACGGCCAGCGGGACCTGCGACTCAAGGATCCACAGGACGACGTGATCAACGCGCTCACGGTCGCGCAGTCCGAGGGGATCTTGAACGAGCAGGAGTTCCACAACTACTTCGGCGTGCTGATGATCGCGGGCAACGAGACCACCCGTCACACGATCAGCCACGGCATGCTCGCGTTGATGGAGCATCCGGACCAGCTGAAGCTGCTGCAGGAGGAACCGGAGCGGATCCCACGCGCCACCGAGGAGATCCTGCGGTGGGCCACTCCGGTGCACCACTTCCGCCGAACGGCCACGCGAGACGTGGAACTCCGCGGCGTGGAGATCAAGCGGGGCGACAAGGTGGTCACGTGGTTCACGAGCGCCAACCGTGACGAAGAGGTCTTCCCGGACCCCTATACGTTCGACGTCACCAGGACGCCGAACGACCACGTGACGTTCGGCCCGGGAGGCCCGCACTTCTGCCTGGGTGCGCACCTCGCCCGGCTGGAGACGAAGATCCTGTTCCAGGAGCTGCTTCCACGGTTGAAGTCGATCGAGTTGGCGGGGCCGGTCGAGCGCATCCGTTCGGATTTCGTCAACGGCATCAAGCGGATGCCCGTGCGGGTACGCACCACCTAGCGTCGCGGCGCCCTCGGGATCGGGGGGGGGGGGGGGGGGGGGGGGGGGGGGGGGGGGGGGGGGGGGGAGGGGAGGGGGGGGGGGAGAGAGGATCGGTGGGGGGGGGGGGGGGGGGGGGGGGGGGGGGGGGGGGGTGGGGGTGGGGGGAGGGGGGGGGGGGGGGGGGGGGGGAGGGGGGGGTGTGTGGAGAGATGTTTTCGGTGCGAGGGGGTGGGGGGGGGGGGTCGGGTCTGTCGACACGAGGAGAGAGAGGGGGGGGAGGAGGGGGGGGGGGGGGCCCGGCCCAGTTCGTGGGGGGGGATTTTGGGGGGGGGGGGGGCGGGGGCAGGGGGATCAGGGGCCCGGGTTTTCCGGGGAGGGGGGGGGGGGGGGATGAGCTTGGTTTCTGGGAGCCGCTTGGCGAGAGGAGGGGACGCCTATCTGGGTCCGCACACCAGAGAGGGCCACGGGTAACAAGACTTCGTCACTGGCCGATGCTCGAGCGAGTCTGCTCCACACGACGGAGGAGTCCGCGGAGCATCGTCGCGAGTCGGTCCTGTTCCTCGTCAGACAGCGTGGACGCCACGCGAGCTTCCTCGGCGTTGAACCGCGGGAACAGCTCCTCGATCTTCTTCCGGCCGCTCGGCGTGAGCGAGACGAGGACCACGCGACCGTCCTTCGAACCCCTGCGGCGCCGAAGGTACCGTCGTCCCTGCAGCGTGGTCAGGACGCCGCTCGCGGTGGGCCGGCTGATCCCCACCGCGGACGCGAAGTCCCGAGCCTCCATCTCACCCCAGATCCAGAGCACCCAAAGGGCGGTGAAGGCGGTCCAGGACAGCCGGTCGTCGGCGAGCACGGTGGACTCGAGATGACGTCTGAGCGCGGCGCCGCTCCGGAAGACGTTGGAGATCGCCCACATCGCTCGGAAGTCGAGCGGAAGGTGCCCGAGCTCCTCCACGATCTTGCGTTCGGCGGGCAGCAGGCCGTCGGCGTTCACGAGGACCCCTTCGCGATCCTCTCTCCCAACTCCTCGGCGACGTCGAGGATCGCGATCACGTCGTCGTCGGTGGTGCGGTAGTTCACGAAGCACGGGCGGAGCCAGACCTTCTCCTCGATCAGCGCAGACGCGAGGTAGACCCGGCCGTCGGCCTGGATCGCCTCGGCGAGTGCCTGGTTGTGAGCGTCGAGGTCAGCCACTCCCTCCGGGGTGTGCCTGAGCGGCACGATCGACAGGTGCGGCGGGGCGTCGAACGTCTCGAAGCTCGGTCGTTCCGACGCGGCCAGGTGCAGGAGCTGCGCCTCCGCGAGGTTCCGGCGGATCGCGTCCCGGAACTGCTCGGCACCGTGCGCGCGGAACGCGAGCCAGAGCTTCAGCGCCCGGAGCGGCCGCGAGTACTCCAGGGTGATGTCGGCCGCGTGCAGCTCGTGTTGCTGATGCGGGAGGTAGCCCTGCTCGTGCGCGAACGTCTCCGACAGCGCGCCGGGTTCCCGGACGAGGGCCAGGCTGCACGCCTTGGGGACGTAGAGCCATTTGTGCGCGTCGACGCTGATGGAGTCGGCGCGCTCCACGCCGGCGAATCGGTCGGGCACGACCGATGCCGCGGGGAGCCCGTAGGCGCCGTCCACGTGCAGCCAGATCCCGCGTGTCTCGCAGACCTCGGCGATCGGCGCGATCGGGTCGATCGCGCCGGTGAGCGTCGTCCCGGCGGTCACGACGACGGCGACGGGCGTCACGCCGTCGGCGACGTCCCGGTCGATCGCCTCGGCCAGCAGGTCCGGGCGCATCCGATGCTCGTCGTCGATCGGGATGTCGCGGAGCCGGTCGCTGCCGATACCGAGCAGCTCCACCGCGCGCGTGATCGAGTAATGCACCTCGGCAGACGCGTACACCGCGGCCCGGAGCCCGCCGAGTCCTGCGGCGCGCGAGCCGGGCAGCGCCCGCTCGCGCGCCGCCGCCAACGCCGTCATGTTCGAGATCGTGCCGCCACTGGTGAACGCGCCGTTCGTCGCCGGGTACCCGACGAACTCCCCCACCCACCCCACCGCCTGCTGCTCGATCATCGTGGCGGCGCGCGCGTCCACGGCGAGGTTCATGTCGTACGTGGACGCCAGGAGATCTCCGAGAGCACCGATCTCGAGTCCGGAGGATCCGATGAACGCGAAGTAGCGCGGGCGCGGCTGCGCGATCGACTCGTCGAGAGCCCGTGCGGCGTCGTCCAATGCCTCGTGGACGCTCACCGCCTCCTGGGGGAGCCGGGCCTGGAGCAACGCTCGGAGCCCCTCGTCGAGCGGCGGCTCCTCCGGCCGGGGACGGTCGAAGCTCCGCCAGGCTTCGGCGACCAGCTTCGCCGCGTGCTCGAGCGCCTCCTCTCGAGGCGCGTCGAGCCGCAGCGGCCGGTCGGGGTCGTTCATCCCGGGTCCCTCGAGCCCTCAGCCCTCCTCGCCCGTCGAGAGGTCGGTGAGCGCCTCGCGAGCCGGCTCGCGCCCCTTCACGGCGAGCGTCACGAGCAGACCCAGCGCCGCCCAGATGGCACCCCACAACCAGACGCGGTCGAACGGCGGCGCGACCTTGTAGATCGCGCCGAAGATCGCACCGACCGCGACGGCGATACCCAGCAGGCCGGAGATGACGAGGGCGACCTTGTTCGGGTGATCGCTGAGCCCGAAGAAGGCGCCCAGCGCCATGATCCCGTACACGACCATGATCAGGAACGCTCCGAGCGTCGAGATCCACTGGAACACACCCAGCTCGTGCGGGACGCCTTCCAAGGCGTCGTTGGCGAAGAGCGAGTCGAACGCGAGCGTCGACAGGACCCACGCCGCGGACACGACGGCCACGACGAGCGCGGCCGAGACCGGATTGCCACCTTTGGTCGTAGCGGCGAGGACGCCGGGGATCTTCCGGTCGCGCGCGAGCGCGAAGAGTCCGCGGGTGGTCGCCGTCGCCGCGCCCAGCCCGACCGCCATCACGTCCAGGAGCACGACCAACAGCAACACCTTCAACATCAGATCGGACGAACCGCCGTAGCCACCGGCCGCATCCGGCGAACCCAGCGCGAACAGCGGCGCCGCCGCAACCTCAGGCGAGGTCAGGACCGCGAGATCGAACCCGAACCCGGCGACCTGCGCGTACGCGGCGATCACGTAGAAGACGGAAACGATCGCCACCGACAGCATCACCGCCTTCGGGATCGCGCGCTTCGGCTCCTCTGCCTCCTCGGCCAGGTTCGCCGCCGTCTCGAACCCCACGAAGATCAACACGCCGTACAGCACGCCGAACAGGATCCCCGTGTAGTTCGGCGCCTCCGCCGGGTTGAACGCCTTCAGGCTGTTCTCCGGTGCATTGATGATCACGTTGATGAAGAAGCCGAGCACGACCACCACGGAGACGAGCGCGAGCAGGAGCTGGACGCGGGTCGAGATCTGGACGCCCGCCGCGAGGATCAGGAACACGAGGCCGACGTAGATCAGGGACCACGCCCACGAAGGCATGATCGGGTCGATCTCGAACGCGGGGAGCACGTTGTCGCGAAGGAACCAGCCGACCAGCACGGCGATCGCCGACGAGAGCAGGAGCGTGCCTCCGTAGTAGATCCATCCGGCCCAGCCGCCCACTCGCGAACCGAAGCCCATCGTCACGTAGTCGTAGAGGGACCCGGCCGCGTGGACGCGCTTCGCGTACTGCGCCACGATCCAACCGAGCGCGAGCACCCCGATCGCCGCGAGGATCACCGCGAACGGGGTCGCGATCCCCGCCCCCTCGCCGGAGAAATTGAACCCCGCGATCAACGGGATCAGGAACGCCGCAGAGAACACCGGCCCGATCAACCCCACCGACTGCGCGACGACATCCACGAGCTTCAGCCGCCGCTTCCCCAGTCGCTCGTATCCGGTGTCTCCGGTCATCTTGTCCATCTCCGTTGCCACGCAGACCCCCCTTCGATCGGATCGCGGCCCTATGCCGCCGCCGTCGAGCCGGTCCAGCCGGTCGCCGGGCGTTCGAACCACACGTGCACCTGGCCGGTGCCGACCGAGGCCTCGTACTCGCTGTACAGCTCGCCCGGCGCGGTGCACCCCGCTCCCCCGAGCGCGCCGGCCATGATCAGGTAGTGACCGAACTTGCCCTCCGGTCCGACCTTCTTGTACTCGGGGACATAGTCGATGACCGCCGCGTGGTCTCCCTTCTGGAGCAGGTCGAGCACGTGGAGGTCGGCCTCGCGGGCCTCGGGCGTGGCGATGTTCTTCATCGGATCGGAGCTCTCGCGGCCGCGCAGCTCGCGGAACGGCAGGAACCGGTGCGACAGCCCGCCCGAAGCGAGGAGCACGACCTTCCGGTCCAGCGACAGCACGGCCTCGCCGATCAGCTCCCCCAGGAGCAGGAAGTCCTCGGTCGTCCCACACTGGTTGATGCCGACGCTCACCCACTTCTCGGGGCCGTCCTTCAGGTAGGACCAGATGTTGACGGTCCCGTAGAAGATCGGGAGGTACGGATCGTCGGAGGCGAGCACCCAGGTGTCGTCGCGGTTCTCCGCCTCCTTGGATACCGCGAACGCGAGCTCCGGATCCCCCGGCATCTCGTAGGGGATCTGGCGCATCCCGCGCGGCAGCTCATGCGAGGTGAAGATCCCTTCGCGCTTCTCGTGCGCCGTGATGATGTGCTCGAACGTCACCTCCCAGTGCGTGTCCATCAGCACGAACGTGTCGGCCCCGACGCGATCGAGCACCTCGGTGCGGAGCCGCTGCAACCCGGGAACGAGGGTGATCTCCTTCCCATCGTTGATCTCCAGCCGCACTTCTTCCGGCAACATGATCGTAGGGACGTGCGAGACGATCCCCGCGCCGACGATCTCTCCCATGGTCGGAACTCCTCTCAGGTTTGCACTAGGTCCAGGGGGCCATGCAGACGTTCTTCACGTCGGAGTAGAAGTCGAAGCTCCAGAAGCCGCCCTCGCGGCCGATCCCGCTGTTGCGCGAGCCGCCGAAGGGCGCGCGCAGGTCACGCACGTAGAAGGAGTTCACCCACACGGTGCCGGCCACGAGGGCAGCCGACACCCGTTCGGCGCGATCGCGATCGCCCGTGTAGACGATGGCCGACAGGCCGTACGTCGTGTCGTTCGCGAGCGCGATCCCCTCCTCTTCCGAGGAGAACCGCTGCAGGGTCAAGACCGGGCCGAAGACCTCGTGCTGGACGATCTCCGCGTCGCGCGGCGGCTCACGGAAGAGCGTGGGCCGGTAGTAGAGACCGCCCAGTTCCTCGTTCGGTCCGCCGCCGAAGACGACCTCGATGCCCTCGGCCTTCGCCCGCTGCACGTAGCCATCGACGCGGTCGAAGTGCTCCCGTGTGATCAGCGGCCCGATGTCGGTCGTCTCCTCGCGCGGGTCGCCCTGTCGGATCGCGGCTGACGCTTCCGTGAACCGGGCAAGGAACTCGTCGTAGATCGCGTTTTCGACGAGGAGCCGGGTGCCGGCGAGGCAGACCTGTCCGGCGTTGTCGAACTGGTTCAGGGCTTGCTTCAGCGCGGCGTCGAGGTCGGTGTCCGCGAAGATCAGGAACGGCGCCTTCCCGCCGAGCTCGAGGGAAACCGGGGTGAGGTTCGCGCCGGCCGATGCAGCGACGAGCTTTCCAGTGGGGACGGAGCCGGTGAACGCGACGCGCCCGACGTCCGGATGGGCGACGAGCGCGGCGCCGGCCTCCTCGCCGATCCCCTGGACGACGTTGAAGGCACCTTCGGGCATCCCGGCGTCGCGCGTGATGTCGGCGAGGAGCGAGGCCGTGAGCGGCGCCCACTCCGGGGGCTTCGCGATCACCGCGTCTCCGGCCGCGAGCGCGGGCGCGATGCGCCAGGTGGCGAGCATGAGCGGCGCGTTCCAGGGGGTGATCACGGCGGCGACGCCGGAGGGATCCCAGCTCACGTGGTTCGTGTGACCGCGCGTGTCGAAGTCCTCGAGCTCATCGAGCTTGTCGAGATGATCCGCGAAGAAGTGGAAGTTGTAGCCGGCACGCGGGATCACCGAGTTCGTCATCGAACGGAGGAGCGACCCGTTGTCGCGGGTCTCCACCTTCGCGATCTCGGGCGCCCGCTCCTCGATCAGCTCGCCGACGCGGTGGAGGATCTCCGCTCGCCGCTTGAGATCCATCGAGCCCCAGGTCTCGAAGCCCTTCTTGGCGGCGTCCACTGCCCGGGCGGCCTCATCGGCTCCGCCTCGGGCCACCTCCGCGATCGGCGCTTGGTCGATCGGCGAGATGTCCGTGAAGGTCGCCCCGGACGCGACGCGCTCGCCACCGATCCAGTGCTCGGTCGAGACCTCGACTCCCTCGATCTCGACGCTCCCGCTCAGTACCGACCTCCGAGACTCGTTCGTACCCGAACGGTATGGATGCAGTGGAACATGTGTCAACATGCACGCGCTCGCCCCGAACAGGAAGCCCGGAGATTGACCGACGCCTCAGGGGACCTCGCGCAGAGCACGTCGGAAGGCCCGCCCCCCGGCGAGTGGCCACCCACCCCTCGGGCGGCCGGTGTCGACGTCCCGATCGCGTTGCTCCTCCTCGTATTCCTCGGGATCGAAACGACGTGGGTGGTCTCGGCCCGGATCCTGGACGTCGGGACGATCTGGTGGAACACGGGGGAACCGGCGGACGCGCTCGAGCAGACGATCCCGTGGCTGATCCACGCGGCGATCGCCCTCGGCGTCGTGATCGGGCTCCGGTGGACGAACGCGGTCGGACTGGCGGCGCCGGCGCTGAGGCACCCATCGGCGTGGGGGGTCGCGCCGGTCATGCTGTTCGTGGGTGTCGCCGTGATCGACTCGGCTCGGTTGCCGGCCGGCGTGCTCCCCATCGCGCTCTTCGGCGCGATGGTGATCAATTTCGCCACCGCGGCCTTCGTGGAAGAGCTGGTCTATCGAGGCTTTCTGGTGCACGGGCTCACCGTGAAGCTCGGTGGGACGATCGCCGTCCTCGCGAGCGCAACGTTCTCAGCCCTCGTGCACTTCGTGCCGTCCGAACGACCGATCGAGCTCGTCCCGTTCGCCAGTTCCTTCTGCTTCGCCGTGGTGATGAGTCGGATCCGCAGCGCCACCGGTTCGATCTGGTACGGGGCGCTCGCGCACGCGTCCTTCAACGTGTTCACCACGTCCGACCTCTGGCTCTATCGGCTCGGCGAGTGGTGGCCATTGGGCGTGTTCGTGCATCGGGGGACGACGTTGGTCGGTCTGGTCCTCACGACCGCCCTCGTCCTCAAGGCGACGTTCCGATGGGTTCTCAAGAAGGCCGGAACCGACCTGGACCCGTTCTGGCATGGTGAGTGAGCGACCGAACGCCTAGCCGATCGTCACCAAGCCCTTCATGCCGAAGTCGTAGTGGCCGGGCAGGTGGCAGCCGAAGATCAGCACGCCGCTGATCTTCGGGAACGTGTACGCGGTGACGACGGTTTCGCCGGCGGGGACGGAGACCTCTCCTGGACGAGGGGCGTGGTGGGCTTCGGTCCCCTCCTCGTGGACGCGCTGCACCTGCTCGTCCCCGAGGATGAACTCGTGGTCGATCGGATCGGTGTTGACGATGACGAAGCGGACGGTCTGGCCTGGCTCGACGGCGAGGTCGGCCGGTTCGAACGTGGAGTAGTGGATCGTGATGCGGACCGTGCCATCGTTGGCGCGGGCGGCGGCGCCGCGGGATGCCGCTGCCGCCCCGACCAGGAGCGTCAGCGCCACCGCGGCCGCCGCCGCCCGCAGCTTCATCGCCGGAACACCCGCTCCGCGCGACGTCGGACCGCGGGATCGGTGAGGACCATCAGGAACGCAACCGCGACGAGCGCCGCCATCACGGTCCAGACGACCGGCCACGGTGCCGCACCGGCCGATGCCGGGTAGCCGGCCGCCACGGGACTCGGCCGCCCGTAGCCGCTCGCGTCGATCGCGAGGTCGTGCTTGAGGTTCGCGGCCGTCTCGTTGATCCGGATGTAGGTCAGCCACATGCCGTTCTCGGGCAACCACTTCATGCCGCGATCGGACCGCAGGTCGGTGAGGAGCGTCGTCGACGCCGGCTCGCTGACCTCCTGGATCAATCCTTGCTGGTCCGAGTCGAACCCCTTCGAGCGCTCGGCCTGGGGAAGTGTCTCCGGCCGGCGGTCGGTGAGCAGGTACACGTCCGCCTGCACGACCTCCGCGTCCTTGCGACCGAGCGCGAGGATCCGCAGCGGCACCCAAGGGTTGGGCGTGGGGATCACGACGTGGATCGGGGTGCCCTGCCCGGTCTGCACGCCTCGATTCTCCGCACGCTCCGCGTTGAACCGAGCGGCGAGGAAGATCGGGCTCCGCTCCGCGTAGAAGGCGAGCATCTCCGGCGCGTCGGGGGGAAGGAAGTAGCCGTGCTCGCGCGCCCAGTTCCCGACCTCGACAGCGCCACCCTTCAGGACGGTGATGTCGAGCGCGTCGATCTTCTTCTCGAGGAGGACCTCGGCGCGTTCAGCGGACCCCGCGGTGGCGAAGAGCGCGTCCTCGGCCACGGGAGCCGGCGGCTGCGTCTCGATGATGAGTCGCTGCAAGGTCCAGTCGCCGCCCTTGATCACGTCGGTCGGCACGCCCGGGAGCGGGATGATCGACCCGACCTCCTGGCCTTCGCCGGCGAACTCGAACGAGGTGACGTAGTGCTCGATGCCTTCGTGATAGGCCGCGAGCGTCGTCGTCTTCAGCAGGTTGATCGTGCCGTTGGGCGTGACCAGCCCGCCGCAGGCGAGGGCGCTCCCGGCCGCTCCGGTGAGCATGATCGCGGTGAGGATCGTGAGGGTGGCGGCACGTGCGAATCGGCTCCGCATGGCGGGACTCCTTTCGATGATCCTGCGCCTGATGGCCAGTGATCTCGGCCGGCCGGATATCCCCTTGGACGGCCCTTCGACCGCGATGGGTTCCCTCGGATCAACGAGAGGTTCCGACCGATGGGTCCATGCCCCCGGAGGGCTCGTCCGTGACGGCGGTCAGCTGCCGAAGCGCCCGAGCAGCTCTGGAGTCACGCGTTCGCGGAGCTTCGCGGCCACGCGCATCCGCTCGAGTCCCTGCTGGAGCATCAGGTGATTCTGCGGGATGTCGTGGTCGCGGAAGAAGGCTTCCACCTCGTCGACGACCTCGGGGTCGGTCAGGTACCGGATGCCCGAGGCGAGACCGATGATGTTCGACGAGGCGAACCGGTTCTGCATCTCGTCCCATCGATCGGCGATGAACCGCCACACCTTCGGCCCCTGTCGGCGGTTCGTCGTGGCGCGGGCCAACAGATACGGCGCGTCCTGCGTCCGAACCTCGTCGGACATCACCGACGCGAGGACGCGATCCACCTCTGCCTCGCCGGGGAACCGCGAGGTCGCGAACAGGTAGCGCTCTTCCTCCTGCGGGGTGGACGCGGCGCGATACCGCTGCCAGTAGCGATCGAGGTCCTCCGCGGTCCCCTCGGCCGCCACCGCTTCCACGGCAGCCTGCAGGAGCTGAGGGTCGCCCTCCCCCTCGAGCTCCAGCTCCCGGCACTGCGCGAGGGTCTCGGGGTCTGCGCCCAGCACGGCGAGCGATTGCACGAGTTGGCCCCGGAGCGCGCGCGTGAGGTCGGACTCGTCCTTGGACGCGTCCCAGCCGAGCCGCTCGAGCGCCGGCCGCACGAGGTCACGCACGAACGCCCGCAGGCGTTCGCGTGGTTCACCCTCGACGAACCGGTCGAGCCAGCCGAGTCCGCCGAGGATCGCCTGCCACACGCGCAGGTCGGTCTCGTCCTGGAAACCCTGCACGAGGTCCAGGAACGATCCGGCGGATGCCGACCCCGCGACAACGGCGGCCCACGCGTCGTCGACCAGGCTGTACCGCTCGATCGGCGACAGGACGTCCTTCGCGCGCGCCACCACCCGCGTGCGAAGCTCGTCGTCGTACCAGACCCGCACGAAGCTCGCCGAACCGGCGTTCGCGACGACGACCGCATCGGGCGCGAGCAGCTCGAGCTCCGCGCCGTCCTCCTCGATCAAGATGCGATCGACCTCTTCTTCTCCGCCCGAGACCTGCCGGACCGTCAGCGGGACCGGCCACGTGGTGCCGTCGTCATCCTTCGACGGGATGAAGCGGCGCTGCGAGAACCGGACGCGGTCCCCGCCCAAGCCGACGGAGATCGCCGGATAGCCGGGCTGGAAGATCCACGCGTCCATGATGCGGCGGACCGGCTCCCCGGTCTCCTCCTCGAGCGCGTCCCACAGGTCGTGCGTCTCGGTGTTGCCGTACGCGTGCTTCCCGAGGTACCGACGGATACCGTCGCGGAAGCGCTCGGCGCCGAGCCACTGCTCGAGCATCCGAAGCACCGCGCCGCCCTTCACGTAGGTGAGCGTGTCGAACATCCCGCTCGCGTCGTCCGGCGAGCGGACCTCGTACTCGATCGGGCGCGTGGTCTCGAGCGCATCGATCTCGAACGCGTTCGTCCGGTCGCGCGTGAACATGTTCCAGATCTCCCAAGCGGGCCGGAAGTCGTCGACGGCGAGCATCGACATGAACGTCGCGAACGCCTCGTTCAGCCAGATCCCGTTCCACCAGCGCATCGTGACCAGGTCGCCGAACCACATGTGCGCCAGCTCGTGCGCCACGGTCTCCGCCACCCCGAGCTGCTCTTCCTGGGTCGAGCGGGCCGGGTCGATCAGCAACACCTGCTCGCGGTAGGTGACGCAGCCGACGTTCTCCATGGCACCCTGGGCGAAATCGGGAAGCGCGACGTTGTCGAGCTTGGCCTCCGGATACGGGATGCCGTAGTAGTCGGCGAACCAGTTGAGGGAGTGCACGGACACCTCCGATGCGAAGGAGGTCAGGTGTCCCTTCCCGGGCACGTGGACGATCCGGACCGGGACCCCCCGCGCGTCGGCAGGCCCGGAGAGCTCGAGCCGACCGACCACCCAGGCCGCCAGATACGTCGACATCTTCATCGTGTCGGCGAACCGGATCCGCACTCTGCCGTCGGCGAGCGACTCCCGAGCCATCTCGGGGCCGTTCGAGACGGCGGTGAGTCCATCCTTCACGATCAGGGTGATCGCGAAGATCGCCTTGAGGTCGGGCTCGTCCCAGCAGGGGAACGCCCGGCGCGCATCCGTGGCCTCGAAGTGCGTGGTCCCGATCACCTGGGTCTGGCCGGCCTCGTCGGAGTAGGTGCTTCGGTAGAAGCCGGTCAACCGGGGATTCAACTCGCCTCGGAACGAGATCCCGAGTGTCCACGCTCCCGGCTCGGCCGTCTCGGCGAGATCCAGGGTCGCGCGCTCGGCGTCGTCGTCGGTGAGGATCTTCGATATCTCGACCCTGCGCCCATCAGCCGAGGCGAGCGTCGCCTCGTCGAGCCTCAGTTCGTTCGCGTTCAGGACGATCTCGGTGACCGGCTCGACGATCTCGATGCTGACCTCGATCGTTCCCTCGAACGCGCCGGCATCAAGGTCCGGCTCGAGCGTCAGGTCGTACCGGGACGGGACGACCGTCCGCGGGAGCCGGTATGGCTGGTCGGGCTCCGGCATCAGTCGTTCACGAATGTGAGCCAGTGGAGGTACTTCTCGCTCTCGCCCTTGCTCGCGGCGAAGAAGGCTCCTTGGAGCTCCTTGGTCACGGGACCCCGATGCCCCTCGCCCACGACCCGGTCATCCACCTCGCGGATCGGCGTGAGCTCGGCCGCGGTCCCGGTGAAGAAGCACTCCTCGGCGTTGTAGAGGTCCGTGCGCACCAGGTTCTCCTCGCGCACCTCGTACCCGAGATCGCGGGCCAGCGTGATCACCGATCCTCGCGTGATCCCGTCGAGGCATCCGGCCGAGATCGGCGGCGTGGCGAGGACCCCGTCGCGGACGACGAACACGTTCTCACCGGAGCCGTCGGTCACGAAGCCGGCCTCGTTGAGCATGATCGCCTCGTCGTAGCCGGCCTTCAGGCTCTCCACCTTCGCCAGGACCGAGTTGATGTATTGCCCGGTCGCCTTGGCGGCCGCCGGGAGCGAGTTCTGCCCGTTGCGGCGCCAGCTGCTGACCTTGATGCGCACACCCTGTTCGAGCGCATCCTCCCCCAGGTACGCGCCCCAGGGCCACACCGCGATGACGACGTTGACCGGCGCCTCGAGAGGATTCACACCCATCTCGCCGTACCCGCGGAGCACGAGCGGCCGCACGTAGCACGCGTTGAGCCCGTTCGCGAGGATCACGTCCTTGGTCGCCTGGGTGAGCGCTTCGCGTGAGTACGGGATCTCGGTGTGATAGAGCTTCGCGGACCGGAACAAGCGCTTCAGGTGCTCGTCCAGGTGCCAGACGGCGGCGCCCCGACTCGTCTCGTACGCACGGATGCCCTCGAAGATGCCACTGCCGTAGTGGACGGCATGGGAAAGAACGTGGATCTGTGCGTCTCCCCACGGCACCAGCTCGCCGTCCATCCAGATCTTCTCGACTTCCGTGATCGGCACCCGGACCCTCCTTCGACGAGCCCACAGGATACCGGCGCCGACGGCGGGCCGGGAAGGCGTCAGGGAAGGTCGTAGGCGCGCCACTCGATCGCGACGTCGCGCGCGCCGGGCGGATCGAGTGTGCCGAATCGCTCGAGCGCCCACGCGCGCAGCTCGTTCGCGGCCGCCCGGCGCGTCGGTTCGTCGATCTCCCAGGTCCAGGAGTGCAGCCCGCTCGCCATCTGTTCAAGGAATGACCCGAGAGTCTGCGGGACCCGTTCCGCGATCGTTGGCAGTGACCTCGCTCGAGACCCGTGCTCCTCGAACGCCCGATCGACCGTGACGGGATCCCAAGCCTCGGGACCCGGGACGAACGCCGGCCTGCCGACGAAGGCCCGGAACCGCTCGATCGCCTCGCGCCACACGCCCGGAACGTCACCTCGGGCGACGGTGACGACGCCGCCGGAGGACGTCACGCGGTGGAGCTCCGAGATCACCGTCCTCCATCCCGGCACGAGGTGGAAGACATGTCGAACCACAGCCGCGCCGAAGCTGTCCTCGTGGAACGGGAGTGCCGTCGCGTCGCCCCGCACGAGCGGGAACGGCGGGCGGCCGCCGGCCTTCTCGGCGAGCTTCGCGAGCATCGGGCCGGAGATGTCGACGCCCACCATCGGCACGCCTGCGTCCGCGAGGGGGAGCGCGACGAGGCCGGTCCCGACACCGATCTCCAGGCAGGGGCCTCGGCCCTCCAGTTCGGCCGTGAGCAACGCGACCATCTCCCGCGACGCATCCTCGGAGATGCCGCGCGTTCGGTCGTAGTACTCGACCGCGCGGTCGAACGGGACGGAGCCGCTCATGACTTCGGGATCTCCTTGGCCGGATCGACGAAGGGCAGGGTCGCCACCGTCGCGGTGCGGGAGCTTCCGTTCGCCTGCAGCTCGAGCGCTGTGCCGACCCCCTCGTGCGAGGTCGGAACCCACGCGTACCCGATGTTCCGCTCGAGTCGGGGCGACCACGCCCCCGCCGTGACCCGACCGATCGGTCCCTCCCCCGGCTCGTGCACCGGCCAGAGATCGTTGAGGGCGCCCTCCTCCGTCATCGGCGGACCGGCGATCTCGATCCCGACCAACTTGCGGTCGACGCCCTCCTCGGCGATCCGCCGAAGGGCATCCTTCCCGATGAAATCGCCGTCCTGCTCGAGCTCGACGAGACGCTCCAGCCCGGTGATGTGGAACGGCGTGTCCTCCGTTCGCATGTCCGAGCCGTAGTTGAAGATGCCAGCTTCGATGCGACGCGCCTCCGACGGCGCGATCGCCCGGATGCCGAACGGCGCCCCGGCCCCCTCGACCAGCCGCCACAGCTCGTCGCCACGCGAGGCGTCCCGCAGGTAGAGCTCGAAGCCGACTTCCCCGGTCCAGCCTGTGCGCGAGACGACGAGCGGGATGCCGTGCAGCTCTGCCTCGGCGCACCAGTAGTAGCGGAGGTCGGCGATCTCGTCGCCGAAGAGGACGCGGATGACGTCCTTCGAGCGGGGGCCTTGGATCTGCATCGGCGACACGTCCGCCTCGACGACGTCGACGTCCAGATCGGCCAGCGCGGCCACGCCCTTGGCGAACAGGAGGGCATCCGAATCCGCCAGCGCCAGCCAGAACCGATCCTCCTCGAGTCGCAGCAGCACGGGGTCGTTGACGATGCCTCCGCGACCGTCCGTGAGCAAGACGTACTTGCACTCGCCCACCGCGCACGTCGTGAGGTCACGGCACGTGAGCAGGTTCGTGAACGCCAGCGCGTCCGGTCCGGTGATCTCCACGCAACGTTCGACCGCGACGTCCCACATCGTCACGTCGTTCAGGAGCGCCCAGTACTCGTCGATCGGATCGTCGTACAGCGTGGGCAGCAGCATGTGGTTGTACAGACCCCAGCTCCGGCAGCCGGCACGTTTCGTCGCCGCGAAGTACGGGGACTTCCGGTACCAGGGTTGGATGTAGAAGGTGAACGTCTCTGACATCGAGGCTCCTCGCGAAGGGACCGCGGGAGCCTACGATGCAGGGGACCGTCAAGGACCGCGCCGTCCCGTCCGATGGGGGGATCGGAGGTCTGTGCCGATGACATCGATGAGCGCCGAGCGATCGACGGGTGACAGGGGGGCAAGCGACCGCATCGCCGAGCTCCCGTATCGATCGCTGGTCGAGCGTGTCCCCGCGATCGTCTACGTCGACCCGGTCGGCCCCGACCCCACCTCGCCGACGTATGTGAGCCCGTTCATCGAGCAGTTGCTCGGCTACGCCCCGGAGGTCGCGACCGGCGATCCGGAGTGGTGGGCGCAGGCGCTGCATCCCGACGATCGCGAGCGCGTGCAGGCGGAATGGCGGACGAGTGACGCGTCGGGCGAGCCCTACGCCGGCGAGTACCGCCTGATGGCCGCCGACGGGCGGACCGTATGGATCCGCGACGAAGCGATCCTCCTTCGAGATCAAGAGGGCAACCCGGTCCACTGGCAGGGCGTGATGGTGGACATCACCGCCGCCAAACAGGCGAACGACGACCTCACCCGGGCGCTCACCCTGGAGCGGCAGGCGACCGAGGAGATGCGCCGGGCCGATGAGATCAAGACGACGTTCCTCACGGCGGTGTCGCACGACATCCGGACGCCCCTGTCCGCCATCCTCGGAAACGCCCTCACCCTGGAGGAGGGCGACCGGCTCGGCATCACCGAGGAGGAACGGAAGCAGTTGATCCACAGCCTGGCGGCGAAAGCCCGTCGCCTGAACGCGATCGTGACGGACCTTCTGGACACCGAGCGATTGGCGCGTGGCGTCGTGGAGCCCAAGCTCCAGGAGATCGCCGTCGGGCGGCTCATCTCTCTCCTGGTGTGGGATTCGGAGGCGATGGCCGGCCGCCAGGTGCATGTGGACGCCGGATCGGTGACGGCCTGGATCGACCCACAGATCGATCTCTCGGATCGTCGAGAACCTGCTGATGAACGCCGCCCGACACACGCCGGCGGAATGCCAGGTATGGGTCAAGGTCGTGCCGGAGGACGAGGACGTGCTGATCGCGGTCGAGGACGACGGACCGGGGATCCCCGAGGAACACCGAGAGTCGGTGTTCCAACCTTTCGAGCACGGTCCGATGACCTCGGTGCACAACCCGGGGGTCGGCGTCGGGCTCTCGCTGGTCGCGAAGTTCACCGAGCTTCATCATGGGCGCGTGTGGATCGAACAGCGGGAAGGTGGTGGCGCCTCGTTCAAGGTGCTCATCCCGAGAGGAGATCCAGAGGTGGTGCCCCGGAGCGCCGCCGGCCGATGACGCCTCAGATCCCGCGGGACATCTCGCGGCGAGGTCCTCGCGCGCCTGGTGAGAACATTCACGTCGAGACTCGAACGGGCCGATGCTTCCACCGAACCCCACTTCGGAGGACCTGAGCATCCCATGAGCAGCTCGACACCGCTCGACCAGCGCGAACTCCCACTCTTCGACGCGGGGTTCCACCATGTGCTGAGCTCGATGCCAGGCGTGGCGTACGTCGAGGCGGACGGCCCGGCAGGGAAGATCGCGTACATGAGCCCGCGGATCGAGGAGCTGACCGGCTATCCGCCGGAGCGGTTCGTCGAATCCAGGGACTTCTGGATGACGCTCGTCCATCCGGACGACCGGGAGCGGGTAGAGGCGGCCCATGACACCGCGGATGCAACCTCGGCGCCGTACGTCGAGGAATCCCGTCTGGTGACCGCCGATGACCGCGTCGTCTGGATCCGCGACGAAGCTGTCCACGTTGCGGCCACGGACGAACGTCCGGCGCACTGGATCGGGCTGATCGTGGACATCACCCGCGAGAAGGAAGCGGAGTCACACGCGGCCGATGCGGAGCAGCGCTACCGGACGTTGATCGAGCGGCTGCCGATCGTGACCTACATCGACGTCCCGGACGAGAGCCTCGCCAACCTCTTCGTCAGCCCGCAGATCAACGATCTGCTCGGGAGACCCTCCGGGACGACGGGCGACGAGTGGGCAGAGCGAGTGCATCCTGAGGATCGCGAGCGAGCACGTCAGGAGACCGTGGACGGGGTTCGCTCGGGGAAGCCGTTCACCCTCGAATACCGGATGATCCGAGATGACGGGCGCGTGATATGGGTGAGCGATTCCGCGACCACCGTTCGCAACGATCGGGGCGAGCCCGAATACGTCCTCGGGTCCTTCTACGACATCACGCAGCGGAAGGAGGCGGAGCTCCGGCTGCAGGAGCTCGAGCGCCGCTACCGCAGTCTCGTGGAGCAGCTGCCCGCAGTCACCTACATGGATACGGCGGACGAGGAGATGTCCTCGATCTACGTGAGCCCGCAGGTCGAGAAGATCCTCGGCCTGTCGGCCGACGCGTTCGTCACCGACGACGCCTGGTCCGCGCACCTCCATCCCGACGATCGCGAGGAGGCATTGCAGGCCCTTCGCACGGCGATACGCGCCGGCGATCCCTTCACGCTCGAGTATCGGATGGTCCGCCCCGACGGCAGCATCGTGTGGATCCGGGACCGAGGTTCGGTGGTCAAGAACGAGGAGGGGGAGCCGGCGTACGTCCAGGGCCTCTACGAAGACATCTCCGAGCAGAAACGGCTCGAGTCGGAGCTTCGGTCCGAGGCCGTCAAGTTCAAGTCGCTCGCCGAGCGAATCCCCGCGGTCGTCTACATCGAGGGCGAGGGCGGGTCGGACGACGCGCCGTTCTACATCAGTCCCCAATACGAGGATCTCTTCGGCTACACGCCGGACGAACGCCAGGCGAATCCGACGCTGTGGCGGGAGCTCCTGCACCCGCAGGATCGTGACCGTGCCGTCGAGGCGGCGAAGCGCTCCTACGACGAGGGCGGCTTCAGCGAGGATTACCGGATGGTGGCTCGCGACGGACGGATCGTCTGGGTCCACGACGAGACCGTGCTCATCCGGGACGACGAGGGGAACCCGCTGTTCTGGCAGGGCGTGCTGTACGACATCAGCGAGCAGAAGCGAGCCGAGCAAGAGCTGGCGCAGGCACTCGAGATGGAGCGCCGCGCCGTCGACCGGCTCCGCGAAGCGGACGACATGAAGAACACCTTCCTCACGGCCGTCTCACACGACCTGCGGACGCCCCTGTCCGCGATCCTCGGGAGCGCGATCACCCTGGAGAGCGCTGACGAGCTCGGGATCGCCGAGGAAGATCGCCAGCAGCTGATCCGGAGCCTCGCGAAGAAGGCCAAGCGCCTGACCGCGATGGTCAACGACCTCCTCGACATCGATCGTCTGACCCGAGGCCTCGTGCAACCACGGCGAGAGCTGATGGACCTGGGAGCCCTGCTCGGTCGCACGGCGGCCGAGTCCGACGTCCTCGATGAACGCACGGTCCACGTGCAGGCGGAGCCGATCGACGCGTGGATCGATGAGTCGATGGTCGTGAGGATCGTCGAGAACCTGCTCGTGAACGCCGTGAAACACACACCTCCCGAGGCGACGATCTGGGTCGGGGCACGCCGGGTGCCCAACGGCGTGGTGCTCCGGGTGGAGGACGACGGGCCGGGCGTCGCCGCCGACGAGCGGCACCGGCTCTTCGAGCCGTTCGAGCGAGGCGAGCGGTCGGCGCCCTCGCCGGGCCTCGGCGTCGGCCTCTCCCTCGTGGCTCGATTCGCGGAAGCGCATGGGGGCCGCGCATGGGTGGAGGATCGAGAAGGTGGCGGCGCGTCGTTCCGGGTGTTGTTCCCCGATCCGACGAGCCGGCTTCCCGTCTCCTAGGGTTTCGCCGTTCGGTCGGCGGCCACGGGCGCCGCGGGCCCGAACCCGAACGCTTGGTCCGCCTGATGCGGCGGAAGGCCCGGGTAGCGCAACGCACCCGCCATGATGAACGCGGCGACCACCGTCATGGCACCGCCGATGTAGTAGGCGGTGCGGGGTCCGAGCGCCTCGACGATCGGGCCACCGGCGGTGAGCGAGACCGCGAGAGCGATCAGCGTCGCTGCTTCGACGGCTCCCGCCACTCGGCTGCGGACGTCATCGGGGGTTCGTCGCTGCAGCAGCCCTTGCTCCGCCACGCTGGCGAATCCCTCGCAGATCCCCTCCGTCACCATGAGCGCGAGCGCGGCGATCCACACGGGCGACCATCCGATCGCGAACATGACCAGACCACCGAGCAACACGGAGACGAGGAGGGTTGGGGGTTCCCGCTCGGCCGTGAGCCAGCGGGCTGCGAACACCGCTCCGAGCGCGGCTCCTCCCCCCCACAACGCGGAGATCAACCCGTAGCCGAATGCCCCCTTGCCGAACTCGTCCGCGTACGGCAGCTCCGCCACGAGGATCAGGCCGACACCGAGGAGCAGGACCGACCAGCCGAGGAGGATCGCCCGGAGCACCCGGTCGCTCATCGCGTAGCGGAAGCCGGCCCTGATCCCGGGATGTTCCGGCTTCTCCGATCGTTCATCGTTGAACCGGCCCGGCGCGGTCCCGATGAGCCACGCGGAGAAGAGGAACGATGCCGTGTTGAGGCCGAACACGAAGGCACCGGCACCGAGGAGACGATCAGGGGACGCCCCGTCACCGGCGAGCAACACGACCAGTTGCGTTCCCAGCAACGGCCCCACGAAGCTGCCGAGGTGCCGCCCGATCGCCACCTGTCCGTTCGCCCACGGGAGGTGTTCCTCCTCGATCAGGTTCGGGATCGAAGCGCCCGCCACCGCCCAGACGGGCGACTCGAGGATCGCGGTGATCGATGCGACGACCACGAGCTGGCCCGGCGTCCGGGCGAACGCGAGGCCGACGAACCCGGCGGCGGCGGCCAGGTCCGAGATGACCAGAACCCGGCGCCGATCGAACCGATCCCCCAGCCAGCTCGCGATCGGCTGCACGAGGCCCTGCATCCCCATCGTGAGGAGCAGGGTCACCGAGAGCCAGATCGCCGACTCGCCCGTCAGTCGGTAGACGATGTACGCGAGCACCGTGAACGCGGCTCCGCTGCCGGTGAGGGAGATCCCTCGCGCCGCCGCCACGCGCCGCACCGCCGAGCGCCCGCTGCCCTCCGTCATCGAGAGCAAGAATCACACAGTCGCGCGGTCCTCGGTAGTCGGTTCCGGCACTAGCTCATCTGGGCCACCCGTCCTACCGTCGTCGGCTCTGAGGCGGACCAGCGGGAGGAGGACGATGGTGGCCCCGAGAGCGAACACCCCTGCGATCACGTAGACGGTCTGTGCCTCGACCAGGCGGAGCACGGGTCCGGCGGCCAGGTACGCCACGGCCAGGCCCATGGAGAGGACAGCCTCGAGCGCGGCCATCGTCCTGCTCCGGATCGCGTCCGGCGTGCGGCGCTGCATGATGCCGTTCTCGGCCACGATCGAGATCCCGTCCGAGGTCCCCATCACCAGCAGGGACATGAGGACGAGCGGGAACAGGCCGAAGAGGCCGACCCCGAACGCCGAGACCGCCACGCCGGCCGCTCCGAACACCATCCAGAGCGGCTCCGTGCGGGCGTCCATCCAGCGCCCGAACAACGTGCCGAGAACGGAGCCGGTCCCCCAGCAGGCGATCAGCAGGCCGAAGCCCCAGCCACCCGTCCCGAACGACTCGGCGAGGGGGGCGTCGGCCACCATCCCCATCCCCATCCCGAGGACGAACACCAGCCACGCGAACGTCATCCGGCGCAGGACCGGCTCGCGGAACAGATACGTCGCGCCGGCGAACAGACCCTCGTGCTCCGGGTGCGGATCGGTCGACTTCTCCTCCTCGAACCGTCCGCCGACCGTCAGCGTGACGGCGAGCGAGACCAGGAACGAGATGGTGTTCAGCCCGAACACGACGGCACCGGCCAGGTGCAACCGGTCCGCGGACGGCATCTCACCGGGTGCGAGGATCGCGACGAGTCCGCCGCCGATCACCGGGCCGACGGCGATGCCCGCGTGCACGCCCATCGAGACCAGGCTGTTGGCCCACGAGAGGTCCTTCTCGGACTCGACGAGGTTCGGGATCGCCGCGCGCGACGCCGAGAAGAACGGGAGCTCCGCGATCGCAGACCCGAACGCGAGGGCGATCAGAACGCCGGGGTCCTTCGCGAAGACCATCGCCGCGAAGAAGGCGGCCGAGATCGCCTCCGACCAGATCATCACGGTCCTGCGGTTGTATCGGTCCCCGAGCGCCCCCGTGAGGGGGCCGATCAGTCCGGCGACGCCGAACGTGAGCAGGAGCGAAAGCGCCTGCATGACCGGCGAGTGGGTGCGTTCCCACACGGTGTAGTTCAGCGCCGTGTACGCGGCGGCGCCGCCGGTGACGGAGATGAGTCGTCCGATCGCGAGACGCCGGACGTTGGACTTCGGTGAGCGGGTCATGGAGCGGTCTCCCTTGTTCGATGCGGAGGATGGTGCGAAGGGTCGACGAACGAACTACGGGGCGCGACGCGTGAGACGCGTCAGAGGGCCCCGTGCACTGGTCGTTTCGTCATGTACCGCTTCATGGTCCGCCCAGGGTAGCACGACGGACGAGGGTCCTCGAAGAACCTTGGGTCACGTGTCGAGCGTGACGGCGCGGATCGTGTGGGCGTCGATCGCGTCGGCGACGGTTCGCAGGACGTCGGGCGGTACGGGCGAGTCGACCGTGAGGCCCATCAGGGCGTCACCGCCCGCGCCCTTCCTCCCGACCTCCATCGTCGCGATGTTGATGCCGTGCTCGCCCAAGATCGTGCCGACCTTGCCGATGATCCCGGGGCGATCCATGTAGACGAAGAAGAGCATGTGCGGCGCCGGCTCGATCTCCACCTCGAAGTCCCACACCTGGATCACGCGCTCCGCGTTCTTCTTCCCGAGCAACGTCCCCGCCACCTCGACGTCGGACTCCGACTCCGTCTCCGCACGGATGGACACCTGGCTCACGTAGTCCTGGGATCCCGTCGATCGCATCTCGCTGACCGTGAGGCCGCGTTCGCGAGCGAGCATCGGCGCGTTGACGAACGAGACCGGCTCGTGCACGGACCGGCCGAGGATGCCCTTCAGGATCGCGAGCGTGAGCACCCGGGTGTCGTGCTCCGCGATCCGCCCCAGATACGACGCGACGATCGAGCGGACACCGCCGTCGGCGAGACCCGCCACCAGCGCGCCGAGCCGCTCGGCCAGGCCCACGAACGGGCGGACGGCCTCGCTCACCTCGGCGCCCGCCGAGACGTTCACGGCGTAGGGGACGAACTGTCCTTCCAGTGCGAGCCGCACCATCTCGGCCACGGTCGCCCCCGCTTTGTCCTGTGCCTCGACCGTCGAGGCACCGAGATGCGGCGTGACCACCACCTGGTCCAGCCCGAACAGGGGGGAATCGGTCGACGGCTCCACGGCGAAGACGTCGAGCGCCGCGCCGGCGAGGCGCCCGTCCTCGAGCGCTTTCGCCAGCGCGTCTTCGTCCACGATGCCCCCCCGCGAGGTGTTCACGAGCCGGGCGCCGTGTTTCACCATCGCCAATTGGTGCGCCCCGATCAGGCCCTGTGTGTCCGGAGAGCCGGGCAGGTGGATCGACACGAAGTCTGACTGCACGAGGAGGGATTCGAGGGTGGGCATCACGTCTACGCCCAGCTCCTTCGCACGCTCCGATGACACGTAGGGATCGAACGCGATCACGCGCATGCCGAAGCCTTGCGCGCGCGACGCGACGAGGGTGCCGACGCGGCCGAGCCCGATCAGCCCGATGGTCTTGCCCGAGAGTTCGACGCCCTCCCATCGCTCACGGTCCCACCGTCCGGCGCGCAGCTCGCTGTTCGCCTGCGGGATGTTGCGAGCTTGCGAGAGCAGGAGCGCCATCGTGTGCTCCGCAGCGCTGATCGTGTTGGACCGCGGCGCGTTCACGACCATGACCCCGCGGCGGGTGGCGGCCTCGACGTCGACGTTGTCGACGCCGATGCCGGCACGGGCGACGACCTTGAGGCGCGGCGCCGCTTCGAGGACCTCTCCCGTCACCCTCGTCGCGCTCCGGATCACGAGCGCGTCGTACGGGGCGATCTCCGCTGACAGGTCGCCGTGCGCGAGATCCTCGCGCACGTCGACCTGGAACCGCTCGCGCAAGAGCTCGAGACCCGCCTCCGACAGCTTCTCGGTGACGAGGACCCGCACCTACGTGGCCGCTTCCTGGAAGACGCCCTCGGCTGACGCCACGGCCGCTCCCCGCTTCACGGGATGGCCGAGCCGTTCGAGGGTCATCTCCAGGGCGGCGAGGCCGCGGATGATGTCGAGCTCGCTGAAGTAGCCGAAGTGGCCGATGCGGAAGACCTTCCCCTTCAGGGGCCCCTGGCCCGGTGCGAGCACACAGCCGAAGTCCGACCGGATACGGTCGCTGATCGTGTCCGCATCGATCCCCTCGGGAGCGCGGATCGCGGTGACGGTCCAGTTGTGCTCCAGGCCGTCGCCGAACAGGTCGAGGCCGAGCGCCCTCACGCCTTCCTTGACCGCGCGCGACAGGAGCTCGTGGCGACGATGCGCCGCGTCGACCCCGTCCTGGAAGTAGAGCTCGAGTGCCGCCTGGAGCCCCTGCATCACGCTGATCGCCGGCGTCCACGGGTTCTCCGGGTCGGGCAGCTCGGCGAAGCGGCGATAGATCGACCAGTCGAAGTAGAACCGCGGCATCGTCGCCTCGGCGTGGGCATCCCACGCCCGTTGGCTGATGGCGACGAACGAGATCCCCGGGCTCGCCGAGAGCGCCTTCTGCGAGCCACCGACGGCGACGTCGACCCCCCAGGCATCGAACTCGAAGGGCACGGCGCCGAGACTGCTGACGACGTCCGCGACCACCATGACGCCGGCTTCGTTCGCGACGCGAGCGAGCCCCTCGACCGGCTGGATCACGCCGGTCGAGGTCTCCGAGTGGGTCAGCAGGACCGCCTTCACGGGATGCTTCGCGAGCGCGTCCGCGACGCGCGAGACGTCGACCTTCTCTCCCCACTCGTGGTCCACGGTGCGAACCGTGAGGCCCATGGCGGTCGCCAGCGAGCGCCACCGTTCGGAGAAGAAGCCCGCGAGCGGGATGAGGACCTCGTCGCCGGGAGAGAAGACGTTCTGGACGGCTGACTCGAGCCCGCCCGTGCCGGAGGACGTCATCAGCAGGACGTCGGCTCGATCGGTGCGGTACAGCTCCTTCAGTCGGGCCGTGACATCGCGCATGAGCCGTCCGAAGCCAGGCCCCCGGTGGTAGACGAGCGGGCTGCCTTGCGCGAGGAGGACCTCGGGCGGGATGGGGGTGGGGCCGGGCGCCAGGATCGATCTCGGGCCTGTCCATCTGCGTCTCCTCGAGGTTCTCTAGGGGTTTCCTTGGGGTTCCCTCGACGGGTCCGGCGGTCACTCGCAGCCTAGCAAGCACTCACCCGGGGGCAAGGTTCCGACACTCCCGACCATCGGCAAGGAAGCGCAGGTCCGTATCATCGGTCGACGGGGCCCTCGCCGGGCCCCGAGGTGCGTATGGCGACCCTTCGGTTCCTGTTGAAGCGCTTCGTCGCTCAGCGGCTGCTGGGCTTGGCCGTCGTGGTCACGCTGGCCTTCTCCGTGGGGGTTCTCGTCGCCGGGCCGATCTATGCGGACGCGGCGCGCGAAGCGATCCTGTCCTCGGAGCTCACGGGCGCTCCCCCCACCGTGCGGAACGCTCGCCTGCAGGTGTTCGGCGACCAGAGCTTCGACTGGGCCGCTGCGGACGAGGCCATCACCGAGCGGACCCGATCGCTGCCTTTGGATCGGATCGTGCGGCAGGCCTTGGGTACGGTCCGCCTCGGCTCGCCCGCGGGGCCGTCCGTGTCCATCCTCGCGCGAGAAGGGATCGAGGAGCACCTGGAGATCCGCGGCGATCCGCCGGGAGAGGACGGGATCGTCCTCCACGCGGCGGCTGCCCGGCTCCTTCGCGTCCGTCGTGGCGACCTCCTGGCCATCATCGGTCCGACCGGCGAGCGCCTCCAGCTCGTCGTCGCCGGCACCTACGTCCCTCCCGACCGGGACGATCCCTTCTGGTTCGGCTCGCAGAACCCGTTCCCCGACCCGGACTCGACCCAGCCCCAACCCGCGGTGGTGGGTCTCGACACGATCATCCTCGCCACGCGAGAGCTGGAGCTCACCACTCAGTACGCATGGGACGCATATCTCTCGCTCACGGGCGTGCCGTTCGAGCGAGCCTCGCAGGTCCCGGACGAGCTGGACCACATCGTCGCGGGCCTGCAGTCGGAGGCCGGGCTCAGCACGGTCGATCTGATCTCTGGACTGGGCACGCTCCTCGACATCGTCCGGCAGCGCATCGCGGACCTCGCCGTACCGATCCTCCTCGTGGTCTTCCAGATCGGCGCGGTCACCCTGGCGGTGCTGGCCGGCGTCGGTGCCCTCGCCCTCACCAGGCAGGCGTTCGAGCTCGCGGTGCTGCACAGCCGGGGGTTCCGCCGGGGCGTCCTCCTCGCCGCGCAAGCCATCCAGGCCGTGTTCGCCGCGATCGTCGCGTTCCCGCTCGGGTTGCTCCTCGGGATGGGGCTCGCGGCGCTCGCGAGCACCGCGAACGGCCCCGACCTCCCCGGAGTGATCTTCCCCATCCGCCTGAACCAGACTGGCCAGCTCCTCGGGCTCGTGGCAGCGCTCGCGGGGGCCGTGATCCTTCTCGGTCTCTCCGTTCCCTACGTGTCCAGGACCGTGCTCGAGGAGCGGAGGGCGGCGTCCCGGGAGGACCGTCCACTGCTCGCGCGCGTGCCGGTGGAGTTGTTCGTCCTTCCGCTCGGACTCTTCGCGTTCCTTCAGCTGCGCACGGGGACGCGGCCGGAGGCCGGATCCGGGGAGATCGACCCGTTGATCCTCGTCGCCCCGACCCTCCTGCTGTTCGGCGGATCGTTCCTCGCGCTCAGGCTCTTGCTCCTGGTCTTCCGGGGACTCGATTCCCGGATCGGCCGGTCGAGACGGCTGCCCAGGTACCTCGCGGGAAGACGGATCGGCCGCTCGCCGGGGACCGGCTTCGCCGCCGCCCTCCTGCTGCTCCTCTCGATGGGACTCCTCGTGGTGTCGACGTCCTACCGAGCCATCGTGCTGCGCAACCACGAGGATGCGGCGCACGCGCAGGTCGGCGCCGACTGGCGCGTGAACGTCACGCCGCCCGAGGACGTCCTCGCGGTGATCCGCGAGATGCCCGCGTCGACGACGCCGGTGGTTCGCACCGAGCCGCGACTCGAGAGCGGGTCGTTCCAACTTCCACCGATCACCCTCGGCATCGACCCGGGCTCGTACGCCACGGCCGGGTGGTGGCGCGAGGATTTCTCCGAGGTGCCGTTGCCCGAGATCCTGCGCCGGCTGGAAGCCCCGCCCTTCGGGATGGAACTCCCAGCCGCATCGTCGACGCTGACGTTCGAGATGGATTCGAGCCGGCTGGTACGTGACCTCGAGGTGACGGCGACCGCGGCCGACGAGGCCGGGATCGTTCATAGCGCTGCGCCCCAGCCGATCGAACCGGGGCTCGCGTCGTACGAGGTGCCGATCGAGGGCGCGGTTCGGCTGCTGTCGATCACGATCCATCGAACCTCGCTGGACGCTCCGGACGAGGCGACCTTCGCGTTCCCGTCCATCGCTGCGGACGGCGGCCCGGTGTCGTTGTCCGGGTGGGAGCCGCTGACCTGGCGCGGCAGCGCAGGCTCCGTCGAGTCCGAGGGTTCCGGCATCCGGTACGAGATGGATTCGGGGGCCTCCGACGTGATCGGTGGGATCGTGCCGCCCTCCGAACCCCTGCCCGTGCTCGTGTCCCCCGGCATCTCCTCCTCCGGGGGACCGGTGTTCCCCGCGAACCTCGGAGGGCAGGACATCGAGCTGGATCCGGTCGCGAGCGCGATCCAGTTCCCTTCGATGCTCCCCAATCAGCCGTTCATCGTCATGTCGGGCGCCGCCATCCTCGAGCGCGCCTCGGCGGTGCCCGAGCCGGGCTTGGTCCTGAACGAGGTCTGGTCCGAGGGCGAGCGCAACCCGGTGCCGCTGCTCCGTCAGAAGGGGTTCTTCCCGGGAGACGTGTCGCGAACGGCACCGATCGAGGGGTTCCTCGCGCAGCTCCCTCAGAGCCTCGCCCTCGGGATGAACTTCGTCGCGGCGGCCGGGGGGGCGGGCCTGGTGGTCGTGGGAGTCGCGGCGGCGCTGTACTTCGCACAGCGCCGCCGCGACTACGAGTTCGCCGCTCTCCGGGCCATGGGCGCCGCGTCCGGACAGATCGTCCGGACGCTCGCCCTCGAACAGGTGCTGCTCCTCGGATTCGCGGTCGTGGCGGGCCTCGGCCTCGGCTACCTCCTGCTCCGTCTGATGATGCCGTACGTCGGGCCGAGCCTGTCGGTGGCGTATCCGCCTCCGGTGTTCCTGATGGATTGGGTGTCGCTCGGCGTCGCGCTCGCAGCCATCGTGGCAGCGACGACGATCGCGCTCGCGCTGTCGGCGCGCGCGCTCCTGCGTGCGTCCGTCACCGGCGTGCTCCGGGGAGAGGCCGAGTGATCGAGAACGTCGTCGGACCCGACCGCTTCCGACCGGACGGGTCCGACGCGCTCGTGCGTCTCCGCCACGCGTACAAGGTGTATCGGGTCGGTGACGTCGGAGTGGTCGCGCTCGCCGGCGTCGACCTCGACGTCATGCCGGCGGAGTTCCTGGCCGTCGTCGGTCCGAGCGGGGCGGGCAAGTCCACGATCCTGAACCTGGTGGGCGGTCTCGATCGCGCGTCGGCGGGTGTCGTGGAGGTCGATGGACGCGACCTGGGACTGCTGGAGGATCAGGCCCTCACGGAGTACCGAGCCGAGCGTGTCGGCTTCGTCTGGCAGGGAACGGCGCGCAACCTGGTTCCCTATCTGTCGGTCCGCGACAACATCCGTCTTCCGGCGACCGTGCGACGGACACGCGTGGCCAGGAAACACGACGTCGACGGCCTGCTCGAGCTCGTCGGCCTCACGGACCGGGCGAAGCACATGCCCCGGATGCTCTCCGGCGGCGAGCAGCAGCGCGTCGCGATCGCGGCGGCCCTGTCCAACACACCTTCGATCCTGCTTGCCGACGAGCCGACCGCGGAGCTGGACTCCGAGTCCGCCGGTCGCGTGTTGGATGCGTTCCGCGCGGTCAACCGCGAGTTCCATGTCACGATCATCATGGTCACGCACGACCTGGTGGCGGCGAGGCGCGCGGATCGACGGATCCGCGTGCGCGACGGCCGTGTCCTGCACGAGGGCGTGCCCGTCGACCCCATCGCCGACGACGGACGGGTCCGGCTTCCGGATGAAGCCGTCGCCGCGCTCGGCGGCGTCCATCTGGAGGCTGAGATCACCCCGGACGAGGTGCGCCTGCGGCGACGGAGCGAGACCGGCCATGCCTGAGCGCGACGTCCTCGTGGAAGGAACCGACATCGTCCGCCGCTACCCCGGTGCGCAGGGAGTCGTGGCGGTCCGCGGCGCATCGGTCACGGTGCGGTCGAAGGACTTCGTCGCGTTGATGGGACCGAGCGGCTCGGGCAAGACCACATTCCTCGGCGTGCTGGCAGGGCTGGATCCTCCCGATGAGGGCGAGGTGCGCTGGAAGGGTCGTCCGATGGGTTCGCTCTCGACCGACGAGCGACGCACCCTCCGGCAGCAGGGGATCGGCGTCGTGTTCCAGAGCTTCGGGCTGCTTCCCGCGCTCTCGGCCGTGGAGAACGTCGAGCTCCCGCTCCGGGTCAACGCGGTGGACCTCACCGAGGCGCGCGAACGAGCCGAGGGTTGGCTGCGCCGACTCGGGCTGGAGACGCGCATGCACAACCGGACGTACGAGCTCTCTGCCGGCCAACAGCAGCGCGTGGCCGTCGCACGCGCGCTGATCCCGGAGCCGGAGATCGTGATGGCGGACGAGCCGATCGCCGAGGTCGACACGGAGAACGCTGACGTCATCCTCGAGGCGCTCTGGGACGTGATCCAACGCGGCGGGGCGGTCCTGGCGGCGACGCACAATCCGGAGGCGCTCCGCTACGCGAACCGGGTCGTGCTGTTCCGCGACGGCTTGGTCGAAGGGGAAGGGACGCCACAAGAGATGGTGTCCCACCTCACGGTGGACTGACGGTCCGCTAGAAGCGGAAGGAGTGTTCGACGTCCTCGACGGCGGGCCGGAAGACCTCGCCGTCGACGTCGACCAGTCGAACTCGCTGGAACGGCCGGCGATGCCGCCGATTCCCTCGGACGGATCGAGCGACGGCGTCTCGCCTCGCCTCCCGGATGCGCTGGTGCAGATCGAGGTCGCAGACGGGATGCGTGACGACGGGCGAGCCGAACACTACTCCTCCTCTTCCTCGACGAGCTTCCGCAGGTCCACATCGGGATCGGTGAGCAACGCCGGATCCGGGGCGAACTGCCCCTTGATCAGTCCGAACGAGCGCCGCACGTCGCGCTTCCAGTCCAGCGACACCGTCGAGCGAACCACCCCTCCACTATCCAACAGGAACGCACAGAAGGCGCGCTCCTCGAGCGATCCCCGGACCACCATCCGATCCCACGTCGGCGCGTAGCCGGCCATCTCGATCTTCGAGTCGTACTGATCCGACCAGAACCAGTGCGCGTCGTCGAAGACCTCCGTGGCGCCGAGCATCGCGTTCGCGGCATGCTCCCCCATCTTCACGGCGTTGTCGTAGTGCTCTACGCGGATCGGCCCGAACACCGGATGGTCGTGGAGGGCGACGTCGCCGATGGCGTAGACGCCCGGCAGGGTCGTCTCGAGGCCGGGCCCGACCGGGATCCCGCCGCCCTGGTCGAGGCCGGTCCCCGCCATGATCTCGACCGCGGGCTCGGTGCCCACGCCCACCACCGCGACGTCGGCGTCGATCTCCTTGCCGCTGTCCGTGACGACGCGCTCGAGCCGGCCGTCGCCTTCGAACCGTTCGACCGAGTCGCTGAAGTGCATCGTCACCCCGTGGTCCCGATGGATCCCTTCGAGCACCCGCCCGATCTTCGGCCCGAGGATCCGATACAGCGTGGTCTCGAAGATCTCCACGACGGTGACGTCGCAGCCGATCGAGCGGAGCGACGCCGCCACCTCCGCGCCGATGAACCCCATGCCGACGCAGACCACGCGGGCGCCCTCCGTGGCGGCGTCGCGGATCCGGACGGCGTCGCGGTGATAGCGGAGGTCGAACACGCCGGGCAGTTCCGCGCCCGGCACCTCCAGCCGCCGATTGCGAGCGCCCGTGCTCACCAGCAGACGATCGAACGCGAGTCGCTCTCCGCCGGCGACGATCACGTCGCGCGCATCGACGTCGATCTGCACCGCTCTCGTGCCGAATCGGGCGTCGACGTCGTGTTCCTCGTACCAGGACGCGGGGCGCACCAGGGCGTCTTCGAGCTCGAGCTCACCTCGCAGGAGCTCCTTCGAGAGCGGCGGGCGCTCGTAGGGAGGCTCCTCCTCCGCACCGATCAGGCTGAGACGGCCGTCGTAGCCCTGGTCCCGAAGCACTCCCGCGGCGGTCCCGCCGGCGAGGCTCGCACCGACGATGACGATCGAGCGAGGGGCGTCGCCCTCCTCAGGCACCGACCTGGATCTGCCCGTCAACCTCGCGGGACTCGTAGGTCTCCAGCGGCTCGGTGGCCGGCGGGTTGTGCACCTCGCCGGTGCGGACGTCGAAGACGCTGCCGTGACATTCACACTCGAGGTCGAACCCGTCGAGCTCGCCGCCGTTGGCGAGGTTGCAGTGGCGATGCGTGCAGATGTCGCTGAACGCGTAGACCTGGCCCTCCACACGGGCGACGGCGATCTCGGCGCCGTTCACGTCGAAAGCCTTCACCTCTCCTTCCGGCACCTCGTCAGAGTCGCCGACCGTCATGAAGTCCGCCATCGCTCCTGTCCCCTTTCGTTCGCAAGCGGTGGTGCTCGGCGGCAAGCCTACGGCACGTTCGCCGAAGCACCGAGCGGCTCCCGTCCGCCTCGGAAGAAGCGGACGGCCCAGGCGCCGGCGAGGGCGAGGTAGAAGCCGGCCATGATCAGCATCCCCGCCTTGAAGTCGATCGGGAGCACGGCGGGGCCGACGGCGCCGGCGACCCAGGCGAGCTGGAACATCACCTCGTAGCGGACGAAGACGCGCCCCAACGCGCCCTCCGGGGCGTGGGCCTGCATCAGGCTCTGGAACGCGAGGCGCCCGAGCTCCGTGGCCGCTCCCGCCGTCAGTCCGAAGATCGCGAGCACCGGGAGGGAGAACACCTGGAACGCGAAGAAGGCACCCAGTCCGGCCGCGATCGTGCAGCCAACGACGATGAACTCCTCACGGAGCGTCTCGGGGAGGCGTGGGGCGAGGAGGTCCGCGAGGAAGCCTCCGAGGGCGGCAGAGATCGCCATGGCCGCGAACCACGTCGAGGGGAATCCCTCGCGCCGGATCGCGAAGGCCGACAGGAACAGGATGAAGCCGGTGGCCGCGCGCATGCCGGTCGCGCCGAGGGCCGGTCCCGTGAGGACGGGGATCCGTCCGCGACGGCCGAGCGGCTTCGGCTCGGTGCGCACCCGAGGATGCGGCAGGCGGAGCGTGACGAGCGCACAGATCGAGTACACGATCCCCGCCAGCACCATCGCCCCGCCCGAGTCCCACAATCGCACCGCGAGCACGCCCAGGGGCGCCGCCGTGAGCGCGCCGGCCACGGCCACGCGGCCGAGCCGGGCGTTCGACCGCATCAATCCCTCGCCGGGGCCCGCGTAGGCCATCGTGAGCCCGTTCTTCGTGATCCCGTGGACGCGCGCCGCCACGAGGATCGCGAGCGCGGCGGGGTACAGCGCGACCGTGTCGAGGCGTCCCGCCACGAAGAAGGCGATCCCCGCGCGGACGATCGCGGCGAGGAACGAGATCAGGCGTCGCGGCCCCGCCCGGTCGAGCGGCACCACCAGGAGCGGGGCCGCGACGGCGAGCGGGAGCATCGTGAGGCCGAGGTAGGCGACGACGCGCCACTTCGCCTGGCCCACCGGCAGGGAGAAGAAGACCGAGTCGGCGAGCGAGATCGCGAGGAGCGAGTCGCCGGCGGCGCTCGTGAGGTGACAGAGGGCGTAGCGATCGATCGCATTGCCCGAGTGCCACATCTTGCGGATCGGGTGGGTGGCGCCCGAGGCGGCGGCCGCGACCGCGTAGAGCGCGAGCTGCCAGAACGGGATCCGATTGCGCTTCTGGTCGACGCGCACCCGCCCTACCCCGAGAGTCGCTCGCGCAGGAGGTCCTGCGCGAGCTTCGGGTTGGCAGAGCCGCCGGAGGCCTTCATGACCTGCCCCACGAGGAACCCGATCACGCTCTCGTTGCCCGCACGGAACTTCTCCGCTGCGTCCGCGTTCTCCGCGATCACCCGGTCCACGACGCCTCCGAGCTCGCCCGCGTCCGATACCTGCCGGAGTCCGCGCCGCTCGACGATGTCCGCGATGGCGTCGCCCGTCTGGAAAGCCTCCTCGAGGGCCTTCTTCGCGGCCGCGCCGGAAAGCGTGCCGTCTCCCACGAGCGCCACGATCTCCGCGATGTGCGACGCTCCCACGGTGGCGTCGGTGGCCGCGTCGGCCTCGTTGCGCAGGCCGGCCAGATCCTGCGTGATCCAGTTGGCCGCCGCGGCCGGGTCGGCGCCGAGGGCCACCGTCTCCTCGAACAGGATCGTCGCCGAGCGATCGGCCACGAGGACGCGAGCGACCTCGGGCTTCAGCCTCAGCTCCTCGACGTAGCGCGTCCGTCTCGCCTGCGGGAGCTGCGGCAAGGACGCGCGGATCTCTTCGATCCATGTGTCGGCCGGCTCCAACGCGGGGATGTCCGGCTCCGGGAAGTAGCGATAGTCGAACGCCTCCTCCTTGGAGCGCATCGTCTTCGTGGTGCCGGAGTCCTCGTCCCAGTGCCGGGTCTCCTGCACGAGCGGGTCGCCGGCCTCGAGCGCCGCGACCTGCCGTGCGGCCTCGAAGACGAGCGCCCGCTCGAGCGAGCGGACCGAGTTCATGTTCTTGATCTCGACCTTGGTGCCCAGCGCCTCCGTTCCCGGTGGCCGGACCGACACGTTCGCGTCGCAGCGGAGCGATCCCTCCTCCATCCGGACATCGGAGACGTCGAGGGAACCGAGGAGCGCGCGGAGCTCTCGCAGATACGCCGCCGCTTCCTCCGGCGAGCGCATGTCCGGTTCCGACACGCATTCGACCAACGGGACGCCGGCACGGTTGTAGTCGATCAAGGCGTACTCGGCCTCGTGGATCCGGCCCGACGCGCTGCCGTGCGCGGTCTTGCCCGTGTCCTCTTCCATGTGCACGCGCGTGATGCCGACGCGAGTCGTCGACCCGTCGGTGAGCTCCACGTCCAGATGACCCCCGACGCACACCGGCAGGTCGTACTGGCTGATCTGATAGTTCTTCGGCATGTCCGGATAGAAGTAGTTCTTCCGGTGGAACACCGAGCGTGGCGCGATCTCACTCCCGAGCGCGAGCCCGATCTTCACGATGCGCGCGATCGCCTCGCGGTTGGGCACCGGCAGCGACCCCGGATGCCCGAGGCAGACGGGACATGTGAGGGTGTTGGGCTCGGCGCCGAACTCGTTCCGGCATCCACAGAACATCTTGGTGCGTGTGCTGAGCTCGACGTGGCACTCGAGCCCGATCACGGTCTCCCACTCGCCCATCGCGCGGGCCAGCCTATCGGACGCTTCCGACGGTCCAGGCCGAGGCGGTCGCCCACGGTCCGGGACGGTGAGGCGCGCGGGCCTCCGGCCGTTCATCTATCATTTGTATGAACTTGAAACCATTAATGCGGAGGAGGGTTCGTGAGCTTCGCCACGGCCGACGACGGCACCAAGATCCACTTCGAAGAGGCAGGAACGGGCATCCCGATCCTGTTCGTCCATGAGTTCGCTGGGGACCACCGCAGCTGGGAACCGCAGATGCAGAGCTTCAGCAGGCGCTACCGATCCATCGTCTTCGCGGCTCGCGGCTACCCACCGTCGGACGTCCCGAAGGACCTCACGGCGTACTCGCAGGACCTCGCGATCACCGATGCGCTGTCGGTCCTGGACCATCTGGAGATCGAGCGCGCGCACGTGGTGGGTCTGTCGATGGGCGGATTCACGTCCCTCCACCTCGGGTTGCGTCGACCGGAACGGACGCTGTCGGTCGTCGTGGCGGGGGTCGGGTACGGGGCCCACCCCGACGCGCAGGAGTCGTTCCGGAACGAAGCCGAAGCGATCGCCGCCGCCCTCGAGGCCGACGGCTCGGCCGTGTTCGCCACCCGGTACGCGGAAGGCCCCGCACGGGTCCAGTTCCAGAACAAGGACCCTCGCGGCTGGGCGACCTTCGCGCGCCTGCTCGCCGAGCACTCGAGCGAGGGATCGGCGAACACGATGCGAGGCGTCCAGCGGGAACGGCCGTCGCTGTATGCCCTGCGGGGTGACCTGGCGAAGATGGAGGTGCCGGTCCTGCTCGTCGTCGGAGACGAGGACGAGGGGTGCCTCGACGCGAACCTGATGCTGAAGCGAACCATCCCGTCGGCGGGACTCGCGGTCCTTCCCCGGACGGGTCACACCTCGAACCTCGAGGAGCCGGAGCTGTTCGATCGGCTGGTGTCGGGTTTCCTCGCGACGGTGGATGCCGGTCGCTGGGGGCTCCGCGATCCCCGCTCGATCTCGACGAGCTCGACCGGCATGACCGACTGACGCGACGGAGCCGAACACACACCGAAGGACGGCGAGAGATGGCCGGATCGATGGACGACTGGATCGCTCGGCTCACCGTTCCCACCCCTCCATCGGTCGGTGACCCCGACGAGACCGCCGAATGGGTCGAGGCCTTCCGGCAGGTGGTCCGGGATTCCCCCGAGCGTGCCGGTGGGCTCGTCCGCAGCCTGCTGAGCGAACTCCCAACGGAGCGGTTCGGCAGATCGCTCCTCGTGTCCGACTACGTCAACACCATCCCCCGCGCATCCGAACCGCCCTATCCGGGCGACGAGGTGCTCGAGGAACGGATCCTCAACATCAACCGCTGGAACGCGGTGGCGATGGTGATGCGCGCCGGCTCGGGATCCAGCGGGCTGGGAGGGCACCTCTCGACCTACGCCTCGACGTCGGTCCTCTACGAGGTCGCCTTCCACCACTTCTTCCGAGGCCGGGAGAGCGAGAGCGGGGGCGACCACGTCTACTTCCAGTCGGCGGCGGCCCCAGGGATCTACGCCCGCGCGTTCCTCGAGGGTCGGCTCCGCCAGGAACAGCTCGAGCTCTATCGCCGTGAGACCGGGGGAACGGGCATCCCCTCCTACATCCATCCACGCCTCATGCCGGGGTTCTGGGAGTTCCCCACCGCGTCGATGGGCCTGGGCGCCGTCAACGCCGTCTACCGGGCACGGTTCGACCGCTACCTCGAGGCCCGCGGGATCATCGAGCCGTCGGGCCAGCGCACGTGGGCGTTCCTGGGAGACGGCGAGATGGACGAGCCGGAAGCGGTGGGATCCCTCACGTTCGCGGCTCGGGAGGGCCTGGACAACCTCGTCTTCGTCGTGAACTGCAACCTGCAGCGCTTGGACGGTCCGGTCCGAGGCAACGGCAAGATCGTGCAGGAGCTCGAGGCCCTGTTCCTGGGCGCCGGCTGGCGCGTCCTCAAGGTCCTGTGGGACCGAGGATGGGACGAGCTCCTCGAACGAGATGCGGACGGCTCACTCGTCGATCGGCTGAATGCCGTGCTCGACGGTGACCTGCAGAGGCATTCGGTGAGCGGCGCCGAGTACCTCCGCGAGCATCTCTTCTCGGGTGACCCTCGGCTCGTGAAGCTCGCCTCGGACGCCTCGGCCGGAGAGCTCGCAGCGCTCGGCCGCGGCGGTCACGACCGGAGGAAGGTGTTTGCCGCGTATGCGCAGGCGATCGCCGGAGCTCACCAGCCCACCGTGATCTTGGCGCAGACGAGCAAGGGCTGGGGGCTCGGCGAGGCGATCGAAGGCAGGAACAGCACGCACCAGATGAAGCGACTCAGCCGAGATGCCCTGATCGACCTGCGAGACCGACTGGCGATCCCGGTACGGGACCAGGACCTGGAGGAGGTTCCGCCCTTCTATCTTCCGCAACCCGACAGTCCGGAGCGCATCTACGTCTCGGAGCGGCGGCGAGCGCTGGGCGGGTTCGTCCCCGATCGCCGCTCCGAGGCCAAGCCCCTGCCGGTGCCGAAAGACGACGTGTTCGACGAGTTCACGGTCGGAACGAGCCGGCCGGACGCGACGACGAAGTCATTCGTCCGCCTCCTGCGCCGATTGATGGCCGTCGAAGGTTTCGGCGACCGGGTCGTGCCGATCGTGGCCGACGAGGCGCGGACCTTCGGGATGGAGTCCTTGTTCGGGCCGTTCGGGATCTACTCGCCGGTGGGACAGCGGTACGAACCGGTCGATGCGGACCAGATGCTCCGATATCGGGAAACGATCGACGGACAGATGCTGCAGGAGGGGATCACGGAGGCGGGGTCGATCAGCTCGTTCGCGGCAGCGGGAACGAGCTACGCGACCCACGGCGAGCACATGATCCCCTTCTACTTCTTCTACTCGATCTTCGGCTTCCAGCGGATCGGCGACCTGATCTGGCAGGCCGGAGACGGCTGTGCTCGCGGGTTCCTCTTGGGTGCCACACACGGGCGGACCACGCTGAACGGAGAGGGGCTGCAGCACCAGGACGGGCACTCGCTCCTCCTCGCAGAAACCAATCCCGCGTGCATCTGGTTCGACCCGGCCTTCGCGTTCGAGCTGGCCGTGATCGTCCGAGAGGGGCTCCGCCAGATGATCGAGGACGGCGACGACGTCATCTTCTACCTCACGCTGTACAACGAGCCCTACGAGATGCCCGCGATGCCCGACGGGGTCGAGGACGGGATCGTCCGCGGCCTCTATCCGTTCCGCCCCGGATCCCCCACCGGCGACCACCGCGTGCAGCTCCTCGGATCGGGGTCGATCATGCGGGAGGTGCTGCGGGCACAGACGCTGCTCGCCGAGCGAGGAGTGGTGGCGGATGTCTGGAGCGCGACCTCGTATCACCAGCTCCGGCGGGATGCGCTCGCGTGCGAGCGCGAGCGACGACTCACGGGGGCCGGGCCGGAACCGTACGTGACCCGTTGCCTCGGCGCCGTGGACGCTCCCGTCGTCGCGGCGACCGATGCCATGAAGGCGGTCCCCGATCTCATCGCTCGATGGGTCCCGCAGGAGTTCATCTCGCTCGGCACCGACGGATTCGGTCTCTCGGATACCCGGGAGGCGCTGCGAAGGCACTTCGAGGTGGACGCCGAGCACATCGCCGTCGCGGCGCTGGCGGCACTCCATCGATCCGGGGACGTGCGCCGGAAGGCCGTGGACCGAGCGATCGAAAGCTTCGAGATCGTCGAGAAGAAGGAGCGATGAGGATGCGATCGCTTGCGATGCTTGGATATCAGGCCGGGTTATGCTTTGCGCTTCCGAGGCTGGGGATGGACGATGGTTGATCACGACACGGACGATCTTCCTCCCCCCATCGAGGCCCTCCTCGAAGATGTGTTCTTCCGGAAGGCCCATTGGCACAGCGCGTACGAGGTCGCGGTTCAGCGTCTCGCGCAGGCCATCAAGCTCGGCGCCCTCAAGTCGGGGGCCCGCCTTCCTCCTGAACGAGAGCTCGTCGAGCGACTCGGCGTGAGCCGGACCACGCTCCGCGAGGGGATCAGAGCGCTCCAACAGCAGGGATTCCTCAAGACCAGCCGCGGACGTTCGGGCGGGACGTTCATCGTGCAGCGCCGCATCCGCCAGCCGAACAAGGCGGACATCCAGCGGATATCCCGTGAGATGAGTCAGGCGATCCCCGGGCTCCTCGACATGCGAGCCGCCGTCGAACCGAAGGCCGCCGAGCTCGCAGCCGTGCGCGCGACCGATGAGGCGATCGAGAATCTCCGCTGGCTCCTCGAGCGAGCCAAACGCGTCCCCGTGTCGGAGCTCCGCCAAGCCGATTCGACGCTCCACATCGCGATCGCCCACACGGCCCGGTCCGATCGCCTGCTCGACCTCGTCCTCGAGGAGCAGATGCGCCTGCACGAGCTCCTGGCCTACCTCTCGCTCTCGCCCGGATTGCGGGACGAGCAGGGCCATTCCGTGACGCAGCACCATCGGGTCGTCGAAGCGATCGCGGAGCACGACCCCGCGGGCGCATATCAGGCGATGCAGCAGCACATCGACGCCACGAACCAGATCCTGGTCGACCTGTTGAAGCTCGACCTGCGACCCGAGGGCGTCCCCGCGCCCTGACGGAGCGGTCCGGGCGTCATTCGTAGGCGACCGTCGTCACGGGAACGTCCGGTCGGTCCAGGCCGGCCCTCAGGACGAGGGCTCGTGCCCGCTCGCGCGCTTCTTGCCGAAGCGCGGGCTCGTCGGCGATCGTCATCACGCGCCCGTCGGCGAACACGGCCTTCCCGTCCACCCACGTCTCGCTGATGCTCGCGCTCGTCGCCGACCAGACCAGCGCCTGCACCGGGTCCTGATACGGGACCCACTCGGGATGGTCGAGATCGAAGAGCACGAAGTCCGCCTTCTTGCCCGGCTCGAGAGACCCGATGTCTCCGTCCAGTCCCAGCGCTCGTGCTCCGTCGATGGTGGCCATGCGGAGCGCCCGGTGGGCGCCGATCATCTCGGGGTCCATCCGCGCGTCCTTGAAGAGCCCGGCCGCGAGGTACATCTGGCGCATGAGGTTCAGGTTCCCCGCGGCGGAGACCCCATCCGTCCCGAGGCCAACGGTGACGCCGGCATCCATGAGCTCGGGATAGCGGCCGATCACAGTCGCTCCCTTGGCGAGCTTCAACGACGTGCCGGGACAGAACGCGACCTTCGCCCCCCGTCGGGCGAGGATCTCGACCTCGTCGTCGTTCAAGGCGACGGCGTGGGCGAGCACGAGATTGGCGCCGAGGGCCCCGAGGCTCTCCATACGACTGACCGGGCGGAGCCCGTACTTCTGCTCGCTGAGCGCGGCCTCCTTGCTCGTGGAAGCGATGTGGTAGGTGGTGCCGACGCCCAGACGCTCTGAGATCTCCCTGGCGCCGATGTGGAGCTCGGCGCTGCACGGCTCCTTCCCCTGGATGTTCGCCCAGCATCGGACCCGGCCGTCGGCATATCCGTCGAGCTCACGAACGCACGCCTCGAGCTCCTCGAGCGCCTCTTCCGTGCTCGGGAAGAAATGGTGGGCCACCATGGCCTCGGTCCATCCATCAGGGATGGGGTCGGGAACGACGTCGGCCGCATGGCGGCTGGTGACACCGCGGATACCGATCTCGCCGAGCGCCGGCACGGTGATCCGCGGATCGTTCAGTGCTCCCATGTCGAGGAAGCAGGTCGTGCCGGATCGCAGCATCTCCGACGCGGCGAGCTGCACCGCGATCCGCTCGTCCTCGGGGGTGAGCTCGCCGTAGTACGGCATGATCCACTGGAACACCCAGGCTCTCGTGTCGAGACGGTCCGGGAAGCTGGCGCGGGAGAGCCCCTCCGACAGGTGGACGTGCGAATCGATGAATCCGGGCGTGACTCCGCAACCCGACGCATCCACGACCGTGTCCTCCGGACCGGGCGTGACGCGACCCTTCACCTCATCCACGGAGCCGAGATCGAGGATCCGATCCCCTTCGAGCACGAGCGTAGCCTTGCGGAGGACGCGGTCACCGGGATCGCAGGTGATGGCGAACGCCAGATCCTGGAAGAAGGTTCTCTGCCCGCCGTTCACCCGACGGGAGTCAGGCTCGTCCACCGATACGCACCGACTCGTCACGCCTCGCCAGGTCCCACGCGTCCTGCACGTCCTCGAGCGAGACCACCGCGCCCAGATACTCAGCCATGTCTTTCAGCGCTGCCCCGTGGAGATCGGCCTGTCCACTTGCAACGCAATCGGCGATGACGACGGGGTAGTACCCCCGCATGATCGCATCGCGTGCGGTCGCCTCGACGCATACGTTCGTCGCGGTGCCACACAGCACCACGTTCCTCGTGTGCAGCGTCTGCAGGGCGAGTTCGAGCGGCGTGTAGGCGAACCCCGAATACCGATGCTTCGTCACCACGAGTTCGTCGGGCTGGGGATCCACCTCGAAGAATTCCGCTCCCCACGATCCGGCCTCGACGATCGGCATCTTCGGCGCGTCGATGCTGTGACCCTTGGCTCCGCGCCGCAGCCACGCCTCGGTGTTGAACCAGCGGCTGTGCTCCCCGCGGAGGTAGATCCTCGGGACGTCGGCATCGCGTGCCGCTCCGATGAGCTCCAGGATCTTCGGCACGGCCTCCTGGACGCCAGAGATGTCCAGTCCCATCTTCGCGGCCGCCCCGTCCGAGTGGCAGAAATCGTTCTGCACGTCGACGACGACGAGAGCCGAGGTCCTCGGGTCCAGGATGTCTGGTTCCACGTTCCTATCCATCGAGCTCCTCGCTTTCTCCGGCAGCCTGCGTATCGCGTTCCTGAGCATAGAAGTCGGCCACGAGATCCTCGGTGATCTCTCGGTAGAGCGGCAGCCGGCGCGTCGCCACCGACCGAGGTCGTGGGAGGTCGACAGCGATATCCCGGCGAACGCGGCCCGGCCTGTCCGAGATGACGAGGATCCTGTTGGAGAGCAGGACCGCCTCCTGGATGTGGTGCGTGACGAACACCACGGTCGTTCGGACGCGTTCCCAGACGTTCAAGAGATGGATCGCCATCGCCGTCCGAGTGAGCTCGTCGAGGGCGGCGAAGGGCTCGTCCATGAGGAGCACGCTCGGCTCGTACACCAGAGCCCGTGCGAGGGCGACACGTGACTGCATCCCCCCCGACAGCTCCCGAGGCAGCCGATCGGCGAACGCCCTGAGTCCGACGGTCTCCAGGACCCCGTCGATCCGGCCGTCGATATCGTCGGGAAGCCGCCTGAAGCGTCCCCCGCTCCTCGCGACGTCGAACGGCAACGCCACGTTGGAGCGAACATCCCGCCACGGGAGCAGCACCGGGCTCTGGAACGCATAGCCGATCCGCCGGGCTCTCCGCATCTCCGAGTTGGGGCGATCGTCGATGAGCACACTTCCCGTGCTCGGACTGACGATGTCCCCGATGATCTTCAAGAGCGTGGTCTTCCCGCAGCCGGACGGACCCAGGATCGACACGAAGTCACCGGATCGGATATCGACGGATGTCTCCTGGAGAGCTTGCACGGCTCTCTTGCCGCTCCCGTACGTCTTGCTGATGCCCCGCACGGCCAGCGTTCCCTGTTCCGCTCCGGCAGGGGTCGGCCTGGCTTCCTCCCCGAGGACATCCTGCGGGACCCGCGAGTCTCGTGAACTCATGGGCGCTCCGGGCGGTTCCACTGGAGGAGGCGTCCCTCGATCACGGTCACGGCGACGAACCACACGACACCGAGCACACCGATGGCCAGCACCGCTCGGAAGAGAAGCAGGGTGTCGACGAAGTTATTCGCTCGGATCGTCAGGAATCCCAGCCCTTCATCGGCGGCGATCCACTCGCCGACGACAGCCCCGACCATGGCAGATGCGACAGCGGTCTTGAGCGCCGCGAAGATGTAGGGAAGCGCGGTCGGGAGCTTCACGTAGGAGAACGTCTGCCACCTGCTCGCATTGAGGCCACGCATCAGCTCGAGCATCGTCGGGTCGGCAGACTTGAATCCCTGGATGCCGTTCACCAACGTGGGGAAGAAGCAGATGAGCGCCGCCGCGATCACGATGGGCCAGATCGTGAACCCGAACCAGATGATCAGGAGCGGAGCCACCGTGACGATCGGAAGAGACCGGTTCAGCACGACGTACGGGTAGAAGTTGCGTTCCAGGAAGGGGAACTCCGCCAGGAACGCAGCCATCACGATCGCCGTCCCGTTGCCGATCAGATACCCGAGGAAGGCCTCGATGGCCGTCAACTTCGTGTGGTGTCCGATCTCCCCCCACTCACCCGAGAAGCTCGCCCAGATCGCGGAGGGCCGCGGCAGGATGTACTCCGGCACGTCGAACACCGCGACGGCGAACTCCCAGACAGAGACGAAGACGACGAAGATCAGCACGGGGATCGCTGCACGGCTCGCGATCCGTCGGATCGTCGTCGCAGCGGACGGCGTGGAGGCGGTGTCGGCTACCCCGGAAGCACGCTGATGGCCGGTCTCACCCGAAGTGGTCCGCGACGATCCCATCAACGCGCACGTGAACCGGCGGCCGGCAGGCTCGGAGCCAAGCGATCAGCCGCACACTTGGTCGATCTGCGGCTCGCCGTCCACCATCACTTCCTCGAGGACGTCGGTGGTGAAGAGCTGATCCACCGGAAGTGGTTCCGTGATCTCCCCGTTCTCGACGAGGAAGTCCTGCGTCTGCGCATACCCATCGGGATTGTGCCAACCGGCGCCCATCTCGTCCCAGACCGGATCCTGCTGCAGCTGGAGCAACTGTTGGTAGATGGAGCCTTCGACTTCTCTCGGGATGTCCTCGCCGATCCGCTCGAGTGCCGAGTCGATGGCCCTCTCCTCGTTCTCGGGGGTCAATTCCCCGAACCCGCCGAGCACGGCGGCCAAGAAGCGTTTCACCATGTCGGGCTTCTCTTGCAAGGTGTCCTCGGAGACGACGATGACGTTCCCCATCGTCTGGATCCCGTGCTCGTTCGCGCGGATCTCGTTGAACTCGGTTCCCTCGTGCTTCAAGGTATTGAGTGCGGAATCGGTCGTCCACGCGGTATAGGCGTCCATGCTCCCGGCCAACAGCGGCTGGATCGAGAAGCCGGCGGGGACGATGTTCACCTGCTCCTGCTGCTCGGACGACAGATTGTCCTCCATGATCTTCTCCAGGAACCAGAGGTTGTCACTGCCGGGGTTGACTCCGACGGTGTGCCCCGGCAGGTCCTCAGGCCCTTCGATCCCGGTCTCCTTCAAGGAGACGTACGCGACGCCGGTCCGCGCGGTGTCCACGGCGATCGCGACGTACGGAAGTCCGCGATTGAGGCCGCTGAGGTACGTGAGAGGGTCGAGGATCCCGATGTCGACCGCACCCGCCAAGATGAGCTGGCCGGGATTCTCCACGTCGGCCGCCGTCTGGTATTCGATGTCGATGCCGCACTGCTCGAAATACCCGAAGTCGTCGGCGAAGTAGTACTGGACCGCAACCATGTCGTGCACGAAGGCGAGGAGGAACTTCACGTGGTCGGGTTGATCGGCTCCGTTCTCCCCCTCGTTCCCCGCGTCCGAGCCGCCGCAGCCGGCCGCGAGGAGGACGAACGAAACGAGGAGGACCAGCGCTCTCATGACCTTCCGACCTCGCATCGTGCGAAGGTACGATGTTTGACCGAATGATGTCAAACCCGCATCTCAGGGGCCGAAGTCGCCACTCGGCTCGGGGCCTTGATACGGTCATACGTATGACTCATCTACCTTTTCGGAGCGGGTGAGACGTGCCCGACGGGAACCGGCCCCAGCCGGAGAACGCAACCGTGGACATCCGGGGTGCCGAGCCCGCCCAGGCCATCCTGGCGGTGGCCAAGCTCGCAGGCGTGGAGCACCTGTGGTTCGTCAGTGGGAACGACCTGGTGTCCTTCCAGGAGGCGGCCGCCAGGGCCAAGGAGTCCGGCTTGCCCTCCCCCAAGATCATGCAGATGGTGCACGAGCACGTCGCGATCTCGATCGCGATGGGCGAAGCGATGATCCGGCGCGCCCCCGGAGCCGTGGCCGCCCACGTCGACGTCGGCCTCCTTCATATGGGCGGCGCGCTCCACAACGCGATGGTCGGTCAGTACCCCCTCCTGGCCATCACCGGCTATCCGGGGACCACGACGGAGCGTCGAACGATCCCCGTCTTCTGGAAGCAGCAGCGGTGGGACCAAGGATCGATCGTCCGCCAGTACATGAAGTGGGACTACAAACTCGCGACCTACGACGATCCCTCCCTGGTGACCGCTCGAGCGCTGCAGGTCGCCTCCACCCCTCCGCAGGGCCCGACGTATCTGATCCTTCCGAAGGAGGTCGGTCACGAGCCACTCGGAGACGACGCCCGACTCACGACGGCGGACGCGCTGGGCATCCCGCAGCTGGGAGCGGGGCCCGACGACGCGCTGGGCGACATCGCCGTCCGGCTGCTCGAGGCCGAGACGCCGCTCCTGATCACGGACCGAGTCGGCAGGGATCACCGCGCGCTGCGTGCCCTGGACGAGCTCGCCAGGGAGTTCGCGATCGCGGTCCGGGCCACGCGTCACCGGATGAACCTGGCGGACGACCATCCCAGCCTCTGGGCCGGAGGCACCTACACGTCCGCGCAGACTCCCCGGAACGACGGTCTGATCCCGATCGAAGCGGCCGACGTGGTCGTCGTCGTCGAGAACCTCGTGCCGTGGATCCCCGCGCGTGAGCGGCCATCCGACGACGCATGGATCGCCTTCGCCGGTCCCGATCCGGCCGCCCTCACGGTGCCGCTGTACGAATACCAGAGCGATCTCCGCATCGTTGCCGACCCCGCGGACTTCCTCGAGTCGTTGATCGAACGGATGCGGTCCCTCCGCACGCCCTCGCACACCTCGCGTATCGCGGAGCGATGGGCCGCGTTCGAAGAGCGGGCGGCCGGTCGGATCGCGGAACGCGATCGGACCGGGGGGGCGGGAGGCGTGATCGATGACGACGTGCTCGCGCGCGCGATGGCGAAGGTCCTCGAACCGGAAGACGCCCTCACCTGGGAGATGACCGACACGACCCTGATCCCGCGGACGCGCCCCGATACGTTGTTCGAATCCGGGGGGTCCAGCCTCGGTTGGTCCGTCGCCGCCGGTATCGGGATCCGTATGGCGGACCAAGGACGGTTCGTAGCATCCCTGGTGGGCGACGGCGCGTACCAATTCGGCTCACCGAGCGTCCTCCTGTGGGCGCAGACGCGCTACGACGCACCGCTCCTCGTCGTCATCGCCAACAATCGCGGGTATCGAACCGGCACCGTCCGCCTCCGCGAGGACTACCCCGACGGCTCCGCCGTTCGGATGAACGACTACTCCGGCGGCATGTTCGACCCTCCCCCGGACTTCGCCGCGGAAGCCGAGGCCGCCGGTGGATTCGGTGCTCGCGTCGACGACGCCGCCGAGCTCGAGGCGACCCTCGGGAAGGCCCGCACGGCGGTGGAGAGGGATGGGCGGCCCGCCGTGGTCGACGTGTGGCTCCCCTCGCTCGCGCCCTCCCCATAGGGACGCTGAACCGGGATCCCCGGCCGGCCGGCTACGACAGGCGCTCGTACGCGGGGATCGTCAAGAAGTCCTCGAACGTCTCCGAGAGCGCCACCCGACGGAAGAGCTCCGACGCTTCCTCGAACCGTCCGTTCTCGTACGCGGCCGCGCCCACCGTTCCACGGATCGAGGCGAGCTCCTGCGTCGCGATCCCCTCCACCAGATCCCTGGTGACGACGCCACCACCACCCAGGCGAGCGCGGTTGGCGACCCATTGCCAGATCTGGGAACGGGAGATCTCAGCGGTCGCCGCATCCTCCATGAGGTTGAACAGCGCCGCGGCGCCGACCCCTCGCAGCCAGGACTCGATGTAGAGGATCCCGACCCGCACGTTGGAGCGCACTCCTCGCTCCGTCACGGTGGCCCCCTCGATCCCGGTGGACAGCAGGTCGCTCGCTGCGACGTCGACCTCGTCTCGTCGGTGATCGATCTGGTTCGCCCGGTCGCCCAGGATCCGGTCGAACACCTCCATGGCCGCGGGGACCAGATCGGGGTGCGCCACCCATGTCCCGTCGAACCCGTCGGTGGCCTCGCGCTCCTTGTCGTCGCGGACCTTGGCGAGAGCCGTCTCGTTGACCTCCGGGTCTCGTCGGCTCGGGATGAAGGCGGCCATCCCGCCGATCGCGAACGCGTTCCTTCGATGACAGGTCTTCACGAGGAGCTCCGTGTAGGCACGCATGAACGGAACCGTCATCGTCACCTGGTCGCGATCCGGGAGCAGGAAGTCCCCGCGGTGTCGGAACTTCTTGATGATCGAGAAGATGTAATCCCACCGACCGGCGTTCAGTCCCGCGCTGTGCTCCCGGAGCTCAAAGAGGATCTCGTCCATCTCGAACGCCGCGAGCACGGTCTCGATGAGCACGGTCGCCTTGATCGTGCCGCGAGCGACGCCGAGCCGATCCTGCGCCATCTCGAAGACGTCGTTCCAGAGACGGGCCTCCAGATGACCTTCCAGCTTCGGCAGATAGAAGTACGGTCCCGACCCTCGATCCAGCAAGCGGCGAGCGTTGTGGAAGAAGTGGAGTCCGAAGTCGAAGAGGCTGGCCGAGCACGGGACGCGGTCGATCACGAGATGCTTCTCGTCGAGGTGCCACCCCCGTGGCCTGACGAACAGGATCGCCGTCTGGTCGGCGAGCCGGTACCGGCGGCCGTCGGGGCTCTCGAACCCGATCGTCCGCTCGATAGCGTCGGTGAGGTTGGCTTGGCCGGTGACCATGTTCTCCCAGGTCGGGCTGTTGGCGTCCTCGAGATCCGCCATGAAGACCTTCGCCCCCGAGTTGAGGGCGTTGATCACCATCTTCCGGTCCGTCGGGCCGGTGATCTCCACTCGCCGATCGGCGATGTCTGGCGGCGTCGGCGCCACGGTCCAGTCACCCTCGCGGACGTCCTTCGTATCGGTCAGGAAGTCGGGAAGCTCACCGGCCATGAACCGTTCCTGTCGTTCACGCCGCCGGTCGAGGAGCTCGCGGCGCCGACCGTCGAAGGCGCGATGCAGGTCGGAGACGAACGCGACCGCATCGGCGGTCAGGACCCGATCGGACCCCTCGACGGCCGGTCCTCGAACCTCGACACCACCCGTCATCGGGATCCGCGCCTTCCCTGACCGAACCCGCCGCTCGACGCCGACAGCCTCACCTGGCGCCGTCGACCGAGGGCGTGACGGCGGGAAGCAGCTCCATGGAGCGCCACGCCTCGGTCACCTCGTCGGTGCTCGCGACGATGCCGAACGCTCGCCGGATGTTCGCGAGCGTCGCCTCATGCGCCTCGACCTGGTAGGTGGCCGATGCGTCGCTCAGGAACACGACGTGGTAGTCGATCATGTACGCGTCGCGCGCGGTGGATTCGACGCACACGTTCGACGTGATCCCCGCGAGGATGAGGTTCTCGACCCGCTGCGCGCGCAGTAGAGCGTCGAGCTCGGTGTCCTTGAACGCGCTGTAGCGGTGCTTCGTCAGGACGAGCTCGTCCTCCCGCGGGGCGACGCGGAAGAACTCCGCTCCCCACGTCCCGGTCTGGCAATGGGCCGTCTCGAGGCCCGTCCGCGCATGCCGCTCGAGCATCGGCGGCGAGAGGTAGATCTCGTCGTAGATGGCTCGGATGAAGATGGGCGGGATCCCGACATCCCTCGCGACATCGATGAAGCCGACCAGTCGATCGACCGCCTCGTGGATCGAACCGAGGTCGACGCCGGGCTTGTCGAACCAACCGCCTTCGGCGCAGAAGTCGTTCTGGACGTCGATCACAAGGAACCGCGTCGTCGCGGGGTCCACGCGCTCCAGAGGAAGGGGCAGCGGGGTGGTGGCGTCGCTCATCTCGTCCTCCTCGGTTTCCGTTGCTGACTGACGCCGCTCATGAGAGCGCGCTCGACGCCCCCCGTCGGAGGAAGCGCCCCTGGCCCCTCCTCCCGACGAACGTGCCGTTCTCGGCGATGACACTCCCCCGGAGGAGGACCTTCTCCGCCAGCCCCCGAACGGTCCAGCCCTCGTAGGGGTTGTAATCGCTCAACGAAGCCTGCGATCCGGCCGACAGGGTGGTCTCTCGCTCCGGGTCGAAGATCACGAGGTCGGCGTCTGAGCCGGGCGCGATCTCACCCTTGCGTGGATAGCAACCGAACAGCTTCGCCGGATTCGTCGCGATCAGCTCCACGAATCGGTTCAGCCCGATCCTTCCCTCCCGGACCCCGTGGTGGTACATGAGGGTGGTTCGCCACTCGATCCCGGGAACGCCGTTCGGGATCTTGGCGAAGTTGTCTCTCCCCATCTCCTTCTGCCCCTCGAAGTTGAAGGGTGTGTGGTCCGTGGAGACGACCTGGAGGTCGTTGGTGCGCAAGCCCTGCCATAGCTGCTCCTGATGCCAAGGCGTGCGCAAGGGCGGGCACATCACGTACTTCGCGCCTCCGAAGTTCGGCTCCTTCAGCACCTCCTCGGTGAGCAGCAGGTAGTGGGGGCAGGTCTCCGCGTAGACGGGCAGGCCACGCTCCCTGGCGTCGGCGACCGCCGCCAGCGCCTGGGCGGCCGCCAGGTGCACCACGTAGACGGGGACGCCGGCCAGCTCCGCGAGCGCGATCGCCCGCGCCGTCGCCTCGGACTCCGTGACGGGAGGCCGGGTGACCGCGTTGTACTCGGGTCCGGTGTGTCCCGCCGCGAGCGCTTCCTGCTCGAGGAGCTCGATCACGGGGCCGTTCTCGCAATGCATGAGCACGAACCCGCCGTTGTCCGCCGTCCGTCGCATGGCCTTGAAGATCGTCGCGTCGTCGACCATCCGAGCGCCGGGGTAAGCCATGAACATCTTGAAGCTGGGCGATCCCTCCGAGATCAGATCGTCGAGCGCGGGGAAGAAGGCGTCGGGAAGATCGACGATGACCTGATGCAACCCCCAATCCACCACGGCGTTGCCCTCCGCCCGGCCGGCCCAATCGGCATTGGACACGCGGGGATCGTCCCCCTTCTCCTGCACCGGGAAGTCGATGATGCTCGTCGTGCCGCCGATGGCCGCGGCGACGGTGCCCGAGTAGAAGTCGTCGGCGGTGATCGTGCCCTTCAACGGAGCATCGAGGTGGGTATGCGGGTCGACGCCGCCCGGGAAGACGAGCTTTCCGGTCGCGTCCACGACCTCGCCGGCGAACTCGGGGAACGTGCCGATCGCGGCGATCTTCTCGCCGTCGATCAGCACGTCGCTGACGTAGTCCTGTGACGCGGTCACGATCCGGCCGCCACGGACGAGGATCGTCACGTCGCCTCCGCCATCCCGATGAGTCCGGCTGCCGTGTCCCGTCCGATCGCGGACAACTCGGCGTCGGACAGCCCGATGGAGTTCAAGATGGCGACGAAGCGGTCGATCCCGCCGGGAACGTGGGGGTAATCCGAACCGAACACGAGGTGGTCCGTGCCGAGGGTGTCGACCGTGCAGCGGAGGGCGGGCGGGTGCATCGTGCAGGTGTCGAAATAGAGCTCGCCGATGATCTCCGACGGGGGCCGGTCGATCTTCTCGCGGCACTCGGGGAACTGCTTGAAGTAGTTGTCGTAGCGCGGGAGCACGAACGGGATCGTTCCCCCCAGGTGGGTGAAGATCCAGTTGATCCCCGGATACCGATCGATCGTGCCCGAGTACACGAGACGTCCCACCGCGAAGAGCGGGTCGGCCATGAATCCCATCGCGAGCGTCATCGCGTACTCGGTCAAACCGTCGGTGCAGCACGGGACCGTCGAGTGCACGAACACGGTCGTCTCGCGGCGCGACAGCTCTTCCCAGAGCGGCGCGAAGAGCTCCTCGTCGAGCGTGTGGCGATCGATGTTCGTGCACAGGGCCACGCCCACCACGTGGGGCAAACCGAGCGCTCGGTCGAGCTCTTTCAACGCTTCGTCGACGTCGGGGAGGGGGAGGCTCGCGAAGACACGGAGGCGACCGCTCGAGCCGCTCGCCACCTCCGAGAACTCGTCGTTGACGTCCCTGGTCAGGGGGATCCGGATCGACGCGGGCAACCGGAAGACGTTGGGTGCCGACACCGAGAGGACCTGCACCTCGACGCCTGCGTCGTCCATCATCCCGATCCGATGCTCGGGCGGCGGCAGCGGCTGCGGCGCCGCCAGCGCAACGCCACCGTCCTGCAACACGATCAGACGTCCGTCGTCCCGGTAGTAGTGCGTGAAGCCACTGTCCTCGCGCTTGCAGGCGTCGAGGTACGAGTCCGGATAGTCGTGCGAGTGGACGTCGATCAGCCCGGTCATCGGCCGGACCTCGCCGCGATCGCCGTCCTCGGCCGGCTCCCCTTGCTAGGAGTGCAGGCCGGCATCGAGCAGCCCCTTCACCTGTGCGCCGTCGATCAGCACGTGGGTGCCGTTGACATAGCTCGCTTGCGGGGAAGCGAGGAAGACCACGACGCTCGCCACCTCCTCCGGCTCGCAGATCCGCCCCAGCGGCAACGTGCCCAGGACGATCTTCCGTGCTTCCGCCTGCTCGATGTCGCGGTCCAGCGCGAACCGCTTCTCCAGGCCGTCCCAACGGTCGGTGTTGACCGGACCCGGATTCACGGTGTTGACCCTGACCCCGTGCCGCCCGTACTGCTCGGCCATGGCGCTCGCGAAGTTCACGTCCGCGGCGTTGGCCACTCCGGCCGTGAGCTCCCAGTAGGACGACTTCAGCCCGTCGTTGCCCACGACCAGGACGACGCTTCCCGTCCCCCGCTCCCGCATATGCGGGAGGAGGACGCTACAGGTCCGCACGTATCCCATGAACTTCAATCCGAGGCTACTCATCCACTGGTCCTCGGTGAGCTCCTCGAGGAGACCGCCGGGCGAGCTGCCCGCACACGTCACCAGGATGTCGACACCACCCAGCTCCTCGATCGCGGCGTTCATGGAACGCTCGACGTCCGCTTGCACACTCATGTCTCCGGCCAGCGGCGTGATCGTCCTCCCCGTCGCCGACGCGATCTCCTTCGCCACATCTTCGAGCCGCCCCTGATCGCGGGCGGTGATGGCGACGTCGCACCCCTCCTCGGCCAGGATCCTCGTCGTCTCGCGACCGATGCCCTTGCTCCCCCCGGTCACGATGGCCTTCTTCCCTGCGAGCTTCAGATCCATGGCTTTCCTCCGTCGTCACGATTTCTATGGACGGTTATCCTACCTTTGTTCAAAACGTGTGCAACCCGTGAGTCCTACTCGATGACCAGGAGCTGGTCGGTGTTCGTAACGTCGGAGAGGACCTCGCATCCGCCCGGCCCCACCGACACGATGTCCTTGACCTGGAACCCGTACGCCCCCGGGACGAGGAGCACCGGCTCCGTGCCGAGCACCATGCCCGACTCGAGACGAGCGTCGCCGTACTTCCCGATGTACGGCTCCTCGTGGGCGAACAGCCCGATCCCGTGGCCGACGAACCCCATCGGGGGCCAGCCCAGCTCCGCGAACCGACCCATCACTTTCTGGTGGATGGCGGTTCCACTCGCTCCGTCTCGGATCCCCTCCCAGATCAGATCGCGGCACTCGACGATGTTCGACCAGATCTCGGTGACCTCTTGGGACGCCTCCTGCACGACCGCCGTCCTGCAGACGCCCGTGTAGTAGCCGTCCAACGCGCCGAACACCTCGAGACGCACGATGTCCCCGCGCTCCAGCTTCCGATGCGTCGGGCCGACGTTCGGGAACTGGCTCCGCTCCCCGCTCGCGAGGATGAGCCACTTGTAGTTCTGGGCGCCGTAGCGGAAGAGGTTCGTGGTGACGGCACCGGCGAGGTCCATCTCCGTGTCCCCGGCCCGGACGCTCTCCAGCGCCTCCTTGATCGATCGATCCGTGATGCGCGCGAGCTTCCGCATCAGCTCGAGCTCGCGCGGGGTCTTGATCGTCCGGAGGCGGTTGAAGATCGGATAGCACGGCTCCCACCGCACATCCGGGACGAGCGCATCGAGACGCTCCTTGTCACGGACCGGCAAATAGTCGGTCTCCACTCCGACGCGGGCGGAGCCCAGACCGAGGTCTCGCAGCAGATCCGCGAGGACCGGCATCGCGTCCTCTTCGAACTCCTCCCAGACGCGGACGTCCTCGCCGGGCTCGAGATCCTTCACGGTCGACGCTTCCATGTCGACCGTGTAGAGCGCCCGTCGGCCTTCTCGCGTGATCACCGCGGCGGCGTGTCGCCAGCGCAGGATGGGCTGCGACGGGACGATGAATCCGGTCACGTAGGCGAAGTTCTCGGGCGACATCGCGATGATCGCGTCGAGATCGTGCTCCTCGATCGCCGCTACACACTTGTCGATGATGTCCTGGTTCACTCTTCCCTCCGGTCGTCGTCGGATCTCCGCGCCCGTCCCATCAGCGCGAAGCGATCGGGGCTGAACGGAGCGAGATCGCGCGTCGGTTCCTCGCCCAACACCACCTGGGAGATCACACGGCCCGTTTCCGGCGCGAGATGGAGCCCCTTCATGGCGTGCCCCGTCGCGAACACAACGTTCTTCACCCGCTCGGACCTCCCGAGGATGGGCAGGCCATCAGGGGTGCACGGCCGGATCCCCCGCCACACCTCCGTGATCCGAGCGGCGTCGATCGCGCGCAGGGTCCGCATGCCCGATCCGAGGGTCGCTCTCACCCGGGCCTTGTCCATCCTCATAGACAGACCCGTGAGCTGGAGCGTTCCTGCGAGGCGCAGGCGATCTGCGTACGGAGTCGCGATCACGCGAGCCTCCTGCATGTACACGGGGACGGCGGGATCGGTCTCGGCCGGCGCGAGGTCCACGTGATACCCCTTGCCACCCTGGACGGGGATCCGCAACCCCATCCGGCGGCTCAGCTCCACGGTCCACGCACCGTTCGCCACGACGAGCTGACCGGGACGGATCTCGCCGATCGTCGTATCGAGGCTCACCACACGGCCCCCGGACACCGTCGCGTCGAGCACCTCTGCCCTGGTGCACAGGACCGCGCCGGCATCCACCGCGGCCGCGGCAACCGCGAGCATGAACCGTTCGGGATCGCATTGCGCTTCCTCCGGATAGAACACGCCGCCTCGCACGCGGTCGGACAAGGCCGGCTCGAACGCCCGCACCTCCTCGAGGGACATCACCTGGGTCTTGATGCCGTGGGCGGAGAGATCCTCGGCCTCCGCGACGCCCGCGGCGTATCCGTTCTCGGATTCGTAGATGTTCAGCGCGCCCAGGATCTCCAATCCGGTGTCGAGCCCCTCCGCGGCCAACCGCTTGTGGAGCTCGAGACTCGCGAAGCTGAAGTCGCGGATCAGCTCGGTGGCGACGCGCACTCGCTCCTTCGTCGCCGCGAACATGAATCGCATCAGCCAGGGGACCAGTTTCGGGTGGGGCCGCATGCTGAACGGGCTGTCCCTCCTCAACATGTGCCGGAGTCCCTCGCGCACGGCACTCGGCGTCGACAACGGGGCGGAGTGCGCGGGGGACAGGAGTCCCGCGCTCCCGGGCGAGCACCCGACGAGGACATCGGCGCCGCGCTCCAGGATCACCGGCCGCACGCCGCGTCGGGCGAGCTCGAGCGCCGTCATCAGCCCGAGGGAACCCGCCCCCACGATGGCGACCTCCGGCGAGCGAGGATCCGCGCTCATCCTTCCCACGTCCCTCCGGCCCGGCGGGCCTGTTCGATCTCGGTGATGAAACGCCGGAGCCCCATCCACTGGCTCCGGCCGACCGTCACCGGGGCCCGCTTCCCCAACCCGCGCGCCCAGACCGCTCGGTGGCCCATCTGGGCAGCGAGCTCCAGGTCCGCGTGATCCGGAGGGGGCGCGATGTCCAGCACCAGCGTTCCCTCGGGGAGGCGCTCCAGGATCGACCGATCGACGACCGGTGCCGGCACGGTCGAGAAGACCATGTCGAGGGAGGGGGCCAGCTCGGGCAGCTCCTCCAAGGTGAGCGGCAGGAGCCCGTCCGCGTACGCGCCCGCTCGCTGGATCGGGTTCCTCGCCGCCACATGCACCCGCGCACCCAAGCCGCGGAGCGTCCTCGCGAGGAGTTGCCCGATGGTTCCGAACCCTACGACGACGACCTCGGCATCGTTGATCGTGATGTCCGTCGCCTCGATCGCGTGCTGCAACGCTCCCTCGACGATCGCCGGTCCCCTCAGCAGCATCAGCTCCCGGTCGGGGTCGTAGGGGTGGATCCGCACACCTGCCTCGTCCGCGGCGGCCTGTATCTCCGGCCTGACGAGTCCACAGAAGGCGTAGGCACCGGGCGCCGCCTTCGAAAGCAACGCCTCATCTACCACGATCGGCTCGTCCGCATGGGGCGCGTAGATGACCGAGCCGACACCGAGCGGGATCGGGAAGAAGATGTAGTCGGCCCCGTCGACGGCCGCTGAGGCGGAGTCGACCCGTTCCACGCCGGGGATGTCCGTCTCGGGCCAGGGGATACCGAAGGCCCTCACCGCCGCCCCGGTCTCAGCAGCCAACCGCGCGATCTCCGGATCGCGCTCATCACCGCCGACGATCGCGAGACGGCGGTTCGCCCAGTCGACCTGGTCGTCCGGCTCGGTCAATCCTCTTCCCCCGAGAAGAGCTCGATCTTGTTCCCGTCGGGGTCGGCGAGGTAGACGGTGAGGCCGTAGGGTCCGGGTCCGGGCTCTTTGATCACCTCGATCCCTTGAGCCTCGGCGCGTTCCGCCATCCCCCGGATATCACTCGCCCGGAAGGCGATGTGTTCCACGACCGCACGGGGCTCGCCGCGTGCTCCGTTCGTCAGTCCGAGCCCCTCGTTCGTCACCGTGAGCGGACGTCCGTCATGGAACGGCTCACGCTTCTTCACCGTGAACCCGAGGAATCCGAGGTAGAAGCCCTCGGCTCGATCCAGGTCCGTCGTTTGCAGGAGGAGATGATGGATGCCCTTCGCATCCGTCACGGAACCACATCCGTTCGGTCGACGCCGAGGAGTCCCCCACGGCCCCAATCCTCTTTGCTCATGTTGATGAAGGTGACCTGGACGGCCTCCTTGCGGGCATCCGCTACATCGACGAGCAGGTCGGTGATGCCGGCGATGACCTTCCGCTTCTGATCGAGCGAACGTCCCTGCAGCCATTCGATCGTGACGTTGGGCACGGATCTCCACCTCCCCTGTCCTTGCCGGCATCCCCCAGATCCCGGCACCCCCGAAGCACGGACGGACCGTATCGTGGGTGCCCGGCTCGGCACCGCCGATCGTGATCCGTCCCGCGTCCTATTCGGCATAATATCCTACCTTTGGCACAAGCGGGAAGGGGGATCGGGCCGTGTCAGCAGTGACTTCCACCCCGAGCGCGAGCTACAGCATCACGCTCCGGGTCCACGTCCCGGACCATGCCGACGCCCTGGCCCGGCTGCTCGGCACGATCGCCCGCGCCGGAGGGATGATCGGAGCGATCGATCTGGTGCGTGTCGGCGAGGGCGAGTCGGTGCGGGATGTCACCGTCAGCGCCAACGACCTCGCGCACAGCCGTCGGATCACGGACGCGGTCGGCGGGATGCCCGAGATCTCGGTCGCCAACGTCTCCGACCGAACCTTCCTCTTGCACCTGGGGGGCAAGCTCGAGGTCCGCGCGAAGACGCCCGTCCGGAGTCGAGACGACCTCTCGATGGCCTACACGCCGGGCGTCGCCCGCGTGTGTCAGGCCATCGCGGAAGACGTCGAGCGGTCCTTCAACCTCACTCTGCGGGCGAACACGGTGGCGGTGGTCAGCGACGGGAGCGCGGTCCTCGGCCTCGGGAACATCGGGCCGGAGGCCGCGATGCCCGTGATGGAGGGCAAGGCCGTGCTGTTCAAGGAGTTCGCCGGCGTCGATGCCTTCCCGATCTGCCTGCGGGAGGAGGACCCCGATGCGATCGTGGCGATCGTCGAGGCACTCGCGCCCACCTTCGGGGGGATCAACCTCGAGGACATCTCGTCCCCGCGCTGCTTCGAGATCGAGGATCGCCTGAAAGCGAGCCTCGACATCCCGGTCTTCCACGACGACCAGCACGGCACCGCCGTGGTGGTCCTCGCCGCTCTGCACAACGCCCTCAAGCTCACCGGACGGGATCTCCGCGACGTCCGGCTGGTCGTGAGCGGTATCGGAGCGGCCGGTATCGCGTGCACGAAGATCCTGCTCGAAGCGGGCGTCGCCGACGTCATCGGTGTCGACAGCCGCGGGATCATCCATCGGGACCGGACCGACCTCGATCCGCACAAGCGCTGGTACGCCGAGCATACGAACGCCGACGGACGTCAAGGGAGCCTCCTCCACGCCCTTCCCGGGGCTGACCTGTTCCTCGGTCTGTCGGCCCCAGGACTCCTCACCGGGCAGACGCTGGCTCTCATGAACCCGGATCCGATCGTGTTCGCCATGGCGAATCCGACCCCGGAGATCATGCCGGAGGAGGCACGCGGTCGGGTCAGCGTCATGGCGACGGGACGCAGCGACTATCCGAACCAGATCAACAACGTGCTGTGCTTCCCCGGCATCTTCCGCGGCGCGCTCGAGGTCCGGGCGAGGGAGATCAACGAGGACATGAAGCTCGCGGCCGCGTCCGCGATCGCGAACGTGATCCCCGACGAGGAACTCCGCTCCGACTACATCGTGCCGAGCGTGTTCGACAGACGGGTCGCGCTCTCGGTGGCGTCGGAGGTTGCGGCGGCGGCGATCACGTCCGGAGTCGCGCGTCGCTCGCGCGCCGAGATCTCGCTCAGCGAGGCCGACGTCGCCTACTGAGATCGCGCCTCAGAGGTTCAGCTTCCGCATCCCTGCCTCCGGGTAGCGCTCGCCCTGCGAGGCGCCCACCGGGGCGATGCGGTCGAGTTCGCGGAGCTCCTCGTCACTCAGGTCGATCTCGGCTGCGGCGACGTTCTCCTCCAGGTGGCGCACGCGCTTGGTCCCCGGGATCGGCACGACGTCGTGTCCCTGGGCGAGGAGCCATGCGAGCGCGATCTGCGCGGGCGTGCACTCCCTGTCGGCGGCGAACGATCGCACCGCGTCGACGATCGTCAGATTCCGCGTGAGGTTCTCGCCCTGGAAACGGGGGATCCGCCGTCGACGATCGTCGGCCGCCAGATCACCCTCGCCCGTCACCCCCCCGGTGAGGAATCCCCGTCCGAGCGGGCTGTAGGCGACGAACGCCACCCCGAGCTCCCGGCAGACCGGGAGGATGCCCTCCTCAGGCTCCCGACTCCACAGCGAGTACTCGGTCTGGACCGCGGAGATCGGGTGCACCGCGTGCGCCTTCCGCAGGGTGGCACCCGAGACCTCCGACAGCCCGAGGTAACGAACCTTGCCGACGCGCACGAGCTCGGCCATCGCCTGCACCGTCTCCTCGATGGGGGTGCGGACGTCCACTCGATGCTGGTAGTAGAGATCGATCGCGTCGACCCCGAGGCGGGTGAGGCTCGCCTCACAGGCGAGCCGGACGAACTCGGGTCTCCCGTCGACCTCCGCATAGTTCCCCTGCGCATCGAGGATGTTCCCGAACTTGGTGGCGAGCACGAGCTCGTCACGCCGAGCGCGGATCGCCCTTCCGACCAGCTCCTCGTTCGCTCCCCCGCCGTACACGTCGGCGGTGTCGACCAGCGTCACGCCGAGATCGAGAGCACGAGCGATCACGCGCTCGCCTTCCGCTTCGTCTCCCGGACCGTAGAAGTCGTTCATGACGAGGCAGCCGAGGCCGAGCGCCGAGACCGTCAGCCCCGTCGCGGCCACCTCGCGACGCTCGATCGTCACGACGTCCCCTTCGACCCGATCCCGTCGTGCAGATACGCGGCGAGCGACGAGGGGTCGACGCCGACGAGCCCGAGTCGCTCGAGCGTCAGTCCCTCTTCGCGATAGTCGCGATCGTTCAGCACCCCTCCCACGACGATCAGGGCGTCCATCGTCGGGGTGGGAACCCCGTAGGCGCGTCCCATCTCCGACCAGGGCACGAGACCCCAGCCGACGTCCTCGTGGAGGTACCGATGATCGAGGCTGGACGGCCCCTTGATCCAACGATTGGGAGCGCTCTCCTGCAGCGCGACGTGGGCCGAGCCCACCTCGGCCGCGTGCGCGGTCGTGTAGCCCATCTCGAAGAAGATCTCGACGAACGGTTTCGTTGGGACGCCGGCCGCCCGCGCCAATGCCAGCCGTTCACGGTCCACCGCATCGATGACCCGGCCGACCGACGGGGTCGTACCTTCGAAGTAGAAGAGGTAGTCGCCTTTCGTGTGCTCGAGCCACCCGGCGTTGCAGATGATCTGGGGCGGATGCTCGACCGCGTTGATGTCGAGGAACCCGGTCTCGAGCACGTGGGATGCCTGGACCAGCTCCGGATACATCGGTGAGACGAACTCGAAGAGCTCCTGCTGGTGCCGACCGGGGAAGGCTGCGAACGGCAGGTTGGTCATCGTCGAGTGGATGTTGATCGTGACCGGACCCTTCATCCGGCAGGCGTACGTGAGGGTGCTCGCTTCGCAGATCCGGAAGTCTGCGCGTCCGGTGAGCCTGTGAAGCTCGTGGGCCATGAACAGACCGCCGCCCATGTGCCCGGGGTTGAGGAACACCACCTGAGCGGGATCGAGGAGACCGGCGAGCTCCTGCGCGAAGAACGGATGGGTCGAGATCGGGACGGCGAGCATGACCAGGTCGGCCTCCGCGACCGCCTGCGCGAGATCCGTCGTGATCACGGGGAGCTCGACGAACCCCTCCCCAAGGGCACCGATCTTCTCCAAGCCGCCCCGCTCGATGATGGGCGCCAGCCGCCCTTCGGACCGGTTGTACAGGCGGACCTCGTAGCCCCGGCTGCCGAGATCGGCCGCCGCCGCGCAGCCGCCGTTCCCGGCTCCGAGGACGGCGACGCTCCGGATCGACACGTCTCCTAGCCCTCGGCCCGGTAGGTCTCGACCTTGTCCTCGTCGAGCTCGATGCCCAAGCCGGGACCCGAGGGAACCACCAGGTTGCCGTTCCGGTACTCGAAGGGCTGCGTCACGATGTCGTCGAGGTACATCTTGCCCGCCATCTGGGTCGGCTCATTCCCCTTGATGGTCGTGACGGGGAAGACGCCGGCCTCGGTCACCGCCGCCGTGGAGGCGACGAGGTGGAGGTTCGCCGCATTGCCGACACCCGTCTCGTGAGAGCCGTTCACGTTGAGGGGGAGCCCCGCGGCTTCCGCCACGGCGGCCACCTTCTTCGCCTTGAACAGTCCGCCCGGCTTGGTGGTGTACAGCGAGATCATGTCCGCCGCCCCCCGCTCGATGATCTCGAGCACGTCCTGCGGCGTCCAGGCGCTCTCGTCGGCCATGATCGGGACGTCGACGACCCTCGCGATCTGCGCCATCCGGGCGAGACCCTCGACCGGCTGCTCGGCGTAGCGGATCCGCTCCTCCTGCATCTGTCGAAGGATCGAGACGGCGTACTTCGGGTGCGGCCAGCCCTGGTTCGCATCAACGACGATGTCGACGTCCTCCCCCACGGTGCGACGGACCTCGCGAACGATCCTCACGTCGTATTCGGCGGAACGTCCCACTTTGATCTTGATCGTGCGGATGCCCTCGGCCACCGCAGCCGCCGCCTCCGCCGTGGCCTCGTCGTATTCCATCCATCCGAGCGAGTGCGCCAGAGGGATCTCCTCCCGGTACAGCCCGCCGAGCAACTCGTAGACGGGAACCCCCAGCGCCTTGCCCTTGATGTCGTAGAGCGCCTCGTCCAGCGCGGTCTTGGCATAGGGGTATCCCTTGATCGCGAGGTCCATCGTGCGGTGGGCCTTCTCGATGGCGAAAGGATCCTCCCCGATCAGGGCCGGTCCGAGGACGGACCCGATCACCGCAACGGTGAGCTCCGGAGATTCACCGAAGTAGCGCCCGTAGTCCCCTCCCCACTCCTTGATGACGGTGGCCTCGCCCAATCCTTGGATCCCGTCGTCGGTATGGACCCTGACGATCACGTAGTTGCCGATCGCCCCAGACGGGAACGCCATCTTGTGCAGCCGACGCCACGGGAGCGCCACGTTGAACGTCTCGATCCGTGTGATCTTCACTCGGTCCCCCTACCAGCCCTGGGCACCGGCCAGCGCCGCCACGCCGGCTCGCGCCACCTCGATGTCCTGTTCACCCGTACCTGAGCCCACCCCGATCGCACCGATCACATGTCCGTTCACGACGATCGGGAGGCCGCCGACGAGGTTGGTCGCCTTCCCTTGGGTCGCGAAGGCGAGCCGGCGCTCCAGCTCTTCGGAGAGATCGCCGGTGGGGCGGCGGCTCGAGGCGGCGGTCTTCGCCTTCGCGATCGCACTGTCGATGCTCAAGACCTTCGCCCCGTCCATCCGCGCGAACGCCAGCAAGTGCCCCCCGTCGTCCGTGACGGCGATGCATTGTGGGGCCGCGATCTCCGCGCCCTTCTTCACGGCCGCTTCCAGAACCTTCGCCGCGCCTTCGTGAGTGAGCGCCAGGTGCTCTCGCGTTTCAGGCATGGATCCCTCCTCGTTCGACCAGCCTTGTTCCATCGGGCGAGACCCGGCCTTTATGTCATACATCGGACCTCTGATACAACCGAGCTGCCGAGCTGCCCCTCCCGCGCCGAACGCGGCCGCTCCCCGCTCACCCCGGTACGGTCCCGCTCGGGAGGGATATCGAGGTTCCCATCCCACGCGCGATCGCTTCGTTGCAGGCACGGGCGGCGAGGAGCACGTCCTGACTGACGAGCCCTTGGCTCAACACGATGATGCGCTGGTCCTGGTGGGTGCGGCCGGGGTGCGATCCCGCGATGACCTCCGCCATGGTCGCATCGATCCTTCCGGGGGCCTGGGGCCCGAACGTCTCTTCCAGCTCGTCTTCGAGCTGCTCGCGGCTGTCGACGATCCGGAGGTCGGCCCGAGCGAAGAGCGATGGGTCGCACTCCCGCGGCTCGAGTGAGCCGACCACCCCACCGAGCGTCACCCATGCGTCGTCGATGATGGCCGAGGTCGCACTGGTACAGGCCATGACAACCTGCGATTCGCGCACCGCCTGCTCGATCGACACGGGATCTGCCTCGATGCCGTGCCGCTCTCGAGCGAACGCGGAGAGCGCCGCCCGGGTCTCTTCCCGACGCGAGGCGATCAGGAGGGATGCACCGGGGAAGAGCCGATCCACGTAGGGGATAGCGGCACGGGCGATGCGGCCGGCGCCGATGAGCCCGACCGACCGAACGTCCGGAGGGCTCAGCCTGTGCGCCAGCAGCGCGATCGACGCGATCGATCGGTGCAGATAGGTCCATGCCTCGTCCACGATCCCCAACGGTTCCCCCGTCGCGTCGTCGAACACCAGCACCCAGCGTGTGTCGGTGCCGGCACCCGGGAACAGCAGGACCCGGACGCCGGTGATCCCCTGGGTGTCCAGAGCGCAGGCCTTCACACGGAGGCGGCCACCCCCCTCCGCCCCGGCGGCGATCCGCATGCTCCGCGGACTCGACCAGCGCACCGTCCCCGCGGATTCCATCCCCAGCCCCTCTTCGACGGCGTCGAGCACGGCGGCGGGATCGAGGAGGAGCCGGCAATCGTCCGCGGACAGGAAGATCATGAGGTCGCGCGGTCCCGCCCGGTCGGGGTCGAGACGGTGCCGAGGTAGGTGAGCGCCTCGTCCGCGGTGATCACGTCCGCGTACTTCTGGTCCATGTCGAACAGGTTGACGGCGTGGCTCAGCTCCCCCCGGTCGAAGACCCCGTCCTCCACCACGAGGGTGGCGAAGCCGTTGGAAAAGGCGTCGACCACCGTCGCTCGGACACACCCGGAGGTGGTGCATCCCGTCACGATCAGGGTGTCCACACGCTGATCCACGAGCGAGGACAGCAGCGGGGTCCCGTAGAACACGCTCGGCTTCGTCTTGCGGATGACCACATCCCCCTCCTGCGGCGCGATCCTCTCAGGGATCACCTGCGCGTCCTCGGGCTGTTCGAGGGTACGCGGATGCTTCTCACGCCAGCGCCCGGCGTGTCGAACGGCATGATCGGTGACGCCGGCGGTGTAGTAGATGGGCAGCGACGCCGCGCGAGCGGCCACCAGGAGTCGCGCGATCTGCTCCATCGCGTCCCAGCCCCGTTGCCCGCACGAGTTCGGATACCGGGCGATGGATTCCAGGATCGGCAGAGGCTCACGACCGATGAATCCGTACGTGACATCGATCACGAGGATCGCCGGGCTCGAGCCCCGCTTCCCTCGTCGTCCGTACCCAGCGGCGTCGTAGATCGCCCGATCCTCCGAAGGGATCCGTTCCTGCCACCAACTCACCATGTGCACCCTCCCGATCGCATGGTCGGCCCGGCTACACCGAGACGAGGATCACTCCGATCACTATCGCCACTCCCGAGATCACGGTCATCGGTCGGATCTGCTCGAGATCGCGGAGGAAGAGCGAGGACAGGACGAACACGAGGAGCGGCTGCACGGCGTTGATCGGTGTCACGATCGAGACCTCTCCGCGACGGTAGGCGTTGTAGACGGCGAGGATCGCGAAACCGATCAGGACACCGGCGAGGACGAGCCACCACGAGCGACGACCGAACCGAACCCCCGCGCGGACCGACCGCACCGCCGCGACGATGACCAACCACGCGGTCAGTCCCGCTCCGGTGCTCACCATCGCAGCGAAGCCCGGTTCCGCCAGGTCCCCTCCCACCGTCAGCCGAAGCAGGAGGTCGGACGCCGCGTACGCGATCGCAGCGACGAAGGCGAAGACGATCCCGGGCCGAAGCGCCCAGCGACCACCGGCCGCGCCCACCGTCCGATCACTCTTCGAGCGTTCTCCCTCCTGGGGTCGTCTGGACAGCTGCCACCCACCGGCAACGATCGCCAGCACGCCGACCGCCCGAAGCACATCGAGGCTCTCGCCGAGGAGGAGAACCGCACCGCTCACGGCCAGCAGCGGACGCAGCCCCTGTTGGATGGGGATGGCGATCGACGGTCCGAGCGTGTCCACCGATCTGAGGACCGACCAACGCGAGAGGGCAGGGACGATGAGTCCGAGGCCGCTGTAGACGGCCACAGCCTTCCCGGTCACCTCGGCGGGAGGGTCGAACAAGACGGAGATCACGATCACGACCCAGGACACGCTCAGGACGATCAGCGAGGCGGCGATCACGCTGGTGTCCTGGAGCCCTCGCTTGGAAACGACGTGCGATCCCGCGAAGCAGAACGCCGACAGGAGGGACCACGCCTCAGGAGACATGGACTAGGAGGACCTACTCACGGTCGCGCAGGGGTTCGGCCGCCCGCGGTGACGGCCACCACATCCCCCCGGCGGCGGCCTATGGAGAGCATGCAGGTCCAGGGCTCGACAGAGGCCGACCGGTCAGCATCGTCACTTGACACGCCCACATGGTGCTTGAAATTATGCCTTTCATCGTACCTTGGTGCAATTGCGGCACGGCGTCGATCCGACAGCTCCCCGCGGTCATCAGCCGCCGTCACAGACGTCGATCAGATGGTCCGGTGTCCGTCGATCTTCGTTGAGGATGAGCATGGGTTCAGGATGGGAGATCGACGAGGCGACCGAGAAAGAGATCCAGGCCTACTACCAGCACGTTTCGACCCAGATCCGTCTCTTCGGAGCGGAGGCGATGGGGAGGAAGTACGTCGGGGTTCGCCTGGCTCGCATCAACGTCAACAGTCCGCTCGACTACAGCGACATCCAACGGGTCTTGGGCCGAGTGCATGACTTCGCGAGCTGGTACCCCGCGTGGCGAGACGAAGCCATCACATCAGAGCGCGCGGGCGATCGCCTCCTGGTCGACGGCGCCCACGTGTCGGCCGGGCAGATGTACCTCCGCGCCGCGCTCTGCTTCCATTGGGGGCAGCTCTACCTCACGCAACTCGGGTCGCCCGAGCGTGAAGAGGGGCGAGCCGAGCGTGTCCGTCTCTACGCGAAGGCGATCCCCCACCTCCAACGGAAGATCACGCCGCTCGAGATCCCTTTCGGAGAGCACACACTCCCCGCCTATCTTCACGCCCCGGTCGTTCAGAGCTCTGCCGGCCCTCCCCCTTGCGTGGTGATGGTGGCTGGCGCCGACTCCGTGAAGGAGGAATACCACTCATGGGCGGGCGACTTCGCCGAACGCGGGATCGCGGCCCTCGTCTTCGACGGCCCGGGTCAAGGCGAGATGGTCGGGATACTCCCCATGCATCCCGAACGGTGGGAGGAGCCCGTCGGCGCGGTGATCGACCATCTCGAACGGACGGGCTCGATCGACATCGAACGGATCGGCATCTGGGGATCGAGCCTGGGAGGTTTCTTGGCCGCGAGAGCCGCGGCCTTCGAGCCCAGGATCAAGGCAGCGATCTCCCTCGGCGGCTTCCGCGACCGTCGCGACTTCCGCATCGCGCCGCTCCAGAACCAGATCGGAGTGATGGAGGACCTCCTGCTCCATTCGCTCGAGGAAACGCGAGCCTACGTGGCGGCGAACATCAATCTGGAAGGAGTGTGCGAGCACATCGTGTGCCCCTTCCTCGTGATCCACGGCGCGCGCGATGAATTGGTCACGGTGGCCGAAGCTCGACAGATGGCAGAGGAGGCTCCCCGCGGAGAACTCGCCAACTTCGAGGACGGCGTCCACACGTGCACGAACCTGAACTGGGAGCTTGTGCCGCTGATGTGTGACTGGATGGTCCGGCGGCTCGTGGATCAGGCGTAACCCGACACAGGCGACCAGTCGGATGCCGGTCCCGATCAGCGATCACGTTTCGCTGCGCGCCCGTGTGCCTTCGATACTCGTCGCCACGTCCACGAATCGCCGAGCGAGTGTTCGAGGCATCGAGAGGAAAGGTGAGTGCCCCGACTCGAGGGAAACGACCTCCCGACACGGAAGAGCAGCCTGCATGCGCCGTTGGAGCTCGGGCAGCAGAGCCCGATCGTTGAGCGTTTCCATGTAGACCCTGGGCACACGACCGAACCTGTCCGCGCTGAGCTCGGCCGGCGTGACACGTGGGGTCAGCGCTTCGGGGACGAGCAAGGCGGTGGCGCGATCGGCGTCCTCCGTCAAACAGTCTTGGTAGAAGACGTCGCGCGCCGCGTCGGGTCGAACGGTGATCAGGCCGGCGTCCTCCCGCACGTCGAGGTGGGGCACGACAGCTGGGACGGAACGCGCGACGCCGAGCACCGTCTCACCGTCTCGGAGGAGGAACGCGGCAAGGTAGACGAGGAGCTCGACTCGATCCGGTACCCGCTGAGCGACGTGGCTGATCACGAAACCGCCGAAACTGTGCCCGACCAGGATCGCGGGACGATCCGAAGACTCGACCACGTCCGACACGACGTTCACGTGATCGGTCAGGGTGATCTCCGCCGGAGATCGTGGGTCCTGGCCACGGCCCGCGAGATCCGGCGCCTCCACCTCGTGTCCGCGGGCCAACAGGTAGGCGGTGACCCGATCCCAGACCCACCGACCATGCCAGGAGCCGTGGACGAGGACGAATCTGCTCATGCTCCTGCACCGAACGCGATGTGACGCGCGAAAGGTTCCGCAGGGATGTTCTGGTGGATCACGATGGATCCCGCATGAACCGTTCGACGGCCTCGACGAGGACCGACGTCCCGATCTCGAGGGCTCGCTCGTCGAAGGTCCAGCCGGGGCTGTGGTTCGGAGTGGGAGGGCGACCGTCATCGTGGGCGGATCCCAGGAAGATGTAGCAGCCGGGCACGCGATCGAACAGATACGCCACGTCGTCCCCCGCCATCACCGGCTCGATGTCGAGGACCTTGTCTTCGCCCACGATCGCGGCTGCCGCCTCCCGGACGAGCGTCGCGGTCCCGGGATCGTTGCGGACCGCGGGCATCATCTCCCGTCGCTGCACGTCCACCGCGCACCGGAATCCCGCGCCTACGGCGGTGGCGACCTCCTCGATCCGACGGAACAGGTTCTCGAATACCTCGTCCGACGCCGTCCGGACGGTGCCCTCGAAGCGGGCCGTCTCCGGCATCACATTGGCCGCCGTACCCGCGTGGAAGCTGCACACCGAGAGGACTGCCTGATCGAACGCCGAGACCTCCCGCGGGATGAGGGTCTGGAGGGCGGCCACGATCTCGACCGCCCCGAGCAAGGCATCGACCGACACGTGAGGCCGGCCCCCGTGCCCCCCCTTCCCGGTGACGACGACCTCGAACTCTCCCACGCGCGCGGCCGCAGCCCCGCGACAGATCCCGATCGAGCCGACGGTCATGAAGGGTCGGAGATGCACGGAAAGAGCCCCGCCCCATTCCGCGCCATCCAGCGCCCCCGCCTCGAGCATCGCCTCGGCACCCTGTCCGATCTCCTCGGCGGGCTGGAAGAGGAAGCGCACCATCCCGGGGAAGGAGTCCCCACGCCGGGCGAGCTCCGCAGCCACGGCGAGAAGCATGGCCATGTGCCCGTCGTGACCACAGGCATGCATCACACCCGGTCGGGTGGATCTGAACGGACTCCCCTCCACTTCCTCGATGGGCAGGGCATCCATCTCGGCACGGAGCAGGAGCGACGGCCTCGTTCCCGGACGCCCCCAATCGGCGACGACTCCGGTTCGACCCACACCCTCCCGGACGTCGAGGCCCGACCGACGTAGGCGGCTCGCGATCGTCCGAGCCGTCTCCGTCTCCTGGAAGGCGAGCTCGGGATGAGCGTGAAAGGCGCGTCTCGTCGAGATCAGGTCGTCAGCCGTGCTCGAACCCTCCGTGCTCTTCATCGACCGCGCGGCCTCCTGCAACCCGCGCCAGACACCGAGGCCTTCCCCCCGGTAAGCCTCGGTGCCTGCGCGAAGGTCAACGAGGGCTCAGCAGCAAGCGGGCTCAGGGATGTTCCCCGCCTCGACGTCCTCCTTGGTCACCGTGCCTCCCGCGTATTGCTCAGCGAGCTCGAGGATCTCGACGTCCACCACGTCCTCGAACGCCAACTCGCCGCTCTCGGGCTCGATGATGCCGGTGTCGACCGAGACCTGCAGCTGGTCAGCAACGGTCTGCTCGCTCAGGACGCTCGCGTTGTATGGCCAGACCTCGTACTGACGCGCGAACTCCCAGTTCGCCCGGGCGACCTCCTCATCCTCGACCCCGGCCGGGATGAACTGGTTGAGCGCCGCCAGGTACTGGTCGAAGTCCGAGGCCAGCACACGATCCGAGTACAGGATGGCCGCGCAGTAGCGTGCGGCGAGATCCTTGTTCTCCGCCAGCCAGTCGGTGGTGGCCCACATCACGTTGGCGAGGAACTCCGTGTCTTCGGCAACCACGCTGAGAACGGTGACCTGGTCCTCACCGATCTCCGCCTTGAGCTCGGCCTGCTCGAAGAGGTCGAGGGAACCCACGTCGACGTCACCGGATGCCAGCGCCGCGAGACGGAGACTCCCGTCCTCGAGGATGACCGTGTTCGTGAGGTCGTCGGTGGTGATGCCGATGTCCCGGTTCAGGAACACGAGGTTCATGATCAGGTTGAGGAACCCACCGGCGCTCTCGACCGCCACGCGAACGTCCGGATCGGTGATCTGCTCGAGGGAACTGATCTTGTCCGTCCGTCCGATGAGATGCTCGGTGCTGTCCTTCTGGATCGGGCAGAAGGCCTTCACGGACTTGCCCGTTTCCGTCACCTGGATCTGGTTGGCGAAGCTTCCGGACGCCACGTCCGCCTGACCGGAGACGACGACCTGTGCCGCGAGCGCCCCCTCCTCGAACTGGGTCAGGTTGTTCTCCGTGGTGATGTTGAACTGGTCGCCGAACAGTTCGGCGGCACGGTACTCAGGGATGTAGGCATCGGCGGTTGACCCGGCCGCGTGCCGAACGACACCGGGCTCGTCTGTTCCGCCGTCTCCACCCCCCTCGTCGCCGCCACACGCAACAGCGATGAGAGCGAGAGCAGCAACGAGCGCGAGCACCCTCACATATCGACTCAACTTGACCCCCCCTGTTCTCTGATCGGACACGATCGGTCAGGTGTGGCAGTCCCTCGATTCATCTCGGCCCATCGGACCGGCTGACCTCCTTTCTCCCGACCCGGGTTCCCCCAGGGCGACAGCGCGCCCGCTGGTGGTCGGATATCGCACGATGGGTAGGTATGCAGCTCCGCACGGCGCTCAGAGCCTCTTCCATGCCAGGAGCCGCCATTCCAAGAGCCGGGCGATCGCCATGACCCCCGCCGCGAGCATGGTGACGAAGAACACGGTGGCGAGCAGCCTGGGGATGTCGAACCGTCCTTGGGCGTCGACGATGAACAGCCCGAGGGCCTGCGCGCGGAGGAAGAGGTCGGCGAGGATCGCCCCCTGTACCGAACGGCCAACCCCGAGCCTGAGTCCCGTGATGATGTGGGGACTGGCCCAAGGCAGGATGACCTTGCGGAACATCCTCGTCCTCGAGACCCCGAACGCCCGGGCCATCTCCTGAGGTCCCTTCGGAACGTCTCGGATCCCCGCCGACGTGCTGATGATGATCACGAAGATGTTGAACAGGACGACGAGGAACACCTTGGCGGTGAACTCCAGCCCCAGGTAGATGGAGATGATGGGGATGAAGATCGAGAACGGAACCGCGAACGAGGCGTTGATCAATGGATCGAGAACGGCTGCGGCCCGCTTCGACGTGGCCACCCACGTGCCGATGGACACCCCCAAGGTCGCGCCGATGAGGAACCCCGTGGCAGCCAGGGTCAAGGTCCCTCGAGCGGCTGCGAGGATCTCGCCCTCACCGAGCAACCGGAACAGCTCGGGGATGGTCTCGCTCACCGGCACGATCGAGATGAAGATGCCGGTACGGCCGACGATCTCCCAGAGGATGAAGAAGATCAGGAACGACAGGGTCCACCGGGCGACCTTGACGCGCTTCATCCGCTCATGCTCGCCAGGCCTCATGCTCCACAGCCGCGTACGGTCGTAGCCGCCGTTCTGCCACCTTCAGCGCCCCGTTGAGGGCGACGGCCACGGCGACGATCACGATCGCAAGCGCGTAGTACAGATCCAGTCGGCGAGGAGACAAGGTGAACGATCCGAGGAGCTGGCCGGTCCCGATGGACACCCAGATCTCGGCGATCACCATCCCCTTGATCGCCATGGCGAGGCCCATCCTGATGCCGGCCACGATGAACGGGGCGGCCGCCGGCAGATACACGCGCGTGAACATCCTCCACTTCGGCGTCGCGAACGCCTCGGCGGTCTCGCGCAACTCGCGTTCCACGTATCGAACCCCCGCGGCCGTGCTGATGACCGGGAAGAAGAGGGCGAAGAGGATGACGACGGTCACGCGATAACCGAACCCCAGCCCGAAGATCAGGATGATGATCGGAAGCAGCGACTCCTTGCTCGTCACGTACAGCGTGTTCACCCAGGGCGCCAGCAGATCCTCCGCGATGCCGAATCTCCCCATGAGCGCCCCGAGCGGGATGGCGATCGCCATCGCCAAGACGAACCCGACCGCGAGCTGTTGGAGGGTCGGTCCGAGCACCAGGACGTAGCCGTCGGTGAACAGCTCGACGATCCCCGAGAGGATGTCCGGCACGGTCGGCAGGAAGAACGGTCCTTGCCGCATCGCGATGATCTGGAACCCGAAGATCAACCCCCCGTAGACGACGAGCCGGAGGAACCACGTTCTGTTCACGAGGGCGCGGGACCGAGACACGCGAGGTGGCGCGTACGGGACGCGAGGGCTCCCCTCGACGCTCGAGTCCTCGATCGTCCCCGGAACCGCCTCGCGTCTCGTGACTTCGGCGCCGATCCTCTCGCTACCCCTCAACCGTGGCGCCCACCTTCAGCTCGTTCCAGATCTCCTGCTTCAGCCTCGCCATGTCGGGCGAGCCGCGTACCGCATCGGATCGGGGGCGACCGAACGGCACCTCGATGATCCTCGAGATCTGTGACGGGCGGGCACGCATAACGACGACCTGGTCACCGAGGTACAGCGCCTCTTCGATGTCGTGGGTGACGAAGACCACGGTCTTCTGGTCGCGCTCCCAGATCTTGAGGAGCTCTTCCTGGAGCAGCATCCGGGTCTGGTCATCCACGGACCCGAAGGGTTCGTCCATCAGCAGCAAGGACGGGTCGACGGCGAGCGCGCGGGCGAGCCCCACGCGCTGCTGCATGCCTCCCGAGAGCTGTCCGGGGTAGTAGTTCTCGAATCCGTCGAGATCGACGAGCTTGAGGACCTGGGTCGCCCGCGGCCGTCGCTCCTCCTTCCTCACGCCGAGGTTCTCGAGACCGAACTCGATGTTCCCGATCACGGTTCTCCACGGCAGGAGGTTGAAGTGCTGGAAGACGAAGCCTCGATCGAGAGAGGGTTCGGTGATCCGCTCCCCTCCGATGCGTACCTCGCCGGTGTCCGGGGCCATCAGGCCGTCGATGATCCGGAGCAGGGTCGACTTCCCGCATCCGCTCGGTCCGACCAGACACGTGAACGTCTTCTCCGCGAGCGTGATGTTCACGTCGTTCAGGACTCGGAGCAGCCCGCCGTCCCCCTGGCGCGGGAACGACTTGCTTACGCCAGTGATCTCGATCTCCGGCAACAGCCGTCCTCTCGGTTCCGTCGAGCGTCAGACGTGCTCGCAACTTGCTTTGGTAGGATATTAGACCATCAAGGAACTCAGCTTGTATCTGACGTACGGTCGGAAGTCAAGTTCGAGTTTGACCCTGGGCTCGTGGATGATCGGAGCGACGCAGCACCCGCGGTCCGGCAGGGTTGGCAGGATCGCGGGCGGCCAGCCCGGGAGGTGAACGTGGAGCGACGGAAGCTCGGAACGAGCGGACTGACGGTCTCTGCGCTCGGGCTCGGAACCATGGGGGTCGCCTGGTACGGAACCCCGGATGACGACGAGGCCGTGGCCACGATCCGGCGGGCGTTGGACCTCGGCATCGATCTGATCGACACGGCGGATGTCTATGCGCAGGGGCACAGCGAGGAGCTGGTGGGCGAGGCGATCCGCGACCGCCGCGAACAGGTGTTCCTGGCCACGAAGTTCGGCAACATCCTGGACGAGAACGGAGTCTTCGCGGGGGTCAACGGACACCCTGGATACGTCAAGCAGGCGTGCGACGCGAGCCTCCGACGACTGCAGGTCGACACGATCGATCTCTACTACCAGCATCGGGTCGACATCGAGACACCGATCGAGGAGACGATCGGTGCGGTCTCGGAGCTGATCGCGGACGGGAAGGTCCGGTACGCAGGTCTCTCGGAGGCCGGGGCCGACACGATCAGACGGGCCCATGCGACCCATCCGATCACCGCGCTCCAGACCGAGTACTCCCTGCTCACCCGGGACGTGGAGGAAGAGATCCTCCCGACGGTCCGCGAGCTCGGGATCACGTTCATCGCCTACAGCCCGCTCGCGCGGGCCTTGCTCACCGGCGCCATCCGCGACACCGAGCGGGACCTGGTCCCGGCCGACCACCGCCAGAGATTCCCTCGGTTCCAGGGAGAGGACTTCCGGCGGAACCTGGATCTGGTCGATCGCCTGAAGGAGGTCGCCGACGCGAAGGGCTGCACCCTTGCGCAGCTTGCGCTCGCGTGGGTCCTCGCCCGGGGTGATGACGTCATCCCGATCGCCGGCACGAAGCACAGGAGCTACCTCGACGAGAACGTCGGAGCCCTGGGCGTCGACCTGACCCGTGAGGACCTGGAAGGGCTCGACGAGATCGCGCCTCCAGGCGCCGCCGCCGGAGATCGATACCACGCGGCCGCCATGACGAAGCTCGGTCTCTGAGCACCGCGGAGAACGGAGGAGGTCAAGAAGCATGCCGCAGGTCACCGTGCACTTCTTGAAGGGTCGAACCCTCGAGCAGAAGCGGCGCATCATCGATCGCATCACCGACACGCTCGTGGAGGAGGCGGGCTCGAGGCGGGAGATGGTCCAGGTCACGTTCCTCGAGGTCTCGAAGGAGGACTGGGGACGGGGCGGTCTCCTGGGGGACGACCGGACCGACGTGATCCATTGACTTCAACCGGGTGGACCCGACTCACCCTCGCCATCGTCGGTGGCGACGAGCGGGAGCAGGAGATCGCCCGACTTGCGGGCCGAACGGGAGCCGTGGTCCGCGCGTACGGCTTCCCGTGGCCGGACGCCGGGATCGAAGGCGTCGATCTGGCCGCCACGGCCGTCGACGCGATGCGACATGCCGATTATGCGCTCCTGCCGATCCCGCGGGGCGTGGAAGGAACCCTCTATGCACCGCACGCCCCCGAGCCGATCCACGTCGAGCGGGACCTGTTCACGTTGCTTCGTCCCGGGGCGCACGTGATCTGCGGCCGGGTGACGAGTGCCCTGGCAGACGCGTCGAGCGACCTCCCGCTCACGATGCACGAGTACGACCCGGATCGCGAGCTCATGCTCCTTCGCGCACCCGCGGTCGTAGAGGGTGTCCTCCAGACCGCCATCGCGAACACGGACGTCACGATCCACGGGGCGACCGTCGCCGTCGTGGGCTTCGGCACCATCGGATCCGTCCTCGCCCGGCGGCTGCTGGCCCTCGGCGCCGATGTCCATGTCGCGGCCCGGAATCCGGTCCAGCGTGCCGCGGCTCTCGCCGACGGGGCGAGGAGCCTCACGCTCGAGGAACTCCACGAGCTCGCTCCGCAGCTCTCGATGATCTTCTCGACGGTCCCGGCGCGCGTGGTGGATCGCCACGTCTTGGAACGGCTGCCCCGTGGGAGCCTCGTCCTCGACATCGTCCCGCCTCCCGACCGATCGGATCTGGACCTCGCGGCGAGCTTGGGTCACCGGGCCGTGTGGGCACGAGGGCTGGGCCGGCGAGCGCCGATCACCGTCGGAGGCAGTCAGTGGTCCGGCATCAAGAGGTTGATCGAGGAGATCGAGTCGGCGGACCGGGACCCGTAGCCTCAGCCCATGAGACTCGCGCGGATCTCCTGCGCGGAGAGCCCCGACAGGCCGAGCGTCCTCATCGTCCGCCCGTCCTCGATCCAGTCCGTGCCCGAGAGCGCGTCGGCCAAGATGATGCAGGCGGTGGTGACCGGTGTGTCCACACCGAGCTGCTTCCCGAGGTCCGCGACCGGCACCGCGCCGCAGGGAACGTCCTCGGTGAGGTACCGCTGTCGCAGCGACGAGGGAGCGACCAGCGGTCCGTACACATCACGGTGCAGCGTCTGGATGATCTCGAACAGGTCATCTCCCTCGACGCCGTAGGTGGATCGCACCCAGCCACGGATCGTCGGTACGTCGATCCCGAGCGCTCGGGCGACGGCGACGCGTTCGTCATCCGTCGCCCGGACGATCCGGGCCACCGACGACGTGATCCCCTCCCCGTAGAAGTCGAACGGGGTACCGTTCTCCACTCGACCGGCGTTCACCACCATCGGCGCCACGTGGAGGATCGCGTTCATGTTGCTCAACCCCGTGTGCAGCACGCTCGGAGCGGCTTCGGCCGTGTCGAACAGGCGCTGCGCGAGACCCACGATCTCCTCCCTCCGCTCGGGAGGGAGCACCGCGACCCCGAACCGCTTCTTCACGCTGGTGATCTGCGACACCGCGGGTTCGGGGATGGCGCATCCGTACGGGAAGCTGTCCGTCTCGGCGACCCCGATCCCCTCGGCACCGCGTTCCTCGAGCACGGCGCGAACCTCCACCGCGCCGAACGAGCATCCGGGCATCACGAGGAGCACCTGACCCGAGACGAGGTACGGGGCCATCGACCCGGCCGCCGCCCCCTGCTCGGGACCCTGGGTGGTCACGACCACGACGTCGGCCCCCTCCACGGCCTCGGCCACATCGGTCGTGGCGACGCGGACCGGGGCGAACCCCTCCTCTTTGCCGCGGACCTCGATGCCACCACGCTCGCCGACCGGTCCCACGGCCTCGTCGCGGACATCGTGCACCGCGACCTCCAGACCCAGAAGGCCGGCATGGCCGGCGACGGCGAGACCTCCGACCCCGCAGCCGACCACGGCCACCCTCATCCGTCGGCTCGCGCGGGTTCTCCCGATCCTGCCTCCGCCACATGCAAGGCCTCGAGGATCCGCTCGGGGGACATCGGGATGCGGGTGAGTCGGACGCGACCCGGCCCGAGCGCGTCCTCGACCGCGCTGACGACGGCGGCGGGAGCGGCCACCGCCCCACCCTCCCCCACGCCCTTGGCCCCCAGCGGGTTCCGATCCGAGGGGAAGACCTGGTGCCCGACGCGGATCGGCGGCACGTCCATCGTGGTGGGGAGCAGATAGTCCATGTACGTGGTCGTGAGCAGCTGCCCGTCCTCGTTGTAGACGGCCTCCTCCAGGAGGGCGTTCCCGATCCCGTGCGCGACTCCTCCGTGGACCTGTCCCTCAACGATCATCGGGTTCAACATGGTCCCGCACTCGTCGACCGTCACGTAGTCGAGGATCCGGACGCCACCCGTCTCTCCATCGACCTCCACCGCCACGACGTGCGTGCCCGACCCGAACGTCGCGGTGGGAGGAACGAAGTGATGGGTCCCGATCAGACCCGGCTCCGCGTCCGTGTCGGTGGGGCTCGTGGAGCCGTCTGCGGCTCCTGCGGCAACCTGGCGGAGGTCGAGCGTGGCGTCCGTCCCACTGCGGAACACGGAACCGTTCTCGAGGGTCAGCTCCTCGGGGGTTGCATCCAACATCCGCGCGGCCACGCGGAGGATCTTTTCGCGCAGCTTGGCCGCCGCGATGGCGGCGGCGTTCCCCGCCACGACGGCGGTGCGGCTCGCGAATGAACCTCGACCGTTGGCGAGCAGACCCGTGTCTCCGGTTCGGACGATGACGTCTTCGGGATCCATCCGCAGCTGATCGGCCACCACCTGGGAGAGCACCGTCTCGTGCCCCTGACCGTGCGGCCGCGCGCCGCTCACGACGTTCACGCGGCCACTGTCATCCACACTCACGATCGCGTTCTCGAAGGGTCCGTGCCCGGACCCTTCGATGAACGCCGCGATACCCACACCGATCCGGCGGCCCTCCGAGCGAGCGACACGCTGACGTTCCATCCACCCGTCGTAGTCGAAGGCCTCGAGCGCTGCGTCGAGCTGCGCGGGGAAGTCGGCCTGGTCGTAGCTCATCGGGACCGTGTCCCGGTACGGGATACCCATGTCGTAGGGCATGTCCTCGGGCCGGATGAGGTTCCGGCGTCGCACTTCCGCTCGGTCGATGCCGAGATGGCGCGCGACCAAGTCCATCGATCGCTCGATGACGAAGGTCGCTTCGGGACGGCCGGCCCCGCGGACCGGAACCGCCGGCGCCTTCGTCGTGACCACGACCGTCCCGTCCACGGAGAAGTGATCGATGCGGTACTGGCTCCGCATGTGCGTCACCGTGTTGTAGGGAACGGTCACGGCGTACGTGTTGTACGCGCCGGTGTCCATCACGTATCGGTCACGGACGGCCACCACCGTGCCATCCTTCCGGAACCCGATCTCCACTTCGTGGATCTGATCGCGCCCATGTGAGGTCGCGAGGAGGTTCTCGCGCCGGTCCTCCACCCAGCGAACGGGTCTCCGGAGCTCGGTCGCGAGGAAGGGGATCAGCGCGTCCTCCGGGAAGATGCCACCACCGAAGCTGCCACCCATGTCCGGACCGATGAACCGAACCTGCTCATCGGACATGCCGAGCATGCGAGCCACGATCGTACGGACCAGATGCGGTTTGCTGTTCGTCGCCCAGATCGTCAACCCGTTCTCATCGAAGGTCGCGAGGACACCGCGAGGCTCGATGGCACTGT
>CAVVAK010000001.1:0-198380 GCA_963746335.1 uncultured Actinomycetota bacterium | reverse complement strand
GTGGCGCTACCTCAAGGAGCATGACCTCCCGCACAACCCGCTCTACGACCTGGGGTACTCCTCGATCGGGTGTGCGCCGTGCACCCGGCTCCGCTTCGCCGGCGAGCCCGAGCGCGCGGGACGATGGGCCGGCATCGCCAAGTGGGAGTGCGGGATCCACGTCGGGGAGACCGCCCGCCAGGGTGACGCGGCCCCGTCAGCTTCCTGACGCGTCGGGGCGCGCGCGACCGAGTGTCAAGCTGTTGACACCTGAGCCCTGTCCCTCTTTCGCGTGACCCGTCAAGCCCTTACCGACAAAGACCTAGGTGTTCGTCGGTAAGCGCTTGACACGCAGCGGCGAAGAGCAGGCACCCCGTTCGTTGACCCGCCGTTGATGGGCTTGCGGGCTGAGGCTCAGGCGACGACCCAGAGCGCCTCGGGCGCCAAGGTCATCTCGAGGCGACGATGCTCGCCGTGCGCGTCGCCGTCGACCTGCGCGGGGAACGGCTTGTCCGACGTCACCACCACACTCGACGCGTCGTGGATGTAGTCGATGTCGCGCCCCAGCACGTGCCTCGCTGACCCGAACACCTGCCAGGCGATCCTCGGGATGCTCCGGCGCGCCAGCTTCCGCACCGACAGCACGTCGAGGCCCGCGTCCAGCGAGGCGTCCGGCGTCATCCGGAGACCGACGCCCTTGTAGTACGTGTACGGATCGGTCCGCCCCACCATCACTGAGAGCGACGGCGTCGGCTCTCCCCCGTCGACCGACAGACGCAGGTCGGGCCGTCGGCCCGCGTAGCCGACCATCAGCTCCCACGCGACCACCCGGAACGCCACCCGGTCGAACTTCTCCTTCGTCTTGGGGAACTTGTTGTCCAATCGCTTCATCGCGGCCGCGTCGACACCCGCGCCGCAGTTGACCGCGAAGTACCGCCCGTCGGCCCGTCCGAGGTTGAGCTTGAAGACCTCGTCGTCGAGCGCCTTCGAGATCAGCATGCCGGTCGCCTCGACGGGATCGAGCGGCAACCCGAGCGCGCGCACGAGGATGTTCGTCGCACCACCGGGGAGCGGCGCCAGCGCGGTCTCGGTCCCCGCCAAGGCGTTGACGGTCTCGTTGATCGTCCCGTCACCCGACAGCACGGCCACCATGTCGACGCCCTCGGATGCGGCTTGCGCAGCCAGCTCGCGCGCGTGTCCCCGTCCCTTGGTCTCCGCGACCTCGAGCCGGAAGTCTGCCGAAAGTGCCTTCTCGATCACCGCGAGGACCGGCTTCGAATAGGTACGTGCCACGGGGTTGACGATGAGGAGGACCCGGTGGAAGCGCATGAGGTCCAGGCAGTATGCCTCAGCGGCGGGAGTTGCGCATCGGGGAGCCGCCCGACACCGGAGGGAGAAGAGCGACCTCATCTCCGGCGGCCACAGGGGTGGAGCGGGACGCACGCTCGCCGTTCACGACCACCGAGCCCACGGCGGCGATCTGGGTGAAGCGTTCGCCGTAGCGCGAAGAGAGGACGTCGATCACGTCCCCGGCGCTCTTCCCCTCGGCCTGGACCTCGGAGGCCCCGGCGAGCTCGCGGAGGGCGGCGAAGAGCCTCACGTTGATCATCGTCATGGCAGGTCAAGGGTACCGAGGCCGATGCCGAACCGATATCGTGCGGAGGAGGACCCGACGATGCCCTTCCTAGCGCTGCTCAGCGACCGATCACCTCAGGTGACGCTCCCGGCTCTGCTCGAGGTCGCCCCGGATCTGAAGCTCGAACCCCTCTCGATGGCATCGCTCGCACACGTCCTGGAGCTCGAGCCCGAGGGGATCCTCGTCGACGCCGGGGAGAACGCTCCGCAGGCGTGGTCGGTCCTGACCGAGCTCCGGGCCCGTGACGCTCGGGTCCCCGCGGTCGTCGTCCTCGAGCGTGATCAGCTGGAGCGCTACCCGTGGTACGAGGTCGCAGACGAGCTCGTGTATCCCGGCGCGCCGGCGCCCGAGCTCCGGGTGCGTCTCGCGATGCTCCGCCGGCGCGCCGGGGCGGGCGACGGAACCGTGATCCGTCTCGGTGCGATCTCGATCGACACCGAGACCTATCACGTGACCGTTTCCGGGCGGCCGCTCGACCTCACCTTCAAGGAGTTCGAGCTCCTCCGGTTCATCGCGCAGCATCCGGGCCGCGTCTTCACGCGGCCCTCGCTGCTGCGCGAGGTCTGGGGCTACGACTTCTACGGAGGCACACGTACGGTCGACGTCCACGTCCGGCGCCTCCGCGCGAAGCTCGGACCCGAGCACGAGTCCCTGATCGAGACCGTGCGCAGCGTGGGATATCGAGCCGCCGAGCAGGACGCCTGAGGCGCCGCTCGTCGGCAACCGGCGGAGTCCCTCGGCACGGGGGAAGCCTTCCGGCCCAGACCACGCGGAAGACCTAGCCACGCGATGCACGCGGAAATGACTCGGCCGGGCTCTGCGCCGCCACGGCCCTGCGTGCCGATGATGGGAACACAACAAGAGCAAGGCGCGGAGCCGACTCAGTCCCTATCCCCTCGGGACGCCTCATCCCCTCGGTCGCGGCTCCGGTCTCGCTCGCAGCCCGGGCCGGCGCCCGGGGCGGTGATCCCACCGCCCTCGGTCGCCGGCCCGGGCCATTTTCGATCCTTTGGCTCGATCCTTCGGCCCGACCCGAGTTCACGCAGAGTTAACGCTCGGGAAACAGCTCGCCTTGGACGGTCACCTACTCTGGGCTCGGCGCCAGAAGCCCGACGACACCAGTCACCAGCCGACCAGCACAGGGGGTGCATCGCACGTGACCACGCCCAAGGAGGTCCTCGCTCTCGCGAAGGAGCAGGACGTCGAGATCGTCGACCTGCGGTTCTGCGACCTGCCGGGTCTCACCCAGCACTTCTCCGTCCCCGTCTCCGAGCTCACCGAAGGGGTCTTCGAGGACGGGCTCGGGTTCGACGGATCCTCCATCCGAGGCTTCCAGGAGATCCAGGAGTCGGACATGCTCCTCGTCGCCGACCCGGACACGGCCTACCTCGACCCCTTCACGCAGCACAGGACCCTGAACATCCATTGCTACGTGAAGGACCCGGTGACGGGCGAGTGGTACTCGCGCGACCCCCGCTACATCGCCCGGAAGGCCGAGCTCTACCTGAAGCAGACCGGCATCGCGGACCTCTCGAACTGGGGACCCGAGGCCGAGTTCTACATCTTCGACTCGATCCGCTTCGACCAGAACCAGCACGAGGGCTACTACCACATCGATGCGGCCGAAGGCGTCTGGAACTCCGGCGCCGCGAGGAACGCCGACGACTCCCCCAACCTCGGCTACAAGCCCCGTTACAAGGAGGGCTACTTCCCCGTGCCGCCGATGGACCACTACCAGGACCTGCGTTCGCAGATGGTGCTCAACCTCGAGAAGGTCGGCGTGAAGATCGAGGTCCACCACCACGAGGTCGGCACCGCCGGCCAGGCCGAGATCGACATGCGCTACGGCCCGCTGCTGAAGACCGCCGACAACGTCATGAAGTACAAGTACGTGGTCAAGAACACGGCATGGGCGGCGGGCAAGACCGTGACGTTCATGCCGAAGCCGATCTTCCAGGACAACGGCTCCGGGATGCACACCCACCAGAGCCTGTGGAAGGACGACGAGAACCTGTTCTGGGACGAGGTCGGCTACGCCGGCATCTCGGACATGGCCCGCTGGTACATCGGAGGCCTGCTCCAGCACGCGCCCTCGCTGCTCGCGTTCACCAACCCGACCACGAACTCCTACCGTCGGCTGGTCCCCGGCTACGAGGCCCCGATCAACCTCGTCTACTCGCAGCGGAACCGGTCGGCCTGCGTGCGGATCCCGGTCTTCTCACGGCAGCCGGCCACCAAACGGCTCGAGTTCCGGACGCCGGATGCGGCGTGCAACCCTTACCTCGCCTTCAGCGCGATGCTCATGGCGGGGATCGACGGGATCAAGAACAAGATCGAGCCGCCGGAGCCGATGGACAAGGACCTCTACGACCTGCCGCCCGAGGAGAAGGCATCGGTCAAGCAGGTCCCTGGCTCCCTCGAGGAGGTGCTCGACACGCTCGAGGCCGACCACCAGTGGCTGCTGGAGGGCGGGGTCTTCACCCAGGACGTGATCGACACCTGGATCGAGTACAAGCGAGCCCACGAGGTGGACGCGATCCGGCTCCGGCCACATCCACACGAATTTCACATGTACTACGACTGCTAGCCGCGTACCGTCCCCCGGACGCGAAACGAGCGGGCCCGCTTCCCCAGGGGCCCGCTCGGTTCACCTTCTGCTCCGGAGCGCAGCCCCGAAGCCTCGGGGAGGATCCCCTTCACGCCCTGCCTCCAAACTCGCCCGACCGCGTACCGTCACTCTTTCTGACGGGATGTCGAGAACGAGGCGCTCGCTCCGACCCAGTCCCGAGAGCGCCCCGATCGGGCGCCGGAGGAAAGGAGTGCTGAGATGAAGTACATCATCGCGATGTTCGGAGACCAGAACACGATGATGGAGACCCGATCGCCGGAGTGGATCCGGGACATGATCGGCTTCATGAACGACCTGGACAAGGAGATCCGGGACGCCGGCGAGTTCGTCGACGGACAGGGGCTCGTCGATCCGAGCGAGGCGAAGACCGTCCGGCTGAAGGACGGGGTCCCGGTCGCGACCGACGGGCCATACGCCGAGGCCAAGGAGTCGCTCGCCGGCTGGTGGATCATCGAGGCGGACGAGGCGCGCGCCATCGACCTCGCCTCTCGGTGCGTCGCCTTCACGGGAGAGCCGGTCGAAGTCAGACAGGTCGCGGACGCGCCGCCCGAGGTCTAGGGGATCGACACCGATCCATCGAACACGAGGAGGATCCGATGCAGAAGCTCACGCCGTTCCTGTGGTTCAACGATCAGGCAGAAGAGGCAGCCGAGTTCTACGTCTCGGTGTTCAACGGGCGGCCCGGTGGCTCCCCGGCCGGGGAGTCCAAGGTCGGGGACGTCGCGCGCTACGGCGAGGCCGGACCCGGCACCCCCGGCTCGGCGATGACGGCGTCGTTCCTCCTCGAGGGACTCGAGTTCACGGCGCTGAACGGCGGCCCCGAGTTCGCGTTCACGGAGGCGATCTCGTTCCACGTCAGCTGTGAGTCACAGGAGGAGGTCGACTACTTCTGGAAGGCGCTCACGGACGGTGGCGAGGAGAGCCAGTGCGGGTGGCTGAAGGACAGGTACGGCCTCTCCTGGCAGATCATCCCGACCGCACTGCACCGGCTGCTGGGTGACCCCGACCCCGGCCGGGCCCAGCGCGCGATGCAGGCGATGCTCCAGATGCAGAAGATCGACATCGCCGAGATGGAGCGCGCAGCCGAGGCGGCGTAGGAGGAGGCGCCCGGAGTGCCGACGGTCGACGCGCCCCGCATCGAGGACCTGCTGCGCGAGCTCGCGCCGCAGGTCCTCGGTGCGCTCGTCCGACGCCATGGCCAGTTCGACGCGTGTGAGGATGCCGTGCAGGAGGCGTTGCTCGCCGCGACCCAGCAGTGGGGGCGGGAAGGCGTCCCGGACGAGCCGCGATCGTGGCTCGTGACCGTCGCCTCCCGCCGCCTGGTCGACGAGTGGCGGAGCGAGAGCGCCCGACGGCGGCGGGAGGAGACGACGGCAGCCCTCGAGGTGCCCGTCAAGGGAGAGCTCGCCCCGAACGACGACACGCTCACGCTCCTGTTCCTCTGCTGCCACCCCTCGCTCTCCGTCCCTTCGCAGCTCGCGCTCACGCTCCGCGCCGTCGGCGGGCTGACGACGGCGGAGATCGCGAACGCGTTCCTGGTTCCCGAAGCCACGATGGCCCAACGCATCAGCCGGGCCAAACAGAGCATCAAGAGCAGCGGCGCCCGCTTCGATCTCCCGCCGGAGCGCGAGCAAGCGGAGCGACTCCGCGTCGTGATGCACGTGCTCTACCTCGTGTTCAACGAGGGCTACACGGCGAGCGCCGGCGCATCGCTCCACCGGGCCGACCTCACCTCGGAGGCGATCCGGCTCACCCGGATGCTCCATCGGCTCATCCCTGGAGACGGCGAGGTGGCCGGTCTGCTCGCTCTCATGCTGCTGACCGACGCCCGCCGGGCGGCCCGGACGGAGCCCGACGGATCGATCGTGCCGCTCGCCGACCAGGACCGTGCACGGTGGAACGCGGCCCAGATCGAGGAGGGCGTCGCGATCGTCACCCGCACCCTCGGGACGGCGCCGGTCGGTGCGTACCAGCTACAGGCGGCGATCGCCGCGGTGCACGACGAGGCGGCGAGCGCCGAGGACACCGACTGGCCGCAGATCCTCGCGTTGTACGACGTGCTCGAGGACGTGTCGCCGGGGTCGGTGGTCACGCTCAATCGCGCCGTCGCGGTCGCGATGGTCGACGGGCCGAAGGCCGGCCTCGCCGTGCTCGGCACCCTCGACGACGACGACCGGATGGCCCAGACCCATCGTCTCGACGCGGTCCGGGGGCATCTGCTCGAGCTCGCGGGCGATGACGTCGCCGCCCGCGAGGCATACCTCCGGGCGGCGAGGATGACGGCGAGCATCCCTGAGCAGCGATATCTCGCGCTCCGCGCCGCACGCCTGAGCGATCAGTGATCGACGAGGAACTGCTCGGGCCCTCGGTACGACTGGTTCCCCGTCGCGTCACTCCCATGAGCGAACTCGGGATGGGTGAGGAGCGCGTCGGCGATGACCTCCTCTGGGAGCGCCGCCTCGTCGTACGTGCAGACGATCGTGGCCGGTGACGACGCGAACGCGAGGTTGACCAACGATTCGTACCGGGTCCACGCGGCGACCTCCTCGGCATCGCCCGCCCAGGCGGCCTCGGCAACGATCCGGATCCACGCCGCTCCCGTTTCGAACTTCTCCTTGACGAATCTGCGGTAGCCGTGCAAGGCCGCATCCGGCGAGCGATACCAGTCCGCCCAGTTCGCGAACTCGACGTGCTCCGAACGGCCGTCGAGCGCTTCGCGCAGGAGCCCGGTCTTCGCCTCCGTCGTGACCGCCAGGAGGTATTGGGAGGGCTGCTCGATCCCCTCCGAGAAGAACGGGATCGCAGCACCGAGGAAGTCCTCATCGGACCGGTACGTGAGGAGCCGATGATCGAAGGGCTGCGGCGTCGTCGCCGCTGCGGTCCCGATCAGATAGTCGACGCCGACTCCGAGCGCGTCCGCCAACGCCGCCAGGCTGCTCAGTCGAACGTCCCGGCGTCTACCGGACTCGATCTGCGCGATGGCGGACCAGCTCACCCCAGAGTGGTGCGCGAGCGTCTCACGGCTCCACCCGAGACGCGCTCGAGCGGCCTTCAACGTGTCTCCGATCCGCGAGGGGTCCACGTTCGCCATTCTCACCCATATACCCGCCCTGTGCGCGTCGAATCAGTGAGTCATCTGACAGTGCCTCGGACCGGCGAACGACTCAGCGGCTGCGATCGGGGTCCGAGTCGAGCAGGAAGTCCTCGGGCCCTCGATATGCCGGATTGGCGAGGGTCTCATCCGCGTGCACGGCCTCTGGATGCGTCCGACGAGCGTTCGCGAGGACTTCCTCGGGCAAAGTGCTGGTGTCGTACGGACAGACGATCGTGACCGGAGATGCAGCGAACGAAAGATTGAGCAGCGATTCGTAGCGAGTCCAGGCAGTGATCTCGCGGTCGGACCGCCCCGCCCAGACAGGTTCTCCCACGATCCTGACCCAGGTCGCTCCCGCTTCGACCTGCTCGTCGACGAATGTGCGGTAGCCGTTCAGGGCTGCGTCGGGCGAGCGATACCAGTGGCCCGAGGGCGCGGATCCGAGGCGTTCGGAGCCGTTCCCGAGCGAATCACGCAGGAGCTCGATGTGCTCCTCGGTCGTGACTGCCAAGAGGCTCTCTGACCCGTCGATCCCACCGTTGAGGAAGGGGATCGCGGCTGCGAGGAACTCCTCGTCGGACCCATAGGGGAGCACGCGATGTTCCATGAGCGGCGTTGCCCCCGCCGCTCTCCCGATCAGGTAGTCAACGCTCACGCCGAGCGCCGTGGCGAGAGCGGACAGGCTGGTCAGGCGAACGTTCTTGCGTCTCCCCGACTCGATCTGCGAGATCGCCGACCAGCTCACGCCGGAGTGGTGTGCCAGGGTCTCGCGACTCCACCCGAGACGCGCTCGCGCCGCCCTCAGCGTCGCTGAGATCCGAGACGTGTCCATGCTCGACATCCTCTTCCTTCTACCTAGCCGGGAGTGCCAAGTCAGTGTGTCATATGACATACTCAGTTGACAATACGTCCGCCGAGCGAGAAGATGGCCTGCATACACCAGAAGCAGGAGGGATCCGATGGCGGTAGATCTTCGGCAGTTCCGGTACTTCGTCGCGGTTGCCGAGAAGCGCCACTTCGGACGGGCCGCTGCCCAGCTCCACATCGCTCAGTCGGGGCTCTCCCAGCAGATCCTGAAGCTCGAGCGCGCCGTCGGCGTGCAACTCCTCCTCCGCGATCGCCGGGGGGTCGAGGTCACCGATGCCGGCGAAGCGTTCCTCGACTACGCCCGGCTGACGTTGGATCTGGCCGATCGAGCCGTCGAGAGCGCACAGCTCGCTGAGCGAGGAAAGACAGGGTTCCTGCGGGTGGGAACCACCATCATCGGGATGCCGCCGAGGGCGGAGCGGCTCCTGCAGATCTTCGGAGACCGGTTCCCGGATGTGGAGGTCGAGCTCCATCCCCGGCTGATCTCCGAGCTCATCGACGGGATCAGCACGTTCGCGCTCGACGTCGCGGTTGTGTTCTTCCCGTTCAAGTCCGTGGACCCTCCACCGCGATACCAGCAGTTGGGTGCATACACGCTCGTTGCGGCCGTCCCAGAGGGACACCGGCTCGCGAAGCTCGAGCGCATCCCGCGCTCCGAGCTGTTGAAGGAGCCGTTCCTCGATGCGCCTCGGAACATCAATCCCGAGTTGTCCGACTACATCCACAGGACCCTCTTCGGCGAGATCAAGCATCCCGAGAGAGTCGAAGTACCATTGGCCGAAGAGGCTCGCCGCCTCGAGCTCATCGCTGAGGGCAAAGGGATAGGGGTCACGGTGATGCACCCGGGCGTGGAACGACCCGGAGTCGTCCTGCGCCCCCTGGATGAGGACACGCCGCCGCTCGGCTACGGGTTGGCCTGGTCCGCCATCCAGACGTCCCCGTTCCTCGATCCGTTCATCGAGCTGGCTCGGGAGGTCGCCGCTTCCGAGGGTCCACCGTCGGCAGCTGATAGGAGGAGAAGCGCTCGGTGACGACGGTCGATCTGCGCCAGTTCCGGTACTTCATCGCCGTCGCCGAGGAGCGCCACTTCGGGAGGGCAGCGGCCCAGCTCCACATCGCTCAGTCGGGGCTCTCCCAGCAGATCCTGAAGCTCGAGCGCGCCGTCGGCGTCCAGCTCCTGATCCGCGATCGGCGCGGCGTCGAGGTTACGGATGCTGGCCGGGTCTTCCTCGACCATGCCCGTCTGACGGTCGAGCTCGCCGATCGAGCAGTGGAGAGCGCCGTTCTCGCCGCTCGGGGCAAGGACGGGCTCCTGCGAGTGGGACAGCCCATCCTTGGGATACCGCCAGTCGCGGGACAGGCCGTGGAGGCGTTCAGGGACCGTTATCCGGACGTGGAACTAGAGTTCAATCCACGACTCCATTCCGAGCTCATCGACGGGATCACCAACCACACGCTCGATGTGGCGATCGTCTTCTCCCCCTTCAAGTCGGTCGAGCCGAAGGCTCGATACCAGCAGCTTGGGACGTTCGAGCTCGTGGTGATCCTTCCTGAAGGGCATCGATTGGCGGAGTTGGAGCGCATACCGAGGAGCGAGCTGTTGGAAGAGTCGTTCGTGGACTGGCCTCGGAACGCGAACCCAGAGATGACCGAACACATCCACCGGATCATGTTCGGTATCCCGGAGCACCCTCGGACGCGGCAGGTCCCTGACCTCGATGACGCTCACCGCCTGGAGCACGTGGCGAACGGGGAAGGGTTCGGGATCTCGGGGCTCCCTACAGGTCCCGACCTCCCCGTACCAGGAGTGGTCTTCCGGCGCCTGGGTCCGCCGACCCCGTTGATCGGGTACGGGGTGGCGTGGGTCGACGGCCACCCCGCGGCCGTGGATCCGTTCCTCGAAGTGGCGAGAGAATTCGCGGATCCGACACCTCTGCCGACCCCAGCGTGAGGAACCGTCCCTCGGGCTGAACGGGGCCACTGCTACGGTGCCCGGCATGGCTCGCATGCCTCGCTGGGCGAGGCTCCTCGGCCCGATCCTGGTCGGCGTGGCGGGGGCGGCGCTGGCACTCCAGGCGTTCGCGAAGACGACGGTCGACGCGGGTCCCTTCCAGATCCAGATGGAGGCCGACTTCGGCCGGAGCGTCACCGACATCTCGCTCCCCCCGCTCGGCAGGCTCCGCGCCGACACCCACGGCGCACCGCTGCACCTCCGTGCGTCGCTCCGAGAGGTCGACGTCGAGGAGCTGCAGGAGGGACTCCGTCGAGGGGTCGACTCCGTGGCCGCCGAGGTCGAACGGAACACGCTGGCCGAGGCGGGACGCTTCGCCGGGTGGGTCGTGCTGGTGGGGGTCGCCGGCGCGGCTGCCCTCGGGCTCCTCGCGTTCCGCAACCGATGGCTCGAGGTCCTTCGCGCCACGATGGCGGGGCTCATCGCGGTCGTGCTCTCGGTGGGGTTCACCGCGATCGGGTTCGACGCAGCCGCGTTCCAGGCGCCGAGCTACACCGGCTCGCTCCGGCTGGTGCCGCAGCTGTTCGGTCCGGTCGAGGGCGCGATCGAGCGCGTGGGGTACTTCCGCGACGAGCTCCGCCGGGTCGTGGCGGGCGCCGCCCGCGCGTACGCGGCGGTCGAGTCCAACCCGCTCGGACGTGGTGACGAGATCCGCGTCCTCCACATCTCCGACATCCACTTGTCGACGCTCGGCTACGGGTTCGCGCAGGAGCTCGCGCGGAGCTTCGACGTCGACTTCGTCATCGACACCGGCGACACGACGTCGTTCGGCGCTCCGAACGAGGAGTTCATCCTCTCCGAGATCCCCGACTTCGAGCTGCCCTACGTCTGGGTCCGAGGCAACCACGACTCGGCCGACTTCCAGGACGCGCTCGCACGACTCGAGAACACCGTTGTGCTCGACGGCGACACCGCCGAGGTGGACGGCTTCGAGATCTACGGCCTCGGGCACCCGTACTTCAACGAGCAGCGAGGGACGCCGACCGGCGACGAGGAGGTCGTCGAGTTGGTCGAGGCGGCGGCGGAGCGTGTCGCGGCGGATATCGGCGCGCTTCCCGAGCCGCCCGACATCCTGCTCGTCCACGACGATCGCATGGCCGCCGAAGTGGCCGGGATGGTGCCGCTCGTCCTGTCGGGTCACTTCCACGAGAACCGCGACGAGGTGATCGACGGGACCCTGTACCTGCGTGTCGGGACGACCGGCGGCGCGGGGCCAACCGGCTTCACGGCCGAGGGCGACGTGCCGTTCTCCGCCGAGGTCCTCTACTTCCGGGCCGACGACGAGGGTGGCATGCAGCTCGTCGCGTGGGACGTCGTGACGCAGTTCCCGGAGACGGGGAGCCTCGACATCGACCGCCATCTGGCGTCCGACGTCGGCGTGTCGCCGAGCCCGTCCTTGCCGGGACCGTCGTCCCCGATCCCACGACGGTGAGCCCTTCGGAGTGAGCGTCGTGTCGGAGACGGACGCGCACGATCCCGGTCGAGGAGCCCTACGACCTGGCCGCGACGCTCTTCCCGCTCCGGCGCGGCACCGGCGACCCGACGATGCGGATCGAGCGACACGAGACGTGGCGCGCCGCACGCACGCCCGAGGGCCCGGTCACGCTTCGGCTCGTCCCCGGACACGGGGAGGTCCGTCGCGACGGCGTGGGGATCCGGAGCCGGATGGGCGCTGGATCGCGCGCCCGGGTTGATCGGCGCCGAGGACGACCTCTCCGCGTTCGAGCCTCACGACGACGTGATGGCGCAGGTGTGGAAGGAACATCGGAGCGTGCGACTCACGCGAGCGCTCGACGTGGTGCGGACGCTCATCGCCGCGATCCTCGAGCAGAAGGTCGTGGGGATGGAGGCTCGGCGGGCGTGGCGGCGGATGACGAAGGACGTGAGCGAACCGGCGCCCGGCGAAGGCGGCCTGCTGCTGCCTCCCGATCCCGCGGCGGTGGCTGAGCTTCCGTACTTCCGGTTCCACCCGTGGGGGGTGGAGCGACGCCGCGCGGAGGTGGTGCGAGCCGTGTGTGCACGGGCGGCGTCGCTCGAAGCGCTCGCCGAAGTGCCGTTCGACGAAGCGCGGCGCCGGCTGGAAGCGATGCCGGGGATCGGCCCCTGGACGGCGGCCGAGGTCATGCGGCTGTCGTTCGGCGATCCCGACGCCGTCTCGGTCGGCGACTATCACCTGCCCGGACGTCGTGGCGTGGGCGCTCGCCGGCGAGCCCCGCGCCGACGACGAGCGGATGCTCGAGCTGCTGGAGCCCTATCGAGGGCAGCGAGGCCGCGTGCAGCGGCTCTTGGAAGCGAGCCACATCTCCCCGCCCGCGTACGGTCCTCGGATGGAAGCCCGCTCGATCGAGAAGCTCTAGCCCGCATTCTAAGAGACGGCGCATACTTCTTGCGTGCAGGGGGACTCCTTCGATGATCGCCTCCGCGCCGCAGCGACGGCCTACGTCGGCCGGCTTCGGGATCAAGGCGATGGATACGTCCGGAGCCGAGATCTCAGCTCATTCCAATTCGAAGGCGAGCGTCTCTCATTGCTTCAACCTCGGCGTGGTATCAGGGTTCCTCGTGGCTCCGACGCTGCTCTCACTATCATGACCACGTTCCGTCTGCGTCCGGAGGATCGGCCCTATGAGGACGCCCTTGGGCCGGACAATTACCTGCGATACAAATGGATGGGTGCCGATTCAGACGCGCACGACAATGTCTCTCTCCGCCGTGCTCTTGAACTCGCCAAGCCTCTCATTTGGTTCTACGGTGTCGGGCCGGCCATGTATCTGCCTCTCTCCCCTGTTTGGATTGTGGACGAGGAGCGAGATCTGCGGCAGTTTGTTGTGGCGCTGTCGGACGACTTGCGCTCTCAATGGGAAAGCGACTTCGTGCACCCTGCCGACAGCGCATTGCAGCGAGAGTATGCGGAGGCCATGGTCAAGCGCCGTCTCCATCAACCAATGTTCCGCTACCGCGTGCTGACAGCCTACGCGAGCCAATGCGCGCTGTGTCGCCTTCGCCACAAGCCTCTTCTGGACGCCGCTCACATCAAGGAAGACCGGGATGGTGGCGAACCCATTGTGCCGAATGGGGTTGCCATGTGCGCTATTCATCACCGGGCCTTCGACAACGCCGTTCTCGGCATTCGGCCCGACTATGTGGTGGAGATTCGTCCCGATGTGATGGAAGAGGTGGATGGACCCACGCTGTTGCACGCCCTGCAAGGGCTCCACCATGCACGACTTCATCTGCCGCGGAGTAGGCCGGCCTGGCCACGGGAAGACCTGCTCGAAGAGCGGTACGAACGCTTTAGGGCAGCGAGCTAGTCCGTTGCTCTCGAAAACGAACCCACACTCGGCCGTCCTCAACCTTCACGTCGTAGACGGGAACCGGCTTCGTTGCCGGCGGTCGCATCGGCTTGCCCGTCTCGAGGTTGAACATGCTTCCGTGGGCCGGGCACGTCACCGTCTTCACCGAGCCGGCGATCTTGACCACTCCCCGATCCAGGGCTGCCCCTTGGTGCGTGCACTGATTCCCGATCGCGAGCACCTGAGCATCGTCTTTCACGAGGAGAACAACCGAATCGCCCACGGAGACGCGGACTGGCTTGCGATCCGCTAATTCCGCGATTGCTGACACATCTATCCACTCAGCCACGATCGACTCCAAGACAATGCCGCCCGCCTATCACCGATCTTGATCCTATTGCTCTCCAAGAGGATCATCGGACGCCAATGAGCAAGTTCGAGAAGAGCGGGATCAATGCCCGCGTGGAAAAGGAAGGCATCTCGCTTCTCCTCCGGGACACCAGATTCCAGCTGATCGACCTGCTCACGAAGCGGCGAATCTTGGAGCTGATCGGGATCACGGGTGCCTTCGGGACGCAGACATTCGACCTAGTCATGACCACCTCCGCTGCCCCACCCATCACGCTCGAGTCCGTAGACGACTACTTCCCGAGTCTCACGCTCGTCGAGATGAAGACAACCAAGAAAGCCATCACCGACAAGGCGTTGCGCGGATTCTTCTTCGGCGCGACAGAGCGCGAGTACGCAATGGCCAAGGCGCTTGGGCCCCGATACTGCTTCGCGTTCGTCGTCCTGAATGAGACCAATGTCTTCGGAAGGCCCTTCGCGGTCCTCCTCACACTTGAGGAGGTGGAGCAACGCACTCATGCGCGACGCGTGCAGTACCAAGTCAACTTCCGGAGTGATATCCGGCCTGAGGAGACGTCCGAAGAGCAAGTCATCGTGTTCGGCGAGCATGGGGACATCCCGCTTGGAGGGCCTAGCGAGCTTCCACTCGCTTGAGAAGGTGAGCCACTGCGTAGGCCTCCTCGCCTTCCCGATCAAACGTGGCGACGATCATCCAGTCGTTCTCCTCGACAGCCACAGGCGCAAGAACTTCATGAAGTGGAGCAGTCACCCAGGCTCTCGCCGCAGTCCGATCCTCGAGCAGTGTTGCCTCGGGATCGGGGTAGCCGTCCCATGTCCAGAAGGTGCCTACCCATCCACCTTCGCCATCCGACACGAACAAGGCGAACATCACGATCACCCACGGTCCATCGATCGTCTGCTAGCTCCTCGATGGGGATCCAGCCCATTCCCGAGATCACCCAGGCCCATCGACGGGCTTCGTGCCGCGCTGTCTCGGCCGAGTCATATGCCTCGGGCGGATACTCGATGACTGTTCCATCGGTGACGAGGATCATCCATGTCTCCATAGGTTGAAGTCAGATCCTCAGCGAGGACGTCGTCTGTGAGATCCGTCACGATCGGACGAATGATCTGACGATCCGCATGCTCGATCGATACGGTCGCGCTGTGTCGACGAGTCGAGGTCGAGCGGAGTACAAAGTCGATCTGACCGCGTGCTTCGTGTTCAGCATCCGCTCGACCTTGGAAGGTCCTCGCGGTCTCTCGCGAGACGAAATCGAGGCAGCTGATCGAGACGAACTGGCTGTGGGTATCACTCGATACCGAGGTTCTGCTCGAGAGTCACTGGCAGCTTGACGTCTGTCGAGGAACGCGGGTGCCTGACGAGAGCTCCTAGATGACGAAGGCGCAGCCGTTCCAGAGGGCGTTGATGCGGAGCTTCGTCATGAACCCTCGCACCTCGAGGCCGAGCGTCCGGGGCTTCCGCATCTTGGGAGGCGTGAACACCAAGAAGCCCTCTTCGGTCTCGGTTCGCTCCCAGTTCAAGGCGTCCTCCGGCGGTTCCGTCGAGGTCCGCAGGAACCGCAGTCCTCGCATCCCGGCCTCGATCCAGACGAAGAGCATCCCGCCTCGAGCGCGGATCAGTTTCAGGGCGTCGGAGGTCGCCTCGATCTCCATGCCCGTTGGTATCGGTTGTGTGGCCATACAACCTTCATACCTGGAAATGGGGTTAGCGACTACTCAGGGCGTCCCGGATCTCAGTGAGCAGCTCGATCTCGGTCGGTCCGGCGGCCGCCTCCTTCTTCGGGAACGCGCGGTTGTAGGCCCTGACCACGAGGAACAGCACGAACGCGACGATCAGGAACGAGATCAGCGCGTTGAGGAAGTTCCCGATCAAGATCTCGCTGTCGCCGACGGGGATCGTGATCTCCGAGAAGTCCGGCTGGCCGAAGATCGCTGCGATCAGCGGTGTGACCACGTCCGCGACCAGCGAGTTCACGACCGTGGCGAACGCGAGTCCGAGGACCACGGCCACCGCGAGGTCGACCAGGTTCCCCTTCGAGACGAACTCCTTGAACTCTTTCAGCATCGTTCCTCCTTCCTAGGCGAGCGCCTGCGCGAATACCCTCTCCATCGCCCGGCGACACCGCCTGCTGACGTGCAGGTACCGCTCCAGGAACGCCTGCCTCGGATACTCCTCGAAGCCGAGGCGCCGGGCGAGCGCCGTTTGCTCGGCCGGCGCCGCCGGGACCGCCTCCGCGTGGACCCGCCGGTCCATCTCGAGGGCGTTCTTCACGTCTGACAGGAACACGAACGCCTCCGCGAGGTCGCGCGCGACCTGATCCTCCAGGTGACGGGCCGCCGCGAGATGCTCGATCGCCTCGAGCGTCCTGCCGGGATCTCACCTCCGGCTCGGCGCCGCCGAACCGCATCAACGACAGCTCCACGGCGAACTGCACGTCGGCGAGCGACCCTTGCCCGAGCTTGAAGTGGAACCTCGACGCCTCCGGCGGCCGCACGCGCTCGCGCTCGATCCGCTCGCGCATCCGGCGCACCTCGACCACCCTGTCGAGCGTCAGCCCGTCGGGTGGATACGCGAAGTCGGCCGCGTTCAGCTCGAAGCGCCGGCCGAGGTCCGGGTCGCCCGCCACGTGACGCGCCCGCAGCAGCGACTGGAACTCCCACGGATCCGCGTAGCGCTCCCAGTACTCGAGGAAGCCGGCCATCGAACGTGCCAGCGGGCCGCTCCGCCCCTCGGGCCGGAGGTCGGCGTCGGGCTCCCATCCCGCCTCGTGCACGTGGCGCATGACGCGCTCGGCCGCGGCCGTCGCGCGTGCGAGGTCGTTCGGACCTTCCCCTTCGTAGACGAACACGACGTCGAGGTCGCTCGCGACGTTCAGCTCCTTCGCGCCGAGCTTGCCCAACCCGATCACGGCGAACGGCAGGTCGGGCTCGGCGGCGCCGACCGCCTCGTCGAACACCTGGTAGGCCACGGCCGCGATCGCCTCGCCGGTCTCGCGGGGGGTGAGCTCACGGCTCGCGGTCCGCGCCACGGCCTCGACGAGCTGGGCCTGCGAGTCGACGGCTGGCGCCCCGAACAGGCTCCCGGAGAGCGCGAGGATCCGATCCGGCTCGGCGACCAGCAGGTCGGTCGCGAACGAGCTCGCGGCGGCGAGGTGGGCCATGCGCCGGGCGGCCTGAGGATCGGCGGCGAGCGCGTCGGCAGGTCCCGACCGGTCCCCCACCGCCTCCGCGATCCGCTCCAGTCGGACGAGGGCCGCATCCGGGTCGGCGGCGAGCGCGAGCGCCGGCGCCATCACGGGGAACACGTGCGACAGGACCTTGCCGATCCGCGTGGCGGGAGCCACGAGCCGCTGGAGCGACTCGAACGCGCGAGAGGGCTGTGCGAACCCGAGCCCGGCGAGGAGCTCCTCGGTGGCCTCGCGGTCGTGTCCGGGCGACGGGTGGACCGGGCCGGCGAACGCCTCGAGGAGCGGCCGGTAGAAGAGTCGCTCGTGGATCCCTCGGACGAGCTCCGTCGTGCGGTCGTACTCGGCCTGCAGGGCGTCGGCGCCGGTGAGCCCGAGCGAACGTCCGAGGGTCGTGCGCGCGTGTCGGTCGGCCGGGAGGTCATGGGTCTGCAGGTCGCGCACCATCTGCAGCCGGTGCTCCAGTCGCCGCAGGAAGCGATAGGCGTCCGTAAGGGCGGCCGCGTCCTCGTGCGCCACGTAACCCTCGTTCGCGAGCGCGGCGAGCGCGGCGAGCGTGTTCGGGTCCCGGAGCCGATGGTCCCGCCGCCCGTGGACGATCTGGAGGAGCTGCACCGCGAACTCGACGTCGCGGATGCCGCCGCGGCCGCGCTTCACCTCGGTGAGCTCCTTGCCGCGGCGCCGGATGTACTCCTCGAGCCTGACCTTCGATCGCCGGACGTCGTGGATCGCGGCTTCGTGCAGGTCCCTCGGATAGACGAACTCGGCGACCCCTTCGACGAACGCATCGCCGAGCGCTCGATCTCCCACCGCGGCTCGGGCCTTGATCATGGCCTGGCGTTCCCAGGTGGCGGCCTCGCGATCGTAGTACGCGAGCGTGGCGGGCAGGGTGCGAACCAGGGTTCCGGAGCGACCCCCGGGTCGGAGCGTCAGGTCGACCCGGAGGGCGACCCCATCGGCGGTGGGATCGGAGAGGTCGGCGATCAGGTTGGCGGCGGCGGTCTCCGCCACGTCGCCGCCGATGTCCTCGCGATTGAGGAGCAGGAGGTCGACGTCGCTCGCGTAGTTGAGCTCCCGGCCGCCGAGCTTGCCGAGCGCGACGACCGCTTGGCCGTCCGGGCACGCCTGCGCGAGACACGCGTCGGCCACGTCGCTGATCTCACCGACGATCTCCTCGAAGGGCGCGCCACCGAGGTCGCGGGCGGCGATGCGGAGCATCGCCCGCCTGCGGAATCGGCGGAGGCCGGCGGTGGTGCCGTGCCTCCCGCAGTCGCTCCCGAGCTCCTGGTCGAGCTCTCCTCGATCCCTGGCTCGCACGTCGGTGAGCGCGTCGATCTCCTCGGGATGCCGGACCAGCAGGTCGCTCGCCGCCGTCGAGAAGCCGAGCAATCGTGAGGCGACCGGGAGGACCTCCGGCCTGCCCAAGACCTCGCGCGCGTGCGCGTCCTCCCCCACCCGGGAGAACGCCACGCGCGCCAGCTCGGGATCCGGCGCCTCCGCGAACGTCCGGCCGAGGATCTCGGGCGTGAGCACCTCGGCATCGTAGTCACGGGCCCGGGGCGGGCTCCTGAACCGTCAGCTTCCTGACGGTTCACGTAGACACCGGGACGCCGAGGAGCGTCAGCTCCCGACAAGTGGAGCAGCCTTACCCCTGATCGAGGATCGCGTCGGCCTCGATCTCCACGAGCCAGCGCGGGTCGACGAACCCGGTCACCACGATCATCCCGTTGGCCGGCCGGACGTCGGAGAACACCTCGCCGTGGGCTCGACCGACCTCCTGCCAGTCCTCCGCGGCGACCAGGTAGCAACGCGTCCGGATCACGTCGTGCACCGAGCCGCCGGCCTCTTCCAGCGCCGCGGCGATGATCTCGAGGCACCGCTTCGCCTGGCCGTACGCGTCGGCCGGCGGCTCGCCTCCGTCGGGCATGATCGGCGCGGTCGCCGCGACCGCCACGTGGTGTCCCGCGACGATCGCCCGGGAGAACCCGATCACCGGCTCGTACGGCGAACCCGACGCCACCGTTCGACGAGTCACCGCGCGAGGTGCGACATCACGTTGACGACCACGCCGCCGGGATCGCGAACGAAGAAGCGGCGCACGCCCCACTCCTCATCGGTGAGCGGATAGACGATCTCGTGGCCACCCCGCGACGCGGCATCGTGCACGGAGTCCACGTCGTCGACCTCGACCGTGATATCGGGGATCGGCTTCGCAGCCTCCTCCGAACTCGAAACGAGGCTGACCTGCGCCGAAGGCACGTCCGGGGACGCGAGCGTGACGATCCAACCCATGTCCATCGCCACGTCGAACCCCAGGATGCCGGCATAGAAGTCGCGGCTCTCCTCGACCGCATCGCACGTGATGTCGGGAACCACTCGCCTGATGCCCACGAGGCCTCCTTCGTCTCCTGAGGCGAAGATTAACTCCCGCGTAACAGCCTCCGGGCGTCCGCCACATACCCTCGACACCATGGCCCTTTCCGCGGAAGCCGACTACGTCCTGCGCACGATCGAGGAGCGAGGGATCCGCTTCGTCCGCCTCTGGTTCACCGACGTGCTCGGGTTCCTCAAGGCGTTCACGATCACCTCGCAGGAGCTCGAGGGCGCGCTCACGGAAGGGATGGGCTTCGACGGGTCCTCGATCGACGGGTTCGCTCGCATCCAGGAGTCGGACATGGTCGCCTTCCCCGATCCCTCCACCTTCCAGGTGATCCCGTGGAAGACGGAGCACGCCGTGGCGCGGATGTTCTGCGACATCCTCGAGCCGGACGGCTCGCCGTTCGCGGGCGACCCGCGCGGCGTCCTCAAGCGCCAGGTCGCGCGCGCGGCGGAGAAGGGCTTCACGTTCTACGTCGGTCCGGAGCTCGAGTACTTCTACTTCACGTCGCTCGAGGACCCGCAGTTCCTGGACCAGGGTGGCTACTTCGACGAGACGCCGCTCGACGTGGCCACCGACTACCGCAAGCGCACCGTGCACTACCTCGAGTCGATGGGGATCCCGGTCGAATACGTCCACCACGAGGTCGCGCCCTCGCAGCACGAGATCGACCTCCGCTACACCGACGCCCTCACGATGGCCGACCAGGTGATGACGTATCGCCTCACCGTCAAGGAGGTCGCGCACGAGTTCGGGATCTACGCGACCTTCATGCCCAAGCCGGTCGCCGGCGTGAACGGATCGGGCATGCACACGCACCAATCGCTGTTCGAGGGCGATCGGAACGCATTCTTCGACGCCACGGACGAGTACCACCTCTCGAAGACGGCGAAGTCCTACATCGCGGGGCTCCTCCGGCACGCGCAGGAGATCACGCTCCTGACGAACCAGTGGGTGAACTCCTACAAGCGGCTCGTCCCGGGATTCGAGGCGCCCGTCTACGTGTGCTGGGCCCGTCGGAATCGGAGCGCCCTCGTCCGCGTGCCGATGTACAAGCCGGGCAAGGAGGGAGCGACGCGGATCGAGTACCGCTCGCCCGATCCCGCCTGCAACCCGTATCTCGCGTTCTCGGCGATGCTCGCCGCGGGCCTTGCCGGGATCGAAGGCGAGTACGAGCTCGCGCCGGAGGCCTCGAACAACATCTACGAGATGACCGAGCACGAGCGCGAGGTCGCGGGGATCAGGTCCCTTCCCGAGGATCTCATCGAAGCGATCCACCTGGCCGAGGGCTCGGAGGTGCTGCGCGAGGCTCTCGGAGACCACGTGCTGGAGTTCCTTCTGCGCAACAAGCGGGAGGAGTGGGATGCCTTCAAGTCCTACGTCTCGCCCGTACGAGCTCGAGCGCTACCTCCCGATCCTCTAGTCCTTTCCTGGTCCTTTCGATCTAGCCCCCTCCCGTTGACGCCATAGGCCGAAAGGGGGATGATGCCTCTTCTGGTCTCGGGGTGCGCCGGGCCTCCGAATATCGGCAACCCACCAGGGGGTGGATCTTCATGAAGGTTTCGAAGTTGCGTTCCGTCGTATTGCTCGCAAGTGCCACGCTCGTCGCCTCGCTGGCGCTCGCTTCACCGGCTCCCGCGGCTCCAGGCGCGAGCTTCCATCTCGGGTTCGTTGCGGGAAGAGGGCCGGCCGATGCCCTCGCCGCACCAAGTACGATCACGAGCGTTCCGTTCGCGGCGCCCACGACCACCAATTCGGTGCAGGTCGAGTTGCTGAACAACTCGAACAACCGCATGACGAACAGTCCGGTGACGGTCACGGTCTCGTTGCAGCTCGATGCCGTTCCCGCTCCGGCCGGCACGCTTACCACAACGACGGTGACGACCGTATCGGGCGTCGCGACCTTCGACGCCCTCTCGGTCACGACGCCGAACATCGCCGACATCAGCAACTACACCCTCGTCGCTCGAGTCCTAGCAACGCGGACGTCCTTCCCGCGACGTCCGCGGGCTTCGACATCTGGGGTTCCGGGACGACCTGCGCAGGTGGCGTGTGCACGCACAACCCACCCACGGCCGATCCCGTACCCGACTCCTACAAGGACAATGATTCGACCATCGGCGAGGTGATCACGACCAGCACGTTCGAGTCGTCGCAGTCCTTCATCGACTGCGACGGATACAACGAGCTCACCAACTTCTCCGTCTGGCACGAGTCCACGCACGGTGGGGTGCTCTTCGTCGTCACGCACACGGCGCGCGACGAGATGAAGAACATCGCCAGCAACGGTCAGGCAGGGGTCCAGCTCTGCCTGGCGATGTCCCACACCTGGACCGCGCAGCAGCTGCGCGGCGAGGACCACCAGCCGGTCCTGAAGGACACCGACGGCGACCTGATCCTGGACTCCTACGTCGGGCTCGCGCCGAAGTGCCCGAAGAAGAACCCGGCGGCGGCGGCTCCGTGCATCACGGCGCAGTACGGCGACGGCGGCGGCGGGAACTACACGGAGGCGTGGCTCCCCGGCACCGACCCCGGCAAGCGGTCCTGATCCAGGCCGACTAGCAGCGACGATGGGTCTACGCCCGCCCGAGGGGCGGGCGTAGACTCGCGCCGTGCAGACCTGCCCCTCCTGCGGCGAAGAGAACCCGGATCGCTTCCGGATCTGCGGCATGTGCGGCGCCCAGCTGGGCGCCGCAGAGGTCGTTCCGCAGGAGGTCCGCAAGACCGTCACGGTCGTCTTCTCCGACCTGAAAGGCTCCACGCCTCTCGCGGAGCGGCTCGACACCGAGACCCTCCGCGACGTCTTGAACCGGTACTTCAACACGATGCGCGCCGTGCTGGAGCGACACGGGGGCACCGTCGAGAAGTACATCGGGGACGCGATCATGGCCGTCTTCGGCCTGCCCCAGCTCCACGAGGATGACGCGCTACGAGCGGTTCGGGCTGCGGCGGAGATGCAGGAGGAACTCGTCAGCCTCAACGGCCAGTTCGAGGAGCTCTTCGGGGTTCGACTGGAGAACCGGACCGGGGTGAACACCGGCGAAGTCGTCGCCGGCGACGTGAGCGTCGGGCACCGGCTGGTCACGGGCGACACCGTGAACGTCGCAGCCCGCTTGGAGCAGAACGCTCCGACGATGGAGATCCTCCTGGGGGAGCCCACCTACCGGCTGGTGAAGGACGCGGTCCAGGCGGAGGCGGTCGAGCCGTTGCAGCTGAAGGGCAAGTCCGAGCCGATGCCCGCGTACCGATTGCTCTCCGTCGGACACCACGAAGAGGGCGTGGCACGACGGCTGGACGCCCCGATGGTCGGCCGCGAGGACGAACTGAAGGTCCTGACGGACACGATGGCGAGGGCCGTCGAGACGCGAACGTGTCAGGTCGTCACCGTCGTGGCGCCCGCCGGCACAGGGAAGTCCCGGCTCCTCAAGGAGTTCGTCGCGCGCGCAGATGCGAAGGCGCTCCGAGGACGGTGCCTCTCCTACGGGGAAGGCCTCACGTTCTGGCCGCTGGCCGAGATCACCCGCGAGGTCGCGGGGATCGGCAACGACGATCCCGCCGCCGAGGCCCTGGCGAAGCTCTCGACACTCCTCGGAGACGCAGGGAGCGACGTCGCCGACCGGCTCGCGGGCGCGATCGGACTCTCGCCGGCGACCTATCCGGTCGAGGAAACCATCTGGGCCGCCCGGCGCCTGTTCGAGGTGATCTCCGGAGGGGAGCCCCTCCTGGTCCTCATCGACGACATCCATTGGGCCGAGCGGACGTTCCTCGACCTCATCCGATCCGTCGCCACGACGATGTCGGGCTTCCCGGTCGTCCTCGCATGCTCGGCTCGGCCGGATCTCTTCGAGGCACACCCCGACTGGAACCAGGAGCGGCAGCACCACGAGATCCTGGTGCTGGAGCCGCTTTCGGAGGACGAGAGCGCGGAGGTGGCAGCGAACCTGCTCGGCACCACCGAGCTCGACCACGCCGTCAGGAGGCGGATCGTCGAAGCAGCAGAGGGGAACCCACTGTTCGTCGAGCAGATGCTCTCGATGCTCCTCGACGACGGGATCTTGGAACGCGACGACCACGGGCGATGGATCCTCGTGCGCGATGTCGGCGCCATCACGATCCCGCCCACGATCCAGGCGCTGCTGTCGGCTCGCCTCGACCGTCTGGGTCCGATGGATCGGGTGGTGGTGGAGCGAGGCGCCGTGATCGGCCAGGTGTTCTTCCGCGGCGCCATCGAGGACCTGGCGCCCGATGAAGTGCGGCGCCACACCGGTGAGAGCCTGCGGAGCCTCACGAGGCGAGAGCTCGTCGCGCCACACGAATCGAGCTTCGCGGGGCAGGAGGCCTATCGCTTCATGCACATCCTGATCCGCGAGGCCGCCTACCACGGGCTGCTGAAGCGAACCCGAGCCGAGCTGCACGTTCGATTCATCGACTGGCTCGAGCGCACCGCACCCGACCGGGTCCTGGAGTTCGAGGAGATCCGCGGCTACCACCTCGAGCAGGCATTCATCATCCTCCAGCAGCTCACGCCGAACGATGAGCAGGTCTGGCTGATCGGTGTGCGGGGAAGCGGCTACCTCTCGTCCGCGGGACGACGCGCGCTCGCGCGAGGCGACATCCCGGCCGCCGCGAACCTGCTTCGGCGAGCGTCGACACTCCTGCCTCCCGGACACCCCGAGCGTCCCAGGCTCCGGCTGGACGCCGCCGAAGCGCTGACCGAACAGGGCGAGTTCGTCGAAGCCGAGGCGATGCACAAGGCCGCGATCGAGGAGGCGCGCGAGCTCTCCGATCGGGTGCTGGAGGCGACGGCGATGATCCAGGAGCTCGAGCTCCGCTACACGATCGACCCCGAAGCGGTCGCCGAGACCGTCGTCTCCGAGGTGGAGGCACTCCTGCCGGAGCTCGAAAGCCTCGAGGCCCACGACGGTCTGGCTCGCGCATGGCGCCTGCTCTCGTTCGTCCACGTGATGGGCCTGCGATGGAGTGAGACCGAGATCGCAGCGCAACGAACCTTGGAGCACGCACGCCTCGCCGGGAACCAGACGATGGTCGCGAGGGCGATCCCCTCGCTCGGCTACTGCGCGCAGTGCGGGCCGACGCCGGTCCCGCAGGCGATCGAGAGGATCCATGATCTCCTGAACGAGGTCCGGGGTCAGGCGAAGCCGGAGGCGTTGCTGGAGGTCACGCTCGCGCATCTGGAGGCGATGCGCGGCAACGTCGAGGAGGCACGACGCCTCTACCGCCGTAGCCGGGCGATGCTCGAGGAACTGGGGTGGAAGTTCCTCGCGACGCAGACGTCCTATGACTCAGGTCCGGTGGAGATGCTGGCGGGTGATCTCGCAGCCGCCGAAGCCGAGCTGCGCAAGGACTACGACGCACTCGAGCGGATGGGGGAAACGAACTACATCTCGACGACCGCGGCGCTCCTGGCCGAGGTCCTCTACCGGCAAGGCGACCTCGACGGCGCCGAAGAGATGACGGGGATCAGCGAGGAGCTGGCCGCTCCCGACGACGTTTCGTCGGGATTCCGCTGGCGCGGGGTTCGGGGCAAGATCCTTGCCCGTCGGGGCTCGTTCGACGAGGGAGTCGCGTTCGTGCGGGAAGCCGTCGCCCTCATCCAGCGCTCGGACGAGGTGAACTCACAGGCGGAGGCACTCATGGACCTGACCGAGGTGTTGCGCCTCGCGGGCCGCCCCGCCGAGGCGGCGGAGACGGCCCGCGACGCCCTCGCCCTGTTCGAAGCGAAGGGCAACACGGTGTCGGCCGCGCTCGCGCGAGCCACGGTGCAGGAGCTGGCGTCGGCCGGCGTCAGCTGACGACGATCCGGCCGCACATGCCGCTGCAGACGCCGTTCGAGACGCTGCCGTGGATCGTGCAGTAGTAGCGGAAGGTGCCCCTCCGGTTGAACGTGCGGGAGACGGATGTGCCGATCGGCAGGTTCCGGAAGTAGCTCCAGTTCGACCCTCGCGACCTGACGTTGTGCGAGCCGTCGATCGCTCGCCAGCGGATGGTCGTCCCGGGCACGATGGACCTGGTCTTGGGGCTCCAGACGTACCGGGTGCCGTTGAAGATCCCTCGCACCCCGACCGTGACGGCGTCGGCGGCGCCCGACGTGCCCAGGGTCAGGCCGGCGGCCAGTGCGAGCATCACGATGCCCTTCCCTCTGGTCATGGTCCTCCTTCGCTTCGGGGGTAGTACGGGTCCGTGCCGCAGACGGATTGCGCGCTGTCACGGCCCGGCGCTACAGTGACCCATGACCGAGAAGCCGCGTACACCTGCGCTGCAAGAGGCCGCGAAGCGCCGGAGGACCCTCCACGAGGCACTCGTCGGGCTCGAATTCGCCATCTCCTCGCCCGCCGCCGGGCGGATCGCGGACTGGACCGGGCTCGTGGTCAAAGAGATGACGGCCATCCGAGACGCCTGGGAGCAGCACGTCGACGGCACCGAGAAGCCGGAAGGGCTCTACGAGGAGATCGTGACGATGTCGCCGCGCTTCGCCGGCACGATCGACCGCCTCCGCGACGAGCACCCCGAGATCACCGAGGCCGTGGAGCAGATGCTCGCGCGACTCGAACAGGTCGAGATCGGAGGACTCCCCTGGCCGCTCGAGGACGCCCGAGACGACCTCCAGCGGTTCATGGGCCGGATGATCCGGCACCGTCAGAAGGGCGCCGACCTCGTGTGGGAGGCCTACAACGTGGACATCGGCGGCCCGGAGTAGGGAGCCTGTGTCCGACGCGGACCTCCCGCCAACCGCACCTCGGGGACCTCGCGCTACGCTGATGTCGTGCCTCGCATCGCGCTCGGCCAGCTGAACCTCACCGTCGGCGACCTCGCCGGCAACGTCGAGAAGATGGCGGCGGCGGCGGCCCGGGCGACCGAGGCCGCCGCCGAGCTCGTGTGCTTCCCCGAGCTCTCGATCACGGGCTATCCGCCGGAGGACCTCGTGCTCCGCCCGGAGTTCGTCCGCGACAACCTCGCGGCCCTTGACGAGCTCGCCGCGAAGACGGTCGACGCGTGTCCGGTGGTCGCCGGCTTCGTCGACCGGAGCGAGCGTGGGCTCCACAACGCGGCCGCGTACCTGGCCGGAGGCGAGGTACGCGTCCGCTACCACAAGATCGTGCTGCCCAACTACGGGGTCTTCGACGAGAAGCGGTACTTCGTCCCCGGTGACCGGAGCGAGCAGGTCTCGGTCGGCGGCATCTCCGTGGGCTTGTCGGTATGCGAGGACGCGTGGCAACCCGACGGTCCGTTCGCCGACTACGGCGGCGTCCCGCTCGTCACGAACATCAACGGCTCGCCGTACCACCGACGCAAGCTCGAGGAGCGCCTCGGCGTGCTCCGCGACCGAGCGCGCGAGTTCGGCGGCTGGATCGCGTACGTGAACGCCGTCGGCGGCCAGGACGAGATCGTCTTCGACGGGGGTTCGCTCGTGATGGGCCCCGACGGAGAGGTCGCCTGCCGCGGCGCGATGTTCGACGAGGATCTGCTCGTCGTCGACATCGACGACGGGTCGGCCCGTGCGCAACACGACGCCGCGTGGCCCGAGCCGCCCGAGTCCATCCATCGCGCGCTCGTCATCGGACTTCGGGACTACGTCCGCAAGAACGGTTTCGACGACGTCGTGCTCGGACTCTCCGGTGGGATCGATTCCGCGCTCGTGGCATCGCTCGCGGTCGATGCGCTCGGACCGGACGGGGTGCGCGCGCTCGCGATGCCGTCCCCGTACTCGAGCCCGGAGAGCGTCGAGGACGCGATGGACGTCGCCACGCGCCTGGGGATCCGGCTCGACGTCGTTCCGATCGACGAGGTCTTCGACGCGTACCGGTCGACGGTCCGTCCGCTGTTCGAAGACCGGCCCGAGGACGTCACCGAGGAGAACCTGCAGGCCCGCATCCGGGGGAACCTGCTGATGGCGGTCTCGAACAAGCTCGGCTCGCTCGTCCTCGCCACCGGGAACAAGAGCGAGTACGCGGTCGGCTACGCGACGCTCTACGGGGACATGGCGGGTGGGTTCGCCCCCATCAAGGACGTCCCGAAGACGCTCGTGTACGAGCTGTGCCGATGGCGGAACGACGAGGGGCCGGCCGCGCCGATCCCGGAACGCGTGATGACGAAGCCGCCGTCCGCGGAGCTCCGGCCCGGTCAGAAGGACACGGACTCCCTCCCGCCGTACGACGTCCTGGATCCGATCATCGAGTCCTACGTCGAGGACGACCTGGGCGTCGAGGAGATCGTGGGGCGGGGCCATGACCGGGCGACGGTCGACCGCATCGTCCGGATGATCGACCGGACGGAGTACAAGCGGCGACAGGCGGCGCCGGGGATCAAGATCACGCCGAAGGCGTTCGGCCGCGACCGCCGGATGCCGATCACGAACCGCTACGTGGATTGATCGCGGAGACGCGGTTAGGCGATCCACGAGGTGCCCGTCGTGCCGACGACCTCCCAGCCGCCGGTCTTCTCCTCGAGCACGTAGGTCGTCCCCCCGCCGCAGAGCCCTCCGCATCCGAAGCTCCCGCCGACCTCGACGCCGTCACCACTCTCCGCGATCGTGCCGAGCCGAAGGACGATGGTCTCGGGGGCGCCCGTCATCCAGTCCTCGTCGTAGAGCGGCGTCGGGATCGCTCGACGAAGCTGATCGGCGGGCCGAGATCGGCGAGGCGGCGGGCGAGCTCGTCCTGTTCCGGCGGGGTGAGCTCGTCGTCGCACCCCTCCGGCGCGTCCGCTCCCCCGGCGTTCTCGCAGAGCTTCGAGACGATCACGATCTTCTTCCACTCGATCTTCTCGGTACCGACCAGCTCACGAGCGGTGCTCTCGTAGATGCCGAGGCGTGTCTCGTCGACCTGCGGTTCGGGATCGCCGGCCGCGGGACCGGGAGCCGGATCGTTCGCACAGGCAGCCAAGGACAGCGCGAAGAGCGCGAGGATCGCGGAACGTCTCATGAGCAGTCTCCTCCGTGAGCGTTCCTCCTGGGACGCTCCGAGAGAGGCTGAGGTTCCTACAATCTCCGAGCAAGGGGCGGTAGCTCAGTCTGGTCTAGAGCAGGGGGCTTTTAACCCTCGTGTCGCGGGTTCGAATCCTGCCCGCCCCACGTCAGAGGCGGGCCGTACGGTCGCATCGTGAGGGTCGTCGAGATGGAGGGGCCCGGGGGCGGGTGGCGCGTGCTGATCCCCGAGACCAGGAGGGAACGGATGCGCGGGCTTCGTCGCCGCCCGGCGCCGGGTCACCGCGAGGCGATGCTGCTCCCGGACTGCCGGAGCGTGCATACGTTCGGCATGAGGGAGCCGATCTCCGTGGTACTGCTCGATCGGCAGATGAGGGTGACCGAGGTGCGGTGCTGTCCGCCACGACGCGTGATCGTCGCTGGTCGTCGCGTCCAGCACGTGCTCGAGACCGCCGTCGGATCGGGACTCCGGATCGGGGACCGCTTCAGCCCTACAAGCCGAGCAGGGCGCTGACCACGAAGGCCCCGAGAGCCGCGGCCGTCACGAGGAGCAAGGACACCAGCCAGGGCGCCCATCTCGGAAGTGCGATCGGCTCGCGGCGCGACCGGTCGGGCTCGACGATCCCGAGCCACTCCAGCACCACCCGGAGCTCACCATGAGGCATACGACCCGTTTCGGCCGAAGCACGGGCATCCTTGAGCGGTTGCCGTTCCCGGCGATCCGCTGACACGCTGCGTGGCATGTGGGTCCGTCGAGCGCTCGCCATCCTGCTCGTCCTCGCCGCTGCGTGCGACGGAGACGCCGACGCCGGTCCGGCGCCGGGTGACTACTTCCAGCAGCTCCAGCGGGTGAGCGAGACGGCGCACATCCAGGAGCGTGGTCTCCGACGCGACCTCCAGGGCCGGTTGGAGGATGCCCCGGCCGGCGAGGACCGGATGGCCGTGGTGACGGTGTTCGTCGACCAGAGCGCCCGGCTCTATCAGGACGTGGTGGATGCGCTCCGGCAGCTCGATCCGCCGCAGGAGCTCAGGGCCGCTCAGCGGGCGTACCTCGAGGCGTGGAAAGGGCAGCTCCACCTGATGCGCCAGGTCCGGGACGCCGGGTTGCCCGGTTCCGCGCAGATCTTGAAGCAGCTCGAGCTGCCGGCGTTCCATGATGCGACTGCCAAGACGAAGGCGCGATGCGAGGACCTGCAGGCCGCGGTGGCGGCGAGCGGCTCCGGCGTCGACCTGGTCTGCGACGGTCGCCCGTGAGCATCCATCCTGCCGGCGAGCGGCCTGAGGGCCCTGGCTATACTCTCGGAGCTGTCCCCGATGGGAAGATGGCGAGGGGCAGGGCCCCCATCGTCTAGCGGCCTAGGACGCCGCCCTTTCAAGGCGGAAGCACGGGTTCGAATCCCGTTGGGGGCACGGCACCAACACATATGCGCCCGTAGAGGAGTCCGGTCGTCCTCACCTCCCTGTCAAGGAGGAGATCGCGGGATCGAAGCCCGTCGGGCGCGCACACTTCGGAGGGGTCTCGGCAGAGACCCCTCCGCGTTCTCCGACCTATTCGATCGTGACGACCGCGTACATGCCGTATGCCTCCGCATGTGGCTTTCCCCCGGTTCGATCCGCCAGGTAGCACGCGAAGAGATAGGTACGCCCGGACTCGAACCTGCCGTGATAGAGCTCGAAGGTCGTGCTGAGCCCCTCGCTGGCGATGCCGCTGAACCCGAGGAATCGAGTTCTTGGGACGCCTTCCGGCAGCGGACCGGGTTCGGACAGTGCCTCGAAGGCGCCTTCCGCCTCCTCTGCATCGACGCCCTTGGGGTAGACATCCACCGTCGAGAAGTGCACCTGGTCGGGCCCTTCGTTGACGAACTGCACGGTGCGGTCGCCGGCCTCGATGTCGACGTCGAAGGCGTAGTCCGTGGCGACGATGCTCCCGTCGGCGGGAGGAAGCGTGGGCGTGGGGTCACCCTCGGTGACCATCAGTTCCCGGACCATCCCCAACTGGTAGTGGCGCTTCTCCTGCTCCCCCTCAGCCACCCCGGTGGCCGAGCAGAACATGACATACCGCCCCTCCGTGAGCGTGAAGCTCCCCTCGGCCGTGGTGCCTGCCTCGATCCCCGAGAAGTACGGGAACGCAACCTGATCGAGGTACTCCGGGAAGGGCTCACCCTCGATGCCAGCGAGCCCGCGCATGTCGGTCACGAAACGATCGAGCGACGCGTTCCCGATCCCGGCGATGGCGATCTCGTGAGAGACCGCGCCGCGGTTCTCGAACGTCAGGTCGATCGCTCCCGCTGGCAGCTCGTCGGGCGCCTCGTCGAATGCGTAGTCGACCGCGACGACCGTCACTGCCTGTGGCTCGCTCGCGTCCTCGACCGGCGTCGAGACGACGTGATCGGCCGTACCGCAACTTCCAGTCACGATCGCCAGGCCGAGCACCATGGTGCCGAGTCGGTCCGGATCGACCCTTCGGAGAGCGGTGCTGCCGAGCACCGATGTGTCGATACGAGGCCTTGAAGCTCGGCGCGTGGAGCATCGCTGTCCCCTCCTGGTCACAGTTCGTCCGTCTGGAGAACACGCGAGCGCCGAAGATCGTCCAGGGAGATCCCGATGATTCCACCGGAATCAACGCCGGGCAACAACAACGTCGGTCGGTAGGATGTCGCGACCCCGCAGGCATGGGACTGCCTGCCGGGAGATCCAAGAACCGAGACGCGTCGGGCGATGGTCGACGGCGCTTCTCCGGGGAGGTAGCTCAGTTGGTAGAGCACGCGGCTGAAAACCGCGGTGTCGGCGGTCCGATTCCGCCCCTCCCCACTCAGCCCATATGTCACGGACTTCTCTAGTCCTGCACGATCAGCGTGTCGTCATCGAACCAGGTTGCCTCGGTGCCCCCCCCGACACGCGTTCGGTTATCGCCCGCGATCTCGAAGATGTAGAGGGGGTGCGTGTCGTCGAAGCTCTCGAATGGGTCGGTGTACAACACCTTGTTCCCATCAGGGGACCAAGCCGGCATCGCAGTTGGGGAATCGAACAGGTCGACCCTGTAGAACAGCCCCATCAAGAGTTGCCCCGTCTGTACACCCTGCGGACTCCGCACATCACCGTGGAACGAGATGCCCGTTCGCAAGCCGGGGGAAAGATTCGCGTCGCGATAGACGATCGACCTCCCGTCTGGTGAGTAGGACCCGAACGCCGCGCCTCCAAGAACACGGCGTGGCGAGCCTCCATCGGAGGACGTCGTCCAGAGCCCGATGGCACCTGTTCGACTCTTCTCGTGAACAGGATCTGCGTTCCGTCCGGGCTGAAGCGGGGCATGGCCGCGTAGGGGGGATACGTCGATCCTGCCGCCAAGGTGAGGACTCGGCGGCGGCCCTCGCCGGAGGCGTCCGCGACGTAGATGCCTACGGTCCGCGTGATTGCAAGACCCTCGTAGAGGATCTGAGTCCCGTCCGGAGACCAGCTCGGATGGAACGCCTGCCAGGTGCCGTAGCTGATCCGGCGGATGCTGAAGCCTTCCACGTCGGCGACGTAAACCTGCCGATGGCCGCCCGGTTCGACTGCAGCTTCGAACGCGAACATCGACCCGTCGGGGGATACCTGGATGCTCTGGACATCCGGAAGAGAACGGATGGGCTCGGGCAAGAGCGCCGCCGTGCCGGTCTCGATATCGACGAAACTCAGATCGGCTGGGAGCGCGACGTCGATCGACGGGGAGGACGAGGGAGAGGACGGGTCGGGCCTGGATGAGTCGAATCGTCGGACGATGAGGGTTTCGTCGTCGAACCAGCTCGCCTCGAGGGCGAAACCGATCCTCGTTTCGGCCCCCGTCTCCGGATCGATCAAGCGGAGAGGAGGAGAGCCGTATCTCGAGTAGTAGTCCAGTGCGAGGAGCCGCGTGCCATCCGGCGACCACATCGGGACCGATGCATCCACCCGGGACTCATCCCAGAGACCGGAACCGCCCATCGATATCCCGTCAGGGTTGACGATCGAGCGGCTCCCGTCGGCGCTCGAGACATTGACCCCACCCACGCCGAAGACGGAACCATCTGCCATCGCGTCGCGGTAGGCAAGCCGTGTCCCGTCCGAGGAATACGAGCCCAATGCCGCGTCTCCGAGTAGGCGGGTGGCCGTCCCGCCTGAAAGAGGGATCGTCCAGCAGGTCGACCGAGTTGCCTTCCACCCTCGTGAAGATGATCGCTCGACCGTCGGAAGTGAAGCTTGGCATGAGTCGAACGACGAAGAGCGGGGTCGGGACGAGACCACGCGTCAGCTGCGTGGTCTCCCCACTGGCCACATCGGCGACGAAGATATCCACGTACGCACCCGTGTTCCCCTCGAACACGATCCGTGAGCCATCCGGTGACCACCGTGGGTGCGCGACCTCGATGTCCTGATCCTCCGTGATCTTTCGGACGGTGGTGCCATCGACGTCCGCTACGTAGAGCTGGGGAGGGAAAGTACGCACGTCTCCCCGTTGGAAGCCGACGAACGCGAACAACGTTCCGTCCGGTGAAACCTGGAACCCATGCGCGTCCGGGATCGACGCGATCGCGTCGGACAAAGGAGTTTCCTCGCCTGTGGCGACATTCAGGAGCGTCGTGTCCGCCGTCGCCGACTCGACCACCGGTGTGGGCGTCGGGCGATGTGCCGGTCTCGGGCGGTGCCGAGAACGCGCGGATGAGTCCGGTGATGGCTAGCACCGAGATGGCGACCGCGACGATGCCCGCCGTGATCCTTTGGTTCCGACGCTTCCGGTCGCGGCGACGCGACAGCCGGTCGATCGGGATCCGGGGAGGTGCCAGGAGGTCGAGCTGCCGTTCGAGAACATCCCGGTACTCAATCATCGGCGAGCTCCTTGGCAACGCGAAGGGCGGTCCGTCCTGCATGTGCGAGTGAGCGCACGGTCGTGGCCCCCACGCCGAGCATCCGACCTGCCTCTTCGGATGGATAGCCGAGGACCTCGGTGAGGACCACGGCCGCCCGCTGGCGAGGGGTGAGCGCGTCCAACGCCTGTGCGATCGACAGACGGTCGTCCACGCCACTGAACGCGGCTCGTTCTCGGGCGCGGCCCTACGGCCTTCCGGCGCACGAGCATCGCCCTCCGGTAGCGATTGCGGAAGATGTTCATCGCGCTCCGGTGGAGGTATCCGACCGGACTCTCCATCACGGCGACCTCGGCCCATCGATCCCACACCCGGATGAAGGCGTCCTGCACGACGTCCTCGGCCTCCTGGAGATTCCCCGTCACCATCCAGAGGATCCTGAGAAGGCGGTCCTGCTCCTCCTCGAAGAACTCCTCGAACGAACGCGCGACGGCGAGCGCTTCCACTCCATCCCGCCCGGCCATCTGTTCCACGTCCATGGTCCTCTGGAGACAGAACACCTGGTAGCGCGTCTTTGTCCAGGTCTCTGTATCGGCGAGCTACAGTGCACGGCTCCGGTCTCGTACCTCGCCCTGCTGAGAGATCGGACCGGCAAGAACTGGGAGGTGGACGGAGACGATGATGAGGATGGGGATTCGTGCCCACGGCCATGGGGCGACCGCCGCTCGCCTTCTGCTCTTCGGGACGATCTCGATCGTCACGCTCGGCGCCATGCCGGCAGCGAACGCAGCCGTCATCGCGAGCATCTCCAACGGGACGCTGACCGTGACGGGAACGGCGGCCGGCGACAGACTCGCGCTGCGCCGGGGTGCCCCCGGACGGCTCGTCCTCGATGTCGGAGACAACGGGTCGCCAACTTCTCCTTCGTCCGCACCAGATTCACGAAGATCGTCGTGAATGCGAAGGGCGGCGATGACCGTCTCAGGATCGACGAGAGCAAGGGCGTCTTCACGAACACGGAAGCGACGACGCTGAACGGTCAGGCCGGGCTCGACGTGCTGATCGGTGGCTCCTCCCACGAGGCCCTGCTCGGTGGAACGGAGAACGACACCGTCGACGGCAACCAGGGACCCGACGAGGTGTCGCTCGGAGCAGGCAACGACTCGGTCGTCTGGAACGCGGGCGACGGTGCCGATGTGATCCAGGGCGGCGCCGACACCGACACGGCGACGGTCAACGGGACGAACGCCGTCGACGTGATCAGCGTCGCTCCGGCCGCGACCGCCGGGCACGTCGCGGTGAGCGGGGGTCCGGACCTCGCGACCACGGAGAACCTGAACGTCAACGGGCGCGGCGGCAACGACACGCTCTCCGGTGGGAATCTTGCCCTCCTGCTGCAGCTGAGCCTCGACGGCGGTGCGGGTGACGACGTCCTGAACGGGGGCAACGGCAACGACCTCTTGATCGGTGGAGCGGACGCGGACACCGCCGACGGGAACGCCGGCGCCGATGTGGCCATGCTGGGAACGAGCGATGACGCTTTCGTCTGGGATCCGGGCGACGGGAACGACGTCGTGGAAGGAGGCGCGGATCTGGACGAGTTGCGCTTCAACGGCTCTGCCGGCATGGAGATCTTCGGGGCTTCGGCCAACGGATCCCGGTTCCTGTTCACCCGGAACATCGGGAACATCGTGATGGACGTCGATGATGTCGAGACCCTCACCCTGCGCACGCTCGCCGCGGCGGACACCGTGACCGTCAATGACCTCTCCGCGACCGACGTGCGGAACGTGGATATCGACCTCGGCGTGGCCGGCGTTGGTGACCTCGCCGCCGATTCGGTGACGGTGAACGCCACGAACACCGCCAACGTCGTGAGGGTCTCCGGCGCGTCCGGTGGCGTGTCCGTGCTCAGCCCGTACCTGGCCGTGGGGATCGTGGACGCGGAACCTGCCAACGACTCCCTGATCGTCGATGCCTCCTCCGGCGCGGACCTGGTCAGCGCGTCCACGCTCGCGAGCACCAGTGTCGTCCTCACGCTGAACGGCAGCTCGGGAGACGACGTTCTCGTGGGGAGTCAGGGCGGCGACACGATCAACGGTGGGTCGGGCAACGACCTCATCACCGCCGGGGACGGGAACGACACGATCGACGGAGGAGCGGACACCGATACGATCGACGGCGGCTCCGGTCTCGACATCGCGACCAACGGCGAGAACGTGACCAACGTCCCGTAGGGGACGGTTGGCGTCAGCGGTCAGGATCTGGGAAGAGGTGCGGGCGGGGCGCCTTCGGCGCCCCGCCCGCGTTGCGACTCAGGCCGCAGGCTGGAAGAAGTGGTTCTCCCGGTAGTTCGCGACCTTCCGACCAAGGTTGACCGCTTGGGCGTCGGCCGTCAGGAAGTGCAGGCCCGAGTACACCCGAGCCACCCTGATCTCCGTGATCGCCTGCGAGAACCGGCCATAGTGCCGCGTGATCGGCGCCGGACCGGGCTGCGGGAACGTCCGCGTGGCGCTGTAGGACATCACGTTCGTCCCGAAGAAGTCCCGCAAGGTCCGGACGATCGACGAGCTCACGCAGTTGTGCCCCGAGGGATGGTCCGAGTACGGCGGGACCGGGAGCAAGGAAGTCCACTCCGTGTCGGGGGCGGTATCCGGGTTCCCGTCCGTCGCCGCCATCCTGATCGCGGTGGTCGGGCGCCAGAAGCTCCAGCGCTCCTTGTCCGCGAAGCAGGCGATCGCGGCGTCTCCCTGTGTCATGTAGAGCATCGCGTAGTAGCGGGCACTCTCGACGGTCGACAGCCCCTGTCCTTCCGCGAGCTGCAGGAAGATCCGCGTCCACATCGCCGGGGGGTTGTCCCCCCAGAACAGAGCCATGTTGGTCTGGTTCGGTGTCCTCGTCGAGCCGGTCGCCCGCCCGAGCGCCTTCACCTGGTTGAACTCCGCCGTGTACTCGTCGCTCTCCACGTCGAGCGGACCGGCGGTCGCGAAGTCGTCGGCGTCCTCGATGAAGAACGGGGGGGTCACATCCCCGACCCAGCCGAAGTTGTTGCCGGCGGCTCCAGGCGCGAGGGGCACCCAGTCGCCGACCCCCGGCGTGGCGCTGAAGGGGTTGGCTACCACCGCGGTCGTTCGACCGTCGCCGGCCCGTGCCGCCAAGATCGCGTCCGCGGCCGCCTGGCCGACCGCTGCGCCGCCGTCGATCGAGGCCTGGCTCACACCGGCGTTCAGGAGGTCGGTGACCGAGGCTGTGTAGTAGCCGTTGATCGCCGTGGCGGCCTCGGGCACCAACGTCAGCAAGGTCACCTGGGCGGCCTTGGCCGCTGCGGCGTCCTTGGAGTCGGATGGGTCGGCCAGGGCGGCTACGGCGGCCGTGTCGAGGTACGGCTCGTGGCCGCCGTCGATCGCGTTGACCGCGTCGTAGACCGCCGCGTGCATGATGGCGAAGTTGAAGATCGCGACGAGTGGCGCCTGCGCCGGAACCTTCACTTCGAACAGCTCGTGATACGCGTGCTGGTTCCAGGCGATGACCTGGTTGGGCACGTCGACCGCCGAGGCCGGTAGCCCCGTCGGTACCGCGAGTGCTGCGAGCACGGCGGTCAAGATGACCACCGAGCCGACACTGCGTCTGCGTGTCGCGTTCATGGTCGACTCCTTCTGGGGGTGGATCTCGATCGGTTCATCTGCGTGCGGCCCGGTCATCCCTCCTTCCGTCGATGTATCGATCCGCGGCGAACAGCGTTACGGAGAACGGTCCGCAGCAACAAGAACCCTCGTCACACCCGAAACGTTGCGGATATCACGGAAAGCTCATCCCTATGGATGCTCGGCGAGGGTGGAATGCGTAGTCCGGCAGGAAACATCCTTCGACCAGATGCGGCCGCGGGGTCGAGTGCGGTAGGTGGTTGAGCCGGCCTCTAGTTCAGGAGCTCGTGGCCGCGGATCTCGGCCCAGTGGGACAGGACGCCCTGGTAGATCTCGGCCGAGCGCGGGAACTCGTGTCGCTCAAGCGCCTCGAGCGCGAGGCCGAGATCGCGAACGCTCCGATCGTCGTCGAGCTCATCCCAGGTGAGGAAGTCGCACAGGCTCCCGTAGTCGAGCTCGACGAGCGACCTCGGGTCGAACAGCGCGATCCACTCGTGCATGTCCATCAGGAGGTCGCTGATCGGACCGAGGTCCGATCGGCGAAGGACCGGGATCGCCTGGCCGGCACGACGGAGCGCTCGGCGCGCCGTCGTGCGATACCGGAGCCGGAGGCGCCCGTGCTCGTCCTCGCCGAGCCAGCGCTCTCCGTCCGAGAAGAGGACGAACCACCGGATGGGCACGTGCCAGGGACTCTGGTGACAGAAGGCCACGGCGAGAGGGTCGCGCCTCCGGAGACGATTGAGCTCGCGGGCGACACGCTTCGCGTCCTTCTTCGACAGGAACCGCTCGGCGAGCTCGATCGGTTTCGCCTCGCGGAACGCGAGCGCGGCGGCGAGCACCCGCATCCGCATCCGCCACGGGCTCACGTACGTGCGACCGTCGACGACGCGGACCTCGGCGTGCTCGCCGTCGGCAGGCGCGATGATGCCAAGGCCGTCCTGGGAGTGGTCGAGGTAGCGCTGACGCCGGCCCGGTACCCACATGTTCGTGAGGAGGTAGCGCTCCCAGCGCAGCTGCTCCTGCCGATCGAAGGCATCGAGAGGCTGGAACACGCGGAGGAAGGCGCTCGGTACCACGTCGCGGAGTCTAGCGCCGGGGTGCATCTCCTATGCTCTCGGCGTTCCCGACCCAGGAGCTGAAGTGGACACACCCGCGCACTGGGCCGGCACGGAGCCGGTCCGCATCCTGGCAGCCGACGGCACCGCCGTCGGCGATCCCGACGTGGGCCTCGACGCCGAGCAGCTGCGCGAGCTCCTGCGGCACATGATCCGCGCTCGGCGCCTCGATCGCGAATGCATGGCGCTGCAACGTCAGGGGGAGCTCACGGTGTATCCACCCTTCGAGGGGCAGGAGGCCGCGCAGGTCGGCTCGGCGTTCGCGCTCGGCGCGGAGGATTGGGCCTTCCCGACCTTCCGCGAGCTCGCCGCCGCGCTGGTCCGAGGCGTCGACCCGGTCCAGTACCTCTGGTACCACCGCGGCACCTGGCACGGCGGACCGTATGACCCGCGAGCCACGCGCTTCGGGCCTATCTGCGTGCCGGTCGCCACCCAGATCTGCCACGCGGTCGGCGTCGCGATGGGCCTGCAGCGGGACGGCGCCGATGCCTGTGCGCTCGCCTACTTCGGCGACGGGAGCGCCAGCGAGGGCGACTTCCACGAGGGAGCGAACATGGCGGCCGTGTTCGGCGTGCCGGCGATCTTGTTCTGCCAGAACAACGGCTGGGCGATCAGCGTCCCGACCGGGCTGCAGACGGCCGGAGAGATCTGGAAGCGGGCGGAAGGCCTCGGGTTCCCGGGTGTTCGAGTCGACGGCAACGACGTCCTCGCCGTCTATCGGGTCACGCAGGAAGCCGCGACGCGCGCGCGCTCGGGCGGCGGGCCGACCCTGATCGAGGCGCTCACCTACCGGATGGGTCCCCACACCACCGCGGACGACGCGTCCCGCTATCGCGACGAAGACGAGGTCGAGCGCTGGCGCGCGTTCGATCCGATCGACCGCTACCGGACATGGCTGGTGGCGGCCGGGCATGCGGACGAGGACTTCGTGCGTACGTGCGACGAGGAGGCCGCGGCCTGGGTGTCCGAGGTGCGGGCCGGGATCACGGCGACCGAGGCGCCGCCCGCCGAGTGGATGTTCGACTGGACGTTCGCGGATCCGCCGGCGGTCCTCGCCCGCCAGCGGGAAGAGGCGCTCGGTGGCTGAGTGGACGCTGTCTGCGGCGCTCAACCGAGCGCTGATCGACGCGATGGAGGACGACCCGCGCCTCCTCGTCTACGGCGAGGACGTGGGGCGGCTCGGCGGCGTCTTCCGCGTGACGGACGGGCTGCAAGCGAAGTTCGGCGAGGATCGCGTCTTCGACACGCCGATCGCGGAGGCGGGCATCGTCGGCGCCGCGATCGGGCTCGCGCTCACCGGCTGGAAGAGCGTGGTCGAGATGCAGTTCGACGGGTTCTCCTACCCGGCGTTCGAGCAGATCGTGTCGCACGTCGCGAAGTACCGGACGAGAACACGCGGGCGCGTGGACCTGCCGATCGTGATCCGGATCCCCTCGTTCGGCGGGATCCGAGGCAAGGAGCATCACGGCGAGAGCCCCGAGACCTACTACGCGCACACGGCGGGGCTGAAGGTCGTCGCTCCCTCGAGCGCACTCGACGGCTACCGGCTCCTGCGCCTCGCGATCGAGGACCCGGATCCGGTGGTCTTCCTGGAGCCGAAGGCGAAGTACTGGGCGAAGGAGGAGGGCGAGCTCTCGAGCGACGGGCCCGGGATCGGCGAGGGGCGCGTGGTGCGGGACGGCGATGCGTGCGCGGTGTTCGCCTACGGGGCGATGGTGGCCCGCTGCCTCGAGGCCGCCGAGCTGTTGGAGGCCGAGGGCGCCTCCGTTCGCGTGGTTGACCTTCGATCGCTGGCGCCGCTCGACGTCGACCTCATCGGGCGTTCCGTCCGTGAGACCGGGCGCGCCGTCGTGGTCCATGAGGCCCCGAAGACCCTGGGCATGGCGGGCGAGGTCGCGGCGCGGATCATGGAGGAAGCGTTCGACTTCCTGCAGGCGCCGGTCGCGCGCGTGACGGGGTGGGACGTGCCCTATCCGCCGGCGGCGCTCGAGCATCGGTACCTGCCGAGCGTGGACCGGATCGCCGCCGCGGTCCGGCGGGTGATCGCGTACTGATGGCCGAGCGGGTCTTCGCGATGCCGGACCTGGGCGAGGGCCTCGAGGAGGGCGAGATCGTCTCGTGGCTCGTCTCGGAAGCCGACGAGGTCGAGCTGAACCAGCCGATCGTCGAGGTCGAGACGGCGAAGGCGACGGTGGAGATCCCGTCGCCGTTCGCCGGCACGATCGGGACGCTGCACGCGAGCGCCGGCGACGCCGTTGCGGTCGGGGCTCCCCTGGTGACGTTCCAGGTCGCCGGCGATGGCGCTGTGGCGGACGAGCCGGAGCGCCCGGCCCCGCGGTCTTCCGCCCCCGCGGCCACGCCCGCGGTCCGGAAACTCGCCAGAGACCTCGGGATCGACCTGACGACCGTCGTCGGGACCGGCCCCGACGGGAGGGTGAGCGCCGAGGACGTGCAACAGGCGGCGGGTGGTGGGGCCGCTGAGGGCGTGGCCGCGAAGGACGACGACGACGCGGCCGACGCCGACCGGATACCCGTCACGCCCACCCGGCGGACGATCGCTCGGCGGATGGAGCAGGCGGCTTCGATCCCGCAGGTCACGACGTTCCGAACCGTGGACGCCGGCTCGCTGGAGGCGGTTCGCGCCGAGCTCGGCGTCTCTCCCCTGCCGGTGTTCGTCGCGGCGCTCTGCAGGACGATCGCGGGCCATCCCATCCTGAACGCCACCTGGGCGGACGACGCGATCGTGGTCCACGCCACGGTGCACGCCGGCATCGCGGTGGACACCGAGCGGGGTCTCTTCCTGTCCGTGATCCACGACGCCGGCTCGAAGGGCGTGGCGGGACTCTCCGCCGAGATCCGCCGCCTTGCGGAGGCGGCCCGCGGCGGTTCCCTCGCGCCGGATGAAGCGACGGGCGCCACGATCTCGGTCAGCAACACGGGGAGCTACGGGAGCGAGGCGGGCACCCCCCTGCTGAACCCACCGGGCGCCGTCACGATCGCCCTGGGCGTCATCGAGTCACGCGCGCTGGTCACGGGCGACGGCGCCGTCGAGGCCCGGCCCGCGTGCACGATCAGCCTGACGTTCGACCATCGCGTCCTCGACGGCGCCGTCGCCGGTCGCGCCCTCACCGATCTCGTCGATCTCCTCGAAGATGCCGACGCTCTCCGCGAGCTGCCGCGATAACGTTGCCCGCCATGAAAGTCGTGTCCCTGCTCCCGTCTGCGACCGAGATCGTGTTCGCCCTCGGTCTCGGCGACTCCTTGGTGGGTGTCACCGACGAGTGCGACTTCCCGCCCGAGGCGGTCACGAAGCCCGTCGTGTCGCGGAGCGCGCTCCCCCAGGGCCGGCCGCTGGCCGCACGTGAGATCGACCAGGCCGTGCGGAGCAAGCTCGACGCGAAGGAACCCCTCTACGTCCTCGACACCGACCTCCTCCGGCGCGAGCAGCCGGACGTCGTGCTCACGCAGGACCTCTGCCGCGTCTGCGCCGTGCCCTCGGGTCAGGTCCAGGAGGCGCTCGACAAGATCGGCCTCCCGGACGCGAAGGTGCTGTCGCTGGATCCGAACACGCTCGAGGAGGTCATCGCGCAGATCGACGCGGTCGGGAAGCTCCTGGAGCGGCCCGAGGAGGCCGCGAAGCTCACGGCGTCTCTCCGAGAGCGCGTGGCCAAGGTGAAGGAGGTCGCGGTCCGCCTGCCGATGCTGAACGTGTTCTGCCTCGAATGGGCCGACCCACCGTTCGCGGCGGGCCACTGGGTGCCGGAGATGGTGGAGGCGGCCGCCGGCGTCAATCTGCTCTCGGAGAAGGGCGGCCCCTCGCGAGTCGTCACCCATCGGGAGATCAGGGATGCGAACCCCGAGGCGATCGTGTTCACGCCTTGCGGCTACTACCTCGAGGAGGCCGAGGAAGAAGCGACCGGCGTGTTCCAGCACGCAGAGCTGCAAGAAACGCCCGCGGTGCGCAACGGCAACGTCTTCGCGGTGGATGCGACGTCGTATTTCTCTCGGCCCGGTCCACGGATCGTGGACGGGCTGGAGATCCTCGCGTGGGCGCTCCATCCCGACGCCTACCCCGAGCCCCCACCGGGCCGCATCTCCCGGGTCGGCTAGGCTCGCCGACATGGCCGGTCAGAACCTCGTCACGCCCGACGACATGGGCAAGCGCGTGTCCTTCCAGTTCGAGCTCCCCAACGGCTACGTCGGTGAGGCCGTCGGGATGTTCGAGCGCTGGGACGAGGACGCCGAGACCTACTTCGTGCGGAAGAAGGACGGGACGGAGGTGCGCGTGCCGGCACGCGGCGTGCGCTACGGCAAGGTCGTCGAGTGAGCTAGGAGGGCGCCCAGTCAGGCCAACGGACAATGCTTGTCCAGAGTCCAGAAGGGAGCGTCAGCGATCAGCGATCCGCGAGCGCGACTAACCTGCCGACTGCCATTCCGCCTGTGCCACGTTGGCTAGGGCAATGATGGACTCCGCAGTCGCCCTCAGCTCAGAGGTTGCGAAGTCCCCGTCTCCGATCATCGTGACTAGCGCATCTCCCAGAAAGAAGCGGACGCTTCCAAGGCTCGCCTCCTCGAGATGCTGCTGGACCACGAAGGCGTCGATCCTGGCGACATCTTCGATCGCGCCATCGATGCCGTCTCCGATGAGCGCTTTGGCCCAGTCCTCGGTCGAGGGCGATCCACCGCCCGGCCGAACCTTTAGATGAACGCCAGACTTGTATCTGATGAAGACTTGAGCGGAGTCACCGCTTCGGATCCAGACATCGAGGATCTCGTCGTCGGAAGCGATCGCATTCTGCGGACGATAGATCGGCACTGACAAGTTGTCGGCGGCCTCGGCCAGCGAAACCTCTCTACCGCCGGCCATCGGGGGCTCCCCTGGAAGCTCCACCCCTGGTATCGCGTCGGGACTCCGTCCTGGCTCGTTCCCAAGCAAGGCACCGAAGCCCAGGATGCCGACGAGTACCGCCATGGCCACGCTTGCGCCTATCGCTGGCCTCTGGCTTGATTCACTCACGGTCTCCCTCCGAGTATGGGCTGTTCTCGGCAGTCGTGAAGAGAGTGCGGGACGAGCCGACGACGGTCACGGTCGGAGCACAACAAACGAACGAGTCGTCGAGGGCTAGGAAGCCTTGGCGAGACCGCCGAGGACGCCGATCAGCTCTTCGACGTCGAACGGCTTCGGGACGAACGCATCGGCACCGAGGGCGGTGGCCTTCTCCTTGTCGTCCGGCCCGGTGAGCGCGCTCACGATGACGACACGGGGACGCTCGCCGACGGGGAGCTTCATCATCTCCTTGAGAACGGCCCAGCCGTCCATCTCCGGCATCATCAGGTCGAGCACCATCAGCTTCGGGTGATGCTTCTCGAGCTCCTCGAGGGCCTCCACGCCGTTGCTAGCCGTGAAGGTCCGGTAGCCCTCGTGCTCCAGGGTGAACCGCAGGACCCACGCGACCTGTGGTTCGTCGTCGACGACGAGGACGCTTCCGCTTCCGGAGGTGTTCATCTCACTTATCCCTACGGCCTCCGGCGCCCGGCGCTGGATACGTCCATCGGGTCGTTTCACCTGGGCCGCTCGGCGTCCACCGTTCGACCGATGCTCCCAGCTCGGGGGACGAACACGTAGTCATCATGAGGCAGCACGGACGAAGCGCAACGACATCGTCACACGAGATGAACGCCGGCTGAGGTCGAGACCTCGCCGATCCGGAACGCCCGTCCTGCGCCGCGGGCGAGCACCTCGTCGACCGATGCCGGCGCGACGACGAGCACCATGCCGACCCCCATGTTGAACGTGGCGAACATGTCGTCGTCCGAGGCTCCCACCGCCTCCTGCACGAGCGCGAAGATCGGGTGCTCGGGCCAGCTACCGCGGTGGATCGTCGCCCCGAGGCCGTCGGGAAGTGCCCGGGGAAGGTTCTCGAGGAGGCCGCCACCGGTGATGTGGGCGGCGGCATGGACCAGCCCGTTGCGTGCGAGCGAGACGACCTCCGGGGCGTAGATCTCGCACGGCTCGAGGAGCTCGTCCCCCAGCGGTCGATCGAGACCGGGCGGGGTGTCCCCGAGGTCGAAGGCCGGCAGGAGCGCGGACCGCACCAGCGAGTACCCGTTCGCGTGCAGCCCGCTCGATGCGAGCCCGACGAGAACGTCGCCCTCCTCGACGCGTTGGGGACCCAGCAGCGAGGCTTCGTCCACGATCCCGACGCAGAAGCCCGCCAGGTCGAACGCGTCGTCCGTCATCACGCCGGGATGCTCAGCGGTCTCGCCCCCGAGGAGCGCGCACCCGGCCCGTCGGCACCCTTCCGCGACACCCTCGACGATCGACGCCACGCGCATGGGCTCGACCTTGCCCACGGCCAGGTAATCGAGGAAGAACAACGGCTCGGCGCCCGTACAGGCCACGTCGTCGGCGCACATCGCAACGAGGTCGATCCCGACGGTGTCCAGCCGGCCGGCCAGTCGGGCGATCTCGAGCTTGGTCCCCACGCCGTCCGTCGCCGCCGCGAGGAGGCGGCCCTCGTCGATCCGATAGAGCCCGGCGAAGCCGCCCACCTGATCGGCGACCTCCGGGCGCCGCGCCCTCGCGGCGAGATCGGCGATCAGCGCGACGGCCTTGGCCCCGGCCGCGGTGTCGACGCCGGCGTCGCGGTAGGCACCGCTCACGCCGTCGGGAGCCGGAGCTGATCCTCCAGCACGAACTTGCCTGCGTGCTCCGGGACGGGGATCGGGTACTCGCCGTCGAAGCAGGCGCGACAGAAGTCTTCGGCAGGCTCACCGGTCGCCCGGACCAACCCCTCGAGCGAGAGGTAGCCGAGGGAGTCGGCGCCGACGTACGCGCGGATCTCGTCGACGGCCAGGTCGGCCGCGACGAGCTCAGCCCGCGTGCTCATGTCGATCCCGTAGAAGCACGGCCAGCGGATCGGCGGGCAGGTGATGCGGATGTGGACCTCGGCGGCGCCCGCTTCCCGGAGCATCGCGACGATCTGCCTGGTGGTCGTCCCCCGGACGATCGAGTCGTCGACCACGATCAGACGCTTGCCCCTGATCGTGTCCGGCAGGGGGTTCAGCTTCAGCTTCACGCCCCGCTCGCGGAGCGACTGGGAAGGCTGGATGAACGTCCGGCCGACGTACTGGTTCTTGTGGAGCCCGTCACCGTAGGGGATCCCCGAGACCTCCGAGTACCCCTGGGCGGCCGAATGGCCGGTGTTCGGCACCGCGATCACGAGATCGGCGTCGGCCGGGTGCTCGGCGGCGAGGACCCTGCCCATCTCGCGCCTGGCCTCGTGCACCGAGACGCCCTTCATCCGAGAGTCCGCCCTGGACAGGTACACGAACTCGAAGATGCAGAGCGCCGCGCGTGGGCTCTGGGCGAACCGGGAGGAGTGGAGACCCCGATCGTCGACCCGGACCAGCTCGCCGGGCTCGACCTCGCGGATGAAGGTGGCGCCCACGATGTCGAGTGCGCAGGTCTCCGAGGCGACCACGAATCCCTTGGGGAGCTTCCCGATGGCCAGCGGCCGGAGCCCGTGGGGGTCTCGAGCGGCGAAGACCGAGCGCTCGTCGGCCATCACGAAGCAGAACGCGCCCTCGAGCTCGGGCAGCACTCGCATCGCCGCCCCCTCGAGGTCGTGATGGGCCATCTCGGAGGCGAGCATCGTCGCGACGAGATCGGAGTCGGTCGTGGCGGCAGGAGGAGCGACCCAGCCTCGCGACCAGCTCGCCCGTGTTCACGAGGTTCCCGTTGTGCCCCAGGGCGAGCGCCCGCACGCCGTCGTTCTTGAAGACGGGCTGCGCGTTGTCCCAGGTCGTGGACCCGGTGGTGGAGTAGCGCGTGTGCCCGACGGCGAGGTCCCCCTGGAGGGTCGCCAGCGTGGCCTCGTTGAAGACCTGGGCGACCAGCCCGAGGTCCTTGTAGATCAGGATGTTGTGGCCGTCGGAGACCGCGATGCCCGCCGATTCCTGGCCCCGGTGCTGCTGGGCGAAGAGCCCGAAGTACGTCAGACGAGCGACGTCCTCACCCGGGGCCCACACCCCGAACAAGCCGCATTCGTCTTTGGGACTCTCCGCTCCCACTTGGCGTGAGTCTACCGGGGGTGTCACCCCGCCCGGGAGGCTCACGCAAGCGTCAGCGGCAGCGAGCCGATAGAAGCGAAGGAAGTCGTGTTCGATGGGCAGGACCGAGACCTCGTCGAACCCGGCATCCTTGGCGTACCTCTCGAACGTCGACTGCCGCATGACGGTGCCCGTCCCCGCGGACGTCTCGTCCTCCATCGCCGACGGCAGGCAACACAGGACGCTGTAGGCGTAGAAGAGCCGCTCGGTCTCGCTCGCCGGTGCCGTGAACGAGTCCTCGGTTCGCTCGTCGGCAACGATCAACGTGCCGCCGGGCTTGAGCATCTCCCTGATGCCGGTCAACACCGAGACGGGTTGCGAGAGATCGTGCGATCGCCTCCACCACGACCGCGAGGTCGTAGATACCCTTCGAGCTCCGGGATCGGCGCCATCCCGCGCTTCGAATCGGACACGATCCGCGACACCGGCCTCCTGTGCGTTCCTTGACGCGATCTCGATCGAGGGCTCGTCGAGGTCGAAACCCTCGACGGTGATGTTCGGATAGGCCTTGGCGAGCGCGATCGCTGCCCAGCCGACGCCACACGCGACGTCGGCGACCTTGGCAGCCGGGTTCACTCGACAGTCGTGCGTCGAGATCCGGGATCGAGGGCAGGTACTCGACACCGAGGGAACCGACGAGCCACGGCCGGTTGAAGTCTCCCTGCGCCTCGACCATGTCGTGGCCGTACGCGCTCCAGGGGACCAGACCTCCCGAGCGGAACGCGGAGACGATGTCCGGCATGGCGCCGGACACCGCGGCGAAGGACTTGCAGAACGGCGCGATCGAGTAGGGGCTGTCGAGATCGAGGAGCGGCTCGATATGACCCGGCGGAAGGTGGTATCTGCGTTCGTCCGGCTCCGCCGTCACGTCGTCGACGGCGAGGATCCCGGCCGCGGCCTGCTGTTCGAGCCACTCCCTCGCGTACCGCTCGAAGATCCCTGCCTCCTTCGCGAGGTCCGTGGCCGTCATCGAACCGGACGCGCTCAAGAGCCCGATAGAGCCCGAGGGTGTCCCCGAGATAGACCGTCAACACCTCGGCCATCCCGAGGCCCGCCGAGAACAATCGTTCCACGAGCTCGTCGCGCTGCTCGATCCACGTCCGTCATCACGGCTCCCCTTCCTCGACGACTCCGATCCGCCGGATGGTCGACGGTGGATCAGCGCTCGTCAAACGGGGGTGGCCGGGCTCATCGTGTCTTCGCCGCGGGCAACGACCCCTCGAGGGTGAGGAGTCGGCGCTTCCGGGACGGGCCTCCCGCGTAGCCGCCGACGTCGCCACCGGTGCGGAGCACCCGGTGGCACGGCACCACGATCGGGATCGGGTTGGACCCGAGGGCGTTGCCGACCGCGCGCGAAGCGCGCGGTCGGCCGATCCGCTCCGCCAGCGCCCCGTAGGTGGTCGTCCGCCCGAATGGCACCCGGGCGGTCGCCGCGAGGACATCCCGGGCGATCCCACGCATCATCCGGCGGTCCAGCTTCAGCTCGAAGCGGGTCCTTTCGCCCTCGAAGTACTCCTCGAGCTGTCGCCGGACCTCGTCGGTGGCTGCGGGATGCTCGAGGATCCGAGGCGAGAGCTGACGCGAGAATCGGCTCAGCAGCTCGTCGCGCTCCTCCTCCTCGAAGGCCACGTATGCCAGGCCGCGAGGCGTGACGGCGAGCAGCAGCTCCCCGACGGGGCTCTCGAAGACGCCGAGCGCCACGTCGAGGAGCCCGTGCTCGGCGGCGGCCGCGGCGATGTCGTCAGCCGCCATCTCTGCCCTCCGTTCGGCCTCCCGGCCCCCCCCCAGCTTCTTCAGGTCTTTCGTCTCATGGCGTTCACTTCCCATCAGCTCCCTCAGCTTCTTCACGCCCTGGTACACGTTCGCCCGGGCCGCCTCCTCCGAGATCCCCAGTGCCTCCGCGACGTCGGCGTAGCTCCGATCCAGCACGTGCCGGTGGACCACCGCCACGCGCTGCTTCGGCGGCAGGCTCGACACGGCCGCCCGCAGGTCACCGTCGAACTCCGGCTGCCCGCTCGGGACGGACGGCCGCTCCGGCAGCTCGTCGGACGGGATCGCCCGGCGCCCTGTCGCCCGATGATGGTCGATCGCCTTCCTCGAGGCGATCCGCAGGATCCACCGGTCGAGCCTCGAGGCGTCGGTCAGGCGCGGATACGCCCGGAGCGCCGCCACGAACGTGTCCTGGAAGCAGTCGTCGGCCTCGTGAGGACCGACGGCCGCCATCAGGAACCGGTAGACGGTTCCCCGATGCTCCTCCAGGAATTCGTTGAACGGCGGGAGCTCCACGATCTGAGATGCAACCACACCCCGAACAACGCGCGAGCGGTGCCCTACGTGAAACCGCGCGTAGAGGCCGTCAGTCGGCGAGAGCCGGCAGGAGGATGAGAAGGCCGACGACCACGGCGCCGAGGATCAGGGATCCGATCACGAACCGCCTCGTGGAAGTGATCATCGGGTACGGCTTGGGCCACCGGTTCGGGTCGAACAGCCCCATCGCTTTCCGAGTGTACGCCTGCGCAGTTTCGCTAGAGCGCCTCGCCGAGCAGGCGCGGGATGGCGCCTTCCCAGACCTCGGCCAGCTCGCTCACCGTCGTTTCCAGCATGCCGTCGATCACGGCTCGGGGTCCTCCGGTCTCGCCGAGGCGCTCGAACGGCACCCCGCGCGTCGCCGCGAGACCCCGGAGCGAGCCCTCTCGCTCCGGCGCGACCGACACGACGACCCGGGAGGCCGACTCGCCGAACAGCAGGACGTGCGGAGGCAGGTCTCCGGCCAGCGTGACCGCGAAGCCGTGGCCGCCGAGGATCGCGCACTCCGCCAGCGCGACGGCGACGCCTCCGTCGGAGCAGTCATGGGCGGAAGCGAGCAGGTCGCCCGCCGCCGCTTCGTGCAGCAGATCCTGGAGGCGCCGCTCGGCGGCAAGGTCGAGCGCGGGTGGCACCCCCGCCACCATCCCCAGGACCGTCTCCGCGAACTCGGACCCGCCGAGCTCCGCGAAGGACTCACCCAATAGGTACACGGCGAGTGCCGGCGCGGGGAATCCCGACGGCAGTCGCAGGCGGTAGTCGGTGAGCGATCCCAGCACCCCCACGACCGGGGTGGGCCAGATCGCCGAGCCACCCGACTCGTTGTAGAAGCTGACGTTGCCGCCCGTGACCGGCGTGTCGAGCGCGAGGCACGCGTCCCGCATCCCTCGGACGGCCTCCGAGAACTGCCACATCACCTCCGGCCGCTCCGGGTTGCCGAAGTTCAGGCAGTTCGTGATCGCGAGCGGCTTCGCCCCGGTCACCGCGACGTTCCGTGTTGCCTCGGCGACCGCGTGGGCACCTCCGAGGTACGGATCCAGGGTCCCGTAGCGGCCGTTCCCGTCCACGGACAGGGCCAGACCTTTCATCGTTCCGGGCACTCGGACGACGGCGGCATCGGACCCCGGTCCCGCGACCGTCTGCCCCTGCACCATCCGGTCGTACTGCTCGAAGACCCATCGCTTGGACGCCACGTTGGGTGACGCCATGAGTGAGAGGAGCGCCTCGCGGAGATCGCCGTCGAACGACACGTACGTGGGGTCGTCGTGATCGGCCGCGACCGGCCGCATGGGTCGGTCGTACTCGGGCGCCTTCTCCGTGAGCGAGAGCGCCGGGACTTTGGCCACCTGCTCCCCGGCCATGGACACGTCCACGTCGCCGCCCGCATCGAGGGTCGCGACCACCGCGGTCGCCAGTCCCCACTTCTCGCAGACATCACGCACGCGTTCGAGCTTCGAGGGATGGACGATCGCGAGCATGCGTTCCTGCGACTCGGACGTGAGGATCTCGAAGGCCTCCATGCCCGACTCACGCAGCGGGACCTCGTCGAGATCCAGCCGCGCGCCCAACCCGGCACGCGCCGCAGACTCGCTCACGGCGCACGTGAGACCGGCTCCCCCGAGGTCTTGGAGTCCTTCGAGCAGGTCTTCCTCGATCAGCTCGAGCGAGGCCTCGATCAGCAGCTTCTCGGCGAACGGATCGCCGATCTGCACCGATGGACGCGACTCCTCGCTCCCCTCCTCGAGCGTCGCGGACGCGAGGACGGAGACGCCCCCGATCCCGTCACGCCCGGTCGTCGACCCATACAGCACCATCAGCGAGCCCAGCTGAGGGGTGTGCGTCGCTGCGGTCATCAATCGATCGGCTCGGGCGATACCGACGCACATCACGTTCACGGTGGGGTTGGCCGAATGCGCCTCGGCGAACCGCACCTCCCCGCCGACGGTCGGAACCCCGATGCAGTTGCCGTAGCCGCCGATCCCGGCGACGACACCCTCGAGGAGCCACCGGTTCCGCTCGTCGCCGAGCGGTCCGAACATCAGCGGATCCAGCAGCGCGACGGGCCGGGCGCCCATCGAGACGATGTCGCGGACGATCCCGCCGACGCCCGTGGCGGCGCCCTGGTAGGGCTCGATCGCGCTCGGATGCGAATGGGACTCGATCTTGAAGACGGCCGCGACGCCGTCGCCGATGTCGACGGCGCCGGCATCCTGGCCCGGACCGACGAGGACCGAGGCTCCCTCCGTGGGCAGCGTGCGGAGGTGGACCTTCGAGGACTTGTACGAACAATGCTCGGACCACATCGCCGCGTACATCGCGAGCTCGTTCCGATTGGGCTCGCGCCCGAGTGTCTCCCGGATCATCTGGAGCTCGCCGTCGCGCAACCCGAGCTGCCGCCCGAGGTCGGACGGGAGCGGGTCGGTCACCGCCCCGCTCCCGCCATCACGGACGAGAGCAGCGACGCGAACAGTGCCTGTCCGCCCGTGGGTCCGACGTCGGGATCCACCGCGTGCTCGGGATGCGGCATCAGCCCGATCACGTTGCCGGCCTCGTTGCGGATCCCCGCGATCCCGCGAAGGGCGCCGTTCGGGTTCTGGGCGTCGGACACCTCGCCGTCGGGACCGCAATAACGGAAGACGACTCGGCCCGAGTCCTCCAGGCGGTCCAGATCGGGCTCGGAGGCGACGAACTGTCCCTCCCCGTGCTTGATCGGCATCTCGAGGACCTCGCCGGACAGCACGTCGGCGGTGACCGGCGTTCGCGTGGTCTCCACCCGGAGATGGACGATCCGGCAGATGAACCGGAGCGACCGGTTCCTGATCAGCGCCCCGGGCAACAACCCCGACTCGCAGAGGATCTGGAAGCCGTTGCAGATGCCGAGGACGGGGCCACCCATGGCTGCGAAGCCTCTGATCTCCTCCATCACCGGCGCGAACCTCGCGATCGCGCCGCATCGGAGGTAGTCGCCGTAGCTGAAGCCGCCCGGCAAGATGACGCCCTCGACGCCTTTGAGATCGCGGTCCGCGTGCCAGAGCGGCACCCCCTGCCCGCCCATGAGCTCGACGGCACGGATGGCGTCGCGGTCGTCCAACGATCCCGGGAACGTCACGACGCCGATCCGGGCGCTCACGCTTCTCGGAGCTCCAGGATGCGCGAGTCCTCGATCACCGGGTTCGAGAGCAGCCGGCCGGCCATCTCCTCGACCTGCGTCCGCGCCTCCGACTCCGATCCCGCCTCCAGCTCGAGTCGCACGTGCTTGCCCACCCGGACCCCGGACACGTTCCGCCAGCCGAGGGTCGGGAGCGCCCCCTCGACCGCCTTGCCCTGCGGATCCGCCAGCCCCGGCTTCAGCGTCACCAGGACCTCGGCGGCGAACCTCATCCGTGGTCCTCCCGGAGGCGTTCGAGCACGGGGTCGTCGTCGAGCGCGCTTCCCTCGTCGCGAGGAGCCACCCCAGCTCGGGCGAGGTAGGCGTCGAACGGCTCACCCGTGATCCGCTCGTACGCCTCGACGTATCGCGCGGTCGTGCCTGCGATGACGTCGCGCGGGAGCGCCGGAGCGGGCGGTTCCCGTTCCCAGCCCGACCGATCGAGCCAGTCGCGCACGAACTGCTTGTCGAACGAAGCCTGCGGACGTCCCGGCGCGAAGCCGTCGGCCGGCCAGAACCGGGAGGAGTCGGGCGTGCCCACCTCGTCGATCAGGATCAGGTCCCCATCCGCGAAGCCGAACTCGAGCTTCGTGTCCGCCAGGATGATGCCGCGTGCTGCCGACATGTCGGCGAGACGCCCGTAGATGCCCAGCGTGAGCTCCTTCAGGCGTTCGAACAGACCCTTCCCCACGAGCTCCGTGGCCTCCTCGGGAGCGAGCGGAAGGTCGTGCCCCGTCTCGGCCTTGCTGGTCGGCGTGAAGATCGGCTCGGGGAGACGATCGGACTCGACGAGCCCGTCGGGCAGCGGCACGCCGCACACGTCCCCTGTCGCTCGGTACTGCGCCCAGCCCGAACCGGAGAGGTACCCGCGCGCCACACACTCCATCGGCACGACCTTCGCCTTCCGGACGAGCGTCGCGCGACCGGCGAGCGCCGTCAGTCCGGCGAACGGAGCCGGGAAGGCCGCCGGGTCCGTCGAGACCACGTGATTCGGCACCAGGTCAGACGTGCGATCGAACCAGAACGATGACAGCCCGGTCAGCACCCGCCCCTTGTCGGGGATCGGGTCGGGCAGGACGACGTCGAAGGCGCTGATCCGGTCGGTGGCGACCAGGAGCAGACGGTCGTCACCGGCGTCGTAGACATCTCGGACCTTCCCGCGGGCGCGTAACCGCGGCGCCGGAGTCATCCCCCCGACTCCATGTCCAACTCCACGGGCAGCTTCTCGAGCTTGTCGAACACACCGCCGAGGTTCCTCAGCGAGCGGCGCGGGTCGAAGAGCGAGTCGAGCGTGGCGGCGTCGAGCCGCCGGGTCACCTCGGGGTCGGCTTCCAACGTCTCTCGGAAGCTCAGCCCTTCGTCCCACGCGCGGGCGGCCGCCGACTGGACGAGCGCGTACGCCTCGGCGCGGGAGAGCCCGGCGTCCACGAGCGCGAGGAGCACCGCTTGCGAGTACACGAGCCCACCACCGACCTCGAGGTTCTCGCGCATCCGGTCGGGGAACACGAGCAGCCCGTCGAGCACCCAGGTCAGGTCGCGGAGCATGAACGCGAGGAGCCCGGTCGCGTCGGGGAAGATCGATCCGCTCCGCGGACGAGTGCGAGATGTCGCGCTCGTGCCACAGGACCATGTTCTCGAGGGCCGTCTGAGCGTTCCCGCGGATCACGCGGGCCAGGCCCGAGACACGTTCGGAGACGACCGGGTTGCGCTTGTGCGGCATCGCGGACGAGCCCTTCTGTCCTTCCGCGAACGGCTCCTGCGCCTCGCGGACCTCGGTCCGGGCGAGGTGGCGGATCTCCGTTGCCATCTTGTCGAGCGTCGACGCGGTGATGGCGAGCGCCGTCATGAACTCGGCGTGCCGGTCGCGCTGGATCACCTGTGTCGACGCCTCGACGCTCCGCAGGCCCAGGCGCGCGCACACGAGCTCCTCCACCCTCGGATCCACGGATGCATAGGTACCGACCGCGCCGCTGATCGCACCGACGGCGACCACCTCTCGAGCGCGCCGGAGCCGGTCGCGATCGCGATCCAGCTCGAAGGCCCAGACGGCGAGCTTGTGCCCGAAGCTCGTCGGCTCGGCGACCACGCCGTGCGACCGGCCGGCCATCACGGTGTCGCGGTGCGCGAGCGCCAGACGCCTGGTCGTGCCGAGCAGACGCTCGAGCTCCGAGAGGAGCACGTCGGCGGCGGCGCGGAGCTGCAGCGCGAAGCCCGTGTCGACGACGTCGGAGGACGTGAGGCCGAAGTGCACCCAGCGCCCCGCCGGCCCGATCGCGGCGGCCACGACGTCGACGAAGGCGGCGACGTCGTGGCGGGTCACCGCCTCCCGCTCCGCCACCGCCTCGACCGTGAGCGCCGCGCGCTCACGGCAGGCCGCGGCGTCCTGCTGGGGAACCACCCCGAGCTCGGCGAGGGCTTCCACCGCGAGCAGCTCGATCTCGAGCCAGTTCGCGAGCCGTGACTCGTCCGACCACACTGCCTCCATCGCGGGGAGGCGGTAGCGCGGGATCACAGCTTGAGGCCCTCCGCGAGGTCGTCCTTGAACTTCCAGAGCGCCGCCTGGATCGTCTCGTCGCCCAGACCGACGATCTGTGCCGCGAGGACCGCCGCGTTCACCGCCGCGTCCACGCCGACGGTGGCGATCGGCACGCCGGTCGGCATCTGTGCCGTGATCGCGAGCGCCTCGTTCCCGACCATCTGGGGCGGCGACGCGATCGGCACGCCGATCACCGGGATGACCGTGCGCGCGGCCACCGCTGCCGCGAGATGGCCGGAGATCCCGGTCGAGCAGACGACGACCCGGAGACCCCGCTCCACGGCGGTCCTCGCGTACTCGTCCACCAAGTCGGGTGTCCGCGAGGAAGACATGATCTGGACCTCGTTGGGGATGCCGAACTTCTCAAGGATCAGGCCGGCCTGGCGCATGATCGGCAGCTCGTTGGGCGATGCGGCGAGCACCCCGACGATCGGCGTCTCTTCGGTCAACTCCCTAGCCTCCCTCGGCCGCTCGCGCGCCGATGTCGCCCCGGCGCATCATGCCGTCGAACGAGATGTGCGACGCCGCCTCGTACGCGCGCGTTCGCGCATCCTCGACGGTCGGCCCCCATCCGGTCGCCGCGAGCACGCGACCGCCGTCCGTGACCACTCTACCCTCGCGCTCGCCGGTCCCCGAATGGAACACGACGGCGTCGGGGGAGGCCGCTGCGGCGTCGAGCCCCCGGATCGGGCGTCCGATCTCGTGGGGCCCCGGGTAGCCCCCGCTCGCGAGCACCACGGTCACCGCGGCGTCCTCCGACAGGTCGACCTTCAGGTCGGCGAGCCGGTCCTTCGCGCAGGCGTCCAGCAACTCGGCGAGGTCCCCGCGCAACCGAGGGATGACGACCTGGGTCTCCGGATCGCCGAACCGGCAGTTGTATTCGAGGACCTTCGGACCCTCGGCGGTGAGCATCAGGCCCGTATAGAGGAGTCCCGAGTACGCGATCCCGTCATCGTGGAGCGCGCCGACCGTGGACGACACCACGTCCCAGATCCGGGATCCGGTCGTCGGGTCGAGCCATGGGAGCGGCGAGTACGCGCCCATCCCGCCGGTGTTCGGCCCCGTGTCGCCGTCGCCGGCTCGCTTGAAGTCCTGGGCGAGTCCCAGTGGGACCGTCGACGAGGCGTCGACCAACGCGAACGCCGACACCTCGGCTCCCTCGAGCACCTCCTCCACGACCACCCGGGCGCCCGCCTCACCGAACGCGCCGGCCACCAAGCACTCCTCGATGGCGGCGGCCGCTCGGGCCTCTTCGGTCGCGACGGTGACACCTTTGCCCGCCGCGAGCCCGTCGGCCTTGACCACCGCCCGGCCGCCGAGCTCGTGCACGAACGCGAGCGCCGGGCCAACCTCGGAGAACGAGGCCGCCCGGGCCGTCGGGATCCCGTGGCGGACCATCAGGTCTTTCGCGAACGCCTTCGACCCCTCGAGCCGGGCGGCCCCGCGTCCGGGCCCGAAGACCGTCCGGCCCCGGGCTCGGAGCTCGTCCGCGAGCCCGGCGACGAGCGGCGCCTCCGGGCCGATCACGACGAGGTCGGCGTCCAGCTCGTCCGCGAGCCGGAGCTGGGCATCGACGTCGTCGGCGGCGGCGGCATGGCACGTCGCGACCGACGCGATCCCGGCGTTGCCCGGCGCGGCGTCGAGCTGCTCGACCAGCGGGCTCCGCGCCAACCCCCAGCAGAGGGCGTGCTCGCGGCCGCCGCCCCCGACGACGAGGACCCTCATCGGGCCGGCAGGCTCTGCTCGCGGGCCGGGCCGACCGAGACGACGGAGACGGGTACATCCACGAGCTCCTCGATCCGGCGCACGTACTCCCTCGCGGCCTTGGGGAGGTCCTCGAACGTCTTCGCCTCGTCGATCTCCTCCATCCAGCCGTCGAGCTCCTCGTAGATCGGCTCGGCCTTGTGGAACAGCGATTGGTTGGACGGGAAGTCGCGGAACTCATCCCCCTCGACGCGGTACCCGGTACCGATGCGGACGTGTTCGAACCCCGACAGGACGTCCAGCTTCGTCAGGAACAGCTCGGTGAGCCCGTTCACGCGGGTCGCGTAGCGCAGCAGCGCCACGTCCAGCCATCCACAGCGACGCTTCCGCCCCGTCACGGTGCCGAACTCCTGCCCACGAACGCCGAGGCGCTCGCCGTCTTCGCCGAGGTCCTCCGTCGGGAACGGCCCCGCGCCGACCCTCGTCACGTATGCCTTCACGATCCCGACGACCCTGTCGACCTCCTTCGGACCGAACCCGGCCGACGCGAGCGCGTAGCCGGCGACCGGGTTCGAGGACGTCACGAAGGGATACGTCCCCTTGTCCAGGTCCAGCAGCGTTCCCTGGGCGCCTTCGAGCATCACGGACTTCCCTTGGCGGAGCGCTTCGTGCAAAAGCATCGATGTGTCGGCGACGTAGCCCTCGAGCCGGCCGGCCAGGTCCATGTACTCCTCGACGATCACGTCACCGTCCAGTGGCAGCCGTCCGTACAACTTCGTGAGGATCGCGTTCTTCTCGCGGAGGACGATATCGAGCTTCTCCCGGAAGATCTTCTGGTCGAACAGGTCCTGGACGCGCAGGCCGATGCGAGCGGCCTTGTCCGCGTAGGCGGGACCGATGCCGCGCTTCGTCGTGCCGAGCGCGTTATGTCCGAGGAATCGCTGCGTCACCTTCTCCAGCTCGAGGTGGTACGGCATGATCAGATGACAGTTGCCGGACAACCGGAGCCGCGACACGTCCACCCCGGTGCGTCGCAGATCCTCGAGCTCGCGGAGGAGATGGCGGGGATCGACGACCACGCCGTCGGCGATCACGGGGGTGATGTGGTCGTAGAGGATGCCGGAGGGGATCAGCTGGAGCTTGAGCAGACGTCCTTCCGCGATCACCGTGTGACCCGCGTTGTTGCCGCCTTGGTAGCGGACGACGAAGTCCATCCCGTCCGCGAGGTAGTCGACCGCCTTCCCTTTCCCCTCGTCCCCCCATTGGGTCCCGAGCACGATGGTGGCCGGCATGTGAGGTGAGTGTATCGAGGGTAAGGTCGCCGGATACCAGCTCCCGGGATCCCCCCACGGCGGCGAGCAAGGACCGATGGCCAAGAGCAAGGACGAACTGGAGCTCGAGAAGCTCGTCGAGATCGACGGGGAGTTCTGCGTACCCCACGAAGTGAACGAGACCCGCCACGTCGTGGATTGGGGGCCCTTCGAACCACCCCGTGGCGCCTGGTACATCGTCCACAAGGTCCTCCTCTTCCTGCCGGCGATGTACCTGTTCATCCTCGCGGTGCAGATCATGAAGACCGGCGCGGCCGCGATCGGCCCCGACATCCAGGGACAGTTCCCGTTCGCGAACGGGATCTCGACCTTGGGCTTCGGCTGGCTCGGGGCCTACTTCGTGCTGTCGGGCTCGCCCGTCGCCGCGACCGCGATCAGCCTCTTCGGAGCCGGCACGCTGACGAAGCTGCAGACCTTCACGATGCTGTCCGGGTCACGGCTCGGCGCCTCGTTCATCGTGCTGCTGACGGGATTCCTCTACGCCGCACGGAACAGGCACGACCCCAACCGCGGCGAGCCGATCGGGATGGGCATCCAGGCGATGACGATGACGGCGCTCGTCTACCTGCCCGGCATGGTGATCGGCTACGGGATCATCCGGAGCGGGCTGCTCGACGGCGTCAACCTGCACGCGTCCGGAGAGCTGGACGCGGCGCTCTCCGTCGTGTGGGGTCCGCCCTTGGACGCGATCGAGAGCGTCGTTCCGTCCGCGCTCCTGTTCCTGGTCGGGCTCCTCGTGATCTTGGCCTCGTTCAAGCTCCTGGATCAGGTCCTGCCCCAGGTCACCAGCGGCACGACCGCGGCCAAGCGGGCCTCATGGATGCGACGCCCGTGGACGATGTTCGCGCTCGGCTGCATCGTGGCGACGCTGACGCTTTCCGTGTCGGTGGCGCTGACGGTCCTGATCCCGCTCGCGGTGAAGGGTTACATCCGCCGGGACGAGGCGCTTCCCTACATCATGGGCGCGAACATCACGACCCTCGCCGACACGCTCGTGGTCGCGATGCTCCAGCGCGATCCCGCCGCTGCGCAGATCGTGCTGGCCGAGGCGATCGGGGTCACGATCGTGTCCCTCGCGATCCTCGCGTTCTGGTACCAGCCGGTGAAGCGGGGCGTGATCCGTCTCGACGACTACTTCGTGGGCTCGACTCGCAGGATGGCCGTCTTCGTGGGCATCCTCTTCGTGCTGCCGGTGTCGTTCCTGCTCTCCGGACTCTGGATCGGCCCGATCGTCCAGTAGCCCCTGATCCGCCCTGTACGCTTCCCAGCCGCCGTGGACGACGACAAGACGACCGCCCCCGCGCCTAGCGCCGGACTGCGAGCGAGCCTGTCCCTGCTCCGCCGGAACAGAGATTTCCGGGCGTTGTTCTTCGCCTCGGTGATCTCCCTCGGCGGCGATTGGTTCCTGTGGGTGGCGATCAACGGCCTGATCTACGAGGTCACGGGCAAGGCGCTCTACGTGGGCCTGGCGATCCTCGCGCAGGAGTTCGCGTTCTTCCTCGCCTCACCCATCGGTGGTGTGCTGGCCGACCGGGTCGACCGGCGGAAGCTGATGATCCTCTGCGACCTCGCCCGCGCGGTGATCTGCGTGGCCTTCCTCCTCGTCGGAGCCGAAACGCTCTGGCTCGCGTACGTGCTCCTGCCTCTGCTCGCATCCTTCGCCGCCCCGTTCGATCCCGCGTTCTCGGCCGCGACCCCCAACGTCGTCGAACCGGAAGATCTCCCCGCTGCGAACGCGTTGAACGGGTCCCTGTGGGGCACGATGCTCGCCGTTGGCGCCGGACTCGGCGGCGTGATCAGCGCGAAGTTCGGTGCCGACACCGCGTTCCTGGTCAACGCCGTTTCCTTCGTCGTCTCGGCCGTGCTCCTCTCGTCGATCAAGCGCGGGTTCTCGGAGGCCCGGGAGGAGCATCACGAGCACCCCAGCGCGATCGAGGCGACGAGGGAGACGTGGCGCTTCGCGCGCCGGGACCATCGCGTCCTGTCGTTGCTGGCGGTGAAGTTCGGGTTCGGAGCGGCGGCCGGACTCCTCGCACTCATCCCCGTGATGGCGCTCGACGTCTTCGATTCCGGCAACGTCGGGTTCGGGATCCTGATGGCGGCACGTGGGGTGGGGGCGCTGATCGGACCGTTCCTGGGCCACCGGATCGCGGGGCCGGGTCACCGCAGGCTCTTCCCCGCGATCGGGCTCTCCCTCGCGGTGTTCGGTCTCGGGTACATCGCGCTGGGCGCGGCGCCCTCATTGGCGATCGCCGCGGTGACGATCTGCGTCGCGCACCTCGGCGGCGGATCCCAGTGGATGCTGTCCACCTACGGGCTGCAGGTGATCGTCCCGGATCACATCCGCGGCCGGATCTTCGGGTTCGACTACATGCTCATCACGCTGTCGCTCTCGGTGTCCGCCGTGGTCGCCTCCGCCGTCGCCGATCAGATCGGGGCGCCGGACACCATCAAGATCCTCGGCAGCGTCGCGCTCGCCTGGGCGGGCGTGTGGTTCGTGCTCAGCCGCGGCGTCCGCCGAACCGGCATGAACGGCTTCGGAGAGCCGGAGTCGGACGCCGGATCGGAGCCGATCCCCTCGATCAGCTGAGCGTCAACCCGGCGGCTGGTCGGGACGTTGCGGCTCCGGCGGCGTCGCCCCCGCAGGGGGCGTCGCGGGCGGGGCCGTCGATGGCTCGGACGGGGTGCCGAAGGACACCCCGGGAGCGCCCGGCTCGAAGCTCACCTTCGGTACGCCTTCGTCGCCACGTAGTGCCTCCTCCACCTCGAAGAACTCCTCTTCCTCGAAGTTGAACAGGCCCGCGATGATGTTCGACGGGACGGACTGGACCCGCCGGTTGTAGTCGCGGACGTTCGCGTTGTAGAAGCGGCGGGCCGTCTGGAGTCGGTCCTCCGTGTTCGCGAGCTCCGCCTGCAGCGCCAGGAAGTTCTGGTTCGCCTTGAGGTCCGGATAGTTCTCGACCACGGCGAAGAGCTGCCGGAGGGCGGCGACGAACGGACCCTCCGCCGCCGCTTGGTCCGCGGGCGATCCCGTGGCACCGGTCGCCATCGCACGGGCCTGCGTGACGTTCTCGAGCACCTCTCGCTCGTGCGAGGCGTACCCCTTGACGGTCTCCACGATGTTCGGGATCAGGTCGTAGCGGCGCCGGAGCTCCGTGTCGATGTTCGCCCACGCGTCGCGGATCAGGTTCTTCTGCGAGACGAACCTGTTGTAGGAAGCCACGCCCACCAGGGCCAGCAGCACGACGATCCCGAGCACGACCCAGAGGACTTCCACGTCCGTTCCTTTCCGTTCGCTCGCCTTCGACCGGTCGCCGGAAGCCTACCTACTTCGGGTACAGGGAGCGCACGACGGCCGGGATCTGCTCCCGGAACGTCTTGGCGGTCCCGAGCAGGTGGACCATCTCCGCGGGCGACACCCGATCGGTCCAGCACAGCAACCGGTCGCCGACCACCTCGAACCCGTACCCCTCGCCCTGGCGGAGCAGCCAATCCATCATGCGCGCGTCACAGAAGGCGGTCGCGAACCGCTCGTCCGTTCCCTTCACGTGGAAGCGCCTGTTGAACTCCTCGGATTCGAACTCGATGTCACGGAACGTGAGGGCGCCTGCGAACCGCGTGAGCAGGTTCTCCTCGCTGATCTGCAGCGGGGGGCACAGAGCGTCCACCAGGGTGATCAGGCAGTCGAAGCGATGGTAGCTCCGGGATCGATGCCCCTTCGAGTCCGAGGACTCCTCGTAGTACCAGTAGTCGAAGGCGCGGACCTCCAGGCCCTGCCAGAAGCCCCACATCACGTTCTCGACGCCTCGGCCGTCTCCCTTCTGGAACAGGGTGAAGGGTTCCCCCGTCGTGTCGAACGGGTCGTCGAGCGAGAAATCGAGGCGTTGACCGAGCGCGAGGGAACGGAGCTGGCTCTGGCGTTCGAGTTTCCGCTGGTGCTGGTAGGTGATGATGCCGCCTGCCACCAGGACGACGAGGATCACGAGCAGGATCGGCACGGCCTCGTTCATGGGGCGAGTATCGACCCCCGGGCGCACGCCACCAAGGTCAGTGTTCGATCCGGGTGGAGCGCATCGACGAGGCCACGTGCGGGATCCGGGCGAAGAACCGGCGCAGCAGGTCCACCGACTCCTCGATCCTGGCGGGACCTGCGAGATCGCGGTGGGAGATCATGGCCCATCCCCCACCGACCTCGTAGATCAAACCATCCCGTTGGTCGAGGATCCACGCGAGCATCCGCTGGTCGAGGAACGCGCTCGCGAAGAGCGGATCCTCGGTTCTGATGCGGAAGCGATGTCCGAACCGATCAGACTCGCTCGAACGGCTGGGGAGCGGACCAAGGGGGTCGGTCGCAACGATCGGCCTCGGTTCCACGATCAGTTGGGAGGCCTCGAAGGAGATCCGGCAGGCTGCCGACGCCATCCACGCCGGGGACTCGTAGACATCCTGGTAGGCGACGCGCCTGTCGAACGTCAGGACGACCGGCTCCCCCGGGAACGCGACCAGGTTCCAGACGTCGGCACCCCACGTCCTCCGATCCGAGAACGACGGCAGACCTCTCATCGATCGTGGGACTCGAGGGCGGACCCTGAACCGGAGGCCACGATCCTCGGCCTGGCTCGCGAGCATCCGTCGCCGGCCCCTCGGCGGGAACTCCCCGAGCACCACCCGCACCGACAGCAGCATCAGGAGCACGAGGATCACCACCGCGAAGAGACCGCCGGGTAGACCCCGTCGATCGAGAGCCGGGACGAGCACGAGGGCGAAGATGCCGGCGATGGCGATGCCGGACGTGATCACCGACCGGACGAGGAACTTCATCGTGACGAACCGAAGAGAGACTCGATGACCGGAGGGACGCTCCCCAGGAAGGTCGCCATCGTCTCCAGCGCCCAGCTCACGTCGCCATCGAGCCGCCGGGGTGTTCGGCACAGCAGCACCCCGTCCAGGATCTCGAACCCCGTCTCCGGCGGGAGATCCTGCAGCCAGCTCATCATCCGGGCGTCGACCAAGGCGTGCGCGAATCGAGGGTCGCCCGACCGGACCTCGAACGCGCGATTGAAGCTCTCGAGCTCGAACTCGATGTCACGCCCACCCAACGACGTGGCGAGCCGGGATCCGACGCCTTCCGGGACGATCGAGAGGTTCGGCCACTCCGCGGGCACCGGCGTGGCCGCGCACGTGAAGTACCGATAGTCGCTCCGGGACGGATCGCTCGACCTCGCGAACCAGTAGTCGATGACGACGACCTCCATGCCTCGCCACGTGCCCCACGACGTGTTCTCGATGTCCTTGGCGGTGGCCGCGTGTCCGAGGAGCGCGAAGGGTCGTTCGAAGTAGCCGAGCGGGTCGCCCGGCGCCGAGCGGAGACCGAGCGACCGAGCTTGATCCTGATGCAGCTCCCGCCGTGGCCTCACCTTGAACCACCACCCCAGGAAGAAGAAGAGTCCGATGAAGGCCCACGTCGCGACCTGCGCGGGAAGCTGCCGTCTCGCCGTCCGGTCCCCCGCGAGCGCGAGGAGCAGCATCCCTCCGAGGACGATCACACCGAGCCAGAGCAGGATCGTCCTGCTCGTCCGAACCCTCATCGACGCGTCTCCCGCGCGAGCGAAACCACGGAAGGAGTATCGACCGAAGTGGGCCGGTGACGAACCCTTCTCCCTTACTCGGCTCCCGTCGCCGCCTCCTCGCGCTCCTTCACCCGGAGCGTGAGCCCGTCACCTCCCGCGTCGGCCACGATCGTGTCCCCGTCACGGACCTCGCCGGACAGCAGCAGCATGGCGAGCGGGTCCTGGATCTCATGCTGGATCAGCCGCTTGAGCGGGCGCGCCCCGAAGTGGGGGTCATAGCCGGCGTTCGCCAGGTACGCCTTCGCCTCGTCGGTGAGCTCCAGCCGGAGCTTGCGGTCGGCCAGTCGCTTCTGGAAACCACGGAGCTGGATCTCGACGATCTTCACGATGTCGTCTCGACTGAGCGCATCGAACACGACCACCTCGTCGATCCGGTTGATGAACTCCGGACGGAAATGCCCGCGGACGTCGGCCATCACCTTCTCCTCGCGCTCCTCCGGCGAGGCCGTCTGATCCTGGAAGACCGCGGCGCCGAGGTTCGACGTCATGATCACGATCGTGTTGCGGAAGTCCACGGTCCGTCCCTGCCCGTCGGTGAGACGGCCGTCATCGAGCAGCTGGAGCAACACGTTGAAGACGTCCGTATGTGCCTTCTCGATCTCGTCGAGCAACAGCACCGAGTACGGGCGCCTCCGGGCCGCTTCGGTGAGCTGGCCGCCTTCCTCGAACCCGACGTAGCCGGGCGGCGCGCCGACCAGCCGCGACACCGTGTGCCGCTCCTGGTACTCGCTCATGTCGATGCGGATCATGGCTCGCTCGTCGTCGAAGAGGAACTCGGCGAGCGCGCGGGCGAGCTCGGTCTTGCCGACCCCGGTCGGTCCGAGGAACAAGAACGAGCCGATCGGCCGGTCGGGGTCCTGCAGGCCGGCGCGGGCCCGGCGGATCGCGTTCGCGACCGCCGTGACCGCGGCGTCCTGTCCCACCACCCGTTCGTGAAGCGCCTCCTCGAGGTGCACCAACTTCTGCATCTCGCCTTCGAGCAAGCGCGACACCGGGATCCCGGTCCACTTCGCCACCACGGCGGCAACGTCTTCCTCCGTGACCTCCTCGTTCAGCATCTTCTGCTCGGACTGGATCTCCTGGAGGCGCTCGTTCTCCTCCTCCAGCCGGCGCTCCAGCTCGATGATGCGGCCGAACCGGAACTCGGCAGCCTTCTCCAGGTCACCCTCGCGCTCGGCTCGCTCCGACGCCGCGCGCGTCTCCTCCAACTCCGACTTGAGGGCGCGGATGCGATCGATCTGCTCCTTCTCCTGCTGCCAGTGCGCCCGCATCGCACGCGAGCGCTCCTCCAGGTCGGCGAGCTCCTTCTCGAGCTTCTCGAGCCGTTCCTTGGACGCCGGATCGGTTTCTTTCCCCAGCGCCGCGCGCTCGATCTCGAGCTGCCGGATCCGCCGATCCACCTCGTCGATCTCGACCGGCACCGAATCGATCTCGATGCGGAGGCGAGATGCAGCCTCGTCGATCAGGTCGATGGCCTTGTCCGGCAGGAACCGCCCGGTCACGTAGCGATCCGACAGGACGGCGGCCGCCACCAGCGCCGGATCCTGGATCCGAACCCCGTGATGCACCTCGTACCGCTCCTTGAGACCGCGAAGGATCGCGATGGTGTCTTCCACGGACGGTGGCTCCACGAGGACGGGTTGGAACCGTCGCTCGAGGGCGGCGTCCTTCTCGATGTACTTGCGGTACTCGTCGAGCGTCGTGGCCCCCACCAGGCGGAGCTCGCCCCGAGCGAGCATCGGCTTCAGCATGTTGCCCGCATCCACGGCTCCCTCGGCGGAACCGGCGCCGACGATCGTGTGGAGCTCGTCGATCAAGGTGATGATCTCGCCCTCGGAGTCGGCGATCTCCTTCAGGACGGCCTTGAACCGTTCCTCGAACTCCCCTCGGTACTTCGCGCCGGCGATCATCGCGCCGATATCCAGCGCGATCAGCCGCTTGTTCTTCAGTGACTCGGGGACATCGCCGTCCACGATGCGCTGCGCGAGCCCTTCGACGATCGCCGTCTTGCCGACGCCGGGCTCGCCGATCAGGACCGGGTTGTTCTTCGTGCGGCGCGACAGGACCTGGATCACGCGGCGGATCTCCTCGTCCCGCCCGATCACCGGGTCGAGCTTCCCTTGCCTCGCCTGCTCTGTGAGGTCTCGCCCGAACTTCTCGAGTGCCTGGAACGTCTCCTCCGGGTTCTGGGAGGTGACGCGATGGGAGCCGCGAACCTCGGCCAGCGCGGCCAGCACCCCATCGCGCGTGAGGCCGGCGTCGGTCAGCAAGCGCGAGACCGGGGCGTCCCCCTGGAGCATCGCGAGCAACAGATGCTCGGTCGAGATGTACTCGTCCGTGAGTTGCTCGGCCTCCCGGCCCGCGGCCTCGAGCACGCGCGCAGCGGCCGGGGAGAGACCGACCTGCACGCCTTCGGCGTACACCTTCGGCTTCGACTCCAGGGCCTCGCCGACCTTGTCTCGTAGCTGCTTCGGCACCACGCCCAGCTGATGCAGGAGAGGGAACACGACGCCCTCGGGATCGGTGAGCAGCGCGTACAGCACGTGCTCCGGCTCGATCTGTTGGTGGTGGCGCACGGAGGCCTGCTGGTGCGCCTCCTGGAGGGCCGCTTGCGACTTCATCGTCAGCCTGTCGAGTTCCATCCGACTCTCTCCTTGTCGAAATCATTCCTGGTCATGCCGTACATCAGATAGTCGCGAGGCTCGCTCGTGGTCGGCATGAATCCGCGGAGCGTGCCCTCGAGCCCGAATCCCAGATGCTCCGCGACGCGGCGCATCGCCTCGTTGTCGACGTCGGTCGTGAGCTGCACTCGGTGCGCGTGCTCCTCCTCGAACAGGTGCGTGACGAACAGCGCGAGCGCCCGGCGTCCGATGCCCGTGCCGCGTGCGGTCGGATCGAACACCTCGATCCCGATCTCGAACACACCTGGAGGCAGACCCATGTCCGGCTGCCGTGCCTGGATCTCACCGGCGAGCCGCCCGCCCGTCACGATCCCCAGAAGCAACTCCCCGTGATTCACACGGCCGCTGTTGGCGATCCGATCCCGCAGCTTCCGACGTCCGGCCTCGCTGGGATCGGCCCATGGCTCGTCCGAATGCATCCGCGCAGCCCAGAGCGCCTCGAGGTCACCGGGCTTGAGAGGTCGGAGCGAGACGTCGATGGTCACGCGCGCCTCCGTAGCCACGGCGGCGTGAAGACGCTCGATAGCGGCACGATCGCCACGCCCGCATGGTCGCCGGGCATCGGGATGGGGTGGTGCACGACGTGCTCCTCCAACTGCGCGATCCTCGCGCGGACACGGTGCAGCTCCTCTTCGAGGGCCATGATCCGTTTCGCGCCGGCGAGATTCACGCCTTCCTGGGTGAGCCGCTGGATTCGTCGTAGCCGGTCGATGTCCGCGGCCGAATACCGCCTCGTGTTGCCGCTGGTGCGATGCGGCTGCACGAGACCCTTCCGCTCGTAGATCCGCAGTGTCTGCGGGTGCACCCCCGCCAACTCTGCCGCCACGCTGATGATGTAGACGGCACGCCGATCTGCGGCGTTCGTCGGCTCCCAGCCGTCTGGCTCCACCACCATCTCCTCCTCAGCTCACTCCGAGTCGCTTGCGGGGCGACTCCTTCGACACCTCGCGGAGCCTGCCCAACAGCTCCTTCTCCTCTTTCGAGAGCTTCTCCGGAACGTCGACCTTCACCTTGGCGAGCAGATCCCCATGCCCACCCTTCTTCGGCGCGCCGCGGCCTTTCACGCGGAAGGTCTTGCCGCTCGGCGTCCCTGCCGGCACCTTGAGGGTGACGGGCCCGTTCATCGTCGGCACCTCGACGTTGGCGCCGAGGGCGGCTTCCGCGTAGCTGATCGGCAGGTCCAGAGTGAGGTCGTCTCCCCGGCGACCGAAGACCGGATGCGGTTTCACGGCGACCTTCACGTAGAGGTCGCCGGGAGCCCCACCGGCCACACCCGGCTCCCCCTTCCCGGTGAGTCGGATCCTCGCGCCGTTGCGCACGCCCGCCGGGATCTTGACCTGCAGGGTGCGGGTCCGGCGCTCCGCGCCGGACCCGCCGCACTTGGTGCACGGGGATTCGACGATCCGTCCGGCGCCTCCGCATCGCGGACACGGACGGGACATCGAGAAGAACCCCTGGTTCTCCGCGACCTCGCCGCTTCCCCCGCACTGCGGGCACGTGACGGGCGTGGTGCCCTGCTCGGCACCCGAGCCGTGGCATCGGGAGCAGACGGCCGGGCCGTCGATCCTGATCGGCACGGTCGTGCCGGACATCGCCTCGTCGAACGAGAGGGTGACCTCGGTCTCCAGGTCGGCGCCGCGGCGACCGGCGGCGGTGCGGCGGCCCCGCGTTCGTCCGGCGCCGCCGAAGAGCCCGCCGAACAGATCGGAGAGGTCGTCGGCGTTCACCTGCTCGTAGCGGACGCCACCCGGGTACCCCCCCGCGCCCGTCGCACCGCCCGGCCAGCCGGCGCCAGGACGGCCGAAGCCGGGACCGAACCCCGACCCGCTCATCTCGCGGACCTGGTCGTAGGCCTTCCGCTTCTCGGGATCGCCCAGGACGTCGTACGCGGCGGAGATCTCCTTGAAGCGCTCCTCGGCGTCCGCGTCGCCCCGCTTGGTGTCAGGGTGATGCTGCTGGGCGAGCTTGCGGTACGCCTTCTTGATCTCCGAGTCGCTCGCGTTCTTGGGCACGCCGAGGACCGCGTAATAGTCCTTCTCGAACCACTCCCTGCGGGGCTCTTCCGCCACCCGTCACTTCCTCTCGACCCGTACCCCGGCCGGCCGGAGGACCCGGCCCTTCAGGGTGTACCCGGGCCGCAGCACGTCGGCCACCACGGGATCGCCCTCGCCATCCCCCGTTTGCATCAGCGCTTCATGAGTCTCCGGATCGAACGGCTTGCCCTGCGCCTCCATCCGCTCCAAGCCCTCCGCTCGCAACGTGTCGAGGAGCTTCGCGTAGACGAGTTCCACACCGTGGAGGAAGCGATCGAAGTCGGGCCGATCCTGCGCGTGCATCAACGCGAGGTCGAAATCGTCCAGCACCTCGAGGAGTCGGCGGAAGACCGGCTGCGCCGCTTGCTCGACCGCCGTGGTCTGCTCGCGGAGCACCCGCTTCCGGTAGTTGTCGAACTCCGCCTGGAGCCGTTGCAGATGCTCGCGGTACTGCTTCGCCTCGGCTGCGGGGTCGTCGGAGGTATCGGCCGCCTCGTCCGCCGGTCGGCTGTCGAACGCGTCGGCGACGTCGCGCGCGGTTTCCTCTGCGGCGCGCTCGTCGTCGCCCCGAGACGAGGGACCCCCCGCCTCGTCGTGTTCGTCGCGGTCGCTTCGTTCGGTCACGGCGTGCCGCCTTCGTCGACGATCTCGCCCTCGACGACGTCGTCGTCGCTCTCCTGCTCACCGTCCGCGGGCGTCGAGGCTGCCTCGCCCCCGCCGCCGGCGGCGCTCTGCGTCTGCGCGGCCTGCTCGTGCAGCGCCTGGCTCACCCGCTGCCACGTCTGCATGAGGGCCTCACTGGCCGAGCGAAGGGCCTCCGTGTCTACGGACTCCTCCTTCAGGGTCTGCTTGAGCTCGTCGTTCTTCGACGTGAGGTCGGCCTTGTCGGCGTCGGGGATCTTGTCGCCGCTCTCCTTGAGGAACGTGTCGACCTGGTAGGTCAGCTGGTCCGCTTGGTTCCGGGCCTCGGCGGCTTCCCTGCGCTTGTGGTCCTCGGCCGCGAACGCCTCCGCCTCCTTCACCATCCGATCGATCTCGTCCTTGGAGAGAGCGGTCCCCCCCGTGATCGTCATCGCCTGCTCCTTGCCCGTCGCGAGGTCCTTCGCGCTCACGTTCACGATGCCGTTGGCATCGATGTCGAACGCGACCTCGATCTGCGGCACACCACGCGGAGCCGGCGGGATCCCGGTCAGGTGGAACCGCCCGAGCGACTTGACGCCCGGCGACATCACCGTCTCCGCTTCTCCCTGGAGGACGTGGATCTCCACCGTCGTCTGGTTGTCGTCCGCGGTCGTGAAGATCTCCGACTTGCGCGTCGGGATCGTCATGTTCCGCTCGATCAGCTTCGTGAAAAGGCCACCCTTGGTCTCGACACCGAGCGACAGCGGGGTCACGTCCAGCAGCAGGATGTCCTTCACGTCGCCCTTGAGGACGCCGGCCTGGATGGCCGCGCCCACCGCGACGACCTCGTCGGGGTTGACGCCCTTGTGCGGCTCCTTGCCGCCGGTCAGATCCCTGACGAGCTCCTGGATCATCGGCATCCGGGTGGATCCGCCGACCAGGATCACGTGGTCGATCGCGCTCGCATCCTTGCCCCAGTCCTTGATCGCTTGCTCGAACGGGCCGCGGCAGCGGTCGACGAGGTCGGCCGTCATGCGCTCGAACTCGGTCCTGGTGAGCTTCTCCTCGAGGTGCAGCGGGCCGTCCGGTCCGGCGCTGATGAATGGCAGGTTGATCGTGGTCTCGGCGACCTGCGACAGCTCGATCTTCGCCTTCTCGGCGGCCTCCTTGAGCCGTTGCATCGCCATGCGGTCCTTCGACAGGTCGATCGAGTAGTTCCCCTTGAACCGCTCCACCAGCCAGTCGATGACCCGCTCGTCCCAGTCGTCGCCACCGAGCTGCGTATCACCGTGCGTGGCCTTCACTTCCACGACGCCTTCGCCGATCTCGAGCAGCGATACGTCGAACGTGCCACCACCGAGGTCGAACACGAGGATCGTCTGCTCGGTCTGCTGCTTGTCCAGCCCGTAGGCGAGCGCGGCCGCCGTCGGCTCGTTGATGATGCGGAGCACCTCGAGGCCGGCGATCTGTCCCGCCTCCTTGGTGGCCTGACGCTGGGCGTCATCGAAGTACGCCGGCACCGTGATCACGGCCTGCGTCACGGTGTCACCGAGGAAGGCCTCCGCGTCGCGCTTCAGCTTGTTGAGGATCTGGGCGGAGATCTCCTGGGCCGTCCACGCCTTCCCGTCGATGTCGACCGACCAGTCCTTGTCGCCCATGTGGCGCTTGACCGACCTGGTCGTCCTATCGGGATTGGTGATCGACTGCCGCTTGGCGACCTCGCCCACCAAGATCTCTCCCGTCTTGGAGATCGCGACGACCGATGGTGTCGTCCGGGAACCCTCCGCGTTCGGGATGACGACCGGTTCCCCCGCTTCCAACGCGGCGACCACCGAATTCGTCGTACCGAGATCAACACCTACCGCTCGTGCCATCGACGCTCAGCCTCCTTCGTTCCGTCACTATCCTGAGATGTGCTCATGGTACGACCTTGAGTGCGTGATTGGCAACTTTCCTTCAGGTCCCCTTGATGGACCTGGGGTCGGGCCGTCCCGTCCCCATCTGCGGGGAGCCGGATCTCCTCGTGGGTCTTGCCGGAACCGGGTTCAAGGCAGAAGCCCTTTCTTCCGATGGATTGACCTAGACCCAAAGGACCGGCTCTGCCCCGAGGAACGGACCTACAACAGAAGGACTCCACCGAAAGGACGAGAGTGGCAACCTCGAGCTTGACGCTGCGCAACCGAAAAGGTGTCCATCCGGCCGCGGCACACACGGTCGAAGCCCTGCTGTTGCAGGAGCGCAAGCGGTGGGCGATCCACATCCACGACGGACTGACCCAGTCCGTGACCAGCGCCGTGCTCGAGCTGCAGGGTCTTCAACACAGGATCAGGACGGAACCGGAAGACGTCCTCGCCACGCTGCACGAGGTCGAGGTCGCGATCCGGAACGACCTCCGACACATCCGCCAGATCCTCTTCGAGCTCGACGGGGACACACCTCGTCGCGAGCCCCCGCTCGCCACCTTCGTGAACGAGCTGGTGGAGAGATGGCACTTGCCCGCGAGGGTCTCGATCGAGGGCGAGGTGGATCGGATCCCGGATCAGACGCTCGAGACGGCGAACGCGATCGTCGCCGAAGCGCTGGCGAACGCCGCCAAGCACTCGGGCGCGCCCGAGGTCTCGGTACGGATCAGAGCGGGGCTCGACGCCCTTCGGATCGAAGTCGAAGACAGAGGCAACGGCATCGTCGCCGCTGATGCCGACGGAGAGCCGCACTTCGGACTCCGGCTGATGCGCGAACAAGCAGAACGGATCGGCGGCACCATCGAGATCGAGTCCAACCCTGGAAGCGGCACCCGCGTGGTCGCCGTGCTCCCCGTCGGAGGGCGAGGTGATGAAGGATGAACATCCTGATCGTGGACGACCACGCGCTGGTGCGTCGTGGCCTGCATTACGTGGTGAAGGAAGGATTCCCGGACGCAGGGGTGACCGAGGCCGAAAGCGCCGCGGCAGCCCTCGAGCACATCCATAACGGCGTCGAGATCGACCTTGCGCTGGTCGACGTGCGCATGCCCGACCTGGACGGGCTCGAGCTGCTCCGCGCCATCAAGATCGAGAAGCCCGACCTGCCGGTGATCATGCTCTCGACGTACGACAACGCGCCGTACGTGAAGCGCGCATTGGCCGACGGGGCATCCGGCTATCTGCTGAAGGACGCGACGCCCGAGGACCTGTCGCAGGCGATCAACGTCGCGCTCTCCGGTAGCGGCAACGTGCTCTCACCCAGGGTGATCCAGAACCTGTTCGAGGAGCACGAGGCCTCAGGCCGCGACCACGGCGCGAACGGGCGCCGGGGCGAGTACAACCTGACCCAGCGCGAGCACGACATCCTGGAGCTCCTGGCCGAGGGTCGGGCGAACCGCGAGATCGCGCAGCACCTGTACCTGTCGGAGAAGACCGTCAAGGCGCACCTCGCCGCGATCTTCCGGAAGCTCGGCGTCACCAACCGGACGCAGGCCGCGATGATGGCCGTCCAGATGGGTGTCGGCCCGGTCCCGGGGGCCTTGGTCCACGAGTAACGCCGGTCGGCCTCAGCTCTTGAAGTCTTGGAAGAAACGACTCGCCGTGGGGCCGCGCTGGCCCTGGTACTTGCTGCCGGTACCTCCGTAGGGGGTATCGGCCGGCGTCGTGAGGCGGAAGAACGAGATCTGGCCGATCTTCATCCCCGGATAGAGCGTGATGGGTAGGTTCGCCACGTTCGAGAGCTCGAGGGTGAGGTAGCCGTCCCAGCCCGGGTCGACATAGCCGGCCGTCGAGTGGATCAGGAGGCCCAAGCGGCCGAGTGAGGACTTGCCCTCGAGCCGGGCCACCAGGTCATCGGGAAGGGCCACGCGCTCGAGCGTGGAACCGAGCACGAACTCGCCCGGGTGGAGGATGAACGCCTCGTCCGGCTTCGTCTCGACCAGCTCCGTGAGATCGGGCTGTTCCTGCTTGACGTCGATGTAGGGATACCGGGAGTTCGCGAACACGCGGAACTCGGAGTCGACGTGCAGGTCGACCGATGACGGCTGGACGCAGGCAGGATCGAAGGGATCGATCACGATGCGACCGGCGTCGATCTCTTCCTTGATCGTGCGGTCGGACAGGATCATCGCGCGGATGCTACTAGGCGCCCGAAACGGAAGCGTTGGAGACTGCGATCCATCGCTCGAGCGTCGCCACGGCCTTGCCCTCGTCGATCGATGTCGCCGCGAGTTCGATGCCTTCATCGATGTCGGCGGCGGCCCCGGCGACCTCCAGTGCGGCGCCCGCGTTGAGCAGGACCACGTCCCGCTTCGGTCCCGGCTCCCCCTCGAGTACCGAGCGGGCGATGCGCGACGACTCGACGGGGTCGCCACCCCGGAGATCGTCCGGCGTCACGCGCGGGATCCCGTGGACCGTGGCATCGAGGCGGCTCTCTCGGACCTCCCCATCACGCACGTCCAGCAGCATCGAAGGGCTCGTCGTCGTGAGCTCGTCCAGCCCGTCCTCTCCGCGGAACAGCTTGGCGCGCGTCCCCCGCCTCGCGAGCACCTCGGCCATCAGCGGCAGCATGCGCTCATCCGAGACGCCGACGACCTGGGCGGCGGGGCGAGCCGGATTCGTGAGGGGTCCCAGGAAGTTGAACGAGGTCGGCACCCGAAGCTCCCCGCGAACGGGTCCCGCGTGCCTGAAGGCCGGATGGAAGACGGGCGCGAACATGAAGCCGATCCCCGCCTCCGCGAGGCAACGCTCGACCCCGGCGGCGCCGAGATCGATCTTCACGCCCAGCGCCTCGAGGAGATCCGCGGAGCCGCAATGGCTCGATGCGGCTCGGTTGCCGTGTTTGGCGACCGGGACGCCGGCCCCGGCCACCACGATCGCCGAGAGCGTCGAGATGTTGAGCGTGCCGCTGCGATCGCCGCCGGTACCGCACGTGTCGAGCACCGGCACCGGCGGCGAGACGGGGTTCGCGAACTCCAGCGCCGTGCGGGCGAGACCGTCGAGCTCGTCGACGGTCTCGCCTTTGGTCCGCAACGCCATGAGGAATCCGCCCACCTGCCCGGGCGTCACATCCCCGGACATGATCGCTCGCATCGCCGCGGCGGCCTCGTCGGCCGACAGCGCCTCGTGCGCCACGAGGCGCTGCAACGTGCGTGGCCAGAGGTCGGGGTCGGGCTCGCCCATGAGGGCCCGCACGCTAGCAGCTGCGCTTGGCTGGGCCCTGGAGGGCTGTCTACACTGTGGCCCCGCCGCCTCCGGCGGCGGGCCCACGCGGGTGTGGTTCAATGGCAGAACGCGAGCTTCCCAAGCTCGAAACGGGGGTTCGATTCCCCTCACCCGCTCGCTCTTCCCCCTTCTTCGGTCCTCTCCGCGCTGTCGTTCCCTACGTTCGTACGCAGAGGTCGACGACGGTCCTCTGGGGAAGGTGGAGCGTCTCGGGGAGTTCGCTCGACAGCTGCCTGATGCGGTCGAGCAACCACGCTCGGGTGGGAGCGGGCAGCGAGAGGACGTCGCTGAAGGTCGCGTAGAGATCCGCGAGCCGCGCCGCCGGCAGGAGGTGGGTCGCGGGGAACGCCCGGCGCTCGAACGGACCGAACCCCTCCACCGTGGCAGGCGGCTCGGCCCACGATCGGTGGGCGGCCATGATCTCGGCCTCGGCGTGGGTCCCGTCGATGGCCTCGTAGATGGCTCGCATGCCGGGGATCTTCATCTGCTCCTCCTCGGCCGGCCAAGCCCAGAACACGGCGAGGGCTCCCCCCGGGCGCAGGATGCGATGGATCTCCGCCATCGCATCGTCGCGCCCGAAGTGGTGGAACGCGTTGCCCACGACGACCGCATCGACCGCTCCGTCGTCGAACGGCATCGACTCTGCCGTCGCCACGATCACTTGGATCGTCGGGAACCGCTCCTCGAGGACGGCTCGCATGTTCGCCGCGGGCTCCACCGCGATCACGTCGACGCCCAGCTGGAGGAACCAACCCGAGAGACGGCCCGTCCCCGCCGCGAGGTCGACGACGCGGGAACCGGGGCCGATGTCGCAGCGATCGGCGACCCAGGCGACCGCCTCCGGCGCGTACTCGGGTCGGAGCTCGTCGTATTCGAGCGCATCGACGACCTCGAAGCTGAAGGGTTCCGACACGATGACGATGCTATCGGCGCGCGGGCGTTCGGGCGGGAAGGTACCGGGGGGCGGTCGGGCAGATGTCGTTGAGCGGGCAGACGGTGCAGCGAGGGATCGGGGCTTTGCAGATCTCACGCCCCAGCCGGATCAGCGCCACGTGGAGCGGCGTCCGTAGCCCTTCCGGTACCAGCTCGTGCAGGATCCGATCGGCCCGCTCCGCGGAGACCTTGGGCGGCACCAGCCCGAGCCGTTCCGTCACCCGATGCACATGGGTGTCCACGGGCATCGCGTCTCGTCCCAAGGAAAAGGAGAGCACGACGGCCGCCGTCTTGGGTCCGACGCCGGGCAGCGACATGAGCTCGTCCCGGGCCTCGTCATCGGAGAGATCGGCGAGGTGGGACAGATCCAGGGCACCGCGCCGCTCCGCGACCTCCCTCAGGATCGCCTGGATGCGCGGCGCCTTCGTGTCGGCGAGGCCGCCCGAGCGGATCGCATCCGCGACCGCTCGGGTCGGCGCGCGGACCACCTTCTCCCAGGTGGGGAAGGCAGCGCGGAGTTTCTGGAACGCCCGTTCCGCGTTGATGTCGCTGGTGTGCTGGGACAGGACGGTGAGCACGAGCTCCTCGAGCGGATCGGACCGGCGAGGGGGCGCGAGCTCCCCGTAGCGCTTGCGGAGTCGGTTGAGGACGGTCCTGGCCCGGCGGCGGAGAACGGCCGGGACCGGCTCGGTCACGCGGGGACGTCGCCGCGAGCGGCGTTGCGGAACTGCGTGAGCGAGGGCTCGAAGCTGAGCTTGATCGAGCCTGTGGGACCGTTGCGGTGCTTGGCGAGGATGAGCTCGGCTTCCTTCTTCTTCTCCGGATCGGAGTCGTCGCGGTGGATGAACGCGACGACGTCGGAGTCCTGCTCGAGCGAGCCGCTCTCGCGAAGGTCGGACAGCTGGGGGCGCTTGTCCGCGCGTGTTTCCGGGTTGCGGTTCAGCTGGGAGAGCGCGAGCACCGGGATGTGCAGCTCCTTGGCGAGGAGCTTGAGCGACCGGCTGATCTCGGCGACCTCCTGCTGGCGGTTGTCGGGGCGCCGTACGGCGGCCGAGGTCATCAGCTGGAGATAGTCCACGATGATGAGCGAGAGGCCTTGCTTACTGCTCCGCATCCGCCGGGCTTTCGCCCGGACGTCGACGATGTTGACGTTGCCGGAGTCCACGATGGAGAGCGGTGCGTCGTGCAGCCGCTCGGCCGCCTGGACGACCCGAACCCAGTCGTCCGGCCCGACCCGCTTGCTGCGGATCCGGTCCCAGGGCACCCGGGCGGCGGAGCAGAGCATCCGCATCCCGACCTCGTGCCGTGACATCTCGAGCGAGAACACCGCGACCGACCCACCGCCGACCGCGACGTTGTGGGCGATGTTGATGGCGAGCGAAGACTTCCCGATCCCCGGCCGGGCGGCGATGATCACGAGGTTGCCGGGCTGGAGCCCGGAGGTGAGCTCGTCGAGGTCGCGGAACCCGGTCGGCAGACCCGTGTACGCGGCCTCGCGATGCTGGATCTGCTCGAGCTCGAGCATCGCGCCGTCGATCAGCTCGCGCAGGGTGGCGACCTCGTCGCGGTCGTCCCTGCGCGCGACGTCGTAGATCCGTTGTTCGGCGGCGTCCGCGACCGCTTCCGGCTCTTCCGGAGCCGAGTACGCCATGTCCATGACGTCGGCGGCCGCCCCGATCAGTCTCCTGAGCAGGGCGGCCTGCGCGACGATCCGCGCGTAGTGCGCGGCGGAGGCCGGGGTCGGGACCTGGTCGGCGAGGTCCCGGATGTACAGAGGGCCGCCGACATCATCGAGCGTGCCCTTGCGCCGAAGGGCCTCCACCGCGGACAGCTGATCGACGGGGTCCCCACGCGCGTACAGCTCGCGGAGCACCTCGAAGATCCGCCCGTTCGCAGATCGGTAGAAGTCCTCGGTCTGCAGGAGCTCGACGACGTCGGCGATGGCCTCGGCCGACAGCATCATCGAGCCAAGGGCCGCCGCTTCCGCCTCCACGTTGTGGGGCGGGATGCGGGCGTCCCCGTTTCGAGGAAGGCGGATGACGTCGTCAGCCGTGCGGACGATACCGCTCACCCCCTGTCCCCTGTCCCGGTCTCCGAGTTGCGGAGGCTACGCCCGGCGGGAGTAGGCGAACAGGGGAAACCGATGTGGATTGTTCCGGCGCAGGTCGCATCCGAAGGTTTCCTGTCACTCCGCCGCTGACCTGCAGGATCGCGCTGTGGACAACATGTGGAACAGTGTGAGTATCTCCGCCGACACGCTCAGAGTACCTGCGATACACCACATGTGACGCACGCAGGCGAACGCTCGTTCGGACGACCGTGGGAAGCGGCGTCGTGTGGCCCCGCGCAGCGGGCCACACGACCGCCGAACGCTACGCCTCGGGCTGGACGTCGACGGTGATGACCGGGTCCACCTCGGGGTGGAGATGGACCGTCACCTCGTGCGTTCCGATCGACCTGATGGGCTCGTCGAGGTGGACGTCCCGGCGATCGATCGGGACGTCCGTCTGCGCCGACAGCGCTTCCGCGATGTCGGCCGCCGTCACCGAACCGAAGAGCTTGCCTTCCTCGCCGGCACGAGCCGTCACCACGACCGGCGCTTGGACGAGACGGGCCGCCAGCGTCTCGAGCTCGCCCTTGCGAGCGTCGATGCGGGCCTCGTGGGATCGCTTGAGGCTCTCGGCGTGGCGCATCGTCCCCTTCTCCGCCTTCACCGCCAGACCGCGAGGGATGAGGAAGTTCCGCGCGTAGCCATCGGCGACATCCGCGACGTCCCCCGGGTCGCCCAGCCGCTCGACGGTCTTCTGCAGGATGATCTTCATGCGCTCTCCTCCTGGGGGCTACGCTCGGGCAACACTTCGGCCCTCGCTTCTTGAGCCCCCAGACCCCTCATCGACTCGAATACGGCAGCAGGGCCATCTCGCGGGCGTTCTTGACCGCGGACGCCACGTCGCGCTGGTGCTGCACACAGTTGCCGGTCACACGCCGAGCACGGATCTTGCCTCGGTCCGAAACGAACTTGCGCAGCATGATCACGTCCTTGTAATCGACGCGGTCGACCTTGTCCTTGCAGAATTGGCAGTACTTGCGCTTGCCTCGCTTCTGCCAGCCCTTGTCGTCCTTCTCGCGACGCCGCTTGGGGCCGCCCCGCTCCTTCGGCCCTCCCCTACCCGCCATCGAGAGGAGATTCCTCCTGGTCGGCGGCGCCGCCACCCACGGGCGCAGCCACCTTCTCGCCCCAGTCACCCGAGCTGGAGGCTCCGGCGGAGCGCGCCTGACGCGTCACGGCCGCCGTCGCCCACTTCAGGCTCGGGGCGATCTCGTCTGCCTCGACCTCGATCGCGGAACGCTTGTCACCGTCCTGGTTCTCCCAGGTCCGGTAGTTGAGCCGGCCGGCCACGATCACACGGGTGCCCCGGGTCAGGGACTCGGCCGCGTTCTCCGCCAGCGTGCGCCAGGCGTTGATGGAGAAGTACGACGTGTCGCCGTCCTTCCACTGCCCGCTCGGATCCTGATACCGGCGGTTGACGGCGATCCGGAACTTGCACACCGCCGCGCCGTTGGGCGTGTAGCGGAGCTCCGGGTCATCGGTCAGGTTGCCGACCAAGGTCACTTGGTTGTCCGTCGCCATGGTTCGTTCACTCCCCTTGGGGTGTCGCGTCTCCGCCTGCGGAGGCGGGGGAAGTTGCCAGTTGCTTCTCACGCTTGGTGGGCAGGACGACCACCTTGTGGCGCAGGACCTCGTCCGCGAGGTTCAGCGCGCGCTCGAGCTCGGGCTGTGCGACCGGCTCCGCCGAGAACGTGACCACGACGTAGTAGCCCTCGTTCCGGTCGTCGATCTCGTAGGCCAGACGGCGCCTGCCCCAGCGCTCGATGTTCCGCACCTGCCCGTCGTGCTTCGCGACGGCCGAAGCGATCCGGTCCGTCGCGGTACCCACCACGGCCTCGTCGGCCTCAGCAGGCAGGATGAGCATGCATTCGTACTCCCTCAAACTCCACCTCCTCTGGTCTGGACGGCCCCCCTCGAAGGGGAGCAGGAAGTCCTGAGGGTCGCCCAGCAGTGTACGGGACCTGGGGTGAAGCTAGCACTCGGGTACGACACCGGGCCCTCAGGGACCGAAGGGGGAGTCGCGGATACACTCTTCGGAACAGCCGTGCACTTCGCCACGTGATGCAAGAGGAGGCGCGAGCGATGACGACGATCCACGACCTCAAGACGTGGAAGGCGGAAGGGCGGAGATTCACGATGCTCACCGCCTACGACTTCCCCACCGCCCAGATCCTCGACCGGGTCGGCGTCCCGGTGCTTCTGGTCGGCGACTCGGTCGGGAACAACGTTCTGGGGTACGAGGACACCCTGCCCGTGACGATGGACGAGATGCTTCACCACACCCGAGCCGTGTCCAGGGGAGCGGAACGGGCCATGGTGGTCGGCGACCTCCCCTTCCTCTCCTACCAGGTCTCTCTCGAAGACGGGGTGCGCAATGCTGGCCGCCTCATCAAGGAGGGAGGGGCGCAGGCGGTGAAGCTCGAAGGACCTCACCTCGACCTCGTCCACCGCTTGGTCGAGATCGGGATCCCCGTGATGGCCCATGTCGGGCTCACGCCTCAATCGGTGCATGCGATGGGCGGATTCAAGGTCCAGGGTCGCGGGGAGGCCGCCCACCGGGTGGCCGAGCAAGCCGAGCAGCTCGAGAAGGCCGGTGCGTTCTCGATCGTGCTCGAGGCGATGCCTGCCGGGCTGGCCGGCGAGATCACCCGGTCACTGCAGATCCCCACGATCGGCATCGGCGCCGGCCCTGCCTGTGACGCCCAGGTCCTGGTGATCAATGATCTCCTGGGGATCAACGAGAAACCACCCAAGCTCGCGAAGAAGTTCGCGGACCTCCGTGGCGTCATGACGGAAGCCGTGCAGGAGTTCATCCGCGAAGTGGAGGCCGGCACCTTCCCGGACGAGGACCACTCGTACGGCTAGCGTCTCCACTGCACGCTGCGGCTCGGGCCTACACTCCCGGCGTGACCGATGTCGGGGACCGGCGCGACCATGGAACGCCTGAGAGCCGAGCCGAGCTCGTCGCGAAGCTGACGCACGAGATCCGGGGCCCGGTCTCCACGATCAGGGGGCTGACCGGCACGACGCTCCTGCACTACGAGCGTCTGAGCGACGACGAGCGGAAGGAGTTCCTCCGGCTGATCCGGCACGAGGCCGACCGGCTGGAGCGGGCCGTCGAGCAGGTCGCCACCGTCCTCAAGATGGATGCGGGGTCGCTTCGATCCGACATCAGACCCCACGATCTCGGGGCCATCGTCCGGGACGCCGCTCTCGGCGCGGAGACCGGCGACCATCCGCTCGAGATCGACGTCGCCGAGGGCGTCCAGGTACCGGCGGACAGCGCGCACATCGGCTCGCTCGTTCGTCAGCTGATCGACAACGCGATGACGTTCTCGCCGCCCGACGCTCCGATCGAGGTCCGGCTTCGACGGGAGAGAGACGTCGCGTCGATCGAGGTCGTCGACCGCGGCCCGGGGATCCCGCCGGACAAGCGCGAGACCGTCTTCGAGCGGTTCGCCGACTGGCGCCCTCCCGGTTACGAGGATCGTCCGGGGACGGGGCTGGGCCTCTTCATCAGCCGGGCGATCGCCCGCGAACACGGAGGCGACGCTTCGATCGCCGACGCTCCGGCGGGGGGTACGATGCTCATCGTCCGGCTTCCCTTGGAGGGCTGAATGGTGAGCGCCGCGTGACCACGCTCCTCATCTGCGATGACCACAAGGTGTTGACGGACGCGTTGGCCACCGTCGTCGGCCTCGACGACGACCTCCAGCTGGTGGCGCCCCCCGTGCACGATCCCGAGACGGCGATCCAGCTCTCCGCCGAGCACCTGCCCGACGTCGTGCTGATGGACATCGTCTTCAAGGGCGGCATGTCAGGGATCGAGGCCACGCGCCGGATCAAGGAGATCTCTCCGGCAACGAAGGTCGTGATCATCACCGCCCACGACGAGGACCGCTTGCTCGTCGAGGCGGTCGAGGCCGGCGCCTCGGGTTTCCTCGGGAAGGGTGAGGCGGTCGAGGAGGTCCTCGCGGCCGCGAAGGCCGCGGCCGAGGGCGAGGTCCTGATCGATCCCGCGACCCTCACACGCCTCCTCGCGCAGGTCGCCCGCGAGCGGGAAGCCCGGCGGGAGGCGGTGACGCTGCTCGACGACCTGACGGATCGCGAGCGCGAGATCCTCCAGCTCCTGGCCGAGGGGATGCGGAACGAGGGCATCGCGACGAAGCTGTTCATCAGCCCGCAGACGGTCCAGACGCACGTGCGGAACATCCTCGGGAAGTTGCGAGTGCACTCCAAGCTCGAGGCGGTCTCGTTCGCGGTCAAGCACGGCGCGATCACCGTCTGAGGGAACCCGGGCCCTCGACAACTCCTGCCCGGCAGGGCTCAAGTCGCATTCCTCCTGGGACGAAGAGCTACTGGAGAGTGACCCGCGTCCCCGGACGCGAGAGGCCGACCCCCTCGATGGCCTCGGGGATCTCCCCGAGCGAAAGGCTCGAGTCCACCCCTCCCGGACTCGGGCCTTTCACGTTCTCTCCTTCGTTCCTTCGCGGTCTATCGCAGGGTGTGGCGACGCACCTTCCCGGTCCGGGTCCGAGGGATCTCGGGAACCAGGGAGAGCTCGCGCGGGAGCTTGAATCGCGCGAGGCGCTCGGCCCCGTGGATCCGCAGCTCGTCGAGGGACGGGGGGTCATCGATCGCCCTCGGAACGACGAACGCGATCACGTGCGCGCCCCACTCGGGATCGGGGCGCCCTGCGACGGCGACGTCAGCCACCTTGGGATGGTCGGCCAGCACGCGCTCGACTTCCTCGGGCCACACCTTCTCCGCGCCGGTCCTGATCACGTTGTCCGCCCGCCCGTGGACGGAGAGGCGCCCCGCGTCGTCGATCGCACCGAGGTCGCCGGTGCGCAACCACCCGTCGGTCGTGAACGCGGCGCCGGTCGCGGCCGGATCGAGACGGTAGCTCTCCATCACCGTCGACCCGGACACCTCGATGCCGTCGTCCGCATCCAACCTGGCGTGCATCCCGTCGAGCGGGATGCCGTCGTACGCGAACCCGCCGCACGTCTCCGTGAGGCCGTAGGTGGAGACGAGGCGAGCGCCGCGCGCCCGCGCGGCGCGTGCCGTCTCGGCGTCGAGCTCGTCTCCGCCGACCAGCAGGGTGAGGCCGTGCAGGCCGAGGTCCGACGCCACCAGCCGACGCACCATCCCCGGGACCACCGAGGCGAAGGCGGCACCTTCACCCTCGCTCACGAGGCGGTCGGGGTCGAAGCGCTCATGGACGGTCACCGGGGCGCCGAGGATCGCCGCCCGGAGAAGGACGAGCAGTCCACCGATGTGCGCCGGCGTGAGTGGACAGAGCCACGGCGCCTCGGGCGAGGCGCCGAGCGTCTTAGCCGACCGGCTCACCGCCACGACGACCGCGACGCGGTGCAACTCCACGAGCTTCGGTTCGCCGGCCGTGCCGGATGTCGGCATCACGACGGCGACGCCGGGCGTGACCGGCGCGGCACCCGCGAGGAGCGTCTCGCCCCTCGCGTCCCGGACGAAGTGGGGCCGGGCGCGATCGACGATGGCCCGCCGCTCCCGGTCGGTCAGGCGATGATCGAGGGGGAGGAACGGCACCTCGTCGAGCCACAGACGCGTGACGAGCCCCACCCACTCGGGGCCGGGGGGAAGATCGATCACGACCAGTTCGTCGGTTGCCATCGGGCCTCGTTCCCTGCGGAACGTCCGGTAGGCTAGTCCAACCGTTCGAGTATCCGCTCTAGGAGTCATCGGTCACATGGACGAACCACGCGAGATCAGGAAGGCCCTCGATTGGCAGCCCGGTCGGACGAGGCCGGATGAACCCGGGCCGGATGCACCCGGGCCGGATGAAGAGGACGGGTTCTCAGACATCCGCTACGAGACGGCCGAGGGGATCGCGAAGATCACGATCGCGCGCCCGGAGGTGCGGAACGCCTTCCGGCCGCTCACCACTCGAGAACTGATCACGGCTTTCGACGTCGCCCGAGACGACCCGGAGATCGGGGTCGTCCTGCTCACCGGGGAAGGGCCACTCGCCTTCTCCTCCGGTGGGGACCAGGGCGTTCGCGGTGACGACGGCTACGTGGACGAGCACGGGATCGGTCGCCTGAACGTCCTCGATCTCCAGCTGCAGATCCGGCGGCTCCCGAAGCCCGTGATCGCGATGGTCGCCGGCTACGCGATCGGCGGCGGGCACGTGCTGCACCTGTGTTGCGACCTCACGATCGCGGCCGACAACGCCCGCTTCGGCCAGACGGGGCCGCGAGTCGGCTCGTTCGACGGTGGCTACGGGATCGGGCTGCTCGCCAGGCAGATCGGAGAGAAGCGGGCGAAGGAGGTGTGGTTCCTCTGCCGGCAGTACGACGCCGAAACGGCGCTCTCGTGGGGCCTGGTCAACGCGGTCGTTCCCGTGGAGGAGCTCGAGGAGGAGTCCGTTCGGTGGGCGAAGGAGATGCTCGCGCACTCGCCCCTCGCGCTCCGCTTGTTGAAGTCCGGCTACCACGCCGGGGTCGACGGGCTCGCCGGCGTGCAGCAGCTCGCCGGCGACGCGACCCTCCTCTATTACATGACCGAGGAAGCGCAGGAGGGTCGGAACGCCTACGTCGAGAAGCGGTCACCGGACTTCTCCAGGTTCCCGAAGCGGCCGTGAACGCCTGGATCTCGGGTGCGCGCCCCCGGACGCTCGGTGCGGGGATCGTCCCCGTGCTGGTGGGTGCGGCCGCCGCCGGCAGGTTCATCGTCTGGCGGTTCGGCGCCGCACTGCTCGTCGCGATCGGATTGCAGGTCGGCGTCAACTACCTGAACGACTACTTCGACGGCATCCGAGGCGTCGACACCCCGGAGCGGGTCGGCCCGCCCAGGCTCGTCGCGACGGGGCTCGCCTCGCCACCTGCGGTGCTCGCCGCCGCCCTCGCCGCGATCGGGGTTGCCGGGTTCGCCGGGCTCGCCCTCGCGCTGGCCACGGCGCCGGTGCTGATCCTGTTCGTGGGCGCGCTGGCGTTGATCGCGGCCTTCGCCTACAGCGGCGGTCCGAGACCGTACGCGGGGCTCGGCTTGGGCGAGGCGATGGTGTTCCTGTTCTTCGGACTGATGGCGTCGTCCGGGACGGCCTTCGTGATGACCGAGACCGTCCCGGCATCCGCGTGGTGGTGCGGAGCGGTGCTCGGCTTCCTCGCGGTGGCGATCTTGCTCGCGAACAACCTGCGGGACATCCCGACGGACGAGGCCACGGGGAAGCGAACGCTCGCCGTGCGGCTGGGTGAGGCGCGGACCCGGTTCCTCTACCGTGCGTGTGTGGTGGCGGCGTTCGCGACGATCGTCGCCGGCGTGGTCACCTTCATCCTCGATGAACGGATGGGGCTGACGCAGTGGGGACTCATCGGTCTTGCCGGGTGGATCCCCGCGATACGGCCGATGGAGTCGGTCGGCGTGGCGACCGGTCGTGAGCTGGTTCCGGTCCTGAGCGGGACGGCGGCCGTGCATGCGACGACCGGCCTCCTATTGGCGCTCGGGCTCGTCCTCGCCCGGACGGCCTGACGGAGAGCCGAAGAGAAGGAGGGAGGACGTGGAGCAGGCGGAGATCTCTCTCGCGTGCGCGACGGCGCTCGTCGACGGGCTGGTCCCCGGCGGAGTGGTGCACGCCTGCGTGTCTCCGGGATCGCGTTCGACGCCGCTCGCCCTCGCGCTCGCCCGCGATCCCCGGGTGGAGGTGCACGTGCAGCTCGACGAGCGTTCGAGCGGCTTCCTCGCGCTCGGCGCCGCGAAGGCGACGGGACGCCCGGCGATCGTGGCAACCACGAGCGGGACGGCGGCGGCCGAGCTCCTCCCCGCGGTCGTCGAGGCCTCGCAGTCGCGCGTTCCGCTGATGGTCCTGACCGCGGATCGGCCTCCTCGGGTGCGTGGGACCGGCGCGAACCAGACCATCGTGCAACCGGATCTCTTCGGCGGCTACGTGAAGGCGTCGATCGACCTGCCGGTGCCGTCGACAGCCGGCCAGGAGGCATGGTGGCGACAAGCTGCCCACGAAGCGCTTCAGACGATGGCCGGCGACCCGATCGGCCCGGTGCACCTGAACTGTCCCTTCGAGGAGCCGCTCACTCCGTCGTCCGAGATCCCCACCACGGTCACCGCCGAGGAACCGTTCACATGGCCGGCCCGTCCGGTGGCGGAACTCGATCCGGACGAGGGGGACCGGCTCGCTCGCCTCGTGTCGGGCACCCGGGGCGCAGTCGTCTTCGGCGGCCAGCCGAGGCATCTGTTCGGTGAGGGGCACTTCTGGGCCGAGTTGCTGGGCTGGCCCGTCCTGGCCGAGCCCACCTCGGGCGCACGCCAGCCGGGATCGTCGCTCGCAGCGGGCCAGGCGATGATCCAGGGGCCGTGGGTGGAGACGTACCGTCCCGAGGTCGTGATCCAGTTCGGCGCGCACCCCACCGGCCGGGCCACACAACGCTTCGTCGCCTCGGCCGAGCACGTCGTCGTCGCGGACCGGTGGCACCTGGACCCCGACCCGGACCGCCTCGCGTCGTGGCGTCTCGCGGTCGATCCCGAGGCATTGCCCGACGCGCTCGCCCGTGGCCCCTTCGTGCAGGGAGGCATCGGCGTCGCGCCCACCGGGCCGCACCCATCGGAGGAGATCGAGGATCCGTGGCACGGCCGGATCGATCCCGCGCCCGACGAGTGGCGCGACGCGTGGAGCGAAGGGGACCTCCGGGCTCGCCGGACGATGGACGCCCTCATGGACGGATGGGAGGAACCGTTCGAGCCCAGGATCGCTCGAGACGTCGCCGGCTGGGCGCCCGCAGGTGGGGGGCTCTTCGTCGGGAACTCGACGCCGATCCGCGACCTCGATCTCGCGATGCGACCGCGGGAACACCTCACCGTCATGGCCAATCGAGGAGCGAGCGGAATCGACGGGCTCGTGTCGACGGCGTTGGGCGTGTCGGTCGCCGGCCCCGGCCCGGTGATCGCGCTCGTGGGAGATCTCTCCTTCCTTCACGACGCGGGAGCGGTCCTCTGGAACGCCACACGCGACGTCGACCTCATCGTGGTGGTCGTCAACAACGGCGGTGGCCATGTCTTCTCCCTGCTGCCGCAACGAGACCTTCCCGAGCATCGGGAGCTGTTCGTCACCCCGCACGCGGTCGACATCGGTGGCCTGTGCGAAGCTGCGGGCGCCGGCCACGAGCGGGTCGAGCGAGCGTCGGACCTGTTGCCCGCGCTCGACCGGGCGGCCGCCGCCGGCAGCCTTCACATCGTGGAGGTCGTCGTCGACGCGGAGCTCGGACTTCGACGACGGCGTGAGATGCGCGATGCCGTCGACACGGCGTTAGGGCGTTCGTGATCGATCCGCTTCCCCCCATCGGGTTCGCCACAACCGACGACATCCCCGAACTCGCGCGGCTCCGCTGGCAGCTGTATGTGGAGCAGGACGGCGAGCCGGCCGAGTCACGGGATGGGTACCTCGAGCGGTTCACGCGGTTCGCGCGCTCGACACTGGCGTCCGACGCGTGGCGGAGTTGGGTGGCTCGAGACGGCGATCGACTCGTCGCCGCGATGTGGTTGCAGACGGTGCCGCGTATCCCGGTCCCCGGGAAGAGCGCCGGTCCGATCGGCTACCTGACCAACGTCTACGTCGCGCCCGCGCATCGCAACGCCGGGCTCGGCGCGCGCATGCTCGATCGCGTGAAGGGGTGGTGCAGCGAGCAGAGCTACTCCCTCGTGATCGTGTGGCCAACGGAGCGCTCCCGTTCGTTCTATCGACGCGGCAGCTTCGGCCGTCCCGATGAGCCATTGGTGCTCGACCTCGAACCGGACACGCCCTTCGAGCGTTAGCCCCAGCGGAGGGCGTCGAGGAACGCGCGGAACTTGCGCTCGGTCTCGTCGAGCTCGCGTTCGGGATCGGAGTCGGCCACGATGCCCGCGCCGGCGTAGAGGGTGGCGTGATCGCCGCGAAGCTCCGCGCAGCGCAGCGCGATCGCCCACTCGCCATCTCCATCGGCGTCGACCCAGCCGACGGCGCCGGCGTACCGTCCACGGTCGAAGGGCTCGAGCTCGGCGATCGCGTCCAGAGCGGCGTCGCGCGGTGTACCGGCCACGGCGGGGGTCGGGTGCAGCTCGGCGACGAGCTCGAGCGCCGAGGCGGGCGGCTCCTTCAGCACGCCGCGGAAGCGCGTCGACAGATGCCAGATGTTCGGCGTCGCTCGCAGGACGGGCTCCGGATCCCACGTGAGCTCGACGCAGAACGATCGCAGGGTTTCCGCCACGGCTTCGACGACGATCTCGTGCTCCTCCCGATCCTTGGCCGATCCGACGAGCGCGTCGGCGTTCGCCCTGTCTTCGTCCGGATCACCCGATCGAGGGGCCGACCCGGCGAGCGGGTTCGAGCGCACCTCGAGCCCTCGACGCGACACCAGGAGCTCCGGCGACGCGCCTACGATCACGCCGTGCTCGGTCGGCGCCGCGAAAGTGTAGGCGTTCGGATCGACGGCCCGTAAACGATGGGAGAGGAGACGAGGGTCGAAGGCGCGGTCCGCCACCACCTCGACGGTCCGCGCGAGGACGACCTTGCGGATCCTCCCGTCGCCGATCCGCGCGATCGCCTCCCGGACGGCCTGGCGGTAGCCGTCGGGGATCGGCACCTCCCGGAGCTGCACCGGCTCGAAGGGCTCGGACGGCGCTCGCCCGATCACCCGATCGAAGGCGGGAGCATCCTCGGAGATGCCGTCACCGTACGAAGTGTCGATCCGCCAGGTGCCTCCCGACGCATCGCGACGCACCGCCCGCCTGGGGATCATCAGCTCGGGTCGGGGCGGGCCTCCACGAGTGAACGCGATGGAGCCCATGGCAACCGGAGCGACGTTGGGCCTGCGTCGAACCGCTCCGCGGAGCACGTCGACGGCGTGTGAGAGATCGGACGGTTCGATCGCCGCGAAGGTAGACGGCGGAGACCCGGCCATCCCGGCTACGCCTCGGCCACGTCGTTCGAAGAACACACCGTCCGGTGGTCGGTAGGCGGCGAGGAGATCGAAGGCGTCGCCGAGCGGGTCTGCTCGAATCTCGAGGGCGCCGACCCGGGGGTCGCTCATACCCGGGTCGCGACGAGGAGCTGGGTCACGCCGCCGCCCAGCGGCAGCCGCCGGGCGTCGGGGAATCCGGCCCCACGAAGCATCGCCAACAGCTCTCCCGGAGCAGGAAGGTAGGCCGTCGACCGAGGGAGGTACGAGTAGGCCTCTCGGTTCGAGAGCAACCCGCCGATCATCGGCACGATCCCGCGGAAGTACACGCGATGCCCGAGCCGCATCACGCGACCTTCCGGTTCGGCCGTCTCGAGCAGCGCGATCCGGCCACCCTTGCGCACCACCCGGGCGAGCTCCGCGAACAAACCTTCGAGCGAGACGACGTTGCGGAGCGCGAAGCCGCACGTCGCTCCGTCAGCGCTCGCGTCGCGGACGGGCAACTGCAGGATGTCCGCCTCCACGAGCGGGGCGTCGGTCTTCGCCGCGAGCAGCATCCCATGAGAGAAGTCGAACCCCGCCGAACGATGGCCGGCCGCCAGGAGCTCGCGACAGAGGTCGCCCGTGCCGCAGGCGAGGTCGAGGATGCGCGAGCCGGCCGGGAGCGCGAGCTCGCGCACCGTCCGGCGCCGCCACCCGACGTCCATGCCCAGCGTCATCACCCGGTTCACGAGGTCGTAGCGAGGACTAATCGTGTCGAACAGGCGCCGGACGGTGCGGGATTTCTCATCGCCCTCGGGCAACGGCCGGTCCCGTTCCTGGCGCGGCGTCATGTTCTATGGCGCCGGGGATCCAGCCGGCGTGTCGCCCGACGGCGACGCGTCGTCCGGCGCCTCGATGTGCTGCCCCGCCACCTCGAGGAGGACCCGGCGGAAATGATGCGACACCAGCAGCGTCACCGCCGGCAACAGCTCTCGGAACGCGTCGACCATCCGGGCGGACGCGCTCTCCTCGTCGGCGGCTGTGTCCCGGATCGGCTTGCGGACGTGTTCATCGAAGAGCTCCACGGCCCTGTCCGCGAGACCACGCATCGCTCGGTCGGCGTCCCCCGCCAACGAGAGCAGGTCCCCGAGTGGGAGACCGAACTCGAGGAGCCGAAGCGCGGTGCGAACCACCTCCATGTCACCCGGCGTGTACCTCATCTGGCCGTCGACATCGGTCCCGATCCGGATCCCCTCTCGCTCCACGGCCTGGATCAAGGAGGCCGGCACCCCGCTCGCCGAAGCGAAGGCGTCGAGCGAGAGGAGCTCGGCGTCGACCGTGTCCACGCGTTCGGCCGCCACGGCGGCAGCCAGGCCCGCATCGGCGGGGCCCAGCTCACCGTCGACCACCCGCTGGATCGCGGCGAGGGTCAGCCCCTGCTTCTGAAGACCTTGGATCTGATGGATCCGTTCGACGTGCTCGTCCCGGTACCAGGCGACGCGTCCCTCCTTGTCCGGCTGCGGGAGCAACCCCCGGGCCTGGTAGTAGCGGACCGTGTCGACCGACACCTCGCACGCCGTGGCGAGCTGCTCGACTCGATACCTCACGACCGGGAACTCTACGAGTGTTCGCTCACAAGGTCATCCGCCCTGTTCGCCCTCTCGGGAGCCCGGCCCGCGCGACGTGCGTCGATACGATGCCATCCGTGGATCGCGGCACCGACGGGGGGTCTGGGGGGCTCGAGAAGCGAGCGCCTCGAGGCGCGAGCGTAGCCCCCCAGGGGGAGGGGTCTGGGGAGGAAGCGCCGCACGGCACGAGCGGCGTCCCTCGCGCCGGCCGAACGATCACGCTCGGGCTCGTGTTGGCGTGTCTCGGCGGGACCCTGCTGATCGGCGCCGTGCAGAAGGCGCCCTGTGCCGGCGGTGACTGGTCGGACGGGCGTCAGTACCGGCTCGCCTGCTACACGGACATCGTGCCGCTCTTCGGAACAGAGCAGCTCGCCGGAGGTCGTCTCCCCTACCTCGACGCCTGCGCCCCGTCGGAGGGCAGCTGCGACGAGTACCCGGTGCTGACGATGTACTTCATGCGCGTCGCCGGGTGGGTCTCCGGAGACGATCCCGAACGCTTCTTCTGGGTCAACGTGATCCTCCTCTCTCTCTGCGCGGCGGTCACGGCGGGATGCCTCTACGTGATCGATGCGCGACGCGCGATCTGGTTGGCTCTCGCGCCGACCCTCGCACTGCAGGTGTTCGTGAACTGGGACCTGCTCGCGGTCGCCCTGGCGACGGCCGCGACGCTCGCCTTCTTCCGCCGACGGGACGGATGGGTGGGCATCCTGATCGGTCTCGGAGCGGCGGCGAAGCTCTACCCGGCGCTGCTGCTCATCCCCTTCGCCGCCGACCGACTGCGCGGACGGCAGCCGGATCGCGCGATCCTGTTGTGGTGGTCGGCCGCCGCGACCTGGTTCGCCCTGAACCTCCCCTTCGCGGCGGTCGGGCTACGAGGATGGTGGGAGTTCTTCCGGTTCAACGGCGCCCGCCAAGCCGACTGGGACAGCGTCTGGTTCCTCCTCTGCCACCGACTCTCCCTTTGCGTGCCGACCGGTCTGGTCAATGTCTCCTCGATCGCGCTGCTCGTTGGGCTGACCTCGTGGGTCTGGATGGCGAAACGGCGCCGCGAGCCCGACTTCCCTCGCTGGCAGCTCGCGTTCCCGGCCCTGGTCCTGTTCCTCCTCGTCGGGAAGGTGTACTCACCACAGTTCAGCCTATGGCTGCTCCCCTGGCTCGTCCTGATCCTGCCCGGGCCGCGACGTTTCCTCGCGTTCGAGGCGGCCGATCTCGCCGTGTTCCTCACGCGGTTCTCGTTCTTCGGGGACCTGACCGGGGTCGGCGGGCTGCCCCAGGGCGTGTTCGAGACGATGGTGCTCCTCCGTGCCGGGGTACTGATCTGGTGCGTCGTGGCATGGGTGCGAGAACCGAGCCGCCGGCTGCCCGGGGAACGCACCCACGATCGTGCGCTCCCGGCGGCGCACGCGTGAGCGTGCGCCGGCGACTCCTCGACGGGCTGCGACCGTGCCTCGCCGTGTTCCTCGCCGTCCGCATCGGCCTGTCGTTGCTCTCCGTCGTCTCGGTCGACCTGATCGAGCCGCTGGACCCCGTGGACGTGCCCGGGCGCGCGGCGCCGGCCGCGACCCCGGGTTGGCACAACGCGATCGACGCGACCGAGCGGCAGGACGCGATCTGGTACCTGCGCCTGGCCGCCGAAGGATGGTCGACCGATGACGCGAGTGCCGCGTTCTTCCCCGTCTATCCGCTCACCGTTCGCGCCGTCGCATGGGTGCTCCCCGGGGACGATCTGCTCGCCGCGCTCCTCGTCTCGAACCTCGCCTTCCTCGGGGCGCTTCTCGCGCTGTTCGCGCTCACCGCCGAGGCGTTCGGGGATCGCGTCGCGCGCCGGGCCATCGTCGTGGCGGCGATCTTCCCGACGTCGTTCTTCTTCCTCGCCCCCTACACGGAGTCGCTCTTCCTGCTCCTCTCGCTGCTGGCGTTCCGCGAGTCACGCCACGATCGATGGGGACGGGTCGCGGTCCTCGGAGCCATGGCGGCACTCACGCGGAGCGTCGGCATCCTGCTCGTCCCGGCACTCCTGATCGAGGCGATCTCACGGAGCCGGGCGCGCGGGCGCGCGACGGGACGGGCGGACGGACGTCGCGCCCTCAGCGCGCGACTGGCCGGCGCGGCCGCGATCGCCCTCGGCCCTCTCAGCTGGTTCGCGTGGTGGGGCCTCGTCCACGGCAACTGGCTGGCGCCGCTGGATGCTCAGCGGTACTGGGGTCGGGAGCTCCAACCGCCGTGGGTCTCGCTCGGGCGTGCGGTCGAGCTCGGGTGGTCGTTCCAGTCCTACTGGCTCCTCGATCTGCTCATCGTCTCCCTCGTGCTGGTCGGTCTCGCGCTCGCGATCCCCGCCCTTCGGCCGTCCGAGATCGCCTACGGATCGCTCAGCCTGCTCCTGCCTCTCTTCGACCCTTTCTGGGACAGGCCGCTGCTCTCCGTCCCCCGATTCGCGGTCGTGGTGTTCCCCGCCCTGTGGGGCCTGTCCGGTGCCGGACTCGGCCGGAAGCTCCCAGAACCCCTCGTGGTCTCCGTGCTCGCGATCGGATGGGCGATCTCCGCCGTGCTGTTCGTCAACTGGCGGCACCTCTTCTGACGAAAGCCGACGCCTTCTGAACCGGCAGCGACGTGGGGGTAGGATGTGCCGAGCACGCGACAGACCGGAGGTGCCGTGACGATCAGGGTTGCCATCGCGGACGACCATTCGCTGGTGAGGCAGGGGCTCCGCAGGTACCTCGAGATGGCCGACGGCATCGAGGTGGTCGGTGAGGCCTCGAACGGCAAGGAGCTGTTGGAGCTCCTGTCGAAGGAGGAACCCGACATCGCCCTCGTGGACATCCGGATGCCGGAGATGGACGGCTTGGAAGCCGCCCGTGAGATCCGGGACAAGCACGAGAAGATCGGGGTCATCATGCTCACCGCCTACGACGACCGCCAGTTCGTCGTCGAGGCGGTCCGTGCGGGCGCCCGCGGCTACGTCCTCAAGGCGCGGGATGCCGAGCACCTGATCCAGACCGTTCGGCTCGTCGCCGGCGGCAACATGGTGATCGACCCGCAGCTGGTGGTAGCGCTCGCCGAGGAGCTCTCGACAGCGAAGGAGCGAGACCGCAGGGCTGAGACACTCACCGCGCGAGAGATCGAGGTCCTGCAGCTGCTCGCGTTCGGTCACACCAACCGAGACATCGCCGAGCGCCTGTACATCTCGCCCGACACGGTGAAGACCCACCTCGAGCACATCTTCGAGAAGCTCGGAGCCTCCGATCGGACCGCCGCGGTCGCAGAGGCGCTCCGACGACGCCTCATCGAATAAGCACGACGCTGCTTCGAACGCAGGGGACGTCGTAGGCCATTCGGCCGGGTACTCACTCCATCGGGTGATGGAGTATCGAGGGGCGAGGCGGCATCATGACATCCCTATGCCCGAGACCCCCCAACCTCGGCGCGCGGCCGCATCGCTCGCGCTCGGCCTGACAGCAGCGGTCATCATCGGTGTGTACCTGCTCGTCCCGGACGATGATCCCGATCGCCGCCGATCGGTCGTCAACCTGATCGATGCCGTGGCCTGGTTCATGGGTGGCGTGGTGCTGCTCTCGATGCGCGAGGGGAAGGTGGCGCGAAGCTCACGGGCCGTCGGCCTCACGTTCCTCATCGGCTCCGCGGTCATCGGGCTCGTCTTCGTCTCAGGGGTCAGCGGATCCGGTGTCGAGCCCGGGTATGCGGACCTGCTGTTCCTCCTCCCCCTGATCACCCTCGTCGCCGGATTCCGGAGCGAGATCAGACATCACGTCCCGCCCGGAGACCGCCGCGAGCTGGCGACCGACGCCGCGCTGATCGTGAGCGCCCTCATGGCGGCGGGCTACGTATTGATCCGGCCGACGGACGCGACCGCGGGCGTCTCGGCGTCGGCGGTGACCTTCGCGCTCGTCACCGCGTTCCTCGTAGCGACCTATCCCGCGCTCGCGATCTGGATCCCGACCCGGGCTCATGTCGCGCGCGCGGTGGTGTTCGCGGGGCTCGGGGCAGCCGTGTTGACGTTCGGGTGGCAGTGGACCCACATGACCCACACCGCGACCAACGCGGCGATCGAGCTGCCGATCGCGCTGTCGCCGCTCGCCGTGGTGGCCACCTACCTGGTGATCAGGCCGGCGACGAAACTGCCGCGACCCTCCCGGTTCGCACGACCGATCCTGACGAGCGTCGCGGTGATCGCGGCGTGCGCGGCGCTGCTGATCACCGGTGTGCTCGGGGAAGGCCGGGGACTCACCGTGTTGCAGACCGGCCTGTTCATCGGCGTCCTCGCGATCGCCGTGGCCGTCCGGATCATCGCGAACCAGATCACCGTGACACAAGCGAGCGAGTCCGTGCGGCGGGCCCTCGGCCAGAAAGAGGTCGCGCTCGCGGACACCGACGCCGCTTTGGATCGCGTTCGGGAGGCGAACGAGACCCTGAAGAGCTCCGAGGAGCATCTGCGCCTCGTGTTCGACGCGGCCGTCGACGGCATCATCGAGCTGGATGTCGACGACGTCGTCATGCGGACGAACGAGGCGTTCTGTCGGATGGTGCATCTCGACCACGACACGGTCGTCGGGCAGCGCTGGCAGGCGCTGGCGGCGTCCCTCGACGGTGCCGACGCCAGGTTCGCCGAACTGCCCTCGGCCGGCCAGGCCCAGCTCGAACGCTCGGACGGAACGCCCCTGTACCTGGAATCTCGCGTCTCCGAGATCCCCACCGACCCGCCCCGCCGGCTCGTGCTGATCCGCGACGTGACGCCCGGCAAGGCTGCCGACCAGACGATCCGTTCCCTCCTGAAGTTCCTCCAGGAGAAGGACGAGGATCGCACCAGCCTGCTGCGACGGACGAACTCGGCGATCGAATCGGAGCGCAACCGGATCGCGCGTGACCTTCACGATGGACCGGTCCAGGGCGTCTCGGCCGCGTCGCTGTCCCTCGAAGCCGCGCTCCTCATGATCGGCGCGGGGGATGTCGATCGCGGCGTCGACGTGCTCTCGAAGGTCCGGAAGGAGCTGGCCGACGAAGCGGACGCCCTTCGCTCCCTGATGTCGGGACTGCGTCCACCGGTGCTCGAAGAGCGGGGGCTGATCCCCGCGCTCCGGGAAGCCGTCACGCGCTTCGGGATCGAACAAGGCGTGGAGACCGACCTCGTGGGCACGCTCCCCCGGCCGATGTCGTCCGATCTGGAGACCCTCGCTTATCGGGTCGTGCAGGAGGCGCTCACCAACGCCGCGAAACATGCACGCGCCGGCCGGGTGGTCGTGTCGGTCGAGACGACCGCCACGTCGCTCCGGGTCGAGGTCGAGGACGACGGCCGGGGATTCGACAGCGCGATGACTCGGGAGTTCCTTCGACAGGGTCGCGTGGGACTCGCTTCGATGCGCGAGCGCGTCGAGCTGGCGAACGGAACGTTCGTGATCCGCTCCAACCCGGGACGCGGCACCTCGATCGTGGCCACGCTGCCGGTCGATTCGCCGGCGGAAGCCGCCGAGGGCTCGACTAGCCGCCGCGGTCGCCAGCCCGCGAACTGACCGGCGCGGTCGTCGAGGGACTCGGCGTCGGAGGCAACGTCGGGGACGGGGGTGTGGGCGACGGGGGCGGCGGCGGCACCCTCGATGGCGACGGCTCCTCGCTCGGCGAAGGACTGGGCTCCGGGCTCGGGGCCGGTGGTGGCGGGATCGGAGCTTGGGCCGACGGCGTCACCGTCTGCTGGTCGAACGACGGCTCCGGGAAGGCGACCGCCTTCTTGCCCTCCATCGCGATCTCCATGAAGTCGTGCCAGATCGCAGCCGGGATCGTTCCGCCGAAGACCTGGGGCACCCCTTCGATGTTCTCCAGGGGGATCTGCCCCTTCGGGAAGCCCACCCAGACGCAGGTCGCGATCTGGACGGTGTAGCCACAGAACCACGCATCCACGTTGTCCTGTGCGGTGCCGGTCTTCCCCGCAGCCGGCCAGGAACTCAGCTCCGCCGAGGCACCTGTCCCGAACGCCACGACATCCTCCAACGCGTACGTCACGAGGTCGGCGACGTTCTCCTCGACCGCGCGGCGGCCCTTGGGCACGATGCGCGGATCGATCCGGCCGCCGGGGGACCGCACCTGGAGGAGCGGGTTGGCGCGGCGCAACACGCCTCGCGCGGCGAGGGTGGCGTACGCGTTGGTCATCTCGACCGGATTGACGGCGACGCTCCCGAGCGTGACGGCACACACCTCCGGCAGGTCGGACCGGATCCCGAGGCGGTGAGCCATGTCCACGACCCTGTCCGGACCGAGCTCCACCACGAGCTGCGCGAAGACGGTGTTGACGGAGTTGGCGGTGGCCGACTGGAGGGTGTAGCTGCTGCCGCCGCCCTCCGCGTTCTCCGGCTCCCAGGGTCCCTCCGGGCCGGCGCAGATCGGATCGTCGATCGTGATCGTGTTCGGTCCGTACCAGCGCGAGTCGAGGTCGAAGCCCTGCTCCATCGCCTCGGCGAGCGTGAACGCCTTGAAGGCGGACCCCGCCTGTCGCCCGGTGCCACCCTTGAACGTGGCGAGATTCAGCTGCGATCTGCCGAAATCCTTCCCGCCCGCCATCGCGAGGATGTGTCCGGTGGCCGGCTCGATCGCGACCAGGGCGGCGCCCGGATCCTGCGGGCTGGGGAGGTGCGACTCGATGGCGTCCTCCGCGGCGGCCTGATAGCCGAGATCCAGCGAGGTCCTCACCTGGAGGCCACCGCCGAACACGGTCGCCGGCTCGTAGCGCCTCGCGAGGCTCTCACGCACGTACTGCACGAAGTACTCGGCGTCGCCGGGAGCCTCGATCTGCGCGCCCGGTCCCCGCTGCAGTTCGATCGGGATCGCGCAGCACGGCTTGCGCTTCAATCGCTCTGCCCGATCGGGTTCGAGGTAGCCGTACCGCACCATCCTGTCGAGCGCGAAGTCCCTGCGGAACTTGGCGTCGAACGGATGGTCGATCGGGTCGTAGGCCTCGGGTGCGGTGAGGATGCCGGCGAGCGTGGCCGACTGCAGGAGCGTCAGGCGCCGGCCCTCGACGCCGAAGTAGGTCTGTGCCGCGGCCTCGATCCCGTACGCGCCGTGGCCGAAGTACACCGTGTTGAGGTACCGCTCGAGGATCTTGTCCTTCGACAGCGAGCGCTCGACCTTGATAGCCAGCAGCACCTCACGGACCTTCTCCTTCACCGTCCGGGGCGGGACCACGTAGTCGCGGATCCCGTTGTCCCCGGGCGCCGTGTAATGACCGGCGTAGACCCGCTTCACCAACTGCTGGGTGATCGTCGATCCGCCCTGCACCGTCTCGCGGGCGACCAGGTCGCTCCACGCGGCCCGGACCGTGCCCCTGAGGTCGACGCCGCCATGCTCGTAGAAGCGAGCATCCTCGACGGCGAGGATCGCCTCGCGAAGGTGCTCGGGCATCTGGCGGAACGGGATCAAGGTCCGGTCGACGGCCCCGTGGAACGTGGACAACAGTTCGTCGTTGCGGTCGTAGACGAATGTGGTCTGGACCGGAGGAAGCGCCTTCGGCAGGTCGATGCGCAGGTAGGCGAGCAGGAGGACGCCGAGCCCCACGAGCGCGAGGACCACGGGCGTCAGCGCGAATGCCCACCAGTAGCGGCGGAAGAACCCCTTCTCCGACTTCTTCGAGGCGGCGCCCCGCCTGCGGCCACCCGCGTGCCCGGCGGCCCTCGAGGAGCGCACAGACCGCGCTCCGCCCGATCCGGCGTCGCGTGTCCGAGTGTTGCGCCCAACGGTGCCCTTGGTGCGGGCGGTCCGTCCCGAGGCAGCCTTGTCAGTCCCTCCAGCCTTCTTCCGGGCGTGACGGGGGGTGTAGTCCTTCGAAGGCCTGGAGGTCGCGGACACGACGGGCGGAATCCTACCCGGGCGGATAGACGCGGAAACCCGCGCTCAGCCCGCGGCGGCGGCGCGCCTGCGGGCCGTGAAGGCCTCGCGGAGGTGGTTCCACGCGCAGGAGCGGCAGACCTCGACCACGTAGCACGCGGACCCGGGATGCGCGGCCGTCAGCCGCAGACCCGTCTGGATCGGCCAGACGCGGCCGCTGTTCCGGCGAAGGGACGAGCCGAAGACGTAGGCGAGCAGGACCAGCTTGTCCTTGCCGCAGACGGGACAATCGGTCGTCGTTGCCTCGCCGACGTGCTTCGCGGCCCGCATGAGCTCCGGGTGCGCGTCGCAGAGATCGGCGACCGACAGCGTGCCCCGTCTCGCGTCGCGGATCAACGCTCGCTTGGCGAGCGTGTAGTCGATGACGCCGAGCTCGGCGCTCCTCGATCTGCGGGCCGTGCCCCGTGCCTGCCGCATGGTCGCGCAAGTCTACCCCCGGTCCCAGACGTCGGGGAGAGGGGCGGCTAGCATCCGCCCGTGCCGATCCAGGACCAGATCTCCCCCCTCCGCAGGGTCTACGTGCGGGCGCCCGAGCCGGAGGCCATGCGCGGGTGGCGTGAGTACGGATGGCGCTCGGCTCCCGACCCGTCTCGGGCCGCCGCCGAGCACGAGGCGTTCCGCGCGCAGCTCGTCGAGGCAGGCGCCGAGGTCGTCGTGGGCACCGCGCCGGCTCCCGGGGATCCCGACGCCATCTACACCTACGACCCGGTCCTCATGACGGATGCGGGCCCCATCCAGCTCCGGCCGGGGAAGGCCGGCCGCCGCGGCGAGCCTGCGGTCGCCGCGGCCGACCTCGAGGCGGCCGGCGTCCCGGTGCTCGCCGCCCTCGGCGAGCCGGCGCTCGCCGAGGGCGGCGACATGTGCTGGCTCGACCGAGGGACGCTGCTGGTCGGCGTCGGCTATCGCACGAACACGGCGGGGGTCGACGCGCTGCGCGCCCTCCTTCCGGAGGTCACCGTCGTCTCGTTCGACCTCCCCCATCTCGCCGGGCCGGCCGCGTGCACGCACCTGCTGTCCTTCTTCTCGATGCTCGACGTCGATCTCGCCGTGGCCTCGCTGTCGCATCTCCCCGTCCGTCTCGTCGAGCTCTTCCGGGATACCGGCGTCCGCATCGTCGAGGTGCCCGACGCCGAGTTCGACTCGATGGGCGCGAACGTGCTGGCGCTCGGGCCGCGGGTCGCGCTGGCGCTCGAGGGCAACACGGAGACCCGGCGCCGTATGGAGGCCGCAGGCGTGGACGTGCGCACCTATCGTGGCGACGAGATCTCGCGAAAGGGAGACGGCGGGCCCACCTGCCTCACCAAGCCGCTGGCGCGTGCGTGAAGGTCAGGCGACCCCGACGTCGCGGAGCCGGTAGATATCACCCTGCTGCGAGGCGCAGCGAACGCGTGAGAACCACAGGTCGACCTGCGATCCCACCTGGACGAGGGACATCCGGTAGTCGACGTCGATCCCGTCCGGCAGGGTGACGAGGGTCGTGGGCGTCGCGCCGAGGGTCGCCACCGGCACGCGCATGATGCGGACGGTGGATCCGCAACGGGTTCCCGATCGGACGAAATAGACCAGCTCTTCCCCCTCGTCAACGATCGGGGCGTAGCGAGGCAACCCGTCGGGAGCCGCGATCTTCCTCGTCTGGTCGGTCTCCGTATCGCGGACGAACGCGTTACACGTGAACGGCCCGCAGACGGACCACGTCGCGTAGCGCTCTCCCACCGCCGAGGGCGACACGTAGTACCGCGTCAGGTCGTGGCTCACGAGCGCCTGCATCGTCTTCGCCACCCGGTCGTAGAGGAACAACGTCGTCTTGCCGGCACCGTCGCGTGCGAAGAGGTAGAAGGCGTTCGAGATCCGCGGTCCCCACTCCCATCGATCCGTGTTGATGGGAGCGGGGAGCTTCACGCGCCTCCTCGTGGCCAGGTTGATCGTGTACAGGTCGGAGGCCCGCCGGTCGATCTGCTGGTAGATCGCCCGGTCCTGATCGGGATCGATCCCACCGGCCCAGCCCCTGGTCCCGCCGGGGTTCAAGCGGAAGACGTCCGCCGTCCCACGGACCTTCCCGTAGGCGTGGTACCGGTTCGAGAACGCCTCGGAGTTCTGCGTCCAGATCAGATAGGTGTCGTTCACCGAGGGGTGCGTCTGGTCCTCGGGCCCGGCGAGCATCCGCTGCGGCGCGCTGACGGCCCCGGCGGGCGTGATCGAGAGAGCGGCGAGCACGAGCGTGAGGCACACCGCTGCCGCGCAGGGGATGAGCCGTGACCGGGAGATCTGCCCAGCTGTGCGGCGAGATCGACGAGAGGTTGGGGGAAGGAGCCGTTGCACGTCCGCGGAACGCTATCCGCCCGACACGAAGATGTCGAACTCATTCCCCTCCGGATCGTGCATCGTCCTCCATCGTGCCTCGTCGAGTCGAAGCTCCTCACCGTTCCAGGACCCGCCCAGGGCGAGCAGGGCCTCCGTTGCCTCCTGGAGATCCTCGACGCGGATGTCCAGATGCACGCGGTTCTTGACCGACTTCGGCTCCGGAACCCGCTGGAAGGCGAGCACGTGACCGTTCGCCTCCTCGAGGGATACGAACCGGCCTTCGTCCGACGTCTCCGCGACCTCCGTGCCCAGCACCGCTCCCCAGAAGGCGGCGAGCCGGCTCGGCTCGGTGGCGTCGATCGTCGTGAAGGACACGCGGCCGATCACGAGGGTCCTCTCCCCAGGAGCTCGTCCACCGCCTGCCCGAAGACCTCGGTGTGGCTGTCCACGTCCCCGGCGGTCGTCGCCGGCGACATGAGCGCCATGTTGTGGAACGGCGTCATCAAGATGCCCCGGTTGAGCAAGAAGAGATGGATGAACGGATCGAGCTCCGCGTCCTGGCCGTGGAACGCCTCGTCCCCGTTCCGAGCCGGTTCGGCGCGGAACAGGTACTCGACGCGGCACCCGAGCCGGACGACGTGCCACGGGAGCTCGCGCGACGAGATGACGTCGCGAACACCGGTCTCGAAGCGCTCGCCCAACTCGATCATGCCCTCGAACGCGTCGTCGGTCATCACCTCGCCCAACGTGGTGCGCATCGCGGCGAGGGAGAGCGCGTTGCCGGCGAGCGTGCCTCCCGTGCCGCCCACGTCGATCACATCGGGGTCGGTGTCCTCGACGATGCGCCGCTGGACATCCTCCGTCATGCCGTAGGCGGCCGATGGGATCCCGGCCCCGAGGGTCTTGCCGATCGTCACGATGTCGGGTGCGAGCCCCCACGCCCTCGTCGCGCCGCCCGGCCCCGCGCTGATCGTGTGGGTCTCGTCGATCAGCAGCAGGGTCCCCGTCTGGTCGCAGAGATCCCTGACGCCCTCCCAATACCCCGCGTGCGGCATGACGATCCCGATGTTCGTGAGCGCCGGCTCGAACATGCAGACCGCCACGTCGCCGTGGCTGAGCTCCTTCTCGAGGCCGTGGAGATCGTTGATCTCGACCACTCGAGTCGTCATACGGACGGGCACGGGCGGACCCGTGTTCCCCGGCTGATCCACGACCTCACCCGCCCCGTCCAGCTCCGCGAACGTCTCGTCCACCGTGCCGTGGTAGCAGTGGTTGTGGACGAGGACCTTCGGGCGGCCCGTGATATGACGCGCCCAGCGGATCGCGAAACGATTCGCGTCGGTTGCCGTGAGGGCGAACGACCAGTACGGGACGCCGAAGCGCCGCGCCAGCTCCCCGCTCACCCAGGCCGCGTCCTCCGTCGGGAGCATCAGGGTGATGCCGCGAGACGCCTGTTTCGCGATGGCGTCGACCGCGACCTTGGGGGCGTGCCCAGCCATGCCGCCGGTGTCGCCGAGGCAGAAGTCGACGAAGGCGTTCCCGTCGACGTCGGTGAAGCGCGCCCCCTCGGCTTCGGCGACGTACACGGGATGGTCGCCCGGCCACCGGACCATCCAGTTCATCGGCACGCCGTACAGGAGCGAGTCCCGTCCTGCCTCGAAGAGTCTCCGGCTCTGCGGATGGCGTTCCCGGAACAGCGCGCGCTCGCGCTCCATCAACCCGGCGAGACGTGCGCGATCGATCGTGTTCACGCCGTGGCTCCGATGCTCGTGTCGAGGACTGCGGGCGTCAGGAAGGAGGCGGAGTCTACTACCCTCCCCCACGTGAGCTGGCCGGTGATCGCGGTGGCGGGAGGACCGCGTGAGCGAGGTCGCGCCTACGGAGAGCAGGCGCGCGATCGCGTGCACCGCTCGCTGGCGCTCTACGAGCAGATCTTCCTCCACACCACCGGCATGCGATGGCCGGCGGTCCGCGATCGGGCCGGCGCCTTCGCCGGCCCGATCGAGAACTACGACGTCCGCCTCCTTCCCGAGATCGAGGGGATCGCCGAGGGAGCCGCGGTGGAGGCAGAGGACATCCTCACCCTGAACGTCCGCACCGAGGTGATGTTCGGGATGGCGTCCGGGGAGTGCACCGCACTCTGCACACCGACGGACGATCGAGCGGATGCGCACGTGCTGCTGGGACAGAACTGGGATTGGCACCCAGGTGCCCGGGAGACGTGCGTGCTGCTCGTCGGGGCTCCGCACGACGGCCCTGCGTTCGTCACCCTCGCCGAAGCGGGGTTGCTCGCGAAGTGCGGGATGAACGAACGAGGGATCGGACTGGCCGCCACCGCTCTCACCTCGACGCTCGATCGCGGCGCGCCGGCGGTCCCGTTCCACGCGATCCTGCGCAGTGTCCTCACATCGGGATCGTTCGACGAGGCCGTCGATGCCGTCGTCGCGCCGATCCGTGCGTCCTCCGGGAACTTCCTGCTCGCGGCCCGCGACGGCCGCACGGTCAACCTCGAGGGAGCGCCGGGAGGATCGGACGAGGTGCATCGTTCCCACGGCGCGCGGCTCGCGCATGCGAATCACTTCCTGCGTCCGTCGCGCGCCGGCTTCAAGGACCTCGAGCGGTTCGACGATGCGAGCACGAGCCTCGCGCGACAGGCCGCCGCGGACACGTGGGTCTCGGAGTCCGGCGAACGCTCGATCGACGATCTGTTCGCGGCGCTCCGCGACCACGCCGCCTCGGTCTGCCAGCACCCCGACGGCAGCGGCCCGCCGGAGGGCGCCATCGGGACCGTCGCGGCGATCGCCATGGATCTCACGGAGGGGGCGCTCTGGGTCACGGAGGGGCCGCCGTGCACCGCTGCGGCGGAACGGTTCGAGCTCGGCTCCCTCGTCCCGCACGCAGCCTGACGTATCCTCCGCGCGTGTCGCGCCTCCCCCCGCTCGCTCGCGCATCGGTCGCCGTGGTCCTCGCGATGCTCGTCGCCGGTGCGTCGTCGCCCGCCGCCGCAGGACCCTCGTCCTGGAGACAGAGCATCGACGAGGCCGTCGCGGGTCACCACGTGTCCGTCGCGATCGGCCTCGACGGTGGGTGGCTTTATCGCCATCGCACGTGGGACCGGATGACGCCGGCGTCGAACCAGAAGCTCGTGTTCTCCATGGCCCTGCTACAGAAGGCCTCGATCGGCACCCGGATCCGGACGGGGCTGTTCAAGAGCGGTGCGACGACCAACGGCGTCCTTCGCGGGAACCTCTGGATCGTCGGCCACGGGGACCCGGAGGTCGACCGAGCCACCATGGCGGCGCTCGCTCGGGCCGTCGACGAGGCGGGTATCCGCAAGGTCCGCGGCCGCGTGATGGGAGCGACGACCGGCTTCCGGCGCGACTGGTGGGCGCCCGGATGGCAGGACTACTTCCCGCGCGACTACATCGCGTTGCCGACCGCGCTCACCTTCGAGGGGAACCAGGACGCTCGCGGCGTCCACATCCGTGATCCCGAGCGACGGGCGGCGCGATCGCTCACGAAGCGGCTCCGGGCGCTCGGTGTCGTCGTCACGCTGGACGCGGGCGCCGGTGCGCCGCCGAGCGAGCTCCGCAGGATCGTGAGCCTCGTCTCCGATCCCTTCGGAGCGTTGATCTCGCGGATGAATCGCCGATCCAGGAACTTCTACGCGGAGGTGCTCGGCAAGTGGCTCGGCGGGCTCGTCGTGGGCGGGGCGGGGTCGATCGCGAAAGGCGCGAGGGCGATCGTACGGTTCGCCGAGGCACGCGGGGTGAGCCTCACGGCCTACGATTCCTCCGGCCTTTCCTACCGGAACCGGATCCGCACGCAGGATCTGGTGAGGCTGCTGTGGTTCGCGGAAACCCGCCCGTGGGAGAGGTCCCTCCGCGGCAGCCTCCCGACCGGTGGACAGGGAACGCTCGCGGGGCGGTTGGTCGGCGTGAAGGTGCGAGCCAAGACCGGCACGTTGATCGACATCTCCGCGCTCTCCGGATGGGTGTGGCTGGAGCAGCAGGGCGCATGGGGAGAGTTCTCGATCATGTCGCGCGGGATGTCGAAGTCCGAGGCCGTCGCGATCGAGGACCGGATCGTTCGGATCGTCGCGAACCGAGCATCGCTGGCCCCCGCACGCTTCCCTTCGACCGATGCGGGGTCCATGCTCGAAGAGTCGTGACCACGTCCGATCTCGACGCGCTCGTCCGGGCAACGCCCTCCTCCCGTGATCGTGCGATGGACTTCCTGCGCGCGGCGTCGATCGTGGCCGTCGTCTTCGGCCACTGGTTCATCTCGATCAACCACTGGGAGGGCGGCGTGATCCGCTCGACGAGCGCGATCGGGGTCACGTCGGGCCTCTGGCTCTTCACCTGGGTCTTCCAGGTCATGCCGATCTTCTTCTTCGTCGGCGGATTCTCGAACCTCGTCGCGTACGACTCCTCGCGGCGCAGGGGCGCGTCGACCTGGGTGTTCATCCGCGGCCGGCTCGAGCGGCTCCTTCGGCCCTCGATCGTCTTCCTGGCCCTCTGGGCGATCGTGCAGGTGGTGCTCCACCTCGCCGACGTGGGCGCCCCGACGGGGCCGCGGCTCTGGCGCGACACGACGTTGCTTCGCGGGATGAAGCCGCCCGGGGCGACGATCCCCTTCGGCCCGCTGTGGTTCCTGGGGGTGTACCTGGTGGTCGTCGTGATCGCGCCGCTCACGATCCGGCTCCACCGCCGGTTCGGGCTCTGGGTCCCGCTCGCGATGGCGCTCGGAGCGGCTGCGGTCGACCTGGTCGCCTTCTCCACGGGCCAGTGGGGCTGGCGCTGGCTCAACGTGGCGTTCGTGCTGCTGTTCCCGCATCAGCTCGGTCACGCGTATGCCGACGGCACGTTCGCACGCTGGCCCCGTCGCCGCTTCTGGGCGATGGTGCTCGGCGGCCTCGCGGGTCTGGTGGTGCTGACGACGCCGTGGGTCTTCGGGCTGTTCGGCGAGGCACGCTTCAACTGGTTCCCCGGCATCGGCCACTACCCCAAGAGCCTCCTCGGCACCGACGTCGAGAAGGTCTCGAACGCCTACCCCCCGACCGTGTGCTTCCTGCTGGGCGGCGTCTGGACGATCGGAGCCGTGATGCTGGTCAAACCCGCGCTCGACCGATGGCTCCAGCGCGAGCGACCCTGGCGGTTCACGATCGTCGTGAACGCGAGGATCATGACGCTCTTCCTGTGGCACATGACGGCGTTCCTCCTGGCTCTCCTGGCCCTGTGGCCGCTGGGGTTCGGACGCGAACAGGACTCCACGGCACGGTGGTGGCTCGAACGGCCGATGTGGTTCCTGGCCCCCGGGGCGATCTTGCTCGGGCTGATCGCCGCCTTCGGACGCTTCGAGCGTGGACGCAGACCGGCGACGCCACGCAGCGATGCCGGCCCGCGAACCGCCGCGAACCAGGGGCATGTCGGTCGGGGGTAGCATCGCCCGGATGGATCTCGCGTCGCTCGCCACCGGCACCGGGTCGCGGATCCTCCTCGTCGTGATCGACGGCCTGGGCGGCATGGCAGACCACGCCCACGGCACGGAGCTGGAAGAGGCCATCACGCCGAACCTCGACCGCCTCGCCGGCGAGGGCGTGACGGGCCTCCTCGAGCCCGTCGGCCCCGGGATCACGCCGGGTTCGGGGCCGGGGCACCTAGCGTTGTTCGGCTACGACCCCCTGGAGTTCGTGCTGGGACGTGGCGTGCTGAGTGCCGCCGGGCTCGGCGTCGAGCTTCGGCCCGGCGACGTCGCGGCCCGGGGGAACCTCTGCACGCTGGATGCCGACGGCAACGTCGTCGACAGGCGGGCCGGGCGGATCTCCGACGACGAGGCGCGGCGCGTGGTGGCGCGGTTGTCCGCCGCGGTCGACGGCGTCGAGTTCCACCATGAGAAGGGGCATCGACTCCTCGTGGTGTTCCGGGGAGAGGGACTGGACCCGCGGATCGGCGACACCGATCCGCAAACGACGGGTGTCCCGCCACTGGACCCGCGTCCGCTCGATCCGGCGGCAACGTCCACGGCCGAGCTCGTGACCGACAAACTCGCCGAGATCCGCCGGGTGCTTGCCGGCGCATCCGCGGCCAACGGACTCTTGCTCCGGGGGTTCGACACGCATCGAGAGCTGCCACGTTTCGAGGATCGGACCGGTCTCCACGCGGCGGCCCTCGCGGTCTATCCGATGTACCGCGGGATCGCGCAGCTGCTGGGCTTCGACGTCCTCGGACCGCCGGCCGACCTGACCGATCAGGTCGGCCTCCTGGAGAAGCACCGGGAGGATGCCGACTTCTTCTTCGTGCACGTCAAGGATGCGGACGCGGCAGGCGAGGACGGCGATCGCGACGCGAAGATCGCGGCGATCGAACGGGTGGATCAGGCGGTTCCGGACCTGGCCGCCGCGCTCGAGCCCGGCGTGATCGCCGTGACCGGCGATCACGCCACCCCCTCGCAGATGGCCGCGCACTCGTGGCACACCGTGCCGGTCGTCGTGCACGGAGCTCGCTCCGGGCGCGACGACACCGACCGCTTCGGCGAGCGCTGGTGCCGGGCGGGCGGTCTCGGTGTCCGTCCCTCGTTGCAGCTGTTGCCGATCCTGATGGCCAACGCGGGCCATCTCGCGAAGTACGGCGCCTGAGGATGTGCTTCGACACCGACGCCCTGCCCCCCGATCCGGCCCGGACCGGGATGGGCTCGGGCTCGGAGCGGACGGTGCTGGTCGCCGCCGACGGCAACCGCTTCGCGGTAACGGTCGCACGCACGCGGGAAGCGGCCTCCGCCGGCATCGTGGTGCTCCCCGACGTCCGGGGCCTCTTCCGCTATTACGAGCGGCTCGCCGAGCACCTCGCGGACGCCGGCGTCCACGCGGTCGCGATCGACCCGTACGGCCGGACCGCGGGCGCTGAGCACCGTGGAGAGGACTTCGATCACTCGCCACACCGTGCCGCCGCGAGCGACGAGGGGCTCCGGGCGGACGTCCTGGTCGCGGCCGAGCTGTTGCGGGCCGACGGAGCGACGCGAGTGGTATCGATGGGCTTCTGCCTCGGCGGGCGGGCTTCGCTGATGCAGGCCTCGCAGGAGAGCGTCGACGGCGCCATCGCCTTCTACGGGCCTCCGACGCAGTCGGAAGCAGGCGGACTCTCTCCGCTCGAGGAAGCACTGGAGGGGCTCGTCCGGGTTCCGGTGCTCGGGCTCTACGGCGGGGCGGACCGTGGGATCCCGGCGAGCGACGTCGAGGCCTACGACCGCGCCCTGGAGGCCGCCGGGATCGAGCATCGGATCGTCGTATATCCGGACGCGCCCCACTCCTTCTTCGACCGATCCATGTCCGAGCACGCCGAGGCCTGCCGTGACGCGTGGGCCCGCGTCCTCGGGTTCGTCGACGGTCTCCAGCGCTGACGCTCACCCTTGCGACGCAGTGCGGTTGCGCTCGGGTTGACTTGCGCGGACTTCTGCCGCGCGGGTAGCCTCCGAGAAGCCTTCCGCGCGATCGAGAGGAGTATGAGCTCGTGGACATCGATCAGGTGCTCAGGGAGGGAAGACTCAGCAGACGCGATCTCCTGAAGAAGGGTGGGGTCCTCGCCGGGGCCGCGATCGGCTTGCCGGCGATCCTCGCCGCCTGCGCCCCCGACGCGCCGACCACCCCTCCATCCACCGACGGCGAGCCGAGCCCGATCGACACCTCCGACATCGCGGGCTCCACGATCAAGGTCGGGACCTACGGCGGGTTCTTCGAGGAGAATTTCCGGAAGGTCTACCCGGCCTTCACAGAGGAGTTCGACGTCGAGGTCGAGTCGGTGGTCCAGCCGACCTCCGAGACCTGGGTCGTGCAGCTGCAGCAGGCGATCGCCGCCGGGGGTGCGCCGCCCGCGGACGTGTCGATGCTGTCGGGGGTCGGGCTCCAGCGGGCGATCAACGGAGAGATCCTCGCCACGTATCAGGCGAGCGACATCCCGGAGTCCGTGCACCTCGCCGAGGGGTACATCCGCACCGCCGAGGGCGACAGCGTGATCGGCGTCGGAGGGCTCTCGTGGTACATCACGCTCGTGTCCAACACCGATCGCGTGGAGGACAGCCCCGACACGTGGACGGCCTTCTGGGACCCGCAATGGGAGAACGAGCTCGCACTCCTGCGGAACGCAGCGAACTCCTTCCTGCTCGAGATCACGGCGACCTGCTTCTTCGGCGGGTACGAGGTCCTCGAGACGCAGGACGGCATCCTCGATGTCATGCACAAGCTCCAGGAGGTCAAGCCGAACGTGAAGCTGTGGTTCCGGGACGAAGCGCAGGGGCAGCCCGCCTACAACGAGGGCGAGGTGTCGCTCGGGCAGTTCTACCACGACATCACGTTGTTCGCGGCCTCGGAGGACGGCGGCGGGAATCCGCTCCGGAGCGTCTTCCCGACCGAGGGAGCGATCATCGACACCGGCTTCTGGTCGATCTCGAAGACCACCGAGAACCTCGGCGCGTGCGTGACGTTCATCGACTACATGTGCCGACCCGACGTGCAGCAGGAGCTCGCACTCACCCTCGGAACGATCCCGTCGACGAAGCGGGACACCCTGACGATGACCGACGAGGAGTACGAGGCGGTCGCCGGTCCCGGTCCCGAGGTCGCGTTGCAGCCGAAGTACGAGATGTACAACGAGCTGGAGGACTGGATCGACCAGAACTGGACCGAGCTGATCCTTTCGTAGCGCGCGACGAGCGAGGGTGAGCGCGTGACCGGTCGCAGCGTGGACGTACGAGGTGGCCTGAAGCTCCAAGGGCTGGTCAAGCGGTTCGACGACGTCACCGCGGTGGCGGGCATCGACCTGGAGCTGCCACCCGGCAAGCTGATCTCGTTCCTGGGCCCGTCGGGATGCGGCAAGACGACGCTCCTGCGGATGATCGCCGGGCTCGAGCGACCGACGGAAGGGCGGATCTTCCTCGACGAGGACGACATCACGGACCGGCCCGCCTACACACGCGACATCGGGATGGTGTTCCAGAGCCTGGCGCTGTTCCCGCACCTGAACGTCGCCGGGAACGTCGGATACGGCCTCCGGATCCGGGGGGCGGAGAAGGACAAGATCTCCTCGCGCGTCTCGGAGCTCCTGTCGCTCGTCTCCCTCGAGGAGATGGGCGACCGGCGGATCCAGCAGCTCTCCGGGGGGCAGCGCCAGCGCGTGGCGACCGCCCGCGCGCTGGCGCTTGAGCCGCGGCTCTTCCTGCTGGACGAGCCGCTCTCCGCGCTCGATGCGAACCTCCGCGAGCAGCTCCAGGTGGAGCTCCGGCTGCTCCAGCAGCAGCTGGGGATCACGACGATCATGGTGACGCACGACCAGCGCGAGGCGATGACGATGTCGGACCTCGTCGTCGTGATGAACGCGGGTCGCATCGAGCAGGTCGGCCCGCCCCTGGAGGTGTACCGGCGGCCCGGCTCCCCCTTCGTGGCCGGCTTCATCGGCCGCACCAACCTCCTTCGGGGCGAGGCGGCCGGGGACGGCTCGGTCACGGTCGCCGGCCGCCCGTTCGACGTCGCGGGCGAGACGGACCGCACGGGCGAGGTGACGCTCTCCGTGCGGCCCGAGGCCGCCCAGCTGATCGTGGAAGAGGCCCCCGAGCGGAACGCGCTGCCCGGCACCGTCGTGTTCGTGCGCGACCTGGGCGAGCTCTTCGAGTGCTTCGTGGACTGCGGCATGGACGAGCACGTGATCGTGGCCGGCTCTCCTCGGGATTGGGTGCCGGTGCAGCAGGGCGTCCACGTGGCCGTGCGGTTCCCCGCCGAAGACTGCGTCGTGGTGACGTCGTGAGCGAGAGGGAGCGACCCTCGGCCGGGACCTACGGCGTCCTGGCGTTCCCGGTGGCCATGCTGGCCGTCTTCTTCCTGATCCCGTTCGGGATCATGGTGGCGACGAGCTTCTACCACCGCATCCCGGGGGCCTTCTACGAGCCGGCGTTCGAGCTCGCGAACTGGGAGCGGCTCTTCCAACCCGTGTTCCTCGAACGGGCCCTGTTCTCGATCGGGATCTGCCTCCTCGCCGGGGTGGTGTGCATCGCGATCGCGTTCCCCTTCACGTACTTCCTCACGAGGATGCGGCGGCGCCCGCACGTCGTGCTGCTGATCGTCGTGCTCTCCGCGCTCAGCCTCTCCGAGGTGATCGTCGCGTTCACGTGGTACATCCTGCTCGCCCGGTCCTCGGGGGTGGGGAACATCCTCGTGTGGCTGGGATTGATGAACGAGGCGACGGCGTACCAGCCGAGCTTCGCCGCCGTGCTGCTCGGCCTCTGCTACATCGCGTTCCCCTATTGCGTGCTCACCCTGTACCCGCAGCTCACCCGGCTGGATCCCGAGATCACCGAGGCGGCGCAGACGCTCGGGGCGTCGCCGTGGCGGACGTTCTGGACGGTCGTCGTCCCGATCGCGCGGCCGATCATCGTCGCAGGCTTCCTGCTCGTGTTCGTGTTCACGCTCGGGAGCTACATCATCGCGTTCTTCCTGGGCCGTCCCGAACACTGGACGCTCTCCGTGTTCATCGCGGACCAGGCGTCGGCCAACGCGAACGTCCCGTTCGCGGCGACGATGGCGATCTTCCTCACCGTGCTCTCCCTGGTGGTGGTGGCGCTCGTCGGCCTCATCGAATCGCGCACGCGGAGGCTCGTGTAGATGCGCGTGCTCCGATGGATCGTCGTTTCCTTCGTCATCGTATTCCTGCTCGCGCCGCTCCTGGTGATCGCCGTCGGATCCGTCAACGAGAACCGGTACCTGAACTTCCCACCGGAAGGCTTCTCGCTCTCCTGGTACGGCCAGCTCTTCACCGACTCCGGGTGGCGCACGTCGATCCGGTACAGCCTGACGATCGCCGCGACGAGCGCGGCGCTCGCCGTGCTGATCGCCACTCCCCTCGCCTACGTCCTCCGCACCTACCGGATCCGGCTCGCGCCGCTGCTCTACACGTTGGGCGTTCTCCCCTTCATGCTGCCGCCGATCATCAGCGCGCTCGGGATGCAGGTGTTCTGGCTCTCGACCGGCCACGTCGGGCGGATCGAGAACGTGATCATCGCCCACGCGGTCTTCTTCTCCACGCTGCCGCTCGTGACGATCTCCCTCGCGATGGAGACGATGGATCAGGCGTTGCCGGAAGCCGCGCAGACGCTCGGCGCCGACCAGCGCACGACGTTCCGCACGATCACCCTGCCGCTGCTGATCCCGTCGATGATCACCGGCTACGCGGCCGCGTTCGTCCTCAGCCTGAACGAGTACATCATCTCGTTCCTGGTCGCGGGATTCTCCGTGGAGACGCTGCCGGTGAAGATCGTGAACGGCCTCCGCTACGGGTTCACGCCGACGATCGCCGCGGTCGCGGTCGTGTTCATCGTGATCGCCGCGACCACGTTCACACTCTTCGCGATCTTCGGGAACCTGATGAGGTTCCTGGGCGCCGACCCCGCGATCCTGGAGAAGAACTAGGCCTCTTCGGCGCCGCCAGGTGGGTCTGCCTGCCGGGAAAACAGGGCCAGGAGCTCGTAGGCCACATGGGACGCGGCCACCGCGGTCACCTCCGCGTGATCGAACGGCGGCGCGACCTCCACGATGTCCGCGCCCACGAGCCGGATCCCCTCGAGCCCGCGGAGGATCCCGAGGAGCTCGCGGCTCGTGAGGCCACCGGCCTCCGGTGTCCCGGTCCCGGGTGCGAACGCGGGATCGAGCACGTCGATATCGACCGAGATGTACACGGGGGCATCTCCGAGGCGGGCACGGATCCTGTCCGCGACCGCCTGCCGGCCTTCGTCGAGGACGTCCATCGCCGTCACGATCTCGAACCCGAACCGAGCGTCGTCGACCAGGTCATCCGGAGAGAAGAGCGGGCCGCGGATCCCGACGTGGGTGGCCTTGTCCTCGAGCAACAGCCCCTCCTCCCACGCGCGCCGGAAGGGCGTCCCGTGCGTGTACGCGGCGCCGAAGTACGTGTCCCACGTGTCCAGGTGCGCGTCGAAATGGACGAGCGCCACGGGGCCGTGGCGGCGGTGCATGGACCGAAGCAACGGGAGGGCGATCGTGTGGTCGCCCCCGATCGAGAGCAGCGTCGACGCCGATCCCAACACTTCGTCGGCACCGGCCTCGATCTGCGCGATCGCCTCCGCGATATCGAACGGATTGCAGGCGATGTCGCCGGCGTCGACCACCTGCTGGTCAGCGAAGGGCTTCACGTCCAGCGCCGGATGGTAGGACCGGAGCAGTCGAGAGCCGTTGCGCACGGCCTGGGGACCGAAGCGGGCCCCGGGACGATACGTCACGCCGCTGTCGAACGGGATCCCGAGGACGGCGACGTCGCAGACGTCGACGTCCTCTCGCCGAGGCAGTCGCGCGAACGTCGCCGGGCCGGCGAATCGAGGGATGACGAGCGGGTCGAGGGGACCGACCGGGGAGCGCCCGCCCTCGGGTCGCTCGGCGTTCGGATCGTCGGCCATCGCGAGCAGATGCTATCGGCCGGGGACCGAACGCGTGAGGGCGGCGGCGCCTCCGGCACCGCCACCCTCACCTGGCCGTTTCCGGGAGCAGGTGACGATCAGTCGTCGTCTCCGCCGTGGCCCGAGTCGTCGTCTTCGTCGTTGCCGGGGCCGCTGTTCTCGCTCGGCCCCGAGTTGTCATCGTCGTCGTCGGCGTTGCCGGGACCGCTGTTCTCGCTCGGCCCCGAGTTGTCGTCGTCCCCGTCGTCATCCCCATCCTCGAACGGGAAATCGCCGGACCCCTGATCGGGCGTGCCGTCGTCGTCATCCGAGTCGCCCTCGAACGGGAAGTCGCCCGGACCTTGGTCGGGCGTGCCGTCGTCGTCATCCGGAGCGATCGAGGTGCTCGGCGTCGGCGTTCCCGATGCTGGGGCGCTCGGCGTGGACGATCCCGATGCGATGGCCGCGATCGGGGTCGAGGTGTCCCCCGCGAGCGCCATGGCCCCGCCGAGGATCAAGCCTCCCACCACGAGCACGGCGATCGCGGTCATCACCTTCCGTAGGATCGATGTCATCCTTCTCCTCCTTCATCCCTGCGATCTCGCGTTCGAGATCTCCTTGGGACCAACGTACGGAGGGCCTGGTTACGGGCCTCCCAGAAGGAGGTAAAGGGGCGGGTAAGCCTCAGTCGTCGTCGGATCCGGAGGATCCGGACCCGGAGCTATCCGACCCCGACCCCGAGTTCGACGAGCCAGAGCCTGAGTTCGACGAGCCCGAGCCCGAGTCGTCGTCGCTGCCGGGTGGGTCGTCAGACGCCGAGGCCCCGCCGTGATCGTCGACCGAAGCAGAGGGCGACACCGACGGAGTGGCTCTCGAGGGGCCGGGGGACGAGGACGCCGAACGAGACGGCGCGAGCGTGGGCTGGACGACGCTCCCCACCTGATCGCCCGCCAGGGCGAGCGCACCGACCGTGAGCGCGACGGCGGCCGCCAGCCCCGCGATCCCGAGCACGACCATGCCGATGGCCTTCTTCATGCGTCCACCGTAGAGGTCACCGCATTAAGGCCGCGCTAAGCCGGCGACGACGAGCGCGCCTTCACATCGCCGGTACCGACGCCGCCGGCGGCGGTTGGGAACCAGACGTCCACGGTGGTGCCGCCGCCGGCACCTGCCCGCACCTCGATCCCGCCGCCCCATCGTTCGGCGAGCTCCCGCGCGATCGCCAGGCCCAACCCGGACCCACCCGTGGGCGCGCCGCGGCCGCGGAAGAAGCGCTCGGTCACCCTGCTCGCCTCCTCCGCGGGGATGCCGGGCCCCTGATCCGCCACGGACACGGTGGCTCGCTCGGGATCGGCGGACACCGAGACCTCGACCCGCCCCGGAGCGTGGGTGAGCGCATTGTCGAGCAAGACGTCGAGGACCTGGTCGAGGTCGTCGGGATCGGCGGCGGCCCGCACGGGTGCGCCGTCCGCGCCGACGTCGAGCACTGTCGTCGAGGCCTGCGTGGCTCGCTCGTGCCAACGCTGCACCGCTCGTGCCACGGCGTCGCCGAGGTCGGCATCCGGCACCCTCCCCTCCTCGATCTCGCCCGCCATCGTCAGGAGGCGCTCGATGATCTGCGCCAGCCGGTCGACCTCTTTGTCGGCGGCGCGCAGCTGAGCACGGACGGCGTCGTCGGGCGACTCGGTGATCGCCGCCTCCAGTCGTAGCTTGATCCCGGTCAATGGCGTGCGCAGCTGGTGCGAGGCGTTGGCCACGAATTCACGTTGTGCGCGCACGGTGCGCTCGACCCGACCCGCCATCTGGTCGAACGAGCCGGCGAGCTCGTCGACCTCGGTGCCACCCTCGAGCTTCCCCGCGCGTGTCGACAACTCGCCCGCCCCGAGGCGCCGGGCCGCGGTGGCGAGCCTCGATAGAGGCCGAGCGAGCGAGCGAGCGATCGCGACCGCGAGGACCAAGCCCGCGAGCAGGCCGCCGAGAGCCACCGCGACGATCGCCGCCGTGGCCCGCCCGACGTTCTCCCCCACCGTCCGGACGTCCCGAGAGATCCGGACGACGCCGACGAGCTCCCCTTCGTCGATGACGGGAGCCGCCGCCACGGCGATGTCTCCCCCTTCCTCCTCGCTCCTCCGGACCTCGGCGGTGACCTCCGACCGGAGAGCTCGAGCCACCTCCGGACGGCCCGGCGTCGCGAACAGCTCGCCGACGTCCTCGCCGTCGGAGTCCGCCAGGACCGCGCCCGAGGCGTCGAGCACGACGATCCGGCTCCCGACCTCCTCGGCGTAGCGCTGCACGTCTCGGGTGAGCCTCCGTCGGTCGCCGGGTGCGTCGTCGAGGGTGTCTCCGTTCAGGAACGCCGCGATCGTTTGCGCGTTGGTGCGGCCCAACGCCTCGAGCTCCGAGCGCGCGCGGTCGCGCATCACGATCGCGAGAGGAACGGTGAGCGCCACGATCACCACGAGCAGGACGTAGGCGAAGGAGGCGACGAGACGCGTTCGGAGCTTCACGACGCGTCCATGCGTCAGCGATCCGGGGACGCGAAGCGGAACCCGACGCCACGGACCGTCGTGATGTACCGCGGCGTCGACGGCTCGTCTTCGATCTTCTTGCGCAACCAGGAGATGTGGACGTCGAGGGTCTTCGTGGGGCCGAACCAATGGGGGTCCCACACCTCATCCATGATCTCCTCGCGCCCGACCACATCGCCGGCGCGAGACATCAGCATCGCGAGCAGGTCGAACTCCTTGGCGGCCAGCTCGATCGGCTCGTCGTCCTTCGTGACCGAGCGCGACGACGGATCGAGTGTGATCGCACCGACGGTCATGGGCGCGCGGCGCGCACCGGGCGCTCGGCCGCGGCGCTGGATCGCCCGGATGCGCGCCACGAGCTCGCCCGCGGAGAACGGCTTCACGACGTAATCGTCCGCACCGAGCTCGAGACCGACGATCCGGTCGATCTCCTCGCCGCGGGCGGTGAGCATCACGATCGGCACGTCGGAGCGCGCGCGCACCTCCCGGCAGAAGTCGCGGCCGTCCCCATCGGGCAGCATCACGTCGAGGAGCACCACGTCGGGTTCGTCGCGGCCGAACGCCTCTCGCGCCGCCGCGAGCGTCCCCGCCACCTCCGGCGTGAACCCCTCGCGCGCCAGGTGAGCGGCGAGGGGTTCCGAGATCGAGGTCTCGTCTTCCACGACCAGCACCCGCGGCTTCATGCGATCGATGGTATCGGCCCTCCCCCTCTGGGCCGTGGGGAGCGTGGCCTCAGGCGTTCCACACCGCCCTTCCGCCGCAGGTCTCACCGGTGCGGACGTTCACCGCACGTCCTCGGAAGACATCTTCCCCGGCTCGGTTCCGCTGCACGATCCGAACCTCGAACGAGCCGCTCGGCGCCCTCGTGGTCCGCCGGTCGGCGAACACGAGGTCACCGTCATGACGGATCCGGACGCGCCAGACATCGCCGACCCGGTTCTGGTCCACCTCGTACTCGACCTCGATCCGGCCGTTCTCCTCGCTCAGCTTCAGCTTCCAGTCACTGGGCCCAGTGCAGGCTCCTCGCCGGATGACGTCACCGTCCCGCGCCAGGGCCGGCATCGCCGCACTGCCCATCAGCGTGGTCCCCAGAAGCGCCGTGGCCACCATCGCTCGGAATCGCATCGCTGCCTCCTTCTCGTGGGGGCACCGAGTGGCGCCCTCTGCGAGTCAACGATGCGGGAGAGCCCTTGAAGGGAGCCGAAAGACCCGGTGAAGGTTGGGCTAAGACAGCGCGACGCCGGAGACGGAGACGGCGTGGGGGAAAAGAAAAGGCCCCGATCGGAGAGTTCCGGACGAACCAACCTTGCGGCCGGTCCGGGACCTCGGGGTCTCGGCTAGCGTCCCTTGCCTGCTCCCCGCCCCCGGTTCACTCCGATCAGGGCAGACGCAAGATATGACGAAGGGCGGGGGCGGGTCAAGACGAACAGGGCGGTCTTGTCACACTTTCGCCGGGATCCCACGCGGGAGCACGTCATCGGCTCGACCGGGTAGCTTCGTGGAGATGACCGCCCGACCCTCCGTGCCTCATCGTCGCTGGTCGCGGGCACGAGCCACAGTCGTGCTCGTCGCGCTGATGACATCGTGTACGACGGCCGCTCGCGACGGTGGATCCACGTCAACCGCACCGCCGCCTTCGACCCCCTCCCTCCCGTCGACAACACCGGCTCCGGATGTCTCGCCGACGCCGGATGCTCCTGCGGAGACCGGGGTGACCTTCCTGCGCCTCACGCCTCCCGCTGGGGGTTCGTTCCTCGTCAGCGGCCGCTATCCATCCGTGCCGACGCGATGCCGCGACGCCGAGCGACCCACGTTCACGGGCCGATTCCCCGGAACCCTTCTCGTGCGGCGCGCCGACGACGGAACGATCACGATCACGGTGGCTCTCCCGTTCGATCGCTACCTCGAAGGGATCGCCGAGGTGCCCCCCTCCTGGCCGAGGGAGGCTCTGGACGCGCAAGCGATCGCGGCCCGAAGCTACGCCCTCGCGACGACCGGCTGGAGCGGAGAAGAGGGCGACCGCCTCGACCAGGCGATCTGCGCCACCACCTCCTGCCAGGTGTACCGCGGGATCCCCGTCCCGCCGGACCCCACCCACTGGCGATGGGTGCGTGCGGTCCGTCGGACCGATGGGATGGTGCTCGTGCACGACGGGCGACCCGCGACCACCTTCTACTTCTCGACCTCCAACGGCCGCACGTACGGGAACGAGGAGATCTTCGGGGGCACCCCCCTTCCCTACCTGCGGCCGGTGACCGAGCGTGACGACGGCGCGTCGCCGACGTCACGGTGGCGCGTGAGCCTGCCGTTCCACGACCTCACGCGGTTCCTGCGGGCCGCGGAGCTCTGGCCCCGCGGACGGGCGATCTCCGACGCACGTCCGAGCGGCACGACGCTGACCGTCCGGGGCGGGGGCGAGAGCCGCTCGATCGACGCCGCCGATCTCCGCGACGCCGTGAACACGTGGGCGCCGTGCCTTCGCCCGGCTCGATATCCGCCGGAGACGGCGAAGGGCACGCTGCCCCTCACCGTCCCGTCCCGCTGGCTCGACCTTTCGTCCACGAGGGGCGCGGTGGTGGTCACGGGGCGAGGGTGGGGCCACGGCGCCGGCATGGTGCAGTGGGGGGCGTACGGGAAGGCCCGGCGAGGCCTCTCGGCTTCGGACATCCTCGCCTACTACTACGGGGGGTTCCGACCTCAGGAAGAGCCGGAGCCCGGCCTGATCCGCGTACTGGTCGCGAGCGGACTCACGGTCCTTCGGATCTCACCCTCCGGCCCGGGCGCGAAGATGGGGGGTCAGCTCCTCGACACCGGCCCCGTGCTGATCACGGGAGGCGACGTCCTCGACGTGCGGGACTGACCGACTCCGGTCCGCCTAGCGGCGGACGTGGAGACGCACGACGGATCCGGTGGGGAACGACCGGATCTGGACCAGGTCGCACAATTGGTTCGCGAGCCAGAGCCCGAACCCGGAGCCGCGATCCGGTGGCGGCTTCCGGCGACCCACCATCGGGTCGTCGATCCGCTCCCGTGGCGGCTGCAGGGCGGCGTTCCTCGTGCGAGCGCGATTCCTCACCGTCCCAGCTGGGTAGTCCTCGCGGTAGGGAGCCCGAAGGATGCGTTCATCGACATCGGGCCACGAGACCGACCCGAAAGGAAGCGTTGGGATCCGAGTCCACATCACGGCCGCGGACGGCGCCACTCCGGATCGCGATGGTGTCGACCCCGTGGTTCGAGGTGCCGCCCAAGGGCTACGGAGGCATCGAATCCGTGTGCCACGTGCTCGCCGAGGGCCTCACGTCACGAGGCCACGATGTCACGTTGATCGGCGCCGGCACCGACCACGACTCGGCGGGATTCGTGCCGACGTTCACCGAACCGGCCGATGGTCTGGGCACGGGTGAGAGTGTCACGGTGGAGGGGGTCCACGCGCTCCGAGCAACCCGGTACATCCGTGACATGGAGCACGTGGACGTCGTGCACGATCACTCCGTGCTCGGGCCCGCCTTCGCCGCCGGTCATGGCGCGCCGACGGTCGTCACGGCACACGGACCCATCGAGGGGAAGGTCGGAGATCTGTTCCGTCTGTTCCCGCGCAACGTGGCTCCGGTCGCGATCTCCGAGTCCCAACGATCGGCGGCCCCGGACGTGCCGTGGGTCTCGACGATCCATCACGGCATCGACGTGGAGGAGATCCCGTTCCTCGAGCGCAAGGACGACTTCCTGTTGTTCCTCGGCCGGATGGACCCCACGAAAGGGCCGCACGTCGCGATCGACGCCGCGCGCGAAGCCGGCTGTCGACTCGTGATGGCGGCGAAGTGCAACGACCCCCACGAGAAGGCCTTCTTCGAAGAGACCGTCGAACCCCGCTTGGGACCGGACGTGGAGTGGTTGGGCGAAGCCGACGAAGACACGAAGCGGGATCTCCTCTCGAAGGCGAAGGCGTTGCTGTTCCCGATCGATTGGGAAGAGCCCTTCGGGCTCGTCATGATCGAAGCGATGGCCGCAGGGACGCCCGTCCTCGCGTTCCGTCGAGGGTCCGTGCCCGAGGTCGTCGTCGACGGCGTCACCGGCTTGATCGTGGATCGACCCGAGGAGCTCATCGAAGCGATCCCGCATGCCGCCGACATCGATCCGCGGGCCTGCAGGGAGCATGTGCGACGGCGGTTCTCCCGGCAGACGATGATCGACCGATACGAATCCCTGTTCAGCGATCTCGCGCGGCGAGGAGCGGTCTCCGAGCCCATCCCCGCCGCCTGAGGCGTGGAGGACCCTCGATCTGGGTAAGGGCGGGACCGGACAGTCGATCGCGACTTCCGGAAGGGAGAGAGTCATGACGATCGGAGAGGTGTTCGGCTTCCTGTTGATCGGCTGCATCGTGGGGCCGCTCGCACGTTTCGTCGTGCCGGGCGACGACCCGATGCCGATATGGATGACGATCGTGCTGGGCGCCGTCGGAGCCTTCCTCGGCGGTTGGCTCCTGGCCGAGGTCATCACGCCCGACAACAAGGGCGTTCCCTGGATCGCGGCGATCCTGGCCGGTGCCGCCCTCGTGGTGATCGTGCGTCTCATGCGCCGAGGCACCACCGGCTCGACGCATCGGCAACTGTCGTAACCATGCAGGAGTTCCGGCGGATCGGTGATCGGATCGAGGTGGCGGTCCAGGAAGTCGAAGACTTCCTGGACTCCCCCGCCGGGCGCCGACTCCGCCGGCTCCTCGCCGGCGCCGCCATCGTGGGGGCGCCGCTCCTCTTCCGGCTCCCGGTGCTGAAGCGCTACCCGCTGCTGCGCGCGCTCGAGGTCGCTGGTGGTGCCGCGCTCCTCGTGAAGTTCGCCGAGGCGCTTCGCGATTGGGAACCATCCGCGCAGCGCCGCATCGTGCTCGACGTACCCGGGTCCTCCGGCTAGAGACCGGTCACCGCGAACCAGGCACTGGTCGGGGACGTCACGAAGACGATCGGCGCGAAGCACGGATCCGGAAGCGCGACCCTGGCCTCGATCTTCGAGTCTCCGGTCATCGTGGCTGTGAAGAGCTCGGTCGATACGTTCTCTGTGACCGCCAGACCGTCAGAGGAGATCGTCTGACAGCTCACCACCCCGCGGAAGTTCGCGATGGGATTCACGCCTGTCGCCGTGAGCACGAGCCCTTCGACCTTGACGACGAGGCTCCCGTCCGCTCCGAGCACCGCCTTTCCCGCGGAGATCGACCAGGGCAGTCCGCCGCCGTTGATCCCGCGGATCGGGTTCGTACTGCCCACGTACGGTCCGCTCACGCCCACGAGCGTGTCGGCCTTCAGCACCGTTGCGGGGCCCGCGGAGCTCGCTCCCGAGGCCAGTGCGATCACGATCAGGACCAGCGATGCGCCGAACGCGGCGACCTTCTTCATGCGCTCCCCCTTGGGTCGGGACGACCGAAGGACTACGGATGCCGGCCGGCCCGGGATCGTCGGTCGACAGGAGCGAAGAGCGTGGCCGGCGTCAGACCTCGGTCTCGGTGTGCTCGTGGTACTCGTAGGCCGACATCACTTTCCCCGATGTCGACTTCCATTCCCGTTCCTGTTCCGGCAGCTTCCCGAGCACCTTCGCCATCGCCCGCACGTGCTCGGCGACCGAGCCGCAGCACGAGCCGATGTACCGAACGCCTGCGTCTCTCGCCCGCGCGGCGAATGCCCCCATCTCCCCGCGAGCGAGGGTCTTCGGGGTGAGCGCGTACGGGAAGGAGTCCCCCGCGGTGAAATCAGGCTCCTCGTTCGTGGTCGTGTAGGCCACGGGCTGGGTGGCGACCGGAACGGCGCCGCCGAGCGCCTCGACCATCTCTTCGGCGATCGGCAGCTGTGTGGCCGGCCCGTTGAGACAGTTCACGCCTACGATGTCGGCTCCGGCGTCGGCGAGCTTCTTGGCGGCCTCTCCCGGCGCGTCGCCCTCGTAGGACTTGGCGGGGAGCGCCTCGAACGACATCGTCACCATCACCGGAAGCCCGGTGGCCTTGGCCCGCTCGACGAAGAGCAGTGCTTCTCCGAGGAACGAGAACGTCTCGCCGATCCAGAAGTCCGGGGGCCCGGACTCGAGCTGGTCCTGCAGCTGCCGATCGAAGAGCCGCCTGACGTGGTCGTGACTCTCGTCCTGTGCAGGGTCGTACGCCCAGGTGAGCGAGAGGTTGCCCGCGACGAGCGCATCGCCCTCCGACGCGACCTCGCGGGCGATCCGAACCGCGTTCCGGTTGATCTCGTCGACCGTGCCTTCCATCCCCACCGTCGCGAGCTTGTCGTCGCTCGCGTAGAAGGTCATCGTCTGGAGCACTTCGGCGCCCGCGCGCAAGAACTCCCGGTGGAGTTGTGTGAGGGCCTCGGGGTGCTCGATGACCACCTCCGGAGTGAACGGACCGGCCTGCACGTAGCCCCGCTTCTCCAGCTCCAGCAGATACCCACCGTCGCCCAGAACCGGTCCTTCGTCGAGACGCTCCAGGATCCCCTTCGGCATGCGATCGAACCCCCTCTGCGGCCGAGGCGCCCGAGTCTAGGGCTGGTCGCTCCACGCCGGGAACGCAGCGCGTCGACCGCCGGTCACGCTTGCTCCTCTTGCCGCGGCTTCCCGGGTCGCTCATGTGGGCGCAGCGCTTCCTCGATCCTCGGCGCTTCCGCCACGACCCAACGGTCGATCGTCACGGCGATCCCCTTGCTTTCGCGGTGGCGCGTGCCGAGCACGACCACCCGGGCGACATGCGTGCCGGGCCGGAGGCCCGACGCCACCCGGATCGACGCGAATCTCCGGGTGGGCGCGTAGAGGTCCACCGTCCGCAGTCGGGTCCCGTCGAGCCAGATCTGCGCCCGGCCTCCGGCGGGCCCGAACACGGCCCGGAGGGACAGTCCCGTCCCGGAGAACGGGAGCGTCGCTTCGGCGCCCGGTGCATCGCTCACGGCGTAGTTGCCTTCGCTCGCGGCGGGATCGCTCACGCTGGCCCAGGCGACGGCCTCGGGGGTGGGGTCACGGTGGAGTTCTCCGCCCCATCTGAGCGCATCGACGACGACGCGCCGGTCCTTGGCGGACGGGCGTTTCTTCCCGAGCGGGGTGATCGTGAGCGTGTGCCCACCTCCGCCGAGTTCCGAGAACCGGTACCGGGCGTCGGGGCGGAACCTGCGTGCATAGCCGTCGATGCGGGCAACCCATCTCCCGTCGATCTCCACTCGAGCCTTCCCCATCCGGGGGCCCTTCACGGAGAAGAGGGTCACCGCTCCGCCTCTGAACGTGAAGGAGATCGATGCCGAGGCACGGCGCTCCCAACGGTAGGAACCCCCGATCGCGCCTCGCTGGCGCTCGAGGCTCCACGAATAGCTCGTGCCGTCCGGCTCGTCTTCCCGCCGCACCTGTGATCGCGTCGAACCGTCCCCCTCGCGCCCGAGAAGACCGGCGACCGCGCAGTCCGGATCCGGCCCGGTGCACGTCGATGCCTTGCCGACCGGCGTCGATGGCGAGTTCTCCACCACCGGAGCAACCGGGAGCGAAGCTGTCGGGACCGGGGGTGCCGGGACCGGGGGTGCCGGGACCGGGGGTGCCGGGACCGGGGGTGCCGGGACCGGGGGTGCCGGGACCGGGGGTGTCGGGACCGGGGGTGCCGGGACCGGAAGGGCCGAGACCGACGGTTGGGACGGCGGGGCCTCTGGGTCCGGTTCATCCGAGACGGGAGGCTCTGCATCCCGGGGGTCGGCGAGGGTGGGCGAGCTGCAGACGGCGGGGCATCCCACGCGCACCGGGAGCGCCGTCTCCGATGAGGCGTCCGACCCGACGACCGCGACCTCGAGGGGAGCGTCGAAGACCGCGGAGACGGTCTTGTCCCCCAGTGCGGAGACCGTACAGGTCGGTGCATCGCCCGCCGGCGCGCACGCTCCCGTCCAACGGGCCAGACGAGCGCCGGATCCTGGAGTCGCGCTCAGAACGATCTCGTCGCCGGGATTATCGAGCCGGAAGCAACGGTCCTGTGGATCTCCGCACGCGATGCGCTCGCCACGGATCGATCCCCCCTGAGCCGGAGCGACGGTGAGCGAGGCGATCGTCGCCCGGGTCAGATCCCCGTTCACCCAGTCCTCGTCGACGGCGCCCCTGATGCCGGGGACGTTCCCCGTGGCCGACCACTGCCATACCGTGTACCCGTTGTTCGCCCAGCGGTCGCCGGGGACATCGGGAGCCCCCACGTTCCAGTGCGCGACCCACAACGGATGCCCTCGGTGCCCGAACCACGAGGTGTTCCGCATGAAGCCGCGCCAGAAGTGGTTGCCGGAGTAGATCATGGCGCGGACACCGGTCCGCACATGCACCCGGTGGAGCCACGCCTGGGCCCAGACCCGGAGCTGCTCGGAAGAGAGCCCCCCTGTCTCCTCGATGTCGAGGACCGGGAGGACGTCTCCCGCCTCCACTCGGGCGACGCGTAGGAAGTGGTCAGCCTCGCCGCGCGCGTCCCGCAGCCCGAGCGTGGGCTTCGCGAAATGGTAGGCGCCGACGACGAGGCCGTTCGCGGTCGCACCCGCCAGGTTCTGGGCGTACCGCTCGTCCCGGTACCGGTTCCCGAGCGTGGCGCGCATGATCGCGAACCGAACGGGCGAGGAGGCGACCGCCGACCACTCGATCCTCCGCTGGTACTTGGAGACGTCGATGCCGGGCACCCCCGGGGCCGCGATCGCCGGCACTGTGGCGGGGACTGTCACAACCGCAGTCAGCGAGGCGGCCACGACGAAGACGGCATGCCTCCAGCGTCGCGCGACCCACCCCACGGGTACCCACCCCCTCGATCACCAGCACCGACCCGTCGTGACGCGGACGATAACCTCCGCCCCCGACCCTGTTGGGGATGTTGTCGGCCGAACGCTGGGCACACTTGAAGAACGAAGATCGAGATCCCAAGAGCCGCAGGTGTTCCCTTCCGTTGAAGGATCGTGGAAGAGATCTCCCGAGCCCTCGGAGAGGAGACGCGTCCGTCGCCGGGAGGTTCGGCGACCATCGCGACATCTGCGCCAGAAGGCCCGGAAAGTGAGAAACCGCCGGAACCCGAGGGCTCCAGCGGTCTCTCACGGCGAACCATACGCCACGGTCGGAACCGGTGTCAAGTCGAGCGGACCCGGGGTCGGCTCCGCTACCCTGCCCGCAGCTCCGCGGCCCAGGCCACGACCTCATCGGCGGGCCGATAGTTCAAGATCCGCTCCCTCGGGATCCCGGCGAGCGCCGCCGTCGCCAGGCCGAACGGCAGGAACTGCAGCTCGAACGAGCTGTGCGCGTCGCTCCCGATCGAGAACCATCGGACGCCCTCGGCCATCGCGACCCGTGCGAGCTCCACGCTCAGGTCCTGACGGGCCGGGGTCGCGTCCAGCTCGACCGCCTTGCCTCGATCCGCGGCCTCGGCGAACACACGGGCCCACTCGGCGCGGAGCCCCGTGCGTCGTCCATACATCCTCGCCTGCGGATGCGCGAGCACATGGATCGAGGGTTCCCTGAGGGCGGCCAGGTAGCGCTCCGTCTGGTCCTCGCGGACCCGGAGCTTCGAATGGAAGGCGCCCAGCACGAGATCGAGCGGCGCCAGCGCGTCGGGCTCCATGTCGCACGATCCGTCCGGGAAGACGTCCATCTCGATCGAGCGGAGCACGCGGAACGGGTCCCCCGCCGCGGCGAACCCATCGTTCAGCTCGCCGATCCGAACGATCTGGTCCGCCAGCCGCCCCTCATCCATCCCGTTCGCGATCGTGAGGCTCTTCGAGTGGTCCGTGATCGCCATGAAGGAACGACCGAGCTCGCGGGCGGCCGCGACCATCTCGGGCAGCGGCAGCCCACCGTCGCTGTCGGTCGTGTGCGCCTGGAGGTCGGCATGGGGGGTTCGCTCCCAGTCCGGTTCGGCGTCAAGCACGCGCCGGACCTCCGCGAGCGTGAGGAACCCACGGCGTGTCTCGTCGGGCTCCGGGATCTCGGGTGGGGCGTCGAGCCAGCCGTGGATCTGCGCGGCCACCCAGGGTCCGACGGCGTGAAGCTCGGTCAGCGAGCGGGCCGCGACCGCGAGGTCGTGAGCCTCCTCGGGCCAGAAGCGCGCGGCTCGGGACGCCTTGTGGAGGGCGCGACGGCGATGATCGGCCTCCTCATCGCCGGCACGCCACAGGAGCTCCGCGAGATCGCCATTCGACAGGCTCACGTCTGCGGCGCGTCGCCTCGGCGCCGCTCGTACCGGACGCCGAACCAGACCTCGTCTCCCTCGCGGTGCTCGAACGTCTCGATCAGGCGCAGCCCGGCCTTCTCCGCCACCCGGATCGAGGGCGTGTTGTCCGCGTCGGCGTACGCGCGCACCACGTCGGCGCCGAGCGCATCGAACGCGTAGGCGACGAGCGCACCGACCGCCTCCGTCGCGTAGCCGCGTCCCTGGAAGGCGGGAGACATCGTGTATCCGACCTTGATCACGCCCGGCTCACCGTCGGCGAGACTGAGGCCCACATCGCCGACCAGCCGCCCGCCGTCGCGTTCTTCGACGGAGAACTGCACCCACCCGCCGAGCTCGCCAGGCGCCCGTCCTGCCATCTCCTCGATGTCGGCCCCGACGCTTTCCGGATCGGTGCGATCCCACCCCTGTGTGCGGTGCACCTCGGGATCGCTCCGATACGCGGAGATGGCATCGGCGTCTTCGGGGACCGACCGGCGGAGGCGAAGTCGCTCCGTGAGCAGGGGCTCGAAGTCGGTATCGGCGCGCATCGGAGAGGAAGCGTACCGAGTAGCCTGCCGGACGCCGTTGCCACGCCGTTGCCACGCCGTTGCCACGCCGTTTCGTCCCGACCGGCGCGCGCACGTCGCGAAAGGAGGCACGCCATGGAGCCATGGTCGTTCGAACCGAAAGGGCGTTTCGACGAGCACACGGTCGACAGCCGGGCGCTCCGGGGGAATCCGCTCGGCGACCCGCACGAGCGACCGCTCTGGGTGTACGTGCCCCCCGGCTACGACGACGATCCCGCCGCACGCTATCCCTCCATCTACGCGATCCAGGGCCTCACCGGCCAGCTCGACATGTGGCGGAATCGATCGCCGTTCCGGCGCAATTTCCCGGAGCTCGCGGACGATCTCTTCGCGAAGGGAGACACGCCGCCGGCGATCGTCGTCTGGGTCGACTGCTGGACGTCGCTCGGCGGGAGCCAGTTCCTGGACTCTCCGGGCACCGGCAACTACCTCACGTATCTGTGCGACGAGGTCGTCCCGTTCGTCGACGAGCGCTATCGAACGATCGCGGATCGGGACCACCGCGGGATCGGAGGGAAATCGAGCGGAGGGTACGGCGCCATGGTCGTGCCGATGCTCAGGCCCGATCTGTGGGGGGGTCTCGCCACCCACGCAGGCGACGCCCTCTTCGAGATGTGCTACCTGCCGGAGTTCCGCGAGTCGGTGCGGGTCTTGCGCGACGAGTACGAGGGCTCGTTCGACAACTTCTGGAAGGACTTCCGAAGTCGCCCGGCGTTATCGAAGAACAGCGACGCGCACCTGCTCAACGACTGGTGCATGGCGGCGTGCTACTCGACCGACCCGGACGGCACGGTGCGGCTGCCGTTCGACACCGCCACCGGCCGGCTGATCCCCGACGTCTGGGAGCGATGGCTCGAGCTCGATCCCGTTCGCATGGTGCCGGCGCACGCCGACACGATGCGTACGATGCGCGCGATCTACATCGACGCCGGCAAGCGGGACGAGTACTTCCTCGACCTCGGAGCGGAAGCCTTCCGTCGGGAGCTGGAGGCCCTCGGAGTGACGGACGTCTCCTTCGAGCTCTTCGACGCGACCCACATGTCGATCGAGTACCGCTACCCGCTCGGCCTGAAGTACCTCGCGGAACGCCTGTCGGCCTGACGGGTCGCCTGGGGCCGCGGCGCGGGCGCCGCCGAAAGGACCGGCGATATTCCGTAAGCGTTCACTTACGAACGTGTATGATGCCCCCTCTGGCTGCACCGGGCAGCCGGGAAAGGGGAGACCCGATGACGGACTACGTGCTTCTGTACAGCGGTGGCGGCATGCCCGAGACCGAGGAGGAACAGGCCGCGGTCATGCAGGCCTGGAACACCTGGATGGAAGGGTTGGGGTCGGCGCTGAAAGACGGCGGCAACCCGTTCAACCCGGGAGCGGCCAAGACCGTCAGCGCCGACGGGTCCATCCGCGACGGAGACGGCACGGCCACCGGCTACTCGATCATCCAGGCCGATTCGCTCGACACGGCCACGGACCTCGCGAAGGGGTGCCCCGTGCTCCAAGGCGGCGCCACGCTCACCGTGTACGAGACCATGGACGTGATGTAGGGAAGCCCTACCGGCGATCCGCGGCGCCGGCCGAGGCCGGCCCGCGCGCGTCGACGGCGATCACGAGCGCGTCCAGCTCGTGACCCTTCAGGGAGAGGTGGCGTCGCTCGAGACCGTTGGTCTCGAGCGACGCCCCCACCGCTTCCGTGATCACGATCTCGCCCGCCTTCGCCTGCGCGGCCAGATGCGAGGCCACGTTGATCGTGTCACCGAGCGCCGTGAACTCGCTCGCTTCTCCGCGGGAGATGTACCCGACGAACGTGTGCCCCGTGTGCACACCCGCCCCGAGCGGGAGCCACGGCCCCTCCTCGGTGCCGTAGCCGACGGCACGGAACAGCGCCCGCGCCGCTTCCACCGCCACGCGGGGGTGCCTCTCCCCCGCCATGAAGGGGAGGAAGAAACCCACCACCTCGTCGCCTACGAACTTGTCGAGCAGAGCCTCGTGGTCGAAGAGCACCTCCGTGGCGATCCGGTAGAAGCGCTGCATCAGATGGGTGAACTCGAGAGTGCCCAGCTCCCTCGCGAGGTCGCTCGATCGGCGAACGTCGGCGAACAGGAACGAGACGTCGACCTCGGCCCCCATGACCTCTGCCGAACCGAGGCCGATCACGCATCGGCGGCACAGATTCGGGTTCTTGTCCCACTGCGCGTACTTCTCCGAGACGTGGCGGAAGACCCAGCCGCCGGGACCCCGGAACGGGATGCTGCAGAACTTGCATCTCGGGTTGGACGGGAAGATCCCGAACGTCCGGCGCCCCATGAGCATGTGTCGGGCCGTCCCTTCCAGGCACGCCCGCCATTCCTCTTCCGGGACCGTCTTGGGCATCGAGCTTCTCGCTCCTCTCGGCCTGCAACGATATGTCAGACCATGGAGCGGCTGCTGGGGCTCGTGCCCGATGAACGCAAGACCGTCGGTCTGGCCGCCGCCGCCGCCGCGACGGCTTCGGCCGGCCTGACGGTCGCCGCGAGCAGCATCGACGCACTCCTGTTCGCCCGCGGTGGGGTCGACGACCTTCCGGTGCTGTACGTCTTCTTGGGCGTGACGATGTTCGTCGCGACCCTCGGGGTCTCGGCGGTGCTCGGGCGCCTCGGGCGGGGACGAACCTTCCTCGTGATCCCCGCGTCGATCGCGCTGATCGCCGGGGTGGCCCGAGTGGCCCTCGCGACCGATGTGGGTTGGATCTACCCCGCGCTCTGGCTGCTCCGCGGGGCGTCCGAGTTCCTCCTCGGCCTGGCGGTCTGGGGACTCGCCGGTCTCGTCACCGACACCCGACAGGCCAAGCGCTTCTTCCCGCTGATCGGCGGCGCGGCCGTGCTGGGGCAGGTGGTGGGTGGCCTCGCGACGAAGCCGCTCGCCGGTGGGCTCGGGACGGACAACCTGATCCTCGTGTGGCTCGCCACGCTCGGGATCGTCGTCGTCTTGGGCCGAAAGCTGGTCGCGAAGGCAGATGCGGACGCCCCTCCCCCGCGGAGACGGCGCATCTCCGCGATGGCCGAGATGAAGACCGAGGTGCGCGAGGGGATCCGTTACGCGCTGCGATCTCCTCTGCTTCGCTGGATGTCGGTGGGGTCGATCCTGTTCTCGCTCCTGTTCTTCTCGCTGTACCTCCCTTTCTCCCGCGCGGTCGCCGATCGATACCCGCAGCCGGACGACCTCGCCGGGTTCCTCGGCCTGTTCTTCGCCGTCTCGACCGCCGTGACGTTGCTCCTGTCGCTCCTCGTGATGAATCGCCTGCTGTCCACGCTCGGTGTCCCCACCGTGATGATGGTCCTGCCGGTGCTCTACCTCCTCGCGTTCGGGGTGCTCACGGTCGCCTCGACGTTCGCGATCCTCCTCGCCTTCCGCTTCGCCCAGGTGGTGTGGCTCCAGGGTGGCGCGTCGAGCGCGTGGGAGGCCGTGATCAATACCGTGCCCGGCGACCGCCGCGACCGGATGCGGGCCTTCCTGTACGGAGGACCGACCCAGGTCGGCACCGTGCTCGCCGGGGTCGTCGCGTTGATCGGCGAACGCGCGGTGTCGCCACGCGTCCTGTACGGCATCGGGCTCGTGGCCGCGGCGGGGGCCGTGTATTCGATGTCCCGGGTCCGGAGGGCCTACGCGGAGGAGTTGCTCGTCGCCCTTCGGGAAGGCAGGCCGCACGTGTTCGGCGGGACGCCGGGCGGGGGCGAGCCCTTCGGGCTCGCCCGCGCCGACCTCGCCGCCGCGTCGGTCGCGGTCGCGGCGATGACGGACCCCGACGTTGGAGTCCGTCGCGTTGCCGCCGAGATCCTCGGCGACCTCGATGCGCCCGCCGCGATCCCGGCGCTGATCGATGGAGTCAGCGACGACGACCCGGAGGTCCGGGCGACGGCCCTGCGATCGCTCGCCCGGGCCGAGGCGTTCGGGGCATCGGACGCGGTCCCCGAACGGCTGACCGACCCCGTCCCGGAGGTCCGTCTCGCAGCGCTCGATGCGCTCGATGCGCTCCGCGCGGATCGTTCCAGAGCCAGGGCTCTTCTGCGCGATCCGGACGGTCTGGTGCGGGCTCGCGCGGCCGGCATCCTGTTGCGAGACGCCTCGTCGGACGGCTCCGAGGCCGGGACCGACCCCGAGGCGGAGACGACCCTGGCGAGGCTCACGAGATCGCCCCATGCCGAGGCCCGCGCGGCGGCCCTGCGAGCACTCGCGTCGTCACGGAGCCCTTCGGCAGCCGGTCTGGCTCGCGAGGGCTTGTCCGACCCCTCCCCCTCCGTACGAACCGAGGCAGCGCGCACCCTGACCTCGCTGGATCCGGTCGGCGGGGTCGAGGACCTCCTCGCCGCGGTCGCCGGCGGCGGCGAGGTGTTGGAGGCCGCGGACCGAGCGATGTCCGTGTCCCCGGAGCGCTCGCGAGCCGACGTCCGGCGGCTCGCGGCCGCATCGACGTCGCAGGCGCTCGAGAACCGCCGGCTCGCGGACTCGATCGAGGCAGGGGGTGACGAGCGGCTCGGATTGCTTCGCGACTCCCTCCTCTCGTCGTCCCGGCTCCACGCCCTCACCGCGATCCGGACCGTCGCCCTGTTGGCCGATCGCGGCGCGATCTCCACCGCCCTCGAGAGCCTTTCCGGCGAGGACGCGGCGCAGCGGGCCAGTGCCTTGGAGGTGATCGAAACGACCGGCGATCCCGATCTCGTTCGCCCGTTGCTCTCCTTGTGGGACGACCGCCGCATCCCGGATCTTGATCGCGACTGGCGAGACGGAGCGGTCAATCACCCGGACGAGTGGATCCGCGCATGCGCCGAGTGGGCGACCGGAGCCAGAGAAACCACAGACGAAACCACACGAGGAGGGACGATGACCGAGACCATGGCGACGCTCCCGTTGATGGAGCGAGTGCTCTTCCTCCGGCGGGTGGCGTTGTTCGCCGACCTGCCTCCCCAGGACCTCGCGCCGATCGCGGCGATCGCGTCGGAGCGGAGCTTCGCCGACGCCGACACGATCGCCGAGCAGGGCGAACCGGGCGACGAGATGCACATCATCGTGTCGGGCTACGTGATGGTGATCCTGCGACAACCCGGTGGCCACCAGCAGGTGCTGGCGGTTCGCTCGGCCGGAGACGTGATCGGCGAGATGGCCGTGATCACGAGCGCCACGAGGATGGCGTCCCTTGCCGCCAAGGGATCGGTTCGGCTCCTCTCGATCGGACGCCGGCAGTTCGAGTCGATGCTCCGCGACCGCCCCGAGACATCGCTGGCCCTGATGCGGGTCCTCTGTCAGCGCCTCGCCGACCGCGACTTCGATCCCCGGCAAGAGCCCGCGCCTTGACCGTCGGTGAACCGGCGTCTCGCGGCCGCCGCCAGCATGTGCGAGGGCTCGTCGTGTGCCTCATGGGCGTGGTCGTGATCAGCCCTGATGCCCTGATCATCCGGGCTGTGGGCACAGACGCGTGGTCTACCGTCTACTGGCGAGGGATCTTCACCGCGGTCGGGACCCTCGCGGTCCTCGCGGCCCTCGCGGTCCTCGCGCCGGGCCAAGGACCTCGCGCGTGGCGACCAACAGGCTCCCACCTATTCGCGGGAGCGCTGTTCGCGGCCGCGAGCGTCGCATTCGTGTTCGCCTTGCACCGCACTGACGCGGCGAGCGTGCTCGTGATCATCGCCGCCGGACCGTTGATCGCCTCCGTGATCGGCAGGGTGCTCCTTCACGAGCCGGCGCCCGCTCGGACGTGGCTCACCGGCGCCGCGGTGGTGGCTGGTCTGGCCGTGATCCTCGGCGGAAGCCTGGGACGCGGCGAGATCGACGGCGATCTGCTCGCGCTGGCAGGAGCGTCGTGCTTCGCCGGCTATCTGACGGTGTCCCGGGCGGCCCGCCCCGCCGACATGACGCCGGCGATCGCGATCGGCGGCGTGGGGTCTGCGCTCGCCGGGCTGGTCGCCGGCGCGGATCTCACGATCGGCGTCGGCGACCTTCTCCTCCTTGCGCTCCTCGGGATGGTGGTCCTGCCGGTGTCTCTCACGCTCATCACGCGAGCGACGCACTACTTGCCGGCGCCTGAAGTGAATCTGATCGCGCTCCTGGAGACCCTTCTCGGGCCTCTCTGGGTGTGGCTCGCGATCGGTGAGGATCCGTCACCCGAGGTGTTCGCGGGCGGAGTCGTCGTTGTCGGGGCCGTGGTGGTCCACTCGGCTCTCTCCATGCGAGCGGGGTTGGAACGAGATGCGAACCCCGCCGTGATCGTCTAGCGAGCCCGCCGGGTCGACCGAGCCACCCGTCTCGACGCCGCCGCGCCGACAGCCCACTCGACCTCCTCGCTCAGCGTCACCCGGAGGCCCGGGCCGCGACGAAGTCGACCTCGATCCGCCAGTCGGCGTGCGCGAGCCCCGCGACGAACATCAGGGTGGACGCCGGGCGGTGACCGTTCAGGAACTCTTCCCGGACGGCGCGAGCGGTCGACAGATCGGCACGATCGACCAGCAGCATCGTGAGCTGCACGATGTCCGAGATCTCCATGCCTGCACCGGCGAGCACCCCTTCGATGTTCCGCCACAGCAGGCGCGACTGTTCCTCGATGTCTTCGCCGATCCGGCCGTCGGTGTCCACGCCCGTCTGCCCGGAGCCGAAGACGAGCCGCATCGGGCTCTCGACCTCGATACCGTGCGAGTAGCTGCCGAACGGTCCCGCAACCCCCGCCGGGTTGAACGCGCGCATCTGCCTCCGCTCCCTCGGTCTCGCCCGGCACCATAGCGTTCGGCATCGCCTTCCAACCCGCGGCCCGCCCCGGCCCTAGCATGCGAAGCGTGCGGATCCTCGTGTGGCACGGATGGCTGTTGGAGGGATCGGGGTCCAACGTCGCCACCGCCCGGATCGTCGAGGTCTGGAGAGCGGCGGGGCACGACGTGCTCCTTCTCTGCCAGGAGCGCCATCCCGAGCGATATCGATGGATCGACGCGCACGGCACGATCGATCGGAACGGCCCCTCCGAGCTGAAGCCGAACACGGATGTCTCGAGCGCCCCGGGCCGATGCGTGCTGCTCCGTCCGGAGATCGGCACCATGCTTCCGGTCTTCGTCGTCGATCACTACGAGGGGTTCGAGACGGTTCGCCCCTTCATCGACATGGCCGACGGCGAGCTCGACGCCTACCTTCGGGCGAACGTCGAGGCCCTCCAGGAGGCCGCGCGGTTCCACGACTCCGAGATCGCGTTCGTCGGGCACGGGATCCCGGGTGCCGCCATCGGGTATCGGGCCCTCGGCTCCGGGCGCTACGTCGCGAAGATCCACGGCAGTGACCTCGAGTACGCGATCCGCCCGCAGGTGCGCTACCGCGCGTTGGCGCGTGAGGGGCTCGAGGCCGCTCACGCCGTCGTCGGCCCGAGCATCGAGGCCCTGGATCGATGCGCCGGCCTCGTGCCCGAGATGAGGGACCTGGCGCGCGTCGTCCCGCCGGGTGTCGACGTGGCAGCGTTCCGACCGCGTCCTCGTGTGGAGGCGCTGCGAGAGGTCGCGTCGCTCCTGGACGATGACCCGGACACGATCCGGGGCCGACCCACATCCCTCGACGCGGAGGTGGAGCGGGCGCTCGAAGCCAGAGACGACAAGGCGATCGCCGCTCTGTTCGACACGTACGACGAGGACGTGCCGGAGCCCGACGCGGCGGCTCGACTCCGTCGGCTCGCAGGCCGGGACGCGCTGATCGTCGGGTACCTCGGCAAGCTGATCCCCCAGAAGGGCGCCGAGCACCTCCTCGAAGCCCAGCCGGCCCTCGGGCGAGAGACCGCGGCACTCGTCGTGGGCTTCGGGTCCGACCGCGACTGGCTCGCGGCCCTGATGATCGCGCTGCGAGCAGGCGACCGGCCCGCCGTCGAGTGGCTGCGCGACGTCGGCGGGCTCCCGGTCGATCCGTCCGCGGCGCCCGGACCCGGCGCGGATCGCGTGGACGTCACCTTCACCGGCCTTCTCGACCATCGATACGCGCCGAGTGCGCTCGCGGCCATGGACGTCCAGGTGGTCCCCTCGATCCTCAAGGAGGCGTTCGGGATGGTCGCCGCCGAGGGAGCTGCCTCCGGCGCGCTCCCGATGGTCGCCCGTCACTCGGGGCTCGCGGAGGTCGCGGGCGCGTTGGAGACCGACGTCGGTCGTCCGGGGTTGTTCTCCTTCGAGCCGGGCGAAGGCGCCGTGCAGAAGTTGGCCGAGGGCATCGATCGATTGCTTTCCCTGCCGGACGGCGAACGCGACGAGCTTCGGCGCGCCGTCAGCTCGTTCGTGGCCTCGCACTGGACGTGGGAGCGGACGGCCGCGGGTCTCATCGATGCGGCCGGCCCCGTGCGATAACCGCGGGAACGAACCCGCAGTGCGTCAGCCCGCCTTCCGCGCCTTCCAGACCTCCTCCACCGGCCACCGCCGCGACCACTCGGCGGTCGCGAGCGGATCCTGCGGCGTCACCGCGTCCTCGGGCGCGCGGACCTCGACGAGGTCATCGACGACGAACCCCGACCGACGAAGCAACCGGATCATCTCGCCGTGCGGGATCGCGAACTCGATCGCGCCCTCGTCGTCTTCCCACTCGAACCGATGCATCCCGAAGTGATCTCGTTGGAGTCCCTCGGTGGCGGGCTGATCATCATCCGGGAACGTCAGCATCGCGACGTACGAGTGCGTCAGTGACACGAGGTGCCCGCCCGGCCGGAGGATCCTGGCGGCTTCGGGGATCCAACGGTAGGGATCGCACCAGATCGCCGCACCGTACTCCGAGATCGCGAGGTCGAAGCTCGCGTCGCGGAGCGGCGCCCGCTCGGCGTCGCCATGGATCAACGGGAACCGGACCCCGAACTCGGTCTGGAACTCCAGAGCGGTCGCGAGCTGCCGCCCCGAGTTGTCCAGCCCGACCGGGCGAGCACCGCGACGCGACAACCACGACGACACGTACCCCGTCCCACAGCCGAGCTCGATGACGTCGAGACCGTGGACATCCGGGAGCAGGCGGAGCACGGACTCGGGGACGTTCCAGATCCCCCATGTGATGTCATCGGCCGCCCACGCGACCCGGCCTCGCTCGACCCAGTGGTCGGCATCCGCATCCCATGAGACTCGGTTCGCGAGAACGTGGTCCGGCGTGCCGTCATGAGCGGTCATCGCCGGACACGATACGGACCTCCGGCGATCGGGGCCTGTCCTCGGATCCGGCGTCAGGTCTCCGAGCCGTCGGAGTTCGCGAGGGGCGCGGTGTCTCCACCGACGATGCTCGCGAGCCGCTCCACCTGCTCCGCGACCTGATGGACCATCCCGGCGAGCACCCGGATCTCATCGGCCTCGCCCGGAGGTCCCTCGCCGTTCGCCATGCGCTCCGCCGTCTCCTTCGTCTTCCGCGCCTCCACGAGGATCGCGTCCACACCATCGAGCCGTCGTTCGGCCATCGTCATGTCCTTTCGGTCGGGTTGCCTTCGGGACGTTCCCGGTGGGCAAGAGGCGCAAACGCGCTCGCCTCCCGGTCGAGGGGGCTGTGCGGGTCGGGCGCCGTTCCGGTATACCGGAGGCCGAAAGGAGGTCTGGACATGGACGAGACAGCAACGCAGGAGCTCACCGACGACGACATCCGGACCGTGATGCCGGGGACCTCGCCGATGGCCGAGACCGATCCCGACACGGTCGACGGCGACGGGACGGACGGCGACACGACGGACAAGAAGGACGGCGACGCCACTGACCAGGACGGGACCGACGGCAAGGACGCCGACGGCACCGATACCGGCGACATGGACGGGACCGACAGCACGTCGTGAGCCTGGACACGCTCGATCGCGTCCGCGCCGGGCGCCGGCCGCTCGAGCGCTGCACCGGCGATCCTCGGTCGTTCCTCGCGGACGATTGGGGGAAGCGGGCGGCGGTCCGCCTCGGCGGATCGCCGCCCGCCGGCTTCGAGGACCTGCTCTCGCTCGACGACGTCGACCGGTTCCTCACGACGGCGGCGCTCCGCACGCCGTTCTTCCGGCTCGTGAAGGTCGACGAGCAGATCCCGGAGTCCTCGTACACCCGATCGGGTCGCACCGGGTCCCGAGAGGTCTCCGGCATCGCGGATCCCGCGCGCGTCGCGGCGCTCTTCGAAGACGGCGCGACGATCGTCCTCCAAGGTCTCCATCGTTGGTCCGAGCCGGTCGCACGCTTCTGTCGCGACCTCGAGCTGGAGCTGGGACACCCCTGCCAGGTCAACGCCTACATCACGCCCCCCGGCGCCCAGGGACTCGACCTCCACGAGGACGCGCACGACGTCTTCGTCCTCCAAGCGTTCGGCCGCAAGCACTGGGGGGTGCACGCCGCGCCACTCGAGGAGAGGCGCGATCCCCTCGAGGTCGAGGTCACCTCCGGCGCGACGATCTACATGCCGGCGGGCACGCCCCACTCGGCCCGCGCGCAGGACGTGCTGTCGGGCCACCTCACCGTCGGCGTCCACGTGACTCCCTGGCGAGAGGTCCTCATGGGTGTCGTCGCACGGGCCGTCGAAGGGATCGAGGACCCGGTGACCGCCGGCTGGACGGACGACCTCGACGGCTTCGCCGAGGAGCTCCGGGGCCGGCTCGCGACGCTCGCCTCTGCGCTCGGCGAGGTCGACGTGCGAACCGAGGCCGGCGAGCGCCGCGAGCGGTTCCTGTCGAACCGGGCCCAGCTGGCGCGAGGGACGATCGCGGAGCGCTCGGCGCCGATCGCGGTCGACGACGCGACCGTGGTCGCGCGACGTCCCGGCGCCGTCTGCGAACTGGCCGTGCGACCGGGTCACCTCCTCGTGCTCCTCGGTGACCGGCGTCTCGAGATGCCGGCCTGGCTGGAACGAGCGATGCGCCGGGTCGCCGACCTGGAGGAGGACGCCGAGCTCGCGGTCGGCGACCTGGCGCCTTATCTCCCCGCCCCGGCCGGCCGCGCCGTGCTGATACGGCGGCTGATCCGCGAGGGACTGCTCACGATCCGCGGCGGTCGCTGAGCGAGCCGGTGCCGTCGATCGAGGACCGCTGTTCGCTGCGCAGCCTGGCCGCCGACGAGCCCCTCGCCGGGACGGCCTCGACGATCAGGCACTGGCTGCTGATCGAGCATCCCGGTCCGTGGGGGCGCGACGGGCTCCTCGACGCCAGGATGCCGGCGGGGCTCGGGAAGGACCTCCGGGTCCTCGAGCGCCGGACCGGCGCGCGGGTCCTGCTGATCCGCAGGCCGGGCCGCGCGCCCGCGCACGACGACGGCGCCGTGTCGTGTGTGGCGATCGACACGGCCGATGCCTGGCTCGGCTCCGCGGCACTCGGTCGGATCGAGGACGCGCTCGAGCTCGATCCCCGCGATCGCATCCCGTTCACCGGCTCCCGCGAACCCCTGTTCGTCGTCTGCACCCACGGGCGCCGAGATCCGTGTTGCGCGGAGCGGGGGCGACCGCTGGTGCGGACCCTGGCCGCGTCCTCACCGGACATCACCTGGGAGAGCACCCATGTCGGGGGCGATCGGTTCGCCGCGAACCTCGTGGCGTTCCCTCACGGCCTGTACTTCGGGCGCGTCGAACCGAACGACGGACCCGAGATCGTGCGGGGGTACATCGAGGGCCGGATCGCTCGGCCGGACCGCTACCGTGGCCGGGCGAGCGATCCGTTCCACGTCCAGGCGGCGGAGCGCGCGATCCGTGAGCATCTGAGCCTCGACCGGATCGACGCCGTCACGCCGGAGCGAACCGACCGTCGCGGGGATCGGGCCGAGGTCGTCTTCGTGACCGAGCGCGGACCCCACCTCGTCCGGCTCGAGCGGGTGCTCGGGACGCCGATGCGGCTCACCTGTCACGCCTCGAGCGAGGAGGCCCCCCCGATGTGGAGGACGCTCGAGATCCGTCGCGCCGGCGGCTGAGGGCGACGCCCACGAGGTGGAAGGTCAGACCACGATCCAGCGGTCGACCGTCACGGCGTTCCCCGAGCTCGCGGCCCGATGCGTGCCCAGCACCACGATCCGCACCGTGTGCGATCCGTCCGCCAAGCCCTCGGCCAGCCGGATCGTGGAGAACGTCGTCGCCGGTGCGTAGAGATCCACGACGCGCGCGAGGGCTCCGTCCACCCAGACCTCCGCGCGCCCCATCGCCGGGCCACGCAAGGCGCGGAGCGACGCTCCTGTGCCCTCGAACCGGAGCCTCGCGAAGGCCTCGCGCGCATCACCGATCGCGTAGCTGCCGCCGCTCGCGCTCGCGTGGGAGACCGACGCCCATCCCGCCTGCGCTGCTCGTGGGTTGACGCGCGTCTCGCCACCCCATCGGAGGGCATCCACGGCGACGCGGGTCCCGGTGGCCGCCGGCCGCTTCGTGCCGAGCACCTCCACCGAGAGGGTGTGCGGGCCGGCACCCAGCTGCGTGAACCGATGCGTCACGCCCGTCGCGGCGACGCGCGCATAGCCGTCGAACGTGTCGACCGTCGTGCCGTCGATCGAGATCCGCCCTCGGCCCATCCCGGGCCCTGACACGGTGAACAGCTTCACCGTGCCACCTGAGAAGGCGTACGTCGCGGAAGCCCCTGCTCGCCGCTCCCACCGGTAGGAGCCCCCGATCGCATCCGGAGCGACCACGCGGCCCCAGCCGAACGCGGTTCCGGCACCGTCTTGCTCGACGCTCACCACCGAGTCGAACGTCGCCACGACCTCGATGGGCTGCGAGACGGTCACCTGGCAGCCGGGGCTGCCGCCCGCGCATCCGCCGCCCCACCCCACGAAGGCAGACGCGGAGTCGGCGACGGCCGTGAGATCGACGGTCGAGTCGACCGGGAACGAGGCCGTGCACGTCGTCCCGCAGTCGATCCCCGCTGGAGTCGAGGAGAGCGTCCCCGCGCCGCTCCCCTGCATCGCGACGTGGACCGGATAGGTGAAGACCGCCGAGACGGTCTTGGCGCCGAGCACGGTGACGTCGCACGTCGGGGAGGAGGCCGCGCCCGTGCATGCTCCTGTCCATCCGTGGAAGGACGCGCCCGGATCGGGGGTGGCGGCGAGCGTGAGCACCGTGTCCGGGTTCGCGAGCCGGCTGCACGTGAGGGCGGCGCCGCCGCACGCGATCCGAGCGCCGGTGATCACCCCGCCGGCCGCGGGCGTCACCGTGAGCGAGGCGACCCTGCCCCGGAGGAGGCCGGAGCCGTTGAAGCGATCTCGATCCACGTTCGTGGAGATGCCCGAGACGCTCCCCGTCGATGTCCACTGCCAGAACGTCCATCCGCGACCGCCCCAGTTGGCCGCCGGAACGGTGGGCGACGGGACCCCCCAGTGCGCGATCCACAACGGGTAGCCCTGGTCGGCGAACCACGTCGTGTCGCCCAGATACGTTCGCCAGAAGTGGGGGCTCGCGTAGATCATCGCGCGCACGCCCGTCCGCGTGTACACCCGAGCGAGCCACGCGCGCACCCACTGCGTCAGCTGCGAGACCGTGAGGCCACCGTGCTCTTCGATGTCCAGGACCGGGAGCACATCGCCCGCGTCGATCTGTGCGACGTCGACGAAGTGGTTGGCCTCCGCTCTCGCATCACCGTCGGCGAGGCTGACCTTCGCGCGGTGATAGGCCCCGACGACGAGTCCGTTCGCAGACGCCTCGGCGAGGTACTCGGCGTACCGAGGGTCGACGTATGCGTGACCGCGTGTCGCCCGGATGATCGCGAATCGTGTGGACGTCGCGGCGACCGCCGCCCAATCGACGTCGCCCTGCCACATCGACACGTCGATCCCCGGCACCTTCGTCGCCGCCGCGGCGCGTGGAGCCGGGACGGCGACGAGGATCGCGGTCAGAAGGGCAACTGCGCACACGACTGTGGTACGTCGCGCGCTCCATGCCCGTCGACGTGCGTGGACCCACCCCCGTTGCACCCATGAGGACAACTGTACGGCGGGTGACAACCAAGAGGGCGTTACGCTGGGACGAGATGTTGGGAGAGGAAGAGGCGATCGTCCTCGAGGTGAAGCCGTTCGATCTCCACGGCGTGCGGTACTACGACCTCGCTGTGGGTTTCGCCGACCGCTCCGTCCAGCAGGCTCGTCTGGGAGCCGAGAGCGTTCCGGACGACCTGGAGAAGGGCGACCGTGTCCTCGCGACACGGGTGGCGAACATGGTCATCTCCGTTCGCCGCCCCTGAGGACTCAGCGCTTGAGCGTGAGCGCCGCCCCCGCCGCGACCAGCACCAAGCCGGCCGCCCTCGCGACCGTCACGGGGATGCGCGGTGAGCCGAACCAGCCGAAGGCATCGATCAGCGCGCCGGCCGCGAGCTGACCCGCGATCAGCAGCGCCACGGTCGCGAACGTCCCGATCAGGGGAGGCGCATAGGCGATCGCCAGCACGATCACGGCACCGAAGAGACCGCCCAGCCACAACCACAGCGGTTGGTGGATGGCGGCGGAGATCGATCCACCGCGGCCGAGTGCCAGCGCGAGCGCTACGACGAGGATGGCCGCCAGCACGACGCCGAACCCGGCCGAGCCGATCGTGCCGACCTTGCGCCCCAGTGCTCCGGAGACCGCGGCTTGCGCGGCGCCCGCGATGCCCGCTGCGAGGGAGAAGGCGATCGCGATCCGGGTTCCCGTCACGGCGGCGAGGCTATCGGAACGCAGCTCCTAGTCGCGTTCGATGTGCATGGCCGCCTCCTCGGCGCTTTCCGCCGGATCGGGAGACAGCTCACCGACCTCCTCGCCCGTGCGGTCGATGTCGGCGTCCTCCGCCACCACGTCGGGATCCTCGGTCACGAGGTCCTCGGTGGTGACGTCGTCGTCGACGATCGGACCGACGGACGTCCGCGGGCCCCTCGAGCCTCGCCGGGAGGAGATATCCGGTTCCTCCATCGCAAGGCGACGTTCGAGAGAACGCTCGCGTTGCTCCTCCGCGGTGGTCCCGGGCTCGTCCACGGCGACCGGCTCGTCGGGCGGCATCTCGAACGGCTCGCCCGGCGAATCCCCGACGTACTCCTCCGCTCCGTCCCTGTCCATGTCGGGCCTCCGCTAGCGCGCTCTGCGCGAGACGGTCTTGCGCGCTCGGGCCGTCTTGCGCTTGCGTGAGGCGGCGGCCTTCCGCCCTGCGGCGACGCGCTTCGGCGATTTCCGCGTGGTGGCCTTGCGAGCCGTCGTGCGCTTGCGGGTGGTCGCGGCCTTCTTGCGTGCCGGTGCGGTCTTGCGCTTGCGCGATGCGGCGGCCTTCTTGCCGGCGGCGACGCGCTTCGGCGATTTCCGCGTGGTGGCCTTGCGAGCCGTCGTGCGCTTGCGGGTGGTCGCGGCCTTCTTGCGTGCCGGTGCGGTCTTGCGCTTGCGCGATGCGGCGGCCTTCTTGCCGGCGGCGACCCGCTTCGGCGACTTCCGCGTGGTGGCCTTGCGAGCCGTCGTGCGCTTGCGGGTGGTCGCAGCCTTCTTGCGTGCCGGTGCCGTCTTGCGCTTTCGCGCGGTCGCGGCCTTCTTGCCGGCGGCGACCCGCTTGGGCGACTTCCGCGTCGTGCTCTTGCGGGTGGCCGGCCTCGTCGAGGCCGTCTTCCTCGCGGCGGATCGCTTCCGTGTCGCGGCCTTCGTGCTCGCGGCGGTCGCGGCCTTCCGCGCGGCGGTCGATCTCCGTGTCCGGGTGGTTGCCGGATCGGTCGCGGCCACATCCATCGGTCCGCCCAGAGGCATCGCAGTGGTCTCTGATCGAGGCGTCGGTCGGTCCCACGCAGGGATCTGAGGCTCCCACGACGGTTCGGGCGAGCTGGGCGCATCGAGTGCGCCGCGTTCCTCCGCCGACGTCGTCTGCTCCGCAGCGTCGGACGTTCGCTCCTCGGTGTCGTTCTCGCGTGCTCGATCCCACGTCGTGCGCTCGTCGGGTGACGGCATGAACAACCTCCTCCGCTCGAGGGTCTCTGATGGCCGTACCCGAACCTACTCAAAAAGATGCATGAGAAAGGTTCGCCCTCGAGAGGTTCAAGGAGTTCATCGAGGCGCGCGGCAACGGAACCGGCGCGTGGCGCGGAGAGGTCGACCGCCCGGGGGTCCGGGAACTAGCCCCGGGGAGGCGAGCCCGTCCGGTCCCCGTCGGGATCGGCCGACGGCCATGGCCGGCCGGGAGAGATCATTGCGCTCCCGGTCGCCATGGCCACCCGCTTCCCGTCGGCGTCGTCAACCCGGCATGTCGTGACCGCGATCGTGCGGCCTCGCTGCTCGACGGTGGCTCGCGCGACGAGCTCGCGCGCATCGGGGACGACGGGCCGCAGGAAGTTGACCTTGAGATCGAGCGTCCCGAACGAGGTGCCGCGTGGCAGCGTGGTCGTCACCGCCGAGTTGATCGCCGTGTCCGCGAAGGCGGTCACCACACCTCCGTAGAACGTCCCGAAGCCCGTGCAGAACCAGAGCGAGGCCGGCATCGCGAGCGTGACGTTGCCTTCGGCGACGTCGACGAACCTCAGGCCGAGCAGCGAGCAGTTCGGAGGGGGAGGCCGCTCACCCTTGTGCCAGAGCTGCATGAGGTCCAGTCCACTCGTCTCGTCCCAGATCGCTTGCGGGACGATCTCCCCGTCCGCCGGACGCAAGTAGGGGTCGGGCGTCTCGAACCGGGTCGTCTCCGCTGCCGGAAGCTCCTCGGGCGGGTCCGCCGGATCGAACGGCAGCGGCTGCAGCACGCACCGCGAGGTCGCGTGCGCCAGGAGCGTGCCTCGGGCGTCTTCGACCCGAGCCTCCGACAATCCCTGACGCCTCCCCGTGTGGATCACCGTGCCGCGTGCCACCAATCGCTCGCTGGACGGCGAGGCGGGTTCGAGGAAGTTGATCGAGAGATCCGACGACAGCAGCGCGATGCCCTTGGGCAGCGTGGTGAAGACCGCGCCCGCGAGCGCGGCGTCCGCGACGAAGCCGAGCGTCCCTCCCGCGAACACGCCGGCGGCCGTCTGCCACCACGGGCTCGCAGGGATCGACCACGTGGAGGCGCCGACGGCTGCCTCTTCCACCCTCAGCCCGCTCAGGTGGGTGAGCGGTGGCGGGGGCAGCTTCCTGTCGATGAAGAGTTGGAGCTGATCGACGCCCGACAACGCGAACAACCCTGGCTGCTCGAGATAGGCGAACGACCCTCGGATCGGCTCGTGGACGATCACGGAACGAGGATATCGGCCGTTCCGGCTCCTACCGTCCGCGCCTGGCGGGCCGCGGTCGCGAGCGCGGCTGCGGCCGGCGGACGTCGTTGCGGGGCTTGGGCGCGTCGGCGCGCAGCCCCGCGTCACCGAACTCGGCGTGCAGTTTCAGGACCTTGGCGATCCTTCCGACCTCACGCGTCTTCTCCGGCGTCACGAACGTGATGCCCGTGCCGCTGCGCCCGGCGCGCGCGGTACGGCCCACCCGATGGAGGTAGTCCTTCTCGTCGGCGGGCGGGTCGAAGTTGATCACGTGGGTGATGTGTTCGAGGTCGAGTCCGCGCGCGGCGACGTCGGTCGCCACGAGCACGTCGTTGGCGCCGGCGGCGAACCTCCCGAGGGAGCGCTCGCGCGCCGATTGGGTCATCCCACCGTGCAGGGCTCCGGCGTGGAAGCCCTCCGCCTTCAGGGTCCTCGCCAGTCGATCGACGCCTCGCTTGGTTCGAACGAACACCAGGGTCAGCCCTCGATCGGCGGCCAGCTCGCGCACCAGGGCGCGCGACCGTCCGGCTTGATCGACCGCGACGAACCGATGGTTCGCCTCGGTCACGAGCGGGCCGTCCTCGCCGGCCACCTCGTGGCGAACCGGGTTCTCGATGAAGCGCGCCGCGAGCCGTCCGACCTCGCCGTCCAGCGTCGCGGAGAAGAGCATGGTCTGGCGCTCGGGTCGCAGCATCTGCAGGATGCGCGTGACGTCTGGCATGAAGCCCATGTCGAGCATCCGGTCGGCCTCGTCCAGCACGCAGATGCGCACCCGGTCGAGGCGAAGGAGCTTTCGTTGCACGAGGTCGATCAGCCGGCCCGGCGTGGCGATCACGATGTCGGCATGACGGGCTCGCTTCGCTTGCGGTCCGAGTCCGACGCCGCCGTACACGGAGGCGATCCGCAACCGCTTCACGTCGGCGATCACTCGGAACTCCTCCGTGACCTGGCTGGCGAGCTCCCTGGTCGGTGTCAGGATCAGCGCGTTCGGGCTCCCGCCGCCGGGCGTCAGCCGTTCGACGATGGGGACGGCGAACGCGAGGGTCTTCCCGGAGCCGGTGCGCGAACGTGCGAGCACGTCTCGACCCGCGAGCGCGTCTCGGAGGACGAGCGACTGGATCGGGAAGGGCTCGCGGATCCCGCGCATGCGCAGGGCCTCCACGATGGGACGGGATACGCCCAGCGCTTCGAAACTCGGCGTTCGGGTCGGTTCGGATCGGGTGGGCACGACGGCATCGCGTCGTGCATCGGCTACTTGTGACATGACTGCTTCCTCTCGGAACGTGTGGGGACGATCGACTGCTCCGAGAAGAAGGAGGGGAGGCGGCCTTCACCACGTGGACGTCGAGCGAGTTCGCGTCGACGCGTGACTGTCACAGTGTACGCGATATGAAGGCCCGCTCGAGTAGCGACGCGGTTCAGCGGCTCCCGATGTGCTCGAGCCGAGCACGGACGCGGGCCGCGGCGGGGACGTTCCCCTTCCGCTCGTATCGTGCGAGCGCCTCGTCGAACGCAGCACGCGCGTCGTCGTGGCGGTCGGCCGCCTCGAGCACCAGCCCGCGAACCTCGTAGCTGTCCCCCTGGTAGACGACGTAATCGGTGCGTTCCGTGATCGCGACCGCCTCGTCCGCGAGTCGGAGTGCTTCCTCGAACGCGCCGGACGTCGCGAGCACCCGCGCCCTCGCCATCCGCCAGAGCGCCTGCGAGGCGAAGTCGTCTTCCGCGGCGAGCGCTCGACTCTTCTCGGCGAAGGCGTCGGCCTCGTCGTTGCGTCCGACGTCGCAGAGCGTCAGCGCGATCAGACCGCAGATCGTGGAGTTGAAGCCGGTCTCGCCCATGGACTCGTAGACCCCGTGCATCTCCCGGAAGACCGCCTCCGCGTCGTCGAAGCGTCCCTCTAGCCGCAGCGTCTCTCCGGTGGCTTGATTCGTGGCGATCACCGAATTCGGGATCCCGAGCTCCTCGAACACCGCCACCGATCGGTCGACCGCCGCGCGCGCCTCATCGAAACGGCCGGCCATGCCGAGCAGCCCGGCCCGGACCCGGAGATCCTGTCCCTCTCCGGTGGGGCTGTCGCCCTGGAGGATGTAGACGCGGTCGAGCGCGGCGAACGCATCGTCGAGCGGGAGCGAGCCGAAGTACGCGCAGATGCCGAAGAGGCCGGCGATCTGCTGCCGCGCACGCCGCGACACCGTCGGCGCGCGGTCCATCAGGTCGTCGAGGATCTTCACGGTCTCGCCGGTCCTCCCCTGGAAGAAGGAGAAGAGCGCCAACACCAGGAGCGCCCGGTCGCGCAGCTCCACGTCGCCGAGGCGTTCCGCCTCATCGAGGGCCGCCGTCACCTCCGCGTGAGAGATCGCCATCGTCCTGGCCGGATCGACCTGGCCCTGGCCGATGATCCGCAGGAGCTCCGCCCGCACCGCCAACGGACGATCGCCGAGGGTCTCCGCGAGCGCCGTCGCGCGGGTCGCGGCGGCGAGCGCCGCCGGATACTCCGCGAGCTCGTCGAGGAGCTCGGACAGCAGGACGAGCGACCTCAACTGCACGGCGCCATCCGAGAGGTCGACGCTCCGCTCGAGGAGCGCCTTCGCCCCGTTCAGATCCCCGCGCTCGTCGGCCCGCACCGCGGACGCGTAGAGGTGCTCGGCCGCATCACCTGCGAGCTGCTTCGCCCGGTCGTCGGCCACGCCCAGCTCTGTTCGGTACCGGTACGCCTGTTCGAGGTGGTAGCCCAGGATCTCCTCGTACTCGGCGATCCGCTCTGCGGCGGCGGCCCCGAGCCAGGCGGCGAAGCGCTCGTGCAGGTCGGCCCGCTGCTCTTTCGGCATCGCTTGATAGGCGGCGTCCCGGATCAGCAGATGGCGGAAGCGGAAGGCGTCCTCGCCCGCGAACTCGGCACGGTCGGGCCGGATGAGCTCCTTCCGCGCGAGGGTGAGGAGGCGGGAGCGCACGTTCGGTCGGACGGACTCCGGGCTGAGGGTGGTGACGGCGCCGGCGTGGAAGACCTTGCCCTCGACGGCGCCGCGTTCGATCACGGCGCGCTCGTCGGCATCCAGTCGATCCAGCCGTGCGGCGAGCAGGAGGTGGATCGTCGGTGGGACCGTCACGTGCGCGAGGTCCTCGACGGAGCGCCACGAACCCCCTTCGAAGCGGAGGAGGCCGTCGTCGATCAACATCGCGAGCATCTCCTCGACGAACAACGGGTTGCCCTCGGCGGCTTCGAGGATCCGGTCCCGCGCGACCTGCGGTATCGCGGCCTTCCCCAGGAGGTTGTCGACCAGCAGCGAGGCCTCGTCACCGGGGAGGGGCTCGAGAAGGATCGAGCTGGCGTTCATCTTGCCTCCTCCCCATCCCGATCGGATGTCGAGGAGCTCGGGGCGCGCGACGCAGACCAGGAGCACAGCGGCGTCGCGCGTCCAGTCGGCGAGATGCTCGATCAGGTCCAGCATCGTGGGCTCGGCCCAATGGATGTCGTCGAAGACGACGACGACAGGCCGTTCGCGCGCGAGGTGCTCCAGGACCTTCCGGACGGCCCAGAAGGAGTCCTCCGTCGCGCCCGGGGCACTCCACCCGAACAGGCCTCCCACGAGCGATGCGATCCGCTCCCCGTCGGCCGTGTCGGCCAGTGATGCCGCGAGCTTCGCTCGCGCGGCGTCCGGCGGCTCGCCCTCGAGGATGCCCGCGGCCTGATGGATCACCTCGGCGAGGGGGAAGAACGTGATGCCCTCGCCGTAGGAGAGGCAGCGGCCGCGCAGGACGGTCGAGGACGCAGCAGGTCCTCCGAGGAACTCGCCGACGAGCCTCGACTTCCCGACCCCGGCCGACCCGAGGAGCGTGAACAAGTGCGACGTACGCTCGGTCACGGCTCGCTCGAGGGCGCGCTCCAACATCTCGAGCTCCTTGCCGCGGCCGACCATCGGTGAGTCCAGGTGCCGCTCGTGTCCCGCTGTGTCGGCGAGGACGGTCATCAAGCGGAACGCAGGGACCGGCTCCTCTTTGCCCTTCAGGTCGAGCGCGGCGACAGGCTCCACCTCGACCGCATCCTTCACCAATCGATAGGTCGTTTCGCCGAGGAAGACCTCGCCGGGTGAAGCGGCCTGCTCCAGCCTGGCGGCGACGTTCACCGCGTCACCCGTCACGAGACGCTGACCCGCGGACGGGTCGCCGGCAACGACTTCACCCGTGTTCACCCCGATCCGAGCCGCGATCCCGACGCCGTGCTCGCGTTCGAGCTCGAGGTTGAGCGCCTCCAGCGCCTCCCGCATGCCGGCGGCGGCCCGGACCGCGCGCACCGCGTCGTCTTCGTGGAGCCGAGGGATCCCGAACACGGCCATCACGGCGTCGCCGATGAACTTCTCCACGGTCCCGCCGTGACGCTCGATGACGGCGGACATCTCGTCGAAGTACCGGCCCATCACGCGGCGGAGCGCTTCCGGATCTAAGCGCTCGCCGAGGGACGTGGACCCCGTGACGTCGGCGAAGACGATCGTGACGACCCTTCGAACGTCGCCGGGAGATCCATCCGGAGCGGCGAGCGGCGTCGCGCAGTTCTGGCAGAAGCGCGCCTTGTCGGCGTTCTCGTCTCCGCAGGAGGGGCACCGCTTCACGAGCGAATCCTAGAGGGTGCTCGGGACGCGCCGGAGCGATCCGAGGCGCTATCCGGTGGTCAGTGCCGTCTCATGCGCCGACGTGATGTCTCGAAGCGGCACCCGGAGCAGCTCGCCGTCGCCGTTGCCCCGGAGCACCATGTAGGTCTCCGCTTCTTCGTCGAGATAGGCGACGGTTCCGGTCACCGTGCGCACGTACCCCCCACGAGATTCGAGCTCGAAGAAGGTCCTCCCCAACGGCACGTGCGGCACAGCATCCTCGGCGAGCGATGTCTCCTCGTCCGGCTCCGACGATGTGCCGGTGTTCTCGACGTCGGCTCCGCCGTCGGGCTCGAGGAACTCCTGGAGCGACGACGGATCGAGCGGGCGGATCCGATCCTTCAGGATCGACATGGTGCCCTCGCTTTCGTTTGGAGAGGGAGTCCACCTCGGTGGACCCCCTCCCGAGCGGCCGCGCTCGTGCAGCGGCACGGCGCGGCCGGAACAACCGCTCCCTAGACCTTCGCGGGCGTGCCCTCCAAGAAGGCCATGTCGCCGATCTGGGTCGAGCGGAGGTCCACACGGTCCGCGATGTGCTCGCGCACCCAACGCTCTGCCACCGGAACGGCGGCGTCGGCGTCCTTGCGGGTCTCCCAGAAGCTCAACGACACGAGCTTCCGCTCGCCGAGGTCGGCGAGGCCGTACCGGATGAAGCCGGGCTGCTCCTGGAAGGTGCGAAGCATGCCCTGGCGGGCGAGGTCGGCGAGCTCCTGGAAGTTGCCGTCCTTGATCTCATACGTTGCGATGCGTACGTGCTGCATATGTGAGTAGCTCCTTCGATGGTTCGGTCGATGTGTCGGGTATTTCGGACCCGCGACCGTCAGACCGGCGAGAGCCGGATCGAGAGCGAGATCGCTCGGGATATCGAGCCTTCGCCGGGACCAGCGATGGGACGGGATGGTCGGATGCGACCTCCGTGACTCCTGCTTCTCCCCTCACATGGATGGGGATCGCGTCTTCTCGAGTGTACGTCTTCGAGCCGACCGCACGACGGAGGAGTGTGTGGGTGCCGAGTTCGAGGACGGTGTAGAAGAGGGCGATGGAACGAGTCGCCTCGAAAGACGGGACGACGATCGCGTTCGACCGGTCGGGCGACGGACCGGCGATCGTCCTCGTCGGCGGCGCGTTGAGTGATCGAGCTGCGGCCGCGGATCTGACCACGCTCCTGGCACGCCACTTCACCGTGATCGCGTACGACCGACGGGGGCGTGGCGACAGCGGGAACACCGCGCCGTACGCGGTCGACCGAGAGGTCGAAGACCTCGAGGCGCTGATCGTCGCGGCCGGCGGGGGTGCCTTCGTGTTCGGTCATTCCTCCGGCGCCGTCCTCGCCCTCGAAGCGGCACGCACGCCCTTCGTTCGGGTCACCAAGCTCGCGTTGTACGAGCCGCCGTTCTTCGTCGATGACAGTCGTCCTCCGCTCCCTGCCGACTTCGTCACGCGGCTGGAAGCGCTGATCGCCGCCGGCCGCCGAGGCGACGCGGTCGAGTACTTCCTGACCACGGGACCGGATGTCCCCGCCGAGGTGGTGGCCGGGATGCGCAAGGAACCGTTCTGGCGGCCGCTCGAGTCGGTGGCGCACACGCTCGCCTACGACGGCCTCATCATGGGAGACAGCACGGGCGGCAGCCCGGCGCCGCTCCGGCGTTGGGCCTCCGTCAGGACCGCGACGCTCGTCATGGATGGCGGCGGCAGCCCTGACTGGATCCGAAACGCCGCACGAGCTCTCGCAGAGATCCTTCCCGATGCGCGGCTGATGACCCTCGAAGGTCAAGATCATGGGCCGGACCCGGAGGTCTTGGCGCCTGCACTGGAAGCGTTCTTCGCCGGCTGAGTCGCGCCGATGGCCGCAGTCCTCTGTAGGCCGCACATCTGACAGCCATCCGCCCGGCAGAAATCGCTGTCGTCTCCGCGTACCATCGCGGACCGCGACCAACCGAACAGAAGACTCGCGGCCGAAGGACGACAGGCGGATGAAGACCCAGCGCAGAGTCCAAGTCGTCTTGGGTGAGGCGGAGACAGACGGATTCCTCCGTTTCATCCTTGAAGGCGAGGGGTTCGACATCGTCGGGCTCGCCTCGGACGACGATGAGCTCGCGCGTGTCCTTCGGGGCGCCCGACCTGAGGTGGTCGTCCTCGACGGCGGCATCTCCGCTCTCGCTGCTCTCGAGGCTCGTGAGCTCGCAGAGGGAGCTTCACTCGTCGTGGTTTGGCCGGATGGCGTGGCAGCGGTCCTCGCTGAGGAACGCGTCGACCCGTCCTGTTCCATCTCGGATCTGGGCGACGCGGTGCGAAGAGCTGCCGAGACCACCCAGGTCACCGGTGCGACCATCCGGGTGCCTGAGGCGCAAGCCATCGACGAGGAGAGCCGAGACGAGATCCGATACGCCGACGTTCGCGACGACCCCGCCTCGCCTACCCCATCCCGAGGCCGCCGTGGCCAGCTTCTCGTCGCAGCCACCACCTGGATGCTGGCCATCACAGCTCTCGCCACGATCGCGATCGCCGTACCGAACGCACTGAACCCCTCTCGTCGGCACGGAGGCGGACCTGTTTCGCCCGGCGTCTCCGTGGACCGTCCGGACGAGAGGACCATCGATCTCCCGGCAAAGCGGAGATGCCCGGTCGACCGGCGACCTGTGATGGTCGGCTCGCGCCTGAGGCCCGGATCGACCACTCCCGAGGAGCGGCCTCCAACGAACCGCTTCACGCGAAAGGATGCCCCCCGGATCGCGAGCAAGGGCTCGGGGGCAACAAGGGCAAGGGAGGAGATCGTCCCGACGATCCGGGGAGCCAGGCGAACGGACACGGATCATCCAGCCAGGCGCCTGGCGGCGATCGCGGCGGACATGACGGATCACAGGAGACCGACGGCGATGGGCCGGAGCACGGGAACGCCGGGAACACAGGGATCGACGGGAACGCAGGCAAGGGGCAGGCGCAGGCGCCCGCCGGGAACGGCGCCCGGACAGACGCCCACAACCCCGGCTGAGCGACGTCGGGTCACCTCGACCATCCCATCCGGCCGTGGGTTGCCCTCATGGCGTAGAATGGGGTCGTGGAAGGTGAGCGGAACGTCTACAAGACCGAATCCGGCGTCATCTTCCGGGTCTCTGAGACGCAGGAAGGTCACATCTCGGTCGAAACCCTCGCCGACGCCGCGTGGGTATCCGGAAGGATCGGGATGGTCGGTTTGCGCGTCCTCCCCACCACCACTCGCCTCACGGCTCGTCAGGTCCTCGCGCTTCCCATCTAGCGCGCCCCTCGCGAACCGGTAGGGGTCGGAGCCGGGCGGAAGGCATCGAGGGAGATCCGGAACGTCGTTCCCCAGCCCTCCTCGCTCTCCACTTCGATCGATCCGCCGTGCGCCTCGACGATCGCCTTCGTGATGGACAGGCCCAGCCCGGTGCCGCCGTTGCTGCGAGCCCGATCGGTCTCGACGCGCGTGAACCGATCGAAGATCCGCGGAAGATCCTCGGCGCGGATCCCTCTTCCCTCATCCGATACCTCGATCACGAGGCGGCCGTCGTCGCGCGACCGGCACTCGACCCTGATGGAGTCCCCGTCGTCGGTCGCCTTCACGGCGTTCTCCAGCACGCCGTCGAGGGCGGTCTCGAGGCGCTTCGCGATCCGCCCGGATCGTCCCTCGCGCCTCGACACGGACCTGCCAATCGCGCTCGGCCGTCGGCATCCATCGGCGCACCAACCCGTCGGCGAACGTTTCCACCTCGACCGGACCGATCGACAGGAAGCCCGGGTGTCCCGCCGTCGTCAGGATCAGCAGCCGTTCCGACAGGCTCGAGAGATGGCCGAGCTCGTCGAGGATCACCTCGGCGTCCTTCGACACCTGTCCGTTGATCCCGGAGTCGCGGATCAGCTCCGCGTGACCGCGCGCCACGGTGATCGGCGTCCGGAGCTCGTGCGACGCGTCGCGCACGAACTCACGCTGTCCCAGGAGCACACGGTGCTCGGACTCGGCGAGCCGTCCGGCCTCCTCGGTCGCGGTCCGCCGTCGCTCCGCGTGCCACACCATCGCGAGGAACATCGCCGCCATCAACGGGACCTCGGCGAGCTCGTCGGGACCCTCGTGGCCGCGTCCGATCGACCAGGCGAGCGCAGCCCCCGTGACCACCATCACGACGAGCAGGACGAGCATCGTCGTGCGGAGGCGCCACAGCCGGATGCCGTACACGAGCGTGAGGCTCACCCACACGAAGTGGAACGGGATCGTCTCCCAGTGGCTGAGCTTCAGGATGACCGCGACGTTGGCGGCCGCGAACAGCCCCCACGCGACCTCGACCCAGCGTCTACGGAGCGTTGAACCGATATCCGACATTCCGCACCGTCTCGATCACGTCGCCGCCGAGCTTGGCCCGAAGACGTCCGACGCACACATCCACCACGTTGCTGCCCGGATCGAAGGAGTAGCCCCAGACGTCGGCGAGCAGGCGCTGGCGGCTGCGCACCTCTCCTTCCTGGCGCATCAGATGCTCGAGCAGGAGGAACTCGCGCTCGGTGAGGGGCACGTGTCGCCCGTCCGCCTCGACGACGCGCCGGGTGAGATCCAGGGTCAGACCGCCTCCCTGGAGGAACTGATGGCGTGGCCCGATCCCGGGTTGCCGCAGTCGCGCTCGGACCCTGGCCACCAGCTCGGCCAGCGAGAAGGGCTTGGACAGGTAGTCGGAGGCGCCGAACTCCAGGCAGCGGACCTTCGTCTCGACGTCGGACAGCGCCGACAGCACCAGGACCCGCTGGTCCGGTCTGCTTTCCATCAGGCCCTGCAGGACGGACATCCCGTCCAGGCTGGGCAGGAGCAGATCGAGCACGACCAGCTCGTAGCTCCCCGTGCTCGCGAGCTCGAGCGCCCGGATCCCGTCCTGGGCGCCGTCCACCTGGAACCCCTCGGCCGCGAGCGCACGGGCCACGAAACTCACGATCCTCGGCTCGTCGTCGACCACCAGCACCCTGGTCACGGAGCGGATGCTAGGCGGGACATGGCCGGCGCGATAGCCCTCATGACGGAACCGTCATGAGGTCGCGCCGGCCATGTGACCACCAGATGACGGTTCCCTGACGGCCGCGTCATGGAGGACCCGCGATGGGCTGCCCGCCCTACAGTCGCCCGCGAGTCGGCCACGCTGATCGTGGCCCACCGATCGAGAAGGGGGACCACCGTGGCCTCACGCCTGCAACGGTTGTTCGTCGTGCCCGCCGCCATCGCGATCGCATTCACCCTCGGGAGCTGCGGAGGGGGAAGCGGCATCGGGGTCACCCTCGCGGACTTCTCGATCAGCCCGGAGGAGTCAAGCGCCTCAGCGGGAGAGCTGACCTTCGACGTCGCGAACGACGCCGAGCAGACCCACGAGTTCGTCATCTTCAAGACCGACCTCGCGGCCGATGCGCTCCCGACGGACGACGAGGGACTCGTGGACGAAGCGGGCGAAGGGGTCGAGCTCGTCGACGAGATCGAGGACATCGAGGGAGGCTCCACGCAGTCGCTGACCGTGACCCTCGACGCCGCCAACTACGTCTTCATCTGCAACCTGCCGGGTCACTACGCGCAAGGGATGCACACCAGCTTCACCGTGAGCTGAGGCCCGAGCGTCCCGAGAGCCGAGAGCCGGAGAAACAGGCTCAGGCGTAGCGACCGCACTTGATGCAGGCGTACCAACCGCCGGCGGGATCATCGAGCACGAAGATCGTGTGCTCCCCACATCGGGTGCACGTGCGATTCTGATACGGCGCGAGCGTGGGTCGTTGGCCGAGCGACGTCGCGATGCCGCGCATGTCCTCTCCCTTGTGCTCTCCCGCCACGATCCTGGTTCTGATCATCTCGTACTCCCTTCACCCGGGCATCGAGGATCCGATGCAGGAACGAGAGATGCAGCGTCTACGATGTGGCTCGCAGCCTCCGAGGGTCCGACGCACTCGCGAGCCTCGCCGGGAACCCCGGGAGCTTGCGGATGATGGCGAACCCGATCCGCTCCGAGACCATCAGGTCCAGATCGGGGCTCTCGTGGTCGGTCGCGATCGCGAAATGGGTCCCGTGCGCGCGGACCTCTTCGTACTCCCCATGGGTGAGGTCGATCGTCGAGGTGCACTCTCCGTCGCTGCACTCGCAGACGAAGGGGCTGGCCGCTTCGGTGCTCGACTCGTTGGACTCGTCGATCCACTCGTTGATCTCGCGGGACCGGGTCTCGTTCTCCACCTCTTGCTCGCGCCAATCGGTCATGGTCGCTCCCTGACGACCCGAAGTCGTCTGATCGTCCGTTCGCCCGGGAGCGGAGGCAGTGAGGTCGGAGACCATTCCCCGTCCCCGGATGCCAGGACCTCCGAGATGTCCGTGTCGCTGAGGAGCATGTCGACGCCGGCACGCTCGAACGCATCGCGGACGAGGCTTCGGGAGTTGACGATGAACAGCCACCAACCTCCTTCACCCGCGCGCATCGCCGTCTCTTCGAGCGCGTGCACACCGTCGTCGTCGACTGAATCGAGCTCGCGGAGGTCGATGATGAGTGCGCCGCCGGCGTGCGTGACGCCTCCGAGCTCATGCTCGAACCTGGATACGTTGTCCCGATCGAGCTCGCCGACCAAGGAGAGACGGTCCACTCCGTTACGACGGTCGGCGCGAACGGTGAATCGGGATCCTTGAGTGTCGATGCGGTTCTGCACCCTCGATCTCCTCGGTCCGACCGCTTGTTCCCCTGGCGGGAGCGGTGCTTTCTCGGACCGGGAGCTGGGGTTCGCGAGGCGGAAACCATGAGCTGGGGCTCCCGCACCGCGAACCCTAGCACATCCCTCTCCCGTTGCGGAATAGGGCAACCACATCCGCTAAAGTAGGTCAGCTGAGGGACATGGAACGGCCGAGAAGAGCGACAGAATGACGGCCGAAATGGCGAGGAAACTGCGGGTCCTCATCGCGGACGGCCCGGGCGTCCGTCACGATGAGGTGACGAGGACCTTGACGTCGCTCGGGCACGAGGTCGTGGGCGTCGGGGCGCCTCTCGACGCCATCGGTCATGCGACCATCGTCGAGCTGCCGGACGTCGCGTTGGTCATCGTGGGCGAGAACTCCGACGAAGCGCTCGAGCTGATCCGTTCGATCGTCCACGAGGCCGCGTGCCCCGTCATCGCGATCCTCGACGTGCAGGATCGGGCGTTCATCGACCGCGCCGCGCGGCTCGGCATCTTCTCGTACATCGCACATGCGGGCGATCTCGAGGAGATGCAGAGCTCGATGGACATCGCGCTCCAGCGCTTCGCCGAGTACCACGCTCTGGAGGGCGCGTTCGGCAGGCGAGCCGTCACGGAGCGCGCCAAGGGGATCTTGATGGAGCGTCACTCCCTCGACGAGCAACAGGCGTTCCGCCTCCTCCGCGAGCACGCCCGTCGGACCAACAGGAAGGTCGTCGACGTTGCAGGATCCATCCTCGAGAGTCATCAGCTGCTCTCACGCGGCGCCGCCGATCCCGGGACGACCGACTCGGACCTCCTCACGCGAACGGAAGAAGATGCCTGAGTCCTACGAGGTGAGCTCTGCGTCGCGGGCGGCCAGCATGTGGCGCGCGCGCAGGAGCTCCTCGATGCCTTCGATCGGAAGCGGCCTCGAGAAGTAGTACCCCTGACCCAGCTCGCACCGGAGCTCGAGGAGCTTGTCGAGCTGATCGGCGCGCTCGATGCCCTCGGCCACCGGGCGGAGGTTGAGGATCCCGGCGAGCTCGATGATGGCCGCCGTGAGCGCGGACTCCTCTCCCCCGTCGCTGACCCCGTCCACGAAGGACTTGTCGACCTTCAGGATGTCGACCGGGAAGCGACGGATGTAGTTGAGGGACGAGTACCCGGTCCCGAAGTCGTCCACCGCGAGCAGCACGCCGAGCTGCTTCAGCTGGGTGAGCCGCTCGTTGGACAGGGCCATGTCCTGCATCATCACGCTCTCGGTGATCTCGAGGACCAGGCACTCCGGCGGAAGCCCCGTCTCCAGGAGGATCTGCGCGATCTCTCGGACGATCTCGGGTCGCTGCAGCTGCCGGGCGGACAGGTTCACGGCCATGTGCAAGGGCGCTGCTTCCGGGACGGTCCGCTGCAGGGCATCGCCCTGACGGCATGCTTCACGGAGCACCCAGGTGCCGATCTGCACGACGAGGCCCGTCTCCTCGGCCAAGGGGATGAAGTCGAGCGGCATCACGAGACCGCGGGTGGGATGGTTCCAGCGAACGAGCGCTTCGAACCCCTCGATGTCACCCGTCTCGAGGCGGATCACCGGCTGGTAGTGCAGGACGAACTCCTCGTTCTCCACCGCGCGCTGGAGGTCCGCTTTCAGCTCCAGCCGACGCAGGGCCGTGTCGTGCATCTCCGGCTCGAAGACCTGGAACCGGTTCTTCCCGGCCTCCTTCGCGATGTACATCGCGACGTCGGCGTTGCGGAGCAGCTCCTCCGCGCCTTCGGGCCCGGTCGTCCGGCCCACGCCGGAGGTCGCGATCCCGATGCTGGCTCGGACGAAGACCTCTTTCCCGTCCAGGTGGAAGGGTCCGTCGAGGGATTGCAGGATCCGGCCCGCGACGGCCGCGGCGCCGACGCTCTCGCCCCCGTCCTCGATGAGGATCGCGAACTCGTCCCCACCAAGGCGGGCCGCGGTGTCGGGCGTCCGCAGGCAGGTTCGCAGCCGCTCGCCCACCTCGCCCAGCAGGCGGTCGCCGGCCGCATGTCCGAGGGAGTCGTTGATCGTCTTGAAGTCGTCGAGGTCCATGAACAGGACGGAGACCGGATCGGCGTCGCGGGTGAGCCGCTCGAGCGCGTGCTCCACGCGGTCCCGGAAGAGCGCGCGGTTGGCGAGACCGGTGATCGAGTCGTGGAAAGCCTGGTGGGAGAGCTGCTCCTCGAACGCTTTGCGCTCGGAGACGTCTCTCGAGTTGAGGACGATCCCCTTGACGTTGGGGTCGTGCATCAGGTCGGTGCGGAGCGTCTCGATGTGCAGCCAGAAGTCGTCGCGATGCCGCATCCGCGACTCGATGAGACCGGTCGAGGTGGCCCCTTCGCGCCCGCTCAGCGTGAGGAACTGGAGCACCTGCGTCTTGTCGTCGGGGTGGATCAGCCGCGTGAGCTTGGTGTTCTCGAGCTCCGACGCGTCGTAGCCGAAGACACCCTCGACGGAGGGACTCACGTAGCGGACGGTCGAGTCCGCATCGACGACCATGACGACGTCGGTCGAGTTCTGGACCAGGGAGCGGAACCGGGCTTCGGTCTGCTGGCGGAGCAGGTCCTCGGTCAGGGCGGCGCTGTCGAGGGCGAGCGCCACCTGCGACGTCAGCGCCTCGAGGGTATCCCTGTTCGCCCTCGGGAGGGCGGAGTTGCTCCCCACGATCAGCAGACCTCGCAGCTCGTCCTTCATGAACAGCGGGCCGCTCAACAAGAAGGAGGACTCCGGAGGGAACCCGAGAGGCCCGGCGATCTCCGATTCCTCCACGACCACCTCGTACGAGCGATGCGTCTTGAGACGGTCGCGCTTCCATTGCGGAAGGATCGAGAGTGAGACCGCGACGCCCACGACGTCTTCCCGCCCGCCGGCGGCCGCCACCACCGTGTAGTCCTCCGCCTCCTCGCCCACGAGCACACGGATCACGGCGTTCTCACCCGCGATCGAGCGCGCCGCTTGCAGCGTCGCGGCGTAGATCCCCTCGCGGTTCGTCGCGGTGACGAGCGCCGTCCCCGCGCCACGGAGTGCGCGCTCGCGGACCGCCGACTGCTCCTGCTTCCGGACCAGACCGGCGATCCTCAGGACGACCAGGAGGAAAAGCGCCGCCGACGCGCCGATCAGGACCGGCAGGTCACCTGCCACCTCGCGGAGGTGCTGGATCATCATCACGCTCGGCGCGAGGAGCGAGGCGAGCGCGAGCAGCCAGAGACGGCCTCTCGTCAACCGTGGCTCGACGTCGGGAGTGCGCTCCGACAGCGCTCGCATCGACCCGTGCAGCGCGGCCGCGCCCCACAAGACATAGAACGTCGCCCACCCCGTTTCCAGGATGCCGCTCTGGTTGTCATAGATGGCGCCCGACACCGAGATGTAGCTGTACGCGAAGTCGGTGATGAAGAGCGCCAGTGCGGCCGCGGCAAGCAGGTAGAAGGACGCCGCGCGGCGCCCTCCGCCGATCGCGAGCCGGACGACCACGGTCAGCAGGATCAGGTCCATGACCGGGTAGCCCATCGCCGTGAGCTTCTCGAGCAGGTTGGATCCCGAGTCGCCGGCGAGCGGCGAGAGCAGGAAGACCCACGAGACGGTGCCGACGCCGATCGCGACGATCAGCGAGTCGATCACGCTGTCCCGGTCCCCTCCCGGGTTGCGCAGCCGGATCAGCCACAGGATGCCCGCGACGAGGCACGGATAGACCGAGAGGTAGAAGACGTCGCCGACCGAGGGGAACGGCAGGTCCTTCCCGAAGAACTCGAGGTAGTTGTACGTGATGACGTCGCCGGCGACGAAGAACGTCTGGCCGAGCGCGAACAGGTACCAGGGAAGCCGGGTCTGCGGTTTCCACAGGCGGACTGCGATCACGATCGCGATGGGCGAGGAGATCGCGATCACGTTGAAGAGCCACCCCTGGCGCAGACCCGGGACGAACAGGAAGGCGGCCGTCACGAGGACGCCGCCGCAGGAATAGAGGAACCAGGCTCTCCGCTTCACACGTTCGATATCGGAACGAGGGGAGGCCGACCTTAGCAAGCGTTTGGCCTGCTCAGGCCCCTTGAAAAGACTCCTCCACGGCTCACAGGGGAGCCGGGGCACGGCTGGGGAGCAGCGGTTCCTCGATCGGGGGCAGGGGCCCGTCGGGATCGTCCCGCGAAGCGCGGGCGAGGTCACCGCTCCGTTCGACGTCCCGCATGCCGGGGATGAACAGGAACCCCAGCGTCACGATGCCGCCGAGGATCCCCGCCCCCACCAGGGTCGCTCGCGCGCCGAAGACGCCGGCGACCGGACCCGTGAGGGCGAAGGACACCGGCACGAGACCCGTCGAGATGAACCAGTCGAAGCTGGACACCCGCCCGAGCAGCCTCGCGGGCACCAGCCGACCCTTCGTGGTGGCCCACACGATCGTCCCGGCACCTTCCAGCGCGTTGAAGACGAAGCTCGCCACCATCAGCTGCCAGGGGAACGACGCGAGGCCGTAGCCCGCGATGGCGACCGTCGAGACGGTCCAGACCCCGAACATGAACGTGATGTGCTTGCGGGGCATCTCCCGGTTCCCCATGACGATCGCCGCGAACATCGCCCCGACCCCCCCGAGCGCGAGGATGAACCCGAGATCGCTCGCCGAGCCGTGCATGTGGTTCTTCACGATGAACGGAAGGAGGACCTCCGAGGGTCCCCAGAAGATCAGGTAGGCCAGGGTCGCGGCGAGGAACGTGCCCCAGAGCCACACCCTCGACCTGACGAACCGGAACCCCTCGCGGATGTCCTGCAACGCCGAGCGATGCTCCTCCGTCCCGTCGACCGCGCGCGCCCGCATCAGGGTCACGCACACGATCGAGAGCACGAACGTGCCGGCATCGATCAGGAACGCGGTGCCGGGACCCCATGCTGCGATCAGCCACCCGCCGATCGCCGGACCCAGCATGCGGGCCGCGGCCGGGCGAACGAACTGGTCCAGCGAGTTCGCCTGGTTCAGGTCACGGCTCGGGACGAGCTGCGGGACGATCGCGTCGAACGCCGGCCCGAAGAAGGCCGTCCCGGCCCCGAACGCGGCGGCGACGATCATGACGTGCCAGATCTGGAGGGTTCCCTCGGGGGCGATCGACAGCAGGCCGAGCGCGATCAGGCTGAGTGCGCGGAGCGCGTCTGCCGCGATCATCACTCGACGCCGGTCGAACCGGTCGCTGACGACGCCCCCCAACAGCAGGAAAACGATCTGCGGCACGGTCATCGCGACGCCCACGATCGAGAGCGCCGTGGGAGCGTTCGACAATTGGTAGACCTGCCACGCCAACGAGACGATGAAGATCCCGTCGCCGATCAACGACGCGGTCATCCCGATCCAGAGCAATCGGAAGTCGCGATGCTGGAGAGGTCGGAGGATCCGGACGCGCTTGACCAGACCGCCCATAGGATCAGGCCGTCTGGGACGCCACCCGGAGGGTGGATCGGAGGAGGTCGCGGGCGGCGATCGCTTCGCGCGTCCCCGCCAGGGCGGGACGTTCTGCCAGGCACTCCTCGAGGTCGTCGAGACCCATGCGGACGACGCCTCGGAGCCGTTCGACGCCTCCGTTGACCGCCTGGTGGATCCCGCGCTGGTATTCGAGGAACGCCCGACCACGGTCGCCCTCACACATCAAGGCGAGGGCGAGGTCGAACCGGACGGCCGTCCACCGTCCGTCGAGCTCGAGAGCCCGGCGGAGGGTCGCCACGGCCTCCGGGTACAACCCCAGCCGGAGCTGGCACCATCCGATCAGCTCGAGGAGGTCGATCTCCTTCTCGGCCCGCGGGATGCCCTCTTCGATGACCTCCTTCGCGAGCCGGTTGGCCTCCTCGACATCACCCATCCGCCGGTACACGTTGGAGAGGCCTTCTTTCGCCCACAGCGCGGTCGGGTCGAGCTCCAGGGCGCGCCCGTAGGCGTCGCGCGCCCCGGTGAGACCGCCGACACCGAGGTTCTCCAGCGCCCATCCGCGTGCCGTGTGCACGGCGGGCTCGTCCGGGTGCTGCGCGACCTGTCGGTCGAGCTCCTCGAGCGCCGCCTCGTAGTGGCCGGCCTCGGAGAGCTCCTCTACGCGACCCAACCCTTCGGCGACAGGACCTTTGGTCATGCGGTGTTCCCTCCTGCTCGGGCGGCTCGATCCCGGAGGAGCTCGCGATGTCCGTCATGTTGGAGTTCGAAACGTTCGTTGATCTCGCCCAGGACCCCGCACAGCCGCTCGATCTGCTCGTCGCCGTTCGCGGCCGTGATCTGGATCCGGAAGCCGACCTCGTCCATAGGGACGAGGGGGTAGGCGGCCATCGTCACGTAGATCCCGCTGTCGAAGAGGTAGCGACCGACCGCGTCGATGTCCTCGTGATCGGCGAGTGGCACCTCGATCAGCGGGTAGCCCGATCGGTTGGGCGTGTAGATGTCGAGCTCGTGGAGGCGGTCGAGGACCCGTTCGGTCTTCATGTACATGTCGAGCCGGGCGAGATCGCCGCGTCGCTCGTTCACGTCGAGCCCCGCGATCGTCGTCGCCAGCGACGCGATCGGCGACGGTCCCGAGTAGAGGTACGGAGGCGCCGCGACCTTGAGCACGTCCTTCAAGCGCGTCGGCAACGTGAGGAACGCCAGCAGAGATGAGTACGCCTTTGAGAAGCCGGCGACGAAGATCACGTTCTCGTAGGTCTCGCCCTGGTGGCGGATCACCCCGTTGCCGCGCTTGCCCCACGGGGTGAGCTCGTCCGGCCCGCGCTCGCCGACGACCCCGAACCCGTGGGCGTCGTCCACGTACAGGATCGCGTCGTACTCGCGCGCCAGGTGGGCGAACGCACGGAGATCGGGGGCGTTGCCGAGCATCGAGTTGACGCCGTCGAGGGCGATCACGCGCGGCGTGATCGGGCTCGAACGCAGCAGCTCCTCGAGATGCCCCGGATCGTCGTGACGGAAACGCATGACGGTCGCGCCGTGGCCGCGCGCGGTCATGGCGCCGTCGTAGATCGTCTTGTGCGCTCGTCCATCGAGGAAGACGGTGCCCGCGCCCGCCAGCACCGGGATGACCGACATGTGGATGTGGGTGATCGTCGGGAAGAGCAGCGTGTCCTCGCCCCCGACGAGCTCCGTCACCGTCTCCTCGATCTCCTCGTACAGGACCGGGCTCCCGAGGAGGCGGGACCACGACGGGTGGGTGCCCCATCGGTCCAGGTACTCGGGGACGGCGTCGATGATCTCGCGGTCGAGGTCGAAACCGAGGTAGTTGCACGACGCGAAGTCGAAGAGCCAGCGGTCGCCGATCCGGATCCGCCGGCCGCGCTGCTCGTCGATCACGGCGTCGAGCATCGGGTGGGAGTCCTTGAGGCGCGCCAGGTCGGCGACGGTCGCCATCCAGCGGTCGAGCCAGCCGTCGCTCTCGCGCCGGAGCGGCGACGGTCCGATCGGGCCCTTCACGACCGAGTCGGTCGCGCGGCGGCGAGACGCCACGTGCTCCGGTCGAGCGAGCACAGGCGCGCGGGGGGCGGGGTCAGCCAGCGACATGGAATCCGTATCGGCCGAATGGGCGAGGGGCTTTACACCTACAAGGGGGTATCTCCTGCCGACGGCCGAGCACGGATGCAGCACATCCTCATCGACGCTCAGGGGCGTGGCTCGAGCGGAACCACCCTGCACCCCAGATGGGGGACAGCAGACCGATCTGACCGCCCCTCAGGCGTCGACCGGAAGGCTGCCGGCCAGGGTCGTGCCTCCGCCGGGCGTCGACCGAACCTCCATCGAACCGTCGAGCGCCGCGAGCCGATCCGCGATCCCCTGGAGGCCGGTGCCGTAGGACGAGGTCGAGGGATCGAAACCGGCGCCGTCGTCGACCACCTCGAATCGGAGCCGACCGTCGCCATCGCTCAGTCGCACGGTGGCGCGCGAGGCCGAGGCGTACTTCGCGACGTTCTGCAACGCTTCCAGGCAGGAGAAGTACACCGCCGCCTCGGCCTCGCGCGCGTACCGCCCCACGCCCTCGGCCTCGATCGTCACCGGCACCGCCGACTTCCGAGCCTGCGACCCGAGCGCCGCCGCCAGCCCCTGGTCGGCGAGCAGCGGCGGATAGATGCCGCGGGCGAGGTCCCGGAGCTCCTCGAGCGCCTCCGTCGCGTCTCCCTGGAGCTGCCCGGCGATCGATGCCGCCTGCGCCGGGTCGCGCTCGACCAGCCGCTCGAGCAGCCCGAGCTTCACGGTGAGCGCCACGAGCTGCTGCTGCGCGCCGTCGTGCAGGTTCCGCTCGAGCTTCCGGCGCTCCTCGTCCTGCGCGGTGACGAGCCGCTGGCGCGACGTCCGGAGCTGGTCGATCGTGTCGAGGAGGTCCTCCGTCAGGGCCGCGTTGCGCATCACGAGCCCGGCCTGCGCCGCGAGGTCCTGGATCAGCTTCTCCTCGTTCGCCGAAAGAGACTCCCCCGGCCGTTTCTCGATCGAGAGCGCGCCGAGCAGCTCGTCACGATGACGCACCGGCTCGAAGAAGGAGGATGCCGTCGCGATCCGTTCCTCCGACGACGACATCGGGCGCGGCGGCGGCGACTCCTCCTCGTCCGGCCAGGTCGCCTCCGGCCGGAGCTCCTCCCCGACGCGCACCCACACGTCGGCCCGCGCCGCGCCGGTGCCCTCGCCCAGCGCTCGAGCCATCCTCGGGAGCAGCTCTTCGTTCGCGTAGGTCTGCCCGACCCGCTCGGAGAACTCCGACAGCACTTCGTACGGTGTCGCACGCTTCCCGTAGACGAGCCGGTCGGCGAGCCGCTGCGCCCGCCGCCGGAGCGGTTGGAACGCGAGAGCGACGGTCGCCGCGGCCGCGGCCGACAGCACCGGGCTCGCCTGGCTACCGACGAGGGCTCCCACCCCCACGACGATCGCGACGTAGACGACCGTGATGAACACGGCCAGCGCGCCGAACAGCACCGCCCGGTTGATCACGACGTCGATGTCGAACAGCCGGTACCGCAAGATGGACACGCCGATCGCGAGCGGGATCAGCGCGAAGGACGGGATCACGACGTTCTGGAGCACCGTGACCCAGCCGGGTTGGCTCTCCTCGCCCCAGGAGTACGGGATCGACGCGATCATCGCTCCGGCGTAGAGCAGCGCCACGAAGGCGGCCGCGGTGAGCAGCCAACGCAGCTGGAGCCGCTCCACCCCGCTCGACCGCCGGAAACGAAGGACGAGCGCGGTCAGCGACGCGATCACCCCGATCGGGATCACGAGGATGAGGGCCTGGGAAGCGTTCAGGATCGGACGGAGCGCCTCGATCCCCAGCGGGTTCGGCTCCTTCGGAGCGATCGACTCCGTCATGGGGGCCGGGTCGAGCAGGATCGAGAAGTAGATCACCACGAGCCCGACCCCGAGCGACCAGGCGAACCATCGCCAGCGCGGTGACGGCAGATGCCCATCCGGGAACACCAGGAGGAGGAACGTGACGGGGAGCACCACGATCGGGACCCAGCTCGGCGAGTCGAACGCGACCAGCACCAGGCCGGTTCCCCGATCGCCCGAGTAGAGCAGGTACTCGCCGGCCGACGTGAGGAGCGCCGTCAGTCCGAAGAACGTCCCGATCCCGAGCATCAGCCACCCGATGGAGTTCTCCGGGCGGCGGGTCGCCAGCACGTACCCGATCACCGGGAACATCGCGAACGAGATGACGAAGGTGATGTCCGCGAGCGGGTCGCCGGCGCCGGGAGGACGGACGGAGGCCGCGAGGAACGTGAAGACGAGCCCGATCGCGAAGCCGACCAGCGTGAGGGCGGCGAGGACGCGGGCGAGCAGCAGATGACGGCCGCGCTGAACGTCGGCGAGATGAGCGTGTTCCTGCAGCACGGGTGGATGTTCGCACGGCCGCCGGGCGGCGACCAAGGCGCCGACCTGCGGATCTGCCGGGAGGCAGGCCTCGCCTCGCCCAGGGTGCCACCACCCGGCCTCGATCAGGGCTCGCCGGTTCCCGACGCCTCCTCCCGGAGACGCTTCCATCCCTCCCGCTCCAACAGCAGCGAGACGGCCGTTCCGAGGACGAGCGACCAGAAGAACGGACCCAATCCGAACAGCCTGAGTCGGGAAAGCGCGATCGCGAACGCGAACAGCGGCCCCAGGATCAACGGGCCGGCGGTGATCTCCCGGAGCGCGCTCACGAGCGCGGGCATGAGCGCCAGCCCGGCCATCGCGAGGAGCAGCACCGGGGGCACGAGGACCGACAGATCGGCTGCGGTGCCCGCGAACAGCGCGATCAGCACGCCCGTCGCGACCGGGAGGAAGACGGCCCGGTAGCGGAGCGACCGCTCGCCGGCGCCCGGTCCCGCCGCGAGCAGCAAGGGCGGCAGGGCCAGCGACATCGCGATCGGACCGAACCACGAGCCCACGACCGTGCCGACCCCGCTGACGAGGTTGATCAGGCGTTCCGGTGGCCGGAACCCCTGGGCTCGCAGGTAGATGACGGAAGGGACGTTCGACTGCACGGTGAGCAGCGCCACCAGGACGGGCGTGGCGGTGACGATCGCGGTCAAGGAGAACCCGGGTCGCACGACCTCGAGGCTCGGGAACTCCAGGGAGGAGGGGATCTCCCCCAGCTGCCCCGTGACGGCCGCGACGATCAGCCCGGCGACGAACGAGGAAAGGATCGCCGGCACCTTCGACCCGAGGAAGCGCTGACTCAACAGGTACGCGACGAGCGCCGCCCCGACCATCAGTGGGATCTCGGCCGGGATCGCCACACCGCCCGCCGACGTGCTGAGCGAAGAGAACAGGTCGACGACGAACGGCATCACGGCGCCGGCGATCAACCCGTGGACGATGGGCGTCGGGATCCAGGTCGCGATCAGCCCCGTCAGGCCGAAGACGGCGGCGAGGAACACGAGCGCCCCGGCCACGAGGGACGCCCCCGCGAGATCCGCGAACGCGATCTGGTCCCCCAGCGAGACGAAGAAGATGATCGCGAAGATGTTCCCGGTGAGGATGAGCGGCTGGCGGTACCGGATCGAAAGCACCAAGGTCGGGAGCATCGGGAGTCCGTAGACCACGGCGATCCACCCGCCGGTCTCCTCGGCGGAAAGCGCCAACCCCTTGGGCCCGGCCGCGGTCAGGATGATCCCGAGGACCGCGAGGAACACGATCACGATGGGGATCGAGGCGATCAGGGCCGGCAGCGTGCGCCGAAGCTCCCCCGAGTCGAACGCCATCGATCCCCTCAGTCGCCGGAGAGATCTCTGCCGAGGTAGACCCAGATCGATCCGTCTGCCTCGTCGACGGCAACTCCGAGCACCTCGGCGCCGAGCGGGAACTCCTGCACGTCCAGGGTCAGGGCGTCCACGCGGTAGAGAGACCCGCCGCCATCGCCGACCCAGACGGCGCCGAGACCCACCGCCATGTCGGTCCCTTCGTCGCCAACGCGGGCGGAACCGCTCACGGCCTTCGAACTCGTGTCGACCCGAGTGATGGTGCCGACCTGCCTGTCGAGGACCCACACGAGGTCGTCACGGCCCACGATCTGATCGATGCTCCCCGGTACCTCGATCGGCTTCCCCATCCGGCGGAGCGACTCGGGATCGACCTGCGTCAGCTCGCTCGCGAGGATGTCCGCCACCCAGAGGCCGTTCCCGATCGCGGTCATCGGACCAACGGAGAGTCCCGTCTCGGCCTGGTCACGCGCCCCGCTCGCGGGGTCCATCCGGACGATGGTTCCATCGCTGTCGCCCACCCATATGTGATCGTCGAGCGCCAGGCTGTACGTCGCGATCCCAGCGGCGGGTGGCATGACGACGAACGGACGGAGCTCATCCGTCCCGGGGTGCACCCGATAGAGGGTGCGATCCGTCAGTACCCAGACGGCGTCGAACCCCGCCGCGACCGTCTGGGAGGTGGCGAGGCCGATATCGGTCCCGGACGAGCGCACATCCTTGTCGAGAGGATCGACGTGGATGAGGTTGGGTGGGCGCATCACCCACACTCCCCCTTCGCCCACGACGATCGGGTGGTCGATGAACTGGAGGTTGGTCCCGTATCGGTTCCCTGCCGGCCCGATGAACACGGTCGAACCGATTCGCCCCGTCTCGGCATCGATCGAGGCCACGGCGTGCTGCAAGGGGCCCGTGGTACCCGCGGGCTTGTCCGGGTCGTCGCCGAAGAACAGGAGCGAGGCGCCGACGATCAGGGCGAGGACGCCGGCCGCCACGCCCACGATCAGCGCCCATCGCCTCCCGCCCGCCGGGAAGATCTCCCGTCGACGTTCGGCAGCCTCCTCCGCTTCGAGCGGCGGCACCACTTCACGGCCATCGACGTCCGTCACACCGAACAGGCGGAACTCGCCGTCGAGCCCCTTGAGTTGATGCACGCCGTGCTCGGAGAACGTGATACCGGCGCCAGGGACGATCTCTCGCACTGACGCGGGCACCAGGACCTCGCCCGCCCCGGCCACCGACATCACTCGCGCCGCCGTGTTCACCACGAGCCCCCCGGGCTTCCGCCCGCTCGTCTCGAGCTCGCCGAAGCTCACGCCGGCCCTGATCTCGATCCCGAGGTCCCGGACCGCCTCGGTCGCGGCCACGGCGCATCGGATCGCGTCGGCCGGGCGTTCGAACGTGACGAAGAACCCATCGCCCGCGGTGTCGACCTCGTGACCGCTGAATCGGCTGATCAGGCGCCTGAGGATCCGGTGATGCCGGGCGACGAGCTCTCCCCACCGGGTGTTGCCCATCTCGGCGGCGATCGCCGTGGAGCCGACGATGTCGGTGAACAGAACGGCGCCGAGGCTGCGCCCACTGGTGCGCCGCTGCATGGGCGGGAGTCTAGGTTCGCGCGGCGGCCGGGTCGAGCGGTCAGGCTCTCGGGCTCCTGATGTCGACCCAGACGGTGTCCCTCGCCTCGTCGACCGTGATCGTGCGCGCCGACCCGTCGACGTGGGAGAAGGGGGATGCTCGCACGGTGATCGGATCCACCTTCGTGACCGTGCCGTCGTCGTGACTCACCCAGATCGCCCCGAGTCCGGCCGCGAGCGAGGTCGCGCCCGAGTGTAGGTTCGGCCGGCCCTCGGGTCGAGACACCGCTCAGGCGTCGATCGGGCGGGTGCTTCGGCAGGTCGGGAAGCGGGAGCATCCGAGGAATCGCTCTCCATCGGACTTGCGGGTCCGGGGGACCATGTGCCCTCCGCACCGGCACCGCCGGGGCGAGATCGCGTCGACCCAGGTGCCCGGCTTGGCCGCGGCAGCCGTGAGCTCGATCACCTCGTGGGCGGTCAACGTGACCGGCTGCTTGAGCATCAGGTTCTTCGCACTGCGTGGGCCACGCACGAACACGTCGGGCGGCTCCTCCTTGATCGTCCAGCCGTCGGCGAGGATCGCGAGGACACTTCGGACCTCGACGGGCCGTCCGACGACCGCCGAGAGGAGGCGGGACGCCCGGCGAGCCTCCGCCGTCGCCTTCGGGAGGAAGTCGGTCCGATGGCCGTTGTGAAGGACGCTCTTCGCCCCGACCCAGATCTTGCCGGTCAGGTTCTTCGTGTTGACCGTGAACACGCCACCGGGCCCGATCACGAGGTGGTCGATGTTCGCCCCTCGCTCGCCCACGGGGATGTCGTGGAACACGTGCCAACCGGCAGGGAGGCGCCCGAGCCACAGGCCGGTGATCTGCTCTCCGTTGGCCCCCATGCGCCACGCCCGCTCGTCGGTGTGAACGCCGAGGATGCGCGCGAGACGGCTGCGGATCGGCTGGGCCGTCCGGAGATCACGTGCGTGCTCGGCCGCCGACGTGCCGGGCCGGCGACCGACCAACGTCTCGCCGAGTTCCACGCGCGCCCACTGCTCGTTCGGATCGACAGCCATACAGGAGTGGTCGGCACGACGAGCGGTTTCCCTGAGCGGTGAGAGCGATCCGGAACGGTCAGCTCTCGAGCTCGTCGCGGAGCGCTACCCTCACGCCCATGCCGGATGCACTCGACACCCGGTTCGCGAAGGTCGGCGACGTCCATATCGCCTATCAGGTGGTCGGTGAAGGCCCGATCGACATCCTGTTCATCGACACCTGGGTGCACCACGTCGAGGCGGTCTGGGACTTCCCCGAATTCGCCCGCTTGCTCCGGCGGCTCGCGTCGTTCGGCCGCCTGATCCACTTCGACCGCCGAGGGACGGGGCTCTCCGACCCCGTCCCGCTCGACGCCCTCCCGGACTTCGACACCCAGGTCGAGGACGTGATCGCGGTGCTCGACGCGGCCGGTTCGGAACGACCCGCGGTCGTCGGCTCCAACGACGGCACCCTCATCGCCTTGCTGCTCGCGGCGGCCCATCCCGAGCGATGCGACTCACTCGTCCTCTTCACACCGACGGCCAAGCATGCGTTCGGGGAAGGGCAGTCGACGCAGAGCGTCGATGACGTCGTCACCCTGATCAAAGAGGCAGTGGACGACAGCGGGCTCGATTGGTTGGCGCCCAGCCGCGTCGGCGACGCGGACTTCGATCGACGGCTGCTGAAGCTCCAACGCAACTCCGTCCGCCAGGGCGCGATGGGGTACTACTACCGCCAGACCCTGACGTCGGACGTCAAGGACACGCTGCCGAAGATCGCGTGTCCGACGTTAGTGATGAACCGCAGCGGCAACCGGATCGTGCCGATCGAGCACAGCAGTGACGTGGCCGCGGCGATCGAAGGCGCGAAGTTCGTCGAGCTCCCGGGCGAGGACCATCTGATCTTCTCCCAGGACATCGACCGGATCGCCGACGAGATCGAGGAGTTCCTCACGGGAGCGCGAACGGGCGCCGATCCGGACCGGATGCTCGCCACGCTGCTCTTCACCGACATCGTCGACTCCACCACGCGGGCTGCGGAATCGGGTGACCGGGACTGGCGGGACCTGCTCGACCAGCATCACGCGATGGTGCGCGTGCAGCTCGAGCGCTACGGCGGTCGCGAGGTGGCCACGACCGGCGACGGCTTCTTCGCGTCGTTCGCCTCACCGACGCAGGCCGTGCGCTGCGCACTCGACATCGCCGAGGCCGTCGAGACGCTCGGTGTGCAGATCCGCGCGGGCGTCCACACCGGCGAGGTGGAGGTGAGGGGCGACGACCTCGGCGGGCTGGCCGTCCACATCGCGTCTCGCGTCAGCGCGACGGCGGGAGCCGGCGAGGTGCTGGTTTCGAGCACCGTGAAGGACCTGCTGGCGGGATCAACACTGGTCTTCGACGAGCGAGGCGAACACGAGCTGAAAGGCGTTCCGGGCAGCTGGCATCTGTTCCGTGTCGAGGGGTGACCCGAGGTGTCCGCGAACGCCCTCGATCAGCGCCCGCGATCCGAGGGATCGTCCAGCCCGTAGAGCCGGCGACCGGCAGCCGACATCCCCGCCGCCTCAGCGGGAGAGATCGATGACGCGGGATCCGCCGACCGTTCCTTCCGTTTGCGGCGACGAGGGCCACGTCCTTCGGATCCGAGCTCTGGCGCCGGAGGCCTCGGGACCGACGAGTGTCGCGCGTATGCCGGCCTCACCATCCGTGCCTCGGCTCGGTCGGAACCGATCGCGTTCTCCTGCGCGCCGGCGTCCACGGGACCCGACAGGCCGGTTCGAGACAGGGTCGTCGCATCGGCCGGAGTCGTGTACGGCGTGGTGCCCGATCGAGAGGCCACGAGCCACCGTTCCTCGAGATCCCGCCGATGGAACTCGGCCGCGAAGCGATGCGCCCCCCACTTGGTCGCCCGCTGCTGTGCGTATCGCAGCAGGGCAGTCTCGACGAGATCCTCCTCGGTCAACACGGGTTATGTATCGGCATACGGAGAGCCTGAACTTCAGTCCGGGTTGGGCGTTCGGAGCATCGGTCGCAGCCCGAGGTCCCGCACCGACCGACTCGTGCTACCGGGCGAACCGGCCTAGGCTCCGATCGTGGGCGATCGCGTCGGCGGCGAGGTTCGCAAGACGGTCACGGTCCTGTTCTGTGACATCACCGGATCGACATCGCTCGGCGAGCAGTTGGATCCGGAATCGCTCCGCAGCCTGATGTCTGTCCGTCGACACGGCCCAGAGTGACGCTCTCGCCGGCCCGGGCCTGTCACGATCCGCTCGGATGGTGGCCCGGCTCTTCGCGCTCGATCACCACTCTGTGCAGAGCGCCTTGGTCCGCCAGCCCTGCATGCCCGGAGGTCTGGGCGATCACCGTGAGGAGGGCGCCGAGGGCCGCGTGGGGACTAGGAGCATCGATCCTGGCCGTGAAGCGAGCATCCCCGCTCTCGGGATCACGCGTGGCCTGCACCTCGTCGACGATGGCATAGGTGTTCGCGAGCACAGCGATCTCGTGCAGGGCGTCGTCATCGACGTCCGCCCGAACGCGAAGGTCAAGTCGATACCACATCGGTCCGGCCCTTCGACGCTGTGGCTGCCCAGGTCCGGCTCAGCGGAGCGCCGGCGCGACCTGATACGAGTCCGGGAGGGCCGTCCCGGTCTCGGCGGACTCTTGCTCGACGATCTCGCCTCGCATCGGTCCGAGCACGTCCAGCAGCTCCTGCTTCTCGGCCGCCGGGACGTTGAACTCGTCGAGTGCGGCGACCAGATCCTCGACCAGGGCATCGAACTCGCCGCCCGTGACGCCCATGCCGTCGTGCGTCTCGCGCATGCTCCGGCCCGTGTACGTGCACGGCCCACCGGCCGCTTCGCAGACCTGATCGATCAGCATCCTCTTCAATCGAGGGATGTCCGTCCGTACGAACTTGGCGTTGATCCTCTGGTCATCCGCGCAACGGCCCACGAACGACTCCACGACCGCCGTGATCGCGTCGAGGCCTCCCAAGCGCTCGAACAACGTTGGCATCGCCCTCCCCCCTTCCGGTCGAACCACCGATCTGCCGATGCTACGCCCGGTCTCCTCGGAGCGCGAACCGACCTTCTGAGCGTCACCCAGCAGGCGGATCGAAGTCCGCGTCGTCGACCTCATCCGTCACGCGTACGGCCTCGATGATCGTCGGCGCTCGCCCCTCGGTGAGCAGCCGGAGCGAGAGCAGCGCTCCTTCGTCGGCGAAGCACCAGCGCGCGGCCGACGTTCCCGACCGCCGTTCGAGGCAGCGGACCGGAACCCCGGCGACGACGCCTTCGGTGCCGGCGACTGTGCCTTCGGGCCGGAGGCCGACGCTTCGCAGAGTGCTGGTCACGCCCGCGATCAGCTCCCGGAACGGGACGTCGCTGAGGATCGCCTCGACCGCGCGCGGCCGACACGACACCCCCGCCTCGTACGGCCGTGCGCACATGAGCCCGTCGTGCGCGATGACGATCGCGGTGGTCGTGGTACCGCCCTCTGCGACGTCGAGCCGCCAGCGACCCGGCGGATCCCAGGAGAGCGTGATGACGCCGCTCGGATCGCACATCCGCAGTCCCATCTGGATCCCGGTCCGTTCGCTCACCACCGCGCGCAGGCATTGATGAGCCGACTCCGCCAGCCCCGGGCGTTGTCGCTCGCTGCGATAGGTGATCGTCGCCGGCGTCCGATGCCACGTCGCGACGGCGGCACGGAGTTCGTCGATCGTCGTCGTCGTCGCCGGCGCCAGCGTCGGTCGGATGTGCTGATGTTGAGGCGGGGACGTGCAGGCGGCCAGCGCGACCGCCGCGATCAGCAGCGCGGCTGTCACAGGACCGGATCGACGCCTCGCCTCCATCGCGGAGCTTCTCGCTCTGCTCACGCTCGAGTGGCGTCGAGATGCTGGAGCAGATCGTGAGCCGCCAGCTCGACGTCCTTGTGACGCCACTCGGCCGCCCGGTACTGACACGCGATCAGCCCGCTGCGATGCAGCCGGCGGAAGTCGCCGTACACGAACGCGTGTCTCGACTTCGTCTCATCGGTCGCGCCCTCGGTGAGGCCGAGGAACCACTCGGCGTAGTCGCCCCACGAGTGCGACTCGAGGTACGCGTTCTCATCGTCCGCGCCGGGCTGAACCTTCCCCCACTCACTGTCCAGGACGTACTGATGGGCATCGATCAGTTTCCTGGCCCGGGCGACGGCCGCCCGGTTCACGGTGTAGGAGGCCACGGCTCTATCCTGTTCCGAGCCTGCGCCTGTCAACCGCTCGTCACCAGTACCGAGCGGTGGCCATCGCCGTGACTGCCAGCAGCAGCAGGATCGAGGTCGACCTTCCCGTGGCGTTCCAGCGAGCTCCCGAGCTCATCGAGCCGCGCCTGTTGTTCCGGCGTCGGCGGACCTCCTGAGCTGGCGACCTCGTTCCCCAGGTCGACGAGCCGCTCCACCCCACGCCCGACGCCGACGGCCCCGAAGTAGGCGGAGATCGTCGCGAGCACGCCGCCGATCGTCAGCCCGAGTCCGAAGCTCGAGGTGACCCATCCTCCGAGCGAGTCGTAGAGGTTCAGGTTCCGCAGCCACAAGATCCAACCTGCGAGCACCGTGATCACGCCGAGCACGGTGATCACCTTCGCGACCTTCCGCTTCTTGATCGCCGCCGTGAGCAGCGGCAGGGCGGACGGACCCACCTCGGCGGCCGATGGTCCGATGAACCCGACGAACAGGAACGCCGAGCCGACCCACGCCACCCCGGTCACGATGTGCAGGAACCGGAAGACGATCATGAAGGTGTCCGCTGCGAGCATGAGTCCTCCTCATCCGGAGCCGTCCGCACGATAGACGATGTCGCGGGCGATTTGACCGCGTCGATCGCCAGCGGACACGCTTCTCGGCTATGAGATGGGACCGGGTGGTCATAGGCGCGACGCTCATCGCGATCGGCGTTCTCTTCCTGCTCGATCGCGCAGACGTCCTCGACGCGGGGCAGGTGATCGGCGATTGGTGGCCGGCCGTCATCGTCGCCTTCGGGCTGGTGACCCTCGCCGAGCGACCGGTCTCGCTCCTCGGACCGGTGCTGCTCGTCGCCGTCGGTGTGCTGCTCCTGCTCGTCTCGAACGACGTGCTCGAGACGTCGGCCTGGAACGTGATCTGGCCCGCCGCGCTGATCGCGTTCGGGGTGACGGTCCTGGTCCGCAACAGCAGACGCGGGGATCACCTCGTCCTGGGTGAGGGACACGATCAGGACCTGGTCCGCACGACCGCGTTCCTGAGCGGCTCGGAGCTCGCGACCCAGTCGAACGCCTTCCGTGGAGCGGTCCTCACGGCGATCATGGGAGGCGTGGAGCTGGACATGCGCCACGCCACGCTCGCCGAAGATGGGGCGGAAGTCGACGCCACCGCGATCATGGGGGGCGTGGACCTGATCATCCCTCGCGACTGGCGGGTCACCGTTCGAGGGACGCCGATCCTCGGAGGCGTCAGCAATCGGGCGGAGGGATCCTCACTTCCCGACGACGCTCCCCGGCTCCGGGTCGACGCGCTGGCTATCCTCGGCGGCGTCGAGATCAAGCACGACAAGTAGTCGGAAGAGGCCGCGCCCATCACCATACGGTCCATGGGTCCTTGAGCATCGCTCGAGCAAGGCCGATGCTCGAGTCATGACCCGTGCGCGAACAGGCATCCTCCTCGTCGTCCTGGTTGTGGTTGGGGTCTCCGCCGCGGTTGCCATCGAGAGGTTGTCGGGATCCGAGGACGTGATCGTGTTCTCTGCGCTCTATCCCGACGGTATCTACCCACAGCTCTTCGCCATCAACACGGACGGGTCGGGCCTTCGTCAGCTCACGCGCCAACCCAGCGAGAAATCCGCTATCGCGTGGGCGCCGGATGGATCTCGGATCGCGTATGCGTCGCTGATCGACGATCCGGGCCCCGGGGAGTGGCCAGGCGCCACGTCCTCGATCTACTCGATGCGGCCGGATGGGACCGATCTCCGGATGCTCTGTCGAGCCTGCAGTCGCAACGTGTTCACGGCAACCCCGGCGCTCGACGCGGACGGGGTCGCAGTCGACGACGCCGGCTATCGCCAAGACGTCGTTCCTGGTGCCCTCGCGTGGTCCCCCGATAGCTCGCTCCTCGCCACGCCGTCCGCCCGAGGGGGCGTCCTCTTGATCGATCCGATCTCCGGGGCCATGTCCACGATCCGGACGCCGAGGCAGGCCACAGCGCTTGCGTGGTCACCAGACGGCAAGCGGCTCGCCGTGAGCCATACGTGGTTCTTCACCGCGGAGGGCAGGGCAATCTTGACACCGGAGAGCGGAACCACCTACACGGAGTCAACCCCTATGAGAGGCCGCCCCGGCGGGTTCTATCTCCTCGACGTGACAACGATGGCCGTCGATGACGTCGTCGCAACGACTGGCGTTGCGCACATCCGTGGGTGGATGCCCGATGGTAACGTCATCGTGTTCTCGCGGAACCCCGGGTTTGGGATGCACGAGTCTCTCTCTCCGTCCTCGGTCGCGGAGCTCTCGGCGTACTCGGTCGCGAAGCGCCGCACGTCGACGATCATCGCCGGAGAACGACATACGACGCACTTCGGGGTGGCGACGGCTCCGAGCGGAAGGATCGCCACGCTGATCGCACGGTTCGGTCAGGACAGCAGCACGATCCAACTCTCGGTGACGAGAGATTCCGGACCCGAGCGTATCGACCTGCCGGTGTGCGATTTCAAGGGCCACAGTGGCTGTCAACTCGCAGCGATCGCGTGGTCGCCCGACGGTGCGAGGATCGCGTACCGAGGATCCCTCGCAGGCGCTCCGCTCACCGCCGTCATCGTGTTGCAAGGCGCGAGGAACGACGACATCAAGGTCGTGCGCCTGCCAGGCCTCTTCCCCGACTTCCTCGGCGAGTCATGTTGCTTGGCTTGGCACGCGGACGTTTGATCGCGCAGACCTTGATCGGCTATCTCGTCTCCTTGAAATGCGCCCGACCGTCATCGGCGTGCGCCGAGGTCACCGGCGGCTGACGCGACCGCACGTCTGGGTCAGCCAGCCGTGACCTCGTCGATCAGCGCGCGTGCCGACGCAGCGCCCGGCTCGTGGCCCTTGCGCTCGTAGGCGGCCAACGCGGCGCGCGCTGCTTCAGCCGCTTCCCCGGACAGTCCGGCCGCGTGTGAGACCTCCGCGAGCGTCATCAGGGACTCCGCATGGAACCAGGGGCTCTGCGCCGCGGCGTACAGGTCGACGGCCTCCCGGGCCAGCCGGACCGCCTCCTCGTGCTCGCCTCGGGAGGATCGGACCAGTGCCTGGGCGGAGCGGGCGCTCGCCTGCGTGGCAAGGTCTTCGTCGGCGCCGATGGTGCGGGCGGTCGTCGCGACCTCCTCCCCCTCGTCGAACCGGCCCAGACGGCAGAGTGCGACGGCGAGGTACGCCCCGGAGGTCGATGCGTGTGCATCGTCGCCGAGGCGCCGATGGAGCTCGTATTCCTTGCGGAAGGCGCGCTCGGCCGCAGCTGGATCCCCCGCCATCCCCTCGATGTGACCGCCGAACTCGTAGCACGCTGCTAACCAGAGCTCCGAACCGAATCGCTCCGCGAGTGCTTCGGACTTGCGGATCCACCCTCTCGCGCCGTCGAAGTTACCGCTCAGGGCCTCGAAGCTCGCGTGCTGGATCTGGGCCACGTGTCCCATCAGACCGTCGTACCCGAACTCGGCCGTGATCGCATCGAGCAACGGCCGACCCTCGGCCGGCGTCGTCGAGCCGAGCAACTCGGCGCCCACTTGCGTCATCGTCGCGTCCATCAGGAGCGATCTGTCTCCCGTGCGGCGCGCATGCTCCACGGCGCGGATCGCGGCCTCCCTGGCCGCGTCGAATCGGCACGGCATCCATTCCACCGACGCCAGTCCTCTCCACACGATCGTCAGCGCCTCGTCGTCACCGCTCGCTTCGAGGTCCGCTGTCGCGGCGAGCACCTCCGCACGGAGATCGTCAACCGGGGACCCGATCGGGTCGATCAGCGTCCGCACGTCCGCTCGGTCGATCCTCGCCATCCACTCGATCGACCGCTGACCAGCTGCGACGGCCGCCTCGACTGCAACGTCGAGCGCCGCGAACGCCACACCTGGGTCGAGGCCGCGCAGGCTCGCGCGGCCGACGTCGTAAAAGGCGCGCGGACGATCCGGATGCCCTTCCGGGAGGAGATCTGCGGCGTGCCGGAACAGGGTCGCGGCGGCCCGGTCGTCGCTCCTGTCCGACGCGCGACGGCCGCTCGCTGCGTAGTGCCGGGAAGCTCGGAGCCCCAGCTCGCGCCCCGCATCGTCCAGCGGCCCGAGCTCCGACAGGAGCCGGTGCGCCTGCTCCAGGTGGTACGCGAGGATCTCCTCGAACTCATCGACGCGTGACTCCCCGACGCCCTCGAGCCAGTCGGCGAACCGCTCGTGCAGCTCGGCACGGAGTGACTTCGGCGCGGCTTCGTAGGCGGCATCGCGGATCAGCTGGTGGCGGAACCGGAACGCGTCCTGGCCCGCGAGCGACGACCGGTCCGGCCGGATCAGGTCGCGTCGTACCAGGCCCATCAGGGTCGGGCGGACGGCGCCACCCTCTGCTTCCAGCAACGCCGACACCGCGCCAACGTGGAACTGCTTCCCGCACACCGCCGCCCGCTGGATCGCCGCCCGTTCGTCGCCGGTGAGCTGATCGAGCCGCGCGGCCAGCAGCGCCTGGATCGTCGGCGGCACCCGCAGATCGGACAGCGCTCCGGTCGCCACCCACCGGTCGCCCTCGCGCGCCAGCGAACCGTCGTCGATCAACATCGAGAGCATCTCCTCGACGAAGAGCGGCGTGCCCTCGGCCGCGGCGAGGATCCGGTCGCGCGACTCCTCCGGGAGCGCCGCGCGACCGAGCAGGTTCCCGATCAGGTCGCCGCACTCGTCGTCGGAGAGCGGCTCGAGCGAGGTGGTCGTCGCGTTGAACTTGCCACCGCCCCAGCCCGCTCGCTCGTCCAGCAGCTCTGGCCGCGCCAAGCAGAGCACGAGGATCGGCGCCTCGCGCGCCCAGTCCGTGATGTGCTCGATCAGATCCAGGAACGTGGGTTCCCCCCAGTGGATGTCGTCGAACACCACGGCGAGTGGTGCCGTCTGCGCGACCGCCTCAAGGAACGACCGCACCGCCCAGAACGTCTCCTCGACGGAGCTGTCGCGTTCGGCCGCGGCGAACAGCTGCGCGAGCGTCGAGCACGCCGGGCCGTCGGTGCCCAAGACCGCGCAGATCTTCCGCTCGATCTCGTCCGGCGCGTCGAAGTCCTCCAGCCCGGCCGCCTCCTTCACGACCTCGCCGACCGGGAAGAACGTGATCCCCTCGCCGTACGGGAGGCACCGGCCGCGAAGGACCGTGGCGTCTCCGAGCGAACCCAGGAACTCCTCGACGAGCCGCGACTTGCCGACTCCCGGCGTGCCGAGGATCGTGAACAGCTGGCACGAGCGGTCGGCGACCGCGGCCTCGAACGCGTGCGTGAGGCGGGCGAGCTCGCGCTCCCGCCCGACCATCGGGGAGTCCAGCCGACGCGCGAACCCGGCGACCCCGGCCGTCACCTCGACGAGGCGGAACGCGCCGAGCGGCTTCGACTTGCCCTTCACCTCGAGCGGCGGGATCGGCTCGACGACCACGGCGTCCCGGACGAGACGGAGCGTCTCCTCGCCGATCAGGACGGTCCCCGGGTCCGCGGCCTGCTCCAGGCGGGCGGCGACGTTCACGGCGTCGCCGGTGACGAGCGTGTCGGACTGGGCACCCGCGACCACCTCGCCGGTGTTCACGCCGATCCGAGCGGCGAGCGAGACCCCGTGGTCACGCTCGAGCTCCTTGTTGAGGACCTGGAGGGCCTCCCGCATCTCGGCGGCCGCGCGGACCGCCCGGAGGGCGTCGTCCTCGTGGATCGCCGGGACCCCGAACACCGCCATCACCGCGTCGCCGATGAACTTCTCCACGGTTCCCCCGTGTCGCTCGAGCGCGGCCCGCATCTCGGCGAAGTAGCGCGACATGACCCGGCGGAGCGACTCGGGATCGAGGCGCTCGCCCATGGCGGTCGACCCGGTGACGTCGCAGAAGACCACCGTCACGGTCTTGCGGAACTCCTCGACGCCGGGTGGCGCGAGCGGCGCCGAGCACGCCGGGCAGAACGCGAAGTCATCCGGGGACTCCCGCCCGCAGTTGGCGCAGGTCAGCACCACTGGAGCCTATGCCACGGGCTTCCTGGGCACGAGGGCGATCCCTGAACCGCCGACCGTGCCCCTTCCACGCTCCGTGTCGGACACTTGAGGGGAGCGATCCAGGGAGGAGAGGACATGCCAGGTATCGAGAGCAGGAGCTTCGAGGAGCCGGACGAGACGAAGGCGATGGACAAGACGACGATCGAACTGGTCGGGCTCGCGAGCGGCCAGATCCAGCGGACGACGTTCGAGCCCGGGTGGCGGTGGTCCGAGTGCATCGGGCCGGTCATGGGCGCCGACCGCTGTCAGGTCGAGCACATCGGATACGCGGCTGCGGGCCAGCTGCAGATCGAGCACGACGACGGGAGTGCGACGGAGATCCGGACCGGTGACGTCTTCCGGGTCGCGCCGGGACACGATGGATGGGTCGTAGGCGACGAGCCCGTCGTCTGGATCGAGTTCCAGGGAGCGGCCCACCTGCCGTGAGGCGGAAGCGAGGAGCTGTCCCGGCCCGTTGATCGGCGGATACCGTGATGAGATCAGAGCGGCAGTGAGAGCTGGCGGCGTCGTGCCAGGGCTCGGGAGGTGCAGTCGACCAACAGGAAGCGAACGAAGTGCTTGTTGCTCAACGCCATCGGTCCCCTCGCCCGGCGCACCGCTTCGATCGCCTCCTCCGGCGTGTAGCCGAGTTCCACGAGCGCACGTCCGACCAGGAGTCCGGACCGATTGACGCCACTCAGACAATTGACCGCGACGTGCTTCCCTTCCCTGACGAGAGACGCGATCCGCTCGCCCACCGTATGGATCATCTCGGCATCGGCGATGAACGGGACATCGTCGAGTGGATGGAAGCGATACCGAGGATCGGGTTCGCCGTTCCACCGATCGTGTCCGCCGACGTCGATCAGCACGTCGAACATCGCGAGCATCTCGCTGGGCGAGTGAGCGGCGCTCGCCGCGGAGAGGCCCGGGATCACCTCCGAGTACGGCTCGGCCGGGTACTCGTACGTGACGACGTTCTCCGGCTCCATGCCTGCATGGTCGACGCGACGGCGTCGTCCGTCAACGGACCTAGTCGAGCAGGGCGTCCACGGCTCCGCGCGTGTCGGTCAGTCGCTCCGCCAGCGTCGTGGCGAGCCAGCGGTGCAAGGCCGCGGCGAGCGCCGGCTCCTCGGCCTCCAACCGTTCGATCGAGTCGCGGCCGATGCGAAGGACCACGGAAGGGACCTCGGCCACCACGTCGGCGGTGCGAGCGACCCCGGTGTAGAGCGCGATCTCGCCCGACGACGACGCCCGGGCGGAGCGTCCGCAGGCGGATCCGCGCGCCCTCGGCGGTCGTGGTCTCCACGCCCAATGCGCCCGGACTCGAGCACGTAGATGTCCCCCGGCGGCTCGTCCTGGTGCAGCAGGATCTGCCCTGGGGCACCGAGACGCGCTCGAGGTAAGCGGCGAGTCCTGGTGGCAGTGGCTCGAGACCGCGGCCCGCGGGGTGATCCGCCATGGCCTCGACCAGGCCAGAAGCGGAGAGCAGCGCGTCCTCGCATCGCTGCAGCCCACGGTCCAGGTCGGGCTCGAATGCCACGAGCCCCTCACGTCTCGACTACGCCTCCGCTGCGCGAGCTGCGCGCGCACCGGATCGGACGCGCCCGTGAAGATCACCTCGAAGCCACCCGCCTCTGCCATGCGAAGCATCTTGACGAAGGAGACGACCGCCGAGGAGTCCACGCCCGTGACCCGGCGGAGATCGATCACCAGGAAGCGAGGCGGGGTGTCTTCGATCCGATCCCGGATCCGCTCCAGCAAGCGATCCGTCGACCCGAAGAACACGAACCCACTCGCCCGCAGTATCTGGACGCGGTCCGAGAGTCCGCGGAGCTCGGCGCGCTCATCCGCCGGGCGATCGACGTTGCTGCGATACGTCTCGCCGAAGGCGACCTCGCGAACCAGCTCGATCCGGCCGTAGCTGATGACGAAGAGCAACACCGCGAGCACCAGGCCGATCACCACACCGGTCAAGAACCCCCAGACGATGATCCCCAGAAGGATCACGACCACCACTGCGTACTCGCGAGGTGGAAGCAACCGCCGCTTGTCCCAGACCCATTCGACGATGAAGGAGAGCCCGAGGAACACCAGAACGCCTCCGACGATCATCTTGGGGATCAGCCCCACGACCGAGCCGCCGAACACGACGGCGGTCAGTGGGACGAGCGCAGCGATCAAGCCCGCGGCCCTCGCGTCGACGCGCATCCGCTCCGCGAGCGCCGTGAGGGAGAGCGCGTGATAGCCGGGGATCCCCCCGAGCGCCCCGGACACGACGTTCAGGACCCCGGCGTCGCGCATCTCCTGGTTGTTGTCGAGGTCGCGGTCCAAGACGAGCTCCGAGCCGCTGATGTTGAACAGGGCCGCCATCGTGGCCACGAAGACCGCGGTCGCGATGCCGACCCAGGACCCGAGCACGGAGAGCCAGTCGGCGCCGGCGATCGCCTCGAGGGTCCACGGGTGCCACGCCTGCGGCGTGTCGGACGGTCCGAACAGCAGCCACCCCCCCTGACGGACCTCCTCGATCGAGGAGCCGGTCGCGACCATCCCCGCCACGAACACCACGAACCCGATCGCGATCACCGCCGGGATCACGAGCGGGCGTTTCACGACCCGGACCGAGATGAGCAGGATCACGCCGAACGCGAGGGCCGGGACCCAGTGGGCGAGCTGATAGTCGCGGACCATCGCGGGGAGCGTCCGGAGATGCAGGAGCGTTCCCGTGGAGGCGTTGATCCCACTCTTGAAGAGCAGCCACCCCGTGCCGGCGAGGAACCCGCCGACCACCGGATACGGGACGAAACGGATCAGCCTGCCCAGCCGGTACCTCCCGATCACGAGGAAGACGACCCCGCACAGGAGCGTCACCACGATCGTCGCGGCGATGACGGTCAGGAAGATGTCCGGACGCTCGTAGTTCTTCATCCCGGACTGCCTCGCGATGTGGTCGAGGTCGACGGCCTTCTTCGCCGCGACTGAGGCGACGAGCGCGAGCACGGCCGCGGGGGCGTCTTGCACGCTTCCGACCACGCCGCGGGAACCCCCCCGCCATGCGAGGAACCCGAGGATCAGGGCCGCCGCTCCGAGGTAGAGGCCGATGCCGTCCGGAAGCCGGGCCGCGAGCAAACCGCCGAAGACCAGGGCGGCGAAGGCGATCGCGAGCATCGACTCGACGGCGCCGATGATCAGCCCGGTGGCGACCGAGACGAGCCAGTTGGTGGCGCGTCGCTCTCCGGCCATCCGTATCTCCCCCGTTTCCACTCAGTCCAGCAGCACGTCGAACGTTCGCATCGTGTCGGTCAGTCGCTCCGCCAGCGTCGTGGCGAGCCACCGATGGAACGTCGCCGCGAGCTCCGGCTCCTCGGCCTCCAGCCGCTCGATCGCCTCACGGCTGATACGCAGGACCACGCTGGGGACCTCGGCCACGACGTCGGCCGTACGAGCGCCCCCCGTGTAGTGCGCGATCTCGCCCACGACGACTCCTGGGCGGAGCGTCCGGAGCCGGAGCCGCGTGCCTTCGGGCGTGACGGTCTCCACGCCGAGGCGCCCGGACTCGAGCACGAAGATGTCACCGGGAGGTTCGTCTCGGTGGAGCAGGACCGTGCCCTCGGGGACCGAGACGCGCTCCAGGTGAGCGGCGAGGCCGGGGGGCAGACCGTCGAGACGACGGCCGGCGGGGTGCTCCGCCAGGGCCTCGGCGAGGACGGGGGCGCCGAGCAGCGCGTCCTCGCACCGCTGGAGCCCGTGATCCAGGTCGGGCTCGAAGGAGACCAGCCCCTCGACCTCGACCACGCCTCCCCGCGCGAGCTGGGCGCGGACGGGATCGGACGCACCGGTCAAGACGACCGCCGTTCCGGCGGCCTCTGCCACGCTGAGCGCCTTCACGAACGAGGCGACCGCCGAGGAATCCACGCCCGTCACGCGCCGGAGATCGATCACGAGGAACCGCGGAGGCGTGGCCCCTTCCACGCGCCTACGGATCTGCTCCAGCAGGCGGTTGGCCGATCCGAAGAAGACGAAGCCGTTCACCCGCAGGATCTGGACGCGGTCCGAGAGCCCGCGGAGCTCGTCGCGTTCCGTCGCGGGCCGATCGACGTTGCTCCGATACGTCTCGCCGAAGGCGACCTCGTGCACCAGCTCGATCCGGCCGTAGCTGACCGCGAACAACACGCCGGCGAGCACGAGACCGACCACCACACCGATCAGGAATCCCCACACGATGACCGCTGCCAGGATCGCGAGCAGGACGGCGTACTCGAGTGGCGGAAGCAGCCGCCGCTTGTCCCAGACCCACTCGACGAGGGAGGCGAGCCCGAGGAACACCAGGACGCCCCCGACGATCATCCGCGGGATCAGCCCCAGGACCGAAGCACCGAACACGACGGCGGCCAGCGGGACGAGCGCCGCGATCAACCCCACGACCCGAGCGTTCACGCCCATCCGTGTCGCCAGCGCCGTGAAGGAGAGCGCGTGGTAGCCGGGGATCCCGCCGAGCGCCCCGGAGACGACGTTCAACACCCCGGCGCCGCGGAGCTCCTGGTTCGTGTCGAGATCCCGGTCCAAGACGCGCTCGCTCTCGCTGATGTTGAACAGGATCACGACCGCGGCCACGAAGACCGCGGCCAGGATCGCGGCCCACGATTCGAGCACGGAGAACCAGTCGGCGCCGCCCAGGGCGCTGATGGTCCACGTCTTCCACAGGATCACGGAGTCGAACGACCCGACCAGCCACTTTCCCGCGCGGACCTCCTCGATCGAGGAACCGGTGGCGACCACCCCGATCCCGAACGCGATGAGCCCGATCACGATCACCACCGGCATCACGAGCGGTCGCTTGATCACGCGCACGGCGAGCAGCAGGAACACGCCGAACGCGAGGGCCGGGAGCCAGCGCTGCAGCGCGGCGGACTCCAACAGGTCGCCCAGCGGGGTGAAGAGCGGTGACACCCTCGACGAGACGTAGATCCCACCTTTGAGGAGCAGCCAACCCGTGCCGGCGAGGAACCCTCCGGCGACCGGATACGGCACGAACCGGATCAGATCGCCCCGTCGGCGAGACCCGAGCCGCCAGAAGACGACCCCACAGAGGACCGTCGCCACCAGGATCCCGGCGATCGCGCTGAAGAAGACGTCCTGCGGGCTCCCGGCCGCGTGCACGACGGCGCTCGCCGAGACGAGCGCAATCGTGGCCGCGCCCGTTCCCTGAAGGCCGCCGACGATCCCTCGGGAGCCGGCCCGCCAGGCCATGAACGCGAGCGTCAGCGCCGCCGCCCCCAGGTACAGACCGACCCCGTCGTCGAGGAAGTAGAACTCGAAATAGCCGGCGAACACGAGCGACGCGAAGGCGACCGCGAACACGACCTCGACGGCCCCGATCACGATCCCGACGACGACCGTGCCGAAGGTGACCGCTCGTTGCCCGGGAACGGTTTCCTCGGTCACCCCCATGCGGGAGGACCCTAGCCGGGCCGTCCGAACCGCGCTAGTTCAAGGACGAGGACGAGCAGGAACCCACGACCAGGAGGGCATACGCACTCAACTGACATCCCGACCCGGCGCGATGCCGAGGCCGGCGGCGGCCGCCGCGGAGGCGAGCGTGCGATCCCACGTCACGACGACGGTGTTGCTCCCGCCGAGAGCGAGCGCGGAGGCGAGATGCACGGCGTCGAGGGCACGGAGCGCGAACCGCTCGGCCACGTCGCCCGCGGCGCGCGCCAGGGCCGGGGACAGCTCGACGATCCGGAAGGATCGGACCGCGCGGTCGAGGTCACGCACCGCCGACGGATAGGCCCGCGGCGCGAACCGGCCGGCGCGGCGCGCCGCCGCCAGCGCGGCTCTGGCTTCTGGGTACGCGATCCTCGACGTGAACGAGACGTCCATCGCCGCTATCAAGGTGCGCACCGATCCCCCGTCGTCTTCATCGCGAAGCAGGAGCTTCACGAGCGCCGACGTGTCGAGGTATCCGATCAACGGCGCTGGTCGAAGACGAACTCCATCAGATCGCCCTTCGCGTCGACCCGACCGAACGATGAGAGGTCGAGGTCGCGCTCGGGGAGCGTGACGACACCGGCCGCCACCAACTCGTCGAGCCACGACTCCCCCGGCGTGCCGACGATCCGAGCGACGGGCCGGCCGCGGTCCGTCACGATCAGCTCGCGCCCGGCCTGCACGTCGTCGAGGAACCGACTCAGGTTGTCGCGAAGCTCACGGATCCCCACCTCTCGCGAGGAACGATGTGGCGCTTTCGGCATGTGCGAAGTGTACGCTTCCGACATCTCGATCGCCAGTCGAACACCTCGCTGCGGCGACCGCCGTGACGGGTGTCACGTGGTACCCCTCAGTCGGCGATGGACTTCGCGAGGACAAGGGCTGAGACGGGGGGTCCCGGTCTCTTGGGCATCCGCTCCGAGTCGCGGCCGCGCGCCGTCGCCTCGACGGGATCGCGCCGCGGATCGAAGCTGCGGAGCAGATCGCGATGCGCACATGGTTCGGCCGCGAATCCGCGCTCGTCCACCTCTTGGGCGGCGATCCCGCTCCGGCATTCGATGCCGCGATCGAAGCGGTCGATCTCGAACGTTCCTCACGGAGATCGGCGCCGCGTCGCTCCTGGAGCGGATCGACTCCGCCCGACCGTCACCGGCCCACGCCGAGATCACGAATCGCTGACGGCTCTCGCGAGGAGGAAGGGGGACACGGGGCCGCTCCCGGCCTGTCGGTTCTCCAACTCGTGCGCCAAGGCGCAACGGCTTAGGCTCCTCACGTGGCTGATCCTTCTGCCGGCGAGATCCGCAAGACCGTCACCGTTCTGTTCTGTGACATCACGGGATCGACCTCGTTGGGCGAACAGCTGGATCCGGAATCGCTCCGCGGTCTGATGTCTCGTTTCTTCGAGGAGATGCAAGCCGTCCTCGAGCGACACGGCGGGACCGTCGAGAAGTTCATCGGCGACGCCGTGATGGCGGTTTTCGGGATACCCACCGTCCACGAGGACGACCCGCTCCGGGCGGTCCGAGCCGCGGTCGAGATGCGGGACTCTCTCGCCTCACTGAACAAGGAGCTCGAACGCGACCGCGGCGTGACGATCGCGTCCCGCATCGGCGTGAACACCGGCGACGTCGTGGCCGGTGACGCCGCCGCCCGGCAGTCCCTCGTGACCGGGGATGCGGTCAACGTGGCCGCCCGCTTGGAGCAGGCGGCGGCGCCCGGCGAGATCCTGATCGGCGCGCCGACGATGAGCCTCGTCCGCGACGCCGCGGTGGCCGTGCCGGTCGAGTCCCTCGCGCTGAAAGGGAAGACCCACGAGATCCCGGCGTTCCGACTCGTCGGGGTCGCTCACGACGGCCTCGGTGTCGCGCGCCGGCTGGACACCCCGATCGTCGGACGGCAGCAGGAGCTCGATGCCCTCCACAACGCCTTCGCTCGCGCCACCCGGGATCGCTCGTGCGTCGTCGCCACGATCCTGGGAGCGGCCGGCGTCGGGAAGTCGCGGCTGACGCAGGAGCTCCTCACGGGACTTCCGGAAGCCTCCGTCGTCGTACGCGGCCGCTGCCTCTCCTACGGCGACGGCATCACGTACTGGCCGGTCGTGGAGATGCTCACCGCCGTCGCCGGGGTCGTCGGCGCGGACGGCCCTTCCGAGATCCGAGCGAAGCTCGAGGCCCTCCTGCGGGGCGCGAACGACGCCGCGATCGCCTCGGAGCGGCTCGCCGAGTTCCTCGGACTGGCGGGGGCATCGGCCTCACCCGAGGAGACGCACTGGGCGATCCGCAAGCTCTTCGAAGCCCTCGGCGCCGAACGACCGCTCGTTGCCGTGTTCGAGGACATCCACTGGGCGGAACCTGGACTTCTCGACCTGATCGAGCATGTCGCCGAGTGGACGCGGGACGCCCCGATCCTCATCGTCTGCCCGGCGAGACCGGACCTGCTGGACGTCCGTCCGGGCTGGGGAGGCCAGGCCACGGCGACGACGCTCCACCTGGAGCCGCTCTCCCAAGGCGAATCCACCCAGTTGATCGGCGGGCTGCTCGGTCGTGCGGACATCCCCGTGGCCGTGGAAACGCGCGTGATGCAGGCGGCCGAGGGTAACCCCTTGTTCGTCGAGCAGATGCTCGCGATGCTGATCGACGACGGCCTGATCCGGCCGGAGGAGGATGGATGGGCCGTCACCGGCGACCTTTCGCATCTGACCGTGCCTCCGACGATCGCCGGCGTGCTGCAGGCGAGGCTCGATCGTCTCACCCACGACGAACAGCGGGTGATCGAACGAGCCAGCGTCGAGGGCCGCGTCTTCCATTGGGGAAGTGTCACCGACCTGTCGGGCGATCTCGCGGCGGGCGACGTCGGCCGACACCTGATGGCTCTGCACCGCCGCGACCTGATCGGCCCGGAGCAGGCTCTCTTCGGTGGAAGCGAGGCGTTCCGGTTCCGCCACGCGTTGATCCGCGACGCCGCGTACGAGCGGATCCCCAAGCGCACACGGTCCGGGTTGCACGAACGGCATGCACGCTGGCTCGAGCGGACGGCGGCCGATCGGCTCCCCGAGTTCGAGGAGGTGCTCGCGTACCACCTCGAGCAGGCCGCGAGACTGCGTTCCGAACTCGGTCCGCTCGACGACCACGGCCGAGAGCTCGCGGACGAGGCGGCGGCTCGACTCACGACGGGAGGCCGGCGGGCGGTCGCGCGTGGTGACCTGCTGGCAGCCAGCAAGCTCCTCGAGCGAGCCGTCGCCTTGATGGGTCCGGACGATCCCCTGCGCGTCGATCTCCTCGTGCGCCTCGGCACGGCTTCGATCCATTCGGGAGACCTGGAGAGAGCGAGATCCGCGTTCGACGAGGCCTCGGAGGCGGGTTCCCGAGGAGATGACCGGAGGCTCGAGATCCGCGCGCGGCTCGCACGGATCGCGCTCCGCGGGCAGGTGGAACCTGAGGGAGCGACGGAGCTGCTCGAACAGGAAGCCGAGGCGGCGATCCCAGTCCTCGAGGAGCTCGGCGACGACGCGGGCCTCGCGCGCGCCTGGAGCGCCCTGAGCGAGGTCGGCCTGATGTGGTGCCGCGCCTCGGACATCGAGACTTCATCCGAGCGCGCCGCCTTCCACGCGGAACGCGCGGGAGACCGGGCCGCCCTCGCGGACGTGGCCGTCTCGCGGATGGTGGCGCCGTTCTTGGGGATGGCTCGGCCCGAGGAAGGGATCCGAACGGTGTGAGGAGATCCGCGCGTGGCTGCCCGAAGATCGGTTCGTCGGAGCCAGGGCCGACATGCTGCAAGGAGGCTGCCAAGGGCAACTCGGCCTGTTCGAGGAGGGGCGGATGCAACAGCATCGAGCGGAGGAGGTCTTGCTCGACTTGGGCCAGAAGCTCTGGCTGGGCGGGTGTTCCTTGAATGCCTCCTGGCTCGAGGTCCTCGCCGGCGACCTCGAAGCCGCCGAGCGATGCTTGCTGCGGGGGATGGAGATCCTCGGATCGATCGGCGAGCTCGGGTACCGGTCCACGATGGCGGCCGATCTGGCCCGCGTGTTCTACGAGCAGGGTCGCTTCGCCGAAGCAGCAGAGATGATGGGCGTGTCCGAGGACCTCGGAGCGTCCGACGATCTCGTGAACCAGGTGACGGTACGAGGATCCGAGCGAAGCTGCTCGCCCGAGAGGGACGGGTCGACGAGGCGATCGCCATGGTCGAGGAAGCCGTGTCGATCACGGATGGGATCGACTTCTGGGACACGCTTTCGGGCGCGTTCGAGGACCTCGGCGAGGTCTATCGGCTGGCGGGACGCCGAGATGACGCCATCCTTGCGCTCCGGAAAGCTCTCAACGTCTGCGAGCGTAAGGGTGCGGTGCCCGCGGTCGAACAGATCCGCGCGAAGCTCACCGCGGTCAGTCGCTGACGGACTTCGCGAGGACGAAGGGTGAGACGGGGCCGCTGCCGGCTTCGAGCATCGCTGCGCCCACCACCGTGAGCGTCCAGCGCGAGTCGACGAGGTCGTCGACGAGCAGCACCGGCTCCCCCGCGCGGAGCGCCCTCGACCGCGAACGCGCGCCAGACGTTCGCGAACTGCTGGTGCGAGTTCTCGAGCTCGATCTGCGGCTTCGTCTCGCGCGTCTTCACGACGACCGGGCGGAACGGCAGGCCGAGCGCCGCTGCCAATCGCTCCGCGAACCCCGCCACCTCCGGCCGCGACGTCGGCACGCACGTCACCCACGTCGGCGGCGGATCCGGCCGCCAGCGCTTGCCGACGAGCTCGGCCGCCGCATCCACCAACGCATCGCTGAACTCCCCCGCCGCGAGACCCTTCTTCACGAGCCCGCCCCAACCGCCGTCGTTCAACACGCTCAGCGCCCGTCCGGGCTGGAGCCGCAGCTCCTCGGCGATCCGCCCCTTCGGTTCGGCCAGACCGCTCGGCCACTGCAGCCGAGGCTCGACCATCAGCTCCGCCCACCGCAGGTGCTCGCGCGCCTTCGCCACCACCGCCGGATCCAGCGACACCGCCGGCGATGAACCCGTGCACGCCATGCACCGCCCGCACGGCTCGGCGCCGGGATCGTCGAGCTGCTGCAGGAGGAACTCCATCAGGCACTTCCCGGTGCGGCCGTAGGTCTCCATCGCGGCCTGCTCCGCCCGCCGGACCTCCGTGACGCGCACCAGGCGCTCCTCGTCGTAGCTCCACGGCTCGGACGTCCGCCGCCACTTGCTCCCGGCGCGTTCGATCGCGCCCTCGACCTCGAGGATCTTCAGCATGTTCCGCAGGCGCATCTGGCCGACGTTCACCGTCCGGAGGATCTCGCTCTCCGCGACGGGACCGCCAACAGACTCCAACAGCGCGACCGCCTCCTCGGCCTTCGCCCGCGACGGGAACGCCGAGCCGATGAAGTAGTCCTGGATGTCGCGGTCCTCGGTCCCGCGCAGCAGCACGACCGGCGCGTGCGGCAGCGCGCGCCCGGCGCGACCGACCTGCTGGTAGTAGGCGATCGCCGACCCGGGCGCCTGGTAGTGGATCACGAAGCCGAGGTCCGGCTTGTCGAAGCCCATCCCGAGGGCCGAGGTGGCCACGAGCGCCTTCACGTCGTTGCCGATCAGGGCGTCCTCGAGCTCCAGCCGGCGTTCGGACTCCGTCTCGCCGCTGTAGGCGTGCGCGTCGATGCCCTGCGTGCGCAGGAACGAGGCGACCCGCGTGGTGTCGGCGATCGTGAGCACGTAGATCACGCCGGAGCCCTCGAGGCCGGGCACGACCTGGGCGAGCCACGCCATCCGCTCGGGCTGCGAGCTCGTCTCGAGCATCGAGAGCGCGAGGCTCTCCCGGGCGAGCGGGCCGCGCTGCGTCACGAGCTCGGCGCCGAGCTGCGCCTGGATGTCCTCGATCACGCGGTCGTTCGCCGTCGCGGTGGTGCACAGGACCGGGACGCCTTGGGGCAGCAGCTCGAGGACGCGGACGAGCCGCCGGTAGTCGGGCCGGAAGTCGTGGCCCCAGTCGCTGATGCAGTGCGCCTCGTCGATCACGAGCAGGCCCGAGCGCGCGGCGACCGTCGGCAGGACGTCGGCGCGGAACGCCGGGTTGTTGAACCGCTCGGGCGAGACGAGGAGCAGGTCGACCTCGTCGCGCTCGATCGCCGAGGTGATCTCCTCCCAGTCGTCGCGGTTCTCGCTGTTGATCGTGAAGGCTCGGACGCCGGCGCGCTCGGCCATCCGGATCTGGTTGCGCATCAGCGCGAGGAGCGGCGAGACGAGGATCGTCGGCCCGGCGCCGGCGTCGCGGAGCAGCCGCGTCGCGATGAAGTACACGGCCGACTTGCCCCACCCGGTGCGCTGGACGAGGAGGACCCGGCGGCGCTCGGTGACGACGGCGTCGATCGCCTCGCGCTGGCCCGGGCGGAAGGTCGGCGTCCGGCCCGGCGATGGCATGCAGGAGCTCGAGGGGGCGATCTGTCACGCCAAGGACACTACCGATGGGGACCGACTTTGAGAGGACACGCAAGGTGGGCTAGGTTGTCAGAGGGCGTTCTCAGGATGTCGATAGCATGAGTGAGATGTGGGTCCGAGCGGGGGTTTGAGGTGTCTGGGCTGCTCCTCAAGATTCGGATGTTTGTGAGTTCCTACGCGCCCTTGTTCCTGATACTCGCGATCCGGTTCGATGACCGGTGGCTTCAAGCTGCTTGTGCCGCAATTGCCGCGCTCGGCGTCCTTACCCTCTCGCTGCTGCTCCACGCGATGAAAGGAAAGAACAAGACCCCGTTTAGCATAGTCGCTGTTGCGGACCAAGGAACAGAGGTTGCTGGCTACCTGGCCACCTATCTTCTCCCGTTCCTTACGATTTCCGAGCCTGCCCTCAACGACTTGGTCGCATATGGACTGTTTCTCGTCGTCGCTGGGATCGTGTATGTCCAGTCCGACATGGTTCAGATCAACCCGCTCCTGTATGTGATGGGGTACCGCGTGTCCGGCATCACCACGAGCGACGGATGGAACGGATATCTGATTGCTCGGCACCGGCCAAGAGAAGAACAGACGCTGCTAGTATCACGATTCATCAACACCCTCGCTCTTGAGCGGACTAATGGCGAAGAAATGGCTTCCAGAGTTCGATGACATCCCAATCGATGAAGCGCTGACCCTTGTCGTAGCGCGGAAGAAGGGCAAAGGTGTCGAGGGGTGGGTGGTCGATCTTGGACCCGAAGCTGAAGACGATCTCCGTGAGGCCTGCCGTCGAAGCCTTGAGTACCTCGAAACGGCAGACGCTGTTGCGTTCAGTCCTGATGCCCTAATCGACGAAGGCGAGTACCTAGCGGTACCCAAACATGTGGTGGGCGCTGACCATGCCATTCTGGAGATGCTGCGAGAGGCCGGAGCACTTGACCAGCTCGATGCGCACCACATTCCGAAACTGTGGTTCTACGCGGTCGTGCTAGGGAACGATCCCGACAGTCGAACCGCCTTCATCCGGAAGAGCAATCCGCACGTTGTAGCCCGAGCCGGAAGGTTCATCATGAGCCTCGGGCAGGCTCTTACCGTCATCAAGAAACCCGTCTTTGTAATTGACGACCGCTTCGACGTGGTCACATCAGAAGGCGGTCTGGCGGTTCTGAACTCCACACCTTTCGAAACACTCTTTCGAGGTGCCGACGAGATGGGGGAACGGGTTGGAGTGTGGGTGACGGCGGTGTCTGACCATCTTCCGATAGACGGCGACGGCGCGGAGTTGCTTGAGGAAGCCTGTCGCCGCAATGCGCGATTCGCAAGGCGTCTTCGATCCATCTACCGAGAGCGACCATCTGAAGGACGTCACCCTTGAGGAAGTACGTCAGGTCGCCATAGACCAAGGACTCGATGAGAAGGCCCTCTTCTCCGATACGGGTTTGATAGTCAACGAAGACACTGACACCTCGAGTCTGCTTCGCCTCCTCAACGAAGATCTATTCTCGGGTGGGCTGACCGGACGAAGTTCGCGGCAGATCGAAAGAGGCCCACGGGCACCACCTAGCTAGGACCGCGACAACTGAAGCCATTGCATCATCAGTCGCTTCGAGCGGGAACCTGCCCGCTTCGGCCTTAAAATGTGGGCATGTCCGACGACAGTTGGTGAGGCGCTTGCGATCTCCAAGAGGTCCGCGCGGCAGATGAGCGAGCGAGGAGCACGAATGGCCACGAAAGATCCTGAACCGCAGTTTTCGTGGACGCTAAGAGGCTAAGAGAGGACGAGTTCTACACCCAGCTAGCCGACATCGAGCGCGAGCTGCGCCACTACAAGAAGCACTTCAAGGGCAAGGTCGTCTACTGCAACTGCGACGACCCGCGGGTGAGCAACTTCTTCCACTACTTCTCCTACAACTTCGAGAAGCTGGGTCTGAAGAAGCTCATCACCACTTGCTACAAGAGCCAGAACGCCGACCTCTTCAGTCAGAACGACTCCGAGCAGGCGATCTACCTGGAGTACGAGGGCGACAAGGACGACAACAACGTCCCCGATCCCGAGCGAGATCGGCATCAAGCCGCTCAAGGGCGACGGCGACTTCCGCAGCGCGGAGAGCATCGAGCTGCTCAAGCAGGCGGACATCGTGGTGACCAACCCGCCGTTCTCGCTCTTCCGCGAGTACGTGGCGCAGCTCGATGGAGTACGACAAGAAGTTCCTCATCGTCGGGCAACCAGAACGCGATCAGCTACAAGGAAATCTTCCGGCTCATCAAGGACAACAAGCTGTGGCTGGGCTACAACAACGGGGACATGGAGTTCATGGTCCCCGACCACTACGACGCCACGCGACTCGGTTCTGGGTGGACGAGGACGGCCAGAAGTGGCGGAGCTTGGGCAACGCCTGCTGGTTCACCAACCTCGACATCTCGCAAGCGTCACGAGGACCTCATCCTCTACAAGACCTACAACCCCGAGGACTACCCGACGTACGACAACTACGACGCCATCGAGGTCTCCAAGGTCGTCGGATATCCCGGCGGACTACGACGGCGTCATGGGCGTGCCGATCACGTTCCTCGACAAGTACAACCCTGACCAGTTCGAGATCCTCGGGCTCAGCGGATCGACCGACTACCCCGTGACTAAGAAGTACGGCGAAGAAGATCGGGTCGTGAACGGCGAGCGTAAGAAGTCAAATACTGGAACGCTCGGAGCGTCATCAGGGCTGACACCTGCGGTCGCACGGGACTCTACTTCGACGTTGGACTATCCCGTCAAGGGCCTCTACAGGCGATCGTTCATCCGCCGCAAGGAGCAGGCCTCGTGAAGATCGAGCTGAAGGAAATCACGGTCCGCGATCTCACCGAGGGCTACGAGGACAACGATGAGGCGGCGTCGTCGGCTACGTCGGGCAAGCTGGACATCCGCCCGCCGTACCAGCGCGAGTTCATCTACAAGGACAAGCAGCGGGACGCGGTCATCGACACGATCACGCAGGGACTTCCCGCTCAACGTCATGTACTGGGCGGTGCGCGACGACGGCGACTTCGAGGTCATCGACGGGCAGCAGCGCACCATCTCGATCTGCCAGTACGTCGAGGGCGACTTCGCGTTCAAGGGCCGCTACTTCCACAACCTTCAGACGGACGAGAAGGAGCAGCATCCTCGACTACCAGCTGATGGTCTACCTGTGCAGCGGCACCGACAGCGAGAAGCTGGACTGGTTCAAGACCATCAACATCGCGGGCGAGAAGCTCACCGACCAGGAGCTGCGCAACGCGGTCTACGCGGGTCCGTGGGTCACCGATGCCAAGCGCTACTTCAGCAAGACCGGCTGCCCCGCCTACGGCCATCGGCAGCGACTACATGAGCGGCACGCCCATCCGTCAGGACTACCTGGAGACCGTGATCAAGTGGATCAACGACGGCGACATCGAGGGCTACATGGCCACGCAGCAGCACAAGCCCAACGCGAACGAGCTGTGGCTCTACTTCCAGAACGTGATCGCTTGGGTGAAGGCCACCTTCCCGAACCACCGCAAGGAGATGAAGGGCGTCGCGTGGGGCGAGCTCTACAACGAGTTCAAGGACGCGGAGCTGGACCCGGCGAAGCTTGAGGACGCAGATCGCGACGCCTGATGGCCGACGAGGATGTCACCAAGAAGAAGGGCATCTACTCCTACGTGCTCGACGGGCAGGAGAAGCACCTCAACATCAGGCGCGTTCACGCCGAACCAGAAGCGCGAGGCCTACGAGCGGCAGAGGGGCATCTGCCCAGCCGTGCTGCTAGGCAAGCAGTCTTCGAGCATCGACGGAGATGGAAGCCGACCACATCACCCCGTGGCACGAGGGCGGCAAGACCGAGGCCGCCAACTGCCAGATGCTCTGCCTGGACGACAACCGCCGGAAGGGCGGCGTCTAGCCCGGTGGGCCAAGAGCCAACCCGGGGTAACCAGCACAACCAGGCGCACGGCCACACCTGCTCCTCAATTGCTTGACAGACCGGGGTGCCGGTCGGCGCGGTCGTGAGGAACCCGAGACACGAGGTGGGGTTGCGGATATAGGCTTCCCCTCGTGTCAAGCGAGCAGAGCCCCATCCGCGCATTCGGAAGGCTGCCTCGAAGCCCTCGATCGCCGCGGATGACGTGGGATGCCTACGTGCAGGTGGGTCGCGATCTTGAGCCCGGCCTTGATGTCCGATCCGGCAAGCAATTCGAGACTTTCGTTACGAGAACAAGAGAAGGGAGGGAGCATGCGAGAGTCTGGTCGGCTGCGAATCGAGTCGCTAGAGGGACTATCAGTATCAGAAGCTCGCGAGTTTCTCCGACTTATCGAGGAGGCGTACAACGGCCTCGTTGCATTTGAGGTTGCCCTCGGGGATCTGGGGGACGAACGGCAATTCTCGAGACCAAGGGCCCCGGCCGCCAATTCGTCGGTACGGGTTGCCCGAAAGCAGCTTGCTTGTTAGTCCGGGCGATGAGCTCATGTTGTATGCCGTTCAGATGGGTTCGCCGGGCTTCTGGGAGTTCGACGGAACCTGATCCTCTCGAGTAATCCGACAATTCCCGAACGACCGTCATCACCGCCGCCAAGACCGCGAGTACCGGGGAGACTCAATGAGGCAGAGCGTGGGGATCTTGAGAACGACCTCCTGCGGAATCAGGTCATTCAGGAGCGCATCCAGATGGCCAAGGATCTTGGTGCGACAGAACAAGAACTCAGAGTGTTGATGAACATGTACGTCTTTAGACCGCTCGGGGAACTAGGAAACTTTCAAAATCGGGGGCTAGTTGCTCCCTCACCGGAGAGTGGATTCTGAAAGCCTGATGGAGACCGCATCGAGGAAGCCACGGAGTGGTGACTTAGCCTCCGTACTCTCGAAGGTGCAAGAAGAGGCAACGGCGAATCGAGCAAACACTTTCGATCTGGGAATCCCCCCGCTGACTAGATAACCTCAGGGTATGACACCCGCAGACTGGATTCCGCCTCAGGCTACGTGGGCCAAACAGATGGCCGAGATTCAGGAGAACATCCGCAAGTCACTCGGAGCGCCCGTCGTAGCGCAGTGGGCAAAGCAGATGGCTGACACGCAGGAGGCGCTTCTCAAGTCTCTCGGAATGTCAGTTGCGGCGCAGTGGGCGAACCAGATCGCCGGGATGCAGGAGAACATCCGGAAGTCACTCGGCACGCAGGTCGTGGCGCAGTGGGCAAAGCAGCTGGCCGACACGCAGGAGGCGCTTCTCAAGTCTCTCGGAACGCAGGTCGTAGCGCAGTGGGTGAAGCAGATGGCCGAGACGCAGGAGGCGCTTCTCAAGTCTCTAGGAACGCAGGGCTTGGCGCAGTGGACGAAGCAGATGACCGAGAATCAGGACGCGCTCATGAAGACCCTTGTAGGTCAGACATGGGCGCAGGAAGTGGCGCTTCCAATTACGGCACGAACCAAGAGTTATCAGCAAGAGCCCCGCACGGTGGACGCTGCCCCTGTGGCTCCCGACCCTGAGGCAGCCCGGCCCGAGTCCAAGATGTTGGCACGGCACGCCAATCGCAAGTGGCTCGATACCGCGGAGGCACATCGACTCTTGCGCCGCATCGAGAAGGAAAGGCAACAGCGCGTGCTCGTTCTGGTCGCGGACATCCGCAAGTCCAGCCAGGCGATGATGGAGGCTCTGAGTCCGTTGGAATATGCATCATCAGTCTCCTCTTTTGTCGAGTCAATCCCGCGATGCCGTACTGGATCAGAACGGCTTGTTCGACAAGTTCACGGGAGATGGGTTCTTGGCCTACTGGCCAATCGAGTCTCGCACGCATTTGAGAGTCCGGCGTAGTGCCATTCAAGTTACGAAGTCGATCCTTACTCTCTTTGCCACGGAGACCATGCCTCGCGTGCGTCGGAACTCGCAAAGCCTACCCAGCGAACTCGGTTTGGCTTTCGGAATCGACGAAGGGCTTGTGACCTTCGTGACCATTGCTCGTGAACTCACGGTTGTCGGGCCGCCGGTTGTTGGCGCAGTTCGAATGGTTGGGGGAGCGGACGCGGGACAGGTCAATGCCAACGTGCACGTTGGCGAAGAGATGCGGGACGAAGTGCGTGCAGGTCGGCTATCGGGAATCGAGTTCGTCCCGAAGGACATTCCCGGGAAGGAGTACCCACTCCAGATGGCCTTCCTCGTCCGGTTTTTGGACTTCGCCCTCCCTGAGCCCTGATGACCCTGTACCCCGCTCCCAGCGTCGACCGGACGCAGCAACTAGCAGAATCCCGTTCGACTACCCGGCGCAGACGCAGGAACAGCGGCAAGGAAAGGGCGCCCCCTCAGCCGAGGGAGCGCCCTTTCAAACTCCTACTTGCTCGAAGGTCTACTTGATTGAGAATCGAACTCGTCTAGCTAGAACTCTTTGTCGAATCCTCTACTGGATGTGCGTAGCCAACGTGCTGGTGCTCACGTACCCGCGCATCCCCCTGCCCGTTATCGACAGGAGTCACTGGCGGTTCAGTCACACCCGTGTGGCCAGAGCCAGGTGTGACTTCCAATTCCCAACGAAGAACCCCGAAGATCACAAGGCGGAGGCGAACATACGAGTGGGGCCGGATCCTCGCGACGAGCGCGAACACCAGTCCGACGACACACACCGCCTCAACCAGGAACTCAGCGACCGTGGACGAAACGCCCACGGCAGCCATAGCTAGCTCCGGTCGATCTCGCTGGGAGGAGTGGTGGTCTGCTCCACCATGTGTCCTCCAAACAGGTCCCCTATGCGGTTGTCGAGGTTCGCTGCGGGGACCTTCGTCAACAGCTACCCCGCGACCCGATTCTACTGCCCGTCGGAAACGCGGGTGGGCTGAATCCACTGCGATCGGGGGCCGACGGACCGCGGAGCCGTGACCTCGTATCCGGCTTCCTGCACAACCGCGCCGACCGCCACCCCAGCCCCTCAAGTGCGGGACCGACTCCTCCCTCTCAAACAGCCAACCTCGCCTTATGCAAGTGCGGCTCCTCGGGAAGCGCTTGGCGCCGGGCGCCGACCGACCGCGATCACGAGGAACCCCGCGATCGACCTCGGTGTACAGCAGAGCATGAGCATGGGCCGCTTCTTCTGGATCCCTCTTGCGGCCGCCCTGGTGCTTGGGGGGTGCAACGGGGATGTCGACCGGCACCGGCCGCAGGATCGTTCGTCTCCATCGCAGGCTTCCGCTGACACGTCGGCCCTGAGTGGCGGAGATCTGTCCTCGTTCTCCGGGCGGATCGCGTTCGACAACTTCGAGGACGTGTGGACGATCGATGCCGACGGCACGGACCTGACCCGACTCACGCGTGCTCCCTATCCCGAGTTCGACCCGTCGTGGTCGCCCGACGGGACGGAGATCGCCTTCCGATCCGAGCGGAGCGGTGAGCCCGAGATCTGGATCATGAACGCCGACGGCACGGGTCAGCGAAGGCTGACCGAGGGCCTCTCGCCGGCCTGGTCGCCCGACGGATCCCTGATCGCCTTCTCCGGGCGTGCGGGGCTCTCGCTGATCAGACCGGACGGAACGGGCCGCCGGGTCCTGCCCGGCACCGAGGGCGGCGAGTATCCGTCGTGGTCGCCCGACGGGTCCCGGATCGCGTTCAACTCGAACCTCACGGGCGACCACGTGATGTACATCGCGCAGGCGGACGGCTCGAAGGTCGTGGACCTGTCCCATGTCGGCGAGGGCTGGCAGGTGGACTGGTCGCCCGACGGCCGTTCGATCCTGTTCACGTCGCACCGCGACCATCCGGACAACTACACGGACGTGTGGGTGATGCGCCCCGACGGCTCGGGGATCCGCCGATTGACGAACAACCTCGGGTACTCGCCGGCGTGGTCGCCGGACGGCGAACACATCGTGTTCTCAGCGCCCGGCCTCGTCATCATGGATCCCGACGGCAGCGACGCCCGAGCGTTCCCTTCGCTGGGGGTCGGCGAGACGTCGCTCGCCGACTGGACGGCCTGAAGGGCGTTAGCCGGACAGCGCCACGCGATACAGGCGCCAGCGGTCAGGCACGCCCTTCAGCTCGTGCTCGCCGGCGTCCTCGAACGAGAGCCCGCTCCCGGCGACCAGATCCTTCACTGTCTGGGAGACGAGCACCTCGGACGGGCCGGCGTGCGCCATCACCCGGGCGCCGATCGACACCGAGAGGCCGCTGCACTTCCCCTCGACGAGCTCGCACTCCCCCGTGTGCACGCCGGCGCGGATCTCGATCCCGAGCGGCCGGACGGCGCGGACGATCTCCTGTGCGCACCGGATCGCCTGCGCGGGTCCGTCGAACCGCGCGAAGAAGCCGTCGCCGGCCGTGTCCTGCTCCTGGCCGCGGAAGCGCTTGAGCTGCTCCCGGACGACCGCGTGGTGCCGCTCCACCAGCTCCTTCCACCCGCGATCGCCGAGCGCGGCCTGGCGCTCGGTCGAGCCGACGATGTCGGTGAAGAGCACCGTAGCGAGCACGCGATCGACCCGGGGCGCCGGACGCGCGCCGGTGACGAACGCCTCCACCTCGTCGACGATCGCATCGGCGTCCCCGACGAAGGGCACGTGGTCGTCGCCGGGCAGCTCGACGAGGCGCGCTCCCTCGATCTGATCGGCGACGTAGCGGGCCTGTCGCGTCGAGACGATCCTGTCGCCCTCCCTGTGGATCACGAGCGTCGGGACGTGGATCGCGGGGAGGATCTCGCGGACGTCGATCTCGGTGAAGATCCTGCGCGAGCTCCTCGTAGGCGCTGGGGCTCGCGACGAGCCGCTCGAACCGCGCCCACCATCCGACGAAGCGCTCGTCGCCGGCCACCGACGGCGCCTGCAGGTCCAGGTTCTTGCCCGTCCCCATCTCGGCCACGAACCGCTCGAAGAATGCTGCCTGCTCTTCGGCAGTCTTCCCGTGCGGGAAGTCGGGCGTCGAGACCGTCTTCGCGACCGGCGCGTACAGGATCAGCGCCTTCGTCCGCTCCGGATGTGTCGCGGCGAACAGCATCGACATCGTCGCGGCCCGCGCGCCGCCGAACACGATCGCGTCTTCCGAGCCGGCCGCGTCCATCACCGCCGCGATGTCGTCGCGCTGGAGCTCGATCACGGGCGGCTCGGGACCGCGGTCGGACACCCCGACGCCGCGCATGTCGAACACGATCAGCCGGGAGAACGAGACGAGGCGCTCGAGGAAGTGACGCCATGGGGGCAGATCCCACATCAGGTCGACGTGCGACCAGATGCCGTTGGCGTAGACGAGGTCGACCGGCCCGTCGCCGACCACCTGGAAGGCGATCGAGGTCCCGTCGGGGGCCTTCGCGTACCGGGTCTCGGGC